>NZ_JARKMV010000007.1:0-1223 GCF_037626195.1 Brevundimonas sp. BR2-1 | reverse complement strand
CAGCCGGCGCGGCGGCGGCTGAGCCGAACGGCTGGTATGGCGCGATTGACGCGGGCTACCACACGTTGGGCGACGTAGAGACGGTCTCCCAGACGGGACCGGCCGCGTTCAACATCGGGACCGAGGGCGACTGGGCCGCGTTTGCGCGTCTGGGCTACCGGTTCGACCAGAACTGGCGCGTGGAGCTGGAAGGCGGCTATCGCCAGAACGACATCGAGATGATGGATCGTCCGGGTCCGGGCGGCAATCCGGCGGCGATCTGCAACGTGTCGACGGGTCCCTGCGTGGCTCCGGACGGCGAGTTCAAGGCCGCCACCCTGATGGTGAACGTGCTGTTCGACTTCGGCAGCGAAGGCGACGCCCTGCGTCCGTTCATCGGCCTGGGCGCCGGCGTGAACCGCGTCGACACCAGCTTCGTGGGCACCAGCTTCAACGACCGGACCATCGGTCTGGGCGCGGACGACAGCTCCGCCCAGCTGGCGGCGCAAGGCATCGCCGGCCTGGCCTGGGCGATCAGCGACCGGGCCCATCTGGACCTGACCTACCGCTATCTGGTCTCGAACATCGAGTTCGACACCTTCGCCTCGACGGCCGCTGCCGACATGGGTCCCTTCCAGGGCCGTTATGACGAAAGCCACACCGTGACCCTGGGCCTGCGCTATGCGTTCGGCGCCGACGAGCCGGCCTATGTGCCGCCGCCGCCGCCGCCTCCGCCCCCGCCGCCCCCGCCGCCGCCTCCCCCGCCGCCGCCGCCGCCTCCGGCAGTTCCGGCCGCGCGTGAGTTCGTGGTGTATTTCGACTGGGATCGTTCGGACCTCACGGCCGAAGCCTCGTCGGTGGTCACCCAGGCCGCCAACTACGCCAAGTCGGGCCGTCCGACCCGCGTGCTGGTCGTCGGCCACGCCGACACCTCGGGCTCGGCCGCCTATAACGTCGGCCTGTCCAACCGCCGCGCCCGCACCGTTGCGGACGCGCTGGTCGCCCAGGGCGTCAACGGCGGCGTGATCTCGCTGGACGGCAAGGGCGAAACCGCCCTGGCCCGCCCGACCGCCGACGGCGTGCGCGAGCCCCTCAACCGTCGCGCCACCATCGGCATCAACTTCCGCTAAAACCGGAAGGCCGATCGGCCAGCCTTCGGCCTCAAGCAGGCCGAAGGCCGGCAGGCCAGACAAAAAGCAGCCCCCGGTCCTCGAAAGAGGGCCGGGGGTTCTTGCTTTGTGGGG
>NZ_JARKMV010000006.1:0-52627 GCF_037626195.1 Brevundimonas sp. BR2-1 | reverse complement strand
CAAGCAGCCCCGCCGTCGCGACGCTGGCGAGAAGTTTCACCTTCATCATATCCCTCATGCTCGTTGTTTGCCCGAAGTCCCAATGTATACGGGACGCTCACGAGGCCGAACGGCAATGTACGGTCGTGGTTCCCGATTTTGGCTACGAATGCGGCGACTGTGGCGCCGTTTCAACACATTGACGCAGGCCTTTCCCGAAACGACACGCCTGCAGACAGTATTCCAGCACAAGGAGCGCGATATGGCGATTGGATTTGAGGGCCGGGTGGCCATTGTCACCGGAGCCGGCGGCGGCCTCGGGCGCGAGCACGCCCTCGCCCTGGCGAAACGCGGCGCAAAAGTGGTGGTCAACGACCTGGGCGGCGCGCGCGACGGTTCAGGCGGCTCGGCGACGGCGGCCGAATCGGTCGTAGCGGAAATCCGGGCCATGGGCGGCGAGGCGATCGCCAATGCGGCTTCGGTCACCGACTTCGCCGCCGTCGAGGCGATGGTTCAGGCGGCGATGGCCGAATGGGGCCGGGTCGACATCCTGGTCAACAACGCCGGCGTGCTGCGCGACAAGACCTTCGCCAAGATGGATCTGGACGATTTCCGCTTCGTCATGGAGGTGCACCTCATGGGCGCGGTCAACTGCACCAGGGCGGTGTGGGACATCATGCGCGAGCAGAACTACGGCCGCATCGTCATGACCACCTCGTCTTCGGGCCTGTACGGGAATTTCGGTCAGTCCAACTACGGCGCGGCCAAGATGGCGCTGGTCGGCCTGATGCAGACCCTGTCGATCGAAGGGGCGAAGAACGACATCCGGGTCAACTGTCTGGCTCCGACGGCCCATACGCGCATGACCGAGGATCTGGGCGCCCGCCTGCCGCTGGACCTGCTGGGTCCGGATACGGTTTCGCCGGGCCTGCTGTATCTGGTCAGCGAGGACGCACCGAGCCGTTGCATCCTGACGGCCGGAGCCGGCGGCTTCGAGCGCGCCTATGTGACCCTGACCCAGGGCATCCGCGCCGTCGGCGACGACGCCGCCGAGCAGGTGGCCGCCCGCTTCGCCGAAATCTCGGACCGCACCGGCGAGATCGTCCCCGAAATGGGCGCGGCCCAGGGCATGATCGAGTTGTCGAAGGCGCAAGCCGCGCATAAGTAGGTTCTGAAACAAAACTATCTCGGGGAAAGTCCGCCATGCGCGAAGCCGTCATCGTCTCCACCGCCCGTACGCCGATCGGCCGCGCCTATCGCGGCGCGTTCAACGACACCCAGGCGCAGCAGTTGGGCGCGCATGCAGTGCGTCACGCCGTGGCCCGGGCCGGCGTCGACCCGGCCGAGATCGAGGACGTCGTCATGGGCGCGGCCCTGCAGCAGGGCTCGACGGCGCCCAACGTCGCGCGCCAGATCGCCCTGGCAGCCGGCCTGCCAGTCACCACGGCGGGCATGAGCCTGGACCGCCAGTGCGCCTCGGGCCTGATGGGCATCGCCACGGCGGCCAAACAGGTGATCTTCGACCAGCAGAAGGTCGTGGTGGGCGGCGGACTGGAGTCCATCTCCCTGGTCCAGAACCAGAATATGAACCTTTACCGCGGCAAGGACGCGGATCTGCTGAAGCTGGCGCCGCACATCTATATGTCGATGCTGGAGACGGCCGAGGTCGTGTCGCGCCGCTACAACATCAGTCGCGACGCCCAGGACGAATACGCCCTGCAGTCCCAACAGCGGACGGCGCAGGCCCAGGCAGAGGGCCGGCTGGACGCCGAGATCGTGCCGATGACCTCGACCATGCTGGTCGTCGACAAGGCGACCGGCGAGACCTCGAAAAAGGAAGTCACCCTCTCGAAAGACGAGGGCAACCGCGCCGACACGACGCTCGAGGGCCTGAAGTCGCTGAAGCCGGTGTTCGGCTCGGGCGAGGAAATCCAGCAGGGCGAGTTCATCACCGCGGGTAATGCGTCACAGCTGTCGGACGGGGCCTCGGCCTGCGTCATCATGGAGGCGGGCGAGGCGGTGCGTCACGGTCTGCAGCCGCTGGGCGCCTATCGCGGCATGGCCGTGGTCGGCTGCGAGCCGGACGAAATGGGCATCGGCCCGGTCTTCGCCGTGCCAAAACTGCTCAAGCGCCATGGCCTGACGGTCGACGACATCGGCATCTGGGAGCTGAACGAGGCTTTCGCCGTGCAGGTGCTTTACTGCCGCGACCGGCTGGGCATTCCCAACGACCGGCTCAACGTCTCGGGCGGCGCCATCTCGATCGGCCACCCCTATGGCATGTCGGGCGCCCGGATGACCGGCCACGTCCTGATCGAGGGCAGGCGGCGCGGCGCGAAATACGGCGTCGTCACCATGTGCGTCGGCGGCGGCATGGGGGCTGCTGGTCTGTTCGAAATCTACTGAGGCGGGGGGCAGCCCGCCGCCTCCCATGCGGCGCGTTCGGCCGCGACCCTGGCGTACCATTTGCCGCGCAGCACAGCCGGCCGGCCCGGATAGCGGTCGTCGAGGAAGTCGGCCTCCACCACGCGATCGGTGCGGAAGGTGCGGAAGTCGTCCCGGGTTTCGCACCAGCCGACCAGCAGTCGTTTGGTTTCGCGATAGCCGACCAGACACGGCCATATCACGCGCAGGGTTTCGTTGCCCTGCTCGTCCGCATAGTGGAGCCGCAGCTTGCGGCCCGCGTGGATCCAGGCGCGGACCCGGGACATGTCCAGAGTCTCGACCTCGTGTTTCCAGACCGGGGCGCTGGCGACGGCGGGCTCCAGCAGGACCGGCCGAAGTTTTTCGGGCACCGTCGCCGCGATCTTGGCGATCAGGTCGCGGGCGGCCCGGGCCAGTGCCGGATCGCCCCGCCCCGCCACCCATTGGGCGCCCAGCACCGCCGCTTCAACCTCATCCGAGGTCAGCATCAGGGGCGGCATGTCGAAGCCCCCGTCCAGCACATAGCCGATGCCCGCTTCACCCCGGATCGGCACCCGCTGACCCGTCAACGTGGCGATGTCGCGATAGATGGAGCGTTTCGACGTCTCGAGCTCGGTCGCGATGGCGTCGGCCGTGACCGGTTTCGAGGACCGGCGCAGCACCTGGATGATCTGGAACAGTCGGTCGGCGCGTCTCATTCGTCCACCATGGATGACGACTGCTGACAGCATGCTGTCAGCAGGGTGGCAGTAGTCAATCCCTGTCGGCGGCGAGGGGCTGCCGGCGCGCTCGACAGCAAGCGACCATGTCGCGAGCGGCAGCGCCCATATGCGCTCAAGCAGCGAGGCGCGGCGCGCCGAGCGACAGCGCCACAAGGAAGGAGACAGCTCATGCTCACCCTGTTCCACGCTCCCCAGTCGCGTTCGGGCCGTATCGTCTGGCTGCTGGAGGAGATCGGCGCCGACTACGACATCCGATACGTCGACATCTTCCGCGCCATGACCCTGACAGGCGCCCGCGATCCCGCCAATCTGCACCCGGACGGAAAGGTCCCGGCCCTGCTCCACGACGAGGCGTTGGTGACGGAATCAGCCGCCATCGCCCTCTATCTGACCGACCTGCACCCTGACGCGAACCTGGGTGCGCCGGTCGGCTCGCCGGATCGTGCGGACTACCTGACCTGGCTGGCGTGGACGGCGGGCGAGATGGAGCCGGCCTTCTGGGGGAAGATCAGCGGCGCGGCCGAGACCGACCCCAACGCCAAGGCCCGCTACGACGCCGCCGTCGCGCGTCTGATGACCGCCCTGGCCACCGGACGCTATCTGATGGGCGACCGGTTCACTGCGGTGGACGTCATGATCGCCTCGGCTCTCGCCTGGGGCCGGGAGTACGTTCCCGAGAGCGCCCTTATCGACGGCTATCTGGAGCGGGCGCTGAACCGGCCCGCCAATGCCCGCGCCATGGCGAAGGACGGTGTCCTGCCTGGAGCCGTTCAGGCCGCCTGATCGGAGGGGGCGGCGGCCGGGTGGTCGCCGCCGTCCGCCGGACGTTCGATGGCCCGCAGGGTCGAGACGAAGTCGTCGCGCCAGACTCCCACGTCGGTGTCACGCACCACCTGCATCAGGCACTCCCATTTCCGTTTGCGCTCTTCCAACGGCATGGTCAGGGCGCGTTTGATGGCGTCGGACAGCTCCTCGCGGCTGAACGGATTGACCAGCAACGCCTCGCCCATCTGTTCGGCCGCGCCGGCGAAGCGCGACAGGACCAGCACGCCGGGATCATCCGGATTCTGGGCCGCGACATATTCCTTGGCCACCAGGTTCATGCCGTCGCGCAGCGGCGTCACCAGTCCGACCCGCGCGGCGCGATAGATGCCCGCCAGCTGGTCGCGGCGATAGGTGCGGTTGAGATAGCGGATCGGCTGCCAGTCCATCTCGGCGTAGGCGCCGTTGATCCGGCCAGCCAGGGCGTCCAGCCGGCCACGGATATCCTGGTAGGAATCGACCTCGTCCCGGGAAATCGGCGTGACCTGCAGAAGCAGGACTTCCGAACGCATGTCCGGATTGGTCTCAAGGAACTGCTCATAGCCCAGCAGCCGCTCCTCGAGCCCCTTGGAATAGTCGAGCCGGTCGACGCCGACGATCAGCGACCGGAACGCGGCCGACGCCGCCATCCGGTCGTAGGTGCGATTGCCCAGCGGAGAGTTGCGGGCCGCAATGAACCCGTCGACATCGATGCCGATGGGGAAGACACCGGTCTGGACCGTCTTGTCGAAGGCCTCCAGCGCGTCATTGGGCAACAGCTTGCCATGCACGCCAGGCTCGGCCGCGACATAGTCGCGGAACAGGTCCAGCCATTCGCGGGTCTGGAAGCCGATGAGGTCATAGTCGAACATCGCCTCAACCAGCCGTCGATGATGCGGCAGGGTGACCAGTAGCTGCCGCACCGGCCACGGCGTGTGCAGGAAGAAGCCGATGCGGTTGCGGATTCCCAGGCGGCGCAGGTCCCGGGCCAGCGGGATCATGTGGTAGTCGTGGATCCAGATGATGTCATCGGGCTGGATCAGCGGGGCCAGCACCTCGGCGAACCGGGCGTTGGTCCGCTCATAGCCCTCCCCATAGGACCGCTCATAGGCGGTCAGGTCGACCCGATGGTGGAACAGAGGCCACAGCGTCTTGTTGGCGTAGCCGTTGTAATATTCGTCGACATCCTGGGCTTCCAGATCGACCAGGGCGACGGTGACGCCCGCCCGGTCCTCCATCTTCAGCTCGCCGGTGAAATGCTCGACCGTTTCGCCGGACCAGCCGAACCACAGGCCGTCGTATTTCCTCAGGGCCGCCGACAGCGCCATGGCCAGGCCGCCCGCCGAGCCGGCGGCAGGGTCCTTTGACGCGGACACGCGGTTGGAAACGATGATCAGCCGGCTCATGTCCGGTCAACGATTCTGCACGCCCCTGGTTCGCGACCGGATTTCATCGCGCGTCCGTCCACGAACGGCTGAGCAGCACGGCGCAGTTGATGATGCCGACCAGCGAATAGGTCTGCGGATAATTGCCCCACAACTCCTTGTCGCCCAGCGACAGATCCTCGGACAGCAGGCCCGCGTGGGTGCGGCGGCTCAGCATCTCCTCGAAGATCTCGCGGGCCTCGGCGTCGCGGCCGTTCTGGTGCAGGGCCTCGATGAACCAGAAGGTGCAGAAGTTGAACGCCGTCTCAGGCTCGCCAAAATCGTCGGGCTCGACATAGCGGAACAGGTAGGGACCCTTCTTCAGCTCGCGCTCGATGGCGTCGAAGGTCGCGACCTGACGCGGATCGCGCGGATCCAGGAAGCCGAGGTCGGTCATTTGCAGCAGGGAGGCGTCCAGCTCGCGGTTGCCGAAGCTGGCGGCGAACCGGCCCTCGTCCTCGACGAAGGCTTCCCGCTCGATCCGCTCGCGGATGATACTGGCGCGTTCGCGCCAGAAGGCGGCGCGTTCGCCCAGCCCCATATGATCCGCCGCCTTGGCCAGACGGTCACAGGCGGCCCAGCACATGACCGAGGAATAGGTGTGGACCCGGGCGATGGTCCGGAATTCCCACAGGCCGGCGTCGACCTGGTCGTGCATGGCGAAGGCGCGATCGCCGACCTTCTCCAGGGCGTGAAAGTCGTCGATCGTGCCGGGACGCAGCAGCCGTTGGTCGTAGAAGGCCTGGACCAGCGGCAGGACGATCTGTCCGTAGACGTCGTGCTGAAGGTGTTCGCGCGCCTGATTGCCGATCCGGACCGGCTTCATGCCCCGATAGCCTTCGACGGTTTCGGTGATCCGTTCGTCGATGTCTTCCTCGAGCCCGACGCCGTAGACGGGCTGGACGTGCCCGCCGCCCGAGGCGTCGACCAGATTGCGCAGATAGCCGAGGTAGTTTTCCAGCAGGTCGACCGCGCCCAGCCGGTTCAGCGCCCGGACCACATAATAGGCGTCGCGAATCCAGCAGTAGCGATAGTCCCAGTTGCGGCCGCTCTCGGGAAACTCGGGCACTGATGTGGTCAGGGCGGCGACGATCGCGCCGGTCTCCTCATAGGCGCAGAGCTTGAGGGTGATCGCCGCACGGATCACCGCCTCCTGCCAATCCAGCGGGAGATAGAGGGTCCGAACCCAGTCCTGCCAATAGGCGATGGTGCGGTCCAGGGCGGCGGATACACCGGGCCCCACGTCCTGATCGTAGCCTTCGTCCGGACCGAAGAAGAAGGCGTGCGGTCGTTCCAGTCGGAAGGTCCGCTCATTCAGGACGTGGGACACCGGACAATCGGTGGTCAGCCGGAACGTCACGTCCGTGCACAGATAGCGGATATGGTTGGATCCGCTGGTGCGTTCGGCCCGGCGCGCGCCCCAGTCGGCGGACGGACGCAGGCGCACGCGAATCCGCGGCGACCCGCTCAGCGGCCGGATGATCCGGCCGAACGCCAGCGGCCGATAGGTGCGGCTGTGCTTGGGATGGCGGGGAGCGAAATCGATGATCTCGACCGAGGCGCCGTCCTCGGCCGTCAGCACCGTGCGCAGGACCGGGGTGTTGCGGACATAGGCCTGTTCGACCGTCGCCGGCCCTTCCAGTTCGACGTCCCAGAAGCCGTGGTCCGGATCGAAGCCGTCCATCAGGGCGGAGAACACCGGGTCTCCATCCACGCGCGGGGCGCAGGCCCAGACATAGCGGCCGTTGCGGTCGATCAGGGCGCTGATCGAGCAGTTGCCGACGGGTGCGAGATCCAGATTGGGGCTCATGCGGTCTCCTCGACGCTGTCCAGCCAGGCCAGCACCGCATCCACATCGGGCAGGCCGTAGCGGGCCGCGGTCCCGCGCGGCGGCCCGACCAGTATGCCGAAGCCGCCAAGGGCCTGTGCCGCCTCGAACCCGTGCTCGTCCGTCAGATCGTCGCCCAGCATCACCGGCGTAGAACCCTTGAACGGGGCCTCCGCCATGAAGGCCGTCAGCGCCGTGCCCTTGTCCGTGCCCGGAGTTTTTAGCTCCACCACCAGATTGCCGGGTTGCAGGGTCAGCCCCGTCTCGCCGGCCAGACGCTCGGCCAGAGCCGCGACCGCATCGGCCTCGCCCTGCGCCTGGCGAAAATGAAGACCCGCCGACACCGTCTTGTCCTCGACGATCAGGCCGGGCCGGGTGCGGGCGAAACCGTGAAAGGCGGCGACCGCCGCCCTCACCGCCGGATCGGGTTCCGCGCGATCCACCGAGCCGTCGGCGCGTCTCCGCTCCAGCCCGTGCACGCCGGACGCCGAGGCGGCGGCGCTTTCGGCGATACGGTCAATCTCGGCGATGGTCCGGCCGCTGATGATCGCTACCCGACCCTGCAGCCGCTCGGCCAGCCGGCGCAGCACAGCGGTGCGCCGGGCGTCCGGAACGACGGCGTCGGGCGTGGGCGCCAGCGGCGCCAGCACGCCGTCCAGATCGAGGAACAGCGCAGGCTGGTTCAGGCGCCCGGGCGGTTCAGGAAGGCGCGGCATGGCGCCGGCGGCCGTTTGCGCGGCGTTGGTCTGTTGCGACGTCCCCATGGGCTGCCAAACGCGCAACAGCCCGGTTGGTTGTCTCAAGGCGAAGCTTTTCTTCGCATCGCAGCATTACGCGCCCGAGCGCCGGACGTTGTGAATCCGTCCCGGATGGGCCAATTCCCGCCGATGACCGACGCCGCCGAAACCCTCTCCGCCGACCCCGCCGCCATGACCGCCAGAGCGCGCGAGGTGATCCGGCTGAACATCGCCGCGCTTCAGGCGCTGGAGAGCGGTCTGGACGACAGCATCGCCCGCGCCTGCGAGATCATCCTGTCCCGCCCCGGCTATCTGGTGGTCACCGGCATGGGCAAGTCGGGCCATATCGGCGGCAAGATCGCCGCGACGCTGGCCTCCACCGGCACCAACGCCTTCTTCGTCCACCCGGCCGAGATGAGCCACGGCGACCTGGGCATGCTGCGCAAGGACGTCACCCTGCTGGCCATCTCCAACTCCGGCGAGAGCCGCGAACTGCGCGATCCGCTGATCTATTGCCAGCGCGAGGGCATTCCCGTCATCGGCCTGACCCAGCGGCCCAACAGCTTCCTCGGCCGCTCGTCGGCGGTCTGCCTGACCATGCCGCAGGTCGCCGAGGCCTGCCCCAACGGCCTGGCGCCCACCACCTCGACCTTGATGACGCTCGCACTCGGAGACGCCCTGGCCATGGTGCTGATGGACCGGCGCGGCTTCACCGCCGAGGCCTTTGGCCTGCACCACCCCGGCGGCAAGCTGGGCATGAGCCTGCAGAGCGTGCGCGACTGGATGGGCGACCGGCCGCCGGCGCCCGCGACCGTGCCCCTCACCGCGGCCTTCGCCGAGGTCGTCTCGGCCATCACCGAGGGCCGCAAGGGCGCGGCGGCCGTGCTGGCCGCTGACGGGACCCTGGCCGGGATCGTCACCGATGGCGACATCCGACGGGCCTTTTCGCGCGATCTCAACGGCCTGACCGCCGCCGACGTCATGAGCGCAAAGCCCAAGGTCATCGGCCCCGACGCCCGCATGAGCGACGCCGTCGACCTGATGACCCAGAACAAGATCGCCACCCTGTTGGTGGTCGAGGACGACCGGCCCCTCGCCATCATCCACATCGCCGAACTGATGCAGGCCGGCTACGTCGGCTAGAAGGCCCGCTGGCCGTCGATATTGCCCGGCGGCGCATAGCGACAGGCCAGCACGGAACGATCGTCCCGGGTGGCAACGGCGCAGCCGACATGTGTCGTCCCGCTCCAGACCACCTGGGTGTAGTGGCCCACGTCGATCCAGTTGCCGGTCCGGCTGACGTTCGGGAAGACGCCGGGGCGGTACCGGGCCTTCTTGGCGATCCAGTCGCCGACCATGTCTTCCGGTGTGAAGTCGCGCCCGCCCCAGCCCATCCATAGGTTCTCGCCGTGGCCGTGCGCGGACGGATCGTGCGCGAAACGGCCACTGGCGGTCAGCTCCTGCACCCAGACTCGCGCCTCGGCCTCCAGCTCATCGCTCCACGCCAGCGGCGGCGAACCGACGCGGCGCCGCTCGCCGTTGTGGGCCTGAAGCAGCCGTGTCTCGATCTGATCCGAAGGTCGCGAGCTGCGGGGCGGGGCGATCGGCACAACCTGCCGCGCCGACTGGGACGCCGGCTCGACATAAGGAGCCCGCGGCGTCTGGGGCGCATAGCTGTCGGCGCAGGCCGACGCCGCTGGCAGGAGGCAGATCAGGGTCAGAAAAACGGAACGGCGCATGGAGCTTCCTCGGTCAGGTGGGCACATAGCGTTCCGGCCTGCGCGCCGTTCCGTGTCTCCATCTCTAGCGGGCGTCTTCACCCATGGGCGAATCCATCATCGCCTTTTCGGTGTCGTCGCCTTCCAGCGTCAGGGTCACGGCGGGCTTGCCGGCCTGGAACTCCTCCATGGCGGTCGCCTTGCGGGCGCGCATGGCGTCGGCGAGGGCGTCCATGTCGAGACCGGCCGCGCGCGCCTGGGCGAACATGCCCTCGGACCGCATCTCCTCTTCCTCGACGTGGTGCTCGATCATCTCCGACAGAACCTTGACCTTGGCGTCGTAGAAATCCTCTTCCGGACCGCCGGCCTCGATGTCGTTGATCAGCAGCTTGGCGCCGTCGTGCTCGACATAGGCCTCGTTCAGCAGGTCGTCTTCGATCTTGCCGCGGCAGGCCGGGTAGAAGACCTCCTCCTCGATCACGGTGTGGACCTTCAGCTCGAGACAGGCCTGTTCGGCCAGCGCCTGCTTCTTCGCCTTCGAAGTCGCCTTCTCGAACGCCGCGAAGATTTCCTCCACCTTTCGGTGGTCGGCCTTCAGCATCGCGATTGCGTCCATTTCTTCGTAGGTCTGGGCCATGATGTGTCCTCCTGACAGCGGGTGTATCTGGCCGCTTAAGGCGTGGAGAAGGCTGGTGTTCCCGAGGATACCCTAGCTGAGAGTCGTTCTCGCGAATTGGCCCTTTCGGGCGTCGGGAACCGGACACAGCGGGCTCGTTTCAGCCAGTTTTGCGTTCATTCGCGAGCAGCTGCGGGATCAGCGAAGGAACCTCACGGTGATCGATCACCTCGCCCTCGACGTCATGGACATCACGCGGTCCCGCGCCTTCTACGCCGCAGCCCTCGCCCCGCTCGGCATCCGGATCGTGGCCGAGGAGAAGGACGGCGAGGCGACGGTCGTCATGTTCGGAATCGGCGAGCCCGAGTTCGTCATCGCCGACAAGGATCGGCCGGGCGAGGCCAACCACGTCGCCTTCCGCGCCGAAACCCGCGCCCAGGTCGACGCCTTCCACGCCGCCGCGCTGGCGGCCGGCGGCCGCGACAACGGCGGGCCGGGCGTCCGTGAAAACTACGGCGCGACCTACTACGCCGCCTTCGTCCTCGACCCGAACGGGTTCAACATAGAGGCCGTCTGCCACACGCCGGCCTGACGGCCGATTCTGATGCATCGCCCTGCTAGAGTGCATTGGTCGGCGGGCGAATTGTCCGAACTGTCCGAAACTGTCCCACAAGTTTTTGGGGTCACGGACAGTTCGGAGTTCATGTCGCGAAAAAACTTGACGTTGACGTAAACGTAGGTTTTCTGGCGTCCACGCTTGATCCGTCCTTATTGGAGACCGACTCCCATGGCCGACGCCTATATCTACGATGCGGTGCGAACCCCGCGCGGCAAGGGCAAGAAGGACGGGTCCCTGCACGAGATCACGGGTCTCAGCCTCGCCACCCAGGTGCTGGAAGCCCTGCGCGACCGCAATGATCTGGACACCTCGAAGGTGGACGACGTCATCCTCGGCTGCGTCACCCCCGTGGGCGAGCTCGGCGCCGACATCGCCCGCACCGCCGTCCTCTCCGCCGGCTGGGCCCAGACTACCGCCGGCGTCCAGGTCAATCGCTTCTGCGCCTCGGGTTTGGAGGCCGTGAACATGGCCACCGCCAAGGTGAAGTCCGGCGAGGCCGAGTTCGCAGTCGGCGGCGGCGTCGAGGCGATGAGCCGCGTGCCCATGGGTTCGGACGGCGGCGCCTGGCCCGTCGACCCCTCCTCGGCCTTCCCGACGTATTTCGTGCCCCAGGGCGTCTCGGCCGACATGATCGCCTCGAAATACGGCTTCAGCCGCGACGACGTCGACGCCTATTCGATGGAGAGCCACAAGCGCGCCGCGGCCGCCTGGGCCGACGGCCGGTTTTCCAGATCGGTGGTGCCGGTCAAGGACCAGCTGGGCCTGACCATCCTCGACCGCGACGAAACCATCCGTCCCAACACCGACATGCAGACCCTGGGCGCCCTGAACCCGTCCTTCGCCATGATGGGCGAGATGGCCTTCGACGCCGTGATCGGCCAGCGCTACCCCGAGGTCGAACGCATCACCCACGTTCACACCCCCGGCAACTCGTCGGGCATCGTCGACGGATCGGCCGGCGTGCTGATCGGTTCTCTGGAAGCCGGCAAGGCCCTGGGCCTGAAGCCGCGCGCGAAAATCCTCGGCGGCGCCTCGGTCGGCTCCGAGCCCTCCATCATGCTGACCGGCCCCGAGTTCGTGACCCGCAAACTGCTGGGCAAGCTGGGCATGACCCCCGCCGACATCGACCTGTGGGAGTTGAACGAGGCCTTCGCCGCCGTGGTGCTGCGCTACATGCAGGCGCTCGACATCGACCATTCGAAGATGAACGTGAACGGCGGCGGCATCTCCATGGGCCACCCGCTGGGCGCCACCGGCGCCATGATCACCGGCATCGCCCTGGACGAGCTGGAGCGGTCCAACCGCTCGACCGCCCTGATCACCCTGTGCATCGGCGGCGGCATGGGCACCGCCACCGTCATCGAACGCGTCTGAGGATCACGAGCATGGAAAACTTCAAGATCGACGTCGACGCCGACGGCATCGCCCTGATCACCTTCGACGTGCCGGGGCGTTCGATGAACACCCTGACCTCGGGCGTGATGAAGGAAATCCCCGAATGGGTCGAACGGGTGAAGACCGACGAGGCCATCAAGGGCGCGGTCCTGACCTCGGGCAAGACCTCGGGCTTCTGCGCCGGCGCCGACCTGGGCGACATGGCCGGCGGCATGCTGGCCGGCGGTTCGCTGCAGGAAGCCTATGACGCCGGCTGGAAGCTGAACGGCGCCCTGCGCGCGCTCGAAACCTGCGGCAAGCCGGTCGCCGCGGCGATCAACGGCCTGGCCCTCGGCGGCGGTCTGGAACTGACGCTGGCCTGTCACTACCGGGTGGTCGGCGACGACAACAGGATCCAGCTCGGCCTGCCCGAGATCAAGGTCGGTCTCTTCCCCGGCGGCGGCGGCACCCAGCGCCTGACCCGCCTGATCGGCGTGCAGGCCGCCATGATGGCCATGACTGAAGGCAAGTCCTTCCGCCCGAACGACGCGAAAGGCTCCGGCTTCGTCCATGAGGTCGTGGCCAAGGGCTCAGAGGTCGAGGCCGCCAAGGCCTGGATCAAGGGCGGCGGCAAGGCCGTCCAGCCGTGGGACGACAAGTCGTTCAAGCTTCCCGGCGGCGGCCCGTACCACCCGGCCGGCATCCAGAATTTCCTCGTCGGCAATGCGATGATCCGCAAGCAGACCTACGGCAACTATCCGGCCGCCACCAATCTGATGAAGGCCGTCTATGAGGGCACGCAGGTGCCGATGGACGCCGCCCTGCGCATCGAGACGCGCTACTTCATCAAGACCCTGATGACGCCCCAGGCCCAGGCGATGATCCGCAGCCTGTTCCTGTCCAAGCAGGAGCTCGACAAGGGCGCCGTCCGCCCCGCCGGCGTGCCGAAATCCGATCCGAAGAAGGTCACCGTTCTGGGCGCCGGCATGATGGGCGCGGGCATCGCCTATGTGCAGATCATGGCCGGCATCGAGACCGTTCTGATCGACCAGACCCAGGAAGCCGCCGACAAGGGCAAGGCCCATGTCGAGGGTCTGCTGAAGAAGCGCCTGTCGCGCGGCCAGATGACCCAGGAGAAGTTCGACGCCACCCTGGCCCTCGTCACCGCCACCACCGACTACGCCCATGTGAAGGGCAGCGATCTGGTGGTCGAGGCCGTGTTCGAAAGCCGTGAGATCAAGGCCGACGTCACGAAGCGGGCCGAGGCGCAGCTGGCGCCCGGCGCCATCTTCGGCTCCAACACCTCGACCCTGCCGATCACCGGTCTGGCCGAGGCCTCGGTGCGCCCCGAGGACTTCATCGGCATCCACTTCTTCTCGCCGGTCGACAAGATGATGCTGGTCGAGATCATCATGGGCGAGAAGACCTCGCAGGAGGCCCTGGCGAAGTCGCTCGATTACGTTCTGAAGATCAAGAAGACGCCGATCGTCGTCAACGACAGCCGCGGCTTCTACACCAGCCGCTGCTTCTCCACCTTCCTGACCGAGGGCATGGCGATGCTGAAGGAGGGCTATGCTCCCGCCCTGATCGACAACGTCGGCCGCATGACCGGCATGCCGCGCGGTCCGCTGGAGATGCATGACGACGTCGCCCTGGACCTGTCCTACAAGATCGGCAAACAGACCCGCGCCGATCTCGGCGACAAATACGTCCCCAACCCGGGCGAGGACATCGTCGCGACCATGGTCGAGGGCGGGCGTTTCGGCCGCAAGAACGGCATGGGCTTCTATGACTATCCGGCCGAAAAGGGCTCTCCCAAGACGCTGTGGAAGGGTCTGGCCGACCTCGCCCCCACCACGAAGACCGAAGGCTTCGACGAGACTCCGGAGGCGCTGGACCGGGTCGCCGAGCTGAAGACGCGCCTGCTGTACCGTCAGGCCGTCGAGGTCGCGCGCTGCTGGGAAGAGGGCGTCATCGACGACCCGCGCGAGGCCGATCTGGGCGCCATCCTCGGCTGGGGCTTCGCACCCTGGACTGGCGGCCCGATCACCCTGATCGACCAGACGGGCCTCAAGGCCTTCGTCGCCAAGGCCGATGAACTGGCCGCCGAGCACGGCGACCGTTTCAAGGTCCCGCAACTGCTCCGCGACATGGCCGCCAAGGGCGAGACCTTCTATGGCAATTTCGAGGGCAGGCAGAAGGCGGCGGCGTAGCGGAATCGTGGACGTCGGATCGATCAATCCGGGCCTCGCGACCGCCTCCGTGCTGGCCCTGATCACCTTCGGAGTGCACACCTTTGTCGGCGGCGTCTTCGTCGCCCGGCCGCTGCTGGCCTCCCGGGAGCTGACGCCGGCCAGTCTCTGGCTGAACTACTACTGCTGGCACATCGTCTCGGCCCTGCTGCTGGTCATGAGCGCCGGGTTCGGCTGGGCGGCCGCGCACCCTGATGCGCGCGACGTTGCGGCGCTCCTGACTGTCATGGCGGCGATCTTCTCGCCGCTCTGTATCTGGGTGGCGATCAAGGGCGGCATCGCGCCCTGGCGGTTTCCGGCGTCGTGGCTGTTCGCCCTGATCACGGCGGCCGGTCTTTGGGGATTTGCGGCCTAGAGGTTCACCACCTCGAACCCGTCCTCCTTCGCCAGCCTTTCGGCCAGCACCGCGCGGTGACAGCCGGCGTGGTCGGCCTCGAAACACAGCAGCGCCGTCGGCCGGTCCTTTGCAATCTCGCGAAGCCGTTCGAAGGCCAGTCGGGACGGCGGCTCCTCCATATGGCTGGCGAAGATGTCGCGCATCTCGCCGATCCGGCCCTTCCGCGCCGCGTCCCGACCCGCCTTGGGCGTGCCGAGGTCCCGCAGATGGATGTATTCGATCCCGGCTTCGGCCAGGCTTGCGCCGAGCACCGTCTTCGAAAAGCCCGCCCGCCGCGACGCCGCCACCGCGCGGACGTCGGCCAGAACCGTCACGCCGGCGCCCTTCAGTCTGTCGATCACGGCGGCCTGCGGCTCGCCCTCGTATCCGATGGTGTAAAGTTTCATCCGCCCCACATGGGTCCGACATCCGCTTGACGCCAGCGGCTTTCGGCTCCACCCCTCCGGTCGCCTCAACCGGAGCCCTCTCATGATCCGCATCGCCGCCATCGCTCTGCTGCTCGGTTCAGCCGCCTCGAGCGCGGGCGCGCAGGAACTGCTCATTCGGGGCGGCACCATCTACACCGGCGTCGCCGAGCGGCCGACGGCGGAAGTCGTCCTCGTCCAGGACGGCCGCATCGCCTATGTCGGTCCGGAGTCCGGCGTGCCCGAGGTCGAATATGCGGAAACGCTCGACCTGAAGGGCGCATTCCTGTTTCCGGGCTTCACGGACGGCCATGCCCATCTGGACGGCATCGGCTGGCGCGAGCTCACCCTGAATCTCGAAGGGTCGGCCTCGGTCGCCGACGCCATGGCCCGGCTGTCGGCCTGGGCGGCCGCGCATCCGGAGGGCCCCATCGTCGGGCGCGGCTGGATCGAGACCCGCTGGCCAGAGGCCCGCTTTCTGACCGCCGCCGATCTGGACGCCGCCGCGCCGGGCCGGATCGTGCTGCTGGGCCGGGCCGATGGACATGCGGTGGTCGCCTCCACCGCGGCCCTCGCCGCCGCGGGCGTCGACGCCTCGACGGTCGCTCCGTCGGGCGGCGAAATCCTCAAGGGGCCGGATGGCAAGCCGACAGGGCTGCTGGTCGACGCCGCCGAACAGCTGGTCGCCGGCTTGCTGCCCCAGGCCGATCCGGCCGCCCTGCGCGACGCCTATCGCGCCGGCTTCCGCGTCGAGGCCGCCTATGGCTGGACCGGCGTCCACTTCATGAGCGCGCCGTGGAAGGACATCCCCCTGCTGGAAGACATGGCGGCGGACGGGGAGGCGCCGCTGCGTATCTACAACAGCATCACGCCCGACGGCGCGGCCGAGCTGATCGCCGGCGGGCCGCGCAGCGTCGCCGACGGCCGGATCATCACGCGGGCCATCAAATACTACGCCGATGGCGCGCTGGGTTCGCGCGGAGCCGCCCTGTTCGAGCCCTATGCCGACCGGCCTGACACCACCGGTCTGATGCAGATTTCCGAGCAGGAGATCGTGCCCCTGTACCAGGCGGCGCTGAGGGGCGGCATCCAGATCGCGACCCACGCCATCGGGGACAGGGGGAATGCCTCGGTGGCGGAATGGTACCAGCAGGCGCTGGCCGGCGTGGCTCCGGCGGATCGTCCGAATGGCGCCGACGTGCGCTGGCGCATCGAGCACGCGCAGATCCTGCGGCCGGCCGACTATCACTGGTTCAGGGACCTGCCGATCATCGCCTCGATGCAACCCAGCCACGCCATCGGCGATCTGTATTTCGCGCCCGCCCGGCTCGGCGACGCGCGGCTGGACGGGGCCTACGCCTGGCATAGCCTGGTCGATCTGGGCGTGATCGTGGTGGGCGGCTCGGATGCGCCGGTCGAGCGGGGCGCGCCCCTGATCGAGTTCTACGCCGCCGTCGCCCGCGCCGATCTGGAAGGCCATCAAGGGCCCGACTGGCGTCCGAACGAGGCCGTGGACCGCGCCACAGCCCTGAAGATGTTCACCCTGTGGCCGGCCTGGGCCAGCTTCCGCGAGGCCGAGCTGGGCACGATCGAGGTCGGCAAGCGAGCCGATCTGACGGCGTTCGACGTCGACCTGATGACCGCGCCCTTCGCCGACATCCCCAAGGGCAAGGCGACGCTGACGGTGGTCGACGGGGTCGTGGTCTATCGCGCTGACTGAGCTTGATGCGGTCCGCCGTTGGCCCTAAGGCTGCGGCGGCTCCGCGGGCGTGATGTAGTGGTAGCCTGAAAGCTTCCCAAGCTTTTCGTGCGGGTTCGATTCCCGCCGCCCGCTCCAGCCGCCGCCCTATTCCTCGCGGGTGACGGCGACGCCCCGGTCCTTGAGGATTTCCTGCACGCTGTCGTCGCCCACGAGGTGGGCCGCGCCGACGGCGATGAAGGCCGTGCCTGAACTGGCCAGCAGTGTCTGGATCTGGCCCGCCCAGTCGGTGTTCCGCTGGACCAGCAGGGCCTGATAGACGGCCGGAGATTCGGCCTTCATCTCTTCGACCGAAACCCTTTCCAGAGTGGCGATATCGCCCGTGGCCCACGCGTCGACCATGGCGTCCAGTTCCGTTGTGGCGTCGTCATAAGCTTCCAGCGTCGAGCGAAGGAACGACAGCTGATCCGCCTCCGACATGCCGGCCAGGATGCCGACCTGTTTGTCGAGGGTCTCGAAGCCGTGCACCGGAATCCCGATATCGTCGGCCCGGGCCTTGAGGATCATCTCGACGCCCGACTGGGGATCGTAGCCGGCCTTGATCAGGGGCGCGACAGAGAGGGTCAGACCGGCCAGCCAGGGGCGGAAAATGTCCATCTGGGCGGCGGTCAGACCGGCCCCGGCGGCGGCGGCGTTCAGGTCGGTCAGCTCTTCGGCCGTCAGCAGGCTGGACAGGGGACGGTCAGGAGAGACGCCGTGCTGCTGGATCAGGGGGATGATGGACGCCTGGTCGTCGGGATTGGAAATCTCGAACCAGATGTCGTCCGCGCCGGCGAAGGCGGCGTCGACCCTGGCCGAACCCCAGGCCGTGGTGGGGCGCAGCACGTGGACGGTTCCGAACAGGTAGATGGTCGAGTCGGCGTCGCGGATGGCCCACAGCGCCGGTCCGGCGCCGGCGGCCTGGGGCACGACGCGGGCAGCGGCGGCGGGGGCGGCTTCGGCGGCCTGTGCGAAGGCCTGCATGGGCTGGAAGATCACGGCGCCGGCGAGACCGAGACCGAGCGCGGCCCCGAGGGCGGTTCGGGCCAGATGGGCGGCGCGGGTCTTGAGGGTGGAAACGATCACTGGATCAGTCCTCGGAAAAGATGGATTCGATGGGTTGGCCGAACACCCTGGCGATGCGGAACGCCAGCGGGAGGGAAGGATCGTAGCGGCCGGTTTCGAGGGCGTTGACGGTCTGGCGCGAGACGCCGAGGGCGTCGGCGAGATCGGCCTGGCTCCAATTCCGCTCGGCGCGAAGAACCTTGAGGCGGTTTTTCATGCTCAGTCCCGCATCCGCGTCATCCACCACCAGGCCCAGACCACGGCGTAGCCGGCCACCATCAGCATCATCATTCCGAAGGCGCCCGTGGCGGCGTAGGCGGCGGGGTCGGTGCGGCCGTCGAAGGCGGTGAAGCGCCATTGTTCCGACTGGGGCAGGGAGGTCATGATCAGGAAGACGCCGCCGAGGGACATGCCGCCGCAACCGCCCCAGAACCAGGCGGCCTTGTGGGCTTCCCGCGCCGCCTCATCGATGGCGCGCATCCAGGCGACGCTGACGACCATCGCCCCGACCATGGCGACGACGGCGATCGCCCCGACCACCCAGACCAGCGCATGGTCCTTGTCCACGGCTCCATGGCCGGCGAGCCAGCCCACCGCGACGCCGACGGCGAACAGGACGACCATGAAGATGCCGACGCCGATCAGCGTTCGAAGCATCAGGCTGGTCAACTTCTTGCTCATGGAAAACGTCCCTTCGACATGACAAGGGTGTTTTACACCGCCCCGGCGCGATGTCAAGCGTCCTTGTCCATGGCCTTCAGGCTTCAGGCAGCGCCGCCGCCCGGTTGTCCGTGACGATCAGTTCCGGCCGGCTGAGCGTGCGCGGCGACTGGTCCACGGGGGCCAGTTCGGGCAGGTCCTTGCCCTCGTGGTCGACCTGAAGGTCCTCGAAGCGACGGGCCGAGACCATGACCTGGCTCTCCAGCGAGCCGACGAACTGGTTGTATTTGCCGACGGCGCTATCCAGCGCCCGGCCCACGGCGGCGGCGTGGCCGCCCATGACCGACAGGCGTTTGTAGAGCTCCTTGCCCAGTTTCGCGACGTCCTCGGCGTTGCGCGCCTGCTCCTCGGCGCGCCAGCCGTAGGCGACAGCCTTGCACAGGGCGAACAGGGTGGTCGGGGTGACGATGACGACGCGCGAGGCCATGGCCGTGGTCATCAGGTCTGGCTCGTGATCGAGGGCGGCGGCGAGGAAGGCGTCGCCGGGCACGAACATGGCGACGAAGTCGGGGCTGGGTTTGAACTGGTCCTGATAGGCCTTGGACGACAGCTGGCGGACGTGGGTCTTCATGCTGGCCGCGGTGCGCAGGGAGGCGGCCTTGGCCTGGGCCTCCTCGTCGCCGTCGGCCTCGTCGCCGAAGGCCAGCGACACCTTGGCGTCGATCACGAACATGCCGCCGCCCGGCAGGCGGACGACGAAGTCGGGGCGTTGCTGGCGGCCGGCGTCGTCCGCCGAGGAGGCCTGTTCCTCGAAGTCGAAGCGGCCGGCCATGCCCGCGGCCTCCAGCACATTGCGGCAGGTCTGTTCGCCCCAGCGGCCGCGCCGGCCGGTGTTGCCGCGCAGGGCCTCGGTCAGGCGCCGCGCCTCATCGCGGGTGGCCGTCGAGGCGGTCATCAGCAGGGCCAGCTGCTCCTTGAGGCCGCCGGTCTCCTCGTTGCGGGTCTTCTCGAGCGCCGCGACGTGCTCCTGGAACAGTTTGAGGGTGTCGGCGACCGGCTTCAGCTGGGCCTCCATCCGCTCGCGGGCGATGCGGTCCTGGGCCTGGAAGGTCTCCGTGGCGCGGGTGACCATCTGGTCGGCGACCGCCTGGGCAGACTGGGCGGCTTGCGCCCTGAGGAAGTCGGCCATGGTGACCCGGCTCTCCTCGATCAGGTCGATCCGATCCTGTGCGGAGGCCAGGGCGGCCTTTGATTTCTGCCAGCCGGTAAAGGCCCACAGGAAGGCCAGCCCGAACAGGGTGGCGGTCACGGACAGGACTGGGACAATCGTGTTCATGCTCCGTTCCTTAGCGGGAGTCGGCGTGCTACGCCACGGCGAACCGATCCGGGAGGGACTTCATCCATGGGCGACCTGATCCTGTACGGCCACCCGGACTCCGGCCACTCCTACAAGGTCAAGCTGGCGCTGACGGTGCTGGACCTGGCGCACGAGTACCGCGAGGTCGAGGTGTTCGCGCCCCGGGACGCGCGACGCGCGGACTGGCGCGAAGTCAGCCGTTTCGGCGAGATTCCGGTGCTGATCGACGACGGCAAGGCCATCGTGCAGTCCGACGCCATCCTGCTGCATCTGGCCCGGACGCGGAACGCGCTGGGCTGGGAGGTCGATCCGGACCGGCTCACCGAATGGATGTTCTGGGAGGCCAACAGGATCGGCATCTCCCTGCCCAATCTCAGACTCTGCAAACATTTCGAACAGGGCGGCGACGCGGGGCTGATCGCCTGGCTGGAGGGGCGGCTTCAGGCGGATCTTGACCGGCTGGAGACGGTGCTGGCCGGGCAGCCGTTCCTGATGGGCGAGGCGGTTTCGGCCGCCGATCTGGCGTGCTGCGGCTATCTGTTCTTCGCGGATCAGGTCGATCTGGACCTTGTCCGATGGTCAGCGGTTTCAGCCTGGCTGGATCGCATCCGCGGCCTGCCCGGCTGGGGTCATCCCTACGACCTGATGGGCGCCCGCTAGCCCTGTCGCCGATGTCGCGGATGTGCCGGTCCGATTGTCGCGGATGTCGCGGCCGAAATGTCTCGGTCCGAACGGTCCGTTCTCAGGCGGGCCTCCGCTGCCGCAACGCCTGAATGATCGTCCCGTCGTCCAGCCAGTCGAGCTCGCCGCCGACCGGCACGCCGCGCGCCAGCGAGGTGATGACGACGCCGGACTCGGCCAGCCGTTCGGCGAGGTAATGGGCCGTGGTCTGGCCGTCGACGGTGGCGGGAAGAGCCAGAACGACCTCCTTCGCCTCGCCGCCGCGCACGCGTCCGACCAGTTCGGCGACCCGCAGGGCGTCCGGGCCGACGCCGTCCAGCGCCGACAGCAGGCCGCCCAGCACATGGTATTTGCCGCGGAAGGCGCCGGACCGCTCCATGGCCCACAGGGCGCCGGCCTCCTCGACCACGCAGATCAGGGCGTTGTCGCGCGACCCGTCCGAACAGATCGAACAGGGGTTGCGGGTGTCCGGCGCGCCGCAGACCGAGCAGGACGAGACCTTCTCGGCCGTCTCGGCAAGCGAGGCCGCCAGCGGGACCAGCAGCTGGTCGCGCTTCTTGAGCAGGGCCAGGGCCGCACGTCGGGCCGAACGCGGACCCATGCCCGGCAGTTTGGCCAGCAGGCTGATCAGCCGTTCGATCTCGGGTCCGGCGGAGGCGGCCATGCGGGCTCAGTTCGCCGCGGGAACGCGGGTGGCCTGGCCGTAGACCACGCGCCACCGGCCGTCGCGCAGGGCCCAGACGTCGACGTAGCGCAGGGTTTGACGGAACGGCGAGCCGGCGAAGGTCCCGACCACTTCGACCGTGCCGCCCAGAGCCGCGCCGTCGGTCCAGACATGTTCGACCGGGTCGCGCACCGTGACCGGCTGAAGGTCCATTTCGGGGGCGGTGAATTCGGCGATATGGGCGGCCTTGTCCGTACGCGAGCCGTCGCCGCCGACCAGCACATAGTCATCGGCGATCAGGCGCTCGAGCGAGGCGCGGTCGCCCTCGATCTGGGCGCGTTCGTATTCGTGGGCCTCGCGCGCCAGGTCGGCGGGGACCTGGGCGAGGGCCGAGGCGGGCGCGAGCAGCAGGAGACAGGCGGTCAGCACGGCGCGCATGGTCACCTCGTTCGAAAGGGGGTTCAGAAGAGCTTGGGCATTCCGGGAATGTTCATTCCGGCCATCGGCCCGGCGGCTTCGCGCATCAGGGCGCCGTTGATCTCGTCCAGCCTGCGCTTGGCGTCGGCGTGGGCGGCGACGATCAGATCGGCCAGGATCTCGCCTTCGCCGGGGACCAGCAGGCTGTCGTCGATGACAACCGAGGTGATGTCGCCGGGGCCTTTCAGCGCCACGGTCACCAGTCCGCCGCCCGAGGTTCCGGATGCGGTTGTTTCAGCCATTTTCGCCTGGGCGTCCTGCAGCTTCTGCTGCATCGCCTGGGCTTGTTGCATGAGGGCGTTGAGGTCTTTCATGGCTCCAGGATAGGCGTTCGGCGGGGCGAACGACAGGCCCGAAAAATAGCAACAGTATTTGTTCTTATACCTCTTGCGGAGCTCACGGATCGCCCTAATTAGCAACCGTTGTTGTTTCTGATTGGAGCCGGTTATGGCCTTCGACGCTTCCCCCGTTCGCGACACGCCCCTGAGCGAAGCCGCGCTTTCGCAACTGTTCACCGGCGCGCGCACCCGCAACGCCTGGAGCGACCGGGCCGTGCCCGAGGCCCTGCTGCGCCAGCTCTATGACCTGACGAAATTCGGGCCGACGGCGGTGAACGCCACGCCGGCGCGGTTCCTGTTCATCACCTCGCCCGAGGCCAAGGCGCGGCTGGCCCCTCTGATGGCCGACGCCAACCGCGAGAAGACGCTGCAGGCCCCGGTCAATGTGATCATCGGCCAGGACATCGAATTCCACGAACATCTGCCGGTGCTGTTCCCGCACGCGCCGGGGGCGAAGGACTGGTTCGCCGACGAGGCCGGCCGGCGCGAGACCGCCTTCCGCAACGCCTCGCTGCAGGGCGGCTATTTCCTGCTGGCCGCGCGGGCGCTGGGTCTGGATGTCGGCCCGATGTCGGGCTTCGACGCCGCGGGCGTGAAGGCCGAGTTCTTCGGCGGCACGACGGTGGAGCCGAACTTCATCGTCAACCTGGGCTACGGAACGGACGAGAACCTGTTCCCGCGCTCGCCGAGACTGAGCTTCGAGGAGGCGGCGCGGATTCTGTAGGGCGCCGGACCGCCTTCGATCGGCCGTGGATGGCGCTGCTACAGGAGCAGCGCCATCGGGATGTCAGCCTCGCAGGATCCATCGGCGAGCCGGAAGCGTCGTTCGAAACGGCCTTCCCGCCGGAAGCCGATGCGTTCGTAGAGGCGGATGGCGTGGGTCAGGCCTTCCCTGACCACGAGTTCCACGCGCTCGATCCTGGGCGTCAATGTCGCCGCGGTCGCGAGCAGTTCCGAAAACAGCCGGGCGCCCACGCCCTGACCCTGGGATTCGGGGGCGACCGCAACGGTCAGATCCCAAAGCACATGCTGAAACTGCACCGACGGCATGCGGCTGGCCTTTATGACGCCCGCCAGACTCGCGCCGTCCCAGGCGCCGATCGCGAGGCCGCCGGCCAGAGCGCCTGTGATGGCGTCCTCCATCCACGGCAGGTCCATCTCATCGGGGAGGCGGCCAAGACCGCCCTCGGCCCGGCGCATCAGGGCGAGCACAGTCGGTGCGTCGGCGAGGGTCAGAGAGCGAAGGGAGACGCGGGACATGCGACGTCAGTCCTCTTCCACCGCCTCATCCGGGATCGCCGGCAGTTCCACCGCCGGGGCCAGCGTCTTGATCTCGCCGATCCTCGCACCGGGGAAGGCTTCCAGTACTGACATGACGAAGGGGTCGGCCTCGATCTGCGACCGCTCCTCCGCCCGCTTTCGACGATCGATCTCGATCATGGTCTCGCCGCCGCCCTGGCCGTTGGCGGCGATCAGCCAGGTGCGGCCGGTCCAGTCCTTGAGCCGGGAGGCCAGTTTGCGGGCCAGATCGATAGGGGCGCCGTCGAGGCTTTCATAGGTGATGGCGCCGGGCTTGAAGGCCACGGGGCGGACGTAGCGCTGGACGTCCATCTGCAGGCCGACCTCGCGCTTCTCGCCGATCAGGGCGACCACCGCCTCGAACGACTGGGGATCGGGCAGGGCCGGCGCGGCGACCGGGCGGGCGGCCAGCTGGGCTGAGGCGCCGCCTCCTCCGCCGCCGCCCGAGGGACCGCGCGGGGCTGAGCCGCCCGGCATGGGTTCGCCGTCGCGCAGGGCCTTCAGCGCCTCCTCGGGGCCCGGCAGGTCGGCGGCGTAGGCGAGGCGGACAATGGCCATCTCGACGGCGTCGGCCGGGTTGGGGGCGCGGCGGACCTCGTCCAGCGCCCGCAGCAGCATCTGCCAGACCCGGGCGAGCGTCCCGGCCGAGATCACCGCGCCCAGCGCCGTCAGCTTCTGCGCCTGATCATTGGGCAGGCGCGTCGCCTGCGGCCCCAGCATCTTGGCCACCGAGGCGGCGTGGCAATGCTCGAGCAGGTCGTTGGTCACCTGCACCGGGTCGGCGCCGTAGCCATAGAGGGTGCGGAACAGCTCGAGCGCCTCGGGCGTGCGGCCGGCCATGATCGATTCGAACAGGGCGATGGTCTGGCTGCGGTCGGCCAGACCCAGCATGTCGCGCACGACCTCGGTCTTCACCGTTTCGCCGCGCTCGCCCTGAACCAGGGCCTGATCCAGCAGGCTGAGGCCGTCGCGGACCGAGCCTTCGGCGGCGCGGGCGATCAGGGCCAGGGCGTCCTGTTCGATCTTCATCCCCTCGCGGTCGGCGATGCGGCCGAGATGTTCGACGAGGATCTCGGGCTCGACGCGGCGCAGGTCGAAACGCTGGCAGCGGGACAGGATGGTCACCGGCACCTTGCGGATCTCGGTGGTGGCGAAGATGAATTTGGCGTGCGGCGGCGGCTCTTCCAGCGTCTTCAGCAGGGCGTTGAAGGCCTGGTTCGACAGCATGTGGACTTCGTCGAGGACATAGACCTTGTAGCGCGCCTCGACCGGGGCGTAGCGGACGCTTTCGATGATGTCGCGGATGCCGTCGATGCCGGTGTGGGAGGCGGCGTCCATCTCGACCACGTCCATATGCTGGCCGGCCATGATGGAGGCGTCGTGACGGCCCTGATCGGTCAGGGCCAGCGACGGGCGATCGATGCTGTCGGTCTCGTTGTTGAGCGCGCGGGCCAGCAGGCGGGCGGTGGTCGTCTTGCCGACGCCCCGGACGCCGGTGAGCATGAAGGCGTGGGCGATCCGGCCGGTGGCGAAGGCGTTGGTCAGGGTGCGGACCATGGCCTCCTGGCCGATCAGGTCCTCGAAGGTGTGGGGCCGGTATTTGCGGGCCAGGACGGTATAGGCCTCGCCGTCGTCGACATGGGCCGGCGGACCGGCGCCGGCGTCTGTTTTCGCGGCGGGTTCGGCCTTCGGGGCCGGCTCGACCGGCGCCGCGGCGGCTTCGGCCTCGCGCATGCCGGCGGGTTCCGGCGCGCCGAACATGTCCTCGGTATTGGGGTCGCGCTCCTCGCCTTCGGGCGCGTCCTCCTCCCACGGAGGGCCATCGGGACTCAGGTCGGCGTCGCTCATCCGTCCGTCTTACAGCGAGAGGGCCGCGTCGCGCACCCCCTCGCCGCAAGGCGTCCCGCTTTCGCGGGGATGACGATGTGGATCAGTCGGTCATGTCGCGGATCTGGCCGCCGTTGTCCCTGATGCGCTGGATCACCTGCTTGTGCAGCCAGATGTTCATCGAGGCCGTGTCGGAGGTGTCGCCGGTGTAGCCCAGCTCTCCGGCCAGCTCGCGACGCTCGGCCAGGGTGGAATCCATGCCGGTCAGCTTCATCAGGTCGACGATGGAGGTGCGCCAGTTCAGCTTCTGGTCCCGTTGCTCGTTCATGAAGTCGAGGATGCCGTCGACATCGACCGGTTGGGCGGCGGGCGTCGGAGCGAACGTCGTGGTGGTCGTGGTCGGGGCCGCGGTCGGAGCCGGGGCGGCGGTGGGGGTCGCGGTCTCGCGCCGCTTGAAAATCTTGCCGAGGATGTTGCCGAGAATGCTCATGTGCCGCTCCTGAAGGGGTGAGCCTCAACAGCGGATGGAGACGGAGGGGGTTCCGCGCGCACATTGTTGGCGCGCTATCGCTCGGGACGCGGTCCCTCGCTGCCTGAGCGCGGCGCTGCGCTCAGGCGGCGAGCCGCCGCGCGGCGAGAGGTAGCGCAACAAAAAAGGAAGTGGAGACCGCGACCCGAAGGGGAATTCGTTGTGGCTGCTGCCTTCCGGCCCTGACCAGGTTGGCGAAGCCTTCGCCCGCGATCTCCAAGGCCGATATGACGATTCCCGCTCGCGGATGCAAGCGCAGCCTTGCTAGATGACGGTCATGGTCCTCCCCGTCCTGAACACCTTCTCCGGCAATCCGCTCGATCGCGCCGGCGACCTTCGCAACGATCCGGAGTGGTTGGCCGAACAGGCGGCCAATCCGGACGCCATGGCCATGGTGCTGTGGGAGGGGCGGCCGCTGGTCGAGACGGGAGAGCCGCGGCTGGCCTGGCTGGCCCTGCCCCATGCCCGCGCCGCGGCGCCGGAGCGGGAGCTTTTCCTTGGCCTGTGGAAGGGCGCGCCGTGTTTCGCAGTGGAGATCGAGGGCTCGATCGATCCGGCCGCGGGACCGCTGGCCGGGCTGGGCGCCTTCCATGAGATGCGCGAGGCGGCGGCGATGCTGCCGGACGCCGACGCGGCCATGGCGGGGACGGCCAAGTCGCTGTTCGACTGGCGGCGGCGGCACGGCTTCTGCGCCGCCTGCGGGGTCGAGAGCGAGAATGCGTGCGGCGGCTGGAAGCGTATCTGTCCGGCCTGCGGGACCGAGCATTTCCCGCGCGTCGACCCGGTGACGATCATGCTGCCGGTGTTCAGAGGCGGAGCCGAGCCGATCTGTCTGCTGGGGCGGCAGGCCGCTTGGCCCGAGGGGCGAATGTCGGCGCTGGCCGGCTTCCTGGAGCCGGGAGAGACGATCGAGGCGGCCTGCGCCCGCGAGATCGAGGAAGAGGCCGGACTGACGGTGACGGCCGTGCGCTATCACTCCAGCCAGCCTTGGCCCTTCCCGTCGCAGCTGATGATCGGGCTGATCGCCGAGGTCGACAGCATGGACGCCCGGCCCGACCAGACCGAGCTGGAGGCGGTGGCCTGGCTGACGCGGCAGGAGGCGGCCGACGTTCTCGCCGGCCGCCATCCCTCGATCAAGGCTCCGCCTCCGATCGCCATCGCCCGGACCCTGCTTCAGGCCTGGGTCGACGGCTTCGACGCCTAGACGAGGCGGCGCGCCGGTTTCAGGGCGAACAGCTGCAGCCCGGCGAACGCGGCCACGGCGGCGGCCTGGGCGATGACGAAGGCGACGCCGAGGGCGTTCGGCTCCAGCCATCCCAGCGCCAGGGTCAGGACGCTTTCGATCGTCCACAGGACGTTGACGGCGATCACCGCCATGACCAGGGGACGGGCCGGGCGAGGCTGCAACGCCAGGGCCGCGACGGCCAGGGCCCAGCCGATGAGGAACAGGCCGGCGGGCCGGGTGAAGCCGGGATCAAGCCTTAGAGCTTCGGCCAGCGGGCCCGCACCGAAGGTGAGCAGCAGGCCGACGGCGCCGCTGGCGGCGGCGTCGAGGCCCAGAACGCGGCGCAGGAACAGGGGGGAAGCGGGGGTCATGTCGGTCTCCTCGGTTGCGACGTCCCGAGGGTGAAGACGGAAAATACACCGGTCGATTACGCCGGAGGTAATGGCGAACCGGACCCCGACCTGTTTGGATCGGGCCATGGACATCAAACCGCTTCCACAGGCCTTCGGTCCCGCCCTGCGCGACTGGCGCATCCGCCGCCATCTCAGCCAGATGGATCTGGCCATCGAGGCCGAGATCTCGACGCGCCATCTGAGCTTCCTCGAGACCGGCCGGGCGCGGCCCAGCCGCGAGATGGTGCTGAAGCTGGCCGAGCGGCTGACGGTGCCGATGCGCGAACGCAACGCTCTGCTGAGCCTCGCGGGCTTCGCGGCCGTGCACGGAGAGCGCACGCTGGACGCGCCGGACATGGCGGCGGCGCGCAACGCCATCGAACGCCTGCTTAAGGCGCATGAGCCGTATCCGGCGCTGGCGGTGGACCGGCACTGGACGCTGGTCATGGCCAACGCCGCGGTGGGACCATTTCTGGAGGGGGCGGCGGCCCATCTGCTGACGGGGCCGATCAATGTTCTGCGGCTGAGCCTGCATCCCGAGGGGCTGGCTCCGCGGATTCGCAACCTTCCGGAATGGCGAGCGCATGTGCTGGAGCGGTTGAGGGCCCAGTTCGCCGCCTCGGCCGATCCCGCCATCCTCGCCCTGCTGGACGAGCTGTGGGCCTATCCGGCGCCGCCGGGGCCGCGCGCCCATCTGACGCCCGGCCACGCCATCGTAACGCCTCTGGTGCTGGACGGACCGGACGGCCCTTTGTCCTTCATCTCGACCACGACGGTGTTCGGCACGCCGCTGGACGTGACCCTGTCCGAGATCGCCGTCGAGGCCTTCTTTCCGGCGGACGACGAGACCGCGCGGCGGCTTTCAGCCCGCTAGCGCCCGGGCCGCGGCGAGATCGTCGGGATTGTCGACCGACAGGGGCGCCTCGTCGATCACGGCGGCCCAGATCTGGAGACCCATTTCCAGCGCCCGGAGCTGTTCCAGCTTTTCCCGGCGCTCCAGCGGCGACGGCGGGGCGGCGCAGAATCGCTCCAGCGCGCCTCGCCGGTAGCCGTACAGGCCGATATGGCGCCAGACGGGCGCGTCGCCGAACAGGGTCGAGCGGGTGAAATAGAGGGCGCGGCCCTGGCGTTCGCCCTCGGACAGGGCGACCACCGCCTTGACCACATCGGGATTGGTCCGGTCGGAGGCGTCCGCCTCGGGAGCGATCAGGGTGGCGATGTCGCAGGCCGGCTCGCCGTGCAGCAGGGCGGCGCAGGCCGTGGCCAGGCCGGGGTCCGCGAAGGGCATGTCGCCCTGCAGGTTGATGACGGCGTCGTGCGCTCCGTCCGGGTCGATGGCGTCCAGCGCGGCGCGGATGCGGTCGGAACCCGAAGGCAGGCCGGGGTCGGTCAGGACGGCGACGCCGCCGTCCGCCTCGATCGCCGCCACGATCTCCGGATCTCCGGCGGCGACCGCGACAGGCAGGCCTGACAGGGCGGCCTGACGGTACGCCCGCACGATCATCGGCACGCCGCCGATATCGGCCAGCGGCTTGTTCGGCAGACGGGTCGCGGCCATGCGCGCGGGGATCAGGATCAGCGGGTTCACGTTCAAGTCCCAAACTGGGGGCTGCGACAGCCAGACGACCTTCCGCCGGTTGCGAAGGCCGCGCTAGCGTGTAAGAGACGCCCACGCAAGAATTCGCCCGCCGGTCATATGGTCGGGCCTCAGATACGGGATGAGACGACGCGCATGAGCGGCGATCTGAAGTGGAACAAGATTCTGGGCGCCGCCCTCGCGACGGGGTTTGTCATCATCGGCGTGCAGCAGGTGACCGGCGCGATTTATCACACTGAAGCCCCTGAAAAGATGGGTTATTTCGTCGACGCGCCCGAAGAGGCCGCCGGCGGAGCCGCTGAGGTGGTCCTGCCGCCTGACTGGGGCACGGTGCTTCCGGCCGCTGATCTGGCCGCCGGCGAGGCCGCCTTCGCGCGCTGCCAGGCCTGCCACACGGCGACGGCGGGCGGAGCCAACGGAATCGGTCCGAACCTGTTCGGCGTGGTCGGCCGCGCCGTGGCCAGCCATGGCGGCTTCGCATATTCGGACGCGATGACCGCCCACAAGGCCGAGGCGCCGACCTGGACCCTGGACGAGCTCGACCAGTTCATCACCGCGCCCGGCCGTCACGTCCCGGGCACCAAGATGTCGTTCGCCGGCATTCGCGACACCAACACCCGCGTCAATCTGATCGCCTGGCTGCGCAGCCAGGGATCGGGCGGCATGGCCATCCCCGCGCCTGATCCGGCACGCCAGCCCGGCGCTGCTCCCGCGGCGGCCCCGGCCGAAGGCGCGGCTCCCGTCGCCGGCGCTGAAGAGGCCGGCGCTGCAAACGGCGGTCAGACCGGCGCCGCTCCGACCACGGGCGCCGCGGCCCAGCCGACTACGGCGGCCACGCCCGCCGCTCCGCCGGCCTCGACCAGCCCGGCTCCGCCGAACCAGTAGGTCCGGCTGGATGGATATCGACGGAAGGGCGGTCTTCGGGCCGCCCTTTCCTTTTGCGGTCAGAGGCGGCGGAAGACGGGTTGGGCGCCGCCAAGGCCGCCGTGCCGGGCGTTCGCCTCTGCGAAGGCCTCGATCACCACCTCGCCGTGATGACCGGTGGCGTGCAGGACGCGGTCCGGATCCAGCATGATGCCGGCATGGCCGTTCCACGGCGCCAGGCCTGGCGACAGCCAGATGACCAGATCGCCCCGTCGCGCATCGGCGATGGGGACGCCGACGCCCAGTTCGGCCTGCTGGTCGGCGTAGCGCGGCGCGGCGCGGCCGCAGGCGTAGAGGGCCTGCTGCACCATGCCGCAGCAATCGGTTCCCCGGGGCGTACGTTCGCCGGGACGGTGCGGCACGCCCAGAAAGCCTTCCGCGACGGCGACGGGGTCGTCGGCGAAGACGCCGATGGCGGCGGAGTCCTCATCGGCCCCGGAGACCAGGGCGTTCAGCGGCAGGTCTGCGCCGACGGCCTTGATGTGGTGGGTCGGAAGCGGCGCGCCCTCTACCAGGGAGGCGGCTTCCACCCATCCGACCACGCCGTCCCGGCGCGCGCGGCCCCACAGGCGGTCGCCGCGGCTGTCGAGGACGTCGAAGGCTTCGCCGAAGATCAGCTGGTCGACGGGATGTTCGCCGGGGACGACGTCGGCGTGGATGTCCGCGACGGGGGCCGCGCAATGCATGGGCCGGACCGCGCGGTAGGCCGCGGCGCGGACGACGCCTTCCAGCGCCTGCTCGGCCAGATCGGGCCGGGCGAGCGTGGTGCGGGGGTCCAGAATGGCGGCTGCTGCAGTCAAGCGTGGGCTCGTCCGGTTGAGACGCTGTCGTACCGCAAGAAGCCGAAAGGGCCGTTAACGAACGGAGGCTTTATCGTGGCCGAACCGTCTCGTGAGCATCTCGAAACAGGCGCGCAAGGCCTGGGCCTCGCCGCCCTCGGGCCAGCCCGGGCGGGCGCGGGGGTTCCAGGCGAAGATGTCCATATGGGCCCAGGCGCCGGTGGTCGGAGCGAAGCGTTGCAGGAACAGGGCGGCGGTCACCGAGCCCGCCTGGGCCCAGCCGGCGGAGTCGTTGCGCAGGTCGGCGATCTCGGTCTCCAGCGCGGCCCGATAGCCGGGCCAGAGCGGCATCCGCCACAGCGGATCGCCGACGGCGCGGGCAGCCTCGAGCAGGTCGGCGGCCAGGGCCTCGTCATCGGTGTAGAGCGGAGGCAGTTCGGGTCCCAGGGCGATGCGGGCCGCGCCGGTCAGGGTGGCGAAGTCGAGGGTCAAATCGGGCGAATGCTCGCCCGCGCGGGTGAGGATGTCGGCCAGGACCAGCCGCCCCTCGGCGTCGGTGTTGCCGATCTCGATGGTCAGGCCCTTGCGGCTGGACAGGATGTCGCCGGGCCGGAAGGCGTCGCCCGAAATAGCGTTCTCGACGGCGGCCACCAGCACGACCAGCCGGACGGGCAGGCGCGACTGCATGACCAGCCGGCCGAGGGCGAGGGCGTGGGCCGCGCCGCCCATGTCCTTTTTCATATTGCGCATGCCCGCGGCGGCCTTGATGTCCAGCCCGCCGGAATCGAACACCACCCCCTTGCCGACGAGGGCGACCAGCGGCAGGTCCGCGCGATCCAGATTCCAGCCGATCTCTATGACCCGGGGCGCGCGGTGCGGGGCGGCGGCGCGGCCGACCGCATGAACGGCCGGATAATTCTCATCCAGCAGGGCATCGCCGGCGATGGCGGTAATCGCGGCGCCGGCCTCCTCGGCGATCTCGCGGGCGATGGTTTCGATCTGCAGGGGCCCCATGTCGGCGGCGGGCGTGTCGACCATCTCGCGGGCGAGGGCGCAGGCCGAGGCGATCCGCGTCGCCGCCGCCAGGTCGAGGCCCTCGGGCGCGACCAGCCGCACCCGGTCACGTTCGGGACGGGCCTTGTAGCGATCGAACACATAGGCTCCGAGCAGGAAGGCCAGGGCGGCCCGGCGCGCATCCTCCGGTTCCGCCTCCAGCCGGTACAGGCCGGGCGGCAGCCTCGCCGGCAGGGCGCGGGCCGACATGGGATCGAAGGTCTCGCCGGCGCCGACCAGAACGGCGGCGATCCCGCCGTCGCCGCCGGGCGCGACCAGGATCTGGCCGGACTTGCCCTTGAAGCCGTTGGCTTCCGCCCAGCCTTGCAGCGTTTCGTCGATAGGCCCTGCGGCGCCGACGAAAAGCACCGGGATCGCGCCCTCCGCGTCGTCGGTCAGCAGGTCGGGATGCAGGGCGGACATGGGCGACAGCCTTTCCGGCCGGCGGCGGCCGATCTTAACCAAGGATTGACGCGAAAGGCCGAGTCTGGCCCCCGAACCATCCGGAGCGCCTCCATGTCGCGCACGACAGCCTCTCTCGCAATCCTCGTCCTGCTTTCGGGCGCCGCCGGCGCGGCTCACGCCCAGGCCGGGGCCCAGACCGGGACCCAGCCGCCCGCCCCGTCGCAGGCCGCCGCTACACCGCGTCAGCCCGCGAGCGCCGAGGTGCGCGCCGCCTATGAGCGTTCCGACGCGCTGAGCCGCTCGGTGTTCTGGACCGATCAGGCGGACATCGATCCCCGCGATCCCGTCGCCGGCGTGAAGGCGGCGGCGGCGTTGCGCGATCTCGGCCGCTATGATCAGGCCGCCGAAACCGCCCAGGCCGTGCTGGTCATCCAGCCGAACAACGTCGACGCCATGCTGGAGGTCGGGCGCGCCCACATCGCGCGTGGGCAGGCCTTCTATGGCGTGGCCGCGCTCGAACAGGCCCGCAACGCCCGGCCCAACGACTGGCAGGCCTGGTCGCTGCTGGGGACCGCCTATGAGCAGGTGCGCCGGCCCGACGACGCCCGCGCCGCATGGGGCCAGGCCCTGGCCCTGTCGCCCGACAATCCCGCCGTCCTGACCAATATGGCCATGTCGGCCATGACGAAGGGCGACGCCGTTACGGCCGAGCCGCTGCTGCGCCGCGCCGCCGCCCAGCCGGGCGCGTCGCTGAAGGTGCGGCTGAACCTGGCCATGGTGCTGGGTCTGAGCGGCAAGATGGCCGAGGCGGAACAGATCCTGCGCCGCGACCTGCCCCCGGAGGCCGCCGACGCCAATCTGCAGTGGCTGCGGGACCGCGTCAGGGACGGTTCGGTCGATCAGGCCCGGACCTGGGGCTCGCTCCAGGGCGGGTGATCGCCTATATTCCGGCCCATGATCGACGAGCTCTACAGCGCGCGCATCCTCAGGCTGGCGGCCAATCTGCCGCACAGCGGACGCCTGCCTGCGCCGGAAGGCACGAGTGAACGGGTCGCCAAACTGTGCGGTTCGAAGGCCGTCGTGGATGTGACGCTGGACGAGGCCGGTCGGGTTCTGGCGTTTGCGCAGGACGTGAAGGCCTGCGCCCTCGGCCAGGCCGCCGCCGGGGTGCTGGGCGAGAGCGTGATCGGCGCCTCTCTGGATGAAGTGGTCGCGGCCCGCGACGCCATGTCGGCCATGCTCAAGGCCGGCGGCGAGGGTCCGACGGGCCGTTTCGAAGGCCTGCGCGCCCTGAAACAGGTGGCCGACTATCCGGCGCGCCACGCCTCCACCATGGTCGCCATCGAGGCGACGCTGGACGCGATGCGGCAGGCGCTCGCCCGCAAGGGCCCTGACACCCGAACTAGCCTCGCCGGGGCTGCCTGACGCCCGTTGCTCCTGCGCCCATTGCAGGGGATAAGCGCGGCGACATGGCTTCCGGCGGAACTCTCTATGAACGCGGCGTGCGGCTGGCCCATCGCGGCTACAAGCTGACGCTGTCGCCCCTGATCGGGCAGCAATGCCGGTTCCTGCCGACCTGTTCGGACTATGGCCGGGACGCGCTGATCCAGCATGGACCGGTCAAGGGGGGATGGCTGACGGTCAGACGCCTCTGCAAATGCCACCCATTCGGCCAATCGGGCTATGACCCGGTTCCGCCTGTAAAGACGAAGACATGATCGAACTCCGATTCCCCGACGGCGCCGCGCGCCAGTATCCCGACGACGCCACGGGCCGTGACGTCGCCGCCTCCATCTCGCCGTCGCTGGCCAAGCGCGCCGCCCTGGTCGCCCTGAACGGCGAACAGCGCGATCTGGACCGCCCGCTGGGCGGGTCCGGCGATTTCAGACTGATCATGCGCGACGATCCCGAAGCGCTTGAGACCATCCGCCACGACGCCGCCCACGTGCTGGCCCAGGCGGTGCAGGAGCTGTTCCCGGGGACGCAGGTCACCATCGGCCCGGCCATCGAGGACGGATTCTATTACGACTTCGCCCGTGAGGAGCCCTTCTCGACGGACGACTTCGCAGCCATCGAGAAGAAGATGGCCGAGATCGTCGACCGCGACGAGAAGCTGGTCCGCGAGGTCTGGGAGCGCGAGGACGCGATCCGGCATTTCGAGAGCGTCGGCGAGACGTTCAAGGCCGAGCTGATCCGTGACCTTCCAGGTACGGAGGAAATCACCGTCTATCGCTCGGGCGGCTGGCTGGACCTCTGCCGGGGACCGCATTTTCCGACGACGAAATTCGTCGGCAAGGCCTTCAAGCTGACCAAGCTGGCGGGGGCCTACTGGCGCGGCGATCACCGCAATCCGCAGCTGCAGCGCATCTACGCCACGGCCTGGGCTTCGAAGGAGGACCTCGACGCCTATCTGCTGCGCGTCGAGGAGGCCGAGAAGCGCGACCACCGCCGCATCGGCAAGGCCATGGGTCTGTTCCACATGCAGGAGGAAGGCCGTGGGATGGTCTTCTGGCATCCCAAGGGCTGGGAGCTGTGGCGTGTGCTGGAGGCCTATATGCGCCGCCGGCTGGATGCGGCGGGCTACGTCGAGGTCAAGACACCGCAGGTGCTGGACCGGACCTTCTGGGAGAAGTCGGGCCACTGGGAGAAATACCGCCCCAACATGTTCGTCTGCGAGACAGTCGAGGGCGAGACGCTCAGCCTCAAGCCGATGAACTGCCCCGGTCACGTGCAGATCTTCGATCAGGGCCAGCGCTCGTACCGCGAACTGCCGCTGCGCATGGCCGAGTTCGGGGCCTGTCACCGCTATGAGCCGTCGGGGGCCCTGCACGGCCTGATGCGGGTGCGCGGCTTCACCCAGGACGACGCCCACATCTTCTGCCGCGAGGATCAGATCGTCGACGAGACGGCGCGCTTCATCGAACTGGCCCGCACCGTCCACGCCGACCTCGGGATGGAGACCGCCTACATCAGCCTGGGCACCCGGCCCGAAGTCAGGGCGGGTACGGACGAGTTCTGGGACAAGGCCGAGGCCCAGATGCTCGAGGCCGCCCGCGCGGCCGGAACCGAGCCGGTGGTCACCGAGGGCGACGGCGCCTTCTATGCGCCCAAGCTCGACTTCGTGGTGAAGGACGCCATCGGGCGCGAGTGGACCTGCGGCACGATCCAGCTGGACTATGTGCTGCCCGAAAGGCTGGGTGCGGAATATATCGGCGAGGACGGCCAGAAGCACCGGCCGGTCATGCTGCACCGGGCCATTCTGGGCTCGTTCGAGCGGTTCATCGGCATCATGATCGAGAACTACGCCGGGGCCTTCCCCCTGTGGCTGGCGCCGACGCAGGCGGTCGTGGCGACGATCGTTTCGGAAGCCGACGACTATGCGCGCGAAGTGCAGGCGCGGTTCAAGGCCGCGGGCCTGCGCACCGAGCTCGACCTGCGCAACGAGAAGGTCGGCTACAAGGTGCGCGAACACTCGGTCGGCAAGGTCCCGGTCATCGCCGTGGTCGGCAAGAACGAGGCCGAACAGGGCACGGTCGCCATTCGCCGTCTGGGTTCGCAGGCGCAGGAGGTCGTGTCGTTGGACGAGGTCATCCGCATCCTGACGGAAGAGGCGACGCCGCCGGATCTGCGCCCCGCCTGATCCGACCGGGGAAACAAAAAAAGCCCGCCATCGCGATCGCGGTGGCGGGCTTTCCCTTGAGCGATGGTTGGACGGTCAGAGCAGCCGCTTGCGCATGGCCTGTGACAGCATGTCGATCAGGGTCACGGCGACCACCACCACGACCACGATGGCCGAGACGTCGCGGAAGTCGAAGGCGTTCATGCTGTCGAACAGCACCTGGCCGATGCCGCCGGCCCCGATCAGACCCAGCACCGTGGCCGAGCGGCTGTTCGATTCGAAGCGATAGAGGGCGAACGAGGTCCACAGCGGCGCGACCTGCGGGATCACGCCCCAGACGATCTCATGCAGCTTGGACGCGCCGGTGGCGCGCACGCCTTCGACCGGGCCCTTGTCGATGGACTCGACGGCTTCCGAGAACAGCTTGGCCAGGACCCCGGCGGTGTTCAGGGCGATGGCGAGAACGCCGGCCAGAGGGCCAAGGCCGACGGCCACGACGAACAGCAGGCCGATGACCAGATCGGGGATCGAGCGCAACAGGTTCATCAGCCAGCGAACCGGGGTGACGACCCAGGCGGGGGCGATGTTGCGGGCGGCGGCCAGACCCATGGGAACCGCGGCGAAGACGGCGATGAAGGTGCCCCACAGGGCGATCTGCACCGTCTCCCACATCTTGGCGACGAACAGCTTCCAGTTCTGGAAATCGGGCCGCAGCAGTTCGCGGGCGAAATTCTGGGTGTGTTCGTTGTTGCTGAACAGCTTGGTGACATTGGCCAGTTCGACCGGGCCGAAACTGTAGACCAGCAGGGCGCCGACCCCGCCCCAGATCAGGATGTCGAGCGCCCATGCGCCCATCGATTTGGTGGGCGGATTGGGAATGGCCGTCGCAGGCGTTCGGGCGGCGGCGTCGGTCAAGGCTGGACCTCACGCAGGCTGCGCAAGCGCTGCAGTTCACGCTCGGCGGCGGCGACGCCGGCGGCGTCCCCCTTGGCCCGGGCCTCGCCCAGCTTCTGGTCGGCGACCATTTCGCGGATCGGGTTCAGATAGCCGTCGTCCGCGGCGTTGAAGCGCGAGTATTCCAGACCCGCCAGCACCTGACGCTGGCGTTCGGCCTCGACGCCTTCGCCCTGGCCGTAGGTGAGGAAGAAGCTGCGGATTTTCTCCTTCAGCGCCGGATCGAGGTCCTCGCGCACCAGGATGCCGCTCTCGGGGATCGGGGGCGACTGCCAGATTTCCTGAATCTGGCTCGCGATCTGCGGGTTCTGCTTGCGCAGGAAGACGGTGTTGACCGTGTTCGAGGTCGCCACGTCCAGCACGCCCGAGGCGACCGAGAAGGCGTTCGACTGATGGTTGGCCGAGCGGACGGTCTTGAAGCACTGGGCCGGGACGACGTTGCGCGGATTGAACAGGAAGGCCATCGGGGCCAGCGTGCCCGAGGTCGACTGGGCGTCGCCGATGCCGAAGTCGAAGCGTTTGCCGCAGGCCATGACCTGATCCAGCGTGATGCCCGAGCCGGTGCGGACGATCAGGGTCGAGCGGTAGCTGTCCAGCCCTTCCTTGTTGACCGTGCGGGCGATGACCTCGGCGTCGGCGCGGTCGATGGCCTCGACAGCGGGCTTGGCCGAGAACCAGGCGACCTGGGTCTGGTTGCCGCGCATGGCCTCGACCAGGACGGTGTAGTTCGAGCCGAAATAGGGCTTCACCGGTACGCCGACGGCCCTGGACATGTCGTCCAGCAGCGGCTGCCACAGAGGGCCCGCCGAAGCCTGGCCCTCGGCGGACAGGATGGAGAAGGTCAGTTCGGTCGGGGCGGCCGTCGACTTGCTGTCTTCGCCTCCGCAGGAGGCCAGGCCGAACATGGCGGCGGCGGCGGCGATCAGGCCGAGCCGGCGGGTGACGGGTGCGAAGGTCATGCCTTGGTTTCCCAGAACGCGTCCTCGAACTCGGGACCGTAGATGTCGATAAGCTGTTTGGTGTCCAGGCCGGTGGCGGGCCCGTCGTAGACGATCTGGCCGGCCTTCAGGGCGACGACCCGGTCGCAATAGCGGATGGCGTAGTCGACCTGGTGCAGGGTGACGATGACCCCCAGGCCGTCGCGCCTGTTCAGTTCGACCAGCAGTTCCATCACCTTGCGGGCGGACACGGGGTCCAGCGAGGCGACGGGCTCGTCGGCGAGGATGGCCCTGGCGCCCTGAACGAGGGCGCGGGCTATGGCGCCGCGCTGCTGCTGGCCGCCGGACAGGGTGTTGGCGCGCTGGGCCGCATAGTCGGAGACGCCGACGCGGTGCAGGGCCGCCATGGCGCGCTGCCTGTCCGCCTTCGGCCAGGCGCCGAGGAAGCCCTGCCAGCCGGGAAGACGGCCCAGTGCGCCCAGCATGACGTTGGAGAACAGCGACAGCCGGCCCACCAGATTGAACTGCTGGAAGATCATGCCCAGCTTCTGGCGCGCGGCGCGGACGGCGCCGGTGGTGCGGCCGTTCTTCTGGACGGTCTCGCCGAAGACGGTGATCGTTCCCTTGCCGGAATCGATGGTCTGCAGGCCCGTGATCGAGCGCAACAGCGTCGATTTGCCGGAGCCGGACGGGCCGATCAGGGCGACCATTTCTCCGGCCCCGACCTCGACGGACACGCCGTTCAGGGCCTTTCGGGCGCCGAAAGTCTTGGACACGTCCTTCACGGACGCGACGGCGGCAGTGGCTGAGGTCATGGACACGCTGAAAGCGGTTGCAAGGGCGCGCCGCATGGCCCGATCAGGCCCGCGAGGCAAGTCTTAATGACACGTCCACGAGGATTTCGTCCAGCGGAACAGCAGGGGCGGCCCGCCGCGTACGCGCCGTCCGCGCATGGGCCGAACCCTTTCGCCGCCGGACAGTCCGCGCGCGGATAAATCCCGCGCAAGTCCAAGCCCTGCCTGGAAAAAACCGCTTTACATGACAGTCGGCGAACCCTACATCGCGGCTTCCGGCGGACCCCGTAGGTCTAACGTTGCGCTGCTAACGCCGGTCTGGGTTTAACAATTACAGGGGTTTACGTGAATTGCGCACGTATCCATTTCCCCTGGACCTGGTCCGCGAGCGGTCCCCTGAACGTCCCGTCGCACTCGTGCGACCGCGTTCGGTTTCCGTAGCGGCGCGCTGGTTCCAGGACAATCTGAACGCCGACGTCTTCTATGCGGTGAAGGCCAATCCCTCGCGGTGGGTCATCGAGACTCTCGTGGAGGCTGGGGTTACCGGCTTTGACGTCGCCTCGCTCGCCGAGATCGAACTGGTCCGTTCGGTCAGCGCCGACGCGCGCCTGGCCTTCATGCACCCGGTCAAGAGCCGCGGCGCGATCACCCGCGCCTATTTCGAGCACGGCGTCCGCACCTTCTCGCTGGACAGCCATGACGAGCTGGCCAAGATCCTCGACGCCACGGGCAACGCCACCGACCTGAACCTGCTGGTCCGCATGACGGTTTCGGCCGACGGCGCGGCCTATTCCCTGTCGGGCAAGTTCGGCGTCTCGCCGGACCATGCTCCGTCTCTGCTGCTGGCCACGCGCCAAGCGGTGGTCGACGGGCTGATGGGCGTCTGTTTCCACGTCGGTTCGCAGTGCATGCGCCCGTCCGCCTATGAGGCCGCCATGGCCCAGGTCGGTCGCGCCATCAGCCGCGCCGGGGTGATCGTAGACATCGTCGACGTCGGCGGCGGCTTCCCTTCGGTCTATCCGGGCATGGTTCCGCCGGACATGAGCGAATACGCCGACGCCATCCATCGCGGCTTCGCAGAGATGCCGGTCACCCACACCACCGAACTGTGGTGCGAGCCCGGCCGCGCGCTGGTCGCCGAGTCCTCGTCGGTCCTGTGCCGCGTCGACCTGCGCAAGGGCGACGCCCTGTATCTGAACGACGGCTCGTACGGCTCGCTGTTCGACGCCACCCACTCGCGCTGGCCCTTCCCGACCAAGCTGGTCCGGGATGGTGATGCGTCGAGCGATCTGAAGCCGTTCCGCTTCTATGGCCCGACCTGCGATTCCATCGACCACATGCCGGGCCCGTTCTGGCTGCCGGCCGATGTGCAGGAAGGCGACTTCATCGAGATCGGCATGCTGGGCGCCTATGGCGTGGCCATGTCGACCGGCTTCAACGGCTATGGCGAACACGACATCGCCGCGGTCGGCGACGCCCCGATGGCTTCGCTGTACGGCCTGGCGCCGCGCTCCATCCCGACCGTGCGCACCACGGCGGAAGAGACCGCCCGCAAGGTCGTTCGCCTGTCGCGCCCCAAGGGCAAGGCCGGTCAGCGGAGAAAGCAGCGGCGCTAAATCGTCGCTTTCGCGTTGTAACCAGCAGCGGCCCGTCGCTCCGTCCGGGCCGCTGTTTCTTTTGACGACGGGCGCTCAAACCAAAGGGAAACCCTTGCAATGAACGCTCCCGTTCAGTCCAACCAGAAGGCCCAGCTGCTCCAGAACACCGTGGAGCACGTCGACATCACCTCCTTCGACGCCCGTCCGATCATCGACAGCATGCGCAAGATGTCGTTCTCGAGCCGCGACACGGCCCGGGCCGCCGACATCTTCAACATGGCGCTGGAGGACAAGGCCTGCTCGCCCTGGCTGATCCTCGCCGGCTCGACCTCGGCCGGCGGCTGCATGCACGTGTACCGCGACATGGTGAAGTTCGGCATGATCGACGCCGTGGTCGCCACCGGCGCCTCGATCGTCGACATGGATTTCTTCGAGGCGCTCGGCTTCAAACACTACCAGGCCGCCGGCGAGGTGGACGACAACGTCCTGCGCGACAACTACATCGACCGGATCTACGACACCTATATCGATGAGGAAGAGCTCCAGGCCTGCGACCACACGATTCTGGAGATCTGCAACCGGCTGGAGCCGCGCGGCTATTCCTCGCGCGAGTTCATCTGGGAAATGGGCAAATGGCTGAGCGAGGGCAATGCGAAGAAGCCCGGCTCGCTGATCCAGACCGCCTATGAAGAGGGCGTGCCGATCTTCTGCCCGGCCTTCGTCGACAGCTCGGCCGGCTTCGGTCTGGTCAAGCACCAGAAGGAGCGGATGGCCGAGGGCAAGCCGTATCTGATGATCGACGCGGTCGCGGACTTCCGCGAACTGACCGACGTCAAGATCGCGGCGGGCGTCACCGGCCTGTTCATGGTCGGCGGCGGCGTGCCGAAGAATTTCGCCCAGGACACCGTCGTCTGCGCCGAGATCCTCGGCGTCGAGGCCGAGATGCACCGCTATGCGGTCCAGATCACGGTCGCCGACGTGCGCGACGGCGCCTGCTCGTCGTCCACGCTCAAGGAAGCCGCTTCATGGGGCAAGGTGCAGACCACGCACGAACAGATGGTCTTCGCCGAGGCCACCACGGTCGTGCCGCTGATCGGCTCGGACGCCTATCACCGCGGGACGTGGAAGAACCGCGACAAGCGCCGCTGGAACAAGCTGTTCGGCAAATAGGGCCAGTTCAAAAGAGAAAACGAAACGCGAGCCGGGATTTCGATCCCGGCTCTTTTCGTATGCGGAACCGCCCCGCGCGCGGTTCGCTTTGTCTGACGAAGGAGCTTCGCCATGAACGACCAGCATCAGACCGAGGACGCCCGCGAGGCGGACGACATGGGCGAGAAGCCCGATCTGGGCCGCAAGCCCGACGCCATGACCGAGGCCCTGTCAGGGTCTGGCATGGGATCGGACACCCGGGCCGGATCATTGCAGGGCGGAGCGGCCACGGGGTCGGAGGACGATCCCGATCAGGACGCCATCAATGAGACGCTGGCGACTGAAGGCATGGCCTCGGCCGACCCGCAGTCGCCCTCGAACGCCGACCCGAACCCCATCAACAACACGGGCGCGGACCGGACCGGTCCCGCCGGCGATCCCGCGGAAGGCAGGCCGGACCAGGCCGACGCGGCGACCGGCTGACGTCCGCGTCATTCCGCGCCTTTCCGAAGGCGTGAACCCGCCTTGCCGCCGCCGCAGCCTTGGGCCACGGTGGGTGCAATCAAGAAGTCTTTCCAGGGACGATACGGAATGAAGCGCATGTTCGCGGCCGCCGCACTCATGGCGACCCTGGCCGCAGCCGGTTGCGGCCCGAGCCCGGCGCAGGATGCTGTCGCTCCGGACGAGGCGGCGCCCGACACGGCGGCCGTCGCCGCCCCGGAGGCCGCGGCGCCCGCCGCCGCCATCACCACGGCGGCCGCGCCGGCGGCGCCAGGCGCGCCGGTCTTCGCCGTGGTCTATCCGGGCGGAACCGTCAGCGGTCCCGCGACTGTCGCCCGGGGTCCCGACGGCCCCGGCGGGATCCTCAGCTTCACCACCGACGCCGCGCCCGAAACGGTCATCGCCTTCTACCGCGAGCGCGCCGAGGCCGCCGGCCTGGCCTCGGTCATGGCCATGAACCAGGGCGAGGCCCGCGCCTATGGCGCCGCAGCCGAAGACGGCAGCGGCAAGCTGCTGCGCGTCGTCGCCACCCCCGTCGAGGACGGCCCGACCAGCGTCCAACTGGACTGGACCGCCGGCGGGTGAGCCGCGCCGCCGCGCTCGCGGCCTGCGCCCTTCTGGGCGCCTGCGCCACGGGCGTGGCCCCCGGGGCTGCCGAGGCGCCGCAGGGCTATCTGGAAGAGACGGCCATCCGGTCCCTGGCCGATGCGACGCCCCCGCCGGGGCCATGGTCGGGGTCCGACCTCCCCTCTGTCGAGCCCGGCGCGGACCGGTGGTGGATGGCCACGGCCCATGCCTGGCTGGCGGCGCCGGAGGGGGCCCAGCATTTCGACTGCGTCCTCGGCGCCCGGTTCGCGCAGAAGCCCCGACCGGCCCTGACCCGGCTGATGAACCGGCTGCTGGTCGACGCCGACCGTCTGACGCGCCTGTTGGCCGAGCAGACCCCCCGTCCCCGGCCGATCAGGGCGATCGAGGGTCTGGAGCCCTGCCAGAGGATCAATGACGCCATTCGCGACGGTTCGTCGTGGCCCGCGGGCGGCGCCGTCGCCGGCGCGGCGTATGGCGAGATGTTCGCGGCCCTCGCGCCCGACCGCGCCGCCGAGGCCCGGCGCATCGGCCGCGAGATCGGACTGAGCCGGGCGGTTTGCCGCATGAACTGGACGGCGGACGTAACGGACGGAGCCGTTCTGGGTCAGAGGCTGTTCGCCGCCGAGGCCTCGCCCGCCTTCGCCGACGATCTGGAGGCCGCGCGGGCCGAGGTGGCCGCCGCGCGCGCCGAAGGCCTGACCAGTCCGGGCTGCGCCGCCGAGCGGCGGGCCTTCGCCCAGGCGGGCGCTCAGGCCGGGCGGGGCGCGACCAGCGAGCCGTAGAGGTCGGTCCGCCGGTCGCGGAAGAAGCCCCAGGCGGCGCGGTGCCGGTCGACGTAGTCGAGGTCGAAGGTATGGACCAGCGCCCCCTCGTCGTCGCGGCCGAAGCTTTCGACCAGATCGCCGCGATGATCGGCGATGAAGGACGAGCCGTAGAAGACCTGGCCCGCCTCGGTGACCCGCTCATGACCCGTGCGGTTGGCGCCGACGACCGGCACGACGTTTGAAACGGCATGACCCTGCATGGCGCGCCGCCACGGATCGGCGGTGTCCAGCTCCTTGTCGTGCGGCTCGGAGCCGATGGCGGTCGGATAGAACAGCACCTCGGCGCCCTGCAGCATCATGGCGCGGGCGGTTTCGGGGTACCACTGGTCCCAGCAGATGCCGACGCCGACGCGGCCGTGGCGCGTGTCCCAGACCTTGAAGCCGGTGTCGCCGGGCCGGAAATAGTATTTCTCCTGATAGCCGGGACCGTCGGGGATATGGCTCTTGCGATAGACGCCCAGGGCGCGGCCGTCGGCGTCCAGCATCACCATGCTGTTGAAATAGTGCGGTCCCTCGCGCTCGAAGATGGAGACCGGGATGGCGACGCCAAGTTCGGCGGCGACGGGCTGGAGGGCGGTCACGCACGGATGGTCGCGCCATGGATGGGCGGTCGCGAACCATTTCTCTTCCTGGCTGACGCAGAAATAGGGGCCCTGAAACAGTTCGCTGGGCAGGATTACCTGCGCGCCCTTGCCGGCAGCCTGACGGATCAGGTCGATCGTCCTGTCGATGTTCGCCTGCATGTCCTCGCCATAGGAGGTCTGGAGCGCGGCTACAGAGATCGTGCGGGCCATCAGGCGGGCTCCTGCTGGGTGATGCAGTGGAAGGATCCGCCGCCCGACAGGATGGCGATCGACGGCAGGGCGATGATCTCGCGATCCGGGAAGACCGTCGCGAGGCCCTGGCAGGCCAGATCGGCGGCGCGGTCGTCGCCATAGGTCGGCACGATGACGGCGCCGTTGGCGATGAGGAAATTCATGTGGCTGGCCGGGACGGGCTTTTCGTCCTCGTCGCCGACGAAGCCGGGCGAAGGCAGGCGCAGCACCTTGAGCGGCGCGCCCGTGGCGTCGGTCATCTGCGACAGGGCGCGGGCCACGGTGTCATAGACGTGGTCGTTGGGATCGCCCCTGCCCCAGGCCACCGGGCAGGCCACGACGCCCGGCGCGACGAAGCGGGCCAGGTTGTCGACATGGCCGTCGGTGTGGTCGTTCAGCAGGCCGTCGCCAAGCCAAAGCACCTTCCTCGCGCCCAGCGAAGCGGCCAAAGCGGCCTCGGCCCCAGCCTCGGTCCAGCCGGGGTTGCGGTTCGGGTTCAACACGCACTGGCGGGTGGTGAGGACCGTGCCGCGGCCGTCATGATCGACAGCCCCGCCCTCGAGGATGAAGTCGTTGCGGGTCAGGGGGACGCCCGAGGCCCGGCCGATCTGGTCGGCGACCGTGTCGTCGTGCTCAAGCTCGTATTTGCCGCCCCAGCCATTGAAGCGGAACGCCGCCGCCGTCGCCGAGCCGGGGCCGAAGATGGGGCCCGTGTCCCGCAGCCAGATGTCGCCGAACCGGCCGTCGACCACCTCGACCCCGGTCACGCCGTCGAACCGCGCGCGGGCGTCGTTCAGCGCCTCGGGCTTGCCCACCAGCAATTTCACATGTTCCCGGCCCGGACCGGCCAGGGCGCGGACCAGGGCCTCGACCTCGGCCCGGGCCGGTTCGAGATTGTCTTCCCACAACTCGGCATGGCTGGGCCAGCCAACCCACATCGCGCGGTGCGGCGTCCATTCGGCGGGGACGGGAAACTGGTTCATGGGGCCTCGTATCGGCGAATGACCGATCGCGCCAGATAGAGGGCGCCGCGTGAGGTTTCAACGCACGGGCGCGTCGTGCGGCCATGGAAAAAGGGCGGCCTGTGAACAGGCCGCCCTCGTTCGTCTCGATATGAAGCGTGAAGCCTAGAACTTCATGCCCAGGGTGATCTGCGCGATGCGCGGGGAACCGACCGAATAGGTCCGGACCTGACCGCTGCGGTTGGCGTTGGCGGCCGGCACGCGGGGATCGGTCGTCACGACGGTCGACAGGGCGTTGTTGCCCGTCGAGATGTTGCCCAGATATTCCTCGTCGAACAGGTTGTTGACGTTGAGCTGAACATAGGCGCCGCGGATGCCGAAGGTGTCGGTGAGGTCGTAGCGCACGTCCAGATCGGCGACCGTATAGGCGTCGGAGATCTCGTCATTGACGTCCGTGGCGAAACGCTCGCCGACATATTTGGCCTGCAGGCCGACCGAGAGGTTCTCGGTCACGTCCCAGTCCGCGCGAGCGGCGAAGGTCCAGTCCGGAGTCTCGACCAGGGTCTTGCCCTTGGTCTGCAGGAACAACGGAATGGGGGTGGAGGCCGGGGCGGTCGGGCAGACCGGGGTCGAGCCCGGGACCTGGTTGGCCGACGTGCAGTTGAAGTTGCCCAGGAAGAGATTGTCCTGCAGCTCGCTCTCATTATACGACGCCGACAGGTTCACGGCGAAGTTGTCCGCGAAGATGTAGCCCAGCTGTCCGTCGAAGCCCTGCTGCTTCACGGCGCCGACGTTCCGGTCGGTGAAGAAGCCGAAGGTCGGGGAGTTGGGGTCGTTGTCCTGGGAGGCGACGATGCGGTTCTCGAACTCGATATACCACAGGGCGGCCTGGGCGATCAGGCGCGAGTTGCGGAAGCGATAGCCCAGATCATAGGATTTCGTGCTTTCCGGCTGCACGGTCGAGAAGTCGATCGAGTTGTCGGTCGTGTTCCGCACCGGCTGGTACAGGTTGTCCGTCCGCGGGACCGACAGGCCTTCAGCGTAGCTGGCGTAGACGCTGTGGCCGCCGCCGAAGCGGTAGACGGCGCCGACGTTCGGCAGAACATCGTCATACTTCAGTTCGGCTTCGTACGGCGGGATGTACTGGGTCGTTCCGGTCGAGGCGAACCGGACGTTGCCGTTGGCCAGGGTCGCCGAAGGGGTCTCGGTCGTGCAGCGCACGTTCGAGGAGCCGTTCTGCGAGTAGCAGTACTGGTTCAGCTGACGCGTGAAGAAGGGCGCGCGGACACCGATGTTGATCGTCAGCGAGTCGTCGAGGAAGTCGCCGATGTACTCGACAGCGAACTGTTGCAGTTCGGCGATCGAGAAGCGGTCGCGTCCGCGCAGGTACGAACCGTCCCGGCCCAGAATGCGGGCGTCTTCGTCACCCCAGCGCTCCTGGCCGCCGAACACGTTCAGCGGTTCGCTGTCGCGGGTCAGGCGGGTGAATTCCCCGGTCTGGCGGTGACGCCCGTAGTCCAGCGAATAGGCGGCGCGGATCCGGTGACTGTCGTTCAGGTCCCAGATCAGCGAGCTGGTGATGCCGTAGCGGTGGGTGTTGGTGTTGTTGGGCGTGTAGAGGCCGACGTTGTCGCAGCTGTCGCCGTCGCCGTTCAGATCGACGCCCGTGCGGTTCACGGCCGCTGCCGCGCACTGGGCGGGCGTGGTGACCGTGGCGTTGTTGGCCGCGTTCTGGTCCAGGCGATCGTCCCGCTCGCCAACCAGGGTGTAGCCGCCGCCGTTGGCGATGACGTACTGGAACGAGGGGTCGAAGGTGAAGCGCAGGTTGTCCGTGAGGCCGTAGCTGAACTGGCCGCGGATGTTGCCCGTGTTGGACGGGTTGATCCGGATGCCGTGATAGTTGGTGCAGCTGCCCGTCGCCACGCTTCCATCGGAGAGGACGCGCGAGGAACTGTTGCTTTCGTTCTGGACCGTGCCGTCAACGCCCACCGGGCGGAAACAGGCGATGTCGTTTTCCAGGTAGGTCCCGGCGTCGAACTGGGCCTGGTTGATGAAGTTGTTATAGAAATCGTTGCGGTTGACGTTCCAGTGCGCCGCGACGCTGGCGAAGTCCCCGTCGCCCAGATCCTGGTAGAGCTTGCCGTTGAACTGGGTCTTCTCGAGTTCGCCGGGGCCCTTGAACTTGTCATAGTTGGTGTAGGAAACCGTGGCGTAGCCCGTCGTACCCCACGGGCCGAAGGCGCCGGTGTCGCCGCGAAGGAAGACGCGACCGTAGTTGTTCTCGCCGATCGACGTATTGATCTGGAGGCCGGCCTCTTCCAGCGGGCGGGCCGACAGGAAGTTGATGGTGCCGCCGGTGGCCGAGGCCGTCGGGCTGTCGACGTCGGTCGTGCCCTGGTTGACCGAGGCGCGCTCGATCAGTTCCGAATCGAGCTGCTGGTTGGTGTAGACCGCGTAGTTGCCCGTGTCGTTCAGCGGCATGCCGTCGAAGGTCAGCGAGACGCGGTTGCCGTCGAAGCCGCGCAGACGGATGTTGCCGCCCGAGTTGCCGTAGGGGTCGCTGTTCACGAAGTTCAGGCCGGGAACCAGGTTCAGGGTCTGAAGGATCGTCTGGCCCGCGGCCTGGGTCGAGATGAATTCCTGCGAGATGCTGGAGCGCGTCTTGGGGACTGTCTGGGCGACGATGACACCGTCGATGCTGGGCGTGCGGGCGCCCGTGACGACCACCGTGTCCAGTTCGGTGGCGCCTTCGGTCGCGACCGTGCCCGAAGACTGGGCGGAGGCGGCGCCGGCGACCAGAAGGCCGCTGAAGAGGGCCGTGGTGGCCCAGAACACGCGTTTGCGGTTCGTCATTGTCATCTATCCCCGATGAAGATGGGCATGTGCGCCCTGCGACCGGCCGTGGCAGCCGGTTGAAATCCCGCCCCCTCTAGGCGTGCCATGGGAAAGTGGGACGACATTCATGTGACAGTGATATGACAGGCCCGGCGGGTGACACGAGAGACACACCGCCGTGGGCCGTTTAGCTGTGGATGATCGCTAACGGCGTTCGTCCAGGCTTTGCTGTGGCAAGGGGAAGAGGTGGTGGCTGGAGGCGGGCTCGAACCGCCGACCTGTGGGTTATGAATCCACCGCTCTAACCAGCTGAGCTACCCAGCCCCGATTGCTCGAGTCCCGGCGGGAACTGGTCTGACCGCCGGAAGAGGCGTGCCTATATAGGCGGGCGATGGCGGATTCAAGTCGAGTAAACGCCATGGTCGATGAGCGGGTACGTGACGCCGCAGGGCCGGAACGGCTAGGCTGACGGACCGTTCGTTCGCTGTTCCGTTCAAGGGGATTCCCATGCGTCTGCTCGCACTCGCCGCCACGGTCGGCGTCGCCGCCCTTTCCGCCGCCTGCGGGGCCAATGGGCAAGATGCGGCGCCCCCGGCCGGCGCACCGCTGGAGACCCGGCCCGCCAATGGCGCGGCGCAGCAGCCCGCCTTCCCCGGCCAGACCCGCGCCCCCGGCGTGCGCACCGAAACGGCCATGGCGCACAGGGTGGTGGCGTCCGGGCTGGAGCATCCGTGGGGCCTGGCCCTGCTGCCCGACGGCCGCTGGCTGGTCACCGAGCGACCGGGCCGTCTGAGGCTCATCACCGCCGACGGCGCGGTCGGCGAACCCGTCGCCGGCCTGCCCGCCGTCGACGCCCGCGGTCAGGGCGGCCTGCTGGACGTCGCGGTCGGTCCGACCTTCGGCGCCGATCGGCTGATCTACTGGAGCTATGCCGAGCCGCGCGAGGGCGGCAACGCTACCTCGGTGGCGCGGGGCCGGCTGTCGGACGACGGAACCCGGGTCGAGGCCGTCCAAGTCATCTTCCGCGCCCTGCCGGTCTACGACGGCGACAAGCATTTCGGCTCGTCCCTGGCCTTCGACGGCGCGGGCCATCTGTTCATCACCCTGGGCGAACGGTCCGACGCGCCGATGCGGCCCCAGGCCCAGGACCTGGGCTCGCACATGGGCAAGACCATCCGCATCAACGCCGACGGCTCGGTCCCGCGCGACAATCCCTTCGTCGGCCGGGCCGGCGCCCTGCCGGAGATCTGGTCGCTGGGGCACCGCAACGTGCAGGGCGTCGCCATCGCCCCCAACGGCGACGTCTGGACGGTCGAGCACGGCACGCGCGGCGGCGACGAGATCAATCTGGATCGCGCGGGCCTGAACTACGGCTGGCCCGAGGTGGCCTACGGGATCGAATATCGCGGCGGCGCCATCAACGGCGGCGTCACCGCGCGTGAGGGGATCGAACAGCCCGTCTACTACTGGGACCCCGTCATCGCGCCGGGCGGCATGACCTTCTACGACGGGGCCATGTTCCCCGGCTGGCGCGGCAATCTGCTGATCGCCGGCCTGAAGGAAAAACATATCGCCCGGCTGGTGCTGGACGGCGGCCGGGTGGTCGGCGAGGAGCGGCTGATGACCGGTCTGGGCGAACGCGTCCGGGACATAGCCGTGGCCCCCGACGGCGCGGTCTGGGCCGTCACCGACGAGCAGAATGGCAAGCTGGTCCGGCTGGCGGCTTCCCAGGGAGGCTATCGCTCCGCGCGCGGAGCCTCGCTGCCTGAACTCAATCCCGCAGCAGTTCGTTGACGCCGGTCTTGGCCCGCGTCTGCGCATCCACCCGTTTGACGATGACCGCGCAATACAGCGACGGCCCGCCGTTCGGGTCGGGCAGGCTGCCCGGCACCACGACCGAATAGGCCGGCACCTCGCCGCGGAAGACCTCGCCGGTGGCCCGGTCGACGATCTTCGTCGAGGCCGACAGATAGACGCCCATGGCCAGGACGGCGCCCTCGCGCACGATCACGCCCTCGGCCACCTCGGCGCGGGCGCCGATGAAACAGCCGTCCTCGATAATGGTCGGATTGGCCTGCAGCGGCTCCAGCACGCCGCCGATGCCGGCCCCGCCCGACAGGTGCACATTCCTGCCGATCTGGGCGCAGGAGCCCACCGTGGCCCAGGCGTCGACCATGGAGCCCTCGTCGACATAGGCGCCGATGTTCACGAAGCTGGGCATCAGCACGACGTTGCGGCCGATGAAGGCCCCCTGACGCGCCACGGCCCCGGGCACGGCGCGGAAGCCGGCGCGCTCGAAGTCCGCCTCGGTCCAGTGGGCCCATTTGACCGGGACCTTGTCCCAGTAAGGACCCGGCGTCGGATCGGTGACGCCCATGGTGGCCCCGATCGCCGCCCCCATGCGGGTGTTGGGGTTCAGCCGGAACGACAGCAGCACCGCCTTCTTCAGCCACTGGTGCGTGGTCCAGACGCCGTCGTCCCCCCGCGACGCGACCCGGGCCTCGCCCGAATCCAGCAGGGCCAGGGCCTGTTCGACGGCCTTGCGAACCTCGCCGTGGGTCGAGACCGAGATTTCGGCCCGGCCCTCCCAGGCGGCTTCGATGACGGATTCAAGGTGCGCGCGATCCAGCATCAGGCGTCTCCGGGCAGGCGGGCGGTGGCGAGGAAGGGGCCGAGCGCGGCGGCCCGATGATCGACGAAGGGAATGTTCGGGTGGTGCGCCCTGGGCCCGACCAGCACGGTCGTCATGCCGATCGCATGGGCGGGCTCCAGGTTCCGCACCGTGTCCTCGAAGAAGGCGGCCGAGCCCGGGTCGACGCCGAACTGTTCCGTCATCCGGGCGAAGGTGCGGGGATCGGGCTTGGGGATCAGGTCTGCGTCCTCCAGCGAGAACAGGCCGTCGAACAGGTCGGCCAGCTCCAGCCGCTCGATCACGCGGCGGGCGTGGGCCTTCGATCCGTTGGTGAAGACGATGCGCGGCCCGTCCAGCCGCTCCAGCGCCGCGCGCAGGCCGGGATCGGGCGTCAGCACGTCCAGCGGCACGTCGTGCACCTCGGCCAGGAAGTCGTGGGGATCGATCCGGTAGTGGGCCATCAGTCCGGCCAGAGAGGTGCCGTAGTCGTTCAGATAGGTCTTCTGAACCACCATGGCCTCGTCCGCCGGCAGGCCCGAGGTGCGCACCACATAGTCGTTGATGCGCTGCTGGATCAGCCCCATGAACTGCGACTCGGGCGGATACAGGGTGTCGTCCAGATCGAAGATCCAGCTGCGCACATGGCGCAGGTCCGCCCCGAGTTCCGTCGCCTCGACAGCCTCGGCGCTCATTCCGCCTTCACCAGCGTGCCGGCGCCGTGTTCGGTGAACAGTTCGACCAGCATGGCGTGAGGACGGCGGCCGTCCAGGATGACCACGGCCTCGACCCCGTCGCGCACGGCCGCCATGGCGGTCTGCAGCTTGGGAATCATCCCGCCGGTCGCGATGCCGTCCTCGATCAGCCTCGACGCCTCGTCCACGGTCATCTGTCGGATGATCTGGCCGTCCGCGCCCTTGACCCCGGCCACGTCGGTCAGCAACAGCATGCGCTTGGCCCCCAGCGCCCCGGCCATGGCCCCGGCCACGGTGTCGGCGTTGACGTTGAAGGTCTGGCCGTCCTCGGTCACGCCGATCGGGGCGATCACCGGCACCCAGTCGGCGTCCGAGTCCAGCAGGCGGGTGATCAGTTTGGCGTCGACCCGCGTCGGTTCTCCGACGAAGCCCAGATCGACCTCATGCTCGATCATGCTGTCGGGATCGCGTTTGGTCCGGCGGGTCTTTTCCACGGTCAGCAGACCGGCGTCCTTGCCCGACAGGCCGATCCCCCGCACGTCGGCCTCGCGCCCGGCCATGGTGATCCAGTGTGCGATCTCCTTGTTGACCGCGCCGGACAGGACCATCTCGGCCACCTGCATGGTGTCCGCGTCGGTCACCCTCAGACCGTCGACGAAGCTGGAGCGGACGCCCGCCTTGTCCAGCATGGCGCTGATCTGGGGCCCCCCGCCATGAACGACGACCGGATTGACCCCCATCAGCTTCAGCAGAACCACGTCGGCGGCGAACTGTTTGGCCACGGCGCTCTCGCCCATGGCGTGGCCGCCGTATTTGATCACCACCGTCTTGCGGTCGTAGATCTGGATGTACGGCAGGGCCTCGGCCAGCGTCTTCGCCGTGTCCCAGCCGCGCTCCTCGGATTGCCGTTCGGTTTCGTCCATGATGGCGGGTCAGTAAAGCCAGGGCTGGCCGCTGTCATCATGAAACCGGACGGTCTGCACGCCGTTCCACCCGGATGAACCCGCATGACATCGATGACCGCGACCTGACGCCGGCGAATCCGGTCGACCCCGCCTCGCTCCAGCACCCCGACCCGACCCTGTGCCCGGAATGCCAGGGAGCGGGCGTCAGCGCGTCCGGAGAAACCTGCGCCGTCTGCGAGGGAACCGGCAAGGCGACCGGGCGAACCGGCGGCGGTTGAGAAGGCACACGCCCGCCTTGAATCGCCACAGGCCGCCGGGATTTCAAGGTTGTAACTATATGGCCACGCTGGGCGCTTATCCGGCTTACGCCGCTCGACCTCGGCCAGCGGGGCTGTTATGAGGGCGCAGCGGCTGCTCGTACGCCGTCACAAATTCACTTGGGCTGCGGAGGGCATCCACCCATGCGCGTAAAGACTTTCATCATGGCCACCAGCGCGGCCGGGGCTCTCGCCCTGT
>NZ_JARKMV010000005.1:0-100195 GCF_037626195.1 Brevundimonas sp. BR2-1 | reverse complement strand
TGCCCAAGGGCACCGAGCGGCTGCGCTTCACCCCCTCGCCCAACCACACCGACGCCATGATGGACGACCTCGTCCGCGCCATGGACGCCCTGTGGACCCACTGCAACGTGGCGCGACTGCCTGTTGCTGCCTGAGGCGTCAACAGACCGGGCCAGGATCGAGCGACTGAGCGGACGACTGTCAGCGCAGCGTCCGGAAAGTTACGGAGTATCGTAGCCGGTCCCCCGGCATGATGCTGTGCTGCCAGTGCTCGCGCACCTCTCCGTCCAGCAGATAGACTGAGCGAGGCTGGAGCAGGACGCTCTCTCGCCGCCAGCCATCGCCGTGCGGGCGGCGGAACCGGAGGATGCAGGCGCTCGCGAACGAGATCCCAATGACCTTGCCGTATTCGGGCCGGTCGCGGTGCCAGCCGATCCCCGCGCCCGGCGGGTATTCGGTGACCAGGGCCTGAACCAGGGCGTCGTCGTCAATGTCCGCAACCGCCGCCGCGCGCGCCTTGAGAGGCCGCAGCCACTCCGGAACGGTCTCGGCCGTCTTCACGCGACTATGAGTGAAATCGTATCGGGAGCCGAACGCCACAGTCTGGCGGTTGCCCTTGAAGCCGCGGAAGTCGAACGGCTCGAACGGCAGCTTTTCAAACCGCCCCACAAGCGCTGCCTCCTCGTCCCGAGAAACCAGATCGGGCCGATAAACGAACCCCGGGGGCGCACGCGCCGCATCCTCGAACAGGGGGAGGGTCGCGGCGGATTCCGATTCCGGCGGCATGCGCGGTTCAGGCGTGGGGCCGACCAAACGGAGCAGGCGCCGCTTGGCCGCTCCCGGCCTCGGCCTTGTGCTCGATCCGCCCGGTCTCGACCTCGGTCCGTGAGAAGACCTCCTCCTGGCCGTCCTCCAGCAACTCCTTCCGTGACCCGCCCTGACCCCCGACCACGAGGCCGGGGGTGTCGTCGACCGGGGATGTCTTCCGTTGGTCCGACATGGCGTCAGACAGGCTGATCGGGGTGGGTCTGAGTGCCGGCCGGCAAGGCGTCGACGTCCTGATACGGGTCGTCGGTCTCTTCGATGGACAGGATGGTCTCGCCTTCCGACATCCGGGTCATGGCGGCGTCGCCGGCCTGGACGTCGGTCTTCGAGGGAACCTTGAGAAGGCGGGTTTCACCGCCGGGACGCCCGACCGTGACTTCGTAAATGCGCATGGTCATGTCCCGAACCCACCGGGCCCGCCGGCTCCCGCCGCGCCCTCCCCGCCCGTAGCCGGTCCCTTGTCGGTCCGGGCGGGCGCGGGGGCGCCGTCCGATCCCTGGTCCGGGCGGCGTTGTCCATCGCCCTGCTCGCCATCGCGTCCGATGGCGTCGGACCGGGGTTGAGTGTCAGTCATGGGTTGCTCCGTAAGTTTATTGCTCGTTTGAAGTCACCCTCGCCGCCGGCCGAGCAATGGCAGGCCGAACAGGAGAGGCAGGGCGAAGAAGACGAGATGCCCACCGGTCGCCAGATAGACCAGGACACTGATCAGAATGGCGGCGAGAGCGACCAGCAGCAGGGTCGTGCCCCTCATTTTCAGTGGTGTCCCGTCATGCCCTTGGAAGGGTCGTCAGAGGGGGTGTCGGGGTCGAGCTGGTCGTCCGCCTTGCGGCTGCGCAGCCACGCCCAGATGGCCACCGCGAAGATGAGCAGCGGACCGCCGACGGTGACCAACGCCCAGGGAAAGGCCTCCATCACCGACCCCGCAGCTCGCGTTCGACGTCGTCCGCCATATTGCCGACCTTGCCGACGGCTGCGCGCAGACGCTCCTCGCTGACGCCATACTTCTGGCTCCAGTCGCGGACCTCATAGTCGTCGGACAGGCTGATCCGCTGACGGTCCTGGCCTCCGGTCTGGTTCTTGTCATCGCTCATGGCGAAGCCTCCGATCGTGTAGATTCCGGCCATCGCATAGACGGGGACGCGGGCATCGTGTTCCGGGACGGCCATGGGACTGAAACGGGCGGGAAGCGTGCCGGTTCTGTCGCAACCCGGACACAAGGTTCGATTCATTGGGTCCGGGCAGTCCGCTTCTGTCGCGTACGGGACGCAGGAATCGTCGATCCGGTCGCCCGGCCCGAAACGCCGCCCGGATACTGAGGCCCGCGGTCAGGCCGGGTCCAGTCCGAGCGCCCGCGAGCGATTGCGCTGCATTTCGTAGCATTCACACGAGGTCCGTTCGAGGAGTGTCCGGTCCGTGATGCGGATCGCGCCTCTGAGATAGTCGATCGCGCCGGCGGCCTTCAGCTCCCCGGCGGCTTGATTGATCGTCGTGCGCTGCATTCCCATCAAGGCGGCGAGATCCTGCTGGGTGATCTCCAGCCTGGTGCCCTGGCTGCGATCGTCGAACATCAGAAGCCACCGCGCCAGCTTGGCCGTCGAGCGGTGAACGGTGTTGCATGCCGCCGTCTGCGCCGACTGGGCCTGGTAATCGTGCACCAGCCGCACCAACAGGGCGCGCAGATCGGCGCTTTCCCGGGCCTGGCTGCGCAGTACTGCGGCGGGGAGCGCCAGAGCCGAGCCAGGGATCTGGACGACCACCTGCCAGGCGCACGGCGCATCCGCGAGAAAGGGCGCCAGACCCGACATGCCCTCGGAACCGACCACCGCGGTCTCGACGCTTCGCCCGTCCGTGAAAATGGTCAGGTTGCACAGCTGTGCGGACAGCGGAAAATGCACCTCCTCGACCGCGGACTCCTGCTCGATGAGTACCTGACCCTTGCGCAGTTCCACCTCCCGCATCCGGGGGAGCATGGCGGCGAGGTCTTCCGGCGCGATAGCCGAGAGGAATTTGTTTCTCAGGACGGCGGCCATCAGTGAACCTTCCGCGTCCGCGGGGACGGACTCCATAAAGCGTGACAGCTTCATGGGTTGCCCATCGGTCCCTGCGCGGTGAACCCGGCGGCGCGGTCCGCAAGGCCCGGCACGCCCGGAGGCAGGACGTCGTCGTCCTCGCCCGCGGGCGGCACGCACAGGAAGCAGCCGGCGCAGACGCCCGAGTGGAGTCCGAGTTCCAGCTCGGCCGTCTCCCCGGCTTTCGCCCGTCGGCGCGCCAGACCCTTGCCGGCGTCTTCCGCCGCGCGGCCGGATCGGAAGACCATTGGATTGTCCGCGCCGGGTGTCTCGACGGCCCAGCCGTCAGCCAGCGGTCTGACCAGTATTTTGTCCATCGCTCACTCCGCCGCCGAATTTGAGCGAGCGCCCATGCAGGTCGCCGCCGGAGACGCGCAACGGAGGCATGGGGGCGTCGCTTGACCGCAGTAGCGGGTCCCGGATCAGGCGTAAGTCCGGACTCCGACAGAGCCTGCGGGAACGCCACGTTTGAATATCAAGCCGACCATGTGAATTCGGCGCGCGGCGCCATGTCGGGCGACCAGCCGGGCGGGACGCCCGTGTCGCGGCCGCGCGCCCCCGTTCAACTGGCGGACTGATCGGCGTCAATTGTATGTGCGCTGCCCGGTCAACAGCTGAGCATCGCGCCGCGCCAACGGCTGGGCCAGTGTCCGAATCCCGGCAGACGACAATGCGTCAGGAGCGGTTGATGACAGCGTCAGCCTTGACGGACGGAGAGGGGATGTGACGTATTTTTGCTTTATCGAATCATCGATCCTGTCAGTGCCGCACATGGAGCCGCTGGCGGCCGAAGATGCGGACGCTGCGACAGAAGAAGCCGGGGCGCTGCTCGCGCGGCACGCCAGCGGATATGCCGCTCATGTCTTTGTCGACGGCCAGAGGGTCGTGACCGTGCGGCGCGAGCAAGACAGCCGGCCGCCAGACCCCGGAACAGTGGCCCCCGCCTGATCCGCAACACCGAACGATTTCACAATCGACGGGTGACCAGGACCCGCGTCAGAGACGGGGCCATCCTGACCCTGCGCGCCTGTTCGCCGTGAATGTGATCGACAGTGAGCGACCTGAGTGCGAACGAGAACGCGCCTTGACGTCCGTCACGCCGCCCCAGCATAAGGGCGCCCGTCGCGACGGCGGCCGGCTTAGCTCAGTTGGTAGAGCGCCAGTTTTGTAAACTGGATGTCGCGGGTTCGATTCCTGCAGTCGGCACCATCAAATCAATAACTTACGCCTACGCCGCAAGTCTCTGGTGCATTCCGGGGGCACACCGGGGGCACAAAAGTGGGGTGCATTGGTTGCTTGTGCAGGCGGCGCCACCCCGTTTCAGGATAGTCCAAAACTGCTATGGCTTGGCACCGGAACGGACGCCCTCGCTCTGAAAAGGCGACGCGTTGCCTGCTAGGACGGTATGTCCGGAGTTGATGCTCCGGCATGTGGCGGATCTGGCTGCGCCTTCGTTTCGAAAATGGCCCGTTGACGCTCCCAGTCTGACGGAAGCGGACACATTGCCAGAAGCTCGCGCGCCGTCAGGCCCGACGGCTGGCGACCACGCAGGATCTGGAGCTGGAGATCCGGCGCGAGAAGTCCGAGTTCGATAACCTGTTCCACGTACCGGGGCGTCACACCGACCTGACGTGCGAGGTCGGCGATGGAGCTCGCCTCACCGTCCAGCAGGCGCGCCAGCCACCCGGACGCCTTCGCAAGCAGCCGAACCAAAGCAGGGTCCGGAGCCGCGGCTCGGAACCCGTCAGTGTCGAGCATCACCGCATAGTTCAGCCGCAGGCGGCGTAGATTGATGGCGCAGCCGATCTCGTGGATTCGGGGCGACGCTTTCGGCTCGCCAACCAGCGCCACCAGGTCAAATCTGATCCGAAGGGTCTCGCGCGAGTAGATCACCGTCACGGCAAGATCCGCGAGCGCTGTCCTGACGATCGAAGGAGTCGAGGCTTGCAGCTTCTCCAGCCAGACGGACATCCGCTCGGAGGTGACACTGAGGTCACCGGCCCCCGACGCGCGAAACAGCGCGATGCGATGGTGGGGTTCGATCAAGTGCCGGACCAAGGTGTTGATGACGGCCCCCTCCAGACCCTTGGCGGGCAGGTAGACGCGGGGACGCCCGGCTTCGCGCGGGGCCATATAGTAGCGATAGCGCCGACCGTGCCGATCAGCGCCGGTTGGAGTGAACCTCTTGCCGCTCTCATCGAACACGCGTCGCGGGAGCAGACTGGGTTCCTTCATCGTCTCGCCTGTCCGCCGGAGGCGGCGCTGCCGGGCGAGGACGGCGGCGGCCGCTTCGAACTCGGCGGTCTCCACGATCGCTTCATGCCGCCCTGGGTAAAGCACGTCCTTATGGCGAACGAGGCCGACGTATAGAGGGTTGCCGAGCAGGTGGTAGAGGCCGTTTCGGCTGAGTGGGCCGCCGCCGGATACCCCCCTGATGCTGTGCCGGCGCTTGCTCAAGAGGCCAAGTCGGGCCGCTTCTTCCTGAAGCCGTTCGACACTTTTCAGTTTCAGATAGAGCTGGAACAGCTGTCGGACCGTTCGCGCTTCGGACGGGTTCACCACCAGCGAGCGGTTGGAGACGTCGTATCCCATAGGAGGCAGACCGCCCATCCACATGCCCTTGGCCTTGGACGCCGAGATCTTGTCCCGGATGCGCTCCGAGGTGACCTCTCGCTCGAACTGGGCGAACGACAGCAGCATGTTGAGAGTCAGCCGACCGACCGACGTCGTTGTGTTGAAAGATTGGGTGACGGATACGAAGGACGCTGACCGTGCATCGAGCGCCTCGACAATGCGGGCGAAATCCATGAGCGAACGGGTGAGGCGATCAATCTTGTAAACGACAATGATGTCGACGAGCCCATCCGCCACGGCCTGTAGGAGCCTCTGAAGCGCTGGACGACGCATGTTGCCGCCGGAGAACCCGCCGTCGTCATAGGTCGTATCCAGAAGACGCCAGCCTTCGTGACGCTGGGACTCAACATAAGCCGCGCAGGACTGCCGCTGCTGATCGAGAGAGTTGAATTCCTCTTCGAGCCCCTCATCAGTGGATTTGCGCGTGTAGATGGCGCAGCGCATGCCGTGCTCAGGACCGATCGAGGCTTGGGTTGGCATAGACGCTGGTGCGGCTTCGCAGACCGAAGAACATGGGGCCGTTCCAGTGGGTGCCGGTAATCACCCTCGCGACCCGCGTGAGCGACCTGAAGACGTCTCCGCGGTACTCGAACCCTCCCTCGCACGCGGTCACCTCGTAGACCTCCCCCCGCCAGACCCGGACGAGACGGACGCCGGGCGCGAGCATCTCAGGCTCGTTGCGCCGCCTTTTCGCAGGGGAAGGCGCCCAGGCTGCGAGATCTCGGAGGACCTGTGGGTCGAGGCCGCCGTGCGCCCGGGCCTGAGTTTGATGACTCAGAATCCGGGCGAGAAGCTGGCGCGCAATGTCGGCAGGAGCGTCGTGGCCAAAGAGCCCCCGCCACTCCTCCTCCAGCTGCGGGCGGCTGAGCTGGGCGATGGCTGCGCTGTCCATGAAGTCTCAAGATTCCGGCCGGGATGCACCGGCGACTCTAGAGACCGATGAAAGGCGGGATTACCCTTGATCGAGGTGCCCGAAAGCTGTGGATCGTCGGCCGGACGCCTATTCCCTGACCCGCAAACAGCCAGTGCCGCAGGCCGACGCCGTAGTGATTATCCCCGAGGCCCGGGATCGGTGTCAGGGCAATCGGCCGGTCATCGCCGAGACGCGCGCCTGCACCGTGTTAAGAGTCCCCAAAGCGCCAGGATCGGACATCAGTGGTCACCGGATTTTAGATGCCCATAAGCCAACCAAAGTCCGTATCTGCCCGGTGGCGGACTCTCTGTCCGCCACGCGCTTTGTTTTTATTGGTGTTTTGAACCCAATCCGGCCTCACCCACCTAATTACCCGCCATTTCTCGTGTGCCTGGGGAGTCGGTTTCTCGCTGTTTCAGAGCGGTTCATCACTTTCCGCTGACTCACGTCCTTGGCGCCAGCCGCCATCCAGGATGGCTTCAACCGTGTGTTGGTCCTATCAACACGGGATGGGCCAAAAAGGCGCTGAGGATGATGCGGATGACTGCACCGAGCAAGGCAGGGAAGCGGCTGTATGTGGCCAGCCTCCAAGGCGGAAACAGTCATCCGGAGTGGAGCAGCTTCTACCACAACGTCAGCCACCTGAACGGGAAGTCGCCTGACTATGGTGGGATAAACAATGTTGCCGTGTTCTCGTCTCACCACGATCCGGCAACGGCGCTGTTCTTGTGCCGGGAAGATCTCACTGACGAAAAAAGCGTAGAGGTGCACGAGATTACCGCGGCCACTCTGCTTTCGGATCACTGGTTCTACCGCCAGCTCGTGCAAGACTATTTCCTGCCTCACGGGACATACCCGGCGATAGGCAAATCGCTCCCGGAATAACTCCGCCGGGTGTGGTTCAGGCATGTGCGCAGATGCGTCAGTTTGAGAACTTCGGCGACCAGAGGAATGCGGGTCATTGCGTTCACTGCGGTGGCGATGACGCCACGCGGGACCACGTTCCGTCGAAGGCCTTCTTGGACCGCCCGCTGCCGGACAACCTCCCCGTCGCTCGCGCCTGCCTCAAGTGCAACAACGGCTTTTCGGAAGATGAGGAGTATCTCGCCTGTCTGCTGGAGTGCGTCATCAGCGGATCAAGTGATCCCAGCCAGCTAGGCCGTCCGTCGGTTGCTCGCGCACTCGAGCAGAACGGCAAGCTCCAGAAGCTGATTGAGTCTGGCCGCAAGGAGTCCGGCTCGGGACCGGTGTGGGATTTCGACGTCGCACGCGTCCGGAGAGTTCTCCTTAAGCAGGCGCGGGGTCATGTGGCACATGAACTGAACGAACCTCAGCTTAGTGAGCCTTCGGGATTTTGGTTCGGACCATTAGAGAGCTTGAATGACGCACAGCGCCAGCCATTCGAACTGGGTGAACCCGACGACTGGGAAATTGGGGGTTGGCCGGAAGTTGGCTCCCGAGCGATGCAAAGGCTGCTGATTTGTGGTGATCAGGCCTATTCGGAGCCGTGGCTCATCGTTCAAGACGGAAGGTATCGCTACCAGGCCTACGGCGAAAATGGTTGGACCGTCCGCATGGTGCTTAGCGAATATCTGGCCGGCATCGTGGTCTGGCAGTAGTCGCCGCGGACCTTAGATCTAGAAACAGCGAGCGCTCTATCGGACGCCGCCCCCCCCTGCTGGAGAGGGGCTATCCCACCCCATAGGGAGCGAAGACCTTGGCAAGCGGGCCATTGGGTAGCGGGTCTATTTCCAGCCGCTCGTTTGATCGATCAGCCAAGCAAGTGACTTTAGCTGGCCTTTCATCTCACGTTCCTGAAGGCCCTCGGTGATCAGCCGCGGCTCGAAGTGGACACAGGCGGCGAGAGGCGGGTTCGGGTGATTTGGGGCCGTATGCGCCAGGACCTTCTCCAGCCGGGCAGGCATGAACTCACCCACCCATGCGTACTGCTGGCAGTGCGGGTTTACCCTCATTGCCGCAGTCATGTAGGCCATAGCCTCTTCGACCACGTCGACGCGGTCGTGCCGGAACCGCCATCTCGATGAAATCAGCGCGACGGTGGCTGGTCCCCTGCGGGCGACGATGTCTATCCGGGAGTTCGGTGATCGCGTTGAAAACGCGTGGCCGCGGAACTCCAGCTTCGGATCGACTTCTTCCTCGTAAGAGATGTCTGCGTCGCCGAAGAGCGTCAGAGCTTCCACGAGCATGCTGCGGAACGCGTGGCCTACCAGATTATGCGGCTGAGCGAACCGGAACCTTTCGTCGGCCCAATACAGGCCGATGTGACTGCATAGCTCATCCCGGTCGAAACCCAGTTCGGCCGAGAGGAAGTCACCAAGCTGACCGCCGCGCCGCATCGCGGCCGATCCGGCGCGGAACTCGTTGGCTTCCTTGAAGTAAACAGCGTCGTTGCTGACGATCCAGCCCTCGGCCTTGCTCCGCCAGGCTCCGCAGGCCAGCAGAAGCGAGGCGATCGGCTTCCAAGCGTCCGCTGCGCCATAGCCGTGATGCTCGATCTGCGCCCGGTACATCCCCGCAGCAGCTTCAGCATTCTTCGAGCGCGCCATTCACCGTTCCATGCTGGCCGCGGTGCAGAATCGGGGCCGTCATCCCGACATATCACCCGAACCGGCGCCCGTCCTCCGGGCTGGGAGACCAAGAAACAGCTTAAGGGTTTCAGCGAGGTCGGCGCCCCGCCCGATATCGCACTCCCACAACGTCAGCACCCGCCAGCCCCGCCCTTCAAGCTCCGCCTTGCGGAGGGCATCGCGCGCGACATTGGCGTCCAGTTTGGGGTTCCAATACTCCGGCCGGGACTTGGGGCGGCGGCCGTCGGGACAGGCAGGATCGGGGTGCTGATGCCAGAAGCAGCCGTGAACGAAGATCACGGCCTTACGTCCGGGAAAGACCAGGTCGGGCTTCCCCGGAAGATCCTTGCGGTGGAGCCGGTACCGGTAGCCGAGCGCGTGAGCGGCACGGCGCACCGCGAGTTCAGGCGAAGTGTCCCGGCTGCGGATTTTCGACATGTTCGCGCTGCGGCGCTCTGGCGTGATCTTATCGGTCAAGTGCTTCGCTCCAGGCGGGCGTGCCGGCTGCGTCAGCTCAGCTGGCCTGCAGCGGTTAAGAGCGCCAGCTCTTCGTCCGTTTCCGGCGTCAGGGAAATGAACTCCTCAACGCTCACCGGACCGAGCCGCAGGGCGGTGATCAAGGCTGCGTCGGTTCGCCCGGAGAGAAGGGCGATGCGCTCGCCGAGCAGGAGGTCCCGCGCGCCCCCGTTGCGCCGCAGCCGTTTCATGTAGTCGTGCTGCTGTGCAACGGCCTGGACCTGCAGCCGTGACACCGGCTGGCGCTGGAGCTTGGCGAACAGGAGGGCCAGCCGGGCGCTTGCGCTGCCGGCGGCGAATATCTCTTGCCGGGCCGCGGCCGGGAGCACTTCCCAGAAATTAGGCGGATACGGATGGCGCCGGAGGAGCCACCAGATGTTGAACGTCCCCGCAGCGGACAGTGTCTTCTTCGCGTCCCGGTTCTGACCGGCGTTGAGGTAGGCGGGACGCACGACAACCAGCCCTGCGTCGCAAAGCGCGGCCGTCTCGTTCAGGCGCAGCAAAAGGGCCGGATGGCCATGGCTTTCCAGTGGGATGGTCCATGCCCGCTGCATGGTGTTCTTGATATCGACCTCGACGCCATCGATGGAGAGGTCCAGAATTTTGCCTTTCGGCAGTTTGAGAAAGTCCCGGAGCAGGATCTCGATTTTGGTGCCCAGGTAGGTCTTCTCGGTCTTCTCGAGCTCGCTGATCGTAAACCGGTTGGTCCGCGGCGCATCGATCACTTCATCGACGGCCTGCCGGAACAGGGGCGGCAATCCGCTCTTCAAGCCCGCGGCGCCGCCCGCACGGTTTTCGATACCCGCCGCGAGCGGCGCGAGGATGGCGTAGTCCGGGTGCGTGTCGGGAAGCGGAAAGGCGCTCATGGAGCGAAGCTTGCAGCGGCTCCGCTTCCGGTTTGCTTAACGGCCGTCAGCTTGCGAGGCGATGGATCTTGCGGGTCTCGATCGCTGTGCGCAGGCTCGCCGCGACCGCGCGCGCCACGGGCGGCGGGAACGCGTTGCCGACTTGACGGTAGGCCGCAGTCTTGCGGCCGTGGAACCGCCACGCATCATCGAAGCCCTGGATCCGCGCGGTCATCGGCACCGTCAACCGGGGCATGCCGACAAAGTCCCTCTCTGGCGCCTCATCGGCCAAGCTTATGCCGTTCACGCCCAGCGCGGCCCACGCCTTTCTCGCGCGTGTTGGCCCCAGATCGGGACCTCCATGCTTCTTCGAGCCTCCGACGAGGGTTGGCGCGATCTCGTCGGCGCCCTGCGCCCAAGCCTTCGCGCCGCGCCAGCCGTTGGCGGCCATCAGATCCTTCAGGGTCTCGCCGACTGTGGGCGCGTCGAAGGGCGAAGGCGCGGGCCATTCGAAGTTGTCTTTGTACTGGTCCTCGATCGCAACGATGACCACGCGCGGACGGAGTTGCGGCACTCCGTAGTCGGACGCATTCAAGAGCCTCCAGTGCGCCTCGTAGCCAAGCGCCTTGAGCTCGTTCTTGATGAAGCCCCGGTAGTCCTCGAACACCGCATCCAGAAATCCGCGGACGTTTTCAATCATGATGGCCTTCGGCCGGATTTCGTCGACCAGCCTGATGGCGGCCGGAAAGAGGTTGCGTTCGTCGTCCCTCCCGAGCTGCTTCCCGGCCACTGAAAACGGCGGGCAAGGCAACCCGCCCGCCAGAAGATCCACGCCCTTGTAGGGGCGGCCGTCGAAGGCCGACAGGTCCTCCTCGTGGACCGTCCACTCCGGTCGGTTCAGCCGCAGCGTCTCGCAGCAGTTCGGATCAATCTCGACCACCCCTTCGTGCCCGAAACCGGCAAGCTCCAGTCCGCGGGCCTGACCGCCCGCGCCGGCGCACATTTCGAGCGATGTGAGATTGCCGCTGCTCATCGGAGACTCCTGATTCGTTCTCTCAATGTACCGCACTGCTCGCGGCAAATCTCAATGGGAAACGCTCCCGGATACGCGGGCGGAGCGGCCGCACGACCGGATTTGACGGAGGGGCGCGCGTAAATGCCGGGGTGAGCCGAGTGTTGACGCACTCCCGGGGATCGAGTTCATTCAACCTTCGGGGGAAGGGTATGACGGCGTTCAGCGTAGAGAGTGTCACGCCTACTGCAGCGGCAGCGGGGGGGAAAGCGGCGGTCAGCTATCAGGCCGTCAACGACGCGATCAACAGCGTGCTGTTCGACGGGCGGCACAAGCTGGCGCCGGTCTATCTCGACATCGAAGGCGAGGCCGAGGAGGAAATCGCCGCGCTTTTGAACGTACCCGCTGCTGATTGCGGCCGGGTGATCGCCGCCGGCGCGGCCTCAAGTCTCAAGTGGAACGCTGGCGATCCCTTCTCATGGCATCTGGGAGAGCTGGACGCCTGGGACGAGCTCGACCGGCCCGGGGCGCCCCCGTTCACGGCGCTCCTGGCGGCTCTGTCGCTCGCCGCCGAACGGATGCGGGCGGACGAGGAATACTCCGCGCAGAACTATTATGAGCGCCTGTTTGAAGTGCTCGGCGTCACCAGCGAGAGCCGCAAGACCAGTCTGCGGGCCAATGCGAAGTCCACCCGGCCGCTCTGGCTCGCTCTGAACTTCTGGCTCCAGGAGCACGATTTCGATTTCGGGCGTCCGACCGCCAAACGCATCAACGACTGGGCATACGCAAGCTACGCCCTGTCCCAGGCGCTCGTGCGGGACGCGGACCGTAAACGCTTGCACGGTCTCTTCGCCCAGTTCGGCTTTGCGGCGCATGAGACGCTCACCGACGCCGAGATGACGCTCTATCTGCATGAATGGATGGGCGGCGCGTCTCCTTCGGCCTGGCTCAAACGGATCTGGAACACACCGGACCTGAGACCGCGCGTCGCGGCCGCCGCCTGTGCCGAACTCGAGGCCTGGGAGGGCGACAACGCGGTCCAGTCGGGCCCGCAACGGCGCCGGTTGAGCTGGGCCGCCTCCCTGGAAGTCTTTCCGCGGCCGCGCCTCCGGATGTTTCTGTCCGCGGCCGGCGAAGGGGGCGGCGAGACGATCGGCCTAGCCCTGTCCCCGGACGCCCCGGCCGCTGCGCGGGCCGCTTTCGAGGATTGCGGCGATGGTCTTTGGCTGACGCCGTCATCGAGCGGCGAGGTGTCGATCATCGAGCCCGTCCAGGACATCGCTCTCAGCCCGCTGATGCTTGCCGCCTTCGAGCTTCGCTCCCCCGCCGGCGAGTTCGCTTTCCACAGGGCGGCGCGGTCTATTGTGCCGCTCGTCAAGCTGGATACCGGCGCCTTCTACCGGGAGGTGTCACGGGTCTCGTTTCTGCGGCCGCACCTGGTTCTATGCCATGAGAAGTGGACGGAACGGGTCACCCAGCTGCTGACGCTCAACGCCCGGAAAGGCTTCCGCTGCTGGACCCCTGAACTTCTCCCCGGTCTCCCGGAAGACTGGGTTCTATTCAGCGGCGTCGAGATGCTGAGGGCCTCCGCGTCCAGCGTCGGAGATCTTCAGGCGCTGATCCCGCTCGCCGAGGGCGTCGCGCTCGAGATGGCCGGTGGACTGAAGCTGTCTCAAGGCATCTGGCACACCGGCGCGCCGCCCGAGATCACGGCGACGGCCGCCGCCGGGCCGTTCCGGCTGGAACTGACGGACCCGCACGGGACCGTTGGGGACGCGAGTGAAACGGCCAACGCCTCGTGCCGCCTGACGCTTGAGGCCCGTCCAGAGCGTGACGCCGCCAACTTCACGGTGACAGCCCTGGCTGGCGGAAGGGCCCGGCGTGACACCAGCCTCTCCCTGCGGTCAGCCAGCCATCCGCGCCGCCTGCCTGACGCAAGCCAAGTCCGGTTCTACCGCGCCGGCGACGGCCCTGCCGGATTCCTCGGCGCGGGGGCGATTGCTGATCCGCTGCGGCCGGGCCTGGATGTGCTCGGGCTTCATCTGCGCGGCCCGTGGCCGGCCGCCATTGAGACAGCAGCGGGGTTGGGTCCGGACCAGGGCGACCTGGCCGCCGGCGAGGATGAAGTCCCCGCGGAGCACACCTCCGTCTATCGCCTGGACAAGGCCCTGGGCCTTCAGGAAACATGCGTTCTGCGCGGGTATCACTCTTGGGACTGTCAGCCGTTCAACTCAGGTGACGACCGCGATGGCGACATGTGGATGCGCTGCACCACCTGCGAATACCGTGTGCTCACCCGTAACAGGGGGCAGCATAAGAAAGGGCAGCTCCGGAAAGGCGCGGGCAAGACCACGACAGCCGCCAAGCCGCCCGGAATGGCGCCTCGCGCGGGCGCGGCGGCCGGCCCGGACCTCATACTCGACGCGCTCTGCTATCTGGGTGCAGGTTCTTGGCGCAAGCTGCAGGATCTGGCCGGATCGGACAGTCGCTCCCCACTTGAAGTGCAGAGGTTCTGCGCCGCGGCCGTGGCGCTCGGCCATATCGATGTCAGCCTGGATCCCCGGCTTCGCGCGCCCCTCAGCTGGATCGTCGCCCCTCCCGTACTGGCCTTCAACGGGACGGGTCAGGCATTCCTCGCGGGGTTCAGAAACACCGGGCTTGTCGCCGCTCTTGACGACCGGCTGGGGGCCGCGGGCGGCAAGCTCACGCGGATGGATCAGCCCGATGCCCCAGCGGCGCTGATGTGGGGCGGGCTTACGCCGGCCTCGGCCCGGGACGCCGTCGCCGGCCTGTCGGATCCCCACGGCCGCCCCATCACCGTATCCGCGGGCTTTACTGCTGCGATCGCGAGCCAGGGCCCCGATGCGGACGCGCTGGCTTCGGCGATGCCCCCGATCCGTCTGGAGAGCGTGAGAGATCTTCAGCGGTTCGACCCCGGATCCGGATCCTGGCGGAAGGCTCCCGCGATCGATCAGCGGGGAGCCTACCGCGGCGACTACGGCGGGCGCCGGTACGTGTTCGCCGATGAGAATGGACAGCAGCGCGAAGGATCCTTCGCCCTGGTCAAGCTTATGGCCGCCCGGGCGGCCGGCCTCCGGCTTCATGGATACAACGCGAGTTCGCGCGTGTTCCAGGCTGTACTCGGCTGCGAACCTCCCGGTCTCTATCAGCGGGCCCTTGTCTCTGCGTCAGGGCTGATGCCTGAAACCGCGGGCGGCCGGCTTTCCTATCGCGGCGTCGCTCCCGCCGACGCGGCCCTCATCCTGTCCAAGCTTTACACCTAGGTTCCCATGACCTCTCCGACGCCCGGCAACGTCCTGAGCTATATCCAGGATGCGTATCACCGGTACTATGACACCGCTTTCTGGCTTCGGGATCACCGCCTGCTGGCCGAGCGGGACATGCTGCTGCGCGAGACGGGCGCGACAGTGCAGGACGTCCTCCTTGAGGCGGTTCTGCCCTATCGCTCAACGCTTTCGATCGCCGAGGCGGGGCAGAAGGCGGGTCTGGCTGCGCCCGAAGCCGCAGCACTGGCCCAGATTCTCTTCGGCAAGCCCGAAAATTTCACGCTCCGAAAGCATCAGGCCGAAGCCCTGATCACCTCCCTCGCGCCCGCTTCAGCCGCGAGGCGCAACGCTGTCGTCACCTCCGGCACCGGCTCCGGCAAAACCGAGAGCTTCCTTCTTCCCGTACTGGCGCGGCTCATCCAGGAGCGCGGCGGCGCCGGGCGCGGCTACGCACTCAACCGCTGGTGGGAGGCGAACTGGGACAGCAAGACCGAGTGGACCGGACTGCGCGCTGCGGAGCCGGCGCAACCCGCAGCGGCGGTGCGCACGCTCGTGCTTTACCCGACCAACGCGCTGGTCGAAGACCAGATCTCACGCCTCCGCCAGGCCGCCTTCCGCGCCCACTCGCCAGGCCAGGCGCCGCTGTTCTATTTCGGACGGTATACCGGGGCTACCCCGGGAGGCACGCTCATGCCGGGAGAAGGGCTCGACGCCAAGGGCCGCAAGCGGGTGCGGGACGCCGCCCGCGACCTGCTGGGGATCGCCCGGGAAGCAGACAAGCTCCGCGGGCGTCCGGATGAACTCCGCGCACAGTTCTCGGACCCGCTCTGCGGCGAGATGATGACTCGCTGGGACATGATCGACAGTCCGCCGGACGTCCTGATCACGAACGTGTCCATGCTCAACATCATGCTGATGCGCGAGCTCGAGGAGCCCATCTTCCGCAAGACGCGGGAGTGGCTGGCGGCGTCTCCGGATCACTGCTTTTCCTTCGTGGTCGACGAGCTTCACAGCTACCGGGGCACCCAGGGCACTGAGGTCGCGCTGGTCGTCCGCAACCTCCTGGCGCGCCTCGGTCTGTCGCCGGAGAGCGCTCAGCTGCGTTGCATCGGCACGTCCGCATCGCTCGATGGGGAAGAGGGACTGGCCTACCTCGAACAGTTCTTCGGCGTGAGCCGGAACACCTTCGCAATTTCGCCGGGCGAGACGATCAAGCCCGAGGGGGCGCTGCCGCTGGATCCGGCGGAGGTCCTGGAGTGGGATGCAGCCGGCCGGACCGGCCCGTTCCCCGGCGGATCCCCGCGCCAGGCGCTGGGCGCCGCCTGCCTTCAGGCAGGCGCCGGGCCTGACGGCGGCCACCGCCCGGCGCGGCTTCCGCTGGTGTCAGAGGCCCTCTTCGGCCCGGCCGCCCCGCAGGATGCCCTTGATGTCACCCTCGAAGCTGCGGGCGCCGAGGAGGCGAGCTCGGCTGACCCCAAGCCCGCGTTCAGGGCGCACATGTTCGTGCGCCGGATCCAAGGCATGTGGGCGTGTTCGAACCCGGAGTGCAGCGAAGTCGACGAGGCCTTCCGCGGGGAGAGCCGGGCGATCGGCAAACTCTACAGCGCGCCGGCCGCGAAATGCGGATGTGGCGGGCAGATCCTTGAGCTGCTGTACTGCTACGAATGCGGCGAGGGCTATCTGGGCGGCTTCGTCACGCCCCCACCGGAGGGCACCAGCGCTGGCGACTTCTACCTCGACTCAGGTCCTACCGACCTGACGGTCCAGGACCCCGGCATGGTCTTCGAGCGCTCCTACGGCCAGTACATGTGGTACTGGCCGGGCGGGAGCCGGTCGCTCGAATGGGGCCACAAGGATCCCGGCTCCGGAAAACGGGTGTCCTTCCGGTTCGCCCCGGCTGTTCTGTATCCGCAGTCATCCCTGCTGCGGGCGGCGGCGCCGGGCGACAAGGCGACAGGCACCATGCTCTGTACGGCTTTGCCCACCACGGCCCCCGCCCTGCCGGAACGCTGCCCCCAGTGCGATGCGGACCGGCACCAGTTCGAGCTCCCGGCCTTCTTCTCCGGCAAGGTGCAGACGCCGATCCGCGGTCAGCGGACCGGCACCAACGCCGTCACCCAGCTGATCGCCGATCGCGCCGCGAGCAAGCTCGGGAGCGGCGCCTCCGCGGCGCAGATGATCGCGTTCACCGACAGCCGGGACGACGCCGCCGATGTCGCAGGCGGGCTTGAGCTCAATCATTTCCGGGATCTGATCCGTCAGCTGGTCTTCCAGAAGCTGACCGAAGGCGCAGGCGGCGGCGGCGCCCTCGCCCGCGCCGCAGCCGCCAAGAGCGGAGCCGGCCTTACTCCGGCGGAGGATGGAGCCTTCAAAGCTGTCATGGCGAAGGACCCGGGCCTGTGGTCGGCCTACCTGCTCCAGGCCCATAACGCCGCGACCGGCGATCAGCTGGCGGCTATCGCAGCCTATGAGGCGTCGCTGGAGGGCGGCGGCGTCTCGTGGCCCGCACTTATTTCATGGATGGAACAGACCCTGGTGGCGCTTGGCGTCAACCCTGCCGGCCCCGACGCGTCAAAACAGCGGCGAGACGGCACCGACTGGTGGTCCTTCTACCCGCCGCCCCCGGGCGCGGACTGGCCGCAGGCTGACGGCGCAGCCCAAGACGAGGGCCGCAGCTACCTCCGCCGCCAGCTCGCGCGCAATGTGGCGGCGGCACTCTTCGATCGCGCCGGCCGCGATCTGGAGTCGCTGGGAGCCGCGACAGCAGGCCCCGCTGGAGCGTACGGGGCGGCGCTGGGACTCCCTGACGCCCAAGCCTCGGGCATTCTGGACAACGCGATCCGGATTCTCGGCCAAGCCAAATTCTACGAGGACAGTGGAAAGAACGGAAACGGCGAGGCCCCTCCCGCCCTGAAGCGCTATTTCGAGAAGGCGGCCGCCGCGCTCGGCCTGGAAGCTGGCGAGCTGCGCGAAGCCGTGTTCGACGCCCTCAAAAACACCGGGGTCGTGGGTGACGACTGGTTCATCAGAACCGGCAGCACGGCAAAGCTCAACCTGGTTCTGCAACCGGGCAAGGCGGAGCATTTCCGCGTCTGCAGCAGCTGCGCGCGCGGGCACCTTAATCTGCCGGTCCAGGTCTGCACCTCGCCCTACTGCCAATCCGGCTCCTTCGCGGAGGCCGAGCCCGCCGACGATGACTACTACCGCTGGCTCTCCCGCGAGCCTGCTCACCGGCTTCACGTCGAGGAACTGACAGGGCAGACCAAGCCGCTCAGCGAGCAGCGCCGGCGGCAGCGTCACTTCAAGAAGGCGTTCCTCGACAAGGAGAGCGCGCTCGCCCAAGGCATCGACGTGCTGAGTGTGACGACCACGATGGAGGTCGGCGTCGACATCGGTTCGCTGAGCATCGTCATGATGGCCAACATGCCGCCGCAGCGGTTCAACTACCAGCAGCGGGTCGGGCGCGCCGGACGGGCCGGGCAGGCCTTCTCATATGCCCTGACGCTGTGCCGCGGCGGCTCGCACGATGACTTCTATTTCAACAATCCCGAACGGATCACCGGCGATACGCCGCCGCAGCCGTATCTCGACCTGCGGCGCCGGGAGATCATCCAGCGTGTCGTCAACTCCGAAGTCCTGCGGCGCGCCTTCCTCGCCCTGCCCGACACGATTCGTCCGTCCGGCCGCGGCGACAGCACGCACGGAGCGTTCGGACCGGCGGCGGACTGGAATGGCGTGTTCCGGGAGCCGGTGTCCGCATGGCTGGCTGCCTCTCCGGAGGTCGATGAGGTTGCGGAACGCCTCTGCGTCTTCGCTCCCCTTCCGGAGGACGCGCCAGCCGCGATAGCCGGGTGGTGCCGGACAGGGCTGGCCGATGCGATTACGGCGGCCGTTGGGTCCGGCGTCTTCATCCAGAGCGCGCTCAGCGAACGCCTAGCTGCGGCCGGGCTGATGCCGATGTTCGGCTTCCCGACCACGGTCCGGGCGCTTTATGGGCGCCCCGACGGCCAGACCAAGGTCAGCGATCTGGCGATCAGTGACCGACCCCTCGACTATGCGATCTGGGCCTTTTCGCCGGGGGCGGAGACGCCGAAGGACAAGAAGATCTTCACCTCCTACGGCTTCGCGCACTGGCAGGAAATCGGCGGACGTCTCGTCGCCGACCCGGACCCGATGGGCCCGCCGGTGCTGTTCAGCCGGTGCATTGACGAGACGTGCGGGGCCATACGGTCGGGAGAGGCCGGGACCTGCGCCGTCTGCGAGTCCCAGTCCCTGACCTTCAAGCTGTTCCAGCCGAAAGGCTTCCGCACGACCTACAAGGAACGGGACTACGACGACATGCGGGCCCGGGGGCCGAACCTGCCTCCCCCCGTGCTGGCTTTTGAGCCGGACCCGGCCGGTGCCCGTGCGGAAGGCGGCGCGGTCATCAACCTGACCGGGGGCGAGCCGATCGCCCTCATCAACGACAACAACCGTCAGCTGTTCAGCCTGTTTAGGGATCGCGACACACTCGTCGTTCCTGATCCGCTGCTCTTCCCCAATGGTCTGCCATGGAAGAACCAGGACACCCAGACGCCGGAAGACACGGGCGCCATCGGAGCGATCTTCAAGACCGACGTGCTGACGATCGACATGACGGCTCTGCCCGGCGTCGGCCACAACGGCGCCCTCGACGTCCGGAACCAGCATTCGGCCGAAGCCGCACTGGCCTCCTTCAGCGAGTTCCTGAAGACCGCGGCCGCCGTCGAGCTTGATGTGGATCCCGGCGAGTTCCGCACCGGGCGCCAGGCGCTGGGGCTTACCCAGTGCGTCACGGAACGCCTGTTCATGGCCGACACTCTCGAGAACGGCGCGGGGTACGTCCGTCAGCTGTTCGAGGGCGACGGCGTGCTGCGCCGCGCCGTCGCAAAACACTACGGCACCCTGCAGGCGCAGTGGAGCGAGCCGCGGCATGCATCGCGGTGCGACCGGTCCTGTCCCGACTGCCTCCGGAACTATTCGAACCGCAGACAGCATAAGCTTCTCGACTGGCGCCTCGCACTGGACATGGCTGAACTCTTCCTCGGCCTGCCGCTGGACCATGGCCGCTGGCTGGCGCGAGCGCCGGAGCTGGCGGAACAGTTCGCCCGTCAGTGCGAGACGTCCGGCGTCAGCGTCTCGGTGTCGAAAGCAGCAGGCCTCACGGCGGTCACGAGCGCGGGCCAGGCCCTCGTTCTCGGCCACCCGCTGTGGCATGTCCGCGATGGTCTGGCGACGGACGAGCAAGCCAATGCCAAGCACGCGCTCGGGGACGGCGTGAATTGCCGGTTCACCGACATCCGGGATCTGGCCAACCGGCCCAACGAATACATCTTGAGCCTGATGGTGGCTGCCGGATGATCGTGATCACGGGCTCGCAGGAGTCACCCGAGTATGAGGCGGCTCAAGCGGTCGCGTCGGCGCTCGCCACACTCTGGCCGGGCCTCGCCGCCGCCACGGGCGAAGAGGAGCTCGTCAGCATTGCGGCAGGCGTCAAGATTGGCGGCTACCGGGTGTCAGACATCGACATCGTGATCGCCGCCCGGCTCCGGCCCGGCCGGGCCTTTGCGCCGCGCCGTGTGATCAGGACCCATGACGGCCAGCGGGTCACTGGAGCGGTGAAGGTCCAGAGCTTCATCGCCGTTATCGAGGTGAAGGATCACGATCCTGCGCGATGCCAGATCACGGGCGACAGTATCCAGGTCCGCTACAACACCGACGGTCCCGGGAAATGGAGCAGCGCCACCGATCAGAACATCAACCAGCTTCATTCCCTCAAGGCCTACTTCAGCGACCAGCAGACCGATGTGTTCGTGAACCGGGCGGTCATGATGCGGGGCTTTGACCAGCCGCCCTGCTCCGGTTCGCTGGGCGGGACTTTCGACGGGGCAGGCGTGATGACCGCGCTTTGCGAAATGTCGCCCGTGCTCAAGGCCGGGAAGGATGCGGTCCTGAGGGCCGCGCCTGCCGAAGCGATGGACAGGGTGCTCGCCGCACCGATCTTCCGGCAGATGGCCGCGACGTCGCTCGACCGGCGGCGGATGGATCGCATCGTGACGCGCAATCCGGACATCGACGTCTACCTCGCACAGCTTGGCAGCCGGATGCTGCGGTTCCGCGGGCGCGGAGGCACCGGAAAGACTGTGATGCTTCTCCAGCTTGCGTGGCGCGCCTTCGACCAGCGGGCGGCGCGCTCACTGGTCCTGACCTACAATCATGCTCTGACTTCGGACATCCGGCGCCTGCTCGCGCTCATGAACGTCCCGTCCGATCCCGCCGAAGGCGGTATCGGAGTGAGGACCGTCATGTCGTTCGTGACGGGCTGGCTGGGACAGCTCGGACTGGCGGACGGCTCCGGCGAATGGCTGGGAGACGCTTATGAGCGCCAGTGCGCTGCGGCGCTGGAGATGATCCGCGCGGGGGCGCTCACCCCGGCGGACATCGAGGCCGTGAAGCTGTCGGAGCCCGACCGTTTCGCTTTCGACTACATCATCGCGGACGAGGCCCAGGATTGGCCCGCGCCCGAACTGGAGTTGATCAAGGCTCTCTATTCCCCGGAACGGCTTTGTCTCGCTGACGGCGTGGACCAGCTTGTGCGGGGCGGCTCGGCTGACTGGGAACGCGGCGTGCCTGAAGCCAGCCGCGTCACCATCCCGCTGAAGAGATGTCTGCGGATGAAGGCCAACTTGGCCGTATTCGCCAACACCCTGGCCGACCGGGCCGGCGTGAACTGGAAAGTGGAGCCGAACCGCGAAGCCGGCGGCGGGCGGGTGATCATCACCACCGGTCCCCTGTCGGCCCGCAAGAATCTCATCGGGACAGTCTTGGCCGACGCGGCCAGCGCAGGCAATGCTCCCGTCGATTGCCTGGCCGTTGTGCCCCCCGGCGATGTCACCCGGACCGCGGACGACCGCGAGAGCCGGTCGGCTCTGCTGCTGCGCGACTGGGGCTACGAGGTCTGGGACGGGTCAAGCGAAGTGGCGCGGCGCGATTTCCCGAGGAGTGCCGACTCCTTGAGGGTTGTTCAATATGCCTCGTGCCGTGGCCTCGAGGGCTGGACAGTGTGTCTAGAAGGGCTGGACCAGTTCTGGCTCGCCAGCCAGAACGGGACTGGCGGCCCCGCCGGATCCGGGTCTCGCAACCCCCAACCTGGAGAAGCTGCGGCCGCAGCGTGGCGGCAGGTCCTCATTCCGCTGTCGAGGGCCATTGATACGCTGGTGATCCACTTGGCGGATCCGGAAAGCGAGGCTTCGGCGACTATTCTCGGCGCCGCCCGCCAGCATCCGGACTTTGTCGAGATCACTTTCTAAGCTGGCCAGCGCACCGGGATATCCGGCTGTAACTCGAGGCGGCCGTTAGGAGCGTCGGCTCTGGGTGCCGGCCAGTTATCTCGCAGTCGCATCTGAAAGCTTCATCAGCGTGGCTCGAATCGATCCTCCACCGCGTAGACGAAGGTTCGACCCGTCGCGACTACATCGCCCGACAGATACTGAGAGGGCAGGCGGCACACGATCTCTAGATTGGGCGCGGCTAGAGCGGCCAGTCCAAGTCCCAAAGCATGGGGCTTTGACCCGATTGCCAAACCGGTCACGGCCATGTCCGGCCGGTCGTTGCAGAACGACCGGCACAAGCGCGCCACGCCGAGTACATCCTCAAGCGCTGCATCGACCGACGTGGTGATGGGAAGGGTTTCCAGTTCCCGCAGCAGCCGGCGTTCCGCCTCTATCGCCACTGGGTCGATGCGCGACTCCTCGTCCTTCACAGAAACCAGTGAGATCTGTAGGGGCTCATAACGTTCGATGAAGGGCACGGATGCGCTGATCTCGGCTCCTAGGGAAACGATTAGGCCGCGCGCGTCCGGAATGAAGTTGTCGGCCTCGAGATAGGGTACCTGCACCGAGGACCAGTCACCGTCGCTGCGGCTCCAAGTCATAGGGCCATGAACCTCCTCGGTCATCGGGGCGCGATATCGACCTTCTGAATAGACGAAGTCGATCGCCCGAACGAACTCGTTCCGCAGTGCCATGCCCAGCACGAACAGCATGTATTTCTTCGGCAGGCAGGTCATATCGAGCAATACGTCGAGCGGCCCGCCCTTGGCTTGGCTGCGGCTCCGGAAATAATCCTCCATCAGCTGGAAGTTCCGCTCGTATTTGAGAGACCCAGCCAGCTCAATCTTGGCGAGCGAGCCGTTCCGTGCCGACTTGAGCCGATCAAAACAAGCTGCTTTGGCTTGGGTTTTGTCAGCATCTCCGGATGCAAACGACCAGACCTCCCAAGCGCCCTGGACTTCCGCCACTTGCTCAAAGGCGGCGCTGGCCCGGGCCTCCCAGCTGCAGACAGCGATACACAGATCGTAGGTATCGCGGAGGGAGCTCGAGGCTAGCTGGCCTTGTCGGACCCTCAGCGGACCGAACGAAGCGCGGTCGTCAGTCATCCTCGACTCCATCGAACGGAAGCGACAGCTGAAACTCTTGGACTGGCGAAACCTCGGCCAGCTCGGTTGCCCACTGACGCGGAGCGATCCGGGAGCCCGGCATGCACAGAGCCGCCAAGTCGATCGCGTCGATGCCGATCGCCTCATAGGCACCCCGATAGGAGAACATAAAATGCGGCGCCAAGCGTCTATGTAGCCTGAAAGCGATGGTGCGAGCGGCGCTTGAGGCGTGTGCTGGCAGATCAAGGTCCTCCTCGTCCCGCTGACGCACCGGCACTTGCCGGAGGTAGCCAGCCAGCTCCGCTTGTCGGATGGTTTCGCGCAAATACTCTAAGGCCTTGCTCGCCACCCCGTCCTGGCGACCCCCGCGCATCACGAACACACCGCGTTCGGACCTGCCGAGCACGCTGGCGTCATTGGGATTGCTCTGGAGGATGGAGGTATAGATGCCCAGCCCCTCCACAAGCCGCGTTACGGCGTTAGGCTCGATGTCGATCCGGTTGGCGATCCCCTCGAAATAGGCCTCGCTGGCCCGGTAGATCCCATCAGTTTGGTTTGCCGCGGAGATCCGCGATCCAGACGCGATGAAGCGGGCAAGCTGGCGCGGATCGGCTGGATCGCCGCCCCGCACCTGAGCTGCATAGATCTCGCCCATGATCTCCAGGAAGTCGCGGATCGATCCATCGGCGAGGGTGACAATGATGCTGCGGCCGGCGAGCGGAAGCTTGCGGAAGCCGAGAGTGGCGCTGAGATGGAGCAAGGCCCCTACCTGTTTGCGACGTATCCAAGCTTGGGTGCGTTTGAACCGCAGACCCTGGACGTGGATTTCCAGCTGCTCCAGCGCCTCAGGCGCGAGCCGGGCGATAAAATTATCATGCCGTCCTCGCCAGTGCAGGAGGATCCAAGCCTGGTACCAAGGCAACCATTCCGGCACGCCCGGAGGGGCCAGCTCGATCAGCTTGGGCGCGAACCGCTCCATGGCCTCTCGGACTCGCCGGGCGGCGATCCGCAAGATTTCGGCCTCAGGGCTTGTTGAACGATTGACGATGACGCGGATGGTCTCGTTGACATCCTGTTGGCCGAGACGAATGTCCATGGGGAAGACGCGCTCGACGTCCCGTCCCTTTTCGCCCCGTGCGTCGGCCGGTAAAGCGTAGAGCAGGCGCAGCCCCACGACCGCTTGGCAGAGCTGGCGGAAGTCCTTTGGCTCCCTGTCGTCAAGGGACACGACCCGTCTATCGGCGTCCGTTAGCTGCTGCTGGGGGATGTAGGTGCTCCGGCTCTCTAGAAAGGAGCCAACTGAGCTGACCACCCAAGAAATCGGAAACCGCGCCTTGCGGACCAAGGAGTTGACGGAACGCTGCTGCGCCGGGCTCAGCACCTCGCAATCGTCAAGACAGAATTTAAACCCCGGCGGCTTTTCGCCGAATCGGACAGTGCGAAGACGGGCGCACTTCGAGAGGCGGCTTGTGACGAAGCTCAGGAGTTCGTTTGGCTCACGGGCTGGCAGGGCTTCTATAAATAGCTTCAGCGCGCCCCGGCCGCTGGCCTCGTTCATTCTCCGGACCACCTCGCGGAATAGCCGCGCCGTTGCCACGAAGGTCTTCGGCACCACCTCGGCGAACGCCGCTAGTTTGGGGAATTCCTCGAAGAGCTCAGCGACTAGGGCCAGTTCCTGTCCGGCGGCGAGGGCGACCTGACCGGAGAGCCGCAACTCGTGACAGGCTGTCAGCGCACGCTCAAGGCAGGACAGCTCAACCGCGAGCGAGAAAAAGCGGTAGAACTCCAGCTCTGGCTCCGGTGCCTCCGGGAACAGCGCCGCCCAGTCGACTAGCCCCATGGAGGAGGAGATGTGGTCGGGGAAGCGGAGATAGACGCCGATGTGCTGGAAGTCCCCGATGACGTGCTGCATCTGGAGCGATTCGTTGTGCGCCAAATCATCCCAGCAGATACTCTTGAGCAGCGTCGTCTTGCCGCTGCCGCGGCTGCCGCGCACGAAGGTCGACTTCTCTTGGGCGAGGTTTTCTGCGGTTGGCGTGAACCAAATAAGTGGGCGGCCCTCGCTGTGATGCTCCCAGCGCGTGGGACGGAACGGGTTGATCTGGCTGGCCATCAGACGACTGCCTTCACGATCCATGCGTCGATCGCCAGGTCGCGGTTTTCGACGTGGAAACGGCCGTCAGCGGCCAAGAGTTCGACCATTTCGGCCAAGGTATCATCGTCGGGAGCAGTCGACAGGGTCTCGGCGAAGGCTTTCAGCTCGCCCCAATAGACCTCGCCGGCTCCCAGCACATGAGCGTAAACCTTGGCCATGTTGCGGTCGGTGGACCGCCGACGCTCGCCCATCAGAGGGATGGACTGGCTGGCACCGCGCCGGATCGAACCGGCCTCGTAGCGGAAGGGAATGACCTCGCACGTCAGGGGGAGACCGCTCCTCATGAAAGAGACCTCCACAATGTTGAACCCGGCCGAAGCTTCGGGAGCCGAGATTACGACCAGTGGGGGGTCGCGGCCGATATGTACGATCTCGACAGGATCCTCATGAATATGGCCGTGCAGGTACAGGCAGGGCCGGCCGCTGCTCACCAAGGCACCACGCAGCGACCCGGAGTTGACCAGCTCCGTATAGGGGGCGAGGCGCGGCGTCCGCTGCGGCAAAAGATTGTGGTGGGCAACAAGAACCGAGAGGGAGGTCGCCGGGGAGTCGCTCACTGCTGAGGCCACCGTAGTGATGGTCGCCGCATCGAATGCGGGCGTATCCAGCTGCCTGTCGTAATAAACCGACGCCGCTTGGGGATCGGCGACGATGACGCCATCGATCGCCGCCTTGATAGCATCGCGGAACTCAACTGGGATATTCTCAGGCTCCCCACACCCCCAGCAGCTGTTGAGCAGATGCACGGTGGCCGATGCCCGAGGCTCGCCTATGGCGAAGGATAGAGGCACGGCCGTGGGGAAATGGGTAGCACCCGCTGCCGCCATGGCAGCCTCGAGAGGCTTAAACTTGGCATCCAGACCGGCCGTTGTAGCAAGGGTGCGATCGATATCGTGGTTTCCCGGAACGAAGCCAACCGGCAGGTCGGCGAACCGCTCGCCCGTCCCCAGTTCGAGAGCAGTCATCAGCCAGTTGGCGCAGGTCCTGAACCCTGCCAGATCTCCCTGATCTGTCAGGTCCCCCATGAAGATCAGGGCGTCGATCCGGCCCGCAGACAGCTCTGAGTGGATCCGCTGGATGACCGCCTTGATAGGAAGAGACGACAAAGTGCCCTTCAGATTGGCAGGAAACTTCACGTCCTTGTCGTCGATCGCCCGGTTGGCCTTCGTGGCAGTGGGATAGTGGACATCCCCAACCTGCAGAATGCGCAAACGTGGAAGCATGGACTCGCCGCCGATTGAGAACGGAGGCGACTGGCCACCCGAAGTTGAAGCTTCACTCTAACGACCCGCTTCGCGGGTTAGAAGGGTATAACCGCGACCCCGCATCCGGAAAGACGCGCTCGGCGGAAGTCACGACGCTTCGCTAGCCTCCGACCAGCTCAGACCAAAACGCAGCCCGGCGGTGAGCCCGCGGGCGGCTGGCAGGGCGCATCGCCTAGCTGCGCCTTTCAGTGCTGGCGAAGCCGCTCGAATGTCCGCTTGAGACGGGTCCGCCAATGTCCGGTCATGGCGCCGAGGAGCCAGCCTGCGCCGTCACCGCTCATCGAGCTGCAAGCAGGGCGTTCAGTCGATCAGGCATCGCCGTGCCGCCAAACTGGGAGTCCTTGGCCGACAGGTTGAGCACGACCAGCGCGTCGCGCCGCATGTCGAGGTCGGAACCGGTGACAAGCGCGTTCCAAAGCGAGTCGGCGGAGGCGTTCGCCTCAAGGACGTAGAATGATGTCGTTTCGTCGAACGGCGGGCCGGCAGAAAAGCGACGGACCGCGGCGTCGACCGACTGCCATCTCCGCGCGTAATCAGGACCCTGATCAAGACGGAAACTGATCGCGAAGACTGCCATCGTCCGCTAGCCCTTCGACCCCTTGGGATCCTTCGATCGCGGGTAGGTACGCTCTTCTTGGATCGTATTATCGACTTTCCGGATCCTCACGGAGCCGCCTGACGGGCCCACCGCGTCCCGCAGCCCCTTCACGGCTTCGTCCTTGTTCTCGAACACGCGCTTTGCGCGGTCTGAGCCTTCCTTCTCAAGCCGCCACTTCTCAGTCTGTGAGTCGCGGTGGAGGGTGTATTTGTCGATCGGCACGTTCAGCTCCTGCGCAAAGTGATCTTGGTTTGTTCCTCCCAGATGGGGTGCAATGGCGCAGCTTCAAGGGCGTTCTCCGAACAACGATCACCGGACAGACTGCCGGTCGAAACGAGCCCAACCTAAGCCCCCCAAGGTCGTTCTGCTTTGATTGTGGCGTCTACCTGGTACCGCTTTCCGGCACCCTGTGAATGTCCGCTCCTGGCGCCGAGCGGCCTTGCAGCGCGACATCTGCGTATATTTACGACAGCTCCACTGTTCGCGGATGCGACGTGCGGTTTTTCGGCTAGACTCACCAAATGCGGTCAGCCCTCGACCATCTGCCAGAGCGCCAGCAGCGCGAACTCGCTCGCGTTCGCGACACGCTGCTCGCCGGCTTCGAAGCAGCCAAAAACGGTGGAGGCGGAGGCACTCAGCCTTGGCGCCGTGGCGGCATGGTCCTCAAGGTCGTGCTTTTCGGCTCATACGCCCGGACGGACTGGGTCGATGAACCGGAAAACGGCTACCAGTCAGACTTCGACATCCTCGTGATCGTCAGCGACGAGAAGCTGACTAACATTGCCGATTACTGGTGGAACTCGGAAGACCTGATCCTCCGAGACCCCGCAGTCGGCCGCACCGTCAATCTGATCGTCCATCACCTCGAGGAGGTGAACGGCGCGCTTCGCCGCGGTGAGTACTTCTGGACTGACATCGTCCGAGACGGGATCGCGCTTTACGAAGTGCCGGGACATCCATTCGCCTTGCCGCAGCCGATGACATCAGCGAATGCTGCCGAGGCTGCCGAACGCTTCGCTACTTCGCGCCTGGTTGATATCGGCGCTTGGCTTGAGGATGCGGGACGCTGGTCTGAACGAGTGGCCGAAGGCCAGCACGCCCGCAAGCGTACCGCCTTCCATCTCCACCAGGCCGTTGAGACGGCCTACGCCTGCTTCCTCCTCGTCCACACCTTCTATTTCCCGCGATCCCACAACATCAAATTCCTCCGCTCCCTCGCGGAAGATACCGACACTCGGCTCGTCGAAGCATGGCCACGCGAGCAGCGCGCGGACCGCCGCCGGTTCGAGCTGCTGAAGCGGGCCTATGTCGAGGCCCGCTATAGCGACCAGTATGACGCATCCGCCGAAGACCTGGAGTGGCTGATTTCCGGTACCCGCCGCCTTCGCGATCTCGTCGCCGAGCTGTGCGAAGCGCGCATTAGCGAGCTCAGAGCGAAACCCCACACCGCCTGAACCCCGCGAAGAGCCGCTAGTGAGCGGTTACAGGGCCAGTAAATCCATGTCGCCGCTCAAGAGATGCGGGGTCGGCTTCGCGCCGTGAGCTGGACGCGGGGACGATGCGCCTAGCACCTGCTGACGGGTAACCTGCTCGCCGTCTCGCAAGAGATCAGCGTCGCTCGGAGGAGTGCTAACTGCTCTCGCAAGCCATGCGCAAATCGCCCTCAAAGGGCGCAAGTCATCACAAGTCGCGAGGCCGGTCGCCATCGGCCGCTAGTGCGTGGAAACAAAAGGACAAAACCGAAGCGACCGCAAACCTCCTTTTATCTTGCCCTCCCCACCCTTTTTGCCGGCGTTGTGCTCGCGATCGCCTTTTTAGCCCAGCCGAAACCGTACGCTTCGACGCCAAGCTTGCAGGCTCCCCACCCCTCCCCGCGCCCATATCCACAGCCGTCGCACGGTGGGGACAAGGGTCCCCCTGTATTCCGAACGTCTCTCCCCGGTCGCCGATATGTCGGTGGCGATTGATGGAGAGCGTATGTTTTCTTCCCCGAACCGTTCAGTCGGCCCCTCCATCGCCGACAAGTCCGGAACCGTGCGAAGACGTCCCGGCCGGCCGCCGAAGCCGGTCGTCGAGCATCCACCCGCCCTTTGGGACCAGATGAGCTCTCCTCATAGGTTTGGGGACGCTCTCGATGCGGAGATGAAGCGACACGGTGATAGCGCGTGGAGCCTCCACCGCGCGTTGATCGCAGCAGGCGGGACCGCGGACGTAACGACCATCCGGGCCTGGCGACGAGGCGTCAAGGAACCGTGCACACCCGCCAGTTTGCAACTCGTCGATCGTATCGAGCATCGCTATCGCCTGCCCGCAGCCTATTTGCACGCTTGCCTCGGCCGCAGTCGCGCCCTTTCCGGTCATCAGCCGGCGGGCGCCGATCCGGCAGAGCGGCGGCGGTTGGCGTGGCATCTCCCGGACGACTTCGGCACACGAAGTCAGAGTGAGCAGGATGAGATCCTCGCCTGGGTGCGGAGCCGCATCCTCTCGGGCGGCACGGCTTTTCACCGTTACCATGCCGAGGCCTCCAAGCATCGCTTCGCCATCCGGTTCGAAGGACTGGTGGAGGGCGTCCCCCTCCGATCTGGCCAACAGCTGGCCGCCCGACCGGAGTTCACGCCGCCGCCTCACCTAGCGCAGGAGATGGAAAGTCTACTTCGCTTCAAGACGCGTACCCTCACCGAGCCAGGCTTCGAACGGTCCGGCGTCTGGAACGCCGAGACGGCATCGCAAAAGGTCGAGCATCTGGGATTGATGTTCGGCGCGCTCGCTATGCCACCTGACACGGTGACCCAAGGATTTGGCGTACCGCGCGTAAGGCTGACCTTCGCCCTGCTGGTCTCGCCGGCGGTCTGGGACTGGTACATTCAGTGGCGGGAAGCGCGCCGCGGATTTTACACCCAATGGGAATCCGAGATGCTGCTCTTGGCGGCCGCCCTGGCGCGAAGCGGCACCGGCTGGCTAAGGCAGAACCCGGCGCTCGGCCTGAGTCTTCAGGCGGTCGACGGGTTGATCTCGGAACAGGACGTTCGCGTGATCCAGGATGACTGGGACGGCGCTTGCGAACGGCTCACCCGTCACGCCCTCTCGCGCGCCCGAGAAATCCAACGGGTCGCCCGGGTACACCGCGATCCGTTCGAACCGCTTCTCCCGGTCCTGGAAGCGGCCAGCCCGGTCGCCGAGTATCGCAAAATCACCGACGAGATCCTGCGGAGGATGCCGGACCAGCGACGCCATCCGCGCGCAGCGGCCGAAAGCGTCAGGAGCTTCCTGATGCTTCGCCTCGGCCTGCATCTCGGCCTGCGACAGAAGAACCTCCGTCAACTCCTGGTGCGTTTTCGGGGTGAGCCCCCCACCAGTGAACGCGACCTTGAACGGCTGAAGGCGGGTGAACTGCGGTGGCATGAGCGCGACGGCGGCTGGGAGGTTTTCATCCCCTGCGCCGCGTTCAAGAACGCCAACTCAGCGTATTTTTCCAAACGCCCGTTCCGACTCTTGCTGCCAGACTTGGGCGATCTGTACCGGTGGATCGACAACTACATTGATCGCTGCAGGCCTATCCTTCTGGCCGGCGCTCCAGACCCCGGCGTCTTTTTCATCAAGACCGTCAAAACGAGCAGCCGGGACGCGGCTTACAACCAGCAAACCTTCTATGAGTCCTGGCGGCTGACCATCCAGCGATATGGCATATTCAACCCGTGGACCGGACGCGGAGCCATCCCGGGCCTGCTCCCGCACGGACCGCACAGCGTCCGTGATGTCCTGGCCACCCACATCCTTAAGCAAACCGGAAGCTACGAGCAGGCGAGCTACGCGATCCAGGACACGCCGGCCACTGTGGCGGCGCACTACGGCCGCTTCCTCCCCCAGGACAAGGCGGCGCTCGCGGCGCAAATCCTTAATCAGGTCTGGCGGACAGTGTGAGGAACCGATCAACTTTGACCGGAGCCGGGTATGCGCTAGCGTCGCGTCGCCCGGGTGGCCGCCGCTATGTCCAGGCTTACGCTAAAGGCGGCGGCGCGTGGCTCAACCACGTTCTCAACGCCCGGCGCACCGCGCCTGGAGGTGATGCCGGCACACCGAGCGACCTTCACGCCACACTTGTCAGGGTTGCACGGGTGATTCATTGTATCGCTGCGTCGCGCTGCGGCGTCGAGGCGTGAGAACCTCGGTTGAGCCAAGACACTTCTACGGCGGGGCGTTCGCACATCACCAATGTGCATCCGCCTGCGCCCGAGCATTCGCGCTTCGCTCGACCCGATCTCGACGCCCGGACCAGATCCGGGTGGCCTTGTAATCGGAGGTGAAGCCTTGGCGTCTGGCCGGCGAATTAGGAACCCATCTTCGGCGGTCCTTGGCGGGACCGACCTCGAGACCATGTTCGCCGCCCATGAATCCTGGCTGCTCGGATCTTTGCGTCGCAGCTACGGTGCCGAAGTGGCGGAGGACCTTCTCCAGGACACCTACCTCCGTCTCCTGCGCCAGCGGGTTCCGCCCGAAATCAGGAAACCGAAGGCCTTCTTTCTTCAGGTCGCCCGAAATCTGTTTCTGGACGGCTATCGCAAGAACCTCCGGCGCGCCGAGGTCGACAGTTTCAGCCTCGTGAGCCAAGCGGGTGCGGAAAGGTCCAGCCAGGTCGAAGTCCTCGTTCTGAAGCAGATCGTCCTGGGTATGCCGCAGAAGCTCCGCGACGTTTTTGTGCTTAGTCGTTTCGGCGGCATGACCAATGAAGCAATCGCAGAACGTCTCGGCATCCGGCCAAAGACTGTAGAGGGGCGCATGACCCAGGCCCTCGCGTACTGCGCAGCTCAGCTTCGGGATTGAGCGGCAGTCGCTTCAGAAGAAGGGAATGGTTGACGCGGGCTCGAAGAGGCCCCGACACTTTCCGGGTGCCGAGAAATGACGCCGACTGGTGATGGGAACCGTCACCGGAGCATCGAGACCCGGTGTTCAACTAGCACTTTATCGGTGGGCAAGTGTCGTCCGCTTCGCGTCTGGTCGGAGCGAAAGTCACGTGACGACGACAGGGACTGCACCGTTGAGACCCTTCACGCCAAGGAACCCGCCGGTTCGTGTGCTTGCTCACTGTCGCGAACAATTCGGCTGAGAAGATCCGCCCAGGTTTCCAGCGCGCGGCGCTTCTCGCCGATATAGGTGTTGGAGTCGTAGTGTATCGATGACACCAGCGCTCCGCCGCCCGCATCGATATGGCCGAGCACCTTGGAGCGAATAAACGGCGACACGCCGCAACGCTCGCTGGTCATATTGGTGCTCATGGTGCGGCGTAGATCGTGCACGGTCGGCCCCTTGATCCCAAGGCCCACTTTCAGGCGGGTGATCGCATGGGTCACGCTGGCGGGCATGATGGCCTTGTCTGCAATCCTGTCGGTGGCGAAGACGTAGGCGGACGGTTCCGCCCGGCCCGCGTCGCTAAGCATGATGGCCCGCTCGATCAAAGGTATTGCCGCGTTCGGTAACGGGACCATGTGAGGGCGGCTTCCCTTCATGCGTCGCCCCTCGATCAACCAGGTCTTGGCCCTTAGGTCGAGTTCGCTTCGCTCCATTCCGATCACTTCACCTCGTCTTTGCCCAAGGAGGGCCAGCAGCTTGATTGCAATCCTCACTTGTTCGCTGACATGGATGGCCTTGCCTTCCTCGTCGAGAAGGTTTGCCGGATCATCCAAGGCCGCCCAGAGGCTCGCGAGTTCTTTGTCAGTCCAGATCCTTGACCGCGGGCGGGTATCAGCGAATGGCGCAAAACCCGTTGCAGGGTTCACAAGTACAAGATCGTCGCTGATCGCAAAGTTATAGATCTGGCGGATGATGGCTTGGGTCAGGTTGGTTTGGGCGCCGATCCCTTTGGCTGTCATCTTCCGAAGGAGGCTCTTCACATCGGGCCGCATGATGGTCGCGAACGGACGCTTCCCAAGCCCCGGACTGACGTGCAGCCGCACACGGTCCCGTTCGCCCCGGATGACATGCGGCCGTTTGCGCTTGCCCTTCGGCTTCCATTCTCCCGACTCGCAGGCGGCGAAATAGGCGTCGGCGAGCTCATCAAATGTCTTGGGCGCATCCTGAACGTTTCGGGCAGCGCGGCGCGCTGTGGCGGGATCTCCGCCGAGCGCCACCTCTCGTTCGAGTTTGGCTACCTGCTCTCGCGCTTCCTTCAATCCGATCGCAGGCATTTTGCCGATCGTAAAGCGGGGCTGCCGGCCGTCCGGCGTTCGATATCGAAAGATCCAGGTACGAACGCCCCGGCCCGTAATGCGAAGACAGAGGCCCGCGGTTCGCAGGTCCCAGAGCTCAAGGCGATTGCCGTCTGCTGGCTTCGCTGACGTGATCGCCTTGTCGGTCAGAACCACCTTCGGCATAGTCCATTTTCACCTCATCTGGGGGCACGCCGGGGGCACAAAGTGGTCGCCGGGGCACACCGGGGGCACAAATCATCGACACAGCCTGACACGAGAACGACAGGCGTGAAACCTCAGAATGCCTACCACCACTGGGTTTCCCGGGTTTGACGACCTCTCCTGAACAACGCTGAAAATGCTCGTTGAAAGTTTTTGTAAACTGGATGTCGCGGGTTCGATTCCTGCAGCCGGCACCATCCTCGTCAGCCGCCGCCCATGGCGACGGTGATCCGGTAGACGACGAAGGCCGCAAGATAGGCCAGGCCGAACATGTAGACGACCATCACCCACATCCATTTCCACGAGTTCAGCTCGCGCTTGACCACGCCCAGCGTCGCCACGCACTGCGGCGCGAAGACGTACCAGGCCAGGAAGGCCAGGCCCGTGGCCAGCGACCACTGCGCGGCCAGGGTCGCGCCCAGCAGGCTGGTGGCGCTCTCGGGATCGGCGACGGCGTAGACCGTGCCCAGGGCCGCCACGGCGACCTCGCGGGCGGCCATGCCGGGCACCAGGGCGATAACCATCTGCCAGTTGAACCCGATGGGCGCGAACAGCGGCTCCAGCGTATGGCCGATCATGCCGGCGAAGCTGTAGTCGATGGCCGGCCCCGTGGCGCCCTCGGGCGGATAGGGGAAGGTCGCGAGCGCCCAGACGATGATCATCAAGGGCAGGATGATCCGCCCTGCCCGCTCGAGGAAAATCCGGGCCCGAAGCCACAGATTGAACAGGACGCTCTTCATGTCGGGCGTCTTGTAGGCCGGCAGCTCCATCATGAAGGGCTCGACCGCGCCCCTCCAGAAAATCTTGCGAATGACGAAGGAAACGGCCAGGGCGCTGACAATGCCGGCGGCGTAGAGGCCGAACATCACCAGCCCCTGCAGGCTGGCGAAGCCCCAGACCTGCTGGTTGGGGATGAAGGCGGCGATGATGAGGGTGTAGACCGGAATCCGCGCCGAACAGGTCATCAGCGGCGCCACCATGATGGTGGTCAGCCGGTCACGTTTGCTGTCGATCACCCGCGCCGCCATGACCCCGGGAATGGCGCAGGCGAAACTGCTGAGCAGGGGGATGAAGGCGCGACCGTGCAGCCCCGCCCCGCCCATGATCCGGTCCATCAGGAAGGCCGCGCGGGCCATGTAGCCGAAGTCTTCCAGCAGGATGATGAACAGGAACAGGATCAGGATCTGCGGCAGGAAGACCAGCACGCTGCCGACGCCCGAGATCAGGCCGTCGACGATCAGGCTCTGCCAGATCCCGTCTGGCATGACGGTCGCGACCGCCACGCCCAGCGCCGCCAGCAGCCCCTCGATGCCGTCCATCAGGGGGGTGGCCCAGGTGAAGACGGCCTGGAACATCACGAACAGCAGGCCCAGCAGGATCACCAGCCCGCCGACCGGATGCAGCAGGACGGAATCGATCCTGCCCGTCAGTGTGTCGGGCCGCTCGGGCGGGCGAACGCAGGCCTTCATGATCCGCTCGGCCTCGCGCGCGGCGCTGCGCAGCGCGGCGGCGTCGGGGGCGGTCCAGGCGTTGGCGGCGGTCTGAGGCGCGGCGTCGACGACGCCGGCGACGGTGGAAATCAGATCGTCGATGCCGCGCTTGCGGGTGGCGGTTGTCGGAACGACCGGTACGCCCAGTTCAGCCGACAGCCGCTCCAGATCGATGCGCAGGCCCTGACGCTGGGCAATGTCGTACATGTTGAGCGCCAGCACCATCGGCCGGCCGACGGCCTTCAGCTCCAGCACCAGACGCAGGACCAGACGCAGGTTGGTGGCGTCGGCGACGCAGATGATCACGTCGGGCGGGGTCTCGCCCGCCAGCCTGCCGAGGACGGCGTCGCGGGTGACCTCCTCGTCGGGGCTGCGGGCGCGCAGGGAATAGGTGCCGGGCAGGTCGAGCACCGACAGGGTGCGGCCGTCGGCCGCGCGGATCAGGCCCTCCTTACGCTCGACCGTGACGCCGGCGTAGTTGGCGACCTTCTGGTGGGCGCCGGTCAGGGCGTTGAACAGGGCCGTCTTGCCGCTGTTGGGATTTCCGACGAGCGCAACGCGCGCGCTCCGCACCGCCATATCCATCAGGCGGTCGCCTCTTCCGGCAGGAAGCCGGCTTCCATGACGGCGACGGCTTCGAAACGGACGGTCAGGCTGGCGGCCTCGTGCCGGCGCAGGGCGACGCGCATGTCGTCCACCTTCATCGCGATGGGATCCCGGCCGAACAGGCCCTCGTGCAGCACCTCGACACACGCGCCCTCGACGAAGCCGAGCTCCAGCAGACGGCGTTCCAGCTCCATCGCGTGCTCGTCGTGATGGCAGTGATCGCCGACCTGGACGATGACGCCGCGGTCGCCCTGACGGGCCTGGCTCAACTTGAGGGTATCGGACATCACGCTCGCAGGGGTCGTCGCGGTCTCCCGCGCTTGTTGACAGTGATTATCAGGTGCGAACAGCCGCCGTCCAGTCCGGCATGACGCCGCACCGGTTGCCGGGCGCGGCGGTTCGGCTATCAAGGGCGGGTATCGCCGGAGCCGCCTATGACCCGCCTCGTCCTGACCGCCCTCGTCGCCGTGACCCTGGCCGGCTGTGGCCGGGGCGACGACGGGGCAGCTGCTCCGGCCGCCCCCGCCCGGCCCACGCCGACTGCGGCGGAAAAGGCGGCCCTGCTGGCCGCCCTGCCCGCGCCCTATAATCAGGCCGATCTGGAAAACGGCCGCCGCGTCTTCGCCCGCTGCCGTTCGTGCCACACCGTCACCGAGGGCGGGCCGAACATGACCGGGCCGAATCTGTACGGCGTCTTCGGACGTCCTGCAGGGAGTCATCCGCAGTTCAACTATTCGGCCGCCGTGAAGGGGGCCGGCTTCGTCTGGGACGCTGAACGTCTGGATCACTGGCTGGAGAACCCGCGGACCTTCCTGCGCGGCACCAAGATGAGCTTTGCCGGTCTGCCCGACGCGACGGATCGTCGGGATGTCATCGCCTGGCTCAAGGTCGAGACGGGCTACACGCCGCCGGCGGGCTTGCCCGTGGCGGCGCCCTCCAACTGAGTTGTCCGTTGTCCGCGAAAATTCGTGGGACACTTTCGGACATTTCGGAACGGCCGCAGGCGAAGGGGAGCGCGGGCGGCTGTCATTCGGACAGTCCAGCCCCACCGGAGACGGCGCCCGACAAGCGTGTTCTACTCCGCCGCCGCCGGCACAGCGTCGTTGGCAGTCGCCTCGGTGGCCTCCCACTCCTCGATCTTGCGGGCCGTGTACTCAGGCGATCTGGTGAAGCGCGCCAGCACGCCGTAGATCACCGGCACCACGAACAGGGTCAGCAGGGTCGCGAACATGGCCCCGGCGAAGATGACCACGCCGATGGTCTGGCGGCTGCCGGCGCCCGCGCCCTGCCACAGCACCAGAGGCAGGGCGCCGAAGGCGGTGGCGATCGAGGTCATGATGATCGGACGCAGGCGCAAGGTGGACGACTCGATGATGGCATCATGGATTGACCGGCCCTGGTCGCGCAGCTGGTTGGCGAATTCGACGATCAGGATGCCGTTTTTGGCCGCCACGCCGATCAGGATGATCAGGCCGATCTGGGAGTAGATGTTCAGGCTGGAGCCCGCCATCATCAGGCCGAACAGGCCGCCCGCGGCGGCAAGCGGCACGGTCAGCATGATCACCGCGGGGGTTATCCAGCTTTCGAACTGGGCCGCGAGCACGAGGAAGACCAGCAACAGGGCCAGGCCGAAGGCCGCGGCGACGGCGCCGCCCGCCTCCTGCTGGTCACGCGCGGCCCCGCCCCACTGGGTGGTGACCACGCCCTGGGGCTGTTCGCGCGACACCCGGGTCATGAATTCGGTTGCGTCGGCCAGGGTCGTGCCGGGGTTCAGGTCGGCCGAGATCGAGATGGCCCGTTGCCGGTCCAGCCGGCGCCGGTCGGGCGTGTCGCCCGACGTCTGGGTGGTGACCACCGCAGACAGCGGGACCAGCTGGCCCGATCCGGTCGCGACATACAGGGCTTCGAGGTCGCCCACGCTGCGCCGGTCGTCGCGCCGGGTCTGCAGGATGACGTCGTATTCCTGACCGCCGCGCAGATAGGTGGTGGCGCGGCGGGAGCCGAACATGGTCTCCAGCGTGCGGCCCACGGCCTGGGACGACACCCCCAGCGCGGCCGCCTTCTCCGGATTGACGTCGACGAGCAGACGGGGGGCGTTCGGCTCGTAGTTCAGGCGCGGACGCGAGAAGCCGGGGTTCTCCAGCGAGGCCGCGAGCACGGGCTGCAGCCAGTTGTAGATGTCCTCGTATTCGGCGCCGGTGACGACCATCTCGATCGAGTTGGAGTTGCCGCCGCCGCGCTGAAAGGCGCCGGGGACCGAGGCGTTGACCTGGGCGTCGGTCTGGCCGCGCAACTTGCCGTTCAGCTCCTGGGCGATCTCGTCGGCGGCACGGTCACGTTCCGACCAGTCGCTGAGAATCAGCACGCCGTTACCGGAGCTGAAGCCGCCGCCGCCAAATCCGGGAGCGGAGATCAGGTAGCTGTCGGCTTCGCCGCTGGCCTTGTATTCGGCGAGTATGGGTTCGATCCCCATCATGATCTTTCGCGTGTAGTCGAAGCCGGCGCCCTCGGGTCCCTGGACCCGGATTTGCACCCGGCCGCGGTCTTCCGCCGGAACCAGTTCATTGGGCAGGGCGAAGAACATCGCCGCCGCGCCGCCGGCGACCATCAGCACCAGGGCGGATACGCCCACAACCGCGATGCGCTTGCCGAGCAGGGCCTGAAGCGAATTCTGATAGGAGTTGCGCAGCGCCTCCATGGCGCGATCGACCCTGCGCGCCAGCCAGCCGCCGCCCGAAGCGGGTTTCAGGATGCGCGAAGCCAGCATGGGCGACAAGGTCAGGGCCAGAAAAGCCGAGAAGGCGACGGCCGCCGCGATCGCCGCGGCCAGCTCGATGAACAGTCGGCCGACATAGCCAGGCAGGAACAGCAGCGGGGCGAACACAGCAAGCAGGACGATGGTTGTCGCCACCACCGCGAAAAACACCTGACGCGTGCCGCGCTCCGCGGCCACCAGTGGCGGCTCGCCGTGGTCGAGACGGCGCTGGATGTTCTCGGTCACCACGATGGCGTCGTCGACCACCAGACCGATGGCCAGAACCAGCGCCAGAAGGGTCAGCAGGTTCAGCGAGAAGCCCAGCGGGGCCAGGACGATGAAGGTGGAGAGAAGGCAGATGGGCGCGACGATCGAGGGGATGAATGCCGCCCGCATGCTGCCGAGGAAGATGAAATTCACCAGCGCCACCAGGGCCAGCGAAATGCCGATGGTGATCCAGACCTCCTCGATGGCGTGAGAGGTGAAGACGGAGTTGTCCGACCCCACGACCAATTCGGCGCCCGCCGGAAGGCTGGGACGGACCTGCTCCAGCATGTCCCTGACGCCCTTTGAGATGGCGAGGTCGTTGGACTGGGCCTGTCGGGTGACGGCGAGTCCGATTTGATCCTGTCCGTTGCCACGGAACAGGCGGCGATCCTCGGCCGGGGCCTCTTCGATGCGGGCGATGTCGCCCAGCCGGGTCACGTAGCCGGACTGGCCCTGGATGGCGCCCGAGGCGCCGCTGGGCAGGGCGGTCGCGCTGGACGCCGCGCCGGTCGTTGTGGTCGCCGCCGTGCCGGAGCCGCGCGTGCCGATGGGCAGTTGGCGGAAGTCCTCGGCGCGGGCGTAGGTGCGGGCGACGCGGACGGTGTAGTCCTTCTGGCCCGACTCGAGCTGGCCGGCGGGCAGTTCGACGTTCTGGGCCGTCAGGGCGGTCTCGACATCGGTCACGGTCAGGCCGCGAGCGGCCAGCGCCGAGGCGTCCAGCCAGATGCGCATGGCGTAGCGCTGCTCGCCGTAGATCTGCACCTGCGCCACGCCGGGCACTGTGGCCAGACGGTCGATCAGATAACGGTCGGCGTAGTCCGTCAGCTCCAGCCGGTTCATCACGCTGGAACGCAGGAACAGGATCATGATCGGCTGGCTGTCGGTGTCGGCCTTGGACACTTCCGGCGGCTGGGCCTGATCCGGGAGACGGCCGACGACGCGGGACACCCGGTCGCGAACGTCATTGGCGGCGTCGTCGATGTTGCGGTCCAGCGAGAATTCGATCGAGACATTCGAGCGGCCGTCGCGGCTGGACGAGTTGATGCGCTCGACACCCTGGATGCCGGCGATCTGCTGTTCGATCGGCTCGGTGATCCGGCTTTCTATGACCTCGGCCGAGGCGCCCGCGTAGCTGGTGCTGACCGAGACGATGGGCGGATCCACGTCAGGCAGCTCGCGCACCGGCAGGAAGAAGAAGGCCGCAGCGCCGATTACGCAGAGAACGATGGCCGCCACCGCCGCGAAGACGGGGCGGCGGACGGCGAGGTCGGACAGCATCATCGGGCGGCGCCCTTTGCGGGAGCCGCGTCGCGTACGCCGCCCTGCCCTCTGCCGCCGCCCTGGCCGGCGACGCTGACCGGCGCGCCCGGCTGGATGCGGTTCAGACCCGAGCCGACAATGCGGTCGCCCGCGTTCAGGCCGGATATGATCTCGACGAAGCCGCCCTCGACCGAGCCGGTCTCGACCTCGACGCGCTGGGCGGTTGTGCCCCGCTCGCCCCGTGCGATGCGATAGACGAAGGCGCCGTCGCCTTCGTACTGGACCGCCGCCTCGGGCGCCGCCGGCGCGGTGCGCTGGCCCTGCTGGACGGCGACGCGCACGGCCATGCCGGGGCGGATGCGATAGCCGGGGTTGGGGATTTCGGCGCGGGCGGTCACGGCGCGGGTCTGTTCGTTGATGCGGGTGTCGATCAGGGCGATGCGGCCGTTGAAGACCTCGTTCCCATAGGCGTCGATGGTGGCCCGGATCGGCGTCCCGGCGCGCAGCACGCCCAGATAGCGCTCGGGGACGGGGAAATCGACGCGCACGACATCGATGTCGTCCAGAGTGGTAATGATCCCGCCCGGATTGACCAGGGTGCCCGCCGTCACGGAACTGAGGCCCAGAACCCCGGCGAACGGGGCCCGGATCAGACGGTCGCCGCGGCGCGCCTGGGCGGCCGACAGTGAAGCCTGCGCCGTCGCCAGCGCCGTCTGGGCGTCCTCGGCGGTGACGCGGGGGGCGATGCCCTGATCAGCCAGTGTCTTGAACCGGTCGTACTGCCGCTGGGCCTGGGCGACCTGGGCCCGGGCCTCGATGATGCCGGCGTCTTCCTCGCGCGCCTGCAGTTCGACGAGGGGCGCGCCCGCCGCGACCCGCTGTCCGTCGGTGAACAGGACGCGGGTGATCAGTTCGGTGGTCGAGGAAGTGATGTTTACCGAGCGGCGGCCGCGCGCGACGCCCAGCACCCGGATCTCGTCGGTGAAGGAACGGGCGCCGATCACGGCTTCGGACACCGTCTGGCCGCGTCCGCCGCCGGGGCCGCCGCGGCCTCCGGGACCGCCGCCAGCCTTCTCATCCCCGGCGAAGGCCATCTTCAGCACGACAGCCACGACCATCAGGCCCAGCAGGACCGCGGCGGCGGCGAGGAAGAAGTGGCGTTTGATCACTCGGGGCGCTCTCTGGCAGGCGGAACGAGCCGACTTAGCGGCTGACGCCGTCGACGCAAAACCAAAGTGATTGAAACGGGGACGGGTGCGGTTTCCGTCGCCGGAAAGGCGCGCTTGAATGTCGCGGTCAGAACCGTCGCCACAGGGCGATCACGGGCCCGCCGCTTTCCGGCGTCTCGCGGCCGGCGACCGCCTGGCGCCAGCCGGCCTGCAGGCTCCAGTCGCCCAGATCGCGAACCACCGAAGCCTCGACCGACAGCCAGCGCGGGCCGCCGTCGTCGGCCTGTCCGCCAAAGGCTTGGGCGAGGACCATCCAGTCGTCGCTGAAATGCGCCCCCGCCGTGGCGTCGATGCGGATTTCATCCGGCAGGCCCTGACGCATGCGGCGCGCGGCCTGCACCTCCACGAAACTGCCGGTCGGGGCCCAGCTTCCGCTCCAGCCGTCGAACGAGCGCCCGACAGAGCCGCGCACCTCCCAGTCGCTGTCGCCCTGCCCCGGCGCGGCATAGCCGGCGTTGCGGCCCTCGCCGCCGTCGGCGTAGCCGGCGTACAGGCTGGCGGCGGTCCGGTCGTCGCGCCATGCCTGCCATGTCACGCCGATCTCCAGCGGCCCGCGCCCGTCATAGTCGACGAAGGCGTCCTCGCCGGACTGCCAGTCGCCCTTGAACTGCAGGGTGAAACGCCCGGTCAGGCCGTATTCGGCGAAGACGCCGACGGAGGTGTCGCGCCGTTCAGCCGGCAGGTCCGCCAGAGAGCCGTCCGGATCGAAGCCGCGGTCGGCGCGCATGTCCTCATATTTCAGGATCACCTGCCCATGGCCCCTGGGCTGGGTCCATGGACCCGCCTGCGCCGCACCCGCCGTCGCGAAGGCCGCCAGTCCGATCAGCAGCCCCCCGGCCGATTTCATGGCATCCGGCTCAAGCGTCGTAGCCCGGGGATTTCCGGTCGAGCATCCGCAGGGCGCCGGGCCAGGCCAGACCCGAGATGAAGCCGATCCCCTTGCCCTGCTCCTTCGTCTCGGCCTGGGCGGCGTCGGGCGCCATCAGCACGTGCTCGCGCCCGCCCGACAGCGCCGCCACCTGCTGGGCGCAGGCGCGTTCGAGGAAGAACATGCCGACCCAGGCCGCCGCGGCCGTCTGGCCGACCGCCAGCGTTCCGTGATTGCGCAGCAGCATCAGCGGTTTGTCGCCGAGATCGGCCACCAGCCGCGCACGTTCGTCATGGTTCAGCGCGAGCCCCTCATAGCCGTGATAGGCGACCTGATGCTGCAGCAGGCAGGCGTTCTGGCCGATCGGCAGCAGGCCCTCCTGCTGCGCCGCCACGCCGACGCCGGCCACGGTGTGCAGGTGGATGACGAAACGGGCATCCTCGCGCGCGCCATGGATGGCGGAGTGGATGGTGAAGCCGGCCGGATTGATGAAACTGGTCGTCTCCTGGACGATGTTCCCGTCCAGATCGACCTTCACCAGCGACGAGGCGGTGATCTCCTCGAAATACCAGCCGTAGGGGTTGATGAGGAAATGATGCTCGGGGCCAGGCACGCGCGCCGAGATGTGGGTGAAGATCATGTCGTCCCAGCCGTGCAGGGCCACCAGCCGGTAAAGGGCGGCCAGCTCGACGCGGACGTTCCATTCCGCCTCTGACACCCTCGATTTGAGCGATGTTGTCGCACCGTCGGCCATGATCGTCTCCTGATTGAGCGCACGCTCGCGCCGGGCGAGGCCGACGTCAAGATTCAGCTTCCGTTAACCGCGTCTTAGGCCCCGCTGTCCCACGATGGATCACGTCATATCCTCATGGGAGAGGTCTGTGGTCCTCGTTCAACTGGTCCAGCCTGCCCGTCCCGAGGTCGAGCCCCCCACCCCCGGCGAGCTTCTGGCCCTTGCCCGGAACGCCAGTCCGGACGCCCGGCAACGGCTGCTGCTTGGCGTTGTGGCCCTGTGCGACGCAAGCCCGCCCGCGGGGGAGCTCTCGCCGGTTCTGGGTGAAATCTTCCTGACCCTGGCGCGTCAGGCCGAGCGCGAGGTGCGCAAGGCGCTGTCCGAGAAGCTGGCGCACGCCGACTGGGCCCCGGCGGCCCTGGTCAATGTGCTGGCGCTGGACGAGATCGAAATCGCCCGCCCCGTTCTGGCCGCCAGCCCCATTCTGCAGGACGACGACCTGCTGCGCGTGATGGTCCAGGCCTCGCTGGAGCATCAGATCGCCATCGCCCGGCGTCCGCACATCAGCGGGCGGGTCGCCGACGCGGTGATCGACCGCGGCGAACCGGCGGTGCTGACCGCGCTGGCCACCAACCGGACCGCCGACCTGAGCGTCGACGGGATTCGGCGGCTGGTCGAGCATTCGCGCCGTATCGCCGCTCTGCGCGCGCCCCTGACCCGTCACCCGCGTCTGACCGAGGCGTTGGCCGAGCAGATGTACCACTGGGTCGGCACAGCCCTGCGCCAGTCGATCACCGCCCGCTTCAATGTCGACGACAAGGCCGTGGGCGCGGCGGTCTACGACGCGGTCGAGGGCGTCATTCGCCAGGCCCGTTCGGACGATATCCCTCACGACGATCCCGCCCGGGACGGGATGGAACGCCGGCTCATCGACAAGCTCCAATCCGCGGGACAACTGCGACCGGGATTCCTCATACGCGCCATCCGCGAGAAACGCCTCAGCCTGTTCGTACACGGTCTCGCCGCCTTGGGCGGTTTCCCCGCCGACGACATCCGCGAAGCCCTGAACGCCTCCACCCCCGAAGCCCTCTACTACGCCTGCGCAACGGTCGGCATCGATCGTGCGGTGTTCCCGACCCTGCTGCTGGAATTGCGCAAGTTGAACCAGTCCCTGCCCGGCGACAGAGGCGAGGCGGTCTGGCTTCGGGGAGCATTGTCGTCCACCTCGGCGGCCCGCGCCTTCCGCGCGCTGATGGCCGACGCCCACAGCGAATTAAAAGCCGCCGTTTGACTTCGCCCGCCGGCTCGGCTTGCGTGGGCCGGTGAGCGATCTCCCCCTTCCAGACATGCGCGTGGCCTTCGTGGCCTCGGATCGCCCGGAGGCGCAGTCCGCCCGCGAGCGGCTCATTTCCCTCTACGGCTCGGTCGAGCCGGATCAGGCCAATGTGATCGTCGCCCTGGGCGGCGACGGCTTCATGCTGGAGACCCTGCATACCGTCATGGACCGGCGCGTCCCCGTGTTCGGCATGAACCGGGGCTCGATCGGCTTTCTGATGAACGACTATGAGGAGGAGGGTTTGCTGGAGCGGCTGGCCGGAGCGGGCCGGGCCGTGATCCACCCCCTGCAGATGGATGCCTGGACCGAGGCCGGTCAGGTTCACAGCGGGCTGGCCATCAACGAAGTGTCCCTGCTGCGCCAGACCCGGCAGAGCGCCAAGCTGCGCATCAGCGTGGACGGCCGCGTGAGGCTGGAGGAGTTGTCCTGCGACGGCTGCCTGTTGTCCACGGCGGCCGGATCGACGGCCTATAACCTGTCGGCGCACGGGCCGATCATCCCGCTCGACTCCCGCGTCCTGGCCCTGACCCCGATCAGCGCCTTCCGTCCGCGCCGCTGGCGCGGCGCTCTGCTGCCGCATCAGGCAAAGGTCTGTTTCGAGGTTCTGGAGGCGGACAAGCGGCCGGTCAGCGCCACGGCCGACAGTTTCGAGGTCCGCCGGGTGGTGCGCGTCGAGGTCCGCGAACGCCGCGACATCGCCCTGACCATGCTGTTCGACGCCGGACGCTCGTTCGAGGAACGGGTTCTGGCCGAACAATTCGCCTCCTGAGGCCGTGCACGGTTTTTTAGGGACACGGGCCCAGACTGCCTCCGGTCTGTCCTCAGGAGCTCGCCGTGACCAATCCCGCACAGGTCATCCGTCCGCCCAACACCCTTCGCATGAAGGTCGGCGGAGCTTTCGGCGGAATCGACGCCGGCGCGATCGCCAAGGCGGAAGCCGCCCTGAAGGCCATGTCTTCCCAGTTCGGCCAGTGGCTGCAGGACGAGATCGTCAAGCTGGACAAGGCCCAGGCCGACATCCGCACCCAGGGCTATAACGCGCAGACCGCCGAGGCCCTGTATTTCCGCGCCCACGACCTGAAGGGCCTGGGCACGACCTATCAGTATCCGCTGGTGACCCGTCTGGCCGGTTCCCTCTGCAAGATGATGGACGACCCGGCCAAACGCATGGCCGCCCCGCTCGTCCTCCTCGACGCCCATATCGACGCCATCAAGGCCGTGGTCCGCGATCAGATCCAGACCGACGACCATCCGGTGGGCAAGGTTCTGGCGGAGACCCTGGAAGGCCGGGTCGCCCAGCATCTGGGCTGACCGGCCTGCGCCAATCGATTCACGCCGACGCCCGCCTGACCGGCGGGCGTTGTGCTGTCAGGCGGCTGCGCTGAGCCGGGCCCTGGCCGGCAGCGGGTCGTGGTCCAGCCGTTCCATCAGCCAGGCCAGGTCCTCGCGCGGCGCGTTCGGGCGTTGAGTCAGGAACCGCTCGAGCATCCGGCGGCGGAACTCGTCGCCCGAAGTGTCCACGCCCTCGGCCTGAAGCTGGCGCCAGGTGTCGACCCCGGCGCGATAGGCCTGGAACAGCCGCGGCGGCAGGCCTGCCCGGTCATAAATGGCCTTCAGTCCCAGCGGACCGGCGTCGTGGATCATCAGCGAGGCGCGGGCCAGAGGGGTGCCGGCCAATTCGGCCATGCCATGCTCGAACAGCGTCATCTGCCCCCGGGCCAGCGCCCGAAGCAGCAACGACGGAGTCAGGGCGCGGCGCGCGTTCAGACTTTCCACGAACTGCGGCAGGTCGGCGTGGCTGGAAGCCTGATCGACCAGATCGACGGTGGCCCGCTCCCGCGCGAAGGTCGCCAGACGGATCGCTGTCTCAGGCGCCAGGGCATGACGCGTAACCAGATGTTCGCGCACGGCGTCCGAGGCCAGTTCGACCAGCCGTTCGGTCACTGTCAGGGGCAGGACCTGGCGGTAGGCCAGGGCCGCCACGATCTCGGGCGAGGTTCCGAACCGGTCGACGCAACGCCCCAGGGCGGTTTCGCCGACATCGGCGTTGTCATTGGCCGCCAGCGCCCGCACGGCCTGTTCGCAGCCCACCTCGGCCACGGCCTCGGCGACGTCCCGCCCGACCGTCGGGCGGCTGGCCACCGCGACCTGGCGCACGGCTGAGCCGGCGCGGACGATCTCGATCAGATCCCCGTCGGTGAAGACGGGCGAAAAATTGATCATCGGCAGGGCCACGCTGTCGACGTCGGCCGCCATGCGCCGCGCCACGTCGCGGGGAATGAGGTCCGAGGCCTTCAGCGTCACCGCCATGGCCCGGCGCACCAGTTCGGCCGCGTCCTGCGACAGCATGCGCAGAATCTTCTGCGCCGCCGCGCGGTCGTCGTCACCCAGCTGGGCCCTGTCCATGCTGCGGCACAGTTTGTGGGCCGCGGCCGCGCGCTCGTCTTCATCGGTCGCCTTGATCAGGCGATGGATGTCGATCTCGGTGAGACGGGCGCGATAGGCGGTCATGGGCGGATCCAGGATTTGCCGGTCAACATCGGCCCGTCATCCCTAACGGGCGGTTTACCATCACCGGATTCGGGATCAGATGCGCGCTTCTGCATCCGGGCCGAAGGCGCCGCCGAAGCCGCCGTTCTTGCCCTCCCCGTCCTGGCCCAGCAGCAGGGCCAGAAGGCTCTGGTCCTGTTTCAGCCGATCGAGGCGGGCGGCCAGCATCTGGTCGCGTTCGGACAGGTCGGGCGCCGTCTGGATCGAGCCCGAAGCCGCAGCCGGCGCCCCGTCGCCGGCGCTGCGCTGCAGATTGGCGTGGACCTCGGCCACGGTCGCAGGCCGGCCATCGCGGAAGAAGATGGAACGGTTGGCGGCGGCCGCTTCTGGAAACAGCGCCGCGGCGGAGCTGTTAGGGCGTCGCTCCATGGCGTCCATCAGCTGGGCCGCGCCCGCCGGCCCCAGGAAGTGGGCGGCGTAAAGGTCCCCCGCCCCGGGCTCGCGCCCCGACCGGCCGCGGAGATAGGCCGCATTGGAGGCCGTCAGTTCCGCCGCCATGGTCGAGGCGGCCTGGGGATCAAAACGCAGGTCCAGCACGATGTTGCGGGCCGAGCCCTCGACCCGCCAGCGGCCGTCGCCGCCGCGATAGATCAGGTCGGCGTACTGGCCATAGCCATGCTTGGCGCCGTGGGCCTTCACGGTTCCCAGCCAGGTCTGTTCGATGAATTGGAACAGACCCGCCGCCGACGACGTCCGGGCCTTTGCGGAGGGGTTCATCGCGCTTTCGCGGCGGGCCGTGCGGACCAGGAAGTCGGCGTCCACGCCCGTAGCGTTCGAGGCGCGCCGGATGGCCGCCTCGACTCCGCCAGAGGATGGAATCGCTCCGATGTTCATGGCTATGAGGCTGGGCGACCGTGGTTAATCAAATCCTAACGGCAAGGTTAACGTCCACAATCCCTTAACCTGCGCAGCAGCGGCGCGGTCCGTGGCGTTTCCAAGGCCACGCTCGTCCAAAACTTGCCGCAAGCCCGGCGCTCAACTTCCCCGTGGGACGCTGTGGGGACGGCGAGAGACAGGGAGTGACGGCCATGATGATGACGACCGCTGGCGGGCCCGGAATGGTGCATCCGCTGGATTTCAACGATCGCAAGCGACCCCGGTTTTCCCGCGCGACCTGGATCGCGACCGGGATCGTGCTGGCCGCCCATGCGGGTCTGGGCGTGGCGCTCTACTATCAGCGGTTCGAGATGCCGCTGGTGGTTGCCCCGCCGGAAAGGCCGCCGATCGACGTGACCTTCCGGCGGCTGCCACCCCCGGAACCGGTCGAGGCCAAGACGCCGCCGGCCCCGAATCCCAACGTCAACGACACGCCTGTCCCGCGCACGCCGGTCGAGACGCTGCCGACCGAATCCACCAATGAGCCGGTGGGCGAGACGACGGTCATCACGACGGACACGGTTGTCGACGTCTTCGAACCCCGCAGCACGACCACCGAGCCCGTCGTTGCGCCCGCGCCGGTGATCCGGAATCCGAGCTGGTCGCGGCAGCCTTCGGCCGACCAGATGATGGACGCCTATCCGAAACGTGCGCTTCAGGCCGATGTCGCCGGTTCGGCGTCGCTGAACTGTCTGGTCCTGCCCACCGGCTTCGTCACGGACTGCAACGTCACGCGCGAGACGCCCGGCGGCTATAATTTCGGCCGGGCGGCCCAGAGCCTGTCGCGCCAATTCCGGATCAATCCGCGGACGGTCAATGGCGCGGCGGAGGGATCGCGGGTCAGCATCAACCTGCGCTTCACCCTGCCCGAAGACTAGACGAACCTGAGCGGATCGAGGGCGGCGGCGTCCATCACGGGCGCCCTGCCCTCGATACCGTCGGCGACGACCTGGGCGACGAGCGGCCCCAGCAACCAGCCATTGCGGAACGGGGCCAAGGCCAGATGCAGGCCGGGCTCTCCGGCGAAACCGGCCAGCGGCAGGCCATCCGGCGACGCCCCGCGGACCCCGACACGAGGCGGCCCGGCCTCGCCTTCAGCGCCCAGCAGGGCGAGGCCGGCGGCGACGCGACGCGAGGCTTCCTCAAGGTCCGGCTCGATGTCGCGGCGGCCCCGCTCCATGGTGGCGCCGATGACCACGCCGCCAGCGGCGGGAACGATGTAGAGATCGGGGGTCCGCAGGGTCCGCGGCGGCGGCGGCGCCGAAACCGGCGTCAACTGGCCCCGGAACGGCTCGACGGCGGCGACGGCGGCGGCGGTGCGCGGCGGCAAACCCGGAAGCGGGGCGGCGACGCCGGTGGCGAGCACGACCGTGGGCGCGAACCAGGTCCGTCCGTCCTCGGCCTTGACCCGCCAGCGGCGCGCATCATCGGACAGACGCGCCACGGCGGAGCGAATGACCGTGACGCCCGGAGCGCGGGCGAGCGACTTGAGAGCGGCCGCGACGTCGACGCGCCAATCCTCGGGCGAGGTCAGGCCCATCGGCGTCTGGCTGGCGGAGAAGCCCATGGCGGAGAGCCGGGCGATGGCGGCGGGAATATCGGGGCCGAGCCAGTCGACGCCGTCGCGGGTCAGGGCCAGGCCGAACGTTTCGGCGAAGTCCGGCCACCGGTCGCGGGCGCGCTTCAGCAGGGCTGCGCGGTCGGGCGTGGAATCGTCCGAGAGGCATTCCAGCGCCGGAGCGATCATGCCGGCGGCCGCGGAACTGGCGTTCGGACCGCCGGGGTCGACGACGGTCACGGCGTGACCGCGCGCGCCCAGCTCCGCAGCAGTGCAGAGCCCGAGAACGCCGGCGCCGATGACGATCACATCTGGAGAGGAAGCCACGGGCGATCTGATCGGCCGCCCGGGCTCTCTTTGCAAGGGCGCCTACGCGGACGGCGCGGCCGTCCGCTGCTTGGGCGCCCTATTCCGCGGCGATGGCGGCGGCGCGGGTGGCGTCGATACGGGCCGTCAGGGCTTCATGCTGGGCCCACAGGCGCGTGGGCAGGCGATCACCGAACTGGGCGTAGAAGTCCGGAATGAGCGCCGCCTCTTCGGCCCAGACCTCGGCGTCGACGTCCAGCAGGGTCGACAGGTCGGCGTCCGACAGGGCCAGGCCCGACAGGTCCAGGGCCTCGCGGGTCGGAACGCGGCCGACCGGGGTGTCGACGGCCTCGGCCTCGCCGTCCAGACGTTCCGAAATCCACTTGAGGACGCGGGCGTTGTCACCAAAGCCCGGCCAGACGAATTTGCCGTCCTCGTTCTTGCGGAACCAGTTGACGAAGTAGAGGCGCGGCAGTTTCGCCGGCTCGGTGCGTCCGCCCATCGACAGCCAGTGCGCGAAATAGTCGCCCATGTTGTAGCCGCAGAAGGGCAGCATGGCGAAGGGATCGCGGCGCAGGGCCCCGATGGCGTTCTCGGCGGCGGCGGTGCCTTCCGAGGCGACCGTCGAGCCCATGAAGACGCCATGCTCCCAGTCGAAGGCTTCCGTCACCAGCGGCACGGCGGAGGCACGGCGGCCGCCGAACAGGATGGCGTCGATCGGCACGCCCTTGGGGTCTTCCCATTCCGGCGCGATGGTCGGGCACTGCGACGCCGGAGCGGCGAAACGGGCGTTCGGATGGGCGGCGGGCTCTCCCGAGGCCGGATCGTGCGGCTGACCCTTCCAGGTGGTCAGGCCCTCGGGCGCTTCCTTCGTCAGGCCTTCCCACCAGACGTCGCCGTCGGCGGTCAGGGCGGTGTTGGTGAAGACGGTGTTGGTGGCCAGGGTCGCGATCGCATTGCCGTTGGTGTTGCGGCTGGTGCCCGGGGCGACGCCGAAGAAGCCGGCCTCCGGATTCACGGCGTAAAGGCGGCCGTCGTCGCCGAAGCGCATCCAGGCGATATCGTCGCCGATGGTCTCGGCCTTCCAGCCGGGAATAGTCGGCTGGAGCATGGCCAGGTTGGTCTTGCCGCAGGCCGAAGGGAAGGCGGCGGCGACGTATTTGGCTCGCCCCTTGGGATCGGTCAGCTTGAGGATCAGCATATGCTCGGCCAGCCAGCCCTCGTCGCGGGCCATGACCGAGGCGATGCGCAGGGCGTAGCATTTCTTGCCCAGCAGGGCGTTGCCGCCGTAGCCCGAGCCGTAGGACCAGATTTCGCGGGTCTCGGGATAGTGAACGATCCATTTGTCGTCGTTGCAGGGCCACGGGACATCAGCCTGGCCCTCGGCCAAGGGCGCGCCGAGGGTGTGAACGGCCGGCACGAAGACGCCGTCCTCGCCCATCAGGTCCAGCACCGGCTGGCCCATCCGGGTCATGATGCCCATCGAAATGGCGACATAGCCGCTGTCGGTGATCTCGACGCCGAGGGCGCTGAGTTCGGAGCCCAGCGGGCCCATGGAGAAGGGCACGACGTACATGGTGCGACCGGCCATGCAGCCGTCGAACAGGCCATTCAGGCGCTCGCGCATCTCGACCGGATCGGCCCAGTTGTTGGTCGGGCCGGCGTCGATCCGGTTGGCCGAGCAGATGAAGGTGCGGCTCTCGACGCGGGCCACGTCCCTGGGATCCGAGGCGGCGTAGTAGCAGCCGGGGCGTTTGCCCTGATCCAGTTCCTTCAGCGTGCCCTTGCCGATCAGGTCGGCGACGATAGCCGACTTCTCGGCTTCCGAGCCGTCGCACCAGTGGACGCGGGCGGGCTTCGTCAGGGCGGCGATCTGCTCGACCCAGGCGATGAGGCCGGCATGGTTGGTGGGGGCCGGAAGCAGGCCGGGAACGGAACTGGTCACGCGCATTCTCCTGAACGTCGCCCGGCGATCTGACGCCGCCGTGGCTCCTCCGCTGCGTACTCATCACGCAATGTTTCAGCCGGAATGACACCGAAGCGGACGCGGCGTCAACCGATGCACGTTTCAACCTCTCGCGAGCGGAGAGCTCTGTGACCGGTGCATATTTCCGTTCCCTGCGGGCGTCGGGGCAGGGTATCGGAACCGTCATGCAGACCATGGACCCGATCGAAGCGACTCCCGCCGGCGGCCTGAGATCGCCCGCCGTGGCGCGGAACACCGGGCCGATCTTGGAGGTCTTGCGGGCCCATCTTCCGGCGCGGGGCGAAGTGCTGGAGATCGCGGCCGGGTCGGGCGAGCACGCGGTCGCCTTCGCCGGCGCCCTGCCCGGACTGGCCTGGACGCCCACCGATCCGTCGGCCGAGGCGCGGGCCAGCATCGCGGCCTGGGCCCGGGCCGCGCGCCTGCCGAACCTGCGGGAGCCGCTGGCGCTGGACATGATTGATCCGGCGACCTGGCCGCAGGGGCCGGTGCAGGCGGTGGTCTGCATCAACATGATCCACATCAGCCCCTGGGCGGCGACCGAGGGGCTGATGGCGTTGACGGGGCGGGTTCTGGCGCCCGGCGGCCTGCTGGCCCTCTACGGGCCGTATCGGGAGGCGGAGGTTCCGCTGGCCCCGTCCAACGCCGCGTTCGACGAGAGCCTGAAGAGCCGGGACCCGACCTGGGGCCTGCGCGACCGGGACGCGGTCGTGACGGCGGCGAGGGCGGAAGGGCTGGTCCTGACCCTGCGGACCGCCATGCCGGCCAATAATCTGATGCTGCTGTTCCGGCGGAGCTGACGGCCCGCCCTTGTGCTTCCGGGCCGGATGTGGCGGCATCAACCAACCTTCACCGGAGCGCCGCCATGAAACGTCTCGTCGCCATTCTGGTCGTTCTGGCCACCGCCGTTCCGGCATGGAGCCAGACCGCCCCTGCCCCGGCGACGCCTCCGGCGGCTCCGGCCCCGCCCTATGGCGCGCCGATCGGGCTGGCGGCGGCGCAGGCGCTGATCGACCGGGCTATCGAGGCCGGCCGGGCTCGCGGCTTCCGTCTGGCCGTCGCCGTCGTCGAGCCTTCGGGCGAACTGGTCGCCTTCGGGCGGATGGACGACGTCCAGTACGGCTCGATCAACGTCGCCCAGGCCAAGGCCCGGTCCTCGGCCCGTTTCCGCGCCGCGTCCGCCTCGGCGGAGGAGCGATTGGCGGCCGGCCGCATGGCTCTGCTGGCGATCGACGGCATTGTGCCTGTCGCCGGCGGCGTGCCCGTGGTGGTCGACGGCCGGGTCATCGGGGCCATCGGCGTGTCGAGGGCCTCGTCGGCCCAGGACGACGAGGTGGCGCGGGCCGCCATCGCCGCGGTCTTCGGCGGCTAGACCTCGCTCAGCCGTGCGGCTACGGACCCCCGCATGGCCTTCTCGCGCACCTATGACGGCCCCGAGCCGGTCCGGATCAACAAATGGCTGGGTCAGTCCGGCGTCTGCTCGCGGCGCGAGGCCGACGCCCTGATCGCCGACGGCCTGGTGTCGGTCGACGGCGAGGTGGTGACCGACGCGGGCCGCAAGCTGGAGACCGGCCAGACCCTGACCCTGAACGAGCGGGCCACTGCCGCCCTGGCGGAGGGGGTGACCATCGTGATGCACAAGCCGATGGGCTACGTCTCGGGCCAGCCCGAGCCGGACAAGATCCCGGCGGTGCGACTGATCACCGAGGCCAATCGCGTCGGCGAGGGCGCGGTCCCGGCAGAGGGCGCCTCCCTGCCTCCGATCGGCCGGCTGGACGAGGATTCGCGCGGCCTGCTGCTGCTGTCGTCGGACGGGGTGGTGGCCAAGGCGGTGATCGGGCCGCAGTCCGGTCTGGACAAGGAGTATCTGGTCCGGGTCGTCGGCGACATCACCGAGAAGAAGCTGAAGATCCTGCGCCATGGGCTGATGCTGGACGGCCGCCAGCTGAAGCCGGCGTACGTCAGCCGGATGGAGTCCTTCCGGCTGAAATTCATCCTGCGCGAGGGCCGCAACCGGCAGATCCGGCGGATGTGCGAGATGGTCGATCTGGAGGTCGTCGATCTGATCCGCATCCGGATCGGGCCGTTGAAGCTGGACAATCTGCCCGAAGGGAAGTGGCGGATGCTGACGCCCGAGGAGCGGACGGCGCTGGTCGGCTGAGTCAGTCGCTTGCGGGAACGTAGGTCAGCCGCACCGCGTCCTCGCCGATCAGTTCGTGGGTGACGAGGCGAAGCGGCGGCATGGCGCCGGCGAAGAAGGGCTTGCCGCTTCCCAGCACGACGGGGCGGAAATAGAGCCGGTATTCGTCGATGAGCCCCGCCTTGCCCAGGCTTTGCGCGAGGGCCGGGCCGCTGACGTCGATCTCGCCCTCAAGGTCGTTCTTCAGCTCGCGAACCACGCCCTCGATGTCCTCGCTGACAAGGGTGGCGTTGGGACCGACGGAGGTCAGCGAGCGCGACGCCACCCATTTGGGCTGGTTGCGCCAGGCCGCCGCGAATTCGTGCAGGTCCGGGGTCCAGTCGGGCTGGTCCTCGTCCCAGTAGCGCATGAGTTCGTAGACGCGGCGGCCGTAGACGCTGGCTGTCTGGCCGCGCACCTGCTCGATCCAGTGCCGGAACAGCTCGGGGCCCGGCTCGAACCGGTCATGGTCGACATAGCCGTCCAGCGACACGTTCATTCCGAAGACGATCCGGGCCATGCTCAGGCGCCTCCCGCCACCAGCTCCGGGTTCCTCGCCTCCGCCTCCCGGAACGGCTTCAGCTGGTCGGCCAGCGCCCGCTGGAAGGCCGGGCGGGCCTCGGCGCGGGCGACATAGTCGGCCAGTGCCGGATAGTCGGCGAGGATGTCCGTATGGCGCAGGTCGCGCAGCACATGGGTCATCAGGATGTCGGCGGCGCTGAAGCGATCGCAGGCGAACCAGCGGCGGCCGCCGAGGGCGGATTGCAGGTCGGCCAGACGCTTGCGCAGCATGGTCTCGACCTCGGGCCGCCGTTCCTTCGCCCATGCCTTGTCGGCGTTGAACAGATCGATCGTGGCCAGTTCCGCGACATACGGCTCGACGCTGTTCATGGCGGCGAACAGCCAGGTCATGACCATGGCGCGGCCCGCTTCGTCGGCAGGCATCAGCTGGTCCGAGTTCTGCGCGATATGGAGGACGATGGCGCCGCTCTCGAACATCTCGACCTTGCCGTCACTGAAGGCCGGCACCTGGCCGAAGGGCTGGCGGGCGCGATAGGCCGGCGTCGACTGGTCCTCGAAACCGATCAGATGGTCGTCATAGCCCAGCCCCGCCTCCTCCAGCGCCCAGCGGACGCGGATGTCGCGGACGGATCCCTGGGCGAACGGCGGCACCCATTTGAACGCGGTGACCTGGATCATGGGGGCTCCTTCGGGATTTGACAGTTGGGTTGATATCAACATATCTGGAGACATGTCAAACGCCGCAGCCGGGGTCCCGGCACCCTACGCCGCCACCCTGCACATCCGCGACCACTGCCTGTGCCTGCACGCCCAGCGGGCGGCGCGGACCCTGTCGCGGCGGTTCGACGAGGCGTTCAGGGACCTGGGGATCACCAGCGGCCAGTTCTCGCTGCTGAACAGTCTGAACCGGCCCGAGCCGCCGGCCATCGGGGCGGTGGCCGCCCTGCTGGCCATGGACCGGTCGACGGTGACGGCCAATCTGAAACCGCTGGAGCGGATGGGGGCGGTCGTGCTGGGCGTCGATCCGAAGGACCGGCGCAGCCGCCGCCCCGCCCTGACCGATGCGGGCCGGGCCCTGCTGGCGGCGGCGACGCCGATCTGGATCCGCGAGCACGGCGCCGTCGAGGCCGAACTGGCCGGCGGCGGCGACGCCCTGCGGGCGGGCCTCAGACAGGTCGCCTGAGGGCCCAGAAGGCGCTCACCTCGTCGATCATTTTACTTCCGGCAAGCCAACGGTCTCGGGCTTCGAGTTCTGCGCCGAGGTCGATAAGCAAATACGGTTTTCCGAACGGACCGACGCCATATGGGCCTCGACCGTAGCCCCCCACCCGTTCGGTATCGTTGCTACGAAGCAGTGCTTCGAGCCGTTGGCCAACGCTTGAATGAGTTGGAAGTGTGGGCAGTTCGCGTCCAGCCATCGAAGCCAGTCCGCTTTGCTTCGAAAAACAGCGCCCCGCAGGGTTGGCGGCGCCATCGGCTTCAGAACTTGCGTCCAGATCCATTCGTGGAGATGGAAGTTCGAGAGCACCGCGTTCATTGCGAGATCTGGATTTGCAATGTCCGCCTGAAGCGCTGCGCTGTCGCGTCGCGCCTTGTCCCGAAAATCACTCGCTGTGACGATCCCAAACATTCGACTACAGTGGAATATTATCGTGCTTCTTCCACGGATTGCTCTGCGACTTGTTCTTCAGCGTCCGTAGCGCCCGGATCAGCCGTCTCCGCGTCCCGTGCGGCATGATCACGTCGTCGATGTAGCCGAGGCCCGCCGCCACGAAGGGGTTGGCGAACTTCTCCTTGTACTCGGCCTCGCGCGCCGCCAGGGCCTCGGGGTCGCCGGCCTCCTTGCGGAAGATGATCTCGACCGCGCCCTTGGCGCCCATGACGGCGATCTCGGCCGAGGGCCAGGCGTAGTTGACGTCGCCGCGCAGGTGTTTGGAGCTCATCACGTCATAGGCGCCGCCATAGGCCTTGCGGGTGATGACGGTCAGCTTGGGCACGGTGGCCTCGGCATAGGCGAACAGCAGTTTGGCGCCGTGTTTGATCAGGCCGCCGTACTCCTGACGCGTGCCGGGCATGAAGCCGGGCACGTCGACGAAGGTGACCAGCGGGATGTCGAAGGCGTCGCAGAAGCGCACGAAGCGGGCGGCCTTGCGGCTGGAGTCGATGTCGAGGACGCCGGCCAGCACCTGGGGCTGGTTGGCGACGACGCCAACGGTCTGGCCGTCGAGGCGGCCGAAGCCGGTGACGATGTTCCTGGCGAAGTCGGGGGCGATCTCGAAGAATTCGGCCTCGTCGACCGTCTTCAGGATCAGCTCCTTGATGTCATAGGGCTGGTTCGGATTGGCCGGGACCAGGGTGTCCAGGCTGGCCTCGTCGCGCTCGGGGTCGTCGTAGCTGTCGCGGACCGGGGGCTTTTCGCGGTTCGACAGGGGCAGGAAGCCGATCAGGCGGCGGACCTCGCTGAGGGCCTCCAGATCGTTCTCGAAGGCGCCGTCGGCGACGCCCGACTTCTGCGAATGGACGCGGGCGCCGCCCAGGTCCTCGTGGGTGACGACCTCATTGGTGACCGTCTTCACCACATCGGGGCCGGTCACGTACATGTAGGAGGTGTCCTTCACCATGAAGATGAAATCGGTGATGGCCGGGGAATAGACGTCGCCGCCGGCGCAGGGGCCCATGATGACGCTGATCTGGGGGATGACGCCACTGGCCAGGGTGTTCTGGAGGAAGATGTCGGCATAGCCGGCCAGGGCCTCGACCCCCTCCTGGATGCGGGCGCCGCCGGCGTCGAACAGGCCGATGATCGGGGCGCCGTTGGTCAGGGCCATGGTCTGGATCTTGACGATCTTGGCCGCGTGGGCGCCCGAGAGCGAACCGCCGAAGACGGTGAAATCCTTGGAGAAGACATAGACCAGACGGCCGCCGATGGTGCCACGGCCGGTGACCACGCCGTCGCCGGGGATGCGCTGGTTCTCCATGCCGAACTGGGTCGAGCGGTGCTCGACGAACATGTCGGTTTCCTCGAAGGAGCCTTCGTCGAGCAGGACGTCGATGCGTTCGCGGGCGGTCAGCTTGCCCTTGCCGTGCTGGCTGGCGATGCGTTTCTCGCCGCCGCCGAGGCGGGCGCCCGCGCGGCGCTGTTCCAGCTGTTCGAGGATGGTCTTCATGCGGTGTCTCCTTGAGCGCGAGGCTTAAGGAGGGACGGCTCAGGCGGCAAGCGCCTTGAACCACCGGTCCAGCAGCACGGCCTCGGCGCGGCGGCCGGCGGTGCGTTCGGCGGCCTCTTCGTCGACGCCCCACTGGCGCTCCTGGAAAGCCTCGTCGAGGCGGCTGAGCTCGAAGGCCGCCTCGCCCGACAGGACGCCGCGCTGGACGGCGAGGCCGAGGACGGCGGAGCCCAACAGGGGCACGGCGGTCGCCAGGCCGGTCAGGGCGAAATCGTCCAGCCGCAGGGCCAGCTCCCGAACCCCGGCGACGGCGGCGGGATCCTGGGGCCGGTGGATGATCCCCTCGGCGGCTTCCAGCGTCACGCCCAGCTCCAGCGCCGCCCAGTCGCGCCACGGCGTCCATTCGCGGGCCTGTTCGACGGCCAGCGAGGTCGGATGGTCGGCGAGGTAGCAGAGCAGGTCCGAGCCGGCGAAGGCGGCGATCTCCCCGGCCACGGGTTCGCGAGCCTGGCTGACGCGGTCGATGGCGGTGGAGGCCAGACGGGTCGCCGGCATGGTCGCGGGGTCGATGAACTCGCCCTGGGCGGCCCATTCGTCGGCGACCAGGCGGGCGGCGGCCTCCGTGGGGAGGATCAACTGCGCATGGGCCGGGGTTTTCGGGGTGCGGCCGTCGAGGGTCACGGCCCAGCCCCCCTTCCCTTCCCTGACGTCGGCGGTCGTCCAGAAGCGTTTGAGCCGCTCTTCGGACTCGCGGAAGCCCTTGCGGGCGGCGACGTTGGGATCGAGGGGCGGGATGTGGCTCATTCGGAGTCTCAGGCGGCGCGGGTCAGGGCGGCGAAGCCGTCCAGCACCACGGTCAGCTCGGAGAAGGATCGGGCGACGTGGCGGGCCCCGGCGGCCTGCTGTTCCTCGACGGTGTGGAAGCCCCAGGCGACGCCCAGCGGCAGGACGCCGGCGTTGCGGGCCATCAGGATGTCGTGGGCGGTGTCGCCGATCATGACGGTGCTTTCCGGCCCGGCGTCGCAGGCCGCCATGGCGGCGTGGAGCATGGCGGGATCGGGCTTGCCGGGGCCGTCCTCGGCGCAGTGCGTCGACAGGAACATGTCGGCCCAGCCCTCGCGGGCGAGGTTTCGGGCCACGCCGCGGCGGTTCTGGCCGGTGGCCAGCGCCAGCCGCCAGCCGTCGCGGTGCAGGCGGCGCAGGGTGGCGGTCGCGTCGGGATAGAGCGGCTCCTCGTGACCCTCGTCATACATGCGCTGGAAGCTGGCGCGGAAGCCGGCGATGAAGCGGGCCAGTTCGTCGGGGGCGAGACCCGGCTCCAGCACCGCCATGGCGTGCTCCAGCGACAGACCGACGATCTGACGGACGCGGTCGTAGTCGGGCTCGGGCAGGCCGATGGCGCGCGCCGCCTCGCAGGCCGCGCGGTGGATCGAGGCGCGGCTGTCGACGAGGGTGCCGTCGATGTCGAAGACTGCGAGGGGCCGGGTCATCGCTGGCGGCGGACCCCTTCAAACGGATCGCTCTCGTTGCCCTCGTGCTCGTCGAAACCGAAGTGGGCGAAACCCGCCTTCATCTCGGGGGACAGGGGAGCCGTGACCTTCAGCATGCCGCCGCGCGGATGCTCCAGTTCGATGCTGCGGGCGTGGAGCTGCAGCTTCAGCGGGCCGGACAGCTCCTTCGACTTCTCATCCCCGTATTTGGGGTCGCCGAGGATCGGATGGCCGATGCCGGCCATGTGGGCGCGCAGCTGGTGGGTCCGGCCGGTGAAGGGGCGCAGGGCCATCCAGGCGGCGCGGTGGGCGGCGCGGCTGATGGTGGCGAAGGCGGTCTCGGCAGGCTCGGCGCGCGGGTCCTTGCGGTCGGCGGGGCGCATCATCTCGAAATCGTTGATGCCGGTCTTCTTCAGCGGCATGTCGATCTGGCCGGCGGAAGGCTTGGGGTTGCCGATGACGATGGCCCAGTAGGTTTTCTTCGCCTGACGCCGGGCGAAGGCCCCGGCCAGCCGCTTGGCGGCCTCTGGCCCCTTGCCGAGCAGCAGGACGCCCGAGGTGTCGCGGTCGAGGCGGTGGACCAGACGCGGCCGGTCCATCCCCTCCCCCCAGGCCGACAACAGACGGTCGACGTGGCGGCTGGTCTTGGTGCCGCCCTGGACGGCGAGGCCGTGGGGCTTGTTGATGGCGATGACCATGTCGTCCTCGTACAGCACGAGGGATTTGGCGAACTTTATGTCTTGCGGGCTCAGGGTGTGGACGTCGCCCGCCTGACGCGAGGTGTCGTCCGGGATCGGCGGCACGCGCACGGCGGCGCCGGCGGTCAGGCGGCCCTCGGGCTTGATCCGGGCGCCGTCGACGCGGATCTGGCCGCTGCGGGCCATCTTCTGCACCTGGATGTTGGACAGGTGCGGCCAGCGACGGCGGAACCAGCGGTCCAGACGAATGCCGTCCTCGGCCTCGGCGACGTAGATCGTCAGCACCTCGCGTTTCGGGGCGGGCTCGGCGTCCCTGATGGGTTCGTCAGTCAAAGAGGGGCTCCGAAGGCGCGGCGGGCGACCATCAGGCCGATGAACAGGGCGAGCACCGAAAGCGCCACCGAGGCGGCGACATAGCCCCCCGCCATGGCCAATTGACGGCGCTCGATCATCAGGGCCGTCTCCAGCGAGAAGGCCGAGAAGGTGGTGAAGCCGCCCAGCACGCCGACGGCGGCGAACAGGCGGATGCTTTCGCCGTGGGCCCCGCCCCGGAAGGCCAGCCAGCCGGCCAACACTCCCATGAGCAGGCCGCCGACCACATTGACGGCCAGCGTGCCCCACGGCCAGACGGCGGCCGGGAACAGGCGAATGGCCCAGGCGCCGACGCCGTAGCGGGCCACGGCGCCGAGGGCGCCCCCGGCTGCAACGATCAGAAGACGTGTCATGGTGGGGCGCTTATACTGCACCCGGCGGCAAAACGAAGGAGGCGTGCGTGCTCGATTTCGGACTGGCCATCGCGCACCACATTCTGGTTTTCGGACTGGTCGCCATGCTGATGGCGGAACGGGTGATGATGCGCATTCCGACGATCGACGTGCGCCGTCTGGGACGGCTGGACGCGGGCTTCGGGGCGACGGCGGGACTGGTCCTGATCGTCGGCGCCGGCCGGGTGTTCCTCGGCGGCAAGGGCTGGGCCTTCTATGAGACCAACCCCTTCTTCTGGGCCAAGGTCGCGACCTTCGCGATCATCGGCCTGGTGTCGATTATCCCGACGATCCGCTTCATCGCCTGGGCGCGGGCGCTGAAGACCGATCCGTCCTTCCAGCCGGACGCGGCCGACCGGCGCAGGGTCGTCGCCGCCCTCGGCGTTGAAGCCCTGCTGCTGGTTCCTCTGCTCGGTTTCGCGGCGGCCATGGCGCGATATCCGTTCTGACCGAAACTTCACTTGCCGAGGCGCAGGGTTAACGCCGATACCTGAGCCGTGGCGCAGCTTCGCGCCATGAGGGAAGACCATCGGCCCGGCGGCGGCGATCCGCCATACTGCCGGGCTCAGGGATCAGGGGCCGCCGAAGCGTATGTCGCACGACGATCATAACCACGGACACGGGCACGACGGGCATGCCCCGGCGCCGCTGGACGGCGGCCATGGCGGCCAGGGCCACGACGCCCGGCTGCACGCCGCGCCGAATCCTCCGCCGCCGGGAGCCGAGGACAGCGCCAACCGGCCCGTGCCGCCTCCGACGCCCAACCACGGCCGCGCCCCCCTGCGTGGCGGCGACGGAATCCTGCGCCCCATTTCGGAGAGCGAATATTTCGCCGCCACGCCCGAGGCCGAGGCGATCGTCTCGTCCCATATCGACGAATATTTCAACCAGCCGCTCGACATCTTTCCCTTCTGGGAGACCGACGGGAAGCCGGACCGGTTCCACGTCCTGTTCAGCCGCCAGATCGAGGAGCGGTTCCCGGTCGACCAGGACATCCGCAGCCGCATCCACAGCTATGGCCGGCGCGTCTTCCGGGCCCTGATCGTCCATGTGACGGTCAAGCGGCTGAGCCAGGCCGGGGCCCTGGCGGCCTTCGCCGCCCTGGCGATCCTGGGACCGGGTCTGTTCACGGGCTGGACGGGGTCGGAGGCCATGGGTCTGGCTTTGGCGGCCGGGGCCATGCTGGCCGTGTTCGGACTCTACTGGGGCCTGCAGGCGGTGCTGTTCATCCAGTACCGCTTCCAGCTGGAGAACGATTCCTACGAACTGTCGCGCGAGGTGGTCCAGCGGACCCGCGAGCTGCAGAACCTGTTCACCTCTGCAAGAGCGATGGCCGATCAGGCCGAGACCCAGTTCCAGCAGGATGGCAAGGGCTGGGGCCAGCGCGCCATGTATCTGACCCGGCTGACCATGTGGCTGGGCGCGCGGATGGAATATCTCGAGAAGCACGTCCAGATGGAGCTGTGGCGGGTGCGCCGCGAGCGCTACTGGATGCGCTGGGCCCAGCGGCTTATGACGCCGCTGGTGCTGATCATCGGCCTGGCCGTTCTGGCGCTGGAGCCCGCTCCGGCGATCGGCGAGGCCGGTTTCCGCGCCCTGCAGGGGCTGGCCCTCGTGCTCGGTCTGCTGGTCAGCTGGCTGTCCTATTTCCGCTGGCGCACCCCGACGGCCGCGATCCAGGACAAGCTGGGCGTCGACGGCTGGGTCCGCTACGCCTCGCTGGACGTCGACAACGCCGTCGCCGACCAGGTGCGGCGCGACAAGGAGCGGCTGGTCGAATACCGGGCGCTGACGCGCGGGGGACGGTAGCTTCGCGGAATTGACCGCGGTCAAGGACGCCTTCACGGCCGCGGGACAGAGTTCCGGCGGCACCGGAGGCGATCATGGACCTGTTCGGCGGACCATCCATGCGTCGCCCGCGGGCGACGTCCCGTCGACGCGGACGGCTTGCGGGGGTCGCAACCCTGGTGGCGGTGGCGATCGTCGCCGCCGTCGTTTCCGTCGCCTTCCATCGGGACATGCGGACGGCCCGGGCGCACACGGTGGGACGCAGCCGGGTGGTCGACAGTCCCTGGGGCCCGATCGAATACGCCGATGTCGGCTCCGGCCCGCCCGTCCTGATGATCCACGGCAGCGGCGGGGGCTTCGACCAGGGTCTGGACTTCAGCGCGCCCCTGGCGCGCGAGGGTGTGCGGATCATCGCCCCGTCGCGGTTCGGCTATCTGCGCAGCGCCATGCCGGAGGGCGCCACGGTCGAGATGCAGGCCGACGCCCTGGACTGGCTGATGAACCGGCTCGGGATTCAGCAGGCCGTCATCATCGGCGGATCGGCGGGCGCCCTGTCCGCGACCCAGCTGGCGCTCCGCCATCCCGAGCGGTGCCGGGGGCTGGTTCTGGTGGTTCCGGCCCTCCATGCCCCCGATCGCCTGCCGGGCGCCAACGCCGCGCCGGATCCGGGGACGCAGCAGGCGATCAACGCCGTTCTCGGCTCGGACCTGCTGTTCTGGGCCGGGGTGCGAGGCGCGCCGGACTTCATGACCCGCATGGTGCTGGCCACCGATCCGGCGACCGTCGGGGCTGCGGCGGAAGGCGAGCGGCGGCGGGCCGCCGACGTCATGTTTCACATCCTGCCCGTCAGCGAGCGTCGCGAGGGCCTGCTGATGGACTCCGCCACGGCGGGCGCGCCGCCGGACTGGCCGGTGGAGCGCATCGCCTGTCCCGCCCTCGTGGTCGGCGCGCGCGGCGATCTCTATGAAACCGACAAGGCAGCGGTGGAGGTCGCGGGGCGGATTCCCGGAGCAAGGCTGGTGATGTATCCCGACGGCGGCCACCTGTGGATCGGCCACGACGCCGAACTGTGGCGCGCCGTCGGCGCGTTCGTGAAGGACCTCCCGCCCGTCTAGAGGCGGGCGCGAAGGGCGTCCTGAACGCCGCAGGCGTCGTAGGCGTTCGGGCGATCGGGTTTGGCGCCGTCGCCCATGACCACCTCCAGCGTGGTCGAGGTCGGCGAGGGACCGCTGAAGTTCAGCCCCACGCCCACGCCGACCCCCGAGCTGGAATAGTTTCCGTAGCGCCCGTCGTAACGGCTGGAGCCGTAGCCCACGCCGAGGCTGGGGCGGACGCCGCCGGCGCTGTCGGGGCGGCCGTCGGTCCAGCGCTGGGTGACCTCAAACCAGTCATAGCCCTGCGAGGTGGTCAGTTCGGCGGCGCGCAGCAGGGCGTAGTCGGACACCGGGCCGGGGGCGCCGACGCCGTTGTAGGTGACGCGGAAGCGGTTGGATTCGATGCGCTGCTCGGCATAGCCCTGCCCGCCCGGCGACGCCTGAGCGCCATAGGGGGCCAGGCTGGCGCAGGCGGACAGGGCCAGGCCCGCGGCGGCGATCAGAGGCAGGGTGAAACGGATCATGACGGGGTCTCCAGGCCTTTGCTGAATTAGCGCCGGTGAATGGCGGAGGTTCCTGTGTGCGCCAGCCGATACAGGCCGGTCAGAGGCCCGCCGCCGCCTTCAGCGCCTCGAAATCGTCGGGCGGCGGCGCTTCCACGGTGCAATAGCCGCCGGCGGGGTGCGGGAACACCAGTTTGGCGGCATGCAGCATCAGGCGCGGCGCGGCGCGGCCGGCGAAGGTCAGGGCCCCGCCGTAGCGGGCGTCGCCGGCCAGAGGGCGGCCGATGGACGCCATGTGGACGCGCAGCTGGTGCATCCGGCCCGTGGCCGGATCGAGCTCGACCAGCGTCCCATCGTCCGAGGCGGACAGGGTGCGATAGCGGCTGAGCGCGGGCTGGGCGCCCGGCGTGTCGGGGGCGACGGCGCGCATATAGCTCTCCCGGCCGATCTCCTGCCGGAGCAACGGCTTGTCGATCACGCCGGACGCCGGCTCGGGCGCGGCGGAAACCAGGGCCAGATAGGTCTTTTTGAAGCGCCGCGCCTGTATGGCCTTGCCGAGAAAGCCGGCGGCCGGCTTGGTCTTCGCCGCCAGAATGACGCCCGAGGTGTCGCGGTCCAGCCGGTGGACCAGATCGGGCCGTTTCCCGTTCGACCGGGCGAAGGCCCACAGCAGGTCGTCCAGCGTATGCGCCTGGATGCGGCCGCCCTGGCTGGACAGGCCGGCGGGCTTGTTGAAGGCGATGACGGCCTCGTCCTCATGGAGAATCCACGAGCGGACGGCGGCGATGTCCTGATCGGACAGGGAAACGGGAGAGCGGTCGGTCACCGCGCGTGCATACGCGAAAGACCGGCCGCCCGTCAGCCCGTCACGGCGTCCTCAGCGCAGGACGCCCTTTTTCTGCATGGTCCAGGCGTACCAGATGAAGAAGACGCAGGCTGCGCCGATGACGATCTGCATCGGCCACATCGGACCCATGGCCTCCATCCCGTTCGACAGGCCGAAGGCGTAGACCATGCCCGCGGCCCAGCCGAGGAAGGACGCCACGAAGACCGGCGTCGCCCATTTGCGGCGCAGCAGCAGGAACAGCCCGCCCAGCAGGCCGCCCCAGACGCCGATGGCCCAGGCCGCGTGCGCCCATGCGGGGGTGGCGTGGAAATAGGCCATCTGGGCCTCGGTCATGCCCATGCTGGTCAGCCAGGCGTCGCCCTGCGTCTGCGTCATCGTGTAGTCGAAACAGCCGAAGCCGTTCCACAGGACGGCCACGACGCCGACGACCCAGATGTGCCAGGGCGTGCTGACGCGTTCGCCCATGCCCAAGCCGCTCATGACAGGACGCCCCTCTTCTGCATCGCCCGGGCGTACCAGGCCAGGAAGGCGGCGACGGCGACGATGACCCACGGCATGTAGGTCATGGCGGCCATGGCCGGCGGCAGGTCCGGCATGGGGTTCATGAGGCCGTAGATCAGGTTTCCAAGCACGCCCAGCAACGACAGGACGAAGGCGTGGACGGCGAAGCGGCTGCGCAGCAACAGCAGGATCGAGCCCGCCACCGCGCCCCAGACGCCTGCGACCCAAGGTCCGTACATCCAGGACGGCATGGCGTTGAAATAGGCGATCATGGCGTCCGTCATGCCCGAGGCGCGCCAGTAGGCCTCGCCCTGCGTCACGCTCATTACGAAGTCATAGGCGCCGTAGCCGTTCCACAGCAGCGTCAGCACGCCCACGACCCACAGATGCCACGGAACCGCGGCCTTCATCGTATCGGTCATCATCCCCTCCCAAGGTTGATCGATGGCGGGAGGCTAGACCCAAAAACATGGTTACGGCAACGCTCAGTCCGGATCGGCGTCCGAAGCCTGCGCCCGCATCGCCGCCCAGCGTTCCAGCCGTTCCCTGACCTTGGCTTCGTGCCCCTCGCCCTTCGGCGCGTAAAAGGTCCGGCGCTCCATGCCGTCGGGGAAGAAGTTGGCGCCCGAGAAACCCTCGGGGGTGCTCGGGTCGTACTGGTAGCCCTTGCCGTAGCCGAGCTGTTTCATCAGCCTGGTGGGGGCGTTGCGGATGTGGGCCGGGGGCATCAGGGAGCCGGTTTCGTGCGCCGCCTTCTTCGCCGCCTTGAAGGCTTCGTAGACGCCGACCGACTTGGGCGCGGTGGCCAGATGGACCACCGCCTGGGCCAGGGCCAGCTCGCCCTCGGGGCTGCCGAGGAAATCATACGTATCCTTGGCGGCGTTTGCGACCAGCAGGGACAGGGGGTCGGCCTCGCCGATGTCCTCGACCGCCATGCGCACGATCCGGCGGGCCAGATACAGTGGATCCTCGCCGCCGTTCAGCATCCGCGCCAGCCAGTAGAGGGCGGCGTCAGGGTCGGAGCCGCGCACTGATTTATGCAGCGCAGATATGAGGTTGTAGTGTTCTTCTCTGCCCTTGTCGTAAGCCGGAGCCCGCTTCTGCAGGATGCCGGCCAAGGCCTGGACGTCCAGCGGATCGGTCGAGGTCAGGTCGAACAGCACCTCGGACATGGTCAGCAGGTATCGGCCATCGCCGTCAGCGAGCGCCAGCAGGGCCTGCCGCGCCTCGGGCGTCAACGGCAGGGTCTTGCCCTCCTGCGCCTCGGCGCGAATCAATAGTTGATTCAGGGCGTCGTCATCGAGACGTTTCAGGACGTAGACCTGGGACCGCGACAGCAGCGCCCCGTTCAGCTCGAACGAGGGGTTCTCGGTCGTGGCCCCGACGAGGGTGACGATCCCCTCCTCCACAAAGGGCAGGAAGCCGTCCTGCTGGGCGCGGTTGAAACGGTGGATCTCGTCGACGAACAGCAGCGTCGACTGCCCGGCGGCGCGGCGCATGCGGGCGGCCTCGAAGGCCTTCTTGAGGTCGGCGACGCCCGAGAAGACGGCGCTCAACGACTGGAACTGATAGCCGGCGGCCTGGGCCAGCAGGCGGGCAATGGTCGTCTTGCCGGTGCCGGGCGGACCCCACAGGATCATCGAGCCCAGACGCCCGGCCTCGACCATGCGCCGGATCGGCCCGCCGGGGCCCAGCAGATGATCCTGGCCCACCACCTCCTCGAGCGTGCGCGGCCGCAGGCGGTCGGCCAGGGGCGCGTCGGGAGGATGGATGCCGGAGGCTTCGAACAGGTCGGTCATGCGGGTTCAGAGATAGGCGTTACCGCCGGGGTTTTCACGCGTTAGTATCGGCGAAACGCAGGAGACCGCGATGACGGACCACAACGCGCAAGGCCCGGACACGGGCGTCACTCCGCATCTGACCATTCCCTCGCGCGGCGGTCAGGCGGCGATCGAATTCTACACCCGCGCCTTCGGGGCCGAGGAGCAGCGGCGGCACATGGCCGAGGACGGCGAGCGGCTGATGCACGCCCATCTGCGGATCAACGGCGGCAGCATCATGCTCAACGACGAATTCCCCGAGTTCAACGGGGAGCAGGACATCGTCCCGAAGGGCGTCACCATCCATCTGCAGGTCGACGACGCCGACGAATGGTGGAACCGGGCGATCCTGGCCGGTGGCGTGCCCCTGTATCCGATCGCCGACCAGTTCTGGGGCGACCGCTACGGCCAGCTGAGGGACCCGTTCGGCCACACCTGGTCGATCGGATCGCCGCTCAGGGGCTGAGGCCATGACATACGTCCCGCCCGATCCGCCGGTCGTGCCCTATCTGATGGTCAAGGACGGGCACGCGGCGCTGGATTGGTACCTTCGGGCCTTCGGGGGTCGGGAGGTCGTCCGCCATGACATGGACGACGGGCGGCTGGGCCACGCCATGATCGAGCTGGGCAACGGCGGCGCGATCTATCTGTCCGGCGAGTTCGTCGAGGAGACGGTGGGCACGCGCGCCCCGGACAGCCTGGGCGGGACGACGTTCACCGTCGCCCTCGCCGTCGATGACGCGGACGCATGGATCGCCCGCGCCGAGGCCGAGGGCGCGGTGGTGATCCGGCCGGCGGCCGACGAATTCTACGGCCGCAACGGCAAGCTGCGCGATCCCTTCGGCCATGTGTGGTCGATGACCGGGCCGAAGACCGGCGGCTAGCGGACGACCAGAACGCCGCGCTGCCCGCGCCGTTCGACCAGCAACTGGGAGCCTCGCGGGAGGTTGGCCAGTTGCTGGGGCGAGGATACGGGGCGGTCGTTCACAGCCATGATGATGTCACCCGCACGGATGCCCACGCCACGGCTTGCATAGCTGTTGCCGGCGACGCGACCGACGATGACGCCGCTGGCGAACGGATCGCCCCCCAGACTATCGGCCAGCGCCGGATTCAATCCCAGCACCTGGGCGCCCGACAGGCCGCCGGACTGGATGAGAACGGCGTTATCGAGTTCGGCGTTTCCGGGCAGGGATTGCACTCGCGCCTCCAGCGTCCGGGCCTGTCCGTCGCGCAGCACCGACACCCGCACCGTGTCGTTGGGCTCGCGCGTGCCGACGCGGAAGTTCAGCCCGCCTTGGTCGTTGATCTCGGCGCCGTCGATGGCGGTGATGACGTCGCCCTCGCTGAGGCCGGCGCGGGCGCCGGGGCCGCCGGGCCAGACCTCGGTGACGACCAGCCCCTGCGGGCGGTCGAGGCCGAGACTGCGGGCCACGTCAGAACTCACCGCCTCGCCCTTCACGCCCAGCCATGGCCGGACGACGGCCGTGGCCCCGCCGACGGCGGAGTCCACGACCCGGCGCACGGCCGCCGCCGGCACGGCGAAACCGACGCCCGAGGACGAGCCCGAACGCGAGAAGATGGCAGTGTTGATGCCGATCAGGTCGCCGTCCATGTCGACCAGGGCCCCGCCCGAATTGCCCGGATTGATGGCCGCGTCGGTCTGGATGAAGGAGCCACTGTCGCTGATGCCTGTGTCGGTCCGGTTCAGGGCCGAGATGATGCCGTTGGTCACCGTCTGGCCGACCCCGAACGGGTTGCCGATCGCCAGGACCAGATCGCCGACCTGCTGTTCCTCGCGGTCGTCGATGTTGAGCGTCGGCAGGCGTTCGCGAACGCCTTCCAGCTGCAGCACGGCGATGTCGGAGCGCTCGTCGGCGAGGACGATGCGGGCGTCGAACTCGCGCCGGTCGTTGAGCACGACCTTGATCTGCTGCATGCCGTTGATGACGTGGTAGTTGGTGACCACGACGCCGTCCGGCCGCACGATGACGCCCGAGCCGACCGAGCCCGTCTGACGCTGGCCCGGAATGCCGAAGAAGGGGTCGCGGACCACCTGAACGCCGCGCGCCGCGATATTGACGACGGCGGGCGCCGCCTCGCGGACCACGGGCGCGAAACTGGCCTTCATGCCCGCCGCATCGCCGGGAACGACGCGATTTTCGGCGAAGACCCCGTCCTGGGCTTTTGTATCGTTGGACTGGCCGCAGGCGGCGAGCAGCAGGGCGGCGGCGATGGCGAGCGTCGTGGTCTTCATGGTCATCCGGTCAGAAAGCGTGAAGCGCCGCCATTCCGCACCGGCTTTTCGACCGGATCAAGGCGTCGGCGGGGCCTCAACGGGCGCGGCGTCGCGACGTTCCTGCCCCCGCCCGACCAGCCAGCCGATGACAGCGGCCAGCAGCAGCACGACGGCCGCCAGATAGAAGGACAGGCCCGGCATCTGGATGACCGCGAACTCGCCCACCGACAGGGAATAGACCCAGCCGAAGAACAGGGGCGACATGACCCCGGCGATCGAGGCGACGCTCATGTTCGCGCCCTGAAGCTGACCTTGCTCGTCCTCGCCGACGCGGCGCGTCATCAGGGCCTGCAGGGTGGGCATGGCGAGGCCCCACAGGGCGTTGGGCAGCATGGCGGCGATGAACCACAGGCCGTCCGGCGCCCAGCCCATGGCGGCGATCCCGACGGTGCCGCCGACCAGACCCAGCACCATGGTCGGCCGGTCGCCCAGCCGTTTGACCACCGGCCCGACCAGAACGCCCTGCACCACCATGTCCAGCACGCCGACGAGGGCCAGCAGCAGGCCGACCTCGCGCGGGCCCCAGCCGTAGCGCCAGGCGGCGTAGAGCACGAACACCGCCGAGAAGACGTGGTGGGCGAAGTAGAGGAGGAAGTTCACGACCGCGAGGCCGCTGAGCTCAGGGTGGCGGCGTAGCAGGATCAGGGAGCCGACCGGATTGGCGCGCTTCCAGCTGAAATCCATCCTCTTGTCGGCGGGCAGGCTCTCGGGCAGGACCAGCAGGCCGTAAAGGAAGGCCAAGGTCGACAGGCCGGCGGCGAACCAGAAGGGCACGCGCGGCCCGAACTCGCCGAGGAAGCCGCCCAGCGCCGGCCCCAGCACGAAGCCGCCCGAGAAGGCCGCGCCGATCAGACCATAGGCCCGGGCCCGTTTCTCGGGCGCGGTGATGTCGGCCATATAGGCATAGACCGTCGTGAAGCTGGACGAGGTGACGCCGGCGATGATCCGCCCCAGCGCCAGCCACCACAGGTCGGGCGCCACGGCCATCAGCATATAGTCCAGCGCCAGACCGGCGCAGCTGATCAGAATGACCGGGCGGCGTCCGTACCTGTCCGACAGCGAGCCGATGATCGGCGAGCAGACGAACTGCATCCCGGCCCACAGGGCCACGAAGACGCCGTTGATCACGCCTGCCTGGGCGTTCGAGCCGACGAAATCCTCGATCAGCCGCGGCAGCACCGGGATGATGATCCCCATGGCCACGATATCCAGCACCGCCGTCACGAAGATGAAGGCGAGCGCGGCGCGGTGGGTGCGAAGACGGCTGAGGGCGGACATGGGAGGCCTTGCTGGGGACGGGCCTTCTAGCCGACCCGGGCGCGCCCGTCAGCCCTCGCCTCCCCTTCAAACCGAGGTTGCGAAAGCTTAATCCCGCGACGCCTTGCGCGAACCGACGGCGCAAGGTCAAGCTGGTCCCATGACAACCGTGATCGAGACCCGTGGCCTGACCAAGACCTACGGAACCGTGCGCGCGCTCGACGGGCTGGACCTGTCGATCCCGAGGGGCGGCGTCTATGGCGTGCTGGGTCCCAACGGGGCCGGCAAGTCGACCCTGTTCCGCATCCTGCTGGGTCTGATCCGCGCCTCGGACGGGACGGCGACGGTGATGGGGGGCGGCGTCGGCGACGTGGCCGCCATGCGCCGCATGGGCTCGATGATCGAGACCCCGCGCTTCCCGCCCTATATGACCGCCCGCCAGGTGCTGCGCTGGCTGGCGCTGGAGCATGGCGTGGCCGCCGAGGCCGACATTCCCCGCTGGCTCGAGCGCGTCGGCCTGACCGAGGCGGCGGACCGCAAGGTGCGCGGCTTCTCGGTCGGCATGCTGCAGCGTCTCGGCGTCGCCGGCGCCCTTCTGAGCAAGCCCGAACTCGTCATTCTGGATGAACCGACCAGCGGCATGGATCCCCCCGGCATCCAGGAGATGCGGGCCCTGATCCGCAGTCTGGCCGACGACGACGGCGTGACCGTGGTCCTGGCCAGCCACCAGCTGCTGGAAGTCCAGCGCGTCTGCGACCGGGTGGCCATCATGAACCGCGGCAAGCTGGTGCGCGAAGGCGCTGTCAGCGAGCTGACGGCGTCGGGCGAACGCCTGCGCCTGTCGGTGAAGCCGGTGGAGCGGGTCGTGGAAATCCTCGGCGCGAGGGGCGTGCGGGACGGCGGCGGGGTGCTGGCCAATGTCACCCACGCCGACGCTCCCGCCCTGATCAAGGCCCTGGTCGAGGCCGGGGTGGACATCGACGAGGCGCGCTGGGTCGGCGCGGACCTGGAGAGCGTGTTCATGACCGAGACCGGCCATCAGGAGACGCCCCATGCTGGTTGACGCCATCCGCGCGGAAAGCTTCCGCCTGTCCAAGAACAGGACGGCCCTGTTCTGGAGCCTGATGTTCGTGCCCATTATCTCCCTGGTCATCGGGGCGATCACCAGTTTCGTGCTCAAGGGCAGCGAGACCAAGATCCTGGGCGACGCAAGAATGCCGCCCGAGATGAAGGAAGCGCTGGGCCGTGGCACGCTGGACCTTGGCCACGCTCTTGTCTCCAGCGCGGGCGATCTGGCCAATCCGCTGGTCCTGCTGTTCGTGCTGATCGGCGCGGCCACCCTCTATGCCGGCGACTATCGCTGGGAGACGTGGCGGCTGATCAGCGCCCGCAACAGCCGTCCCAATCTGCTGCTCGCCAAGCTGGCGGTCGTTGCGGGCCTCGCGCTGGCGGCGATGGGTCTGATGCTGGTCGCCAGTCTGATCGAGAATCTGATCCGGGCGGCGGTCTTCGACCGGCAGCTGACCTTCTCCATGACCGGCGAGATGGCGGGCCGGTTCGTGGCCTACGCCGGCCTGTCGTGGCTGCGCATTGTGCAGTTCACCATGATGGGGATGCTGGCGGCGTTCGTGACGCGGTCGCTGCTGGCGGCGCTGTTCATACCGCTGGTGGTCGGCGTGGCGCAGTTCTTCTCGCCCCAGATGCTGGTCCCGATGGGCGTCATGCCCGACGCCTGGCTGGCGGTTCTGGCCAATCCCGGCGCCGCGGTGGACACGGTCAAGGCGATGGTCGGGGGCGGCGCCAGCGCGGCGGCCCTGCCCGACGGCGTCGGCGTCAAGTCCTGGCTCAGCCTGGCGCTGTGGACGTTCGGTCCGCTGGCGGCGGCCCTCGCCTGGTTCCCGCGTCAGGACCTGTCGAAGGAGTAGGCGGCGGGCTGACGGCGCCCTCCGCCACCAGCCAGTCGCGGAAGGCGTCGACCGCCGTATCCTTGCGGCCCGTCGGCCGCAGGAAGGCGAACTGCGACGGCCGCAGGGCGAAGCCATACGGCGCGATGAGCCGGCCCGCCGCGATGTCCGGTTCGACGAAGACCCAGGGCGCGATGGCGACACCCATTCCCGAGGCCGCCGCCTCGATCATCGAGTGATTGTGGGCGAACTCGCGATCCACTTCCGCCGGGGGCAGATGCACGCCCGTCAGTTCGGACCAGACCCGCCAGCTTTCAGCGAAGGTGGCGGCGTGCAGGCGGGGCAGCCGGGCGAAGGCCTCCAGCGTCAGGCCGGGCGGAAGCAGACCCGGCGCCGCGACCGGCCCCTGGTGCTGGGGCAGGAAGGGGGTGACTTCCTGTCGGGAGGATGTCTGCCCCGGATTGACGATGCGAATGGCCCCGTCGAACCGGTCCCGCGCGAAATCGACCGGCGCATGGGACTCCGAGAAGCGGACCTTGACCTGCGGGTGTGCGGCCAGGAAGCCGGAAAGGCGCGGTATCAACCATTTCAGACCGAAGGTGCCGAGACAGGATATCTCGATCTCGCGCCGCTCCCTCGCCCTCGCCGCGGAGACCGCTTCATCGATGGTCGAAAAGGCGAGCGACAGCCGGGACGCCAGTTCCGCGCCGGCGGGGGTCAGGGTCAGCCTGTGACGCGGCCCGACGACCAGCGGCGCGCCGAGCGTCTCCTGCAGCGCCCTGACCTGGCGGCTGACGGCGCCATGGGTGACGCACAGCTCGGCGGCCGCGGCGGTCATGCCCCCGTGGCGCGCGAAGGCCTCGAAGGCGCGCAGGGCGTTCAGCGGCGGCGGGACCGGGCGGCTCATGTGACCTCAGCTCACAGACTGGGGCCGGTTTAATCGATTTTCACGGCCACGCAATTCGGCTTGAAACTGACCGATGCCGCTGTTCGACAAATCACCCCCGCCCCGCCGCGCCCTGTGGGACCGCATCCTCTACATCCTGTGCGCCGTCCTGATCTGGGCGGCGGTTTTGTATGAGGCGCTGTAGCGGTCAGAGCCGCTTTTCCATCCACACGTCGCACCGGGCGTAGGGCGTGGGCTGCGGCGGTAGGTCGACGAAGCCGAAGCGGCGATAGAGGGCGATGGCGTGGGTCTGGGCCGTGTTGGTCTCCAGATACAGGCGCGGCGCGCCGGCCGCCCGCGCCGCCGCCTCGCACGCCTCGAGCAGCCGCCAGCCCAGGTTCAGGCCGCGCGCGCCCTCGACGACCGCCATCTTGCCGACCTCATAGCCGCCGTCGGCCATGGCCATCAGAGAACAGCAGCCGACCGGCCGGCCTCCTCGCTCGGCGATGAAGATGAAGCCGCCCTTGTCGAGGATCGAGCCTTGAGGGTCGCCGAGCACCAGTTGATCCTTGGGCTCCAGCACATAGCCGCCGGCCAGAAGCCAGTCCTCGTTCAGCGACCGCCAGGCGGCGGCGTGGCGGGGCTCCCATGGCATGATCAGGACGTCGGTCATCCACACTATCTAGGGCGCGGCGGGCCGGGCGGAAGACCTTTCAGGGCGTGCACGGTCGGCCGCCGTTGTCGAACCGGCCCTCGTCCGAGGTGATCTGGCCGTCGCGAACCGTGAAGAAGTTCATGATCGGAACCGAGAACCCCAGGCTGGCGCTGCTGACCGTCAGCCGGACGGAGACCCGGTCGCCCTGAACCAGATACTCCTGGACCTCCACGACGGCGTCGGGGACGAAGCTGAAGATGCCGCGATAGGTTCGTTCGACCTCCGCCCGCCCCTGACGCGGCGCGCAGAAGTCCGAGGCGTTGACCACGGCGTCGGGCGCATAGAAGGCCACGACCTCCTCGACTGAATGACGGTTCGCCGCGGCGAATTTGGCCGCGACCACATCACGCGGGGAGACGCCGCCGCCGGGGTCCTCCATCGCCATGGCCGATCCGCTCATGGCCCCCAGAACGAGGATTGCAGCCCAAAGGACGGAATCGTGGACAGATTTTCGCATCAGCTTTCTCCGGAACTCCGCCCTCACGGGATTCCATCGGTCCAGCCGGGGATCCAATCGATCAGAAAACGAGCGCCGTGAGCAGAATGAGACGGTGCGACGAAACGCCTGGCCCCGCCGCTCGGCGACAAAAAGGGCGGCCGGTTCGCGCCGGCCGCCCTCCCTGTACCGATCCTGACGGCCGATCAGAACGCCTTGCGCACCGTCATGCCGAAGATGCGCGGTTGTCCCACGGTATAGCCGAGGCGGGCCCGGCCGCCGCGTTCGCGATCGAACGACAGCAGGGCGTTCTCGTCGAAGACGTTGTTGACGTAGATGATGAAGTCCAGACCGCTGTCCATCGACACGCCCCCGCTCAGATTGAACAGCTCATAGCTGGGCAGTTCGAGGTCCAGAACCGTCGCATTGGCCCCCGAGGCGCCGCCGAACGGCAGGCCCGAGACGAAGCTGCGCGGATTGTTCTCCTGATCGCTGGCCTGGGTGAAGCGGCTGCCGACATGCTGGAACGAGGCGGTGATGTAGCCGTCCGCATGGTCGTTGATCGGCCGGGTGTAGGTGGCGTTGAGGGAGATCTGGAACTCGGGCACCGACGGAAGGCGGTTGCCCTCGCGGATGCCGCCGATGACCGCGCCCGTGCCGTCCCGGACGGTGGAGTCGAACTCGGCCTCGACGAAGCTGCCCGAGACGCCGATTTCCAGGCCCTCCACGATCTCGCCCGAGAACTCGGCCTCCAGACCCATGGTGTGGGCCTTGGGCACGTTGAACACCACGCGCGACGAGCACGAGCCGGCGTCCAGCGTCGTCTGCAGGTTCTCGATATCGGTATAGAAGGCCGCCGCGTTCAGGGTCATGCCGCCGAAGCGCGACTTCACGCCGGCCTCGTAGTTCCACAGCTTCTCGTCCTCATAGGACTGGAATCCGCCGAAGATGGCGGCGTCCTGCGGCGTGCAGAGGGGCAGATTGAGCGGGTCGTTGACCCCGCCCAGCCGGAAACCCTGGGCGGCCTGGGCGTTGAAGGTGACGTTGTCGGAGGCCTCGTAGCTGACCAGAACCCGGGGGTTGAAGCCCTGGGACGCGGTTCGATCGGTCTGGTCGTCGCCGTTGGCGAACAGCCCGCCCGAGGTAAAGCGCCGCTCTTCCTTGAAGTCGTATAAGCGGCCGCCGCCGGTGACCGTCCACCGGCCGAAGTCATAGCTGGCCTCGCCGAAGACGGCGGCCTGGTCGATGTCGTAGGGAAGGTCGGCGTTGTAGGGCGAATCGGCCGGGAAGCCGTTGGCGACGGCCGCGGAGGTGCCGGCGCCCAGAACGGCGTCAGTGAAGGCGTCGTAACCCGGCGTCGGCAGGCGCTGGCTGTACCGGCGTTCGACCGTCGAATAGAAGGCGCCGACCAGCCACTGGAAGGCGCCGTCGCTGTCCGAGGAGAGCCGCACTTCCTGGGTGAGTTGCTTCAGGTCGGTCGTGTCGACCAGGGTGGACGGCAGGGTCACCGCCGCCGCCGGATATCCCAGATCGACCGAGACGCTGCCGGTCAGGGAACTGGCGTCGCGGTTCAGCAGGATGCTGCGGTCGATATAGGTGCTGATCGAGTCGAGGACGACGCCGCCCATGTCGAAGGACATGGTCAGATCAGCCAGCATGGTGTCGTCGGCGAAGCTTTCACTGAGCAGCAGATACTGCTCGCGCTCGCCCAAGGTGATCGCCGGCCGCGTCGTGGTGAAGGGGTTGGCGAAGAGGTTGAACGCCTCCTGCCGGTTGAAACCGTCGGCGCGGATTTCCTGATAGACGATCCGCGGCGTGATGCTGACCGCCTCGTTGGGCTGGAACAGAACCGAAAGGCGGCCGCCCACGCGGCTGCCGCTGTTGACGTTATCCACGCGGCCTCCGCCCTCGCGCAGGCTGTCGACATAGCCGCCGTACTGGGTGTCATAGGCGACCGCCCGCACGGCGAGCACGTCGTTCACCGGGATGTTGAGGGCCGCCTTCAGGTGGCCGCCGACGGTCTCGTTGTCGACGAGGTTGACGTTGCCCTCGATCAGGCCGCCGGGCTGGTTCAACTGCGGTTGGTTGGTGATGTAGCGGATGGTGCCGCCGACCGAGCCGGATCCGAACAGCGTCCCCTGAGGCCCCCGCAGCGTCTCCACGCGGTTCAGGTCGAACAGGTCGAAATCAGGCGTGAACAGCGACAGGGAGATCACCGACTCGTCGAGGTAGACGCCGACCTGTTCCTTCACGCCGGGCTGGTCGCGCACGACCTGACCGGCCGAGACGCCGCGCACGGCCACCTGGCTCTGGCCCGGCCCGAGATTCTGGATCGTCAGGCCGGCGACGTTGCGGGACAGGTCCTCCAGATTGACCGCCCCCGACCGCTGGATGTCCTCCTGCGTCTGGGCGTTGATCGAGAATGGGATGTCCTGGATGGTCGAGTCGCGCTTGGTGGCGGTGACGATCACATCGTCCACCGTTGTCGGCTCCTCCTGGGTCTGGGCCGTGGCGATCGAGGGCGCGCCTGCGAGAGCGGCGACTGAAGCGGCTGCGAGAAGCGCCGGGCGCAGGACGCTGAAACGGGTTGAGTGACGCATGCGAGTCCCCTTCCGAAAAATTCTCCTGAAAGGCGAAGCTACCACATCGGGCGGCGAACGGACCCCGACGCGCGTCCGCTGGTTGCGAAGAGGGTATAATGTGTCTCGAATATGTCACATTTGAGCAAAGCTTTGCAGTAAAGGCGGATCACTCCGGCTCCTGCGCACGGTTTGACCGGCACGTTCTGTCGGCGCCCGTGAACCTTCGAACGACGCGCCGCCGGACAAGCAAAAAGGGCGGCCGGTTCGCACCGGCCGCCCTTTTTCTCAAGCCCCTGACGGGAAGCGGCTTACGCTTCGTCGTCGCCCTCGATGGCGTAGACCGGACCCGAGTCCAGGCCCTTGGCGTCGGCGTCACGATCGACAAACTCGATCACGGCCATGGCGGCGTTGTCGCCGTGACGGTAGCCGGCCTTCATGATGCGGATGTAGCCGCCGTTGCGGTCGGCGTAGCGCGGGCCGATCGTCTCGAACAGCTTGCCGACCTGCGGCACGTCACGGACCTGGCTGATGGCCTGACGACGCGCGTGCAGGTCGCCCTTCTTGGCCAGGGTGACCAGCTTCTCGACGAAAGGACGCAGTTCCTTCGCCTTGGGAAGCGTGGTCGTGATCTGCTCGTGCTTGATCAGCGACGCGGCCATGTTGGCGAACATGGCGGTCCGGTGTGCGCTCGTACGACCGAGCTTGCGATAGGCGGCGCCGTGGCGCATCGGGGTCTCTCCTACTCAACCCTGGTATCCGGCTCGCGGACCTGGGGCTTTCTCATTCTAACCGCTCCGCGATCCGGGTGGATCAAGGGCGGAGGGTTGAAACTAGATCTGGTCGTCGAACTTCTTGGCCAGGTCTTCGATGTTTTCCGGCGGCCAGTTCGGCACATCCATGCCGAGGCTGAGCCCCATCGTCATCAGAACTTCCTTGATCTCGTTCAGCGACTTGCGGCCGAAGTTCGGGGTGCGAAGCATTTCGCCCTCGGTCTTCTGGATCAGGTCGCCGATGTAGACGATGTTGTCGTTCTTCAGGCAGTTGGCCGAACGCACCGACAGTTCCAGCTCGTCCACCTTCTTCAGCAGGGCCGGGTTGAAGGGCAGGTCGGGCTTGCCGTCCGAGGCTTCCACGGCCTTCTTCGGCTCGTCGAAGGTGATGAAGATCTGCAGCTGGTCCTGAAGGATACGCGAGGCGTAGGCCACGGCGTCGACCGGCGAAACCGCGCCGTTCGTCTCGACCTCGAGGATCAGCTTGTCATAGTCCAGCGACTGGCCCTGACGGGTCGGCTCGACGCGATAGGCGACGCGCTTGACCGGCGAATACAGGGCGTCGACGGCGATCAGGCCGATCGGAGCGTCTTCCGGACGGTTCAGCTCGGAAGCGACATAGCCCTTGCCGTTCTGGACGGTCAGTTCCATGCGCACCGAAGCGCCCTCGTCCAGCGTGCAGATCACATGGTCGGGGTTCAGGACCTCGATGTCCGACGGGACGTCGATCTGGCCGGCCGTGACCGCGCCGGGGCCCGTGGCGCGCAGGGTCATGCGCTTGGGGCCTTCGGCGTGCATGCGCAGCGCCAGTTGCTTGATGTTGAGCACGATGTCGACCACGTCCTCGCGCACGCCTTCCAGCGACGAGAATTCGTGCACGACGCCGTCGATCTGGATGGCCGTCACGGCCGCGCCTTGCAGCGACGACAGCAGCACGCGGCGCAGGGCGTTGCCGAGCGTCACGCCGAAGCCGCGTTCCAGGGGCTCGGCGACCAGGCGCGACTTGCGCTGGGGGTCGGAGCTCGCCTCGATCTGCGGCTTCTCGGGACGGATCAGCTCTTGCCAGTTACGTTCGATCATGGGTGTCCCTCGAAAACGGAGCGCCGGTCCCTCGCTCCTCGTCAGGGGCGGCAGGACCGGCGGAGATAGTTAGGTCGTCGGTAGCGGTCGCCTAGACGCGGCGGCGCTTGGGCGGACGGCAACCGTTGTGCGGCATCGGCGTGACGTCGCGGATGGTGGTGATGGTCAGGCCGACCGACTGCAGGGCGCGCAGGGCCGACTCGCGGCCGGAGCCGGGACCGGAAACGTTGACTTCCAGCGTCTTGACGCCGTGTTCCTGGGCCTTCTTGCCCGCGTCCTCGGCGGCCATCTGGGCGGCGTACGGGGTCGATTTGCGCGAACCCTTGAAGCCCATATGTCCGGCCGACGACCACGAGATCGCGTTGCCCTGGGCATCGGTGATCGTGATCATGGTGTTGTTGAAGGACGCATTCACGTGGGCGACGCCCGAGGTGATGTTCTTGCGCTCGCGCTTCTTTACGCGACCCGGTTCCTTGGCCATGTGTCTGTCTTACTTCTTCTTGCCGGCGATCGGCTTGGCGGGACCCTTGCGGGTACGGGCGTTGGTGTGGGTGCGCTGGCCGCGGACCGGCAGGCCCTTGCGGTGACGCAGGCCGCGGTAGCAGGCCAGGTCCATCAGACGCTTGATGTTCATCGACGTCTCGCGGCGCAGGTCGCCCTCGACGGTGTGATCGCGGTCGATGGTCTCGCGGATCTGCAGCACTTCAGCGTCGGTCAGCTGGTTCACGCGGCGGGCGGGCTCGATGCCGACCTTGGTCGTGATCTCCTTGGCGGCGTGGGCGCCGATGCCATGGATGTACTGCAGCGCGATCTCTACGCGCTTGTTGGTCGGGATGTTGACACCAGCGATACGGGCCACGAAGCTCTCCAGATACGCGTTGACGGACGCAACAAACGCTCCGGTCAACAGACCAGGAGCGCCGACGTCCTTCGCGGAAGCGCGCCTTATACAGGGGATTCCCGCTGCGTCAACGCCTGACGCCGCACGGGAGCCCGCCGTTCACCGCCCGAACTGGACGAAAACGGTCACCCGCTGGCCCTCGACGGGTCGGCCCGAGGCGCTCATCGGCGGACGAAAGCGGAAATAGGCCTCGGCCACGGTCACGGCGGCGGCGCCGAAACCCTGCCCCGGCGGCGTCTCGCTGACGACCCGGCAGCTGTCCAGCCGCTGGTCCAGGCGGATGACGCAGTTCACGGACCCCCGGCCCGAGCGGCGGCCGCGCGGTATGACGCTGAAAATCTCCTCCTGGGTGGCGCCGCGGACGAACCGCGGGCCGATGCCGCCCGAACCGGAGCCCTCGCCGTCGCCATCGCCCGTGCCGGTCCCGTTGCCGGTTCCGCCCTGCCCCATTCCCGGCGTCGGGCTGGTGTCGGGAGCCGCGCCGATCACCAGGGCGGGTTCAGGCGCTGGCCTGGGCGGGGCCGGCAATTCGGCCTTGGGAGGGGGTTTCGGCGTGACATGAACCCGCGAAGGCGCGGCCGGCTTGCCCCCGCCGGGGTCCGGGGTCGGCTTCAGCGGCGGCGGCGGTGGGGGCGGAGGCGGCGTCGGGCGGAACAGCACCACGCTCATGGGCGGGAACGGCGGCAGCATCGGCGGCGTGGGCTGGGTGCGGGCGATCACGGCGAACACCAGCGCATGGCCGGCCGAGACGACCGCCACGATGCCGGCCGTGCGCAGCCGCTTCTTCGTCAGCCAGGGGGGTTGGATGTTCACGCTCCTGTCATGCCACCGGGGACATGAACGCGCGGGAACGCCAAAAGGTCAGCCGCGGTTCAGCTTGAGGGACCGTCCAGCACGGCGTCGATCGCCGCGGCCACATCGGCGATGGCGCCCATGCCGTCGATCTCGGTCAACAGGCCCTTGTCAGCATAGTAGGGCAGCAGGGGCGCGGTGTTGCGATTATAGGCCTCGAGCCGGACCTTGAAGCTGTCCGGATTGTCGTCCGGACGGCCCTGGTCGGCGAAGCGGACGGCGACCCGCTCCAGCAGGGCCGCGTCGTCCACCTTGAGGCGGACCACGCGGTCGATCTTCTTGCCCAGCTTGGCCAGCATGGCGTCCAGCGCCTCGGCCTGGGCCACGGTGCGGGGGAAGCCGTCGAAGATGGCGCCCCCGGCGTCCTCGGCCTCTTTCAGGCGGGCCTCGATCAGGGCGATGACGATGGCGTCCGACACCAGGTCGCCGCGCGACATGATGGCCTGGCATTCGCGGCCCAGCTCCGAGCCCGAGGCGATGGCCTCGCGCAGCATGTCGCCGGTCGACAGCTGGACCATGCCGCGGGCGTCGACCAGCCGTTTGGCCTGCGTGCCCTTGCCCGCCGCCGGCGGTCCGAACAGGATCAGGTTCATGCCGCCCCTCCCCCGAAGGTCTTAGCGCCGGGCCGGGGCGGTGAGGCCCTTGCCCGCAGGCTTGCCGCGTCCGCGCAGCTTGGCCTTCTTGATCAGGCCTTCATACTGGTGGGCCAGCAGCTGCGACTGGATCTGCGCCACCGTGTCCATGGTCACCGAGACCACGATCAGGATGGAGGTGCCGCCGAAGGCCAGGCCCGAACCGAAGTTGGCGATGACCATTTCCGGCAGCAGGCAGACGGCGGTGATGTAGGCGGCGCCGATGACGGTCAGACGGGTCAGGACATAGTCCAGATATTCCGCCGTGCGCTTGCCCGGACGGATGCCCGGCAGGAAGCCGCCGTATTTGCGCAGGTTCTCGGCCGTGTCCTCGGGATTGAAGGTGATCGAGGTGTAGAAGAAGCAGAAGAAGACGATCAGCGCGCCGTACAGCAGCATGAAGACCGGCTGGCCGTGCTGCATCTGGGCGGTGACGACCGGCAGCCAGTCCATCCACGGCGGCAGGTTCGCATTGGCGGTCATCTGCGCCACCGTGGTCGGCAGCATCAGCAGGGACGAGGCGAAGATCGGCGGAATGACGCCGGCGGTGTTGACCTTCAGCGGCAGGAACGAACGCTCTCCCCCGGCCATGCGGTTGCCTTCCTGGCGCTTCGGATACTGGATCAGAAGGCGGCGCTGGGCGCGCTCCATGAAGACGATGAAGACCACGACCGCGATCATCATGGCGGTGATGAACAGCAGGGTGAAGGCGGACATCTGGCCTTGCTGGGCCAGGCCGAACATGCGGGCGACGGTGCCCGGCAGCACAGCCACGATGCCGGCGAAGATGATCAGCGAGATGCCGTTGCCGACGCCGCGCGCCGTCACCTGTTCACCCAGCCACATCAGGAACATGGTCCCGCCGGTCAGGGTGGTGATGGTCGAGACGATGAAGAACAGTCCGGGGCTGTCGATCAGGCCGGGCTGGGCGTTCAGGCCGATGGCGATGCCGGTCGACTGGAACAGGGCCAGCACCACGGTCAGATAGCGGGTGTACTGGTTCAGCTGCTTGCGGCCGCTCTCGCCGCCTTCTTTCCGCAGCTTCTCCCAGGGCGGATACACGGCGCCCATCAGCTGGACGATGATCGACGCCGAGATGTAGGGCATGACGTTCAGGGCGAACACGGCCATCCGCTCGACGGCGCCGCCCGAGAACATGTTGAACATGTCCAGGATGCCGCGCTGGCCGTCCGGGTTCTGGAAGAACTGCAGGAAGGCTTCCGAGTTGATCCCCGGGATCGGCACATAGGTGCCGATGCGGTAGACCAGCAGGGCCAGGAGCGTGAACAGCAGACGCTTGTGCAGCTCGGTCGCTTTCGCGAACGAGCCCATGTTCATGTTTGCTGCGAGTTGTTCGGCGGCCGAAGCCATATGTCGTCACCCCGACTGATCAGAACGCGGCGCATCGGACAGGAATCCGGCGCCTGCGTCCAGATAGGCGAAGGGCGCCCTCTTAGCGAGAGCGCCCCTCAAGCTTATTTTTTGGAAGCGGTCCGGGTTGTACGGGCCGAGATCTTGTTGGCGTCGCCGCGCGGCGCCTTGGGGGCCGGAGCCTTGCCCTTGGCGGCGTTGCGCTTCTCGACGCGCGCGGCGGCCTTGGCTTCAGCGGCGATACGCTCCTGAACGACGGTGCCGCCGGCGGCCTCGATCGCCTTGACGGCGCCGGCCGAGGCCGACCAGACCACCAGGTTCAGCTTGGACTTGATCTCGCCGGTGCCCAGGATGCGGACGCCGTCCTTGACGCGACGGATCACGCCGGCCGCGACCAGGGCGTCGCCCTTGATCTCGCCCTTGATGTCCAGCTTCTTGGCGTCCACGGCGTCCTGCAGGCGCCACAGGTTCACCTCGGCCAGCTTCAGCGCGTTCGGATTGTTGAAGCCGCGCTTGGGCATCCGCATGTACAGCGGCATCTGGCCGCCCTCGAAGCCGCCGATGGCGACGCCCGAACGGGACTTCTGGCCCTTGACGCCGCGACCGGCGGTCTTGCCCTTGCCCGAGCCCGGGCCACGGCCGACGCGCATGCGCTTCTTGTGGGCGCCTTCGTTGTCGCGGATTTCGTTCAGTTTCATGTGCCTGATCCTTTCGGGTGCTAGCGCCCGGATCGGATCCGGACTCGGCGTTGAAATAATTGAAGGGCCGCTAATAGGCGGCCCCCTTCAGCATCGCAAGACGCGAGACGCCCTCCCCCCGGTCAGGGAGAGGGCGAAACGGCTTACTTTTCGACGATCTCGGTCAGGTGGGCGACCTTGGCGATCATCCCGCGGACCGAGGGGGTGTCTTCCAGCGTGGACTCGCGGCCCATGCGGTTGAGACCCAGACCCATCAGGGTGGCGCGCTGGTCCGACTTGCGGCGGATGGGCGAGCCCGTCTGGCGGACGGTGACGGTGGTCTTGGATTCAGTCTTGGCCATGGTCTCAGGCTTCCTGGGCTTCAGGCGCCGCTTCCGGAGCCGAGGCGCCGTCGTTGCGGCGGCCCATCAGATCGGCGACCTTCTTGCCGCGCTTGGACGCGACCTGACGGGGCGACGACTGGACCTTGAGGGCCTCGAACGTGGCGCGGATCATGTTGTAGGGGTTCGACGAACCGGTCGACTTGCCGACGACGTCCTGGACGCCGAGGGTTTCGAGCACGGCGCGCATCGGACCGCCCGCGATGACGCCGGTTCCGGGAGGCGCGGCGCGCATCATGATCTTGCCGGCGCCCCAACGGCCGGCGCCGTCGTGGTGCAGGGTGCGGTTCTCGCGCAGCGGAACGCGGATCATGGTCTTCTTGGCTTCTTCCGTCGCCTTGCGGATGGCTTCCGGCACTTCGCGCGCCTTGCCGTGACCGAAGCCGACGCGGCCCTTGCCGTCGCCGACGACCATCAGGGCCGCGAACGAGAACCGGCGGCCGCCTTTGACGGTGGCTGCGACGCGGTTGATGTGAACCAGCTTCTCGACGATGTCCGAATCCGGACCGTCGACGGCGGGAGCGTTGCGGTTGTCACGACGGTTGCGATCGTTGCCGCCGCCGCCGCGTTGGGGTGTTTGCGCCATCTGTCGCGTCCCTTAGAAGTTCAGGCCGGCTTCACGCGCGGCTTCCGCCAGCGCCTTCACCCGTCCGTGATAGATGTAGCCGCCGCGATCGAAGACGACGTCCTTGACGCCCTTCTCCAGAGCGCGCTCGGCGACCAGCTTGCCGATGAGAGCAGCGGCGGCGACGTCCGAACCCTTGACCTTCTTGCCCTTCTCGCCTTCCAGCGAGGAGGCCGAAGCGACCGTGACGCCGTTCAGGTCGTCGATGATCTGGGCCGAGATGTTCTTGTCCGAACGGTGCACCGACAGGCGCAGACGGCCGTTGGCGACAGCCTTCAGGCGGCGGCGGGTGCGCTCCGTACGGCGCTGGGCTTGTTGTCGAAGAGAGAGAGCCATGACTTACTTCTTCTTGCCTTCCTTGCGCCGGACCTTTTCGCCCGTGTAGCGGACGCCCTTGCCCTTGTAGGGCTCCGGCGGACGCAGCTTGCGGATGACGGCGGCGATCTGACCGACGGCCTGCTTGTCAGCGCCGGTGATCTTGATTTCCGTCTGCTTGGGCACCGCGAAGGTGACGCCGGCAGGCGGCTGGATGTCGACGTCGTGCGAGAAGCCGAGCTGCAGCGACAGGGCGTTGCCCTTCATCGCGGCGCGGTAACCGACGCCGACCAGGTCCAGGCTCTTTTCAAAGCCCGTGGTGACGCCGACGACCATGTTGTCGACCAGGGTGCGCGACAGGCCCCACATGGCCCGCGAACGCTGGTTGTCCTCGCGGATGGCCAGGTTCAGGCCATCGTCGCCCTGGGTGACTTCGATCTCTTCAGCGACGGTCCAGGAGCGTTCGCCCTTGGGACCCTTCACCGAGACGGTCTGGCCGTCGAGCGTGACAGTCACGCCCTTCGGGATCTCGATGGTGCGTTTTCCGATACGGGACATCTTAGTAGACCCTGCAGAGGACTTCGCCGCCCACCTTGGCTTCGCGAGCCGCGGTGTCCGACATGACGCCCTTGGACGTGGAGAGGATCGAGATGCCCAGGCCGTTCTTGATCGGCTTCAGGTCGGAGATCGCGGAGTAGACGCGGCGGCCCGGCTTGGACACGCGGGCGATCTCGGCGATGACCGGCTGGCCGTCGAAGTATTTGAGCTCGATCTCGAACTGCGGGAATTCGCCGGGGTTCTGAACCAGCGAATAGCCGCGGATGTAGCCTTCGTCCTGCAGCACGTCGAGGACGCGCTGGCGCAGACGGGAAGCCGGGGTGAGCACCTTGGAACGCTTGCGCATGTGCGCGTTCCGGATGCGAGCGATCATGTCGCTCAGGGGATCGTTGATCATCATGTCTGTCGCTCCCCTTACCAGCTGGACTTGGTCAGACCCGGGATCTGACCCAGGTTGCCGAGTTCGCGCAGGGCGATACGGCTCATCTTGAGCTTGCGATAGAAGGCCCGCGGACGGCCCGTCACTTCGCAGCGGTTACGAATCCGGTTGGCGGCCGAGTTGCGCGGCAGCTTGGCCAGCTTCAGGCGCGCTTCGAAACGCTCCTCAAGCGGCAGGGATTCATCGTTGGCGGTCGCCTTCAGGGCGGCCCGCTTGTCGGCGTATTTCGCGACGAGGGCCTTGACCATCTCGTTGCGGTTTACGGCGCTTTTCTTAGCCATTGTGCTTTTCCCTTCCCGCTCAGTTCGTCACGAACGGGAACTTGAACTCGGTGAGAAGCGCGCGTGCTTCGTCATCGGTCTTGGCCGTGGTGCAGACGATGATGTCCATGCCCCACATCTGGTCGATCTGGTCGTAGTTGATCTCGGGGAACACGATGTGTTCCTTGAGGCCCATGGCGTAGTTGCCGCGACCGTCGAACGAGGTCGGCTTCAGGCCGCGGAAATCCTTCACGCGCGGCAGCGCGATGGTGATCAGGCGGTCCAGGAACTCGTACATCTGGTCGCCGCGCAGCGTGACCTTGCCGCCGATGACCATGCCTTCGCGCAGCTTGAAGCCGGCGATGGAGTTGCGGGCCTTGGTGGCGACGGGCTTCTGACCGGCGATGGCGGCCAGATCCTTGAGGGCCGCCGTGGCCTTCTTGGAGTCGGCGACGGCTTCGCCGATGCCCATGTTGAGGACGATCTTGTCCAGCTTGGGCATCTGCATCGGGTTGGTGTAGCCGAACTTCTCGGTCAGCACGCCCTTGATGCGGTCGTTGTACTCGCCCTTGAGGCGCGGTGTGTATTTGGTGTCGGCCATTAGATGACGTCTCCCGTCGTCTTGGCGAAGCGGACCTTCTTGTCGCCTTCGATCTTGAAGCCGACGCGGGTGGCCTTGCCGTTGGCGTCGGCGATCGCGACGTTCGACAGGTGAAGCGACGCTTCCTTGTTCTTGATGCCGCCCTGGGGGTCGGCCTGGGTCGGGCGGGTGTGGCGCTGAACCATGTTGATGCCTTGCACCAGCACGCGGTTCGTCGCCGGCAGGACCTTGGTCACCTTGCCGGTGCGGCCCTTGTCCTTGCCGGTCAGGACGACGACGTTGTCGCCCGTTTTGATCTTGGCGGCCATGACTACAGGACCTCCGGAGCCAGAGAGATGATCTTCATGTGGTTCTTGGCGCGCAGTTCGCGGGGAACCGGGCCGAAGATCCGCGTGCCGACCGGCTCGTTCTGCTTGTTGACGATGACGGCGGCCGACTTGTCGAAGCGAATGACAGAGCCGTCCTTGCGCATGATGTCCTTGGCGGTGCGCACGACGATGGCGCGCACGACGTCGCCCTTCTTCACGCGGCCGCGCGGAATGGCTTCCTTCACCGAAGCGACGATCGTGTCGCCCACCGAGGCGTAGCGGCGCTTGGAGCCGCCCAACACCTTGATGCACATGACCCGGCGAGCACCCGAATTATCGGCTACCTCCAGGTTAGTTTGCATCTGGATCATGAGATCCGATCCTTCTTACGAGGCCGAGGCCGAGGAGTCCGACAGGACTTCCCAGCGCTTCAGCTTGGACTTGGGGGCGCACTCGATGATGCGAGCCTGGTCACCGACCTTGAGGGCGTTCGCTTCGTCGTGAGCGTGGTACTTCTTGGACAGGCGCACGATCTTTTTCAGGACCGGGTGCAGCAGCGTGCGTTGGACGACGACGACGACAGTCTTGTCGCCCTTGTCGGAGACGACCACGCCTTCGAGAACTCGTTTGGGCATCTTCGTTTCCTTAACCCGCCGCGCGGTTCGCACGCAGAAGCGTGGAAATACGGGCGATGTCCTTGCGCACTTCCGAAACGCGATGGGTCTTTTCCATCTGGCCGGTAGCGGCCTGGAAGCGCAGGTTGAACTGTTCCTTCTTGAGCTTCAGCAGCTCGTCGGACAGCTGGTCGGGCGTCTGGGCCCGGAGGTCGGCGATCTTGGTCATGCTCCGACGTGCTCCACGTGCGAGACACCGGCGTCGAGGCGGGTGACCACCTTCGTACGGACCGGCAGCTTGGCGGCGCCAAGACGCAGGGCCTCACGGGCGATGTCGTCCGGCACGCCGTCGATTTCAAACAGGATCCGGCCCGGGTGGCAGCGCGCCGCCCAGTGATCCACGGCGCCCTTGCCCTTGCCCATGCGGACTTCGGCGGGCTTGCCCGTGACGGGCAGGTCGGGGAAGACGCGGATCCAGACGCGGCCCTGACGCTTCATCTGGCGGGTGATCGCGCGGCGGGCCGCCTCGATCTGACGCGCGGTGATGCGTTCCGGCTCGACCGTCTTCAGGCCATAGGACCCGAAGTTCAGCGAGAAGCCACCCTTGGCGGCGCCGTGAATGCGGCCCTTGAAGGCCTTGCGGTACTTGGTTTTCTTCGGTTGCAGCATGACTTAGCCCTCACGACCACGGCGGGGACCACGGTCTCCGCGCGGACCGCCACGTTCACGGCCTTCGTTCGACGACGGGCCGGAAGCTTCCTGGGCCCAGCGCTTGTCCTGCGCCATCGGGTCGTGCTCGAGGACTTCGCCTTTGAAGACCCAGACCTTCACACCGATGATGCCGTACGTCGTCCTGGCCTGGATGAAGCCGTAGTCGATGTCGGCGCGCAGGGTGTGCAGCGGCACGCGGCCTTCGCGGTACCATTCCATCCGCGCGATTTCAGCGCCGCCGAGGCGGCCCGAAACGTTGATGCGGACGCCCTTGGCGCCGAGACGCATGGCAGACTGCATCGCGCGCTTCATGGCGCGGCGGAAGGCGATCCGGCGTTCCAGCTGCTGCGCGATGTTCTCGGCGATCAGCTGGGCGTCCGTCTCGGGCTTGCGCACTTCGACGATGTTCAGGTGAACTTCACCCTCGGTGCGCGCCGAGATGTCCTTGCGGAGCTTCTCGATGTCGGCGCCCTTCTTGCCGATCACGACACCCGGACGGGCGGCGTAGATCGTCACGCGGCACTTCTTGTGCGGACGCTCGATGATGATGCGCGACACGCCGGCGGCGTTCAGGCGTTCCTTCAGCCACGTGCGCAGCTTCAGGTCCTGGTGCAGCAGGCTGGCGTATTCGGCGCCGCGGGCGAACCAGCGGCTGTCCCACGTCCGGTTGACGCCGAGGCGCAGACCGATCGGATTGATTTTCTGACCCATCAGGCGGCCTCACCAGCTTCGCGCACCACGATGGTGATCTCCGCGAAAGGTTTCAGGATGCGCGACGAGCGGCCACGAGCGCGGCTCGCGAAACGCTTCATCACCAGGTTCTTGCCCACGAAGGCCTCGGCGACGACCAGGTTGTCGATGTCGAGGTTGTGGTTGTTCTCGGCGTTCGACACGGCCGAATACAGCACCTTGCGGACGTCGGTGGCGATGCGCTTGCGGCTGAATTCCAGCTCGTTCAGCGCCTTCTGCACCGGCAGGCCGCGGATCGACTGGGCGACCAGGTTCAGCTTCTGAGGGCTGATCCGGACGTTCACCAGCTTGGCGCGCGCTTCGGTCGGGGCGACCCGACGGGGATTTTTTGTCTGGGCCATCAGTTACTTCCTTTTGGCCTTCTTGTCCGCCGCGTGCCCGGGGAACGACCGGGTCGGGGAGAACTCGCCGAACTTCATGCCGACCATTTCTTCGGAAACCGACACCGGCACATGCTTGAGGCCGTTGTGGACACCGAAGGTCAGGCCGACAAACTGCGGCAGGATGGTGGAGCGACGCGACCACGTCTTGATCACGTCCTTGCGGCCCGACGACGCTGCCGTCTCGGCCTTCTTCAGCAGATACCCGTCGACAAACGGGCCTTTCCAGGAGGAGCGGGCCATCGGTTAGCGAGCCTTCTTCACGTGGCGGGTACGGATGATGAACTTGTCCGTCGCCTTGTTCTTGCGGGTGCGGGTGCCCTTGGTGTCCTTGCCCCACGGCGTAACCGGGGTGCGACCACCAGAGGTCCGGCCTTCACCACCACCGTGCGGGTGGTCGATCGGGTTCATGGCGACGCCGCGAACGTGCGGACGCCAGCCCATGTGACGGACGCGGCCGGCCTTGCCGAGGTTCTGGTTCATGTGGTCGGGGTTCGAAACCGCGCCCACCGTGGCCATGCAGCCGTCCAGGACCATGCGAAGCTCGCCCGAACCCAGACGGATCTGGGCGTAGCCGGCGTCGCGGCCGACCAGCTGGGCGTAGGCGCCGGCCGAGCGGGCCAGCTGGGCGCCCTTGCCCGGCTTCATTTCGACGTTGTGGATGATCGTGCCGACCGGCACCGAGCGCAGCGGCATCGCATTGCCCGGCTTCACGTCGACCTTTTCACCCGCCACGACCGTGTCGCCCGCCTTCAGGCGTTGCGGCGCGATGATGTAGGCCTTTTCGCCGTCCTCATAGACGATGAGGGCGATGAAGGCGGTCCGGTTCGGATCGTATTCCAGGCGTTCGACCGTCGCCGAGGCGAACTTGCGGCGCTTGAAGTCGATCTTGCGGTACAGCGTCTTGGCGCCGCCGCCGCGGAAGCGGACGGCGATACGACCGCCGGCGCCGCGACCGCCCGACTTGGTCAGGCCTTCGGTCAGCGACTTCTCGGGGCGTCCCTTGTGGAGCTCCGAACGGTCGATCAGCACCAGGGCGCGGCGGCCCGGCGACGTCGGATTGTAGGTTTTCAAGGCCATCTGATCAGAGCCCCGTGGTGACGTCGATCGACTGGCCTTCAGCCAGCGTCACGATCGCTTTTTTGATGTCGACCCGACGGCCCATGATGCCGCGGAAGCGCTTGGTCTTGCCCTTTTGAACCAGGGTGTTGACCTTCAGGACGTTGACCTTGAACAGGCTTTCGACCGCCGCGGCGATCTCGTCCTTGGTCGACGTTCCGGAAACCCGGAACACGACCTTGTTCTGCTCCGACAGGATCGTGGCCTTCTCGGTGATCACCGGAGCCAGGATGGTGTCGTAGTGTTTTGCGGTGGGTTGAGCGCCGGCCATTACGCGGCCTCCTTCTTCGTCTTGGCAGCCGGTTTGGCGGCCTTGGCGGCCTCGGCTTCGCGACGCGACGGGGTGTAGTCGGCGTAGGCAGCCTCGATGGCCTCGACGGCCGCCTTGGTCAGCACCAGCTTGTCCGCGCGCAGGATGTCGTAAACGTTCAGGCCGGCGTTCGGCAGGACGTTGACCATCGGGATGTTGCGGGCGGCCAGACCGAAGTTCGTGTCGACCTCCGGACCGGCGATGATCAGCGTGCGGGTCCAGCCCAGCTTGCCGAGGGTTTCGCGCAGACCGGCGGTCTTGGCGTCCTTCAGCGAGATGCTGTCGACGACGACCAGATCACCGGCGACGACCTTGGAGGACAGCGCATGACGCAGGGCCAGGGCGCGGACCTTCTTGGGCAGCGAGAAGCCGTGGTCGCGAACGACCGGGCCGAAGGCGCGCGAACCACCGACGAACTGCGGGGCGCGACGCGAACCGTGACGGGCGCCGCCGGTTCCCTTCTGCTTGTACATCTTCTTGCCGGTGCGAGAATTCTCGTTCCGGGTCTGGACCTTGTGGGTGCCGGCGCGGCGCTTGGCCAGCTGCCAGTTGACGTAACGGGCCAGGATGTCGCCGCGGATGTCGGTGATGCCGAAAACGGCGTCCGACAGTTCGACGTCACCGGCGGCCTTGCCGTCGAGTTTGATGACCGAGAGTTTCATTACGCTTCACCGCCTTCGGTGGTTTCGACGGCCGGGGCTTCCTCGGCCGGCGTTTCAGCCGGTTGAGCCGCAGCAGCCGAACCGCCCCTGGACTTGACGCCGCCGGGGAACGGGGCGTCGGCCGGACGGGCCTTCTTGATGGCGTCGCGAACCTTGACCCAAGTGCCTTCGTGACCGGGCACGGCGCCCTTGATCAGCAGCAGGCCGCGCTCGACGTCGACGCGGAACACGGTGAGGTTCTGGGTGGTGACGACTTCCGTGCCGTAGTGGCCGGCCATCTTCTTGCCCTTGAACGTCTTGCCCGGATCCTGACGCTGACCGGTCGAACCGTGCGAACGGTGCGAGACCGAGACGCCGTGGGTCGCCCGCAGACCGCCGAAGTTCCAGCGCTTCATGGCGCCGGCGAAGCCCTTGCCGATGGTCTCGGCCTGGACGTCGACCTTCTGGCCGGCGACGAAGTGGTCAGCCGAGAACTCGGAGCCCACGTCCATCATGGCGTCCGCATCGATGCGGAACTCGGTGACATAGGCCTTCGGTTCCACTTCCAGCTTGGCGAAGGATTCGCGCTGAGCCTTGTTGGTGTTCTTGGCCTTCTTGGTGCCAGCGCCCAGCTGGAGAGCGACGTAGCCGTCACGCTCCTGGGTACGTTGGCCGACGACCTGGCAGCCGTCTAGCTGAAGCACAGTGACCGGAACGTGCGCGCCGTCATCGGCGAACACGCGGGTCATGCCCAGCTTCTTGGCGATCACGCCCGTGCGCATCGGATCCCGCCTCTTTCTTATTAAATCTTGATCTCGACATCCACGCCGGCGGACAGGTCGAGCTTCATGAGCGCGTCCACAGTCTGCGGGGTGGGGTCGACGATATCGAGGACACGCTTGTGCGTGCGGATTTCAAACTGCTCGCGCGACTTCTTGTCGACGTGCGGCGAGCGGTTCACGGTGAACTTTTCGATCAGGGTCGGCAGCGGGATCGGACCGCGAACGGTCGCGCCCGTGCGCTTGGCCGTGTTGACGATTTCGCGCGTCGAAAAGTCGAGGACGCGGTGATCGAAGGCCTTGAGCCTGATGCGGATGCTTTGATCCATATCGGTCGTATTTCCCAAGCAGGCGAACCTGCGTCCCTGTGAACCATTTCAAAGACCGGAGGTCTTCAGGCCGAAGCCTTCAGAGTACGCACGTCCGCAAAAACGATCGGCCCACGCAGCGAACCGCGAAGGCCGTTGAAGTCCTGGGTCACTGCAAAGAACAGGTCCGAGGTCGTTCCTGCGAACCGCGTCTGCACCCCAAAAACACGCGGGGTGCACAGCCGGTCCAACAAGAGTGGGGGCTTATGACCGCCGATTCCGATTTGGTCAAGCGGCGAAAACGTGGCGGAGGCTGGGTTTACCCCGTTCCCGCCGAATCCGGCGGCCCGAACCGCCTCACCCTCCTCTTTGCGGTTCGCAAACGGATCGCGCGCCCGGCTCTACGGCGGGCGAAGGGAGCAGAGAGCCCGCTTCACCCCTCGTTCCTGACCCCGGATTCACAGTGCGCCGTTATGCTTACGCTTGTTGGCCGCAGCGTCGCCACAATGCGTGGCCGCAGGGCTACAGACGGCCCAAGCATCTGTTTTGTGACGTCTTTGTAATGGCCACGCCAGCTTTGCCGTTGGTAGCACCGCCGCTCCGCAGCGCGACTCCCCGCGTGCGAGAATGGAAAAACAAGAATGAAGTCTCTCTTCCTCGCCACCGCCGCCGTGGCGGCCTTCGCCGCCGCTCCCGCCCTTGCCCAGGACGGCGTCGGTTCCATCGGCGTAACCTACGCCAACACCGAGGTCGATTTCGCCGGCCTGACCGCCGAAGGTGAAGGCGTGGCGGTGGACGCCGGCTTCGCGGTGCCGGTCGCCGGCGACTGGACCGTCACCCTCGACGGCGCCTTCGCCTACAACCTCGACGGCGCCGCCAATCAGGACGACACCAACGTCAACGGCCGCGTCCACGCCAGCCGCAATTTCGGCGACGTTCGCGTCGGCGCCTTCGCCGGCGGCGCGGAAGTCGGCGACGAGCAGCTGTGGTCGTTCGGCGCTGAAGCCCAGACCCGCCTGAACAAGACCACCCTGACGGGCTCCGTCGCCTATGAGACCATCGAAGGCGCGGACGCCGATATCTGGAGCGTCGGCGCCGACGCCGCCTACTTCATCACGCCGAAATTCCGCGTGAACGGCGGCCTGGGCTGGAGCACCGTCGACGCCGGCGGCCTGGACACGGACGGCTACGCGGCCAACGTCGGCGGCGAATACCAGTTCGCGGACACGGGCATCAGCCTGACGGCCGGCTATACCCACGCCGAGTTCGAGGACTTCGACCTGCAAGCCGACACCGTCATGGTCGGCCTGCGCTTCTCGTTCGGCGGCGACCTGCAGACCCGCGAACGCGCAGGCGCGGACCTGGGCCGCACCGTCGCCGGCATCGGAGCCCTGGCCGGCGCGCTGTAAGCAGCGCCTCGAGCCCCGGACAACAGAGCCCCGGCGGAGTGATCCGCCGGGGCTTTTCGTTGCGCAATGTCTTCAGACAGGAAAAAGGCCCGGAGGGTTCCACGCTCCCGGGCCTTCTCCGTCACGGCGGCTGACAGGGAGGTCAGGCGCCGATGTGAATGTCGCCAAGGCCGGCGACCGAACGGCTGACCGAGCCGGTCGCGCGGGCGATGTTGACGTCTCCGACCCCGGCGAGGGAGACATCCACGTCTCCGGCCACGCCGTCGAAGTCGACATCGCCCACGCCGGCGACATTGATGCTGAGGGTGGGCGCCGTGCCGCCCCGGACCGTCACGTCACCAGCGCCGGCGAGGCTGATCTCCGTCGGCCCGTCTACGCGGGCGACGATCACGTCGCCGGCCCCGGACACCGAGACGTCCAGACCCCGGGTGGCGCCGGCCGTGATCGACCCGGCGCCCGAGATGCTCGCTTCCAGTTCCGACGAAGTTCCGGCGCGGATGTCACCCGAACCCGCAACGGCCAGCGACATGCGGCCGTCGGAGTTGGCGACATTCCAGTCGCCGCAGCCCGAATTGCCGAGCTCGATCGAGGCTGAGCCCCGGCCGATCGATCCGAAGACGGCGCCGGCCGCGTCCACATTCACATTGCGGGGCGTGCGGATGACGATCAGCGGCGCGTCCGCCAGATTGACCCGTCCCACGTTGCGAACCTCGACCGAAGCGCCCTCGCCCGGCGTGCGGGCATTGTCCGGACCGGACCGGCAGTTGCGCAGGCCATCGCCCCGGCCGAACAGGCCGCGACGACCGCCGAGGCCGCCGTCGATGCGGACGTTGGCGCCGTCACGGGTGACCTGCACCGCCGGCAGGCCGGACGAGCCCTGTTCGACCTCCACGGCGATGTCGGCGCGGTCCTCGACGACCACGGCGACGCGGGCCACGGCGTGGCGGATCTCGACCTCGGGGCCGGATTTGGCGAAGGCGGGACCTGCCACGGCGGCGACGGCGATGGCGGATGCGATGATGAGTTTCATGGGGACCTTCCCTCAAAGAGTATGATTGTTGATGCGTCCGGCTGGCCGGCTGATCAGCGGTCGCGGCGGGGCTGGCGCACCGCCTGGCCGGCGATCACGATATTCCCGGAACCCATGACGCTTTGAGAAACGGCGCCGGTCGCGCCGCCGACGTTGATGTCGCCGGAGCCCATGATGTTGGCTTCGATGTTCGTCACCGTGCCGGGGATGTTGATGTCGCCCGACCCCATGATGTTGGCCTCGACCGGACCGTCCACCCGGGCGGCGCTGATGTCGCCGGATCCCATGACGTTGGCCTCCAGCCCGCCCGTCGCGCCGGCTTGGATGTCGCCCGAGCCCATGATGCTGGCTTCCAGCCGGCTGGACGTTCCGGCCCGCATGTCGCCCGACCCCATGATGGACAGGGACATGGTCCCTTCCGTATTGGCGACGGTCCAGTCGCCGCAACCCCCGTTGTTGAGCTCGATCGACGAGGCGTCGCGGCCGACGGCGCCGAAGACGGCTCCACTGTTCACATCGACCTCAACGGCCCGGGGCGTGCGGATAACGATCAGCGGCGCGTCGGCCAGTCTTACGGTTCCGACCCGGCGGACCTCGACCGAGGCCCCTTCGCCCGGCTGGCGGGCGCCGTCGGGGGCCGACTGGCAGTTCCGGATGGCGCTGTTGCCGAACAGGCCGCCTTTCAGACCGCCGTTGATGATGACGTCGCCGCCGCGGCGGCGAACCTGGACCGTCGGGAGGCCCGATGTCCCCTGCTCGATTTCGACGCCGATGTCGGCGCGGTCTTCCACTATGACCACGACGCGCGCGACGGCATGCTCGATCCTGGCGGACGGCCCGTCCTTGGCCGCGACGGGGCCGGCGGCGAGCGCCGCGGCGATGGCGGCGGCGGATACGATGGCGAGTTTCATGACGGCGTTCCCTCCCGGAATGTAACGGGAAGGTGCGACCGGCGAGGCGCCGAGTCAGCTTAAATCGAGGTCATGACGCCATTGTAAGAAAGGCGCTCAGGCCCGCAGCGCGCCCGCGCCGTCGGCCACGCCGATCTCCGGCTCGAAATCGCGCTCGAAATGGGCGATCCGGCTCTTCAGCCCCCCGACCCGCTTCAGCGCCAGCGAGGCGGCCCAGCGGGCGGCCAGTTCGGGGCCCGTCATCCGGTCGGTCATGCGCGGCCGCCCGCCCCGGCTGCGCAGGACGGCGTTGGTATAGAGGGCGCCGTTCCTGAACCGCGACGGCCAGGTCTGGAAGTCCATCGACAGGGAGACGCAGAACCGGTCCAGGTTCTCGACCCGGTGCGGCGCATAGATCGGCCAGGTCAGCGCCTGGCCGGGCTCCAGGTCCATCACCTGGGCGTCGGCCTCGAAGGCCAGGGAATAGGGCAGTTCCTCGGTCGTCTGGCGCGACACGACCTGTTCCATGTCCGCCTCGGCCAGATGGGCCTCGTCGCCCGGATAGACGAAGATCCGCTTGCGGCCGCGCAGGTGAAACAGCACCACCCCCGCCGCGTCGAAATGATACGGCACCCGCGCCTTGGGCGAGGACAGGATCAGCTGGCCGGCGTTGCGCACGGCCCTGAGGCCCGGATAGCCCCCTTGCACCGTGCGGAACTCGGCCATGGCCGCGGCCCACAGCTCGGGCCAGCCGGTCTCGATCTCGCGCAGATTGACCCACAGCCGGCCCTGCTGGATCGCCGCCAGCAGTTCCTCGCCGTTCAGCCGGCCCCTTGCGCCCGTGCGCAGCGAGACCTGACCCGCCTCGTCGTAGTCGTACAGATTGATGTCGAACAGGTCGGCCGGATAGCGGTCCAGCACAGCCGCCAGGGACTCGTCGGAGGCGAAGCCCTGCTCCACCAGGCTGTGCGGATGGACCTCGGCCTGTTTGATCGGACCGGAATAGCGGGTGCGGGCGGCGTTCATGGTTGTCTCAGGCCGGAACGGGTCGGGTCGACGTCTGCCGGGCCTTTGCAAGGGCCGCGCCCGCCGCCTGCATCGCGCCCTTGAGCCGGGCGCCCGGGGTGGTCTCGCAGGCCTCGATCGCCGCCCAGCGCCGCCGCACGCTGGTGCGCAGCCGCTGGCCGCGCCCGCCCAGCACGCCGACAGCCGCCTCGCTGACGGCCGCGCCCAGGCCGGGCTTCAGCACCACGGCCTCGCGCACGATGCGCGCGCCGTTGCAGAAGTATTTCTTGTAGTGCTCGCCCTCGAACCCGAAGTCGAAGGTGCGGTAGCCCAGCTCCGACGCCAGCCGCATGGTGTCCATGCTCAGCAGGATTCCTGGCGAGCAGCGCGCCAGACTGGGCTCATAGCCCGGAAACCAGAAATGATACTGGTCGCCCGCGTGCAGCGAATATTCGATCGCCGTCAGCCGGTCGCCGGCCCACAGGCCCGCCATGGAGGCGCCGAAGCCGTCGCGGTCTTCCCGGAGCAGGGCATGCAGCAGCTCGGCCGTCCAGCCGCAGGCGAAGATGTCGTGGCGCGAGGTGCGGCGGTACTGGTCCCGCTTCAGGTCGATCAGCCAGTCCAGCAGAACAGGATCACGCAGGCCGCGCTCGACCCGCAGGGGTCCCAGTTCGGCCTCCATGCTGCGGCGCGCGCGCTCCTTGTCCTTGAAGAATTTGCCCTGGTTCGCCCGGCGGTCGGCGTACCAGCCTTCATAGCCGCCCTCGCCCAGCTCGACCTGGACCGTGCGGCGGTCTTCGCCCAGACCGGTCTCGCCGACCCAGGCCGTGACGTTCAGCCGGGTTGCGCCCAGCATGGCCGCCACCTCCTCCAGTGACGGGGCCTCGCCCGGGAAGGCGATGACGCCGTGATAGTCGTTCATCGGCGCGGCCAGGGGCTGCGTAGCCCCACCCCGCTTCTGATGCGGGAAAAAGCCGACGGTCCGGCCGCCCCGCGAAAAGACGGCGATCGCGGCGTCCGGGCTGACACGGCCCGCGACCTGGGCGAACTCGGGCCGGAAATAGGGGCTGTTCAGCGCCGGATCGGCCACCAGCATGTCGCGCCACAACGCCCACCGGGTCTCGCCCAGCGCGTCGATCGCGACGATTTCCACCTCAAGCCCAGCCATTCGATCGTCCCGTGGCATTGTCCGTCCGGGACCGCCTCAGCGTGGGAAGATAGACTGCAGCCCGTTTCAGGCCGGTGAGCGTTCATGGTGAACGAATTCTGTGCGGAGCCTTCACCGTGCGGCCGGCGTTGCCAATCCAGCCGCCATCGCCTTTTTCTGGAGCCCACCATGACCGACCCCCGTCGTCCACCCAATCGGGAGACCGAAAACGAAGCCCAGCGCACGCCCGCGCGGGAAGGCCAGCCGCCTCGTCCCGCCACTGAACCAAAAGGCTCGGAAGGATCGTCCAACTCGGGCGAAACCGCCACCGACCCCGCCACCGGAAAGCCCAATCCTTGATCACGGCCGCCGCGCTTTCCCTACTTCTTCTGACCCAGGCCGCGGCGGGGGCCTGCCCGGTCTCCGCCGACCATGTCGTCGCCAACGGCGGTCTGGATGACAGCCGCGCGGCGGTCGCCTCCGGCCGGCTGGTCATACTGGCCATGGGGTCCTCGTCCATCGAGGGGGCGGGCGCCAGCCGCCCGGACCTCGCCTTCGTTCCCCTCCTCGAGGCTGGACTGGAAGGTCGCCTGCCGGGGGTCGAGGTCACTGTCATCAACCGGGGGATCGGCGGCGAGACGGCGAAGGAGACCGCCGACCGACTGGCGCGCGAAATCGCGGCCAACCAGCCCGACCTGGTGATCTGGCAGCTCGGAACCAATGACATGCTGCGCGACCGGCCCATGGACGAAGTCTTCGCCGACTTCCGGCGCGGCCAGGCCGCGCTCGACCGCGCCGGCGTCGATGTCCTGCTGATCGATCCGCAACGTCTGCCCGAAGGCACGGCCAATCCCGCCTTCCGCGGCCGCAATCCGGCGCTGGGAGAAATGGCGCGGCTGATCGATCTGGAGGGCGGCCGCATCGGCTATGCGGTCGTTCGCCGGTTCTCCGCGATGTCGGACTGGTCGGGACTCGAGCGTGGGGGCGTCGGCCCCGACGACCTGCATCTGAATGATGCGGGCTACGCCTGCTGGGCGGAAATCACCGCCGAGGGACTGGCGGCCGCCCTCCGTTGAACAGCGCACGGAACGACAAGGGCTTCCGGGGATTGGGTTCGGACACAGTCGCACCCGGATTCCCATGTCGCTTCGCCTGATCCTCGTCTCCGCCAGCCTCGCCGCCCTCGCCGCCTGCGGCGCGCCCGATCCCGACCAGGCCGATCGGGCTCCGGCATCGCGCCCCGCGCCCGCCCAGGCCGGCGCCCCCGTCCTGACCGTCGCCCAGATCGAGGCGGGCGTGCCGCAGGCTCCGGCGGCTCCCGGAACCGCTGCACCTTCGTCCGCTCCAGCACCCGCGACCGCGGAGACAGGAGCCCCTGCCCCCGCGACGCCGCCCGACGCGGGTCTGGTGCGCCTGCAGATCCTGCTCGACCGAACCCCCTTCTCCCCGGGCATGATCGACGGGCTGGCCGGCGACAACACGCGGCAGGCCATCGCCGCCTACCGCAAGGCCAACAACCTCGGCTCGGGCGACGCCGCCGACGCCGCCCTGCTCCAGCATCTCGCCGCCGCCGATACGGCCCGGGTGATGACGCAATATGTGACGACGGCGGAGGACGTCGCCGGCCCCTTCAGCCCGCCCGCAGCGGGCGAACTGGCCGACATCGCCCGGACCGGAACGAACTTTACCAGCGCGCGCGAACGGCTGGCGGAACGCTTCCATATCACCGAGGCGCTGCTGCAGGGTCTCAACCCCGGCGTCGACTTCCGCCGCGCCGGCCAGACCATCGTCGTCCCGGCCGTGACCGACACGCCGCTGGCCGGCGTCGCCCGGATCGTGGTCGACAAGACCGAGCGCTCGGCCCGCGCCTATGACGCCGCCGGGAAACTGCTGGCCTTCTATCCGGCCACGATCGGCTCCAGGGAGCGGCCGGCCCCCTCCGGCACGGTCACCGTGACCGGCGTCGCGCCCGAGCCGGACTACACCTACGATCCGGAACGGGTCAGCTACGACCGGGGCGACCGGAAGGTCGTTCTGCCCGCGGGCCCGAACAATCCGGTCGGCACGGTGTGGATCGACCTGTCGCGCGACACCTATGGCATCCATGGCTCGCCCGATCCGTCCAAGATCGGCAAGACCGCCTCGAACGGCTGCGTCCGCCTGACCAACTGGGACGCCGAACAGCTGGCCGCCGGGGTCAAACCGGGCGTGGTGGTGCGGTTTATCTAGGGTTCGCGGCTGCTCCTGCCACCCTCCCGTCATCCTCGGTCAAGCCCGGGGATGACGGGGTGAGGAGTTGTTCCGGAAAGCAAAACGGCCCCGGGTTCCCCGGGGCCGCTCGCATTCAGATCGTCAGATCAGCGAGAACTATTCGTTGATCTTGGAGACGACGCCGGCGCCGACGGTGCGGCCGCCTTCGCGGATGGCGAAGCGCAGCTTCTCTTCCATGGCGATCGGGGTGATCAGCTCGACGTTCAGCTCGGCGTTGTCGCCG
>NZ_JARKMV010000004.1:0-137629 GCF_037626195.1 Brevundimonas sp. BR2-1 | reverse complement strand
GCCGCCGGCCTTGGCCAGCGTCATCGTGATCGCCGCCGTCAGCGTCGTCTTGCCATGGTCAACGTGACCGATCGTGCCGATGTTGCAGTGCGGCTTGGTGCGTTCGAACTTTTCCTTGGCCATTCTCTTCTCTCCGTCCCCTGAACAGGGGGCTTTAGTCCTGGGTTTTCAGGGGTCCGGCGGACCTTTGCGGGCCCGCCGGGATTGGGTGGGTTAGGCGGAATACTTCTTGATCACTTCGTCGGCGACGTGTTGCGGCACCGGCTCATAGTGGTCGTACTGCATGGTGAAGGCCGCGCGGCCCTGCGACATGCCGCGGAGCGTGTTCACATAGCCGAACATGTTGGCCAGCGGCACGAAGGCGTTCACGACGGTGGCGTTGCCGCGCATGTCCTGACCCTGGATCATGCCGCGACGGCCGTTCAGGTCGCCGATGACCGAACCGAGGTAGTCCTCGGGGGTCACAACCTCGACCGCCATGATCGGCTCGAGCAGCTTGGGCGCGCCCTTTTCCTTCAGTTCGCGGAAGGCGGCGCGGGCCGCGATTTCGAACGCCAGCACGCTGGAGTCGACGTCGTGGAACTTGCCGTCCGTCAGGGTCGCCTTGAAGTCGATCAGCGGGAAGCCGGCCAGCAGGCCGTTGTCCTTGGCCGACTCGATGCCCTTCTGCACGCCCGGGATGTATTCCTTGGGCACGGCGCCGCCGACGATCGAGTTCTCGAACACGAAGCCCGAACCGGGTTCACCCGGCTCAAACGTGATCATGACGCGGGCGAACTGGCCCGTACCGCCGGTCTGCTTCTTGTGCGTGTAGTCGATGTCGACCTTGCGGCCGAGCGATTCACGGTAGGCGACCTGCGGCTGGCCGATGTTGGCGTCGACCTTGTAGGTGCGCTTCAGGATGTCGATCTTGATGTCCAGGTGAAGCTCGCCCATCCCCTTCAGGATGGTCTGGCCCGACTCGTGGTCCGTCGAGACGGTGAACGAGGGGTCTTCCGAGGCCAGCTTGGCCAGGGCGACGCCCAGCTTCTCCTGGTCGGCCTTCGACTTGGGCTCGACCGAGATCTCTATGACCGGCGCCGGGAATTCCATCTTCTCGAGGATGACGGGCGACTTGGTCGGATCGCACAGGGTGTCGCCGGTGCGGGTTTCCTTCAGCCCGGCCAGGGCGACGATGTCGCCGGCGTAGGCTTCCTTGATGTCCTGACGGTCGTTGGAGTGCATCAGCAGCATGCGGCCGACGCGCTCCTTCTTGTCGCGCGACGAGTTCAGCAGACCCATGCCGGTTTCCATCTTGCCGGAATAGATGCGGCAGAAGGTCAGCGAGCCGACGAAGGGGTCGTCCATGATCTTGAAGGCCAGAACCGACAGCGGCTCTTCGTCCGACGCCTTGCGGACGATCGGCTCTTCCGTGCGGAAGTCGATGCCCGGGGTCGGCGGGATATCCACCGGCGAGGGCAGATAGTCGACGACGGCGTCCAGCAGCGTCTGCACGCCCTTGTTCTTGAAGGCCGAGCCGCAAAGGATCGGATAGAAGGCGCCGGTCAGCACGGCCTTGCGGATGCACTTCTTCAGCGTCTCGATCGAGGGCTCGGTGCCTTCGAGGTAGGCTTCCATCGCCTCGTCGTCGAGTTCGACGGCGTTGTCGATCAGGTACTGGCGGGCTTCATTGGCCTTGTCGACCAGGTCGGCCGGGATCGGACCGACGGTGAAGTTGGCGCCCAGGGCGTCGTTGTCCCAGACCACGGCGTTCATGGCGACGATGTCGACCAGGCCCGACAGCGAAGATTCCGAACCGATCGGGAACTGGATCGGCACGGCCTTGGCGCCCAGACGGTCGCGGATCGACTGCACCGAGGCGTCGAAGTCGGCGCCGATCTTGTCCATCTTGTTGACGAACACGATCCGCGGCACGCGGTATTTGTCGGCCTGACGCCAGACGGTTTCGGTCTGCGGCTCGACGCCGGCGTTGCCGTCCAGCACCGTCACGGCGCCATCGAGCACGCGCAGCGAACGCTCGACTTCAATGGTGAAGTCCACGTGGCCGGGGGTGTCGATGATGTTGAGGCGCTTCTCTTTCCAGAAGGCGGTCGTCGCGGCCGACGTGATGGTGATGCCGCGCTCCTGCTCCTGGTCCATCCAGTCCATGGTCGCGGCGCCGTCGTGGACTTCGCCGATCTTATGGTTCTTGCCGGTGTAATACAGGATCCGCTCGGTCGTCGTCGTCTTGCCCGCGTCGATGTGGGCCATGATGCCGAAGTTGCGGTAGTCCTCGATCTTGTGCGTGCGGGCCATGAAAGCGTGCCTTGAAGTGAGTTCAGGACGCGGTGGGCGCCCTCGGGGAGATCGTCGATGTTCGGATAAGCGGGCGCGGGCGATTTAGCTCAAACCGCCCGCGCCGGATAGTCACTAGATAGGCGCCGAAGAGGGCGCCTTGAAGGCGTTTACCAGCGGTAGTGGCTGAAGGCGCGGTTGGCCTCGGCCATCTTGTGGGTGTCTTCGCGCTTCTTGACCGCGGTGCCGCGGTTATTCGAAGCGTCCAGCAGCTCGGCGGCGAGCTTTTCGGTCATGGTGTTCTCACCACGCTTGCGCGCGGCGTTGACCAGCCAGCGGATGGCCAGGGCGCGGCGGCGATCGGGGCGAACCTCGACCGGCACCTGATAGGTGGCGCCGCCGACGCGACGCGAACGGACCTCGACCGACGGCTGGACGTTTTCCAGGGCGGTGTGGAAAGTCTGGACCGGCTCGAAATCCTTCTTCTTGTCGGCCAGGATTTCGAACGCGCCGTAGACGATGTTCTCGGCGACGGCCTTCTTGCCCTCGTACATGACGTAATTCATGAACTTGGTGACGGTCAGATCCTTGTATTTGGGATCCGGCAGAACTTCGCGTTTCTGGGCGCGGTGGCGACGGGACATGGGCTTGGCCTTCTAAAGACGTATCGGACGACCGGCGTGAGCCGGTGAATGGAATGGGGCGATCGCTTACTTCGGACGCTTGGCGCCGTAGTGCGAACGGCGCTGCTTGCGGTCCTTGACGCCTTGCGTGTCGAGCACGCCGCGCAGGATGTGGTAGCGAACGCCGGGCAAGTCCTTGACGCGGCCGCCGCGGATCAGGACCACCGAGTGCTCCTGCAGATTGTGGCCTTCGCCGGGGATGTAGCACACGGCTTCGATGCCGGTGGTCAGGCGGACCTTGGCGACCTTACGCAGAGCCGAGTTCGGCTTCTTCGGGGTCGTCGTATAGACGCGGGTGCAGACGCCGCGGCGCTGGGGGCAGCCCTTCAGGGCCGGCACCTTGTTGCGCACCGGCTTGGGTTGGCGCGGCTTGCGGATCAGCTGGTTGATAGTCGGCATGGAGTCTCGGTTCTCTTCAATCGATGGGGGCGTGTGCCTTTCGGCCGGAGCGCCCCGGTGAGCCTTCTTTTCGGACGACGCTGACGCGCCGCCCCGGGTTTGATCTCGAGCCGTCAGCGCGACCGCCAAACGAAAAAACCGGAACGCGCGCTTCGGGCGTTCCGGCGGGCGCAGCCCGTCCGCTCAATTGTCACGATCCCGGAACCCGGCGAACCGGGAGCCTCGAAAGTGGGGGGCTTCTACGCGCGGGGGGGCTCCAAGTCAACGCCGGGCGGCCCGGCGCTGGGGCGGTCGTCCCGATCATAGCCGTAATACCGCCACGCTCGCCCCCTCCCATGCGCGTATGGCGGGAGTACGGGGCATCAGGGAACGGAATCCGGCCTGGCCGCCGCGCGCTGAACAATGGCGCAAGCCGGCCTTCGTCGCGGCCTCCCTGCTGCTGCACGCGGGCCTCCTGGCCTGGATCGGCATGCGCACCATGGGTCTGGGGACGCCGCTGCCCGACCAGAGCCCTGCCATCTACGTCCAGCTCGAGCCCCGCCCCCTGCTGGCCGACGAGACCCCGCGGCAGCCCGTTGCCGCCCGGCAGGTCGAGGCGCCGCCGCTGGCCCGCGCCATGACCACGCCGACCCTGCGCGAGGAGGACGAGGACGAAACACCGGCGCCGCCCTCCCCGCGCCTCGCGGCGCCCGCCCCCGGCGCGCCCCCGGCCCCCGCGGACGGCGCATGGGCCGTCCGCCCCCGCACCCTTGGCGACCGCATCGGCCAGGGCCTGCGCACCAGCCTCCTCGGCTGCGCCGCCGGCGCGGTGCTCAGCGCCGCCGAACGCGCCGTCTGCGACGACCGCTTCGGCCAGCGGGCCGCCACGGCGCGGCCCATCGAGGGCACGGGCAATCCCGAGCGCGACGCCCGCTTCGCCCGCGAAGGCGCCCGCCGCCTCGCCGAGTACGAGGCGCGCCGCCGCCCCCTCGCCGGCGGCAGCGGCAACGTCGGCCCGCAGGACGGGGTGGGCTCCAATTTCGGCATCGGCGTCGCGGGCGCCCATCTGGACCCCTCGCTGCGCCCGGATTCGACGACGAATATCCGCACCAACCGCGACGGCCGGCGCAGCAATGATACGCCGCTGACGCCCGGCGCCGGCGTCTCTCGCGACCCTCAGCCGCCGCGCTGACGCCCCAAGGAAAAAGGGCGGCTCCGTCGCCGGAGCCGCCCTCTTCATTTCAGTCCGCGGCCCGAGATCAGCCTTCGCTGCTCTCCAGCTCCAGCGCCAGATCGGCCGGAAGCGGCTCGATGGCCTCTTCCCGCTGCGACGTCAGTTCGGCGTCGCGTTCGTTGGCGATCTTCTGCAGCGAACGGAGATAGGCGCCCGTGCCCGCCGGGATCAGGCGGCCGACGATGACGTTCTCCTTCAGGCCTTCCAGCGTATCGATCTTGCCGTTGACCGAGGCGTCGGTGAGGACGCGGGTGGTTTCCTGGAAGGACGCCGCCGAGATGAAGCTGCGGGTCTGCAGCGACGCCTTGGTGATGCCCAGCAGGACCGGCTGGGTGGTGGCCTGACGGCCGCCGCGCTTCTCGACCTTCTGGTTTTCCAGAACGGCTTCGGCCACCTCGACCGTGTCGCCACGGATCAGGGTCGTCTCACCCGAGTCGAGCACCTCGACCTTCTGCAGCATCTGGCGAACGATCACCTCGATGTGCTTGTCGTTGATCGGCACGCCCTGCAGTCGATAGACCTCCTGCACTTCGTTCACCAGGTATTCGGCCAGGGCCTCGACGCCCTGGATGCGCAGCAGGTCGTGCGGATCCGGGTTGCCGTCGATGATGTAGTCGCCCTTGTTGATCAGATCGCCGTCGTGGACGGAGATGTGCTTGCCCTTGGGGATCAGGAATTCGACCGGTTCGGCCTGGTTGCCGTCGGCGTCCGGTTCCGGCGTGATCTTGATGCGACGCTTGTTCTTGTAGTCGCGTCCGAATTCCACGCGGCCGTCCATCTCGGCGATGACCGCGCAGTCCTTGGGACGACGGGCTTCGAACAGCTCGGCCACCCGCGGCAGACCGCCGGTGATGTCGCGCGTCTTGGCGCCCTCGGTCGGGACACGGGCGATGATCTCGCCCGGCTTGACCACATCGCCGTTGTTCACGGACAGAACCGCGCCCACCGGCAGCAGATAACGGGCGTCGGAGCCCGAGGCCAGCTTGGCGTAGGCGTCGCCCGAGGTGACGCCCATGGCCGGACGCAGGTCCGCCCCACGCGGGCTGGCGCGCCAGTCGCTGACGACGCGCTGGGCGATGCCCGTCGCCTCGTCGGTTTCCTCGCGGACCGACAGGCCCTCGACCAGGTCCTCGAACCGGATCACGCCGCCGACTTCCGTCAGGATCGGAGAGGTGTAGGGATCCCACTCCGCCAGACGCTGGCTGCGCGCGATGTCCGCACCCTCGGTGACCCGCAGGCGGGCGCCGTAGGGCAGTTTGTGCGTTTCGCGGTCCTTGCCGTCGACCACCACGGTGATGGTGACGTTGCGGCTCATGGCCACCAGATCGCCGTGCGCGGCCTTGACGGTCGGGCCCGAGATCTTGGCCTTGCCGGCGTTGGTCGCCTCGTAGAACGAGGTTTCCGCCACCTGGGCCGTGCCGCCGATGTGGAAGGTCCGCATCGTCAGCTGGGTGCCGGGCTCGCCGATCGACTGGGCGGCGATGACGCCGACCGCTTCGCCGATGTTGACGTTGGTGCCGCGCGCCAGGTCACGGCCGTAGCAGTAGGCGCAGATGCCGGCCTCGGCTTCGCAGGTCAGGGCCGAGCGAACCTTGACCGACTGGACGCCGGCGTTGTCGATGACCTCGACCTCTTCCTCTTGCAGATAGGTGTCTGCGGGGAACAGGACCTTGTCGCCGCCCGGTTCCTTGATGTCCTCGGCCGCGTAGCGGCCCAGGACGCGTTGACCCAGCGAGACCAGCACGTCGCCGCCTTCGACCACGGCGCGCAGGGTGATGCCCCGCGTCGAGCCGCAATCGTCCTCGGTGACGATCGAGTCCTGCGCCACGTCGACCAGACGACGCGTCAGATAGCCCGAGTTGGCGGTCTTCAGCGCGGTGTCGGCCAGACCCTTGCGGGCGCCGTGGGTGGAGTTGAAGTACTCGAGGACGGTCAGACCTTCCTTGAAGTTCGAGATGATCGGCGTCTCGATGATCTCGCCCGACGGCTTGGCCATCAGGCCCCGCATGCCGCCCAGCTGCTTCATCTGCGCCTGCGAACCGCGGGCGCCCGAGTTGGCCATCATGAACACCGAGTTGATGTCAGGGGCCTGACCCTTGGCCAGGACGCGCGGTTGCGCGATCTCGCCCATCATGGCGTCGGCGATCTTGTCCGTGGCCTTGGCCCAGGCGTCGACGACCTTGTTGTATTTCTCGCCCTTGGTGATCAGGCCGTCGGCGTACTGTTGCTCGTACTCCTCGACCTGGGTGCGGGTGTCCGCCACCAGACCGGCCTTGGCGGCCGGAATGACGATGTCGTCCTTGCCGAACGAGATGCCGGCCTTGGCGGCTTCGCGGAAGCCCAGCTGCATCATCTGGTCGGCGAAGATGACCGTCGCCTTCTGACCGCAGTGGCGATAGACCTGATCGATCAGGTTGCCGATCTCCTTCTTGGTCAGGTTCTTCTCGAGCAGGCGGTAGCCGATGTTCGCGTTATGCGGCAGCAGCGCACCCAGCTTCATCCGGCCCGGGGTCGTGTCGATGACCCTGGTGATGACTTCGCCGGCGGCGTTCATCTCGGTCCAGCGAGCCTTGATCTTCGTGTGCAGGCTGACAACGCCCGCATCCAGGGCGGCGTCGATCTCGCCCATGTTGGCGAACAGCTTGCCCTCGCCCTTCTCGCCTTCCTTGACCAGCGACAGATAGTAGAGGCCCAGGACGATGTCCTGCGACGGCACGATGATCGGCTTGCCGTTGGCGGGCGACAGGATGTTGTTCGTCGACATCATCAGGACGCGCGCCTCCAGCTGGGCCTCGAGGCTCAGCGGGACGTGAACGGCCATCTGGTCGCCGTCGAAGTCGGCGTTGAAGGCGGTGCAGACCAGCGGGTGCAGGCGGATGGCCTTGCCCTCGATCAGCTTCGGCTCGAACGCCTGGATGCCCAGACGGTGAAGCGTCGGCGCGCGGTTCAGCAGCACCGGGTGCTCGCGGATGACCTCGTCGAGGATATCCCACACCTGCGGCTGCTCGCGCTCGACCATGCGCTTGGACTGTTTGACGGTGCCCGACAGGCCCTTGGCGTCAAGGCGCGCATAGATGAACGGCTTGAACAGCTCCAGCGCCATCTTCTTGGGCAGGCCGCACTCGTGCAGCTTCAGCTCGGGACCCACGGTGATGACCGAACGGCCCGAATAGTCGACGCGCTTGCCCAGAAGGTTCTGGCGGAAGCGGCCCTGCTTGCCCTTCAGCATGTCGGCCAGCGACTTCAGCGGACGCTTGTTGGCGCCCGTGATCACGCGGCCGCGACGGCCGTTGTCGAACAGGGCGTCGACGGATTCCTGCAACATCCGCTTCTCGTTGCGGATGATGATGTCCGGCGCGCGCAGCTCGATCAGGCGCTTCAGGCGGTTGTTCCGGTTGATGACCCGGCGGTACAGGTCGTTCAGGTCGGACGTGGCGAAACGGCCGCCGTCCAGCGGCACCAGCGGGCGCAGTTCCGGCGGGATGACCGGCACGACCGTCAGGATCATCCACTCGGGCTTGTTGCCGGACTCGAGGAAGGCCTCGATCAGCTTCAGGCGCTTGGAGGCCTTCTTGGCCTTCATTTCCGAGGGGCTGTCGGCCAGTTCGCCGCGGTGCTTCTCGGCCTCGGCGTGCAGGTCGATGCCGATCAGCAGGTTGCGCACGGCCTCGGCGCCGATCTCGGCGGTGAAGCCGTCATCGCCGAACTCGTCCTGGTAGCGGTAGAACTCGTCTTCCGTCAGCAGCTGGTTCTGCTTCAGCGGGGTCAGGCCCGGCTCGGTGACGATGTAGTTTTCGAAGTAGAGTACGCGCTCCACGTCCTTCAGCGCCATGTCCAGCATCAGCGAGATGCGCGACGGCAGCGACTTCAGGAACCAGATGTGGGCGACCGGCGAGGCGAGCTCGATGTGGCCCATCCGCTCGCGCCGAACGCGGGCCAGGGTGACCTCCACGCCGCATTTCTCGCAGATAATGCCCTTGTATTTCATGCGCTTGTACTTGCCGCACAGGCATTCGTAGTCCTTGGTCGGGCCAAAGATACGGGCGCAGAACAGGCCGTCACGCTCGGGCTTGAACGTGCGGTAGTTGATGGTTTCCGGCTTTTTGATCTCGCCGAACGACCACGAGCGGATCTTCTCCGGCGAAGCCAGGGCGATCTTGATCTGGTCGAAGGTCGGGGTGACCGGGACTGCATTGAAGATGTTCAGGACTTCCTGGTTCATCTTGATTCCTTCTGCGGGGCGACCCGCCAAATTTCATTGAGGGAGAAAGCGAAAGACCGTCCCTCCCCGCTTTCGCGGAGAGGGATTTGATCGGTCAGCTGTTCTCCAGCTCCACGTTCAGACCCAGCGAGCGCATTTCCTTGACGAGCACGTTGAAGCTCTCGGGAATGCCCGCCTCGAAGCTGTCGTCGCCGCGGACGATGGCCTCGTAGACCTTGGTCCGGCCGGCCACGTCGTCCGACTTCACCGTCAGCATTTCCTGCAGGGTGTAGGCGGCGCCGTAGGCTTCCAGCGCCCACACCTCCATCTCGCCGAAGCGCTGGCCGCCGAACTGCGCCTTGCCGCCCAGCGGCTGCTGGGTGACGAGCGAGTACGGCCCGATGGAACGGGCGTGGATCTTGTCGTCGACCAGGTGGTGCAGCTTCAGCATGTAGATGTAGCCCACCGTGACCGGACGCTTGAACTGCTCGCCGGTCTGGCCGTCATAGACGATCGACTGGCCGGTGCGGTCGAGACCCGCCTTCTCCAGCAGTTCCTCGATGTCGTTGATGTGCGCGCCGTCGAACACCGGAGTGGCGAACGGAACGCCCTTGGACAGGTTGCGGGCCAGCTCGACCAGATCCTCTTCCGATTCCGGAAGCGGGGTGTCCGGGCCGTAGATGCTGGTCAGGTGATCGACCAGCGCCTTCTTCTGTCCGCCCTGTTGCCAGGCTTCCAGAAGGCCCTGGATCTGCTTGCCGAGACCGGCGGCGGCCCAGCCCAGGTGGGTTTCGAAGATCTGGCCGATGTTCATGCGCGAAGGCACGCCCAGCGGGTTCAGAACGACGTCCACCGAGGTGCCGTCTTCCAGATGCGGCATGTCCTCGATCGGCAGGATCTTGGAGATGACCCCCTTGTTGCCGTGACGGCCGGCCATCTTGTCGCCGGGCTGAAGCTTGCGCTTCACGGCCACGAAGACCTTGACCATCTTCATCACGCCGGGGGGCAGTTCGTCGCCGCGCTGCAGCTTCTCGACCTTGTCCTCGAAGCGGCGGTCCAGCGCCTTGCGGGCGTTTTCGAACTGGGCCTTCATGGCTTCCAGCTCGCCCATCGCCTTCTCGTCGTCGAGCGCGATCTGCCACCACAGGCCGCGCGACAGCTCGCCCAGCTTCTCTTCGGTGACCACGCCGCGGCCCAGGCCCTTCGGACCCGAGGTGGCGTTCTTGCCGAGGATCAACGGCTTCAGGCGGCCATAGACGTTGCGCTCGAGGATCTTGAGCTCATCGTCGCGGTCCTTGCCGAGGCGTTCGATTTCCGAACGCTCGATGGCGATGGCGCGTTCGTCCTTGTCGACGCCGTGGCGGTTGAACACGCGCACGTCGACGATGGTGCCGGCGACGCCGGGCGGCAGGCGCAGGCTGGTGTCGCGCACGTCAGAAGCCTTCTCGCCGAAGATGGCGCGCAGCAGCTTCTCTTCCGGCGTCATCGGGCTTTCACCCTTCGGCGTGACCTTGCCGCACAGGATGTCGCCCGGCTGGACCTCGGCGCCGATCGCCACGATGCCGGCCTCGTCGAGGTTGCGCAGGGCTTCCTCGCCGACGTTCGGGATGTCGCGGGTGATCTCTTCCGGCCCCAGCTTGGTGTCGCGGGCCATGACCTCGAACTCCTCGATGTGGATCGAGGTGAAGACGTCGTCGCGCACGATGCGCTCCGAGATCAGGATCGAGTCTTCGAAGTTGTAGCCGTTCCACGGCATGAAGGCGACGAGCGCGTTGCGGCCCAGGGCCAGTTCGCCCAGGTCCGTCGACGGGCCGTCGGCGATCACGTCGCCGACCTTCACCTCATCGCCCACGCGCACGATCGGGCGCTGGTTGATGCAGGTCGACTGGTTGGAACGCTGGAATTTCGACAGGCGGTAGATGTCGACGCCCGAACGGCCGGCGTCCAGTTCGTTGGTGGCGCGCACGACGATGCGGGTGCCGTCGATCTGTTCGACGACGCCGTCACGACGGGCGACCACGACGGCGCCGGAGTCCACGGCCACGACCGCTTCCATGCCGGTGCCGACCAGCGGCGCGTCCGACTGCACCAGCGGCACGGCCTGACGCTGCATATTCGCGCCCATCAGGGCCCGGTTGGCGTCGTCGTTTTCCAGGAACGGGATCAGGGCGGCGGCGACCGAAACGACCTGTTTCGGCGACACGTCCATCATGTCCACGTCGGCCTTGATCAGCAGCTGGGAGTCGCCGTTGATCCGTCCGGGGACCAGGTCCTCGACGATCTCGCCGTTCTTCAGCTCGATGTTGGCCTGGGCGATCGTGTATTTCGCCTCTTCCATGGCCGAGATGTAGACCACCTCGTCCGTGGCCTTGCCGTCCTTCACGCGCCGGTACGGGCTCTCGATGAAGCCGTATTTGTTGACCCGCGCGTGGGTCGCCAGCGAGTTGATCAGGCCGATGTTCGGGCCTTCCGGCGTTTCGATGGGGCAGATGCGGCCGTAGTGGGTCGGGTGCACGTCGCGGACTTCGAAGCCGGCGCGCTCACGCGTCAGACCGCCGGGGCCAAGCGCCGAAAGGCGGCGCTTGTGGGTGATTTCCGACAGCGGGTTGGTCTGGTCCATGAACTGCGACAGCTGCGACGAACCGAAGAACTCGCGCACGGCCGCGGCGGCCGGCTTGGCGTTGATCAGGTCGTGCGGCATCACCGTGTCGATATCGACCGAGGACATGCGCTCCTTGATGGCGCGCTCCATCCGCAGCAGGCCGACACGGTACTGGTTCTCCAGCAGTTCGCCGACCGAACGGACCCGGCGGTTGCCCAGGTTGTCGATGTCGTCGATCTCGCCCTGGCCGTCCTTCAGGCCGACGAGGATCTGCAGCACCTTCAGCACGTCTTCCTTCTGGAGGACGCGGATTTCGTCGGACACCTCCGGGGTTTCCAGACGCATGTTCATCTTGACCCGGCCCACGGCCGACAGGTCGTAGCGCTCGCTGTCGAAGAACAGCGAGTTGAACATGGCTTCGGCGGCCTCCGGGGTCGGCGGCTCGCCCGGACGCATCACGCGATAGACGTCGAACAGCGCGTCCTCGCGGCCGGTGTTCTTGTCGATGCGCAGGGTGTTGCGCATGTAGGCCCCGACCGTGACGTGGTCGATGTCCAGAACCTCGATGGTGGTGAAGCCGTGGCTTTCCAGCAGTTCGATGGTCGGGGCGTCCAGCTCGTCGCCGGCCTCGGCGTAGATTTCGCCGGTCTCGTAGTTGACGGCGTCGGCGGCCAGATACTTGGTCAGCAGGGCGTCGGCGGCCAGCGACAGCGACGTGGTCGTGTCGCCCAGCTTCTTGGCCTGACGGGCGCTGATCTTGGTGCCGGCGGCGGCGATCACTTCACCGGTGTCGGCGTCGACCAGGTCGAACTCGGGCTTCACCCCGCGCCAGCGTTCCGGCTTGTAGGGCGTGACCCAGCCTTCGCCGCGCTTCTCGTAGGGCACGGTCTCGTAGAAGGTCTTCAGGATCTCCTCGCCGTCCATGCCCAGACCCATCAGGAAGGTCGAGGCCGGCAGCTTCCGGCGGCGGTCGATGCGGACGTAGACGATGTCCTTGGCGTCGAACTCGAAGTCGAGCCACGAGCCGCGGTACGGGATCACGCGGGCGGCGAACAGCAGCTTGCCCGAGCTGTGCGTCTTGCCCTTGTCGTGGTCGAAGAAGACGCCCGGCGAACGGTGCATCTGGGACACGATCACCCGCTCGGTCCCGTTGACGACGAAGGTGCCCTTGTCGGTCATGAGCGGGATGTCGCCCATGTAGACGTCCTGCTCCTTGATGTCCTTGACCGAGCGCGCGCCGGTCTCTTCATCCGCCTCGAACACGATCAGGCGCAGCTTGACCTTCAGCGGCGCGGCATAGGTCATGTCGCGCTGGATGCATTCCTCGACGTCGTATTTCGGGTCCTCGAACTCGTAGGAGACGTATTCCAGGATGGCGCGTTCGTTGAAGTCCTTGATCGGGAAGACCGACTTGAACACCGCCTCGATGCCCTGGTCCTTGCGCGGACCGCTGCGCACTTCGCGCTGCAGGAACTGTTCGTAGGAGGCGCGCTGAACCTCGATCAGGTTCGGCATCTGCACCGCTTCGGGGATCCGGCCGAACGAGTGGCGGATGCGCTTCTTGCCGGTGAAGGTCGTGGCGTGTGCGAACTGACCGTTGGAGACGGCGACTTCGGCTTTGGACTTGGCCATTCTGTGTTCCCAATGCGAACCGGGCAGTTCGCGTCAAATGCAGCAGCAGCCGCGGCGGCGCACGGGTGCGCTGTCGCGGCTTCAGGTTTCTCGGCGTCCACCCTCAATCCCTTGCGGAATCAGGACGCCAGCGATGTGGAGCTCCCTTGGGGAGGAGCACGCCTTCGCTCGGTCGGAGGGCGACGGACCGGGCCTCGGCGCTTTCGCGCGCATACGGGGGGTGTGTGCGGGACCGGCACATATACTCGCTTCTTCGACGAAATAAAGGCCTGCACTGATCTTTCCTGCGGCTCGCGCGGACCACGGCCCCATTGCTTTGCGACGGCCGGGAAAATAGCGTCCCCGCCATGAAACACCTGATCCTCGCGTCCCTCGCCGCCCTGACCCTCGCCGCCTGCGCCGGCGCGCCGTCGCCGCCCGCCGCCACGCCGGGAACCGGCTCCGCCGAGGGCTGGGCCGCCGGCAATGCGCAATATCTGGTCGTCAACGGCGCCCGCCGCGGCTGGACCACCACCGAATCGGGCCTGCAGTACCGCCGCGTCGGCCGCGCCCATCCGGAAGGCCGCCAGCCCGCGAACACCGACACGGTCAAGGTTCACTACCGTGGGACCTTCGTCGACGGCCGCGAGTTCGACAGCTCGTACAGCCGCAACGAACCCGCCGAATTCCCCCTCAACCGCGTCATCAAGGGCTGGACCGAGGGCGTCGCCCTGATGCGCGAGGGCGAAAAATTCGAATTCGTGATCCCCGCCTCGCTCGGCTACGGCGAACGCTGGGTCGGCGGCGACGAACTGCCCCCCAACTCGACCCTGCTGTTCACGGTTGAGCTGCTCGAGGTGAAGCCGGCCGCGGCGCCCGCCGCCTGAGCTCAGTCCAGCGCGATGCCCGGGCGCCACCCGCTGGCCGCGAGAAACGCCTTCGCGTCCGTCAGCTCCAGGATCTCCCGGAACGCGGCGTCCTTGTCGGCCGCGTGCTGATAGTAGGCCTTCGCGATCCGGTACCCGACCCAGTAGCCGAGGTCCCCGGGCGTCTCCATCGTCGAGTTGTAGAGCCAGTCGGACAGCTCGGTCTTGTCGACGTCCGCCGCGAACCGGGTCTCGATCTCCAGCTCGCGCCCTTCGGTCAGCGGCCCGAAATACGCATAGGCCGGCGCTCCCGACAGCACCTCGGTCAGGAACTCCGCCACCCCTTCTGCCAGCGATATCTCCAGCACGGTACGGGCCTGCTCCTCGGTCATCGCCGCCGACTGCTGGGTGTGCACGTATTCGTGCACCAGCACCCCGACGAACCGATCCTCGATGTCCGGGTTGATGAAGGTCGCGGCGCACAGGGCCTCCAGGCCGACCTGCACGCCGTTCGCGGGGCTGCCGATCGCCACCGGCCGGCCACGCCCGACCGCGACGGTCACCGACGGGAACCTGGCGTGCGGCGAGCGGCGCGCGAACTCCTTCAGCGCCGCGTCGACCCGCTCCCGCACCTTCGGCAGGGTGTCCGCGCATCGCCGGGCTTCGACATAGATCTCCGGGCGCGCCGCGATCGCCTCAACCATCCTGACGCCCGTGACGTTGCGCACGCTGGCGAGGTGTCTGAGCCCTTCTGACCCCGCCTCCAGATAGTCGCGCTGCAACTGTTCGGCGCCCGGCCGCCCGCCGTTGGCGTCGTACAGCCGGTAGAACAGGTCGACGTCGTCCGTCTGCAGGACCGGCCCGTCGTGGGCAGATGCGGGTCCCGCCAACGCGGCCAGCCAGACCAGACCCGCCGCCTGCAGACCCATGACCTTGTTCATCTGACGCTCTCCCCGTCCCGGCTACAGACCGGACTGCGCCGCTTCTATCGAAAAACTCCGTCGCCTGAAGCCCGCGATTTGCGCGACGGAACCCGAAACATGACGGCGTTTTAATCCGGCGCGGGAAGGTCACGCTTGACCCCTCCGCGCGCCCGGCGTGATCTGCGCCTCCCCTCGGCCTCAGAGTCCCCTGATGAAGCGTCCCGCCGCCCGCCTGCTCGCCTCCGCCTGCGCCGCCGTCCTGCTGTTCGGGGCGGCCCCCGGACTGGCCCAGGTCGGAACGCCCGCCCTCGACCGGGTCCTCGCTCCGATCCCCGCCCCGCGCGATGTGGCCTACCCCGGCGTCATCAAGCTTGAGATGGACGCCACCGACATCGACCGCCGCATCGTCTCGGTCAGACAGACCATCCCCGTCGCCGGCCCCGGCCCCCTGATCCTGCTCTATCCGCAGTGGATCCCCGGCAATCACGGTCCGGTCGGTCCCGTGGACGACCTCGGCGACCTGCACATCACCGCCGGCGGTCAGGAACTCCGGTGGGTTCGCAACACCGCCAACACCAATGCTTACGAGGTCGAGGTCCCGGCGGGCGTCAGCGCGGTCGAGGTCGCCTTCAAATGGCTGACCCCCATCGAGGGCTCGCAGGGTCGCATCGTCTTCACCGACGAGATGCTGAACATACAGTGGGAGAAGGCCGTCCTCTATCCGGCCGGCTACTACTCCCGCCAGATCACCGTCGAGCCGACCCTTCGTCTCCCGGCCGGCTGGCAATACGGGACGGCGCTCGACACCCGCGCCTTCCAGAACGGCGTGGCGACCTTCGCCCCGGTCACGCTCGAGCATTTCGCCGACAGCCCGGTCTTCGCCGGCGCTCACTATCGCCAGATCGATCTCGATCCGGGCGGCCGCTCCCCCGTGCGCCTGAACATCGTCGCCGACGACGCCGACATGCTGGCCGCCACCGACGAGCACATCGCCCTGCACCGCGAACTGGTCCGTCAGGCCGACCGTCTGTACGGCGCGCGCCACTTCGACCACTACGACTTCCTGCTGGCCGTCACCGACAATCTGGGCGGCATCGGGCTCGAGCATCACCGCTCGTCCGAGAACAGCGTGGACACCCGCTATTTCACCGACGCCCAGGCAACGCTCGGCGACCGCGACCTGCTCGGTCACGAGTACACACACTCGTGGAACGGCAAATGGCGCCGGCCCGCCGACCAGTTGACGCCCAACCTGAACGAGCCGCTGCAGAACTCCCTGCTGTGGGTCTATGAGGGCCAGACCCAGTACTGGGGCCTGGTCCTGACCGCCCGCGCCGGCCTGATGACCAAACAACAGGCGCTGGACGTCTTCGCCAACACCGCCGCGACCTATGCCGAGGACAACCCCGGACGGACCTGGCGCGCCATGCAGGACACCACCAACGACCCGATCATCGCCCAGCGCCGGCCCCAGCCCTGGAGCAGCTTCCAGCGCAGCGAGGACTATTATCGCGAAGGCGCCATGATCTGGCTCGACGCCGACACCCTGATCCGCGAGCAGACCAACGGCCGCAAATCGCTGGACGATTTCGCCCGCGCCTTCTTCGGCCTTCAGGATGGGAATTGGGACCCCGCCCCCTATACCTTCACCGATGTCACCGGGACCCTGAACGGAGTCCAGCCAAACGACTGGGCGGCCTTCCTGCGCACACGCCTGGACGCGGTCGGCGTTAACGCCCCGACCCCGCTCGGCGGAATCCAGCGCGGCGGCTACCGCCTCGTCTGGCGCGAGACGCCCAACGACTATTCGAAGGCGCTGAACAAGGAATACAGCCGCGTCGACTTCCAGTACTCGCTGGGTCTCAGCATGAACCCGGCCAACCGCGTCACCGCCGTCCGCTGGGGCTCGCCCGCCTTCAACGCCGGCCTGACCTCGGGCTGGGAGGTGGTCGCCGTCAACGGCCGCGCCGCCAGCGCCGATGCGATCGCCGGGGCCATCACCGCCTCGAAGGGCAATACGACCCCGATCGAGATGATGCTCAGGAAGGGCGACCGCTTCCGCACCATCGCCTTCGACTATCATGACGGCCTGCGCTACCCGCACCTCGAGCGGATTCCCGGGACCCCCGACCGCCTCGGCGACATCCTCGCCCCCCGCCGCCGTTGATCGTGAGGGACCCGAAGATGATCCGCACCGCCGCCATCGCCCTGCTGCTGACCTCGGCCGCCCTGCCCGCCCTGGCGCAGATCCCGGCATCGCAGGCCGCCACGCCCCTGCCCGCCCCGACCAGCCTGCCGCACGCCCTGCCGCCGATCCCGGCCCCGCAGGATCGCGACTATCCCGGCGTCATCGGCATCCAGGCCGACCTGACCGACCTCGACCACAAGGTCATCCGCGTCCGCCAGACGGTTCCCGTCTCCACGGGCCATCTGGTCCTGCAATATCCGAAATTCATCCCCGGCAACCACGCCGACACCGGCCCCATCCAGCTGGTCTCGGGCGTCACCGTCACCGGGAACGGGCAGCGGATCGAATGGGTGCGCGACACCGTCGATCCCCACGCCTTCCACCTCGACATCCCGGCGGGCGTCACCGAGATACAGGTCGCCTTCGAATGGCTGACCCAGCCCGACAACGCCGTCTGGCGCGTCGTCATGACGCCCGAGATGGTCAATCTCCAGTGGGAGAAGGCCCTCCTCTATCCGGCGGGCTACAACCACGACCGCATCATGTTCGCCCCTTCGGTCAAGCTTCCCACGGGCTGGAACTACGGCGTGGCCTTGACCACCACCGGCCGTGAGGGCGACGTGGCGACGTTCGCCCCGATCTCGCTTGAGCATCTGGCCGACAGCCCGATGTTCGCCGGCAAACACTACCGCCGCATCGACCTCGATCCGGGCGGCCGTTCGCCCGTGCATCTGAACCTCGTCGGCGACACCGCCGCCTCGCTGAACGCCCCGGACGAGCGGATCGAACAATACCGCTCGCTGGTCGACCAGGCCGATCGCCTGTTCGGCGCCCGCCATTTCGACCACTACGAATTCCTGCTGGGCCTGACCTCGAAAATGGGCGGCATCGGTCTGGAGCATCACCGCTCGTCCGAGAACACGGCCAGCCCGACCTTCTTCACCGCCCCCAATCCCGACTTCGGCGCCCGCACCCTGCTCCCACACGAGTTCACGCACAGCTGGAACGGAAAATTCCGCCGTCCGTCAGACGAATACGTCCAGAACCTCAACCTCCCGACCCAGAACAGCCTGATGTGGGTCTATGAAGGCCAGACCGAATACTGGGGCGACGTCCTCGGCGCCCGCTCGGGTCTGGTGACGAAGGAAGAGGCCCTCGCCAACCTCGCCGAGGTCGCCGGCTTCTACGACCAGCAGCCCGGCCGCGCATGGCGCTCGCTGCAGGACACCACCAACCACAACCTGCTCGGCTACCGGACAACCAACCCCTGGCCGTCGTGGATGCGCGGCACCGGCGACTACTACCGCGAGGCCCAGCTGATCTGGCTGGACGCCGACACCCTGATCCGCGAGGCCACCAATGACCGCAAATCCCTCGACGACTTCGCCAGGGGTTTCTTCGGCGTCGATGATGGGGTCTGGGAGGCCAAACCCTACACCTTCGACGACGTGGTCGCGGCTCTCGACGCGGTCCATCCGCACGACTGGGCGACCTTCCTGCGCACCCGTCTGGACGCCGTGGGCCTCGACGCCCGCGCCCCGCTCGACGGCATTGCCCGCGCCGGCTACCGCCTGACCTGGGTCGACGAGCTGACGCCGCTCGAAAAGCGCATCCAGAGCGGCTGGGCCACGGACTTCCAGTATTCGCTGGGCTTCAACCTGAACGCGGCCAACCGCATCACCGGCGTGCGCTGGGGCGGGCCGGCCTTCGAACAGGGTCTGGGCGCCGGCTGGGACCTGATCGCCGTCGGCGACCGCACCGCCTCGGCCGAGGTCCTCCGCGACGCCGTCACCGCCGCGAAAACGGGAACGGACCCCATCGTCCTCGTCGTCAGGCGCGGCGACGAGTTCCGCACCCTGTCCTTCGACTACCACGGCGGCCTGCGCTACCCGCGCCTGGTCCGCACCGAGGGAACCCGCGACCGTCTGGCCGACATCTTCGCGCCGCGGCGGCGCTAGACGGCGACCTCGGACAGCAGCCAGTCGCGGAACGCCTCGACCTTGGCCGTCAGGCCGCGCACCGCCGGATAGGCGATCCAGAACGCCCGGCCGTCGGCGGCGAGGTGAGGATGAACCTGCACCAGCCGCCCCGCCGCCAGCTCCGCCTCGAACAGGATGGGCGAGCCGATCGCGACGCCGTGGCCGGCGATGGCGGCCGCAATGTCCAGATGCTCCGCTGACAGGCGGGTCCCGAACCGGTTCGCCGGCGGCCCCGGCTCGCGACCCAGATCCCGATACCAGGCGGCCCACCAGTCCGGACGGCCGAGCAACGGGATGTCGGACCACCGCGGATCCTCCAGCCCCTGCGCCGCCGCCAGCAGCCCGGGCGCGCACAGCGGCGTGAAGACGCTGGGAAACAGCTTCACCGCCCTCAGCCCCGGCCACTTCCCGTGCCCGTTGCGGATCGCCAGGTCGAACCCCTCGGCGGCGAGATCCCGCGTGTCGGGCGACAGGTCCAGGTCGACATGCAGCTCGGGATGCAGCGCCCGGAACCGCCCCAGCCGCGGCGCCAGCCAGCTCGTCCCCAGCGTCGGCAGGGCGGTGACCCGCAGCTGGGTCCGGTCGATATCCGCCGCCCTCATGAAACTGGCCCGCAGCATGGCGAAGGCGGCGATCGTTTCGGCGGCTGCCGCCTCGCCCGCCGGCGTCAGCTCGACCCTCTGCGGCAGGCGGCGGAACAGGGCGGCGCCGATCTGGGCCTCCAGCTGGCGCACGTGATAGCTGACGGCCGCCGCCGTGGTCTCCAGCTCGCGCGCGGCCGGGGCGAAACCGCCCGTACGCGCCGCCGCCTCGAAGGCGCGGATCGACGACAAGGATGGAAACCGCGGGACCATAAGTCTGACTTAGCCTGAAGGCGGCCACGGCTCCAACCCATACCCTAAGTCTGACTTGGGGTAAGGGGTCGACTTTCGCCTCCCGTCCGGCGGTTCGACGAGGCAGAACCGGACATATGGAGGATCGCGACATGACGTCTGACGCCCACGCCCGCCCGGATCGCCGGAACGTGCTCGCCGCGCTCGGCGGCCTGACCCTCGCGGGCGCTCCGCCGTTCGCACGCGCCGGAGCCGCGGGTCACGAGCGCGACTGGGCATGGCTGGTCGGTAACTGGGACGTCTCGCATCGCCGTCTGCGCCGCCGGTTGGCGGGGGATGTGAACTGGGACGCATTCGGCGGGCGTAGCGTGGTCTGGCAGACGATGGACGGCCTGGGGACCATCGACGACAACATCCTCGACCTGCCCGGCGGACCCTATCGCGCCGTCGGGATACGCGCCTTCGATCCGAACGCCGGAGAATGGCTGATCTGGTGGCTGGACGGGCGCAACCCGACCCGTATCGACCCGCCCGTCCATGGGACCTTCGCGAGGGATGAGGGCGTCTTCCTGGGCGAGGACGTCTTCGAGGGCCGGCCCATCAGGGTCCGCTTCCGCTGGCACGAAATCCACGGTCCCCGGCCCCACTGGGACCAGGCCTTTTCGCCCGACGCGGGCGCGACCTGGGAGGTCAACTGGACCAACGCCTTCACCCGCACGGCGCCGACGCCGACGCCGCTTCCGGTCACCACGGACCATCCGGCGGACTTCGACTTCCTGGCCGGCCGCTGGCGGGTCGCCCACCGCCGGCTCAAGGCCCGGCTGGCGGGATCCCGGGACTGGGAGACCTTCGACGGGACCTTCCACAACTGGCCGGTGCTCGGCGGGGCCGGCAATGTCGGCGACAATATCTTCAACCGCGCCTCCGGTCCGGTCCGCGGCGTCGGCTTCCGGGCCTTCGACCCCGCGTCGGGCGACTGGTTGAGCTGGTGGCTGGACGGTCGCACGCCCTCTGTCATCAGCGCCCCGCTGACGGGCCGTTTCACAGACGGCGTCGGCCTCTTCCGCAGCGAGGAGATCATCGACGGACGCCGCGTGCTCCAGCGGGTGATCTGGTCTAACATCACGCCCCGTTCGGCCCGCTGGGAGCAGGCCTCGTCGCTCGACGGGGTCGACTGGGAGGTGAATTGGATCAGCGATTTCGAGAGGGTCGGATGATCCGCCCCGCCCTTCTGGCCGCGGCCCTGCTGGCCGGCCTGACCAGTGCGACCCAGGCCCCGGCCCGCTTCGTCCCGATCACCCGGGTGGAGCTCTTCGCTCCCGGTCTCGCGTCCACGGCTCACAGCGAGATTCGGCTCACCCTCAGCCCCGACGGCCTGACCGCCCTGTGGTTCAGCCGCGACCGGCCGGGCGGCGACGGCGACTACGACCTCTGGATCGCCCGGCGCACGGCCGCCGGCTGGGGCGCCGCCGAACCCGTTCCCTTCAACACCCCGGGCCGCGATTTCGACCCGGCCTTCTCGGCGGACGGACGCACCGTCTTCTTCTGCTCGGACCGGCCCGGCGGGCTGGGCGGCGACGACCTCTACCGCGTCAGTTTCGACGGCCGGGATTTCGGCGCGCCCGAGAACCTCGGCCCGACGGTCAACAGCTCCAACGACGAATTCGCCCCCATGCTGGCCCGCGACGACCGGCGGCTGCTGTTCTCCAGCGACCGGCCCGGCGGCGCGGGCGGCCACGACCTGTATGTCGCCGCGCGCGGGCCGGACGGCTTTCAGGCGGCGCGCGCGCTTGAAAACGGTCTCAACAGCCCCGCCCACGAGTTCGACGCCACGTTCCTGGGCGACGATCGGACCATCGTCTTCGCCCGCGCGGCGGATTTCGCCACCTCTCGCGTCGATCTGTACCTGGGAGACAGCGCCGCGCCCCGTACTGAGGCCGTGCGACTGCCCGAGCCGGTCAACCACGCCGAACAGGACACCTACGGCGCCATGATCGACTGGTCGGCGCCCGACCGCCTGCTTTTCTCGGCCCGCCGCCGACCCGGCCAGGGCATGGACCTGTACAGCGTCGGCTACCGCCTCGACTGAGGGCAAGGAAAACGGCCCCGGGGATATGCGGCCAATGCCGTTACCGCACTGACGGCGGTCGGCCGATCGCCGTTCATGCAGCCCCTTGGATTGCAGTTCACGCGTATGAAAAAAACGGGCCGGGGATCGCTCCCCGGCCCGTTCATTTTCAGCGTACCGCCCTCAGGTAGCCCGAAGGGCGGCAGGGCCAAATCAAGCGTCTTACTTGACCTGGACCTTGGCGCCGGCTTCCGTCAGCTTCTTGGCGACTTCGTCGGCGGCTTGCTTGGAGACGTTCTCGACGACGTTCTGCGGAGCGCCTTCGACCAGGTCCTTGGCTTCCTTCAGGCCCAGGTCCGAACGGACGCCGCGGACTTCCTTGATCACGTTGATCTTCTTGTCGCCGCCGTCCAGCAGGACAACGGTGAACTCGGTCTGCTCTTCAGCAGCTTCGGCGGGAGCGCCGGCGCCGCCGCCGGCGGGCATGGCCATGGCGACCGGAGCAGCGGCGCTGACGCCCCACTTTTCTTCCAGCAGCTTGGACAGTTCGGCGGCTTCCAGAACGGTCAGCTTCGACAGGTCTTCAACGATTTTGGCGAGATCGGCCATTTGAGTTTTCCTTCGGAGGATTGGTTTTCAGAGAGAGTTTTGCAGAGATGAAAGAGGCGGTTCCGCCTACGCGGCGTCCTTCGAGGCGTACGCGCTGAACACGCGGGCCAGTTGGGAAGCCGGGGCTTGAACGACGCCGGCGATCTTGGTCGCGGGGGCGTTGAGCAGGCCGAGCAGCGAAGCGCGGATCTGGTCCAGCGACGGCAGTTTGGAGAGAACCTCCACGCCCTTCGCGTCCAGGACCTTCTCACCCATGAAGCCGCCCAGGACGATGAACTTGTCATTGGCCTTGGCGTATTCAGCGGTGATCTTGGCGGCCGTCACCGCGTCGTCGGCATAGGCGATGCCCACGGGACCCTTGAACAGGCCGTGGTATTCGCTGCCTTCGGCGGCATCCAGCGCCTTGAGCGCCAGGCGGTTCTTGACCACCTTGAACGTGCCGCCTTCTTTACGAAGACGTCCACGCAGATCTTCCATGTCCGCAACGGTCAGACCCAGGTTGTGGGTCACGACCACGGCGCCCGCGTCGGCGAAAACGCCCTTCAGCGTTTCGATCGACTCGGCTTTTTGTGCGCGGTCCATTGCGGTCTCCAGTCTGGTATTCGCCGCCGGGCTTATTCCCGACGACGGATTTGGCATAAGCGCCGCGCATCGCTGCGAAGCGTTCAGGCCGGTCGTAATGTCCGAAGGAGGCTCGAACCTCGTGCGGCCCGGATACCGGGTCGACGATGGCCGTCTGCATCCCCATCTCCCCACGGCGTCAGAGGGCTCTCTGACATTTACGGTCTGGGTGACCCCCGGACCCCGAAGTTCTCGGACAGGACCGCCATGACACGGGGCCATGACGGAGAAGGCGCGCTCTATACACGGATATCGGGCGAACTCAAGCGCCGCCTCTTCCCAGACGAAGGCGAACCGGTTCAGATGCCGTAACGCGGGGACTTGAAGCATGACCGAAGCGACCGAAGCGACAGGACGCGACAGCCTTGGCGGACAAGGCTCCGTCCTGCTCGGCCCCGTCCGGCTGGCCATCGGCCTGACGCAGGGCCTCGGTCTCTACGGCCTGCACCGCCTCTCGGACGGCGCAGCGTCATGGGGGGCGACCCACCCGCTGGTCTTTGGCCCCCTGCTGCTGATCCTCGCCTTTCTGCCCCTGGTCCTGCTGGCCGGCGTCGGTCGCCTGCGCCCCGCGACCCTGGCGATCTGGACCGTCGTCGCCGGCGCCGTTCTGGCCCTGCTGGGTCTTCACGATATCGCCCGTCAGAGCGCCGACACCCTGCAGGGCCCGCCCTTCCTGTCGCCGCCGCTGATCCTGTTCTCGGCCGCGGCCCTGTTCATCGCCCATCATCTGGTGGCCCCGGCCGACATGGAGCGCCGCCGCATCGCCAGCTATCCGGCCTATTTCGACACAGCGACCAAGGCCGCCGTCCAGCTGGCGCTGTCGATCGGCTTCACCGGCGCCTTCTGGATCCTGCTCTACCTCGGTGCGGCGCTGTTCAGGATCATCAACCTCGAATTCCTCGAGAACCTGCTCCGCGAGGCGTGGTTCGCGATCCCTGTCACCTTCCTCGTCTTCGCCACGGCGGTTCATCTGACGGACGTGCGCGACGGCCTGATCCGCGGCGTCCGCACGCTGGCCCTCATGCTGCTGTCGTGGCTGTTGCTGGTCATCACCGTGCTGGTCGCCGGTTTCCTCGCGGCCCTGCCCTTCACCGGTCTCGGCGGATTGTGGGAGACCGGCAGTGGTGTCTCGCTCGTCCTCGCCGCCGCCGCCGCCCTGATCATCCTCATCAACGCCGCCTATCAGGACGGACAGCCGGACAACCGCCCGCCCGCCGTCCTGCGCGCCGCCGTCCGCGTCGCCGCCGTCCTGATCACCCCCCTGATCGTCATCGCCGCATGGGGCCTCGCGCTGCGCATAGGCCAGTACGGTCTGACGCCTGACCGCATCATCGCCGCCGCCTGCGCCCTTGTCGGCGCCTCCTTCGCCGCCGGCTACGGCTGGGCCGCCCTGAGCCCTTTCTGGCGCAAGGGCGACTGGATGCGCCCGCTCGAGCGCACCACGATCTGGACCGCCGTCCTGACCGTCGCCGTCATCCTCGCCCTGTTCAGCCCGCTGCTGGACCCGGCCCGGCTCTCGGTCGCCGATCAGGTCGCCCGGCTGGAGCGAGGCGCGGTCACGCCGGACAAGTTCGACTATCGCTTCCTGCGCTTCGAGAGCGGCAAGGCCGGGCAGGCGGCGCTGGCCCGGCTGACGCAATCCGACAACGCCGACATCGCCGCCCGGGCGACGACGGCCAAGGTCGTCCGGAATCGCTACGATTTCGAGGGGACCCCGGACGGGCCCCGCTCGCGGACCGAACCCACAGCCGCGGACATCCGCATCCACGCCAACCCCGCTGGCGCCGCCCTGCCGGCCACCTTCACCCAGCAATTTGGTCGCTTGAGTGAGATTCTCAGCGGCTGTCGCGACGGATCGGTCTGCGAAGCCCGCATGCACGATCTCGACCGCGACGGCGCGCTTGAGGTGCTGGTGGCCGCCGAGTCATCCGTGTCGGTCTTCAAACTTGAAGCGGACGGACGATGGTTCGAATGGGCCGAATACACGCCGCCCCTGTGCGTGGACGAGTCGAAGGACATACGGCGCGCCTTTGGCGCCGGCCGGTGGGGGACGGTCCCGCCCGTCTTCCCTGATCTGGTGGTCGACGGAGTCCGGCTGCGTCATCTGGAGGGGGAGCCGGAATGTCCGCCGGAGCCCGATCTGCCGGAACCGGCGGAACCGCGCGTCATCGTTGGAGGTGAAGAGCACGGCCGTTTGACCCATCGGTGACCCCCGTTAACCCAACGCTCACCACCCCGCACAACCCGATCTTCACCTTGTGCGGCGTAAAAACGTCCCGGAATGGGCCAGTCAAGCTTTCGGGCGAGACCGGCCTGACGGGATGATGAAGGACGCCGCTCCATGGCCAAGACCGTTCTCGTGGTCGATGACGATCCGACCCAGCGCCGCCTCGCCCAGGCCGTGCTGGAACGCGAAGGCTATGCCGTCGTCCACGCCGAATCCGGCGGCGAGGCCATCGACCGCCTGACGAAGGGCGGCGGCGCCGACGTCGTCCTGCTGGACATGGTCATGCCGGGCATGAGCGGCATGGAGGCCCTGGCCGAGATCCGCACCGCCGGGGTCACGACCCCCGTCATCGTCCTGACCGCCTCGGGCGGGGTCGACGCCGTGGTCAAGGCCATGCAGGCCGGCGCCCAGGACTTCTTCGTCAAGCCCGTTTCGGCCGAACGCCTGCTGGTCGGCGTCTCCAACGCCCTGCAGATGACCCGCCTGACCGCCGAGGTCGGCCGCCTGAAGAAGCACGTCGCCGGACGCACCTCGTTCGACGACCTGGTCGGCCAGTCCGCGCCCATGCGCATGGTCAAGTCGCTGGGCGCGCGCGCCGCCAAATCCTCGATCCCGGTCCTGATCACGGGCGAGAGCGGCGTCGGCAAGGAGGTCATCGCCCGCGCCCTGCACGGCGCCTCTGATCGCTCCGGCAAGCCGTTCGTCGCGGTCAACTGCGGCGCCCTGCCCTCGAACCTGATCGAATCCATCCTGTTCGGCCACGAGAAGGGCGCCTTCACCGGCGCTCACGACAAACACCTCGGCAAATTCATGGAGGCCAACGGGGGCACCCTGTTCCTCGACGAGATCGGCGAACTGCCGCTGGACATGCAGGTCAAGCTGCTGCGCGCCCTGCAGGAGGGCGAGATCGATCCCGTCGGTGCCAAACGCTCGGTCAAGGTCGACGTCCGCATCGTCTCGGCTACCAACCGCGACCCGGCCCAGCAGGTGCGCGAAGGCGGATTCCGCGAGGATTTGTTCTATCGCCTCAACGTCTTCCCGATCGAGGCTCCATCCCTGCGCGAACGTCGCGAGGATATCCCGGCCCTGGTCGACCACTTCGTCGCCCGCTTCAATGTCGAGGAGGGCAAACGCATCGCCGGTTGCTCCAGCGAGACCCTGGCCCTGCTGTGCGGCTTCGACTGGCCCGGCAACGTCCGCCAGCTCGAGAACGCCGTCTACCGCGCCATCGTCCTGGCCGATGCGCCCTTCCTCCAGCCGCACGACTTCCCCGCCATCTCCGGTCGGGCGGCGCCGCTGACCGCCGACGAAGGCGAAGCGGCTCAGGCCCGGCCCCCGGCGGCGCTGACCGACATCGACCTGCCGCCCCTGCCGGATTCGCCCATCCGCATCCTCGATGAGCGCGGCCACCTGCGTACCCTGGAAGAGATCGAGCGGGATCTGATCCAGCACGCCATAGAGGTCTACGCCGGTCACATGTCCGAGATCGCCCGCCGCCTCGGCATCGGCCGCTCGACCCTGTACCGCAAGGTCCGCGAACAGGGCCTGGAAGGCAGTCTCCGGGAAGTCGGCTAGGAAACGTTCGGCCGGTCCGGTGTGACGCAATTCGGCAACGTCCCGGCAATGCCCGCAGTCTGACCAAAAGTTCATTGGCCAGCGGCTGCGCGAACCCCGAAAACGCAAGGGCTGTGCGCGGCCGCAACCTTTGGTTTCCGTGTTGAAACGCGACGGAAACATGAGCGGGCGACGTTGCAGCTTCGTCCTCCTCCCCCCAAGGCCTGCTGCATGCTCCTCGTCACCACCGCCCTGTCCGGACTTATGGCCGGAACGATCCAGGCCGCGCCGCCTCAAACGGCTCCGCAAACGCCGCCGGCCTCTGCGCCCGCCGCAACCGCGCCGGTCGTCGCGGGCGACGACGTGGTGGACCTGGGCACGGTGGTGACCACCGGCACCCGCGCGCGCGGCAGCGTCAACTCGGACATCCCGCCCGACGTCACCCTGACCGCCGAGCAGATCCAGGCCTATGGCGCCTCCGACATCGCCGAACTGCTGACCTATCTGGAGCCCCTCACCCGCAGCTCCCGCGGCCGCGGCGACGGCCCGCCGGTCCTGCTGGTCAACGGCCGCCGCATCTCCGGCTTCCAGGAAATCCAGGGCATCCCGACCGAGGCCATCGAACGCACCGAAATCCTGCCCGAGGAAGTCGCGCTGGAATACGGCTACCGCGCCGACCAGCGCGTCGTGAATTTCGTGCTCAAGTCCAATTTCCGCTCGCTCGTGGGCCAGTTGTCCGGCCGCGCCCCGACCCAGGGCGGGCGCACCATCGGCGAGATCGAGGGCAATGTTCTGAACATCGCCGGCCCCACCCGCTGGTCCGTTGACGCCGAATACGAACGCTCGACCCCGCTGTACGAAACCGAACGCGACATCGATCGCGATCCGGCCGCCGGCGAATTCGGAGACCCGGACCTGCGCGGCGCCTACCGCACCCTGCTGTCCGGGAGCGAGCGCACCACCGTGCGCGGGACCCTGAAGCGCGACATCAACGGCACGACCCAGGGCACCATCAGCGGCAGCCTCGAGAACACGACCAGCGAGAGCTATAACGGCCTGCCCGGCGTCGCCCTGATCCTGCCGGCCGGCAATCCGTATTCGTCATCCCCCACGGCCGTTCCGGTCTTCCGCTATCTGGACGATCCGCTGGCCCTGGACCGGGAATCCGACACCCTGACCGGGCGCATCGCCGGCGTTCTGGACGGCTATATCGGCGAGGACTGGCGCTGGACCCTGACGGGCTCCTACGACCGCGTCGAAAGCGACACCCTGACCGGCCGCGGCTATGCGGTCACGCCGTTCCAGACGCGGCTGGACGCCAACGATCCCGCCGCCGACCCCTTCGGCGCCGTCGGCCCATCGGACTTCACCGCCCGGCCGGACGACACCGCCAACTCGGTGTCGCAGGTCCTTGCGGGCGAGCTGGTGCTCAACGGGGACGTCTGGGACCTCCCCGCCGGCGGCATTTCCTCGACCTTCAAATTCGGCGCCGACACCCGCTCGCTGGATTCGACGAGCCTCCGTGACGGCCTGACTGTCGACCGCTCGCAGTCGCGCGACCGCTTCAACGGCCAGGCCAGCTTCGGCATCCCGATCGCCAGTCGCCGCCAGGGCGTCCTGCCGCAGTTCGGCGACCTGTCGGCCAATTTCAACGTCGGCTATGAGGAGCTGTCGGACTTCGGCGGCCTGTCCACCCTCGGCTTCGGCGTCAACTGGTCGCCGATCGAGCCCGTCTCCCTGCTGGTCAGCTACACCGACGAACAGGGCGCGCCGTCGATCTCCCAGCTGAACGACCCGATCATCGCCACCCCGAACGTGCCGGTCTTCGACTTCGCCACCGGCCAGACCGTCTTCGTCACCCGTATCGACGGCGGCAATCCCGGCCTGAACGCCGACCACCGCAAGGTCTGGAAGCTGGGCGGCACGCTCAGGCCGTGGTCCGAAACCGATTTCCGCATCCAGTCGACCTGGACGTACAGCCTGACGGAAGACGCCATTGCGGCCTTCCCGACCCTGACGCCGGATCTCGAGGCCGCCCTGCCCGGCCGCTTCGTCCGCGACTCCGCCGGCAATCTGCTGTCGTTCGACGGCCGGGCGCTGAATTTCGACCGGTTCGAGCGTCAGGACATCCGCACCGGCTTCAACTACTCCCGCGCCTTCGGCCGGCCCAATCCGGCCGCTTCGCCCCTGCCCGGCATGCCCGGCGGCGTGCGCCCGCCGGGCGGCGGCGCGCCGATGGCCGTCCGCATGGGCGGCGACGGCCCGCCTCCCGGCGGCGGGGGCGGCCAAAGAACCGAGGTCCGCATGGGCGGCGGGGGTCGCGGCGGCGGCATGCAGCCCGGCCAGGGCCGCTTCAACCTGTCGGTCTATCACACCTACAGAATCCAGGACGAGATCGTCATCGCCGACGGCCTGCCCGTGCTCGACCTGCTGGACGGCTCCGCCACCGGCAGCCGCGGCGGCAGCCCCCGCAACGAGATCCAGGCCCAGGCCGGCGTCTTCAGGAACGGCATGGGCGCCTTCCTCAACGCCAACTGGCGCGAGAGCACCTTCGTCGACGGCGGCGCCGGTCCCGACCTGTTCTTCTCGGACCTGGCCACGGTCAATCTGAACGTCTTCATCGATCTGGGCAGTCAGGCCGGATGGGTGGCGAAATATCCTTGGCTGAAGGGTTCGCGTCTGAACCTCGGCGTCCAGAACCTGTTCGACAGCCGTCTTGAGGTGACCTCCAGCGCCGGAGACGCGCCGCTGAATTACCAGCCCGACTACCTCGACCCCATGGGCCGGACGATCGGCCTGACGTTCCGCAAGATCCTGTTCTAGGTCTCCTCCCCCTCGGGGGAGGGGGACCATCCGAAGGATGGTCGAGGGGGCCGGGCTACTCTGCTGACGGCTTGCGCCCCCAACGCCGCTTCGGCGCCTCGCCCTTCGCCTTGGCGGCGATCTCCTTCAGCTTGCGGCCCTGCATGGCCGACAGCGCCTGTCCCGGCGCGCCCTTCTCGGGGTCGCCGAAGGCGCGGCCGTGGGTCCTCACCCGCTCGCTGACCGAGTCGATGAATTCGCCCTCCCATTCGGACAGCGAAACGCCCGCCTTCTCTGCCGAGCGGCGGGCGCGTCTGAGAGCATTGAGGGCCGCCCTCTGGGCCGCCTTGCGTTCGGCCTCGAACGGACTTGAGGGCGGCTTCTTCGCGCCGCCCCTGCCTCCGCCGAAGCCGGTTCGCTTCAGGGTCAGATCTCGCCGAGCGCCGACAGATACAGGTCCAGGATCGCGTCCTCTTCCTGCCGCTTGGCCTTGTCCTGCTTGCGGATGCGGATGACCTTGCGCAGGATCTTGACGTCGTAACCCTCGCCCTTGGCCTCGAGGAAGACCTCCTTCATGTCGGCCATGACGGCGGCCTTGTCCTCTTCCAGTCGCTCGATGCGCTCGATGATGGTGCGCAGCCGGCCCTGGGCGGCCGAGGTCAGGACGTCGGGCGAGGAATCGAAGGAAGCGTCGTCGGCCAAGGGAATACTCCGGGAAAGACGCCCTCAAACAGGCCGAAGGCCGTCAGGGCGAAAAGAATGTGGACGCTAACCACGTCCCCCGGCTCGACTCAACGACGGCTGGGGACGGACGCGAAAAAGGCTGCGGACAAGTCCGCAGCCTCTGGAATTTCGAACCGCGCCGCAGGGCGCGGAAAGACCTTAGCCCTGCTTCGCCTTGAAGCGCGGGTCGGTCTTGTTGATCACGTACACAACACCCTTGCGGCGCACGACCTTGCAGTCGCGGTGGCGGGTCTTGAGCGACTTGAGCGAGCTGCGGACCTTCATGGTCGTCGTCCTGAGGCAAAGCAAAACAGAAAAGCCGCGGGAAGAACCTGCGGCGGAGCGGTGCGTATAGAGAGGCTTCCCGGAATCGTCAACCACCGTCCGGCGTGACTTTCCGGACTGTTGCGGCAGAGTGCGCCGCGACGGAGACGATCATGACCGACGACCACCGAATCTATCGGATGAGCTTCGCCAGCATCTATCCCCTCTACATCGCCAAGGTGGAGAGGAAGGGCCGCACGAGGGACGAAGTGGACCAGATCATCCTCTGGCTGACCGGCTACACCCGGGAGGCTTTCGAGGCCCAGCTGGCGAACAAGGCCGACGTCCGCACCTTCTTCGCCGAGGCGCCCCGGCTCAACCCGGCCCGGAACCTGATCACAGGCCTGATCTGCGGCATCCGCGTGGAAAACATCGAACAGCCGCTGATGCGCGAGGTCCGCTACATGGACAAGCTCATCGACGAACTCGCCAAGGGCAAGGCGATGGAGAAAATCCTGCGCAGCTAGACCGCGCTCAAGCAGCGAGGCGCCGGGCGCCGAGCGATAGCGCCACCAACATGCTATTGCAGCAACGCTTCCCGCCCTCGCGCACTTGTTATGACGGGGCGGCCGTCGGGGACTCTACAGCTACATCATGCGTATCAGCCTTCGCCTCCTCCTCATCGCCTCCGTGGCCGCCTGCGCCCCCATGCTGCCGGAGGCGCCGCCCGTGGCCTCGACCCCGGCCCCCGGCCCCGCGCCCGCGCCTGCGGCCGCTCCGCTCCCCACGCCCGCCCCTCCGCCGGCCAATCCCGCCGACGCGGCCGGCTTCGAGGGCTGGAAGCAGGGCTTCCTGGCCCGCCACGGCGGCGTCCGCCGCGACGCCTACGCCCGCGAGCTGGCCGGCCTGACGCCCGACCCCTCGGTCATCCGCCTCGACGGCAACCAGCCCGAGTTCAGCCGCCCCGCCGGCGCCTATATCCAGAGCGCCGCCTCCGCCACCCGCATCGCCCAGGGGCGCCAGCGCACCGACCGCGTGCCGTGGGAAGTCACCCGGCGGTTCGGCGTGCCGGCCGAGATCCTTGTCTCCATCTGGGGCAATGAAAGCGGCTTCGGCGCGATCCAGGGCGACTATGACGTCATCCGCTCGCTGGCCACCCTCGCCTTCGAGGGCCGCCGCCGCGACTGGGCCGAGGGCCAGCTGAAGGATGCGCTGGACATCGTCATCGACGGCCGCCGCGACCGCGGGGGCCTGAAAGGCAGTTGGGCGGGGGCCATGGGCCAGACCCAGTTCATGCCCGACAACTATCTGCGCCTCGGGATCGACCAGACCGGCGACGGCAAGGTCGACATCTGGGGCTCGGACGCCGATTCCCTCGCCTCCGCCGCCAATCTGCTGGCCCAGGCCGGCTGGAAGCGCGGCCAGAGCTGGGGCTATGAGGTCGTCCTGCCCTCCGGCTTCGACTATGCCGAGGCCGAAGGTCCCCGCCACCCGTGGAGTTACTGGTCCGGGCGCGGCGTGACCCTGGCCCGCGGCGGCGCGCCCACCGACGCCGAGGCGCTGGAGGACGGCGTCATCCTTCTGCCCCAGGGCGCGCGCGGCCCGGCCTTCCTGGCCCTGCCCAATCACTATGTGATCCGCCGCTACAACAACTCGGCCTCCTATGCGCTCGCCATCGGCCTGACGGCGGACGGCATAGCCGGCAAGCCCGGCCTCGTAGCTGCATGGCCCGACGACGCCCCCCTCTCGCGCGACCAGCGCATCGGGGCCCAGCGCGCCCTGACCGCCCTGGGCTATGACACGGGAGGCGTCGACGGCGTCGTCGGCTCCAATACCCGCGCCGCCCTGCGCCGCTGGCAGATCGCCTCGGGCCGGGTCGCTGACGGCTATCTGACGGCGGAACTGGCCGACGAACTGATCCGGCGGGCGGGATGACGACAGGACAAGTGCTGGAGATCCGCCGCCAGCCAGACGAGTTGCAAACGCCAACCCCTTGATCCCGTGCGGGGTTCAGGACGCAGCAGCGTCATTTCCCAGCCTTGGTCGGGACCCGTGCGACACTCCTCCCCGTCCCGTCGCAGGGAGGGCGCAGAGGCCTTGCGATCTTTGGCGGCGGGATGTGGAGAAGCGGGGCCCGGTTCCCGGCTGTTCAAGCAAGACAGCCAACGCCCGGGGCCGGATCGGTCGCAAAGCGCCGATCGGGACGTCAGGGACGAGGGGGATACTCGTCCGGTCCGGGGACCGTGTCGCAAGCACGGCCCGCCCGCCGGAGGCGCTGCGGTAAGGCGATAAGACCGCCACCGGACGCAAGCTTCCGACCCAAACCTCCGCGCGGAGCGTCTGTCTGCGTCGAAACGGTAACCCAAAACGAACTCCGGGCGCAGGCCCGGCGCTCCGCACGCCTTCCATCCCCGCCTGCTCAACAGGCGGCGGGGCCGCATGCCTCCACATGATCGTTGTTAACCCGCCCCGCCTTCGCTAACCCGGGACGGACACCCGCCGGAGCCGTCCATGTCCCGTTCGTCCGATCGTTTCGAAGGCACTTCGAACTACATCGCCACCGACGACCTGAAGATCGCGGTCAACGCCGCCATCGCCCTGGAACGGCCCCTGCTGATCAAGGGCGAGCCCGGCACCGGCAAGACCGTCCTGGCCTATGAGATAGCCCGGGCCCTGAACGCCCCTCTGATCACCTGGCACATCAAGTCCACCACCAAGGCCCACAACGGCCTGTACGAATACGACGCCGTCTCCAGGCTCCGCGACAGCCAGCTGGGCGAGGAACGCGTCCACGACGTCCGCAACTATCTCAAGCCCGGCAAGCTGTGGGAGGCCTTCACCGCCGCCCACCGCCCCGTCCTGCTGATCGACGAGATCGACAAGGCCGACATCGAATTCCCCAACGACCTGCTGCAGGAACTCGATCGCATGGAGTTCTACGTCCAGGAGACGGACGAGACGATCCGCGCCGAGGTTCGCCCCGTCGTCATCATCACCTCGAACAATGAGAAAGAGCTGCCGGACGCCTTCCTGCGCCGCTGCTTCTTCCACTACATCCGCTTCCCCGACGACCAGACCATGCGCGCCATCGTCGAGGTCCACTTCCCGGGCATCAAACCGCGGCTGGTCTCCGAGGCGCTGAAGACCTTCTACGAGATCCGCGACACGCCCGGCCTGAAGAAGAAACCCTCGACCTCCGAACTGCTGGACTGGCTGAAACTGCTGCTGGTCGACGACATCGATCCCGAGACCCTGCGCGAGAAGTCGCCCAACAAACTGATCCCGCCCCTGCACGGCGCTCTGCTGAAGAACGAACAGGATGTCCACCTGTTCGAACGCCTCGCCTTCCTCAACCGCCGCGAGGGCTCCCGGCCCGGCGCCTGACACAGTCGCGTTGCGGTACGGTCACACGCCTTACCGCGATTTCACTGGATTATCGGGCCCGCGCGCTCAGGATAGGACCACGAACAGGACTACCCGAAGATGACCCTGCGTCCCTTTCTTCCCACCCTCTGCGCGCTCGCCGCGCTGACCGCCGCCTGCGACGGCGACAACTCCGTGCGCATCACCTCGACGCGCAGCGAAAGCGACGCCAAGGGCGTGCTCAAGGTCGTCGACACCCTGCAATGTCCCCAGACCATGGGCTCCCTGACGCGCAAGGGCTCTGCCCAGGACGGCGGCAAGGTCTGCACCTACGTCGGCCGCAAGGGAACCGAGGTCAGCCTGCACCTGGTCGCACTCGACGGTGAATCGCCCGCCGACGTGCTGAAGGCCTTCGAGAACCGCCTGTCGGCCTCCCTTCCCGCGGCCGTCGCCCAGTTGAAGGCCTCGGCCGACGCCGAAAAGGCCCGCATGCAGGCCGATCTCGCCCGCGCCGACGCCGACACCGCGGCCGCCGCGGCGGAAGCGGCCGCGGCCGGCGCCGACGCGGCCGCCGCCCGAGCCGATGGTGCCGCCGCCGCCGCCGACCGCGCCTCGGTGCATGCGCCCGGCGTGGCCATCGAGGCCGAAGGCGACGACGCCAGCGTCCGCCTGCCCGGCATGCGGATCGAGACCAGGGGCGACCAGGCCAGCGTCCGCATCGGCGGCTTCCACATCGACGCCAACGACAGCGACGGCTCGGCCCGCGTCCGCGCCTCGTCGGGCGGCGGCGACAGCGTCAGCATCAATGCGCAGAATGACGCCGCCGAAATCCGCACCAGCGCCGCCGGCGAGGCCACTCGCACCAGTTGGATCCTCAGCGACAACCGGGAGACGGAATCGGGTTGGCGCATGGTCGGCTTTGAAGCCCGCGGCCCGGTCGGCGGCCCGCTGGTCGTCGCCACCGTCCGCTCCCGGGACACGAACCGGGGCCGCGCCTTCGAGGACGCCAAGGACCTCGTCACCCTCAACGTCGGCGAATAAGCCCGTCCGACCTTGATCGCATCGCGCTGATGCGTCACCAACCCTGCCCACAAGAGCAGGACAGAAACTTGGCCGCCACGCCCCGCAAATCCGCGAAACCGCCTCGCGCCTGGCAGCGCATGCTGTCCGGCCGCCGGCTCGACCTGCTGGACCCCTCGCCGTTCGACATCGAGATCGAGGACATCGCCCACGGCCTGGCCCGCGTCGCCCGCTGGAACGGCCAGACGGTCGGCGAACACGCCTTCTCGGTCGCCCAGCACTCCTGCGTCGTCGAGGAGATCGCCGCCCACATCCAGCCGGGGCTCGAGCCCAAATGGCGGCTGGCCGCCCTGCTCCACGACGCCTCGGAATACGTCATCGGCGACATGATCTCGCCCTTCAAGGCGGCTCTGGGCGTCAACTACAAGGCCTTCGAGGCCCGGCTGGAGGCCGCCATCCACCTGCGCTTCGGCCTGCCGCCCAGGAACCCGGTCGAGATCAAGACCCTGATCAAGAGGGCCGACGTGGCCTGCGCATATTTCGAGGCTACCCAGCTGGCCGGCTTCACCAGAAAGGAGGGCCTGACCCTCTTCGGCGCGCCGCCGGCCGGCTACGACCTGATTATCGACCCCCTGCCCGCTCCGGTGGCCCAGCAGCGCTATCTCGAGCGCTACCGCGTCCTGGCCGAGGCCACCGGCGTCGTCCCCGCCCCCGACGCCTGGCACACGGAATAGAGCGCATGGCGGGTCCGGGGGAACAGGGCGTCCGCATCGGCCTCTCGGCCGTCGTCATCGCGCTCCGCGACCGCAAGGCCTGCGTCCTGACCACGCCGGGCGAGGACGGCGCCGCCGCCCTGCCCTTCGGGCCCTTCGACCCGGCCCGCGACCGCACCTTCGAACGGGCCCTGCGCGACTTCGTCACCGCCCAGACCGGCTTCCGCCTCGGCTTCGTCGAACAGCTCTACACCTTCGGCGACCTGGGCCGCGCCAGCCCCCGCGCCACCCCCGGGCCGGAGCACCATCGCGAGGTCTCGGTCGGCTATCTCGCCCTGACCGCCGACGCCGCCGACGCCCCCCAGGCCGAGGCCCGATGGACGCCCGTCCTCGAGATCTTCCCGTGGGAAGACCGCCGCGACGGCGCCCCCGCCTGCGCCGGCCCGCTGATCGCCGACCTCAAGGCCTGGGCCGAGGCCGATCCCCGCCGTCAGGCCCGCGTCGAGACCCTGTTCGCCACCACCCCCGCCCACCGCTGGAACGAAGGCCAGGTGCTGGACCGCTACGAACTGCTCTACGAGGCCGGCCTGGTCGCCGAGGCCGCCCGCGACCAGGACCGCCCGCCCCTGCCCGGCGCTCCGGGCCGCGTCATGGCCTCGGACCACCGCCGCATCCTCGCCACCGGTCTCGGCCGCCTGCGCAGCAAGCTTAAATACCGTCCCGTCCTCTTCGACCTCATGCCCGCGACCTTCACCCTGTCCGAACTCCAGACCGCCGCCGAGGCTGTCGCCGGCCTGTCGCTGCACAAGCAGAATTTCCGCCGCGGCGTTGAACGCACCGGCCTCGTCGAGCCCACGGGCCGCGTGTCCGCCGCCACCGGCGGCCGCCCGGCGGAGCTGTTCCGCGTCGTCGACGGCGACCTGTCGACCGGGGAGGCCCTCGGCCTTCCGCTACCCGCGCAGCGCTAGGGCGATTTCCCGGATATCCCGCTTGCGGCGCGGGCCGTCGCCCATTAGAGAAGCCGCTCGCTCGACCAAGCGTCCTACGGCCCCGCGGAGAGGTGGCAGAGTGGTCGAATGTACCGCACTCGAAATGCGGCGTGCCTTTGCGGGCACCGTGGGTTCGAATCCCACCCTCTCCGCCACCGGCCCTAAAATCTGGTTTCATTACAGATAGTTGGGCCTAAGCGGTCTGCCGGGCCATACTCAGGTCCCAACTATTAAGTGCCGACTCTGAAGACCCAGATCAATTTTCGGACTGCCCTCGATTCAAGCGAGCCAGGGCAAAGTCGCAGTTCGTTCGACCACGAACAAGCGCCATACCCGGATCCTCGTCATTTTCCAGCCCTTGGAGTCGGGCGGAAACTTCGTTCCGATTTGCCATTTGGAGAGGCCGGCCTTGGCTTGCGTACAGGGCGGCGACATCCTCAGGTGTTGATACCCAAGGATCGCAGAGAGGAGCGCACACTCTCCAGTGCGACCCCCGACCAAATACCATTCGTCATCGGAGACTGAGCTTCGAGATTGGACGCCCTCTGCGAGGAGGTCGGCGTCCTCATATCGCCCACTCTCATTACAAGATATCCAGTCCGTGCCTCCTTGCGGTCCTCGTTCATAGCACCAACCTCGAGCTTCCACTTGGCTGGAAAGAGCATCGCGCTTCTGACATACTCGAACTCCGGCTTCGCGGTCTTCAGCGTTTCACCGAACCTGAAGACGAGGCGCTCACCGGACTCGTCCTCGACCTCGATTGCGGGGTTCTCTCCCCGATCCCGCGAGCCGTTCAGAAGGGTCATGATCGCTTCCATTCCCGCGATCATGGGCTGGTCGATCTGGTCGCCCAGTTTCGAATTCGCGACCTTGCAGAGGATGCCCTTCGGCTTGAGGCGGCCACCCAGAGCGCTGGGGATGATGTGCGCCTTCGAGTCGTTCTCCGGCGTGATCTCGTCGCCGGTCAGGATGCATTGAACCACTGGACAGTCATCTCCGTATGGGGCTGCGGTCGAGACCCACTATCGTTTTGACACACATCCCCCGATTGAGCGACATAGCCCCATCACCCGCTCGATCGCTTTCGCCGTCAGCAGACACACGCTACCGATGCGAGCCCATCTCTGGCGCTCCGGACCGGACCTTAATGCTGCAGTTTGACACTAGCTGGCGCTTCAACTCGCCAGGCCCGATCCCCCACGAGACCGCCGAAGCGATCTGGACCCTGATGGGACGGGTGCTTTCACAGACGAACGCCCAGGCGATCATCGAACGCTTCAAACGGCACTTCGCGGGGGCGGCGGGCGAGGTCGCTCACGTCAGTTCGAGCAGAAGCTGGGCCATCTCCGACCTCCGGACGGTTTTCGACGAGGCCGCACTGAACGCACCGCTGTTCCTCGAAGCCTTCTACGAAGGATGTCAGGAACTCACTCAAGGCGATGCGCCACGGGCCATTCCGCCTGTCGAACTCCTGAACCGGACCCTCGCTGAGACGAACGCGGGCTTCCAGTACGACCCGCCGACGCTCCGGGCGATGCGGGACTACGTACCGGTCGCGGTCGGGGTTCCGCCTCAGTCACTCGAAGCAGCGGCGCGCTCCATCATCGAGCAGTTGCTTCAGGAGAGCGATCGGCTACTCAAGGAGAACCGGCCACGACAGGCCGTGCTCGAAATCCTTTGGCTGATGGAATCCGTCATCACGGCCTTCAGGGCGTGGAGATCGAGACGGTTACGGTCGAAGGGAAATACTTCAACGTCATCGCCAAGGAATTGCGGACCGGCGCGAGCGGGACGACGCTTTCCCAAGCCCTGAAGTGGCTGACAGAACTCCACGGCTACCTGTCCTCCCCCACGGGCGGCGGCGTTCGTCACGGCGTCGACCTCAAGGCCGGGCTGACCCTGTCGCTGAGCGAGGCTCGCCTCTTCTGCAACCTGATGCGCAGCTACATCTCGTTCCTTCTGGACGAGCATGAACGTCTGGCTGCAAGAACCTGAAAAATCGATCAGATCGGCTCGACCGACGTCACATAGATGCCGATCACCTCGCCGCGTTCGCCGGTCAACGGACGCCCCGTGAAGCGGTACTGCCGGTTATGCTCCAGGCCGGCGACGGCGCCGGTCACCGGCACGAGCACTCCATGACCGAATAGCAGACGCGCATACCATACGGCCTCGGTCGCCTGAGCCAGCACTTCCGCCACATATTGAGCCCGAAGCAGTGTTTATTCGAGATGCTGTACACATCCCAGTCGGATCGGTGCTGTTCACCGGATCCAGCCCCACGTATGATCCGCTTAACGCGACCCGGTCCTAGCGGCGGCGTTTTTTCTTAGTGCGCCTGAGGCTTACGGGCTGTGCGCGGAGGCGCGGGGAGCCGGGAGCCGGAATCGCCCTTGAAGCGCCTCCGGGGTGCCTGAGTCAGTATTCGACCAATGGACTTATTCTGATCCAAACACTGTCATCATGTAGATTCCACACTTCGACATCGACCTGCGAGCTTCCAACAGGAAGCATCAAATAGTTAAATCGGCCACTATCGCTCACCGAAATAACGCCACTCTTAATTGCGATCGTTCCATTAAAATTAGATAGATCCCCAGAATGATGTTTTTCGGAACTAATGGTGATATCAGCCCCGCCGTCGAAATACGCACCCACTTTGACAGCAATGCAACCCTCGGCATAAGCTACCGACTTATCTCTTATATCTAGAGGGGCAAAATCGTCCGCGTAGGGATCGGAGAGGAACATCACTGGATGCTCCAACATGATCTCAAGCTTGGCCTTCATAACTACTCCTCAGGACGACGGCGTGGCGGACGGGGCTGCGGGGGCGGAGGCGGAGGCCGATTGGCGTTTCTAACTTCAGCACCTTGGCGCGCACTACAATTTGCACAGTGAGGATAGAAGCGTTGAGGCTGGTCGGCAGAATTTCGTCCGTTTGGCGGCTGATGATCGCCCGTCCAGTTTTCGCTTCGCCTACCAGACTCGCGGCTACCACAAGTATGACAGCCGTCTCGGTCGCCAATTCTGTTAATCTCACGTTGCTGCGCAGAGGTTGGACGGCCTGGCTGTGCAGGTATTGATTCTCTGGCGTATGGCCCAGGCCGAAGGGTAGATGCCCGAGAGGCTCCAGCCTCAGCCACCTCTCGGGCACCCCGTCTCAATGCGACCCCGGCTAACCCTTCTCCACTGGGTACGGTCGCGACATCGGCAGCGATCATCACCACATCTGCAGTCACGCCTATAGGGTCATTCCTGACTTCATTTACGATCGCTTCGCCCGTTTTCTGAAGAAGTCTTAGACATGAAAGAGTCCAACACATCCCCGTCGGATCGGTCCCGTTGACCGGATCGTTTGCGACATACAGATAAAGGTTCGGGTCGTCCTTGCTCCCAATCGGATCCATCGACAGGAACTGCCCTAGCTTGGGCGAGTAGTACCGCGCCCGGTACTGATAAAGCCCCGTCTCCACGTCGTGCTGCCGCCCGGTATAGCCGAACGGGCTGTGCAGCGGAGGAGTGGTCGTACCCGTGCCGAACTCCCCGTAAGGCGAATAGCTGGCCGTTCCCACCGTCTGGCCGGCGCTGTTGGAGGTGGCGATCACCGAGCCCTGATGGTCGACGTGGTGCCAGTAGACGGCGCCCGCCGATGTCACCGTAGCGAGCCGGCTGTCCATGGCCCCCGTGCCGTCCGGCACGAAGCGGCGGACCAGGGCTCCGGCGCCGTCGTACTCCGCCAGTTCATCGGCCCCCGACCATAGCGTGCGGGTGACCACGCCGTTGACCGTTTTCTTCGTGCGACGGTCGTCGCTGTCGTAGTCGTAGGCCGCCGTCATGCCGGAGCGGCTCGCCCCGATCATCCGGTTGCCATAGGTCCAGCTGTAGGTGTTGACCCCGTCCGTGGTCATGTTGCCATCGGCGTTGAACACGACCGCCACGCCGGCCTCAGAGGCCACCTGGTTCAGCACATTGGCCGTCCCATAGCTGCGGGCGTAGGCAAGGGTCGGCATCCATTCGAAGGCTGGTTGGCTGATGCCGATGGTGGTGGTCTTGCCCGCCGCGTCGTGGCCGTAGGCAAAGGAGACTGCACCCGGGCCGGTCCCGGTCACGAAGGCGTGGCTCATCGAGGCCAGATCGCTGTCGGGCTCGTGGGTGTAGCTGGTGTCCGCGGCCGCGCCCGGGCGGTTGATGCCGGTGCGGCGGCTGAGGCTGTCGTGGGTCAGGGTCACCGAACCGCCGGAACCGGGGAAGGTCACCGTCTGAATGCGATTGGCGGCGTCATAGGCATACGTCGCTGTCCATGCCCCCGGCCAAGTGATCGAGGTCCGGTTGTTCGCCGCGTCGTAGCCGTAGCCGGTGGTGAAGCTGATCGCCCCCGAGGCCGCACCATCCGGCCGCCACTGTTCGGATGTCATTCGCCCGGCCGTGTCGTAGCCATAGTTACGCACGTCGCGCCGCAAGGCGTCGTCGAAGGTCGTGGTCAGGGTCGTCTGGGTGGACACATCCCGCCACACCGGTCGGCCCGCCAAGTCGTAACTGGCCCGGCTGTTGCGGCCCTTGAACATGTAGGTCTTGTCCGCCTCGGCGAACTCCCGGACGTGGAAGTCCCGGCCGACGGCGTCGTAGAACACCGCCGCCCGGCTGCCACCGCGCTGACGCCGGAACACCGCCTGGCCGCGCTCGTCCATCGCCGTCCAGGCTTGGGCGGTGTCGGCGTAGATGGTCCGCGCCGGCCGGCCGAGGCCGTCATACTGCTGCTGGGTGACGTTGCCGCGCGCGTCGGTTTCCGAGGTCTGAAGACCGGCGGCGTTGTATCCGAACCGCCGCCAGCGGGTCTCGGAGAAGCCCGCGCTGGGCGGCAGTTCGGTCGAGATACTGCACGAACCCGCCGCCGCGCGCTGGAAGCGGTGCATCTCGGTTGGCTGACCGGCGGCGTTATAGACCGTATGGGTCGCCCGGCGCTCGCCGTCGATCACCGTCACCGGCCGGTCGACGAGGTCGTAGCAGGTGCGGCTGACATCGTTGGATGGGTCCGTGACCGTCAACGGCTTGTGCGTGGCCGAGAATGTCGTTGTCGTCGTCCGCCAGACAGCGGCGGTGGAGTCCCACTGTTTGGTCTGCGTCTGGTCACCATTGAGATCATAGACAAACTGGGTCTGGATCGCCGTGCCCGCGGGCCCGGTTTCGCTGGTCTTGCGGCGAAGGGCGTCATAGGCGGTCGTGGAGGTGTAGCCCCGAGCGTCGGTCACGCTGGTGAGATTGCCGACCGCGTCGCAGGCTTGGGTGGTCGTCAGTCCGGCGATCCCGCCGGACTGGGACGAGACGGTCTGGACCCGCAGGCAGAACGCCGGGAGGCCGCCGCCGCCATAGGTCATGGCGGACTCGACCCCCGTCGGATCCTGAGTACGGTTTACCCGGCCATAGGCATCATACCAGGTCCGCCACACCGGCTGGGCGTTCGAGCCGGTCAAGCCATTCGTCACCGAGGGCCCAGTCATGGTGTCGACCAGACCCTTGACGTTGTAGGTCAGGTCCCAGTGGCGCTCCACGGGGTCGGCCGCAGTGGGAGGCAGGGTGATCCGCGTCGGCTTGTTCCAGGTCGCGTGATATTGGGCCTTGATCGTGAGGGTCTGGCACCACCAGGCTTGCTGCTCCGTGGTCAAACCCGTGGCGCAGCCCGCGATCGGTGTCTGAGTCCGTTCGATCAAATTGCCGCGCAGATCGTATTCAAAGGCGGTCACGTCGCCGTAGGGCGTCTGGATCGTCTCCGACCGGCCTGGTCCATCGTAGGTCGCGCGCGAGGTCCGGCCCATGGCGTCCGCCGAGGTCGCCAGGCGGCCATCGTCGTCGTAAGTCTGGCGGATCACGGCGTTGGTCGCGTCCCTGGCCGACGAATAGGTGAAGGTCGAGGAATAGTAGATCGTCTTCCGGTCCTGAGCGTCGAAGGCCTCGGCGACATAGGGGGCGACCTGGCCGCCGGTCGCGCGCCAGTCGAAGCGCGCACGGGCCGTGGCCACGCCCGCGTCGTTCACCTGGGTGAGGACCTGCTGATAGTCCATCGGGGAATACGCCGTGGACAGGGCGCCGGTCGGGGTTCCGTAGGCGTAGGTGCGGGTCCGCAGGCCCGGCCGCGCCGCGCTGGTCAGCTGGAAGGCGCAGAAATTGACGTACTGGAAACAGGTCTGGGTCTGGCCGAAGGTGATTTCGTCGGGACCGGCCTGGACCTTGGTTAAGCGACCGCCGCTCATCGCCGCCTCATGGCAGGCCTGCACCGCCTCGCGGTACCCTGGCTGGAAGTCTGGATACTGCTGACTGGCCTGCGTATTGCAGTTCTGGGTCTGGGTCTGGGTCGGCGTCTGGGTGTGGGTGAAGGTGAGCGTCGCTCCCAGATTGTTCGACACCGAGGCCAGCGACGGCCGGTTGGTCGCCGTGCCGCCGTTGTAGGTCAGGGTGACGATGACCCCGGTCGGGAAGGTCCACGAGGTGACCACCCCGCCTCGATCCTGGGAGAGAGGCGATGGATCAGGGTTTATGACATCGCGGAAGGCCATGACCGAGCGGTCGGCCAAGGTCCAGTTGATCTCGCGCGTATAGGCGCCGATGAACGGCTCCGTCGCGGGGGCGATCGATTCCGTCGGCGAGGCCGGATTGCGCCATGTCCCGTCCACGAGCCGCACGAACCGGCCGGACTGACCGCCGCCATTGACGTTGACGACGTTGGCGGCGACCTGCTCCTGGAGCCAATCCAGCGCGATGCCGGAGACGACCGAGGCCTGAAGCGTGTCGGCGCGCCCGGCTTCCAGCGCGATCATCGCCGCGATCAGCATCGGGGCGGCGCTGACGGTTTCGGCATCGGGCAACAGCGCGCCGGCGTCGGTCGAATGGCTGACCGAACTCTCCCAGTTGTGGGTCCATCCCATGCCCAGGCCGCTGTCGCCCTCGACCGGGCCGGTCGAGACGTAGCTGCGCGAGAAACTCAGGCTGTAGGGAAACTCTCCCTGTCCGATCGACAACTCGGTCCCTTCGCTGAACGACAGCGTCCCCATGCGCAGGTCCACCGCGCCGAGCAGAGAGCCGGCGACATTCGCGGCGATCCGGCGCGATTCGGCCTTGCCAAGGTAATCGATGGGGTTGGGGGTCTCGGTGGCGGCGCCCTTGCGGAAGGCCGTACGGGGGTCGACGTCAGGCGCCTGGCCGGAGGTCTGGGAGCGCATGATCCAGGCCTGTTCGGAGCCGTCGTTGCGGCGCGCCAGGAAGGCGTTCGCCGTCCCCGCCGTGGTCGCCACGACCGAGAAGCCCTTGTTCAGATAGAGCTCGATCCGGGCCCGGGTGTCGGCGCTCACATCGGCGGGAAGGCTGGTGGTGGCGCCCGGCGCCGTCAGCACCTTCAGGCCCGTGCCGATCGCCATACGCCGGGCGGCGGTGGCCTGGACCGGAGAGCCCTGGAACATCGGGCGTTGAGTAGCCGACTGGCCGATCGCCAGGGCCTCCTCGGTCAGGGCCAGCGAGGCGAGCGCCGACAGAATGTGGTGCGGTTGGTCGTTTCCGTTGGCGGCGATGCCGACCGAGGTGTCGATGTCGAGCACGTTCTCGGTGTAGCTGGGCGTCAGCGCCACGCCGATCGAATGCTGGTGGAAGATGCGCGCGCCCGACAGGGGTTCGAGAATACCGACCGTCTTGTCGAACAGATCGGTCCAGGTGTTGAGCAAGCCGTCCTTCTTGGTGCCCATCTCGGCGACAGCGACCTCGCCATAGGCGAACGGCCCGTTGCCGTGCGGGCTGTCCTGGACCCAGTAGCGCCAGTCCTCGGCGTTCTGGCCGTCGCATTCGCCTGCCTGAACCGCCGTGCCGTCGTCCATCGCCACGCAATTGTTGTAGTCGTCGCCGGCGGGAATGAGGCGGTGCTGCTGGATCGGGTCATTGGCCGCCGCCCAAGCCGCCCCGCGGCCGCCATTGCCGCCAGCGGTGCGGACGAGGATGTCGACCCGCTTGCCGATCTCGATCGACTTGGCGACCAACTCATCACCGAAGGTGCCCAGCGCCGGGGTCGGATTGCCGGTGCGCCGGGCCGCATAGGGATGGTTGATGGTCAGGTCGAGCCGGCGGGCCTGGACGTCAAACGCGGACTGACCGGGATCTGAACCGCAGATCAGGGTGACGCCGTTGCAGGGGGTCGATGCGAAATAGGCGGTGGCGGCGGCGTCCACATGCTCCTGGCTTCGCACCGCGACCTTCAGCACCCGCCCCTGAATCTGGGCCTGGGTTCGCCAGCCATAAATGCTCGGCAGATCGAAGGTGTGGTCGAACCCCGCAGTCTGAACACGCAGCGTAGCGCGATAGGAGGCGGGCACGCCGCCTGTCCAGCGCGTCGACACGCTCCCTTGGGTGGGGAGCGTCGTGTTGCGAAGCTGGGCCTCGGTGCGCACGATCTCCCAACCGCCGGCCAGCTCCCGCAGGGACTTTTCGCTGTGATTGGCGATCAGATTATTCTGCAGCGCCGTGGCGTAGCCGGCCACATCGGCCTGAATGTTCGGGGCGCTGACACCGTTCACATTGCCGCCGCTGACCGCGACGCCGGACGCAACATTGGTCCAGGCCGCGGCGGCGGTGGTTCCCGCCGCTTGCCACAGATTGACGCCGGTGATCTTGTTGTTGGTCTTCAGCGAGGGATCGAAGGCGTACCAGATTCCGCCGATCTGAGCTTCAACCCATACGTGCAACATCTGCACGTCCGTCAAGGAGGCGGTCAAACTGGCGCAGCTGGTCGTCCCGCCGTTGATGGACGCCGGGGTCCCGGCCGTGGCGAGAAGGATGCAGGCCTGTCGTCCGGTCTCGACCCGCAGGATGGACTTGGCGTCCGCGCCGGTCAGATTGACGCTGCCGAGCACGAAACGCGCCTGGTATCCGGACGCCCGAAGCAGCTCGACCATCAATTGCGACTGGTCGAACGCGCCGCCCGAGCCGTCCAGCAGCACGCCGTCAGCGCCCTTGTGAAGACCAAACTGCGGCTCGAACAGGATGGTGTTGCGCACAAACTGGTAGATGCGGTCCGGATCGCTTTCGAGCGCGCGCGCGAGCGTCGTGATCCGCGTGCTGGGAGCCGTGGCGGTCGGCGAGGCGGGCGACCCATAGACCGTGGCCAGGTCGGCGCTGGTCGGCGAGACGAGGTTGGACTGCACCGACAGGCGCAAGCCCGGCAGATCGGACGGGCTATAGGTCGAGGTGTAGTAGGCGGCCCAGACCTGGGCCCTGGCCCCGTCCCGCGCCGCGTACAACAGCAAGCCCGCCGCGCTCCCGAGCGCAAGGACGCCGGCGATCGTCGCCGTGAAGACCCGACGAACACCCACCCGGCGCACAAAACCCAGAACACCACCCACGCGCGCCAGCTTCATCGAGCCCCCCAGCCCCAATATGGTCAAGCTGAAGCAATCACGCCTTTCGCGCTAAGAGAAGGGCAATTCGCAACCTGTAGTAAGAAACTGTTTACGGGCCGCCGAAGCTGCGCTTTAGTCCGGCGACAACGCCGGGGGGTGCATGGGGCGGTTTCGAGACTGGGCCGGACAGGCGCGGACATCTTTAACGACCGCCGTCCGCATCGGTGTCGGCGGGGGGAACCGGTTGTGGGCCGCCGTGGTCCTGCAGGTTCGCCAGACCATCGATCATAACCGCTGGTCGACCGCGACGACCTGGCGAGACCGGGCCGCAGCCGTGTCCTGGCCGCGCGCGTCGATCGGCGGCGTTCTGGCTGCGGCCATGGCGGTCTGCGTATGGATCGCCGTCCAGCCGCCAGGCGTTCGGTCCCACCCGCCGCGCCTGCCGACGGAGCGGGAGTGGCGCGCCAACCAGGCGGCCGCCGAGGCGATGGAAGCCGAACTGTCGCCGGCGCTCGCCGCCGCCAATCGAACGGTCGGCCCCGGAGACAGGCCATGACGATTCGCAAGATCCTCGCGGCCGGGCTGGGCGCGCTGCTGATGGCGGCCAGCACCCCCGCCTTCGCCGGTGTTCAGTACATCTACGACAGCTCGGGACGGCTGATCAAAGCCATCTACTCGAACGGCGTCACCATCGAATACCGCTACGACGCGGCCGGCAACCGCACCCAGATCGTCACCACCAATGCGCCGAACTCTCCCCCGATCGCGGTCAACGACGCGGCGGCTGTCAACGCCTCGGCCAGCGTCGACATCATGGTCCGCGCCAACGACAGCGATCCGAACGGCAACTCCATCTCCGTAACCGGCGTAGGAACGCCCACCGGCGGCGGCAGCGTCTCGATCCAGGGCGGCGGAACCTATGTCCGCTACACCGCGCCGGCGACATCGGGAGCCAAGACCTTCACCTATACGATTTCGGATGGCGCGGGCGGCACGGCGAATGCCACCGTCACGGTGACGGTGGCGTCGGTGAACCAGCCGCCCGTGGCGACCGATGATTACGCTTTCGCGTCCATCAGCACGTCTCAGGCGCTGTTCGTGCTGTCGAATGACACGGACCCGAACGGCCACACCATGACCGTCACCGCCGTCTCCAACATCTCCGGCGGAAGCGTCAGCATCGCCAGCGGCGGCGGCTATGTCACCTTCCACGCCCCTGCGTCCGCCGGAACCTATACCTTCAACTACACCGTCAGCGACGGCAACGGCGGAACCGATACCGGTCTGGTCACGGTCGAGGTCTCGCCCGGCGAGGAGTGCGATCCGCAGAGCGGCGAGCAGTGCGACATCGACCCCTAGCGACAGGGGGTCGCGCCGTGCAGCAGCCGATAGTCGTGAAGGCGCCAACCCGTCTCCGCGCCGGTGAATCGCGCCCGCACCCACAAGACGGGTCCGCTCGAGGCCTGAATCCTCAGATCGACCTGATCACCGGCGCGGACCATCAGGTCTTCCGGAGGCGCTGATCGATCGATCAGGGGCGCGCCGCCCCGGCCATAGGTGAACACCTGCCGGAGGCAATCCTCCCGGGACGCGTTCAAGCGGTGATGGGCGGACACCTCGACCAGTCCCCCGGCGGTCGCGGCGAAGTCCGGATCGACGACCAGACCCGCCGTTCGCCCAGCCTCAGCCACGGCCCCGGGAGAATCCCGGGCCGGGTCGACCTTGGTGCCCGGGATCGTGACCCGGACCGTCCGACGGTCGCCGTCAATCCCGACCTCGGCGTGCGGCTTCACCGCGCCGCCCGCGGCCAGTTCTCCAAGCACTGTCGCCGCCGCGCTTTCCAGCGCGATCCGCGCGCGGATCTCCTGCGTTTCATCGGCCGCAGCAACCAGATAGGCCCGCAAGGTCACCGCGAGGGCGCCGCCGAACAGCGCCAGGCCGAAGGCGAATGACATCGCAAGGAGGGAGACATAGCCCTCGCGATCCCGGCGGTCAGGGCGCCGGCTGTTCAACGGGCAATCCGAGGACCTGAAGCCGGCCGACCATCTCATTGGTCACCGCATCGATGTCCGGGCGCGCGCGGATGACGGTCGAGCGCAAGAACATCACCAGTTCGGTCTGACGGACGGTATCGTCGCGCGTGCGGAACAGGGCGCCCAGTCCAGGGATGCGGCTCAGATAGGGCACGCCCGTGTCCCCCAGACTGCGGCTGGACCGCAGGAGGCCGCCGAGAACAATCAGCTGGCCGTCGTCGACCTGGATCCGGGTCTTGACGCGCCGCTGCTGGATCGTCGGCGAGTCGATATCGGAGGAGGTCGTGCCGGCGACCTCGCTCACCTCCTGCGAGATCTCGATGAACATGCGACCGCTCTCACTGACGCGCGGCGTGACCGAGAGCACCACGCCGGTGTCGCGATACTGGACGCTGTTCAGAATGCGGCTGTCATCCTCCAGACCGACGGCCGTCTGGGTGATGATGGGCACCTGATCGCCGACCTGGAGCTCGGCGTTTTCGTTCGACAGCACCAGTATCCTCGGTGTCGACAACAGCTGGACGTCGGTTACGGTCGACAGGGCGCTGAGCGCCGCGCGAAAATCGCCGGTGAGATACTGAAAGGCCAGACCGGGGAAGCTCAGGGCCGCGTCGGCGTTTGAAGTGCCCGAAAAACCGCCGCTGAAATTCTCCTCGTCGAAGAACCACTGCACGCCAAAGCGCAGGCGATCATTCAGCGTCACTTCGGCGATCGTCGCCTCGATCAGGACCTGGGGCGGCGGCGCGTCGAGCTCGCGCACGATGTCGAGCACATTGCGGTACTCGGCGTCATCGGCCAGCAGGATCAGCGAATTGGTCCTCGGATCGGCGGTCAGCCGCAAGCCGTTCGCCGTCGCGCCGGCCACTGACGCGCCAGCGGTACCGCCTGAAGCCGCAGATCCTGATAGGGCGGCCGCCGGCTCCGCGACCGAGGCTCCGTCGGTCCCGTTCGGCTGAGCGCCACCGGAGGTGGCAAAGCCGCTTCCCAACAGCGAAGACAGGGTCGTGACGAACTGATCCGCCTCCAGGTTGGCGAGCGGGATCGAGCGGAGACGACGGGACGCCGGTGGCGGCGCCCGGTCGAAGCGTGCAATCCACTCCGCGGCGCGATCCAGCCCGGCCGGAGAACGGGCGATGACCAGAAGGCCGTTCAAGCGGGTCAGTTCGATGAACTGGATCTGGCTGCCGAGCGGACCGTCCGGACCGCCGAACACCTGACGAACCTCCGAGGCGATGTCGCCGGGAGTCGCGAAGCGGACCGGGAAGAACTGCAGGTTCTTGCCTTGAAGCCAATCAACGTCGAGGGAGCGCGCCGTCCGGACCAGGGCGTTCACCGTCGTCGGGTCGCCCGAGATGAAGACCTGTTCGCGGCCTAGGTCGGCGCGCACCGACGCGCCCTCGCCGGCGAGCGGCTCCAACAGACGGGCGATCTCGGCCGCGCCGATGGAGCGCGCCTGATAGACGGCCGCACCGGCGAGTACGTCGACCCCGTCCTGGGCCAGAACGGGTGGTGCATTAAGCCGCGAGGCCTGGGCTGCGGGCACCACGGCATACCCGGCGCCTTCCGTGACGACGGCGGCGTTGATGCTGCGCAGGGCCCGGTCGAGGCTGGCCAGCGCCTGGGCGTCGCTCATCCGCCCGGTCAGGCTGAAGGTCAGCGCGCCCTGGACCGAGGGATCGACCCGGAACGAGCGGCGCATGGTCTGACCGAGCACGGCGTCGGCGATCGCCGCCACCGGCGCCTGGTCGAAGACGACATTGAAATTGCGGACCGGCGAGCGTTCCGACGCCGGAGCCGCGGGCGCCAGGGCGGCGTTCTCGATCCGCCACGCGAGATCGTCGGCCGACTCTTGCGATTCCTCCGATGGAGTCGCCAAGGCGACCGGGGCCGGACGGTTGGCGGGAATGGCCGCCAGATCCGGCCGGACCGGGCGGGTGGTTTCACAGGCGGCGAGCAGGCAGAGCGCGGCGCCGGCGACAAGCCGGGTCCTCAGAGTCATGGAGTGGCCTGCAGTACGATATCGCGCTTGAAGCCCTTGCCGCCGACCGCGCCGTCAGCCCCGTAGCTGGTCAGGGTGAACCGCTCGCCCGGGGTCGCCGGCGGCGCGTAGACGACCGCCCTGCCCCACGGATCCATGGTCAGGGCGGGGTCGGACAGATAGGGGCCGGCCCAATCCGCAGCGCCTTCGGGCGGGTCGATCAGGGCGGCCAAGCCCTCGGCCTGCGTCGGATAGCGTGCGATATCCGCTGAATACATCTCCAGCGCGGCCGCCACGCTCTCCATTTTCAACCGGGCCGCGCGCACTTTGGCGCGATCCATCTGCCCCAAGGTCTGGGGAACGACGATGGCGCTGATCAGGCCGATGATGACCAGCACCACCAGCATCTCGGTCAGGGTGTAGCCGGCGCGGCGAGCAACCGCCACGCGCCGCGCGGCCTTATCCAAATTTCCCATGGTTCCCCCCGAACCAACACGCTACTCATGCGGGACTATACGGGGAGCGGGAGCCGAGTCTACGGCGTCACATGACTATATCCGCGGACGAGTTCGAGCTTCCGGCGCCATCGCATCCCCGCGCCGATCTGGCCGAGGCCCTCAATCTGCGCGGCAGCGCGATCGAGCGCGCCCTGAGGGCCAGCCGAAGCTCCGGACAACCCTTGGCCGTCGCCCTGAGCCTGCTGGGCCTGGCCACCGAGGACGCCATCGCCGAAGCCTGCAGCGGCCTGAGCGGTGCGGCGCGCTGGCCGGATGGCCGCCCCATCGAGCGGATCGAATTGCAGGGGCTTAGCGTCCGCTTCCTGCAGGACCGCTACGCCGTCGCCATGACGGACGACGGGGGCGGTTGGTGTCTCGGCCTGGTCGATCCCGGCGACGACACCACCCTTCAAGCTCTCCGCTTCGCCCTCGGCCGTGATGTGCCCGTCCGCACCATCACCCTGAGCGCCTGGCGCCAGGTGCAGGACGCGCCCGACATCGTGGCGGACGGTGCCGATCGAGCCGCCCCGACGGCCGCGACCTGGCTGGACGACGCCGAGCGTCTCAAGGACATCGCCCGCGACGCGCCCGTCGTCCGGGTGTCCGAACAACTCCTCGAACGCGCCTTCCTGCTCAACGCGTCTGACATTCACATCGAGCAGAAGGTGGACCACACGCGGGTGCGGTTCCGCATCGATGGTCAGTTGCAGGATCAGGAACGGTTGGGCGTGGACATCGGCCCGGCCCTGATCGCCCGTATCAAGGTGCTCTCAGACCTGGACGTCGCCGAGCGCCGCACGCCGCAGGACGGGCGGACGACAATCAACGTCCGCGGCGTCCCGGTCGATGTCCGGATTTCAACGGCGCCGACCGTGTTCGGGGAGTCCCTGGTCGTTCGTCTGCTGACGCGCCGCGACGTCGACTATTCGCTCGAGCGCCTGGGCCTGCGGTCTGCGGTGGCGACGAGTCTGAGCCAACTGCTCACCCGCAGCCATGGCCTGCTGCTGGTGACGGGCCCGACCGGCAGCGGCAAGACCACCACCCTGTACGCCGGGCTCCGTCAGCTCGCCTCGGTCCACAACAAGATCCTCACGGTCGAGGACCCGGTCGAATACGTCTTCGAGGATATCCTCCAGAGCCAGGTCAACGAGGCCGCCGGCTTCACGTTCTCCACCGCGCTGCGTTCCTTCCTGCGCCACGACCCCGACGTGATCCTGGTCGGCGAAATCCGCGACACCGAGACCGCGCGACTGGCGGTCCAGGCCAGCCTGACCGGCCACCTCGTCCTGGCGACGGTTCACACCAATGACGCGGCGACCACTCCGTCGCGCCTGATCGACATGGGCGTTGAACGCTATCTGCTGGGCGACGCCCTGATCGGCGTGATGGCGCAGCGGCTCGCCGCGCAGTTGTGCTGGACCTGCAAGAGCACCAGCCCGCTGGACGCCGAGGAAATCGCGGCGCTGACGCATGCCGGGCTGCCCGCGCCCCAAGGTCCCGTCGGCCGGGCCGTCGGCTGTGCGGCCTGCGGCCACACGGGCCGCCGGGGCCGGCGCGCCGTCAGCGAACTGATGCTGTGCCCGCCCGACATGGGCGAACTGATCGGCTCGGGGGCGCACGCCGCGGTGCTGCGCAAGGCGCTCTCCCAACAGCCCGGCCATGCCACCCTGCGGCAGGACGCGCTGGATCAATCCGCGGCGGGCTGGATCGACTGGGGCGACGCCTGGCGCGTCGCCGACCGATGAAGGCGTTTCACTATACGGCCCTGGGCGCGGACGGGCGACGCCATCGCGGCTTGAGCTACGCCGCCGAGGCCGCGACCCTGCGAGATCGCCTCGTCGACGCCCGCCTCCATCCGCTCGCCATCCGCCCCGCGCTGTTGCAACATCAGGGCCAACTGCGCCTCTCCGAAGCCGAGGCCGCGCGCCTGGGCCGCGACCTCGCCCAGCTGATGACCAGCGGCATGGCCCTGGCCCAGGCCCTCTCCCTGCTTGAAGCACGGGAGACCCCACGGGTCAGCGCCATCGCGCGCGAGGTCCGACAACGTCTCATCGCCGGTGAGCCGCTCTCGAAAGCCTTGGAAGTGGCCGGCGGGACGCCGGCGCGGTTCCTCCAGGCGCTGGCGCGCGGCGGCGAGACGTCCGGCCGTCAGAGCGAGGTGCTCGCCGCCGGAGCGCGCTCGCTGACCGCGACCGACCAGTTGAAGAAGCGGCTGACCACTCTGTGCATCTATCCGGCCTTCGTGATCCTCGTCGCCTTCGGCTCGATCGCCATCTACGCCTATGCCGTCCTGCCCTCTCTGGAACCGGCGTTTGAGGGCATGGGCGGCGACATCCCCGCCCAGACCCAGGCCGTCCTGACGTTCGGCGCCGTGGTCCGCCTGCTGATGCCCATTCTCGGCCTCATGGCGGGCGGACTGGCGATCGCCCTGACGCTGTCCTCCCACGTCCGGCGCATCGGCGGCGACCTCGTGGCCCGCCTGCTCATGCGCGGCAAACGTTCGCCAATGCGGGACTTCGTTTTCGCCAACCTCTCGTCCCGTCTCGCCGTCATGCTCCAGGCCGGGGTGCCGCTCGCGCCCGCCTGGCGTCTGGCGCGCGAGCCGGTGACCATCGCCTCGCTGAGCCGCGCGCTCGCCGCCCAGGACGAACGATTGATGGAGGGCGTTCGTCTCTCCGAGGTGCTGCGGCGCGTCCCCGGCTGTCCGCCCGATCTGATCCACTATGTCCTCATGGGTGAGCAGTCTGGCCAGATCTCCAAGGCCCTCAACGACGGATCGGCGAGCCTGGCCAGCCGCGCCCAGGAGGCGATCGAACGCCTGCTGTCGGTATTGACGCCCCTGGTCATCATCGTCGTCGGCGGCATGGTGGGCCTGATCACCATGATGGTCTTCCAGGGCCTGCTCGCCGTGGGAGACGCCGTTGCCATGTAGACGATCCCGGCGCAGGGGCTATCTGACCATCGACGCGCTGGTGGCCCTGTCGATCACGGTCCTCGCCGTATCCGCCGCCGTTGGCCTCGCCGCCAGTGCCGTGACGCGCCTGGCCCAGGCGCGGGACCGCCTGGCAAGCGTGCGGATCGCCGATGATCTGTATGAAGAGCTTTACGCGGGCGAGCGGCCCGACGGACAACAGTCCGGCACGACCGATGGACGATCATGGACCTACGCCACCTCAAGCGCCGCCACCCCGACCGTCCCCTCCGTGGCGCGGCGGACCCGGATCACCGTCGACCGCCGGTTCGGACCGGATCTGGTCGTGGACGCCGTCCTGCCGCCGGTCCCGGCCGAGGCGACCGGTCCGGCTACAGCGTCCTCGAACTGATGATCGCCATGACGGTAGCCTCCATCCTGCTCGTCGGGGTCACCGCGGGCTATTCGGCCCTGGCGCGCGCCAGCCACCGACTGGCCACCGCACAGACCGGCCTGACCGCGCGGCCGGATCCGCACTGTCGGCCGCCAGCTGGCCCCATCGCGCCGTCCACGACCGGGACCAGAATTCGTTACCGGTGCAGCCTTCCCGAACGCTGTGAATACGATACCGTCAGCCAGTCATGCCGCTCGACGACCTCTCCCACGACCTGACCCCCGCGAAAGCGGACCCGGCGCCGCCATCGCTGGAGGTGATGACGCGCGTCCTGCGTCTACCGACGCGGTCGCCGAGGCAGGCGCGTTCGATCGTCCGCATGCAGCTGGACCGGCTCTCGCCCCTGCCGGCCGCCGACACGGCTTTCGATCTGGTTTGCCTGCGCCAGGAAGCCGCCGAGACCGTCTACGCTCTCGGCATCATCCGCCGGTCGGCCCTCAACGACCCCGCCTTCTCCAGCCAGCGCAGGGTCGCGGCGCGCCAGGACGTAGAGGGCGCCACGGTCCTGTTCCGCTTCCGCAACGCCGGCGCCGTCGATGACCGCGAGGCGCGCTGGCTCGCCCATGCGCCGCGGCTCGCCCTGGTCTGTCTGGGGCTGGCCGCCGTCGCCCTCGCCGGCAACCTGCGCGCCGAGCAATGGCGCGAACGCCGCCTGCCGGAGATCGCAACGGCCAAGCGGCTGGCGGCGCAGCAGGCCCGGACGGCCGAACAGCAGGCCTCGGCGCGCGCCGACTGGGCTGCCCTGCAACGCGCCGATGCGGCGACCCGCTATCTGTGCGTCGCGGGGCGTCTCGGGGCCGCGGCGCCCGGCGGCGTCGCCATCGCCCGCGCCGACGCCGACGCAGGCCAAGTCTCGATCCTGCTGACCCAGCCGGCCGACACCGCCCTGCACCGGTCCGGCGGCGAACTCCAGGCCGGCGCCGATCCGTCGCAGCCGGGCGTGATCGTCTTCCCGACCGGGGTGTGTTCATGAACCGGACGCTCTGGATCAATCGCGGCGCGGCCGTCGGCGCCGTCGTCCTGGCGGGCGTCGCCCTGACCTCGTCCCTGGCCATCGGCCGGGCCCTGTCGGCCGTCGGCGAGGCGCGCGGGGACGCGCCCACATCGGCTCTCAAACCCGCCACACACCCCCTGCCCGCCACCGCCCGCCCCGCACTGCGCCGCAACGGCGCCTCGGCCAGGATCGCGATCGGCGAGCATCTGAACGGCCAACTGGGCGAGCTGGGGCTGAATATCGTCTCCGTCGAAACGCCCACTGTCCGTCCGCTCGGCGGAGGCCTGCATCTGGCGGAGGTCCGTGTCCAGGCGCGCGGCGACGCCGCCGCCTCAGCCGCCGCCGCCAACTGGGTCGCTGTCAACCGCGAGACCGTCCGGCTGAAATCTCTGACCATCGGCCTGGGCCCGGATCAGGAAGGGCTGTGCACCCTGGTGCTGCTCATGGTGATCGCGTGAAGATTGGAGTCCGCCACTGGCTTTCCGGCCTGCTGGGCCTGTGCGCCGTCGTCACCATTGGCCTGCTGGTCTGGCCATCGGCCTCCGCGCGCCCCCTTCCGCGACCAGCTGCGGACCACTATCGGGGCCCCAACATAGAGATGCGCCGGGCCGGGCCGGTGTCGAAATTCCCGCTGCGGCTGGCGTCGCCGAACGCCCCCGCCGCTCCGCCGGACGCCATCGAGGCTGTGCCCGTGCTGGTCGGCGTGGCGGGCCGGCGCGCCTATCTCCGCAGCACCGTGACGGGAGAGGTTGAGGGGGTGACGGTCGGGGCGTCGGTCGATGGCTGGCGGCTTGTTTCGGTGAAGCGGCGGGCGGCAATCCTGCGGGGGAGCGACGGCGACAAACGGGTCGAGATGTTCGCAGCGGCTCCTGTCGCGCCGGAGCCAGCTCCCACTGGCGGCCCGCCCTCGCCGATCTCGCTATCCGTATCAGTGCCTCCCTCGACGGGGGGATGACGCACGCCCTGTTGGTCGTCTATCCTGGGCGCGACCTGCCCGGTCGGCAGGTACAAAGCGACAGTCGCCTGGCGTTCGGATCCTTGCTCGCCTTCGGAACGCTCGCTGTTTGGATCGCGCGCCTTTAGCGGCGTCGGGCCCATATTGGCATTCCATAAGCAGACCTTGCAGGAGTCTGGGATGGGTGGAAAACGGACATTCAGGCGGGTTAGCTCCCACACCCCCAGCGAGCTTGGAACTGTTCTCGTTGACCCCCTGAGACCACCGTCACCTGCGCTTCGGATGAGGTGTTTGCGCGCACAGTGATTGTCAGACCATCGGCTTCGTAGCGGCCCCCCTCCCAGTCGAACCCCGAGGCACCACCGCTCAGCTTCTGGATCGTGCCGCCTGTCTTCGCGATTGAGCCCTCCCCAAGGATCACGAGAAGAAGAAGCCGGTCTCCACTAAGGAGGCTGCACCCTACCCCATCCTCGATGTTGGCCCGCCACTCGGCCTCGGACATGGGTTGGAGAAGTCGGAACGGTGCCGCCTTCTGCTCAGGAGCGCCCTTCCCACTGGCGACTTGCCCCAATTGGGGCTCCGGCGTCGAAGGTGCATTACGGCCACAGGCTGCCACCAGCAGTAACGTCATCGCGAAAGGGAAAAACCGGATTATCATACCCGAGCGTCTCACAGTTGTTCAGGCACGGCGAGCAACGTCCGCAATGAGTCGACAGCAGATTGCCGTGTTTGGCGGAATACGGACCTTCGGCTTGTCGCCACGGACTCAAGCCGTCAGACTTCACCGCTGGTTCGGTCCGGAGGGCCTATGTTGAAAGCTCCCATCGCTAGTTCGATATTCGCCGCCCTTGCGCTGGGGTGGGCCGGGTTGATTTGGTCTGGCAGCGGGATTTTGGTTGCTGAACGATGGGAAGAACCTGAGACACCAGCATTGGCTGTCCTGCTCAATGGGCAGTGGGCTGACGGAAGCCTCGTAGACGTCAAAAAGCTTCGTCTGAAATGCACCTACTTCAGCGGCACTTCGCTAGACCGTAGAGTGCACACAGTCGATCATCAGCGGAGCGAGGGCACCTTTAGTTGCCCGTCATTCGTGGGCGCCGAGCCGGTCGCTTTCAGCGTCCGCTAGGGGTCGGGAGCCGAAGATCACCCAAGGGTCTGGAGCGGATGGTCACCTATGGGTGGGAAGCGGACGTTAGCGGCGGAGCCGAAGCAGGTTCGCCCGCGCCCCTACCGTGACGCTGCTCCAAAGCCCGGAAGCCCCACAACTGTAGTTTACGGAAACCGTCCCCCGGGCCGCCAGCGGGAATTGGGGGGTGTTCGTCGTGGGGTTCAGAAATAGAAGATACTCGCCCCCCACATCATGTTCCTGGGCACGATCCAGATAGAACCCCCCGCTATTTCGGAAGGTGAAGAAGCGCAGTCGTCGAGGTGGGTCGCCCTTGTAGGCCTGTTGAACTTCAAGCTGATATTCCGTCCAAGGCTCTTCGCCCTCGACGAAATGATCGGTCGCCGTCAACACCTGGGCTTTGACAACCCATCGGGAGTCTTGAAACTCCTGACTGACGGTTGGCTGAGCGTAGAGTTCACCCTTGTAGATGCAAAGCGCGTGCGCCGACGATCCAAGCGCCGACAGCGCGACCGCGAGCGCGATTGAGAGGACCGTCGTTCTCATTGCGGTATCAGAGCCAGACATTCTCTACGTCCCCAATCAGTCGATTTTCCCGGCAAGGCGCGCGGTTTGTCCTGCGGTCGGATTGGAAACTCTTGCAAGGCGGGGATCGACACCCGGCACCTGCGGGCTCGTTAGATTGAGGATGTCGCCAGAGATCATCCCTTCATACTCTTCCGTCTCCGTCCACGCGGACCCGTCACTTCGCTTCCATTCGTGGACGACCCTGAACGAGATTTGGTTTCCGTTTATCGCAACCGGCCATGTATCGCCGCCGTAACAACCACCCTCGCAGATCGTGAACAGGACGGTGGGCTGGCTCGCGTTGGCGTCGAGCTGCACTTCAAAGCCACCCGCGTTGCCGGTTTCATCACTGTATCGGACGTTGCTGTAGACGCCGCTCATGGTCGTGGCGGGGTCTGTGCGGAAACAAGCAGGAGGAGGGCGAAGAACAGGGTCATTCCTCGATCATCCGTCAGCTACCGGATGTCCGCAATGGGTCGGAAGCCGCCCGTCGCCTGAGGTGGAAAGCGGCTGTTGACGGAGGCTGGCTTCAGAGCCGAAAACCTTCAGCCATGAACATCGGGGATGGCTACGATCCGGCATGGTTTCGGAGGCACTGGCGGTTCGTGCTGATCCGGTGGCTGGTCTTCTCCATGATCGCAGCCGCGCTTTTAGCGATGTGTATGAGCGTCTGGTCAGCCGTATTCTTGGGTCTCGTAATCGGCGCGCTCGTGAACGTAACTTGGTTTTGGGTAGCCTAACCGACGAACGACCCGAAGGCGTAACGTCCGTAATGGGTCGGGAGCCGGCTGTCGCTTAAGGGTGGTTAGCAGACCTAAGGGTTGGCTTGGACCCGGATGGTCGGGACGCCGTGTTCCGTCGCCCATTCCGTCGCCGGAGCTAGTGCCGCCTCAAGCGAAACGTCATCCTCGGGTAACGAGCAGTAGCCCAGTCCTTCGCCGTCCCCCTTCCACGAGTAGCCCGTGCCGTAGAACAGTCCGTTGTCAGTTGCCTCGATAAATAGCCACGATTGATCGTCGCCGATGTCTGGCAATTCCTCACCCGGCTTCACGTAGATGATCTCCGGCATCCTGCGATCATAGCTTCTAACATGCCCATGTCCGCAACGGGTCGGAGCAGACTGTCGCCTCGGGGTAGACAGCGGACTTTGGTGAACGCTGTGGCCCTGCTATCTTGCCGACATGCGCATCATCTCCACGCTGATCTGTGCAACTGCGTTGGCGCTGATCGCCGGAGTGGCGTGGGCGTGTTCCTGCCCATACTGGAGAAGTGCCTCGGATCAACTCGGCTTCGCAGACGTCGCGTTCGTAGGACAGGTGATATCCTCTACAACGGGGCGCGACGGTTACGTGGTGACAGAGTTCAATGTCTCTCGCACACTGAAGGGAGCTCACCACGACGTTCAGCGGATCACGCACGCGCCCGGCTCTTGGGGCGCCACCTGCGGCATAGACTTCGTTCAATCACGAGATGTTCTCGTTCTCGCCAAGAGGCAGGGCAACAGAATGTCTACGAGCGCCTGCGCCACACCACGCTTCGCTCTGGGCGACTTCGAGCGAGCTGCTGCGCGCTGAGAGCTATTCCGAAACCGGAGTCCGCAAAGTGTCGGGAGCTGCCGGTCGCCTAAGGGTGGTTAGCTGACTTCGAGAAGGTCAGGATCAAACCAGACATCTTCGTATCCCTGAGCTGCAATAAACCGCCAGCCTGGAGGCAAATTCCAAGTGCGAGACGTGGAGCGGAACGAAGAAATCGTCGTCGGACGAGAGCGATTCTCCGGCCCAGATATACCAACCCGTTGTGTCCCCGGCGGGCGGATGGCGCAGGCCATTGATAGGATGCAGGCGTTCGAGAACGTTTCTCGCTATGCCGACTCTCATGCCTGCAGGCGACGGCACGATCTCCACGCCGTACTCGCCGCAGATGCGCTCCCGATCGATCGATGTACCCATGCACAAACGCTATCGCGGGAGAGCTCCCATGTCAGCAACGGGTCGGGAGCCGACGGGCCCTTGAGGGTGGAAAGCGGACGCGGACTGTAGGACAGTGGAACTCACGGGAGGGCGAAGCATGCGGTGGCCGAGCGTCTATGTCTGGGGCTGGATCATGCTTCCCGGACGCCTGTTCATCCTGATCGGCGCGGTGGTTTTTGCCGGTCTGCTTCAGTTGATGTTTCCCGAGACGAACATTTTCCCTTGGGCGGTGTTCGCGTCATTCGTGGCGTTGGCGGCGGTCAGCCTGATGCTGACGGCCTGCCCTCGCTGCTGGCGAAGCGTCTATCAGCGGTCACAGTGGCGCGCGAACACCCTATGGCCGGTCTCTGAATGTAGCCGTTGTGGATTGGACCTGAAAAAGTTTGGTCCGTTTGATCGGCGGGCAAAAGTTCCGCCCCGGATGTCCGCTTAGGGTCGGTTAGCAGACGTCTCCTGCGATAGCTTCCGATCCTCGTTGGAGACGCAGTATGGACGACCTTGCCCTTGCCTTTGAAGCTGCAGTCGTTGGACGGTCTTGCCGAGTCGAACGTCGGGAGGCTGACTGGGCATTCGATCTCCTGAACAAGACCGGCCTAGCCGTTGGTTGCCACTGGCGGTTGGTTTCACCCGACGGCATTGTTCTGACCGACGAAGATCACGGCCAGCGATTTGGTTTGCCGGAGCCTGTGGACGCCGAGGCTCAGGCGAACGCCCTGCTTGCTGGGGCGACCGTTTCCTCTGCGGCGGTTGACCAAGTGACCGCTGACCTGTGTCTCCGGTTCTCAAACGACCTGCGTCTCGACCTGGTCAATAACTCCTCGGGCTACGAAGGCTGGCAGGGGAGTTTCGACCACGGCGGCAACGAAGCTTCCATCATCGCGATGGGCGGAGGCGGCCTCGCTTTCTTCTAACGTCCGCAACGGGTCGGAGCGGACTGTCGCCTAAGGGTCGGAAGCCGACCGTCGCCTATGGGTGGAAAGCGGGCTTTCGCCGTCCTAAGCTCTGGCATGGCGAAGGCGGACACAATCAGAACCCTTGCGTTGGTCGGAGCCATGACCTCCGTTGTGGCCTACTTGTTTTTTGTGCTGGCAGGCCTGAACGGCGATGCATGGTGGCATGCCAACAAGCTGTGGGCCACCGTGGTGCTCGCTCGCGCTCATGTCCTCGCGGCATGGGCGGTCTTCGTCGTATTCGGCGCGGCGGCCTTTGTCTTTCGAAGAAGGCTCGGAAACAGACTTTTTGTGGTGGGAGCGGGGCTTCTAGGCCTTCCCGTTTGCTGGGCGTTGAGCTTGCGGTTCTTCTACTACAGTCAGCCAGGAGGGTGGTGGCCGGGTTTCGGCGATGACGTCTGGCGTTGGGTGGTGAACCACGTCTACGCAGAGTTCGCGGTCGGCCTGATGATCGGCTTTCTGGGATTGGCCGCCGTCACCCTCGATGGGCGCGCGGTCACAGACAGGGAGTAAATGTCCGCAATGGGTCGGAAGCCGCCCATAGCTTCTCATCGAGAAGCGGACGCTCGACGGCTTGGCAGCTTCGTCCCGCACCAAGGGCAATAGCTGATCTCGATCATGCTGTTTCCGCCGTCATGGATCATGATGCCGTAAGCAGGCGCGGTGGGCCAGAAGTCGATCAGGCAGTCGGGGCAATCGTGGCGATCCGGGTGGCGGTCACAAACGGTCTCCAGGTTCGACCGCATCATTTCGCAGCAGTGGTTCGCCATGCCTGGAATGTCTCACGGTCAGGCGAACGTCCGCAATGGGTCGAAAGCGGACATCGAAGCTCGGCCTAAGGGGAATGTCGTCTCTCCTACACCAGGCCAATGTCCGCTTTTGGCGCTTTCGCGACGTCCAAGATGTCACCTGACCTTGGTTATGCCGGCAAGGCGGGGCGTCGGGTCCGGTCGGTTTTGTGTCGTTCGCATCAATCCCTCGGCGCGCCCGGACGCTGCCCCGCTTGGCTTGGGGCAGATGTACAGGCGTATGCAATGTCGTATGGCCGGTCGAAACAGGCGATCAGACCGTCAACCCGGGCCAGGTTGGGGATCTCCCTGGACACGGTCGAGCCAACGCGACGGTCCTCCGCCGGAAGCGAGGCCAGCGCCGCACGGGCCCGCTCCAACGCCCCGCGGTCGCGTCTGAGGAAGGCCACGGTCGCCTCCTTGTAGAGGACGCTCCAACGATCCTCTCCGGCGAAGATCGATCGCTCCATCAGCAGCGCCGCCGGGACGGTTTCGCCCGCCGAGGCGCGGAGCTGACCCTCATGCCAATAGAGGCCCGTCGCCTGAGCGGGCGTCAGATCCGGGGCGTGCCGGTCGCGATAGGCGCGGATCAGATCCGCGGTCTCGGCCTCACAATCCAGCACCATTTCGAAGCGGCGCCATCCGGACGGGCCTTGGTCGAAGGCTTGCAGATCCATAGCCAGGAAAGGCGCCGGATCCGGAATACAGCCCGTCGCGACAGCGGCTCCAGGCGCCCGCGCGCCGGTCGCCCACCAGACCGTCGCGGCCCCCGCCAGAACGAGGAGCGTCGCGGCCGCGATCAGCGGAAGGCGGGTGCGAGGAGGGACGTTCAGGAGTCGCATCAGATAACCAAACCGGGTGAAAAATCAGGTCGATGGATTCAGGGTTGTTCGAGCACAACGTGCATGTCAACAATCGCTCGCCACAACAAGGGAGAGGCAAATGCAAACCGAAACCACACGACTGCTCGGCCGCCAGATCGGCCGGATCATGACCGATGTCGAGCTTGAGCTCGTCAGCGGAGCCAGCAACGGCTGCGGCAGCCGTGGCGGATACTGCAGCACCTACCACGAGACCGTGGAGCAGTGCGTCTGCGACGTCGCGACCGACATGTATGACTGCGATCGTCCTCACGAGGCACAGATCTAACTGGTGGGGGACCCGTCGGGTCCCCCATTTTCCCCTGCGCCCTAGTGTGAGGCTGCCTTTGTCCGTTCTAATCATTTCCCAGCCCAGCGACGTGCACGCGCATGCGGTCATTCATGCCCTGTCGCTCCAGGGCGTCGACGCCGCCCTGTTCTCCGAGTCCGACTTTCCGCAGAAGGTCATGGGGACCTACGACTCGCGGGACGACGCTTTTCTGCTCGGCGGCGCCCTCGACAGTTCCGGCGTCCGGACCGTGTGGAACCGTCGCCGGATGCCGCCGGTCCTGCATCCCAGTCTGCATGCCGCAGACCGAAGGCTCGCCGCTTCGATCGGCAGCGGCTTCCTGAGAAGCTGGTTCGATTGCTTCGACGAAGCGGTTTGGGTCAATGCGCCCGAAGCCGCCGAGCGGGGGGAACGCAAGGCCGTGCAGTTGTCTGCGGCGCTCAAGGCCGGGCTGTTGGTTCCGCCCACCCTGATCTCGAATGATCAGGCGCGCATTCGCCGCTTCCTTGAGGAAAACGCGCCTGCCATCGTCAAGCCGATCACCATCATGTCCTGGGACACCGGGGAGGTCTGGATCGGTATGACCACCACGCGGGTCACGCCCGACGATATCTGGGATTCCGTGGCCGTGGAGGCCTGCCCGATGATCTACCAGCGGGAGGTCGCGAAGGACTGCGAATACCGGGTGATCGTCTGCGGCGAGGAGATGGTTTGCGTCGAAATCGATTCCCAGGGCACGGAGGGCGCCGAGCTGGACTGGCGCGACGTCAAGCACCGCGCTCTCAGGACGCGCCACGTCGAGGTTCCGGCGGAAATTGTCGAGCCGATCCGCCGCTTCATGGACGCCCTTGGCCTGGTCCACGGCAGCTTCGATTTCATCCGCGGCCGTGACGGCCGCTGCTACTTCCTCGAAATCAACCAGCAGGGTCAGTTCCTGTGGCTTGAGGAGTGCGTCCCCGACCTCGGCCTGCTCTCCCTGATGACGGAATTCCTGGCCGAGGGCGGACAGCGCTCCTTCCGCTCCGCCGGGCGCGCGCCCGCGCTCCGATACAACGACTATGTCGATAGCGGTCGGGCGCTCCAGGACATCGACGCCGCTGTCGACCGGCACGTCGCCGATCTCGCCCCGCGCATCATCAAGGAGGTCGACTATGTCTGAGACGACTGAGGCCGCGGTCGCCAAGCCGTCCGCCGTCCGGGATATCGATTGGCGCAGCTGGTCTGAACACATCGCGCGCCCGCGCACGGCGGTCCTGCTCGGCTTCCTGTCGTGCCCGCCCTGTCACGACTACAAGGCGGCCCTGTCCGCGCTTCCGAGCGAAGCCGTCGCGGGGTGGGATCTGGCCGTCTGCAACTTGCCGCCGCGCGAAGGCCTGAAGATGGTGGAGGAGGGGGTGATCCGGGAAATCCCGACCCTCATCGTGGTCGGTTCGGCGGGCCGCCGCGGCCGGGTGTCCGGACAGCGCGGGGACCGGACGGCCCTGGGCCAGGATATCGCCCGCATGCTCTCCACGCTCGGCTGATCCATGATCGGTCAGGGTTCCGTCAAGGCGCGCGAGGAGGCGGACGCCGCCGCGGCGCCGGGGGGCGAGCCCCCCGCGCCCGACGCGGCCGAACGCCTGTTCCGCCACGACGCCGTCTCCCATGCCGCCCCGGGGGTCGCGCAGCGGGACGGGGCCATCTTCATCTCAACGCCGCCGAAAACCTTCTACCTCGGCGCCGTGGTCGCGGCCCTGATCCTCGTCGCCGCCGGCGTCGCCATCGCCCTGCCGTACAGCCGCACCGAACGCTCCAGGGGGTGGCTGGTCCCCCCCGCCGGACTGGTCCGCGTCACCAGCGCACGCCCCGGCGTGGTGGCGCGGGTCTCCGTCAAGGAGGGCGACGCCGTAAAGGCCGGCCGTCCGCTCGTCTGGGTCACCCACCCCTCCGACACCTCGCGCGGCAATACCGGCACGGAGATGCTCAGACAGTTCGACGCCGAGCAGCGCTCCCTCGAACAGACGTCCCGGTCCGATGAGGATGACCTGACCCAGAGAGAATCCTCCCTGCGCCAGCGCATCGCCATCCTCTCGCGCCAGATCGCCGCCGACGACCGCCAGATCGCCATCGCGGAACAGCAGCTCCAGCTCGCGGTCGCCGGCGAGGATCGCGCCAACAAACTGCGCGAGGCCGGCTATCTGTCGCAGGCCGGGGCGTCCGCCGCCCGAACCGCGGTCCTTCAGGCGGAGGCCGCGGTCGCCGACCGCAAGAGCGGCCGGATCACCAGCGAGATGCTCCGCGATGAGGCGGCGACGCAGCTGGCGCAGATCTCGTCCGGGCGTCTCTCGGCCCTGGCCCAACGCGAGCGCGCCGCGGCGGACCTTGAGCAACGACGCCTGAACGCGGTCGCCGAACGGGAGAGCATCGGCATCGCCCCGCTCGCGGGCGCCGTGGTCGGCCTGCCCAAACTGCCCGGCAGCACCGTGGCGGCCGGGGACACCCTGGCCGTGGTCAGCCTCGGCGAGGGCCCGCTGGTCGGCGAGATCTTCGTCTCGCAGCGCGCGGCCGGACTCCTCAAGGCCGGCCAGGCTGTGCGGCTCAACCTCGACGCCTTCCCCTATCAGACCTTCGGCAGCGTGCCGGGCCACATCCTGTCGATCTCGCCGACCGCCCTGACGTCCGGAGAGATCGGCGTGCCCGGCGTGCGCGCGGAGGACGCCATGTACCGGGTGCGCGTGCGGCTCGAACGCAGCTTCGTGAACGCCTATGGGCAGCGGCGGCCCCTGTCGCCCGGCATGTCCCTGGAGGCCATCATCGTCACCGATCGCCGGTCCCTAATCGAGTGGCTGCTCGATCCCGTCTTCGCCGTCCAGTCGGCGAGCCGCTGATGTCCGGCTTCCACATTCCCACGGGCCGGTCGCTGCCCATGATCATGGCGGCGGAGGCGGCCGAGTGCGGGCTCGCCTGCGTGACCATGGTCTCGGGCTATCACGGCCGCCACGAAACCCTGGCCTCCATGCGCCAGAAATTCGCGATCTCTCTGTCGGGCGCGCGCCTCAAGGATCTGATGGCGTTCGCGGACGCCATCGGTCTGGCCAGCCGCGCCCTGCGGATCGAGATCGCGGAAATATCCGAGCTGACCTGTCCGGCGATCCTGCACTGGGACATGAACCATTTCGTGGTCCTGCGCAGCGCGGGCAAGCGCGGCATCGTCATCCATGACCCGGCCGGCGGCGTGAAGCGGCTTGCCTGGGAAGAGGTGTCACGGCGCTTTTCGGGGGTCGCCCTTGAGCTCGCGCCAAGCCCGGCGTTCGAGACGCGCAAGCGGCCGCCGCCCATCCCGCTGGCCGCGGTCCTGCCCCCGCTATCGGGACTGAAGCGGTCCGCCGTCTTTGTGATCACCCTTTCGGTGGCGCTGCAGATCACCACCCTGGCCGCCCCGCTTCAGCTTCAGCTCGTCGTCGATCAGGCCATCGGCACCGGCGACATTGCGGTGCTGCCGGTCATCGCCCTGTCCTTCCTGTGCGTCATCATCCTCGGCGTCCTGGCCGAGGGCTTGCGCAACTGGACCCTGCAGATCGTCGGCGCGACCTTCAGCTACCAGCTAGTCGGCCGGCTCGTCCGCCACCTCCTGCGCCTGCCGGCCAGCTTCTTCGAAAAACGGCACATCGGCGATCTGCTATCACGGATCAGCTCGGTGCAGGCCATCCAGGACTTCCTCACCCGAGGCCTGGTCAGCGTCGTCCTCGACGGCGCCATGGGCCTCGTCGCGGGCGTGGTGCTGTTCGTCTATTCGCCGGCGATGGCGGCCGTGGCGGTCTTCGCCGCCCTGGTCAATCTGGCGCTGTCCTGGCTGTTCTATGTGCCGATCCGGCGCGAGACGGAGGCGCGCCTCCAGGCCGGGGCGTCAGAACAGTCCTACCTGATGGAGAGCATCCGGTCGGTCGCCCTGATCAAGGTCATGGGGGCCGAAGCCCAGCGCGAGAGCTCCTGGCGCAACCTGTTCGCCAGCAGCCTGGCCAAGGCGCAGCGGCTGGCTCAGTTCCAGACCTGGGCCACCGCGCTGCAGACCCTGGTCAATGGCGTCCAGTACGTCGCCATCCTCTATCTGGGCGCTTCCATGGTCCTCAGCGGGGACGGCTTCTCGGTGGGCATGCTGATGGCCTTCCTCGCCTTCCGTCAGATATTCACGGACCGGCTCAACTCGCTGCTGGCGACCTTCGTGCAGATCAAGATGCTCGGCCTGCACCTGCACCGGCTCGGCGACGTACTGCAGACGCCGGTCGAATGGGATGGCGAAGAGGGTGCGCCGTTCGCCGACGAGGCGCCGGAGATCGCCTTCCGGGACGTCAGCTTCCGCTACGGGTCGACGGACCCCGTGGTGCTGCAGGACGTCAACCTGACAATCGCGGCCGGAGACTTCGTGGCCATCATCGGCGCGACCGGGAGCGGCAAGACAACCCTGCTGAAGCTTCTGCTGGGGCTGCAGCCCCCGACCGCCGGAGAGATCCTGCTCAACGGCCGGCCGTCGGGTCCGGGCGCCTGGCGTCGGTTCCGGTCCGACGTCGGCTTCGTCGGCCAGGACGACCATCCCATGGTGGGGACCATCGCCGAGAACATCGCCTTCTTCGATCCCCACCTCGACATGGAACGCGTGATCCGCGCGGCGCGCGAGGTCCGCCTGCACGACGAGGTCATGGCCAAGCCGATGCAGTACCGCTCCCTGCTGGCCGAGGGCGGCGCCAATATCTCCGGCGGCCAGCGCCAGCGCCTGCTGCTCGCCCGCGCCCTGTATCGCGAACCGAAGGTGCTCGTGCTAGACGAGGGCACGGCCAATCTCGACATGGAGACCGAAGTCGAAATTTCCAACCTCGTCGCCGCCATGAAGCTGACCCGGATCGTCGTCGCCCACCGGCCCGCGCTCGTCAGCCGCGCGACCACCATCTACCGTGTCGACGCGACACGCGTCACCATGGCGGACCCCGTCGACCACCTGAACGTCCGGCGGGCGGGGGGTCTTTCCGTACAGGCCGTCGTGCCCGAAGGAGTCTGAACGATGCGATTCTTCCTCATCCTGGCCGCACTGGCGTCGATGGGATCTGCGCCGCCGCAGACGCCGCCGCCCGGCGCGGCGGCCTCCGTCCAGGCGTCGCCGCCCGCCCTCAGCGAGCCGGCCGCCGCCATGGTCGCCGGGGTCCGGTCTGCGATCGATCAGGAACTGGCGCGCCAAGCGGAACAGCCTGCGCCGCAGACGGACGCGGATCGCCTCGTCAACATGGCCGCGGTGGATCGCGTCGGGCGCAACGCCCTGGCCCGCTCGCCCTTCCAGACCTTGCCGGAAGCCGAACGGCGGCCCGCCCGGAGCGCGGCCTACGCCTACATCAAGGACCAGGATCAGCGCGCCCAGGCCGCCATGGCGGCGATGCAGCCCGAAGGCGGCTGGTGGACGCGGGACCGCTACGGCGACGAAGCGGCCAACGCCGCCCTGCTGCTGGTCCAGCACGCAGACGAAACGGCATGGCGCCAATATCTGCCGCAGCTGAAGGTCCTGGCGGCGCGCGGCGAGGCCCCGGGGGCTGCCGTCGCCCTCATGGAGGACCGGCTGGCCCTGACCGACGGCCGACCCCAGGTTTACGGTACCCAGGCCGTGTGTCGGGATCACCGGTTCGTCGTCTACGACATCGAGGACGCCGTCCGGGCGGAGCGTCTGCGCTCGCAGGCGGGCATGCCGTCCCTGGCGTCCTACACGGCGGAAGTGGCGACCTATCCGGCCTGCTAGGCGGCCCGGCTCTCATCGGGTTCAGCGTCCCGCTTGCGCCGTCGGCGGCGATGCCTTGGGTCGGCCTGGTTGCAGCCTTGGGGCGCGCCTTGGGCCCGGAGGACATCGCCCAGACGACGGCCGTGCAGCCGGTATGTGGCGATCACCCGGTCGTGGGAGACGACGCGCCCGCTGCGGCCCCGGATGGCAGTGCAGGCGACGGAGCGGCCGCGGGCCAGGCGCGACAGGATATCCCGCGAGCGGCGGCCGTCCCGGTCACGCAGCTCCGGCGCGTCGAAATCCGCTAGCCGGACGCTTTCCTCACGCAGTCAGGTGGTTCTTGGCGCGTCGGACTGACATTACGCCTTAGGTCTCCTTTACGCGGAGCTTCCAGAGTCCGCTTCTGGCGCAAAACGGCTACCGCCTCGAGGCTCCCCAAGGATAGAGCCGCCGCAGTTCCTTCTCCAGGAGTTCGGGCAGGTTCGCTCCCAGCCGGCGAAACTCACTGTCGAACCGGGCGTGAGCGGCTCGCCGGGCTTCAATCAGTTGGCGGATCCCCGGCTGATCGACGGCGGCTGGTCCCCCGCGAAATTCATCGGCCCGCGCGATGCCGATCGGTCGAAACTCTCCGTACTCACGCTTGATGATCGCGTGGGTCAGCGCCCCAACCTCCCGGACGGAAAGCATTTCGACGAAGCCGGCCAAGGCCCCGTCGATGGCCGGTGTGCCGACTTCATCGAAATAGTCTGTGATGCCGTTGTTCTGCATATAGTGGGCGAAATCGCCGACGTGGAGCGCCATCCTCTCCGTCAGTATGAGCGCGCGATCTCCCAGCACCCGGACGGTGAGCGCCACCCGCTCGCGGATGACCGCGGTGCATTTGCTGGTCCATGGCCTGGATGCCGGAAAGTAGGGCGTCCGGTTATCGACGGGGAGAACGGGCGCGACGTCGCCCCGCTCCATGGCGTCGATCAGCGACCGCCCGTCTGCCGGATTGATCCGGCTCCGCACGAAGCTCTCCATCAGCGCCCGGCGGGCAAGGGGAGACCAGAACGTCTCCCCGGGATACCTCGCCAGATAGTCCTCGACCTGGCGCGTCTGGTCGACCGTCAGCGGCGGAAGATCGGCCGCGAAACGCGCGCTCGCATAGGCGTGCGGTTTTAGGAAGGGTTCGATACCGCTCATCCGCCGACCATGCCGGAGTTGGCTTAGCTTCTCGTTACGCTTCGCCTAATTCACCGAGCGTCATGCCCTGGTCCCTTCCCGCGAGTGTCCGCTTCTCGTCCCAGTGCCAAGGTCCGCTTCTGGCGCACGCCTGATGCGACGGGAGTAAGATCAGGAGGACAGGGAGGCCATCTCTTGGGAGGTTTGCCATGCGCCAATCTGACCTGTTCATCATCCCTCGGCGACCTTGGAACGCGGGTCGGCTCATTGGGCCAAAAGCCCCCCTGAAACCCAAGCACATCTGGGCGATCCGACAGCAGCTGAAGGTCGCCAAACGCGTACGCGACCTGGCGATGTTCAACTGCGCGCTCGATGCGAAACTCAGAGCGTGTGATCTGGTGAAGCTGCGGGTCAGCGATGTTGCGCCCGGCGGATCCCTGAAGCTTAGATCCACCTTCATCCAGCAGAAGACCGGTCGACCGGTTCCCTTTGAGATCACAGAGCCGACGCGGGAGGCGATCGCGGCTTGGCTCGAGATGCGTGGTCATCGCGATGACGATTGGCTATTCCCTAGCCGAAGTCGTGCCGGCGCACATATCGGCACACGGCAGTATGCGCGGCTGGTCGATCAATGGATGCGGTTGATCGATCTCGAGCCAGCGGCCTACGGCACCCACAGCCTCAGACGGACTAAGGTCGCACTCGTTTACAAGAAGACAGGCAACCTGCGGGCCTGCCAGTTACTGCTCGGCCATCGAAAGCTCGAAAGCACGGTTCGCTATCTCGGCATCGAGGTGGACGACGCCCTGGAGCTCTCCGAACAGATCGATCTCTGACACCTTGCCGGGTTCGGTCGCCGGACCCGGCGCTCGTCTGCAATGGGTGGAAAGCGGACCGTCGCCTGGGAGGTCAGTGTTCATAGCAGAAGGACGGGCCGAGCCGCTCAGCCGAGATCGTTCGGTGCACCGTCACCTCTGAACGCCACAAGCCCATGTGGCCCGCGCCGCCAAGAGGGTAGTTCGTGCGGTGACCAACGAAAGTCACCAAGATCGGCTGCACCACATGGCAGTCTCGATCTTCGGTGCTCTCTTCCAGAAGTTCTTCCAGACGCGGCTGGTCAACGGGCCAGCCCAGCCAGTCCGTCTTTTCATAAGGCGGACGGTGCGCGGGTATTTCGGTTGCACCTTCGACAAAGGTCGAGCCTTCGAACTCGTAGAGCCAGACACCTGAAAACTGCCGAGTGGAGCCATCAAAGCGGGGGGCGGCGCACGACGAAAGCGTCAGGCAAAGCGCGATCAAGCTGATCCATCGGAGGGCCATGATTGATCTAACCACGTTTCTGGATGTCCGCTAAGGGTCGGAAGCCGACCGTCGCCTAGGGTGGAAAGCGGAGACTCCGCTCAAGTCTCCGCCGACGTAGAAAACCAGCCACAACTCATGCATGTTCGGAAATCATCACGGGGGACGGAAATGCGAGTAAGAATGACGGCGTTGGAGTTCCGACGCTTTCTCGACGGCTTCGGCTTGGCGATGTTGCTCCTAGGTTCTTTCCTTTGTGCGGTGCTCCTCATCATCGCTTTGTTGAAGACCTTCGGCGTCCGGTCAGTGTCCAGTCCGCCGGTCGCCTTTCAAGGCCTGGTCTTGATCGCACTTGGGGGCTGCCTCCGGTTGCTGGTTCGGATCGACAGGCGTCTGGAGTCGAAAGCCGTCGAGTCGAACGTCTCGTAGGGAGTCGGGAGCAGCCCCTCGCCTGGGGGTGGGAAGTGGACGATCGAGGTGCGGCGTGTGAGCGTCGGGGCTGGAGGGGCAGACGAATGAAATCACTATTGGTGTTCTTGCCCGTGGTCGCGTTGCTTACCGCAGGATGCTCCGACGTCCCTGGCTCAAAGGTAGTCGTCCGAAATGTCTAGTCAGCCTCTAAAGCAGGTCAGCACGGATTTTGGCGGCGGCATCGTCAATGCACCGGAGATCCCGCCGGGCGCATCGGCCACGATGAGTGGCGAAGCCCAACAGGATGGCGATCTCCCCCTGACAGTTCACAAGGCGGGTGTGAGGACAGTTGTTCCCCTCGGCTATATCACTCCGAACATCATGTTCGCTGCACGGTCGTCGTCACGGACACCGATGTGACGACACAAGGCGAGTGTTCATAGGGCGGCCTATCAAGTCCGCTCACGTCCGCTATGGGTCGAGAGCGGACCTTCGGTCGAAGGCGAGAAGCGACTGTCAGTCCGACACGACCTCGAAGGTAGTAACTCGACCTTGCTGATCCAGCTCAATCAACAGCCACTCGTGGTCGATAGCCATGAGGCCTCCATCTGGCCCCAGGACATAGATCATCTCGGTCCCTTCCCAGTTGTCGGTCGGCGTCGGCGGGCCGAGCAGTTCAACCACTTCAGCGCGGGTCATACCCTTGAGAGGGTGCTCCTCAAGAAAGCTGGCGACCATGTGAGCGCGCTCGCGCGTCTCTAGGTCAGCGTTCCGCCACCGCTCTTGATCAACGGTCTTTGCGACCCGCAACCAGTTACGACTAGGTAGGCGAAGAGGATGAGAGCGCGCATACGAGAATGCTGTCAGTCTGGGTGACTCTCCGCAATGGGTCGAAAGCGGACTCCCCTCCCCGCTAGCGGCTGTTGGGCCGCCTCAAAACGTGGAGACAAGTTGTCGTTGGACTGACAGCACCGCCCAACGGCCAAAGCCACAGTTCCCCGCCGAGACGACCTGCGCGATCTTCCGGACACAGCGGGCGGGCGACCGGCAGGGGGATGCTCACCCTCCCCCTTTGCGAATAACGGCGTGGATTCGGCGATACCAGACAGGCGGTTCGACAACTGTTTGATCCGAGGCCAGCACGAGCGCGCCGGCGATCGCCGCCAGGCCGGCCGAGACAAAGACGGCGGAGAGCGGCAGGCCGAGAGCGAGGATCACCGCGGCGCCGGCGGGCGCGAGACTCTGGGGCGCAGCAACCGCCATATTCATCACGCCCAGATCCCGACCCGCGTGCGTCCTGTCGGGCAGGCTCTCGGCCGTCAGGGCGGCCACGGTGACGGCATGCACCCCATGGCTCGCGCCAAACAGCAGCTGGGCCGTCAGCAGGCCTGTCCAGGCCGGCCAGCCGACCATCAGGGCGAATGCCAGGGCCATGCCCACACAACCGGCGACAACGAACACGCGCCTTCTCCGCCAGCGATCGGAAAGGGTTCCGGCCGCGAAGCCGCTGGCCGTCGCGGCCAGGGTCGAGACGAGAAGCAGCACGCCGAAAACATCGAGGGCGGACCAGCCGGCGGGCGTCGACCCGGTTCGCAGTCCCTGAGCCCAGAACAGGAGGTACAGCGTATTGATCGCCACGGCGGTCTCAACGAGCAGGCGAGAGATGAAAAGGGCACGGAACCGGCTCTCGCGCAGGGCGGTCAGGGAGAGGCGAAAGGAGGTTGGCCGACCCGACGGCGGCTCGCGCAGTCTGACGGCGAACGGCAGGATCAACACCCCTGTCGCGAGGGCCACGACCGCGAACTGGGCGCCTGTTGATCCCGTCAGCCGGCTCACCACCAGTACGGTGAACAGATTGGCCAGCGGCAGGGCGGCGCCGGCCCAGGCCGAGACCAGCCCCTTCTGCGCATCGGGCACCATGTCGGGTACGAGCGCCGTCAGCGGCGCATAGAAAGCATTCACCGCGACCTGGAAGAGGATCACCCCCAAGATCAGTTGGCCCGGGGTCCGGGTGAATGCGAGCAGGGTCAAGCTCGCCGCGGCCATCGCCACGCCGATCAGGATCCAGGGCCGACGCCGGCCGAGGCGGCCGCGGGTCCGGTCGCTCAACGCTCCGAACATCAGATTGGCTGCTGCGGCCGTCGCCCCGCCCAGCATCGCCGCAAGACTGAGCAGCATCGCCTTGTCGGCTCCTCCGATCATGCTCGCCTTCTCCGGAAGAAGCAGGGTCAGCAACGGAATGAAGCAGACGAAGGCGCCGGTCTGTGCGGCGCCGTATCCGAGGATGAACCATCTCGAGCGGCGGGGGGGCGGCGGGGGAACCTCTGAAGCGTCGATCATGGCGTCATATGACGTCGCGGCGTCGGCCTCGTCGAGCTATTGAAAGCCGGCGGACGCAGGCCCATCGTCGCCGGAGTCGCGAGGGAGCGGAGTTTGACGGCCAGAAAACCGACCATTGATGATGTCGCGCGACACTCGGGCGTGGGTCGCACCACGGTTTCGCGCGTCCTGAACGGCGGCCCCAACGTCCGCGACGAGGTCCGCCAACGGGTGCTGGCCTCGGTCGAGTCGCTGAACTATCGCGTGAATCCGCAGGCGCGTTCGCTGGCCGGCGGCGGCGGCGGCATGCTGGGCCTGGTCCTGGCCTCGGATCTCGAGGCCGAGCCCAACTCGTTCTACGCCTCGGCGCTGGAACTGGGAGCCCTGCGGGAATGCCTGGCCCTGGGCTATCAGCTCCTGACCCGCCACGTCCCCCATCAGAGCCCGGACCGGCGCCAGCAGGTGCTGGAACTGATGACCGCCCAAGGGTGTCGAGGCCTGATCCTGACCCCGCCCTTCGCCGACGATGTGGCCCTTATCGAGGAGATTCGCGCCCGCGGATGCGAAGTCGTGACCATCTCTCCCGGCGGTCCGGGTCGCACAGCCGCAGACGGCGTCGGCATCGACGACGAGGCTGGCGGCCACGACATCGCCGAGCATTTGCTGCAGCTGGGGCACCGCCGGTTCGCCTTCATAAGCGGCATCGAGGGCCACCTCTCCGCCGAGCAGCGCTTCGATGGTCTGAAGCGGGCCCTGCGTGAACACGGACTCGATCCCGACGATGTCGAGATGGCCCGCGGCGACTTCACCTTCCGCTCGGGCAGCCTGCTGGCCGCGCGCCTGCTGGACCTGCCGAACCCGCCGACAGCCCTGATCTGCGCCAATGACGACATGGCCGCAGGAGCCCTGTCCGCAGCGCATGGCCGCGGGCTGGATCTGCCGGACCAGCTCTCCATCACCGGCTTCGATGATACGCCGGTGTCGCAGATCGTCTGGCCGCCGCTGACGACCGTGCACCAGCCCCTGAAGGACATGGGCCGCGAGGCCGTTCTGGCCCTGACCCGACGGCTCGGCGGAAGCGGTGCGGGTGCGGCCTGGAGCTTCCTGACCCTGCCCCACGCCGTCGTCCCCCGGGGATCGGCCGGCCGCCTCCTGCCTCAGTTGGCCGTCGCCGAGGCTTGACAGGAGGCCGCAGTCGGGATGCTTATTGGAAGCGCTTCCAAACAGCAACCCGAACGCCTTCCGATGAACGGAAGCACCATCCTCGCAGGGAGGGCATTTTGATGAAGGTCTCACGATTGGCGCGGCGCGCAGCCATCGCAGTCGCCTTGACGGCCCTCTCCCTGGGCGGATGCGCGACCTTCCCGCAGCCCCGACCCGCGGAAACCGCGCGTGTCTGGATGACCTCGGGCGATCGCACGCGGCTGTTGAGCGAACAGCCTTCCCTCGTCTTCAGGACCGGAACGGCCGCCGGCGCCCCGGTCCTCGTGGTCGACGCGGGGCAGCAGCACCAGTCGATGGTCGGCTTTGGAGCTGCGATTACCGACGCCTCGGCCTGGTTGATCCAGGCCAGACTGACCCCGGCGGGGCGAGAGGCGCTGATCCGGGAATTGTTCGGCCGCGAGGATGGCGGACTGGGCTTCAGCTTCACCCGCGTCACCATCGGGGCCTCTGATTTCTCGCTGGATCACTACAGCCTGGCCGATACGGCCAATCCCGAGTTGTCCGACTTTTCCACCGCCCGGATGGAGGAATACGTCTTTCCCACCGTGCGGCAGGCGCTGGCGGTCAATCCGGATCTCAAGGTGATGGCGTCGCCCTGGAGCGCGCCGGGCTGGATGAAGACCACCGGTTCGATGATCCAGGGCCAGCTCAAACCGGAATACTACGGGACCTATGCGAACTACCTGACCCGCTACGTTCGCTCGGCGGCCGATCATGGCGTGCCCACAGACTATCTGAGCATCCAGAACGAGCCCGATTTCGAGCCCGACAGCTATCCTGGTATGCGCTGGTCGCCCCCCGGACGCGCGGAGTTCATCGGCCGCCACCTGGGCCCGATGTTCCGGTCCGCCGGAATCCAGACGCGGATTCTCGACTGGGATCACAACTGGGATCACCCCGAACAGCCGCTCGGCGTGCTCGCCGATCCGGTCGCCAACGCCCATGTCGCCGGCGTGGCGTGGCATTGCTACGGGGGCGACGTGGCTGCGCAGAGCGAGGTGCGCGACGTTCATCCGGACAAGGACGTCTTCTTCACCGAGTGCTCGGGAGGGAACTGGGCGGCCGACTTTTCGGACAGCTTCAGCTGGACGATGAAGACCCTGATCATCGGCTCGACCGACCACTGGGCGCGCGGGGTTCTGATGTGGAATCTCGCCCTCGACGAAAATCACGGACCGCATGCCGGCGGCTGCGGCGACTGTCGCGGCGTGGTGACCATCGACAGCCACACGGGGACGATCGCGCGGAACCAGGAATACTACGCCTTCGGTCACGCCAGCCGGTTCGTGCGGCCCGGCGCACGGCGCATCACATCGATCGAACCCGAGGGTCTGCAGGGCGTCGCCTTCGTCAATCCGGACGGCGAGCGTGTGCTGATCGTGCTGAACGACGCGGCCGCGCCGGTGTCGTTCAGGATCCGTGAGGGAGGCCAGAGCGCCTTGGCCACCCTGCCCGCCCGAACCGCCGCCACCTATGTCTGGCGCCGGTAGGGACAAGGCGGCGGAGCAAAGAGCACGGATCGGGATTGCAGCAGGCCGGCAATTCGGATAGCAATTGGAAGCGCTTCCAATCACGACCTGAAAAGATCGCGACAGGAGGCTGAAAAATAAAAGGGACGACCGACCACAGGGTCGGCGCCGGGGAAACACGAGGGGTCCACATGCGCAGCGATTTTGCAGGCGTTCGTTCGCCAGCGTCCACGTCCAGGACCAGATTGGCCCTGATGTCGTCCGTGGCGGCCCTGGCTGTCGCCCTGCCGGGCGCGGCCATGGCCCAGGTTCCGCAGACGCCGCAGGACCCGGAAGCGACCGAGCTGGACGAGGTGGTCGTCACCGGCATCCGGCGCGGGATCGCGGATTCCATCAGCATCAAACGCGACGAAACCTCCCTCGTGGAAGCCGTCTCGGCCGAAGACATCGGCAAGCTGCCGGACGTCTCGATCGCCGAGTCGATCGCCCGCCTGCCCGGCCTTGCCGCTCAGCGCGTCAATGGCCGCGCCCAGGTGATCTCGATCCGCGGCCTGGCTCCGGACTTCACAACCACCCTGCTCAACGGGCGGCAGCAGGCCAGCTCCGGCGACAACCGCTCTGTGGAGTTCGACCAGTATCCGTCCGAACTTCTGTCCAGCGTGGTGATCTACAAAACGCCCGACGCCGAAATTTCGGGCATGGGCCTGTCGGGCACCGCCGACCTGCGTACGGTGCGCCCGCTGACGTTCAACCAGCGCGCCATCGCGATCAACGTCCGTGGCGAACTGATTGAAGGCGATGCGCTCAACGACGACGTCCGCAACTACGGCGGCCGGGCCTCGATCAGCTATATCGACCAGTTCGCCGACGGAACCTTCGGTCTCGCCCTCGGCTATGCCCATCTCGACTCCCCGTCGCAGAACCAGCACTACAAGGCTTATGGCTACGAGGCCTTCGGCTTCGCCGTTACGCCCGACAGCGCCGACGACGCCCTGATCCTGAACGGTCAGGAGCTGTTCGCCACCTCACGCCTCAACACCCGCGACGCTTTCATCGCCATCGCCGAATGGCGCCCGAACGATCGCCTGCACAGCATTCTCGACCTCTACTATTCCAAATTCGACCAGGAAGAGACGACGCGCGGCGCGCAATGGTTCTCGAACGGCTGGGCGGATGGCGCGACATTCACCGATGTGCAGACCGAACAGCGCGGCGGCTCGACCTTCGCGCGCAGCGGCGTCCTGAACGGCGGCGTGCCGATCATCCGCAACGACTTCAACACCCGCGAAGACGAGCTGTTCTCGATCGGACTGAACAACGAATACCAGATCGACGACCGCACCCGGGTTCGTGCAGACCTGTCCTATTCGAGCAACATCCGGGACGAGCAGATCCTCGAGACCTACGCGGGCTACGGCCGCGGCACAGGCGGCGTCACGCCGGGGACTCCGGACGTGGGCCGCACGCTGGACACCATCACCTTCGAGGTGAACGACGACGGCTATCCGACCTATTCGGAAGGGCTGAACTACGCCGACGCAAGCCAGGTTTCACTGGGCGACCGGGCGCCCTGGGGCGGCTGGGGCCACGACGGCGCCATTCGTTTCCCGCATGTCGAGGAAAGCATCTACGCCGTCGACCTGAACGCCGAACGCGATCTCGACGGCTTCTTCACGAGCGTCTCGGCCGGCGTGAACTTCGCCAATCGCGACAAGATGAAACGCGTCGACGACTTCGACCTGTTCCTGAAGAACGGGCGTCAGCAGGTTCTGGTCGATCCGCAATATCTGGAGACCCCAACCTCATTGGGCTACGCCGGATTCGGTTCGGTCCTGTCGGTGGATCTGACCCGCGCCCTGGACGTCTACTACGATCGCGCCCCGATCCTGGACGCCAACTATTTCGACAAGAACTGGGACATTGAAGAAAAGGTCACGACCTTCTTCGCCAAGGCCGATTTCGAGGGTGGACGCTTCCGCGGCAACATCGGCCTGCAGGTTGTCCAGCAGGAGCAGGAATCGACCGGCGTGGTCATCAACGGCACCGAGCCGGGCCAACCCATCGTCCCGATCTCCGTCACCAGGGGGGCGGACTATACCGACGTGCTGCCCAGCCTGAACCTGATCTACGACCTCGGCGGCGGGCACCGCCTGCGCTTCGCGGCCTCCAAGACGATGGCGCGTCCTCGCATGGACGAGATGCGAGCGAACGTGACGCCGGGCTTCAACTCGCTGGTCTGCACCGGCCAGCCCTGCGTCCCGGGCCAGACGGTCAATCCCTGGTCCGCCAGCGGCGGCAACCCCGAGCTCGAACCGTGGCGCGCCGACGCCTACGATCTCGCCTACGAATGGTACGTTAATTCCACGACCTATTTCTCGATCGCCGCCTTCTACAAGGAGCTCGAGACCTACATCTATCAACAGACCGGAACCTTCGACTTCTCCGGCATTCCCCTGCCCAGCACCGCCTCGGCGATACCGGCAGGCGTCATCATCAGCCCGATCGGTCAGATGACCTTGCCGGCCAACGGCGACGGCGGCGTGGTTCAGGGGCTCGAGGTCAGCGGAGCGCTCAACTTCGGCGCCATCTGGGAGCCGTTGGACGGCTTCGGCATGACCGGCAGCATCTCGTTCACCGAGTCCGACCTGAATCCAAGCCCGAACGGCGACGAGGTGCGGATCCCCGGCCTGTCGGGCATGGTCTACAACCTCACCGGCTACTATGAGCGCAACGGCTTCCAGGCGCGGATCAGCAAACGCTTCCGCGAAGCCTTCAAGGGCGAGGTGGTCCAGCTGTTCGCGACCCGCGGCTACACCGAAATTCTCGACGACGAGCAGATCGACGCCCAGATCGGCTACACCTTCCAGTCGGGGCAACTCGAAGGGTTGGGCGTGCTGTTCCAGGTCAACAACCTGACGAACTCGCCCTACCGCACCCGTCTGGGCCTCGATTCCGGCGGCACCACCACGGCGGACGGCGGCGCATTGCCGGAAACCTACGAGGAGTACGGCCGCCAGTTCCTGTTCGGCATCAACTACCGGTTCTAGGGCGGATCCGGAGCGGGCGCGACGTCACGGCCTGCGGGCCATCCTCCAACGTGAGTAACGAGTAGACGCATGACCTCCCTCCGACTGAAGCTCTGCGCCTCGCTTCTGGTGCTGGCCGCGTGCGCCCCCCTGCCCGCAAGCCAGGTCGTCCCGCCCGCCGCGGCGGAATGGCCCGCGCTTCAGTCCCCCACGGCGCCGGACGCGGCGATGGAACGGCGCATCGCCGCCATCGTCGCGGGCATGACCCTGGAGCAGAAGGTCGGGCAAATGACCCAGCCCGACGTGCGCTATGTCACGCCGGACGAGGTGCGCCAGTACTACATCGGCTCGGTGCTCAACGGCGGCGGCGCCTGGCCGGACATGAACAAGCACGCCACGGTCGCGGACTGGGCCGCTCTGGCCGACCGCTTCCACGATGCGGCGATGCAGACCGACATGGCGGTGAAAATCCCGCTGGTCTGGGGCACGGACGCGGTCCACGGCCACAACAACGTCTCCGGCGCCACCATCTTCCCGCACAACATCGGGCTCGGCGCGGCGCATGATCCAGCCCTGATCGAGCGGATCGGTCGGGCGACGGCCCGGCAGGTTCGGGCGACCGGCATCACCTGGACGTTCGCTCCCACCTTGGCCATCGGGCAGAACCGGCGCTGGGGGCGGACGTACGAGAGCTACTCCAGCGATCCGGCCCTGGTTGCGCGCTACGGCGAAGCGATGGTCCGCGGCCTGCAGGGCGAACTTACCGGCGACGGCGACGTCCTGGCGACGGCCAAACACTATCTGGGCGACGGCGGCACCTTTAACGGGGTCGACCAGGGCGAGACCCGGGCAACCCGCTCCGACCTGATCCGCCGCGAGGCCGTCGGCTACTACGCTGCGCTCGACGCCGGGGTGCAGACGGTGATGATCTCCTACAGCAGCTGGAATGACGTCGCCGCCGGACATGACGGCGGCAAGATGCATGGCAACCGCGAGCTGATAACCGACGTGCTGAAGGGACGGCTGGGCTTCGACGGTCTGGTGGTGTCGGACTGGAACGGCATCGAACAGGTGCCCGGCTGCACGAGAGTCAGTTGCCCGCAGGCGATCAACGCCGGGATCGATCTGATCATGGTGCCCGAGGACTGGAAGGCCTTTATCGCCAGCACGGTCGCCGACGTCCGGGAGGGCCGCATTCCGCAGTCGCGCATTGATGACGCCGTCACCCGCATCCTGCGCGTGAAGATGCGCTCCGGCCTGTTCGAGCGCGAGCCTTCGGCCAGCATCTTCAACGGCCGCGCCGAGGCTGTAAACGCCGCCGACCTGGCGCGCGAAGCCGTGCGCAAATCGGTCGTCCTGCTCAAGAACGAGAACCGGGCCCTCCCGCTTGCTCACGGCCGCAGGATTCTGGTGGTCGGCGCCAGCGCCGACAGCCTGTCCAACCAGACCGGCGGCTGGTCGCTGACCTGGCAGGGCACGGAGAACACCAACGCCGACTTCGCCACCGGCTCGACGCTGCTCGGGGCCCTGCGCCGGCAGCTGGGCGAGGCCAATGTGACGTATTCCGCCGACGGCGCCGGCGTGAACGTCGCTGACTTCGACGTTGTCGTGGCTGTGCTGGGCGAGACGCCCTACGCTGAATACAACGGCGACGTCCGCTTCCCGAAACCGGTGCAGCACAGCGCGCTGTATCCCGCCGACCTCGCCGTCCTGCGCGCTGTGGCGGGCAAGGGCGTGCCGGTCGTCTCGGTGCTGTATTCGGGGCGGCCAGCCTACGCCAACGACCTTATCAACCTGTCCGACGCCTTCGTCGCGGCCTTCCTGCCGGGCACCGAAGGCGCCGGTCTCGCCGACGTCCTGACCGGCGGGCGCCATGACTTCACCGGCCAGCTGTCCTTCGCCTGGCCCGGCTCGGCCTGCAGCACCGGCGAAGGACCCGGCGACGTCGTCCAGTTCGCGCGCGGCTACGGCCTCAGCTACGCCGACGCAGGGCGAGTCGGTTCCCTCCCCTTGCCCGCGACCCCCACGGCCTGCCAAACCTCCGCTCCATAGGGCGGACCCGGACCATGCAGCAGCTCAAGCGGATTCTGATCGTCGGAGGCGGAACGGCCGGCTGGATGACCGCCGCCCTGATGTCGAAGCTGTTCAAGGGCCTGTACGAAATCACCCTGATCGAATCCGAGGCCATCGGCATCATCGGCGTCGGCGAGGCGACGATCCCCGCGATCAAGAAATACAACGAACTGCTGGGCCTCGACGAAAACGAGTTCATGCAACGCACCCAAGGCAGCTTCAAGCTGGGCATCCAGTTCGTCGATTGGTGGAAGCAGGGCGCCAGCTACATTCACGGGTTCGGCGTCATCGGCCGGGATCTGGAATGGCTGCGCTGCCACCAGTATTGGCTCAAGTTGAACGCCCAGGGGGCGGCCTCGGACTTCGCCAACTATTCGATCAACACCGCGGCCGCGCTCGAGAACAAATTCATGCGGGCCGATCCGAAGATGGCGGACTCGCCGCTGGGCCACATCGCCCACGCCTTCCATTTCGACGCCGCCCTGTACTCCAAATATCTGCGCGGCCTCGCGGAGGCGTCGGGCGTGCGACGGCGCGAGGGCAAGGTCGCCGATGTGACTCTACGCGGCGAGGACGGCTTCGTGCAGTCCGTGACCATGGATGACGGCGCGGTGATCGAGGCCGACCTGTTCATTGACTGCTCCGGCTTCCGCGGCCTGATCATCGAGCAGGCGATGAAGACCGGCTATGAGGACTGGACGCACTGGCTGCCGTGCGATCGGGCCATGGCGGTTCCCTGCGCGCGCGTCGAACCCTTCACCCCCTACACGCGCTCTACGGCCCGACCCGCGGGCTGGCAGTGGCGCATTCCGTTGCAGCACCGCACCGGCAACGGGCACGTCTATTCCAGCCAATATATGGAGGACGACGAGGCCGAGCGGATTCTATTGTCCGGTCTGGATGGGGAGCAGCTCGCGGAACCCAATCGGCTTCGCTTCGTCACCGGAAAGCGCAAGCGGATCTGGAACAGGAACTGCGTTGCGATCGGCCTGGCCAGCGGCTTCCTCGAACCCCTGGAGTCGACCAGCATCCATTTGATCCAGTCGGCCATCGTTCGCCTGGTCCGCCTGTTCCCCGACGCCGGTTTCGATCCCGCCACGATCGCCGAGTTCAATCGTCAAAGCGACTTCGAATACGAGCGCATCCGCGACTTCATCATCCTGCACTACAAGGCCACCGAGCGGGACGACACGCCATTCTGGCGCTACTGCCGCGACATGGAGATTCCGGACACCCTCCAGCGCAAGATCGACCTGTTCCGGGCCAATGGACGGATTTTCCGCGAGGACGAGGAACTGTTCGCCGAAGAAAGCTGGATCCAGGTCTTCCTCGGTCAGGGCGTCATCCCCCGCGCCTGGGACCCGCTGGTCGAGATCAAGTCCGGAAGCGAGCTTCTGACCTTCCTGGGCGGCGTGGAAGAGGTCATCCGGAAATGCGTGGCGGTCATGCCGTCGCACGCCGCCTATATCGCGCGAACCTGCCCGGCGGCCTAGCCACCGACCGGGCCGATCCGCGAGACGTTGCCGCCAGGAGACCTGCAAGGCTCACACGGCGCGCCGCCCCTGCCCGCTGGGTTCAAATCTGAAGCCCTCCGCGGGTCAGCCCGGCAGATCGCTTGTCCCGAGCGCCGGCGACAAGGGTCTGCGGGCGAACAGCCCGAAGAGGGCGATTGCGGCATAGCAGGCCGCCGGCAGCAGGAAGGCGATCGCGAGGCTTCCGGTGACGTCGGCCAGGTGGCCCGTCAGCGGCGGCACGATGGCCCCGCCCACGATCGCCATACATATGACGCCGGACCCTTCCGCGGCGCGTCGGCCCAGGCCTTCGCTGGCGAGGCTGAAGATCGTGGGGAACATGATCGAGTTCATCAGTCCGACAGCCAGGAGGGAATAGCCGGCGACCAAGCCTGTCGTGCCGCCGGAGATCAGAATCAATGCGATGGCGCCGGCAGCCGCCGCCACGAGGACCAGACCGGGCGGAAAAATCCGCAACAGGCCGGCGCCGATGAACCGGCCCACCAACGCCCCGCCCCAGTAAATCGGGACGTGCTTGCCCGCGGCCTGTTCAGCCAGCCCCAGCACGTCTGCCTGCATGAGGTAGTTCACGATCAGGGACCCGATGGCCACCTCGGCCCCGACATAGAGGAAGATGCACAGGGCGCCGAAGCCGAACCGGCGTTGCCGGAGCAGCCCGAAGGCCCTCAGGATGCCGCCCGTTTGCTCCTGCTGTTCCTTCAACCGGTTGCGCCGGGCCCAGACCACGGCCGCCACCAGAAGCAGCGCCACCGCGAGCCCCAGGTAGGTGGTGACAACCACGCGGGTTTCCTGCTCGCGGTAGGCGTCGAGCGCCTGGCCGGACAGGGTGGACACATCAACGGTCGACAAGGCTCCCAGGATCAGGATCGAGCCCACGAACGGAAAGATGGTCGTGCCCAGCGAATTGAAAGCTTGCGCGAAGGTCAGGCGGCTATGGGCTGTGCGCGCTGGTCCCAGAAGGGAAATCAGAGGATTCGCCACGACCTGGACAATGGTAATTCCGCTCGCCAGGACGAAAAGAGCCAGCAGAAAGACCCCGAAAGTGGCCGACTGGGACGCCGGAATGAACAGGATGCACCCGGCGGTCATCGTCACCAGCCCGATAGCGGCGGTACGCATGTAGCCGTACTTGCGGACGATCGCCGCGCCGGGGATCGACACCAGGAAATAAGCGGCGAAGAACGCCGACTGAACCAGCAAGGCCTGGAAATAGGTCAGCGTGAACAAGTCCTTCAACTTGGGAATGATCACGTCGTTCAGGCTGGTGATCCCGCCGAAAATAAAGAACAGCGCGAACACGAAAATCCGCAGATCGGGGGCGTCGACGTGGACGCCGGACGAAGTATCGGGCGCCGGATCGGTGCTGCTGACCGGGACGATGGGAGGCGGAGCTGTCGTCATGATTTCCTGCTGTCAGTGATCTATCCAGCGCCAGAGCGCCCGATGGGCAACCTTTTCCGTCATCGAGGTTGCTGATTGTGGCGGAGATGGCAGCCCAACGCACCCGGGAACCGGCGCGCGCGCGGCAGGGCGTATCACCGCGCAGCCGCCACGCCGCCCCGGACGTCGCTCGCCAACTGGTCCAACACGCCGCGCACGGCCTGGGCGTCGGACAGGCAGGTCAGGGGATCAGGGTTGCGCGGACGCAGACCGAGGCCGTGAAGGACATAGTACCAGTTGACGTCGGCGAAGAGGTCGCCCTGCCGGCAGGGGGAGCGCCCGCTGGCTCGGTAGAGGTCTATCCGCGCCCTGAGACTGTCCGGCAGGGGCTGGCTGGTCACATCGCGCCAGAAGGGCGTGTCGCGCCGCTCGCTGAGACAGTAGTGAGCCAGGATGAAGTCCCGGATCGTGTCGTACTCCTCGATCAAGGCGGCGTTGTAGGCGGCGATGTTGGTCGGGTCGAACGACCGGTCGGGGAAGTGGTCGAGCAGCTTGTAAAGGCCGCTGGTCACCAGGTGGATGCTGGTCGATTCCAGCGGCTCCAGGAAACCCGAGGCCAGGCCCAGGGCGACGACATTGCCCTTCCAGAAGGCCTTGCGCCGGCCGGTGGTGAACCGCAGCTGGCGAGGCTCGGCGAGGAAGTCGCCGCCTACCTGTCGGGCCAGGTCGTCAAGCGCCGCCTGATCCTCAATGTGGCGGCTGGAATAGACATAGCCGTTGCCGACCCGGTGCTGCAGCGGAATGCGCCAGCGCCAGCCGGCGTCCAGCGCCTGCGACAGGGTATAGAGCTGGGCCTGGCCCGTCAGGGCGGTGGGGCCGGCGACCGCCCGGTCGCACGGCAACCAGTGGGTCCAGTCCTCATAACCGGCGGCCATGGCGCCTTCGATCAGCAGGCCGCGAAAGCCCGAGCAATCTATGAACAGATCGGCCGCGAGCCGGTCGCCCTCGCGGAAGACCAAGGCGTCGACATGACCCTCCGCAGTGCGCCTCGTCTCCACCACGGTGCGTTCCAGGCGTTCGACGCCCCGGCCTTCGGCAACCTTGCGCAGGGTGCGCGCGACCAGGGCCGCGTCGAAATGCAGGGCATAGCGCAGTCCGGCGCGGGCCAGGCCCGCCTTTGGATCGGGCGGCGTGAACCGGCCCGCCTGGGCGAGCGCGGCCCCCAGACTGAAGTCCACGACGCCGCGCGGTTCCCCCCGGGCGGCCGCGCGCTGGAGGTGGTGATGGAAGGGTCGACGGTCGATGACGCAGCCGAACGAGCCGAACGGGTGCCAGTAGTGTTCGCCGACGTCTTTCCAGTCCTGGAAACGAATGCCCAGCTTGATGGTCGCCTGGGTCTCGCGGACGAACATGTCCCGATCTACGCCGACCAGATCGAGGAAGTCGAGGATGGGCGGGATGGTCGCCTCACCGACCCCGACAATGCCGATCTCGGCGGATTCGACCACTGTAATGCGGACATCCGAGCCGCGGAGCGCATGGTTCAGCAGCACCGCCGACATCCAGCCCGCCGTACCGCCGCCAACGACTGCGATGGACCGGATCGCCCCGGGCTCGATCTGCGTCATGTCAGAAATCCCGGAACGCGGCGCGGACGGCGAGTGCTCCGCCGTCCGCGCCGGATACTCAACGTCCGAGCGTGAACCGCGCGCCCAGCGAAATGCGACGCTCGCCCGTCGCATAGCGGAAGGGCAGGTTCTCGAACTGGAGGTACCGACCCGTCGATTCCTCGGTCAGGTTTATGCCTTCCAGCACCACCTTGATGTCCTCGGTGACGGAGTAGGCGATCTGGCCGTCCAACTGGCCGTATGCCCGTTCCCAAGTCGACAGATTGTGCGAGTCCGCACCCGATCCGAAGGCGAAATTGCCCTGGTAGCTCTTGTCGCGCCACGCATAGGACAGCCGCGCCTCAAAGCCGTAGCCTTCGTAATAGCCCTGAAGGTTGAAGGCGTGTTTGGCCACGCCAGGGATCGGCAGGTTGTCCTCAAAGTCCGAGAAGTTTGAGCTCTCCGAGTCCGAGAATGTGTAGTTGGCGTTGAACCCGAAGCCGTTGTCGAAGGCGTACTGGGCGGCCAGTTCGACGCCCTGGATCGTGCCGCCTTCTCCATTCACGGGCTGGGTGAAGATGCCCACGGTCGAGCCCGCGACCGAGCCGTCGGCCACGCGCCGGGACACGGTGTCGGTCTGGATGAAGCTGTCCACGCTCTTGTAGAAGAGCGCCGCCGACAGAAGGCCTTGCGATCCGAAATACCGCTCGTACGCGATGTCGTATTGGGACGCGCGATAAGGATCCAGCTCGGTGTTGCCGCCGTTGCCGTTCGTATAGATGAACCTGTCAAGGTCCGGCCCCGGCGTTGTGCTGCGGGTGAAGTTGAAGTTCGACCCCTGGCCCAGTTGGAACAGGTTCTGACGCGAAACGACGCGGGCGGCGGAGACCCGGATCTTGTCTGTCTCGCTGACCTCCAGCACCCCGGTCGCGCTCGGCAGGACATCGGTGTACTCGCGCCGCGTGGTGACCGCGACGGGATTGGCCAGCACGCCGTTCCAGCTGTCGGTGCCGTGATAGTAGGCGCCTGAGACGGGGGTCTGGCTGGAGTCGATTCCGAGCTCGGTCTTGATGACCCTTGCCCCGGCGTTGATGTGGAACCGGTCCTCGGCCTCGCCCACATCGACCATGAGATAGCCCGAGGTGGTCTTCTCCTCGACCATGAAGGACTCGACCGGATCCCGGAAGAAGGTGAAGGGGGTCGACGGATAGAGGGCCTCGATCCAGGCGACCGGATTGCGCATCTGGTCGCGGTTCTGCACCAGGGCGGCGATGCCGCCGATCGTCACGGCCTCGAACCGTTCGGGATTCGTGGCAGCGGTCTGGTAAGGCGTGATCAGGGCGGGGGAATCGCCAAACCGGGCGCCGGGCGAGCAGACCGGCCGGCCGGGCGTGCCGACGGGCAACTCGCAGGACTTGTAGCCGATTGCCCCGTCCTGGAAGTAGCCGAAGGGTGTCCAGTCGCCCAGCCCGAGCGCGTGGGCGTCGAGTTCACCCTTGCCGGAGTAGTCCGCCAGATAGCGCCCGTATTCGGAGTCGACGGTGCGCTCCGCATAGCGGACGCCGAAGCTGATGGTCAGGCCCTGCGTAAAGTCCGGCGAATATTCCAGGTCCGCACGCAGCGAGGCGTTCTCGATCTCGGTGTTCTCGCCGAAGACCCAGTGCGATTTGGCGAAGACCGAAGTCGGGGTGGTGAACTGAGCAGGGTTGGCCGGGGTGAAGGTCGGATTGTCGCCGTTGAGATAGCTGTAGGTGAAGGTCGCCGGCGCCGTCGGGTTCGGTACGAAGCCGGCCGCCGTACCGTTGCGCACCGTGTATTGGGTGTAGCGGACGTCGCTGTTGCCGCTGGTGCTTTCGTAGTCACCCGTCGACCAGGCCGCCCTTACGCTGCCGCGCAGGGATCCACCGTTGTCCCAATCGGCCGCGAGCTGGAAATTGTCGGTGCTGGCCTCAGCGTTCTGGACGAAGGATATGGCCTCCGCCGAGTTCGCCGTCACCGTGCCGCTTTCCAGCACGTCGTTGTCGCCAACCGTCAGGTTCGCCGCCGCATAGGTGGCGTTCTCATTGGCGAAGGGGAATTTGATCGAGGCTTCCTGGGTCAGGATCGACAGGTCGGAATGGAACCAGTCGGCGGTCAGCGACAGCGAGTCGCTGACCTGAAGGTCCGCATTCAGCGAATACCCGATCCGTTCCCGCTCCTGATCCCGGTTGGTGGCGTAGCGGTATTCGGGCGACCAGATGTTGCGCGCCGGGCCGCTGCTGACGGGACGCCCGAGGTAGGCCCAGCCGCCGCGGTTCTCGCCGCCCAGGACCTCGGTGAAGATGTCGGTCTTGTCGTATGAAACGGTGCCCAGGATGGCGAGCCGATCGCCGAAGCGGTGGCCGACCACCAGAGATCCGGTCGGGTTCCAGTCGCCGTCGTCGCCATTCATGTTGCCACGCAGGTCCCCGGCGATCAGATTGTCGCTGCGCAATGTGCGGGCGCGCCGGGTCTGCAGGTCGATGATCCCGCCCAGACCGCCTTCCAGGAGGGAGGCGTCCGGCGACTTGTAGACATCCACTCCGCCGATCAGTTCCGAGGGGATGCCTTCGAGGGAGCTGTCCTGACGGATGTTGCCTTCGCCCAACCGGAAAATTTCCAGGCCGGTGACGAAGATGTCTCCATTGAGCAGCGTGACGTTCTGGTCGAGGCCCCGGATGCGAACCTTGGTGCCTTGGCCGTTTTCGCGGTCGATCTGGATCCCCGCCAGCCTTTGCAGGGACTCGGCGATGTTCTGGTCCGGGAACTTGCCGATGTCCTCGGCCGTAATGGATTCGATGATCAGATTGGACTCGCGCTTGGCGTTCAGCGCGTCGGCCAGTGAGGCGCGGAACCCTGTGACAATAACCTCGTCCAGGGTCGTTTCGTCCTGCGGTTCCGGAGTTTGTGCAAAAGCCGGCGCGGTGGCGGCCAGCACGCCGGCTGAGGCCGCGGTCATGAGAATCGCGCGGATGTGGCGTCGTTGAGTGAGCATGGATCCCTCCCCTTAACGGAATGACCGTTCGCGACAGCAGCCCGCAATGAGGCTCCGACGCGGTGATTTCCGCGAGCGCGTAAGCGCTTCTTCCCAAGTTCAATCCGGTCTCTTGATCGCCGGTAACGCTACAAGGCCCCAAAAAGACAGCGCTGTCAATCGAAGTCGGCAAGGGCCGTTCAACGGCCTCCCCCGGCCTACCGAACGCCCTTGATAACGGCGATGACGCCGCCTCCGGCGAGAGCGAAAAGCGCGGCGGCGACGTAGGTCAGGATGAAGCTCTGGCCGGCGTTGGCCTGAAAGATCACGATACCGAGGGCGGGGGCGGCGATCTGGGGCAGGACGTTGGCGACATTGATCAGGCCAAGGTCGCGCCCCGCGCGTTCCGGTCGCGGTAGAATTTGCGCCACCAGTGCGATGTCGACGGTCGAGTAGAGGCCGAGCCCGGCCCCGAACAGCGCCTGGCCGACCAAGGGGCCGGGCCAGGCCGGAAAGGCGGCCATCGCCAGCAGGCCGGCGGCCAGCAGGACGCCGCTGGCGACCACGAAAACCTTCCGCCGCTCGATCCGGTCGGACCAGACGCCGCCGACGATGCCGGCCACCATCGAGGTCGCCGTCCAGGCCGCCAGCAGCCACCCGAACACCGTGTCGACTGAGTCGACGCCGAACCGTTCGATCAGGGGATCGGACTGCTGGACATAGTAGAGCAGATAGAGCGCGTTCATGGCCACGGCGACCTGGACCAGCAGGCGCGAGACAAAGGCGATGCGGAAGTCCGAGCTTCGCAGCGCCTCCAGCGAAAAGCGCGCGCGGGGGCCGGCGGAAGGCGGCGCGGCGGGTTCGCGGACCCACAGCAGCAGCGGTGTCAGGAGCAGGCAGATGGCTGCGCCGGTTACAGCAAACCGCCACACGGAACCGCTGAGCAGGATCGCCACCACCAAGGAGGTGAACAAGGTCGCGGTCGGCTGGGCCGTACCGAGAAGAGCCGAGGCCACGCCCTTCTGCCGATCCGGCACGAGATCGGGAAGCAGGGCGACGAGCGGCCCGAAGACGGCGTTCAGCCCCACCTGGAACAGGACGACCCCCAGGATCAGGCCGAGACCCGTCTCGGCGCCGTGGATGACGGCATAGGCGGCGAGGGTCAGCAGAAGACCCAGAGCGATCCACGGGCGTCGTCGGCCGAAGCGACTGCGAGTCGCATCGCTGAGCGAGCCAAACACGATGTTGGCCAGTCCGCACGCCGCACCGCCCCACAGCGCCGCCTGGCTGAGCAGCACGACCTTTCCGGCCGGATCGACGTCTTCGGCCTTGAGCGGCAGGAGAAAGTTGAGGAGGGGAACGAAGGCGACGAAGACGGCTGTCTGGGCAAGGGTCAGGCAGGCCAGCGTCCCTTTGGAAACCGGCGCTGAACGGTCCACGGCGGCTGGACGCGGCTCGGCGGGCCGGTCATCCGGCGAAAACGACATGCGGCACGCCCCCGATCCGACTCGACTTCGCGCATGGTCGCGGCCCGCGCGGCGAGGCGCAACCGCCATCCTCAGGCGGCGGGACAGACCGCGATACTGTCGTGTGACGCCAACTGTATTTCGGAAACCGAGACTGTCATGGCTTCGTCCGTGGTCAGAACGAAGGGCGTGTCGACAGCGGCGACATCGGTTCCGGCGGCCCTGAAGCAGGACAGGCGGATGCGCAGGATGCGCCAGTCGCCGATCGGGGCCCCGCGGAGGATCTCACCGATGTCGACCGCGCCCTCCCCCATCGCCAGGGACACACGTCCCGGAGGCGGGGCGTCGACACGGTAGCGGAAGGACAGGGTCAGTTCGCCGTTGCTCTGACGCGAGAGGTCCACCGGGGGACCATTGACGGCCACGATCGCCTCCTGTCCGCCGGCGTAGGCCAGCTGACGGCCGCTTTCCTGGGCCAGATCGTCGACGGGACGCACCGAGACGCCGGCGCGGGGGCTGACTCCCGTACGGCCGTCGCTGGACCGGGTTTCGCCGCCCGTGTCCCTGAGCGACAGGCTCCAGGGCGAGACGATCCGGCCATCCACCAGATAGCGGTCGACGGCGCCGGTCGACCCGGACACGCCGCTTTCTTCCGACAGACGCGCCACGGCGGCCGGGCGCGCATAGCTGAGGCCGTAACCATAGGCGAACTGCGGGTCGTAGCCGGGCTCTCCCCGATTCAGCGGAGTCCCTTCGGCAGACCTGGGCCAGCTAAACGACAGGGTTCCGCTGAAGTCGTGACGTGCGCGCCCGTCAGGCCCCGCCACGATCACATCGGCTACTCCTCCCCCCTCCGTGCCGGGCAGCCAGGCCGCGACGAAGGCGTCGGAAGCGTTGATTTCCGGATTGGTCCACATCGGCCGGCCCGACAGGAAGATCGAGACCGTCGGCACGCCCGCGGCCTTCAATCGACGCAACGTCTCAAGGGGCGTGGCGGGCAGATAATCCAGGGTTTCCAGATCGCCCTGGAACTCGGCGTAGGGCGTTTCGCCGAACACCACCACGGCGACGTCGGGCCGCTCCGCGAAGCTTCCGTCCGGGCTGAGGACGGCCGTGCCGCCCGCGGCCTTCACGGCCTCCTCGATGCCGCTCCAGATCGATTGGCCATTGGGGAAGTCGGCGTTCGAATTGCCCGTGCCCTGCCAGGTCAGGGTCCAGCCTCCGGAGGCCTGGCCGATGTCGTCGGCCGTCCCGGCCACCAGCACGCGCGCGCCCGCCCGGATGGGAAGGACGCCGCCCTCGTTCTTCAGCAGCACCAACGACTTGCGCACCGCTTCCCGCGCGAGGGCCCGATGCTCGGGCGAGCCCAGCACCGAAAGATCACCCTCCATCGGTCGTTCGTCCCGGAACAGGCCGGCCTTGACCTTGACCCGAAGGATGCGCCGCACGGCCTCGTCCAGGCGCGCGCCCGAAATCTCGCCCGACCGCGCCTGGGCCAGGGTGTTCTCGTACAGCGGCCGCCAACTGTCCGGCGCCATCAGCATGTCGATGCCGGCGTTGATCGCCAAAGGGCAACTCTCGTTCGAGCAGCCGGGCAGCTGGCCATGCGCGTTCCAGTCCGACACCACCAGACCGTCGAAGCCCAGCGGCCCGCGCAGGACATCCGTCAGCAACGTCTCGTTGCCGGACAGTTTCAGCCCGTTCCAGCTGGAAAAGCTGGCCATGACCGACAGAACGCCCGCATCAATCGCGGCGGGATAGCCGCCCAGGTGGATGTCGATGAGCGCCTGTTCAGAGCCGACGAAATCGCCCTGGTCCACGCCCTTATCTGTTCCGCCGTCCGCCAGGAAATGCTTGGCCGATCCGGCGATATGGCCGGGCTCCAGCGGCTGGCCCGCCCGCAGCTCGCCCTGCAGCCCCAGGGTCATCGGTCCGGCATAGGCGCGCTGGACCTCGGGGTCCTCGGAATAGCCCTCATAGGTCCGGCCCCATCGGTCGTCGCGCGGCGCCGCCAGAGTTGGCCCGAAGGTCCAGTCGGCGCCTGTCGCCGCGACCTCGATCGCCGTCGCGCGGCCGATGCGGCGGATCAGTTCGGGGTCGCGCGCGGCGCCCAGGCCGATGTTGTGGGGAAAGATGGTGGCGCCGACGACATTGTTGTGTCCGTGCACGGCGTCGATGCCGTAGATCAGCGGCACGCGTGCGCCGGGCCGCGCTGCGGATGCGGTGCGGAAGGCGCGAGCCAGATCAACCCAGGCCCGGGCCGGGGCGCGCTCGTTCCCGCCGGGAGAGGAATTGCCCCCCGCCAGAATCGATCCCAAGGGGTAGCGAGCCAGATCGCCGGGCGTGATGGCGGCGATATCGGCCTGAATCAGCTGGCCGACCTTTTCCTCAAGGGTCATGCGCGCCAGCAGGTCGTCGATGAAGGCCTCCGTCCGGGCGTCGCTCATGGCGGAGGGCGACGCCGCGCGGGGCCACAGGCCGGGATGAGCCCGCGTCGCCCCCGTCACCCGCGATGCTTCGGGCGTGACGTAATTGGTCTGGGCCAGAGCCGGATCGGCTAGCGTTCCGAAGACGGCGGTCGCCAAGGCCAGAAGGGGTAAGGCTCTGCGCATGGTCATCCTCGCACACGGTCGTCGGAAAGATGCGCCGCGGCGCATCAGCCGCGGCGAAGGTCGTTCAGGAGTCGTTTCAGGAAACGATCACGGGATCGCCGGGTCATGACGAAGGGCCCACCCGGCGAAGGCGACCAGACAGGCCGGCCGAATTCCATGACGATTCCCGAGCCTTGTTCATCGGCTCTCCCGGCGGGACTAAACAACCAATATGACAGCGCTGTCAACGCCGCTGGCGCGGCGATCATCCGGCCGGGGCGCTGGCCGTCGACGCCCGTGCGATCAATCGGTAAGGGACGACCACCGGAGCCCGGACCTCGGCAGGATCGAGACGAGCCCGGAGAGGGGGGGTCAGCCGCTGGACGGCCGCGGCGGCCATCTCGGCCACAGGTTGGTGAATTGTGGTGAGGGTCGGGTTGCTGAACATGGCGCTGGGCCAGTCGTCGAAGCCCGCGACAGAGAGATCCTGAGGAACCCGAAGACCTCGCGCCACCGCACCTTGGATGGCCCCCAGCGCCATGTCGTCGCTTGACCCGAACACAGCGGTCGGGCGAACCGGCGCGGCCAGCAATCTGGCGATGCCCGCCACCCCGGCCGCGAAGGTGAAATCACCCCCGGCTATCGCCTCGTCGGGAACGTCCAGCCCATGCGCCGCCATCGCCGCCATGAATCCTTCCAGGCGCAACCGGCTGGCCGAATAGAGCGGCGGGCCGCCGATGAAGCCGATCCGGCGATGGCCCAGGCCGATCAGGTGCTCGGTCATGTCGTACGCCGCCTGACGCTCGTCCATGGAGACGAGGATGCCGCGATCCAGTTCGTGCTCGGCGCCGATCCGTGCATAGGCCACGCCGGAGGCGTCAAGAACATCCAGCACCACGGAGAGGTCCGAGTTCGGCGGCGTGAGCAGCACGCCCTCCGGCCGGATCGAAGACAGCAGCGACGAAAGGTCCCGCCGCAGCGTGGGCGAGGCGTAGTCCACCATCTCGACCATCAGATGGTAGTCGACCTGACGCAGTTCCATCAGGACGCCCAGTTCGAGCCTGCTGAGATAGTCGTTGCCGCTGCCGCTGCGCCAATGCTGAATGGTCAGGCCCGCATCGACGAGGGCCGCGATCACCGAGGACGACGATCCGGCCAGACCGCGCGCCGACAGGCTGCGTCGGTAGCCCAGATCCTCGACAGCCTTGCCGACCTTCGCTTTCAGGGAATCGCTGACGTTGGGCTCGCCGTTCAGAACGCGGGACACCGATTTGATGGACACGCCCGCCGCGGCTGCGACGTCATAGATGGTGGACCCTGCCATTCGCCTTCCCGACCGAGGGGCCCGCGCGCGGGCCGCCTCCGCCCTGTCGCATCCCGCCGGGCCGAGAGCAACAGGCAGGCGCTGTGCGGCTGGATGCCGTCGCTGTCGGCCCGCCCTGCTCTCGCCGTCCCGGCCGACGCCCGTGCGGAGGCGCGCGCGTCAGCGCCTGGACACCGCCGCCGGCGACAAGCGATGTCGGCCAAGGATCGACACTCCACGGACGGGCATCAGGAAGGTCAGGAAGAAGGCGATGATCATCAGCAGGATCGGAAGGGTGTCGTCTGCCACGGCCGGCTCCTTTGTTGGACGGTTGCAGGAGTAGCCGCTCGACGCAGGAGGGCATTGATCGGCGTCAAACGGGATGGGTCTGCGTCGACCTGCCTGATCCGTCCGGCTTCGCCGCCGGATCGACGTCCATGGGTTCTGTTCGGAGGCGCTTGCGGAACTCCTCGAGCCGGGCGCGATAGCCTTCGGCGTCGCCGTATTCGAGGAACTGGTAGTAGCGCAGGTGAGGATCGGTGATGGCGAGAGCGTGTTTGATGGGGCACCAGTATTGCTCGGTGCGGCTGGAGATCTCCCGAACGTAGGCGACGACCCCGTTGGCGTACTCGCAGTAGAGGCAATTCAGCGCCTCGACCGCATTCAGGTAACCCAGCCTGCCCCGATCGACGACGATGTAGCGTGACCGGCGGACGCGCGGAATCCGGTAGGCTCGAAAACAGATCGCCTGGTAGAGCGAGGCCCAGGCGTCGATCAGCAGGATCGGAATGATCAGGGAATAGATCAGCGGCGCAGTGACGATCGTGGTCAGGGTCGAGCGGGCCATGAAGGCTCCAACGCCGAGGCGCAGCTGGCGGTGGCGCTGGGTGATCCCGTGCTCGAATTCGACCAGGCTTTCGTTCAACCTCCAGCCCAGGTCCTCCCGGCGCTTCTCGATCTCGCGATCGAGTTCGGCCTGCAGCCGGACGATTTCTCCGGCCAGATGCTCAATGCGTCGGGGCATGGGGGTTTCCGGTCCGGCCTGTTCAGCCACGCATGCCAGATGGGTGGATCGATCATCGTGACATGGATCAAGGCGCCTGGTCCGGCGATGGCCCTCTCGGGCAAATCCGCAGCGGGAGCAGCCTCGTTCCGGGGCGGAGCCAGCCGGCCGGGGGGCAGTCCTGATCGCCTCCGGTGATGTCCTTAGGGAGAGCTCCCGAATGTTGCGGACCCTTGGGTCGGCCTAACCCTGTCTGCCTCGACAGGGGAGTTTGAGATGACGCTCATCGAACCATTCAGCGACAGGACCTCGTTCGGCCCGGCCGGCGCAAACGGAACCTGGGATGGCGCGCTCCGCATGGATTTCGCCCCCGGCGAGGAAATCTACGGTCAGCAGGAATCCGCCGACCTGATCTATTATCTGGTCAAGGGCTCGATCAGAACCAGCCATCTGCTCACCGACGGACGGCGACAGGTCGGGGATTTCTACTACGAGGGCGACGTTTTCGGCGTGGAGACCGGGCCGGAACACAGGTTTTCCGCCGAAGCCCTGACGACCTGCGACGTCATGGTCGTGAAGCGGTCGGGGTCAGTCGCCTTCGAACCGGGACGGGTCGAGAAACTGCTCCGGGCCGCAACCGCCACGGAACTGGCCCGGGCCCAGACTCACCTGCTCCTGCTGGGCCGCGCCACTGCCTGCGAGCGGGTGGCCCGCTTCCTTCTCGATATGGCCGACCGGTTCCGGGGTGATCTCGTGATCCTGCCGATGAGCCGACAGGACATGGCCGACTATCTGGGCCTGACCATCGAGACGGTCTCGCGGATGCTGGGGCGCCTGCAGGCCGACGGCGTGGTGGAGTTCGCGGGCAGCCGGCGCTTCCGGGTCCGGCATCACAGTGGCTTGGCCAGACTCGCCGCAGCGTGAGTCCGGCCGCCGATAAGGACGGCCGGCGTCACCACCAGAGATCACTGCGCACCGAGGATCCCGAAAGGAAAATCCCATGTCATCCGCTTCACCCCGTATCCTCCTGGCCGCCCTGGGCGCCGTTCTGACTCTGTCCGCCTGTACGACCGCCACGCCCTATCACGCCGCGTCACTCACCGATCCCGCCCATGCGGACGGCTACCGCGAGTTGCGGCTTGAACCGGAACGTTGGCGCATCGTCTTCGCCGGCAACAGCCTGACCTCCCGAGAGACAGTTGAGACCTATCTGCTGTACCGGGCCGCCGAGCTGACCCTGCAGAACGGTTACGACTGGTTCCAGGCGGTCGAACGCGACACCGAGGAACACGTCACCCTGATCGTGCGAGAACCGATCGGCGCCTGGGGTCCCGGCTGGGAGCCGCACTGGCGCTACGCCTATGGCGTCCGCGCCGGCTGGCGCAGCTGGGATCGCCACAGCCCCGATCCAGCCTTCGACGTCCAGCGAGTCACCGACTATGAGGCCGTCGCCGAGGTGGTCATGCGCCGCGGCCCCAAGCCGGCCGACGACGCCCGCGCCTTCGACGCGCGAGCGGTCAAGGCGTCGCTCGAAGACCGCATCATCCGGCCGGAGGCCTGACGCCATGAACCGCCTGTCAGACAAGGTCGCCGTGATCACCGGCGCCGCCGTAGGCCTGGGCCGCGCAACTGCCGTCCGGATGGCGGAGGAAGGCGCGTCCGTGGCGCTTCTGGACGTCCTGGACGCCGAGGGCCTGGCACTGATCGAGATGCTCCGGGAGCGCAATCTGCCGGTCGCCTACTGGCATTGCGACGTGTCCAGCGAGCGGGAGGTTCAAACTGTGATGCAGGACATCGTCGAGCATTTCGGCCGCATCGACATTCTGGTGAACAACGCAGGCGTGGCGGGGGTCAACAAGCCCACCCACGAGATCACAGAAGCCGAGTGGGACTGGGTCCAGGGGATCAACGTCAAGGGCGTCTTCTTCTGCACCAAACACGCCATTCCGCACATGAAACACGCCGGCGGCGGAGCGATCATCAACCTGTCGTCGATCTACGGCCTGGTCGGCGGCGCTGACGTTCCGCCCTACCATGCGTCGAAGGGCGCCGTGCGTCTGATGACCAAGACCGACGCCCTGCTCTACGCGGCCGACAGAATCCGCGTGAACTCGATCCACCCCGGCTTCATCTGGACTCCCATGGTGGAAGCGCACCTCTCGGCGCAAGGCGACCTGGAGGAAGGGCGGAAAGCGACCGCCGCGCTCCACCCGCTCGGCCACATCGGCGAGGCCGACGACATCGCGTGGGGCGCTGTCTACCTGGCTTCGGACGAGGCGAAATTCGTCACCGGCGCCGAACTCGTCATCGACGGCGGCTATACCGCCCGCTGATCCTCTTCGCGGGTATAGGCGGCGACGATCCGGCGGGCCCGGTCAGCCACCTCCCGCTGGTGGCGCTGGAGCACATTCTTGCGCATGCCGCCGACGACGCCGCCGATGTTGTGATGGCCGATGATCTCCATACCGGTCATCGCCGCGAAATGGGCGTCGAAATGCGCCTGCATCGAGGTCCAGGCGCCGGAGCGCTCGACCCAGTCCTGGGGCGCGCCCGACGAGGTGAAGGTGATCATCTTGCGACCGCCCAACAGGGGGTGATTGCCGCCGTGCTGACGGGCCGTGTAGCCGAAGTCCATGCCGAAGACCCGATCGACGTAGCCCTTCATCATCGCCGGGGTGGCGTTGAACCACAGCGGATAGAAGAAGGCGAAGATGTCAGCCCCGGCGATCGCCGCCCGCTCGCGGGCCACGTCCGCTCTGACCGCAGCGCCCAGGTGGTCCGGCATCTCTCCGGCCCGCAGTCGTGGATCGAAGCGGAGCCGGTAAAGGTCGCGCTCCACCACCTCCGCGCCCGCGGCCCGCGCGGCGTCTGCGAAGGCGCCGGCCATGGCGACGGTGAAACTCCGCCGCCGGGGATGGGAGACGACAACAGCGATGCGGAGGGCTGGGCTTTGCATGCGTCTATTATCCGTCATGGGCGGATCCATGACCTTGATCTGGCTCAAGGCGTCCCGAATCCGTCCGGCCTAGCTTGGTCGGACCGAGGGAGGGACCCATGCCCAGCGTCTTCAGCCGCCCGCAGACAGTTGCTGAGGACGCCATTCGGGCGGCCCACCATCAGATCGGCAACAGCCTGCAGTCGGTGGCAAGCCTGCTGAGCCTTGAGAGTCGGACGGCCCCGCCCGGCGCGGCGACAGTCCTCAGCGAGGCCGGGCGGCGGGTCCGCACGGTCATGCACCTTCATCAGCGGCTACAGGAAGGCGGCGGCGACACCGTGAGGCTCGATGATCTGCTGGGCGACATCTGCCGCGACGTGGCCGAACTCGATGCTCTCAATCGGGAACTGGAAATCAGGGTCAGCATCGCCCCCCTCTGTACCGGTTCCAAGGCAGCTTCCGCCTTGGCCCTGATCACCGCCGAGTGCGTCGGCAATGCTCTGGAACACGGCCTGGCCGGGCAGCCGGGCGTCATCGAAGTGACGCTGCAGCGCACTGATGCCGGCGCTCGACTGGTTGTCTCGGACACGGGTGTGGGAAGTTCAGGCGGTGCCTGGACTCCCGGCTTCGGCCTGTCGTTGGTATCCCGTCTGGCCGATCAGCTCGGCGCCGAAATCGTGCGATCGGCCGACTTGGCGGGATCGCGTTTCGAGCTGGCCTTTTCCGACGTCTGGAGCGATCCCCCGTGCCCCTGACAGCCCGGTCCCTCTCAAGGACGAGCCCATCGAGGTGAAACTCGATGAAGCCCATGAGGCGATCGATGTCGCCAGTGCAGAGGCGGTCAGCCGTCAGACAGGGCGTGAGCGAGCCTGCCCCAGGCGTCATCTCCGTCCTCGGCGAACTGCAGCAATTCCAGATCCCCGGGGCTTACGAAGCCGTTCGCGAGAAGGACTTCGAAGCGGATCAGGCCGGTCCAGTAGGTCTTGTCCACGAGGATGATCGGCACAGACCTCATCTTGCCAGTCTGCCGCAGCGTCAGGATCTCGAACAGTTCGTCGAGAGTCCCGAAACCGCCCGGAAAGACCACCAAGGCGCTGGCGCGCATCGCCAGGTGCATTTTGCGCATGGCGAAATAGTGGAAGCGGAACGTCAGATCCGGCGTCGACCACTCGTTCGGCTCCTGCTCCTGCGGGAGGCTGATGTTGAAGCCGATCGACGGCGCGCCGGCGTCCGCCGCTCCCCGATTGGCGGCCGCCATGATCCCCGGCCCGCCGCCGGTGGCGATGACGTTCCGCCGCGGCTGGCCGCCGCCGTCAAGCGCCCCGCCCTCGCGGGAAGCCAGGGTCGCGAAACGGCGCGCCTCGGCATACCAGCGCGCCTGGTCGACCGGACCGTCCTCGGTGATCCGCGCGCTTCCGAAGACCACGATCGTCGAGGCGATCCCCCAGGCACGCAGCGCCTCGTCCGCCTTGGCGAACTCCATGAGGAAGCGCACGCCACGCATGGAGTCGCCGAGAAGAAAGGCCTCGTCGGTGGCCGGGAGGCGGTAGGCCCGGTTCGTAACCTGGGCGGCGTTGGTCGCAGCGGGGCGATCGGTCATCGGTCCGTCTCCAGGGCCTTGTTCAGTCTGGCGAACAGACCGGCCCGTTCCGTATCGCTCGGCAGCGCCTGGAGTCTTTCGTTCAGAGCGACCAGGAAGGCGGCGCGGTCGTTATGCCAGTCCGGCCGGGTCGCCTGCCCGGGGGCCAGCCGCGCGGCGCTTCCCGGCAGGGGTTCCGCCGATGTCCGGGTAAGGAGGTAGGTCTGGTCAAGCAGTGCCGTAACAGGCCGGTATCCGACGCCGGCCAGCCGGCCCGCCAATGTCGCCAGGGCCGCCGGCTCACCATGGTCGAGCAGCACCGTTCCTCGGACGGGGCTTCTCGCCTTGAGCCATTCCACCAGGTCGGTCGCATCTCCGTGGCCGGAGTAGCAGTCGAGATTGCGGATGCGCGCGCCGACCCGGACATCCTCGCCCTGAATGCGGACGGCGGAGCGGCCCTCGACCAGCAGGCGGCCCAGGGTGCCAGCGGCCATGAAGCCGGTCATCAGCACGGTCACCTCCCTGCGCCACAGCAGGCGTTTGAGATGACGGCGGATGCGACCGGCGTCGCACATACCGCTGCCGGCCAGAATGATGTGCCATCCGGTCAGGCGCTCGAGCCGGTCGCTTTCCTGGGGTCGCATCAGGTGGTGCAGGCGGGTGGCGTGCCGCAATGGCTCGAAGGGATTCTCCCCGGTATCCGGGTTCCAGCCGCGCCGCAGGAAGACCTCCGTCGCCTCGATGGCGAGCGGGGAATCGAGAAAGATGTCGCCGGCCAGATCCGGCTCGTCCTCCATCACCGCGAGAAGATCGAGGATGAGTTCCTGGGCGCGGCCCACGGCGAAGGTCGGGAGCAGCAGAGGTCCGCCTGCTGCGCGCGCCTGGCGCAACTCTTCGGCCAGCGCCTGGCGTCGGGCGGCGAGTTCCAGATCGATGCGCTCCCGGTCCCCGTAGGTGCTCTCGAGGATTACATGGTCGACGCCGACGGGACCGGCGGGATGCGGCAGGAACGGTTGTCGCCCCGATCCGAGGTCGCCCGAGAACAACAGGTTCAGGCTGTCGGCGCCCTCGCCTATCTGCACTTGAATCGAGGCGGCGCCCAGCAGGTGGCCGGCCGGCCACCAGGTGGCCTGCACGCCCGCGACGACCGGGGTCGGTTCCTCGAATTTGACCCGTTCAAACAGCCGCAGGGTCGGGTCGACATCGCCGGTCGTGTAGATCGGCTCTACGGACCTCAGACCCCTCTGGGCGTTCCTCCGGTTCAGGTGCCGCACCTCGCTTTCCTGGATGCCGCCGGCGTCGGCCAGCATCACTTCGCAGAGATCCCGCGTGCCTCGCGTCGTGAAGATGGGACCGCGAAAGCCGGCCTTGACCAGTTTCGGCAGCAGTCCCGAATGGTCGATATGGGCGTGGGTCAACAACACCGCGTCCAGCGAAGCAGCCGCGAACGGAAAGGGTTCGTAGTTGAGCGCCTTGAGCGTCTTGGGCCCCTGGAACATGCCGCAATCAATGAGGATGCGCCTGCCGGCGGCCTCGAGCAGCATGCAGGAGCCGGTGACGCACTCGGCCGCCCCGTGGAAAGTCAGATTGGCAGTCACGTTGCGGGCTCCGGGAAAAGCGGGATGGACAGCAGCCAGAGCATGGCCGCCAGGAGGCCGAGCGCAAGGATCACCCGGAAGCCGAAAGCCCAGCGGGAGGGCAGTCTCGACGCCACCTCGGCCGCGCCGAACACCACCGCGCTATGGATGATCACGCTGATGGCGATGTGAAGAGCGCCGAGAATGAGGATCTGAAGACAGACTGGGCCCGCGGACGGTCTGATGAAGCCGGGCAGCATGGCGAGGTAGAATATCGCCGCCTTTGGATTGAGCAGGTTCGCCGCCAGACCACGAAGGAACGGCTGGGTGTCCCCGGCGTCCGGGCGCCGGTCGGGGGCCGGCGCCGGCCGAACCGCATCCCAAGCCAACCAGACGAGGTATCCTGCGCCGACCCAACGAAGAATCTCCAGCCCCGTATGGGAGTAGAGCGGCGTCCGGGTCAGGCCGAAGAGGGCGACAAGAAGCCAGAACGAGAGCCCGACGGTGATGCCGGCGACGGCCAGAATGCCGGCCCGGCGACCCCGCGAGACGCCGAGAAGCGCCAGCCAGGCCAGATTGGGACCGGGCGTGAGTTCGATCAGCGCCATCGCCAGGGCGAAGGCCGGCAGCACGGCCGGGTCGACGCCGAAGCCCTGCATCAGCGAACCGCAAGGCAAGTCATCCCGATCGCCGTGACGGCCGGGACGCCGGAGCCGGTCAGGCGCGCAATAGCTTCGCGAACGGCCATGTCAGTGCGCCAGCAACAGACTGGGACCGTCCTTGTGAATCAGGAAGCTTCGCGTGGCTCCGCCGAAGATGGTCTCGCGAAGGCGGGAGTGGCCCCACGCGCCGGCGACCAGCAGTCCGGCCTGCCGGGCCTCGGCCGCCGCGATCAGCGCCGCACCTTCGTCATATCCCTCGACCAGCGTCGCCACGCCCGCGCCAACACCATGGAGTCTGAGATAGGCGTTGAGCAGATCGATGTCGGGTTCGGCAGCTTGCCGATCCAGGGTGGTCACGCACTGGATCACATGGATGGCGCTGGCCATTGCCAACAGAGGCAGGGCGGCGCGGACCGCCCGACCGGCCTGAGGGCTTCCGTCCCAGGCGATGGCGGCGGGGCCAGCCAGCCGGTCAGGGTCGCCACGGGCGATCAGCACCGGCGCGCGATCGGCCAGCAGGGCCTGGCCCAGCAACGCCTTGCCCGGCTCGGTCTGCAGACTCTCCTGGGCGATCACGACCAGGTCGGCCAGGGCCGCATGGCGGGACACGGCCAGCGCCGGGCGAAGCCCCCGGGTGAGGACGGAAAGCCGGGGCGCGCCGTCTCCGGCGCCATAGACCACGTCCGCTTCATTCGCCGCCCGGCGCGCGGCGACCTCGATATGGCCCTGGACCTCCCGTTCGGCCGCCGCCAATTCCTCAACTGCATCCGGGGAAAGGGTGGCGCCCAAAGCCATGCCCAGGGCGATCATGTCGACAGCCGAGTCGGGATAGGTCGGGACGACCTCCACGACGGAGTCGTGCTGGCCGGCAAGCCAGGCGGCGAAGGCCAAGGCGGAAGGATCGCCCCCGCCGCCCGAGGCCAGAGCGATGATGCGTTTGAGGCTCATGGTGGTTCTCCCTTTCGAGTCACCGTCGGCCAGGCGCGTCGACAGCGCCTTGACCCGGATCAAAACGGTCAGAACAGCTGCGAAACGCCGTCGTGTTCCGCCCCGACCGTGAAGGTCTCGGCTTCGCTGCGGCCGCCGGTCACGCCGACGGCGGAGATGACCCCCGGCCTGAAGTGCAGCACCGCGACGGAGTCTCCCGAAGGACAGTAGGCGTGCACATCCGGATACCGCTCGATCACCTGACGATTGAGCCGCTCAACGGCGACCGGATCGACGACCTCCGCAACCCGGCCCGCCATGGAGACGCCGACTCCGTCGCCCCGGCTTCCGCTTTCGGAGCGGATCGCCACCGAGGCGCGCGGATCGGCCTGCAGATTGGCGAATTTCTGGCTCGTCCGCGCGACGATGAAATACAGGTTCAGACCTTCGTTCAGATAGCCCACAGTGGTCGCCTGCGGCCAGCCGTCAGGCCGGTTGCACGCCAGGGTCATCAACCGCTCGTGGTCCAGCAGATCGACGACGGCCGTGACCGCGCGGCCATGGATCGGAACCGCGGCGCTCATTGTTCGGCCTTCACGGTTTCCAGGTAGGCGATCAGGTCGTCGATCTCGCTGGCGCGAAAAACAAAAGCGGGCATGGCCGGGTGGCCGGTGACCAGGCCTTCGGCGAAGGCCTCCTCGAGTTGATCGAGCGGGTAGCGGTGAACAATCTCGCGGAACGGGGTCGCCTGGGCCATCGGACTGGCGCCGGCGGGTCCTATGGCGTGGCAGCTGACGCAGGTTCCGGCGGCGAGCCGTCGCCCGCGTTCGGCCGCCTGCGCCTGAACGCCCGGCCTCGCCGATACTGCCGCGGACGGCGGCTCCTGGCTCGCGCAGGCGAAGCCGCTCAGGGCGAGGACGGCGGCGGCGAGGCGGGGCATGAACATGATGCGTCTCCAAGGCGGGCTCATAGTGGCCTGCGGGCGAACGAGCGGCGTTGATCCTGATCAACGCGCGCGGCCTCGGGGTGCGGTTCTCTTGACCCGGAGATGGAGACCGCCATGACCTACGCCAGCCTGCTTGTCGCCGTCGACGACGGCCCGGAAAGCGATAGCCGCCTCGAACTGGCTTGCGACCTCGCAAACGCCTTCAACGCCCACCTGACCGGCCTGTGCGCGGGATCCATCGCGCCGCCCCTGTATGATCCGCTCGCGGGCGGAGCCATGGTCGGGGAGTTGATCACCCTCTATCGCGACCTGGCGGAGGCCGAGGTGGAGAGCGCCCGAACGCGCTTCTCCGAAATCGTCCGGATTCGGGACGTCGATGCCGACTGGCGCGGTCAGGTCGGTTTCCCGGGGGAGGTATGCGCCCGCGCTGCCCGGGCGGCCGATCTGTTGGTACTGGGCGGGCGCAACGCGCGCGCGCCCTACCACGCTCCGGATGTCGCCGACGTTCTGATGGGATGCGGGCGTCCCGTGCTCGTGACCCCGCCGACGCGTGTACGCAATCCGGTCGGCGAACCCGCCCTGGTCGCATGGAAGGACACCCGCGAGGCGCGTCTCGCCCTGGCGGGAGCCATTCCGCTGCTGCAGCGGGCGAAGGGCGTCACCCTTTATGCGATCCGCTCCAGCGAGGACAATGAAGCCGCCGACGGAGAACTGGCCGACGTCGTCCGGTTTCTGGCCCGGCATGAGATCGCGGCCGACCCGGTGATCGCGCTCCGGGGAGAAACATCGGCGGGACGCCAGATCCTCGACGAAGCGCTCGCCCGCCGCGCGGGTCTGATCGTCGCGGGCGGCTATGGCCACGCCCGGCTGCGGGAGTGGGCGCTCGGCGGCGTGACCCACACCCTTCTGGCCGAGAGCGCCCTCTGCCTGTTGCTTGCCCATTGATACCGAGGACACGACCATGACCAGCGCCCTGCACCACATCCGTCTTGAACTTGCTCGGGAACCCGGACATCCCGACGGCGATCCCCACAGCGGCTACGACCTGGTCGCGCCTCTGGATACGGCTGGCCGTCTGGACCCGAAGGCGGCGCGAACCACAGAGAAATCCTGCCGCGTCCGTCGCTTCGACAAGGACGAGACGGTGGCGACGGGTTGGTTGTTGAGCTCCGGCCGCGGGGGCTGGATACTGGATTTCCCCGGCGACGCCCACGACGAGACCGGCTTCCGCTTCGGCGACGAGCGTTTCATACCGGGCGAGTACGTATCCTTGCAGGCCCCGGACGGAGCCACGCACACCTTCCGGGTCGCCCAGCTTCGAGCCCTGTGAATCCGATGCGGATCGGCATCATCGACGGACATCCCGACGGCGACGCGGCGCGTTTCTGCCACGCCTTGGCCGACGCCTATTCAGACGGCGCGCGAGAGGCCGGACACGAGGTCCGGTTGCTGCGTCTCGCGGACCTGGACTTCCCGATCCTGCTCGACCGCGCCACCTGGGAGGCGCCGCATGCCTGTCCCGACCTCACCGACGCCCAGGATCTGGTGGCGTGGTCGGAACACCTGATGATTGTCCACCCTCTGTGGCTCGGCGCGCCGCCGGCCCGGCTCAAGGCGCTGCTGGAGCAGATGTTTCGACCTGGTTTCGCTTTCAAGCCCGGACAGACCAGGAGCGGGCGGCTCACCGGCCGCTCCGCACGGATCATCGTAACCATGGGCATGCCGGCGGTCATCTTCCGGCTGTGGTTCGGCGCTCACGGCCTCAAGGCCCTCAAGCGGAACATCCTCGGCTTCGTCGGCATCCGGCCTATCCGCGATACGCTGATCGGCAATATCGAGGGTCTGACCATGGCGCGGCGGCAGGCCTGGCTTTCCTCGGTCAGGGCGCTGGGGGCCAGCGGCCGCTGAAGTCGGGACGCCGGTCCCGCCCTCAGGACGCGGGCGAATCCGCGTCCGCGTCGTCCTCGATCAGGATGCGCGCCGCCGTTCCCTCGATGTCGTCGTACTGACCGGAGCGCAGGGTCCAGACGAAGGCCCCCACCGCGACCAGACCGAGCAGCACCGAGAACGGCGCCAACAGGAAGATGATGTTCATCGCCCGCCCCTCACCCGAAGGGCGTTGATGGTGACGACCAGCGACGAACCGGACATCGCCAGGGCGGCGACGAACGGATTGACGAAGCCGAGCATGGCGGCCGGCGCGGCGACCAGATTGTAGAGGGCCGCGAAGCCGAAATTCTCCAGCGCGCGGCGACGGGCCGCACGGGCCACGTCGATCGCCTCAACGATGGTCATCAACGCGTCTCCGGTGAGCACCAGATCGGCGGCGTTCTGACTGGCCTCGAGCGCCGAGCCGGGCGCGATGGCGGCGTGGGCCCTGGCCAGTGCGGCGGCGTCGTTCAGGCCATCCCCGACCATCAACACCTTGCGACCGGCGGCGGCCAGACGATCGATCGCCTCGGACTTCTCCTGCGGCAGCATCCCCGCCTTCCAGCCCGCCACCCCGACCGCATCGGCCACCGCGCTGACGGCGCCGACCTGATCGCCCGACAGAATCTCCATCGTGATTCCGCGATCCTCCAGCGCCTTGATTGCGGCGGCGGCGTCCGGCCTGACGATATCCGAGAACTGCAGCCGGACCTTTGTCTCGCCTTCGAAGCCGAACCACAGTTCCGTTTCGCCCGATCTCAGGGTCGGGGCGCCGACGAAGGCCGCCCGGCCGAGGCGGGCGCGACGCCCGCCGATCAGCCCCTCCACCCCCAGACCGGCGTGTTCGACGACATCCCTCGCCAGGGGCCCCTCCCCCGCCGCGCGCGCGACGGCGCGCGCCATAGGGTGACTGGAGGCCCGAGCCAGCGGCGCCGCCATGGCGATCACCGTCTGCGATGCGCCCACGAGCGCAGGGCGACCCTCGGTCAGCACGCCGGTCTTGTCGAAGACGACGTGGTCGATCTCGGCCAGCCGCTCCAGCGCGGCTCCCGACTTGACCAGCACACCCCGGCGGAACAGCCGCGCTGACGCCACCACCTGAACGGCCGGTACGGCCAGTCCCAGGGCGCAGGGGCAGGTGACGATCAGAACTGCGACGGCCCGGATCAGGGCTTCCCGCGGGTCCAGGCCCAGGGCCCAGCCTCCCGCGAAGGTCGCAAGCGCCGCCGCGTGCACCACCGGCACATAGAGGGCGGCGGCGCGATCCGCGAGCCGGACATAGCGCGAGCGCGACTGCGCGCCCGCCTCGACCAGTCGGGCGATGGCGGACAGGGTGGAGTCCTCCGACCGGGCGCTGGCGCGCAGGGTCAGCAGGCCGGCCGTGTTGACGGCGCCGGCGCGGCACAACCCACCCGGCGTAACCCGCTCGGGCATGCTCTCGCCAGTCAGCAGACTGTTGTCGATCAGCGCCTCTCCGGCCTCGAGAACGCCATCGACCGGGATGCGGTCTCCAGGGCGAACGCGAAGGATGTCGCCGGGCCGGACATCGCCCAGCGGGACGGTGCGCTCGTGGCCGAGCGCGTCCACGACGCGGGCCGTCGGGGCCTGAAGGGCCAGCAGGTCTCCGGCGGCGCTGCGCGCCTTCGCCCGGAGCACATGATCGAGCCAACGTCCGATCAGCAGCAGGAACAGCAGGGAGACCGCGGCGTCGAAATAGGCGTCCCGGCCGTTGAGGATGGTCTCGGAGAAGCTGATCGCCAGCGTCAGGATCACCCCGACCGAGATCGGCACGTCCATATTGGCCCGGCCCGCGCGCAAGGACCGCCAGGCAGACTGGAAGAAGGTCATGCCGGCGAAGATGGCGCAGGGTGCGCCCACAGCCGCCGACATCCACATCATCATGGCGCGCGTGGCGGGCCCGAGTTCCTGGCCGAACAGCCCGGCCCAGATCGGCACCGAGAACATCATGGCGTTCATCGCGCCGAATCCGGCGACGGCGAGGGCGAGGATCAGCCGTCGGCCTTCGCGGTCGCGCTGCGCCGTGGCCGCGCCGGGATCGAACGGTGCGGCCGAATAGCCGAGCCGGTCCAGCGCCGAGATGATCCGCGCCGGATCGACCCGGGCGTTGGCCAGACCGACGGCGAGCCGGCCGGTCGACAGATTGAGCCGCGCCGATTCAACGCCGGGCAGACCTGACACCTCGCGCTCGATCTTCGAGATGCAGCCCGCGCAGCGCGCGCCGGTGACCAGCAGGTCGACGCTCGCGCGGCCATCGTCCGTCTTCCGCAGGAAGGCCGACATGTCCGGCGCAGTCGCCGCCTCGAAGGTCACGGCCACGTCAGCCTCCGCTCGGCGATGAAGCTGCGGCCGGCGCCGTCCACCGCCTCGATGCGGGCGTCCCAGGCCCCGGACAGGGCACGGTCGACGCCGTACTGACCGGGCGCTTCTTCATTGAGAACGACTTCCGCGCGGCCCTGTTCGGTGGCGGGCCGCTGCAGCGTGGCCGACACCTTCAGGCCAGTCAGCGGACGGCCCTCGCGATCCTGCATCAGCACATCAAGGCCGTCCCGCCGGGCCTCGGCGCCCGCCCGCCAGCCGAGAGAGTCCTGTACGCGCAATCGCTCAAGCTCGGCATTGTAGATCAGGCCAGCCTCATAGGGTCGAGGGGCGACCTGACCAGGATGGGTGCGGTAGGCCATCACAAGGAAGCCGGCGTCGACGCCGACAACGACGGCGAAGAAGGCCACCACGCCGGCCGCTACATGCCATCCCTTGACGGCGAACGGCGGCTTCACGGACCGGGTCGAGGCGTTCATTGCGGCAGGCTCCCGTAGTCAAAGGCGGTCGGAACGGTCATCGTCTCGTCGCCCAGACGGATCTCGAAAGCCGCGTCCCGGCTGCCCTCGCCGACCTCGTCGGCCGGCGCCGTGACGAAGATACGCAGCGGCGTGACCCGGTTCGGCTCGACCTCGACGCGCAAGGGATTGGCGCCCGGCTGGCCGGGGATCCTCAGCTCCGCCCCGGGAACCCCGGCGTAGCGGATCTCGACGGCGGCCGTTTCGAACCCGTGATTGGCGATCTTGAGTGTGTAGCCGTTGCGCACCGCCCCATCGTGCAGCCGGATATAGGCCGGGTTCCGGTCCCGCAGCGCATGGACGCCCAGCTGCTCCCGGGTGCTGAAGCCCCAGATCATCAGACCCCCGACGAGCAACAGCGCGAGGCCGTAGTAGAGGGTGCGCGGCCGGATCAGCTTATGCTCCGGCTTCTGACCGCAGTTGCGCGCCGCGACCGCCGAGTCGGTGTCATAGGCGATCAGCCCGCGGGGCCGCCCGACCTTGTCCATGACCTCGTTGCAGGCGTCGATGCACAGGCCGCAGTTGATGCACTCCAGCTGCGCCCCGTCGCGGATGTCGATGCCCATCGGGCAGACCACGACGCACTGGTTGCAGTCGATGCAGTCGCCGCGGCCGTCCCAGGACTCAGTCTTCTTGTGCGGCCCCCGCGGCTCGCCGCGGTCGTAGCGGTAAGTCACCTGGAACGACTGGTCGTCCAGCATGGCCCCCTGGATGCGCGGCCATGGGCACATATAGGTGCAGACCTGCTCGCGCATATGGCCGGCGAAGACGTAGGTGGTGAAGGTCAGGACGGCGCACGACACATAGGCCGTCATCGGCGCGGTCCCGATCCAGAAGGTGCGGATCAGGTCGGGCGCGTCGTGGAAATAGAAGATCCATGCCCCGCCCGTGCCGAAGGCGACGCCGATCCACACCAGATGCTTTCCGGTCTTGCGCCACAGCTTGTTGAAGGACATCGGCGCCGCGTCCAGCCGCATGCGCGCGTTGCGGTCGCCTTCGAACATCCGCTCGATGTAGATGTAGAGATCGGTCCACACCGTCTGTGGACAGGCGTAACCGCACCATAGCCGCCCGAACAGGGCGGTGACGAGGAACAGCGCCAGCGCCGAGATCACCAGCAGGCCGGTGATGAAATACACCTCCTGCGGCCAAAGCTGGATCATGAAGAAGTAGAAGCGACCGCCGTCGAAATCGACCAGCACGGCCTGGTCAGGCAGGGCGCCCGGACGGTCCCAGCGGATCCAGGGCGTGATGTAGTAGATCGCAAGCATGGCGATCAGCAGGGTCCATTTGATCCACCGCCACCGGCCGTGGACCAGCTTGGGATAGATCGGCACGCGGGCCTGGTAGAGACCCTTGGGCCGCGCCTTCTCGCGCTGGCGTTCGGCGACCGAGACCGGACCCGCCGTCGCCGGCCGCTCGCGGGTCCGGTCGATGATGATGGTCATGGCGCGGCGGCTTCACTCGCGCCGGTGGTCTCGCCGCCGCCGGCGTTGACGTGGACATAGACGGCAAGCGCCTTGATAACGGCGGGTGAGAAACGGCCCTCCCAGGTCGGCATGACCCCGTTGCGGCCGTTCTGGATCTGGCCCCGAATGGACTCCCGGTCCGAGCCGAACAGCCATTCGCGATCGGTGAGGTTGGGAGCCCCCAGCGTCCGGTCGCCCACCCCCGTCGGCGTATGGCAGGCCGCGCAGTTGTCGGTATAGAGCTGCTGCGCCCGACCGACCGCAGCGGCGTCAGCCTGACGCCCGGACAGCGCCATCACATACTCCGTCAGATCGGAAACCTGGCCCGCGTTGAGCATGCCGTCCCGTCCGAACGCCGGCATCTGCGACATCCGTGTCTCCGGGTGAGCCGACCGGACGCCGACCCGGATCGTGTGTTCGATCTCGGCCAGGGTCCCACCCCACAGCCAGACGTCGTCACGCAGGTTCGGATAACCCTTGGCTCCGCCCCCGCCGACGCCGTGACAGCTGGCGCAGTTGTCTCCGAAGACCGACTGGCCCACCGCGAGAGCATGGGCCTGCAGGTCCGGATTCGACTCGATCTGCTCCAGCGACGCCGACATCAGCAGGGTCTCGCCGCGGCCCCGCTGCGCCTGCAACGCATTCAGCTGCTCGACCACGTCGATGCGGTCGGACTGCTTCAGCACCCCGGGCGTGTAGCCGTTCAGGCCCGGCCATGCCGGCATCAGCACCCAGTAGACGACGGCCACCACAATCGAGCCGTAGAAGATCCACAGCCACCAACGCGGCAGCGGATTGTCCAGCTCCTTGATGCCGTCCCACTCATGTCCGGTCGTCTCGACGCCGGAATGATCGTCGCGCTCGCGTTCAGACATGCTCGTCCTCGTCATTTTCGAGCGGCAGATGGGAGAGGCGGCGGAACGCCTCCCCGTGCTTGGGCCACAGGGCGTAGACCAGTCCAGCGATGAAGATGGCCCCGAAATAGAGGGTGCCGCCTTGCTGGGCGAACCGCGCCACGGCTTCGTAGTCGAGCCCGCTCATCGCATGTTCTCCGGGTCTTCGGCCTGGTAGGTCCGGAAATCGACCTGGGTGCCGAGTTGCTGAAGATAGGCGATCAGGGCGTCCATCTTGGTCAGGCGGGACGGGTCCCCGTCGAAGTCGCCCTGCACCACCTTGGGCCCGTAACGGCTCCGCAGTTCCGAGGTCTCGCTCGCAAACGGATCGACCTGGGCGTTCAGATCCGCCTCGGCGTTCTCGACCTGATCGGCCGTGTAGGGAACGCCGACCGCCAGCATGGCCCGAAGCTTCGCCTTGATGGCGTGCTGGTCCAGGTCCTGGTCGGCCAGGAAGCGGTAGGGCGGCATGTTGGACTCCGGCACCACGGCGCGCGGGTCAATCAGATGCTCGAGATGCCATTCGTTCGAATACTTGCCCCCCACACGCGCCAGATCCGGGCCTGTGCGCTTGGAGCCCCACTGGAAGGGGTGGTCATACATGCTCTCGGCGGCGAGGCTGTAGTGGCCGTAACGTTCGACCTCGTCGCGCAGCGGGCGGATCATCTGCGAGTGGCAGCTGTAGCAGCCCTCGCCGATATAGATGTCGCGGCCGGCCAGCTCGAGCGGCGTATAGGGACGGACGCCTTCGACCTCCTCGATCGTGCTCTCGACCCAGAACAGCGGGGCGATCTCGACGATGCCGCCGATAGAGACGACGATGGTGATGCCTATCACCAGCCAGAGCGAGTGACGTTCGAATTTCGCGTGCTTCTTCCACATGGACATGGGGCGATCCTCACTCGGCCGGCAGGAGTTGCGGCTCGATCGTCGTCGCCGGCACGTTCGCGGCGGTGCGCGAGGACGGCATGCGGATCGTTCGCCACAGATTGTAGGACATGATGAGCGTGCCGCTCAGGAACATCAGACCGCCGATGGTGCGGATGACGTTCTGGATATGCTTGGCCGATACGGTCTCGATGAAGCTGTTCGCGAGGAAGCCGTCGGGCGTGTACTCGCGCCACATCAGGCCTTCCATGATGCCGGAGACCCACATCGCGGTGATGTAGAGAACGATGCCGGTGGTCGCGATCCAGAAATGCCACTCGACCAGGGCGTTCGAGTACAGCCGGTCCTTCTTCCAGAGCCACGGGACCAGGCAGTAGATCGCCCCGAAGCTGATGAAGCCGACCCAGCCCAAGGCGCCGGAGTGGACGTGGCCGATGGTCCAGTCGGTGTAGTGCGACAGGGCGTTGACCGTCCGGATAGACATCAGCGGCCCCTCGAAGGTCGACATGCCGTAGAAGGCGATGGCCACGACCATCATGCGGACCACCGGGTCGGTGCGCAGCTTGTCCCACGCCCCCGACAGGGTCATCAGGCCATTGATCATCCCGCCCCAGGACGGCATCCACAGCATGATCGAGAAGGTCATGCCCAAGGTCTGCGCCCACTGCGGCAGGGCCGTGTAGTGCAGGTGGTGCGGCCCGGCCCAGATATAGATGAAGATCAGCGACCAGAAGTGGACGATCGACAGGCGGTAGGAATAGACCGGCCGCCCGACCCGCTTGGGCACGAAATAGTACATCATCGCCAGGAAGCCGGCGGTCAGGAAGAAGCCGACGGCGTTGTGGCCGTACCACCATTGCACCAGGGCGTCCTGGACGCCGCCGAAGGCCGAATAGCTGCGCGCCTCCAGCATGCCGACCGGCACGGCTGCGTTGTTGACCAGGTGCAGCAGGGCGACGGTTACGATGAAGGCCAGGTAGAACCAGTTGGCCACATAGATATGCGGCTCCTTGCGTTTCCAGATCGTGCCCAGGAAGACCAGCAGATAGGCGACCCAGACGATGGTCAGCCACAGGTCGACGTACCACTCGGGCTCGGCGTATTCGCGCGACTGGGTGATGCCGGCGACATAGCCGGTCGCCGCCAGGACGATGAACAGCTGGTAGCCCCAGAAGACGAACCACGGCCAGATCCCGCCCGCCAGTCGCGCCTTGCAAGTCCGCTGCACCACCCAGAATGAGGTGCAGATCAGGGCGTTGCCGCCGAAGGCGAAGATCACCCCCGAGGTATGCAGGGGGCGCAGGCGGCCGAAGTTCAGCCAGCCGTGCTCCGGGAAATAGAAGATATCCGGCCACGAAAGCTGGGCGGCGATCAGGACCCCGACGGTCATGCCGATGACGCCCCAGAACATGGTGGCGATGACGCCGGCGCGAATCACCCCGTCCTCATACCGGTCGGGATCCGACCGGAAACGCCCGTTTGCGACGCCAATGGTCATGGCCGCCAGGGCCACGACCGAGGCCGCCATCAGGAAATAGCCGTGGAAGCGGAAGGCCGCATCGTCGGTGAAGGCGGTCGCGAGCAGAGCCACGATCGCCGCTGCGCCCAGGAAGAGGTACAGGGCGGTCACGTCGCCCGGCGTGTCGGCATTCCTTGAGACGGTGGTCGGCATTCGTTGGGCCTCGATGAGAGAGTCCCTGCTGCGTGCCCCGACTCGCCGCCCGCCGCTTTGCGCCAACGCAAAGCCCACGCCTGAAAAACATGGTTTCAACAAAAGCAGGAGGCCCGGATGCAACGCGACGACACCCAGGAATCACAGATACTCGGCGGCGCTCTGATCGTGTCAGGCGCGTTCCTGGCGACCTCGGGCGCCGTCTGCGCCTTCGCAGCCGCCAACCACATGGCCATAGCCGCGAGCCTTTGCGGACCCGGGACCGGCCACTGCATCCTGTGCATCGTCTCCGCGGCGAGCCTGCTGGCTGCGGCGGCGACCGCCGCCGCAGGCGTGGCGCTGCTCAGGGTGAGGCCATATCCCGCGCCTCAACACTCAGGATGCTCCCGCCGCCGGATGGGCTGAAGATGGGCTGAAGGTCCGGCTGCCCGGGTGTCCCCGCTATGGCGCAGGGGCGGTCGGCGCCTGGTCACTGTGAGACAGCGCGCTGCGCACCGCACTCAGGAGGGCGTCGGAGAGCAGGGGTTTTTCGATAATCGGAACACCGGCGGCCGCCGCGCGCGCCCTCAGATGGGGGCGGGGGTTGGTCGTGATCAAAACCGCCGGCAGGCGCACGCCGTTCTCACGCAGCCGCTCGAGCAGGCCCAGTCCGTCCACACCAGGCAGGTGATAGTCCAGGATCAGACAGCCCTTGTCCGGCAAGGCCTCCGAGGCCAGCAGGGTCTCGGCGTCCCTGAAGCTGCGGACGTCCAGGCCCTCGAGGTCGAAGGAGAATTGCACGGCGTGCGCGACCGCCGGGTCGTCATCGACCAGGAAGACGGCCGGGCGCGGCGCCTGTTTGTCGGTCAGGGAGGTCACGCGCAGATGGACTCCATGCGACCGCGCTGCAGCAGCCGCACATGCCTTGTCGAACGCGCCTCGATCAGTCCGTCGGCCTGCAGCTGGGACAGCGTCCTCGAGACGGTGTGGATGGTCAGGCCGACATGGTCCGCGATGTCCTGCCTCGTCATCGGCAGGTCGATGAATTCCGGATGCCCCAGACGTCCGGCGAATTCGAGCAGGAAGGCGACGACGCGTTCGGTCGCGCCCTGCCGGGCCAGAATCAGGGCGTGGTCCTCGCTCCGTTGAACCGCCCGAACGGTGACCTGCCACAGGGCTCGGGCCAGGCCGATGTCCGTGGCGGCGCGCTCAGCCAGTTCCGCGCGCTCGATCGCCGAGGCATGGACGGTGCTCAGGGCCTCGGCGGTGGTGGCGTGTTCGACACCAGCTTCCAGACCGACGAAGTCCCCGGGAAGGTGGAAGCCGGTGACCTGGCGGCGCCCGTCGCTGAAAAGCCGGTAGCTGACCGCCGCGCCCTTCAGAACGCGATAGACCAGCCGAACCGGATCGCCTTGCCGGAACAGCTGTTCGCCCGGCGCGAAGGGGGATCGCGGGGCTGCCGACGCGTTCGCGAAGACATCGCACAGGTGGCAGTCCGGCGTTTCCGCGCGCGGCGTCGCAACTGGCCGGTCGGTGATGTCGCAAATGCGCAGAGCGGTCATGGAGGTGGTCCGATGAACTTGAGGCCCCCAAACTAAGGTCCCGCCACGCCCCGCCGATATTCGGGAGTGCTCCCTAGGGAGTTTACCGGAGTCGACCCGGCGTCTCGCGGACGCTCTGGTGAGATGGCCGTCGCCGTCGGCGGTCCGCGGATTCGCCCATGCCCGTCGCTTTCGACATCGAGATCCTGAGGCGCTCCGAGATGTTTTCCGGCTTGGCGCCCGAAGCGCTGCAGGTCGTGGTCGCGGCGGGTTCGGTGCGGCGGCTTTCCGCCGGAACCCGCATCTTCGCCCAGGGCGACCCGGGGGTCAGCGGCCACAGCCTGCTGGAGGGCCGGGTCAAGATCGTCCAGACCCGGGCGGATGGCGGGCAGTCGGTTCTCCGCTTCATCGGACCGGGCGAAATGTACGGCACCGTCGCCGCCCTGATGAACCAGGCCTTTCCTGCTGACGCCGTCGCGGTGATCGACAGCGTCGAGATCTGGTGGACCATTCCGGCGCTGCGCCAGCTTATCCGGCAGCATCCCGAGATCGGACTGCGTTCGACGGCCGCCGCCGGGGCGCGCCTGATGGACCTCCAGAGTCGGATGGGCGAACTGACGGGCGAACGGGTGGAGCAGCGGATCGCGCGTACCCTGTTGCGCCTGATGGAAAAGGCCGGGCGGCCCACCAGCGCCGGCATCGAGATCGATTTTCCGATCACCCGTCAGGATCTCGCCGAAATGGCCGGCTCCACCCTGCATACGGTCAGCCGAACCTTGGCGGCCCTGGATCAACGAGGCGTGACCGGCAGCGCCCGGCGCCGGATTGTCGTTCGCGACCCCCGCGCCCTGACCCAGTTGGCGGAGAACGGCGTCGGCTGATCCGACGGTCCTGCTATAGCGTGGCTGAAGGCCGACCCCTGAAGGCCGGCCTTCCCTTGCCTCGGGTCAGCGGACCCGGGTCAGCATCTCGGTGAACCGCCGGCGCGCCAGCGGCGGCGTGCGGGCCACGGCCGTCCGGACCGCTTCCAGATTCGAACCGGCCGGTCCGACCTGGATCAGGGCGACCATGCCCATGCTGTAGTGCGGCGCACACTTCACGGCATAGACCCCGGACTGGGTTACCCGCAGGACGAACTCGCGGCCCATGGGACCGCGCTGGACCGTCGCGCCCGCCGGGATCATTCCGGCGATCGTTTCGGCGTTATGGCCCGGATCGGTGGGGACGAAGCGGATGGTGTCGCCCGGCCGCGCCTGGACGAGCGCGGGCGAGAAGACCATCGCCCCGCCGGCCCCGCGGTTCAGCATCTGAACGACGTGTTCGCCCGCGGCGGCCGGCGTGGCGGCGATCAGCGCGGCGGCCGCGCATACCGTGGGGAGAAGTTTCAGGAACATGACTTGGACCTTAAAAGTGAATGCGCGAGATGTTCGCGGCATGCATCTCTTCTAGTCTTCTCCGTCACCTGAACATTGCGTCCGAACAAACAGAAGCCTCCGTAGATTCCCGGATGTGGGGCGAGAACAGTTCACCTTCCTCCAGTCTCATCTGTTCGCGGATGTCGGCGTTGATCTTGCAGCACAGGACATACAGCACGCGCCAACTGGCGCAGGCCTGCGCGGGAACCTTAAAGCCCTGCGTAAGGACGAGCAGGGCGTCGAGCAGCCTGCGGATCCGGGCGTGTTCGGCCTCCATGATCCGCGCCGCCTCTGCCGCCTGCGGCTTGTCGGCCAGCAGCAAGGGGAAGACGACGGCGTCCTCGCGCTGCTGATGGTGCTCGAGCGCTTCGAGAATCTCGACCAGCCGATCGCACAGGCCGTGCGGCCACAAGTCCTCCCGGCTATGCGCGGCCTCGCAAGCGGTCGCCAGCGCGACGGCGTCCTCGATCACCCCGACAAGGGCGCGATGATAGCGGTCGCGGATGTGGCGGATCAGACGGGTCGTGTCCGCCGGCGGCGCGACCTCGTCGTCCAGAAGAAGGGTGAGGCTGCGGGTCATGGCGCGGCGGTCGACCTGGTCGCAGTCCGCGACACCCCAGCGCCGCAGGACGCCCGGATCGGCTTCGGGAATGAGGTCGAGACGCGGGGATTGCATGGACTCATCTCCTTGAAAGACCCCCGTGGCGGACGCGGATTGTCGCGTCGTTGCGCCCGAACAATCCCGCGCCGAAGGGAATCGGTCAGCCTTCGGGGGAAGGAGACATCCATGGCGTTCGACAATCCGCTCGCGGCCGACATCTGGTCCAGCAAATATCGCTTCAAGCCGGCCGAAGGGGCCGGCGACGACACGGTGGAACAGACCTGGGCGCGGGTGGCGGCGGCCATCGCCGAGGCCGAGACCCCGAAGCTGAGGCGGCATTGGCGCGAGCGGTTCGCCGAGGCCCTGTCCGACTTCCAGTTCCTGCCCGCCGGGCGGATCATGGCCGGGGCCGGCACCGGCCGGGCCGTGACCCTGTTCAACTGCTTCGTCATGGGAGCCGTGCCGGATGAACTGGACGGCATCTTCGACGCCGTGCGCGAGGCGGCCGTGACCATGCAGCAGGGCGGCGGCGTCGGCATGGACTTCTCGACCATCCGACCATCGGGCGCGCCGGTGAAGGGCGTCGGGGCCGACGCCTCGGGACCACTGAGCTTCATGGACGTGTGGGACTCCATGTGCCGCACCATTCTGTCGGCCGGCCAGCGACGAGGCGCCATGATGGGTTGCCTGCGCATCGACCATCCGGACATTGGAGCCTTCATCGACGCCAAGCGCGACCCGGCGCGGCTGAGGAATTTCAACGTCTCGGTGCTGGTTCCTGACGCCTTCATGCGGGCGCTGGAGGCCGGAGCGGACTGGCCGCTGGTCTTCGGCGGCGAGACATACCGCACCGTGCCGGCGCGCGACCTGTGGGCCCGGCTGATGCAGGCCACTTACGACGTCGCCGAGCCGGGCGTGATCTTCATCGACCGGGTCAACGAGCGGAACAACCTGGCCGGCGTCGAGACCATCTCGGCCAGCAACCCGTGCGGCGAGCAGATGCTGCCGCCCTACGGCGCCTGCCTGCTGGGCTCGATCAACCTGGCGCGGCTCGTGGACAGTCCCTTCGAGCCGGGGGCGGCGCTGGACGAGGACCGGCTTGGCGACCTCACCCGCACGGCGATCCGCTTCCTCGACAACGTCATCGACGTCTCGCGTTTCCCGCTCGAGGCCCAGGCCGAGGAGGCCCGGGCCAAGCGGCGGCTCGGCCTCGGCGTCACCGGCCTCGCCGACGCTCTTGTGTTCTGCGGGGTCCCCTATGGCGGGGAAACGGCGGCTGAGATGACCCGGCGCTGGCTGGGCGTGATCAAACGCGAGGCCTATCGCGCCTCCGCCGAGCTGGCCGGCGAGAAGGGTCCCTACCCACTCTATGATCCCGCCGTGCTCGATCGGCCGAACCTGCTCGAACTCGACGAGGAGACGCGGGCGCTGATCGCCCGGCACGGCCTGCGCAACGGCTGCCTGACCTCGATCGCCCCGACCGGCACCACGTCGCTGATGGCCGGAAACGTTTCATCCGGCGTCGAGCCGGTGTTCGCCTTCGCCTACACCCGCAAGGTGCTGCAGCCCGACGGCACGAAACGCGAGGAGGCCGTCGAGGACTACGCCCTGACCGTCTGGAAGCGCCTGCATGGCGACGCGCCCCCGCCCGCCGACAGTTTCGTAACCGCCCAGACCCTGACCCCGGCCCAGCATCTGCGCATGCAGGCGGCGGCCCAGGAGATGATCGACAGTTCGATCTCCAAGACCGTCAACTGCCCTGAGGACATCGCCTTCGACGATTTCGCAGATGTGTATGTCGAAGGCTGGCGGCTGGGCTGCAAGGGTCTGACCACCTATCGGCCGAACGCCGTCACCGGCTCGGTGCTCTCGGCCACGCCGGCTGCTGCGCCGGCCCCGACCCCGCCGGCCGAAATTCGCCTGAGCCCGAGGCCCGAGGCGCTGACCGGCTCGACCTACAAGATCAAATGGCCCGACAGCCCGCACGCTGTCTACGTCACCATCAACGACGTCGAAGGGCCGGACGGACCGCGGCCGTTCGAGATCTTCGTCAACTCCAAGAACATGGAGCACTACGCCTGGACGCTGGGCCTGACCCGGATGATCTCGGCCGTGTTCCGGCGCGGGGGGGACGTGTCGTTTGTCGCCGAAGAGCTGAAGGCGGTGTTCGATCCCCGGGGCGGCGGCTGGCTGAATGGCCGCTACGTTCCCTCCCTGCTGGCGGCGATCGGGGGGGTGATCGAGCGCCACCTCGCGCGTGACGCCGCCGCCTGCGCGGAGTCCGAAGCCGCCGAAACCGCTCCCGCGGTCCCTCCGACCGCCACGGCGGGCTCAAAAGCCTGCTGCCCGCGCTGCGGAATACCCGGCATGGTCCGCAAGGAAGGCTGCGACACCTGCTTCGAATGCGGTTACTCCAAATGCGGCTAGGCTGAACCGGAGGGGGCTGCGCCCCCTCCCCTCAGTAGCGGTACTCGAGCGTCAGCCAGCCCTTGTCAGCGTCGCCGAAAGCAGGATGGTCGCCATCGAAATGGGCGGCCTTCAGCTCGACCGACCAGTGGCTGTCGACGGGCAGGGTGGCGGACAGGTCCAGCTCCCGGCCCAGGGCGAAATCACCATCGGCGTCGTGGAAGGCGTGCGCCTCGGCGGCCAGGCGCAGCGTGCGTGACCCGACCGGAACCCCGACGTGGCCGCGCAGGAACAGGTCGCGGACGCCGAAGGGCGGCGTCGTGGTGATGACGTCGGACCAGCCCAGGAAACCATGCCCCGTGCCCAGCGGCGTCTGGAATCCCGAAAGGCCGTCGCCGTCGAACCGCTCATAGCCCGCGCCAACGGACCAGCGCGGCGACAGCAGACCCACGGCCACGGCCTGGAAGTCCAGGGAGTAGTTGGCCGGATTGGCTCCGGCGTCGGTCTGCACCGCGTATTCGGCAGACCAGGTCAGGGAGCGATCGCCGGACACGAGGCGCGTCCTAGTCAGGCGGGCGCCGACCGTGGTTGAAGAGAAGGCGGCGGCATTGTCCAGGTCGACGCTCAGGCCGAACCCGCTCAATCGTCCGACCGGCGTATCCGTCTCGGCCTGCAACAGGTGAATGTCGCCCCGCCAGACCCCTTGGGCGTGCTCGTGACCGAGCGGCCGCTGGACGCGGTCCGCGAAAACCCAGGTCAGGGTGAGAGGCTTCAGCGCCGTGCTGGCGACCCGGACGGCGTCGAAGGTCTGTTCGTTCTGGCGCCAGCCGACGTTGCCGACAAAGCGGCTGTTGCCCACGGTCAGCCGCTGACGGCCGAGGGTGACCTCCGTGTCTGACAGGCCGGTCCACCGCACCTGCGCCCGGTTCAGCTCCAGCGTCTCGCCGTCAGCCACGGCGGGACGACCCGGGACGGGATCGACCGGGGCCGAATAGCGGTCGTCCAGCACGGCGACCCCCTCCCCCTCGACCAGCAGCTGCAGGCCGTCCGCTGTTGGCGACCGCCAGCCCAGCCGGGTGCGCACGGTCAGGGCGTGGGCCTGTTCGATGAAGCCCTGCTGATCGACCGTCTCGCTGCGAAGGCGGGTCTCGAACAGGATGCGGGCGTCGGCGTCCGTCGACTGGGCCGAGGCAGCGGCGGGGACCGCCGCCAGCGCGAGGGCCAGCGCCGCAAGGCGTCTCATCGGCATCGACATCTCTCCGAAAAAAGCGGCCGCCGGGGATATTCCCGACGGCCGCGAGTCGCACACCAGACTGGCGACTAGTGTTCCATGTGGTTGTGGGCCTCGGGCGAGCCCCGGAAGATCGCCGGGTTCTGCGGTCCGGTGACCTCGATGATGCCGGCGGCGCCGCGGTCGACGCGGCTCAGGGCGTGATCGACCATGATATAGCTGCCGGGAACCTCGAAGGTCAGATCGACCACCGTAGCGCCGCCCGGAGGCACCAGCACGGTCTGCACGTCGGTGACCGGCGGGCTGGTCAGCGAGGCGTCGCGGTACACATGGTCGAAGATCTCTCCGATGACGTGGAAGCTGGAGATCTTGTTGGGGCCGCCGACGCCGAAATAGATCCGGGCCGTATCGCCGACCTCGGCCTTGAGGGCGTTCTCGCCGGTCAGGGCCTTGAATGCGCCGTTCATGACGTAATAGGTCGGCTGTTCGTTGAGCAGTTTCTCGACGCTCTCGGTAAGGAGACCCGGCGTGCCCTGGTCTTCCTCCGTGTAGAGCTCGCCCTGCATCACATAGAACTCGTGATCGACCGCAGGCAGTCCGCCCTCGGGCTCGACGAGGATCAGGCCGTACATGCCGTTGGCGATGTGCTGGGCCACCATCGGCGTGGCGCAGTGGTAGACGTAGAGGCCGGGCTGCAGGGCCTTGAAGGTGAAGGACTTCGTCTCGCCGGGATTGGCGTTGGTCGCCGCCGCGCCGCCGCCGGGACCGGTCACGGCGTGGAAGTCGACGTTGTGCATCATGACGCTGTTGGCGGCGTTGGTCATATTGACCTCGACCGTGTCGCCGACCCGAACGCGGACGAAGGGCCCGGGGACCTTGTTGTTGTAGGTCCAGTAGGTATAGCTGGTCCCGTCCTCAAGCTGGCCGATCACCTCTGTGGTCTCCAGTCCCACCACGTGGTGGCGCGGGCTGTTGGCGGTGAGCGGCGCCGGCAGGTCGGTGGCGCGGCGGATGATGTCGGCGGCCGGCGCTGTCGGCGCGGCCGCTTCCTGGGCGGAAGCGGCTCCGGGAACCGCGGCGGCCAGGGCCAGGACAGCGGCGCTGGAGAGAAGTGCGAAGAGTTTCATGATCTTTCCCCGGGGCTCTCTGCGGCCCCAATGGGGAGTGGTCTAGGAGCCTCCCTTGGGGGCGACTTTGTGCCGGAACAACGTTCCCGGACCACAAGACCTCCGGCCATGCACCGCGGCTTCGTCGGCGAACTTTTCCTCAAAAATATGTTGTAAAATCAACATATTGAAGGATCTTCTTGGCAACACTTCAAAGCCCTCGCAGCATCCCCTAGGGGTTCATACGGAGGCCTGTCTGCGGAGAAAGGCAGACTCGAAAGTCCGCGGGACCCGGGCCCCGCGGACTGAAATCTCCCACCGGCTTTGCGCCCGGCGGACGACCGGTGAAGATGTCAGAAGCTGGTGCGAAGGCCGACGAAGGCGCTGCGCCCCTCGCCCGGCCAGAAGACCGCGGTGGATGCGACGCGAGCGTCGGTGACGGCGCTTGCGTTGGCGATGTAGCGCTCGTCCGTCAGGTTGCGGGCGTCGAGGAACAGTTTGATCCCGGGGGTCACCGCCAGGGTCGCGTTCAACGACCAGACGGCGTAGCCGGGTGACTTCAGGGTGTTGGCATAGTCGACCCAGCTGTCCTTAGGCGTCCACTGCACCGACGGCGCGATCGACCAGCGGCCGGCGTCGTAGCTCAACTCGGCGTGATAGTGGTGCTCCGGGATGACCGGCAGGCGGCCGACGCCATAGTGAGGATCCCCGTCGAAGCGCAGGTCGGTCCAGGCCCAGGTCTGGTGCAACTTCAGCCGGCGTTCGCCATCGCGCCAGATCATCCAGTCCAGGCCGGCTTCAAGGCCCTGGTGCACGGTGTCGCCGGCGTTGAATGTGGCGGCCGGAATGTCGGGCGCCGTCAGAAAGGTCAGCAGCTCGTTCTCGACGGCCATGCGATAGAGGGCAATATCCCAGGACAACGGCCCCTTGCGGCCCCGGGCGCCGATCTCGACCGTCCACGCCTCCTGGGCCTCGACTGGCACGAAGTCCGGATATGGCGTTTGCACCAGGGCGGAGAAATGCGGCGGCTCGACCGAGCGGGTCAGGTTGGCGAACAGCTGCCGGCCGGCGTCGTCCTCCCACAACAGGCCGACCCGGGGCGCAAACCACTCGAAATCTTTCGAGGCGTCGCGGGACGGGTTCAGGTGATCGGCGTAGTCGCGGGTGGTCCACCCCCAGCTGCCACCGGCCACCATCGCCAGCCGCCCGGTGACGAACAGCCGGCCCTCGGCGAAGACGTCCGCGGCCGTGGCGCGCTGGGTGTTGTCGCCGGTCAGGGCGCCGCGCCAGCCGGCGTTGTTCTGGAAAGTCAGACCGTCCAGCCGGCCGTCGCGCAGCCAGGCGCCGACGAACAGGTCGGCGTTCAGCCCGCCGAGCTTGCCGGTCCAGTCGAGGCGGCCGAAGGCCCCGACATTGCGGCTCTGCTGGTCGATAACCACCGAGATGGGGTGGTCCAGATCCTTGGCCGCCGCATAGAGACCGCCCTCGAAGCTCCACGCCTCGTCCAGACGCCAGCGGGTCTGCACCGAGCCGCGCAGGGAGGTCATGTCGCGGCGATAATCCTTCGCCACATTGGCCGCCGCGGCGGCGGTCGGATTCTCGAGCGCCTGCGTCAGGGTAAGGGCCCCGGGAATCTCGTTCTCGATGTCCGCGGCGCTGAGCAACACCCGCACTTCGCGGCCGTCGCCGAACCGGTGACCGGCATTGAGGCTGAGCCGTTGCGAGGCCTGGACGGAGTGGTCCCGCCAGCCGTCGGCGCCGAGCACCGAGACGCCGGCCCAGAGGTCCGTATCGCCCCATTCGCGGGCCATCTCGCCGTGGGCGCGCCAGGTCCCGAAAGAGCCGGCCTCCAGCCGGACCTCGTTGCGTTCCGGCGCGTCGCGGCCGGTCGGGGTGTTGAGCTGGATGGCGCCGCCCATGGTCGCGCCGCCGAAGCGAATGGCGTTGCCGCCCTTGAACACCTCGATATAGCGGGCGCTGAGCAGATCGATTTCCTGGAAGTCGCCAAAGCCGTCGGCCTGGTTGAAGGGCACGCCGTCCTGGGCCAGCACCACGCCGCGGTTGTGCGACGAGTTGCCGACGCCCGAACCGCGGATCGACAGCCGGACCTCCTCGCCCCAACGCTTCTCCGCATAGACGCCCGGCACCGTATGCAGGGCGTCACCGAGGTGCATGGCCATATGGTCGGCGTATTGCTCGCGGCTGACCACCGCCACGGCGCCCGGCGTCTCCTGCACCTCCGCGCGGGCCCGCGCCGCCACCGCGGGGGCCAGCGGATCGCGCCGCCCGGCGATCACCACATCGGCAAGCACGACCGGCTCGTCCGGGGCCGTCAGATGGGTGAGATACGCGGCGTCCTGCGGCGCGCCGGCCGCCAGCATCAGGGCGATGGCGGAGACAGGGGAGATGAACATGGCGAACCCGGAAAGTCGTCCGGCCCTGACCGGACCGTGCGCTCAATTGGGCCCGGTCCGGTCCATGCTCCTTGCGCTGACGCAAGGCCCCGTCTCCGCAATTATACGGTGATCGGCCCCGCTCTAACCGGGCCCGGGCCGATCGTCAGGGGGCGGCGAAACCGCCCTGACAACCGCAACAGCTGTCCTGGGAGGCCTCGGACTGCGCCTCAAGCCAGACCACCTCATGATCGGCGCATCGCTCGACCAGCAGCCGCCAGACCGGCTCGGCGATGGCGGCCGACAGACCGGCCAGGCCGGCCGCCTGCAACACATTGGCCAGAACCGCCTCGACCCGGTCCGGATCGCGCACCCTGGCGGGATCGTCCTTCAGCCGGGCGATGGCTTCAACAATGCGCTGCCGCTGCGCCAGCGCCTCGACCACACGGCGGTCCAGCGCGTCCAGCTCGGTGCGGAGGTCGGCGAGATTTCGCTCCGTCATGACAGCCCTCCGATGGTTTCCAGGCCCGCCTGGCCCCGCAGATAGCCGCCGACCAGCTCGCCCGGCGGGCCGGAGGCGACAACCCGGGCGACGAGTTCGGTCCGGTCGATCCGGCCGTCCACCCGATCGCGCAAGGCGGCGGCCACGGCGACCATGTCGGCGGTATGCGGCGACAGGCGCAGGGCGGTGACTCCGGCCGCCCTCAGGGCCGCTCCCGCCCCGTCGACCAGCTGGACTCCGTGCGACAGGGTCTGCACGCCGTTGACGGCGAGGAAGTCGCGCCCGTCCAGCGTCTTCAGCACCAGCCCGTCGGGGTCGCGGTCGCAGATGAACTGGCAGGCGTCCTTGTGCAGGCCATGGTGGCGGGCGTGATAGCAGCGTCCCGACAGGGCCAGCGGCAGCCGGCCGAAGGCGAACAGCTCGATCTCCAGCCCGGGGCAGGCGACGCCGATCGCGGTCACGGCCTCCAGCGACAGTTCGACATTGGCGCACAGCCGGACGCAGCCACGTCTCATCAGTTCGCGCGCGGCCCCCTCGTTGTAGATGTTGAGCAGCGGCCCGGCCACGAACGCCCCGGTCCGACCCTGCAAGCCGGAGATGTCGTTGATCTCGACCAGGATTTCCTGTTCGGCCGACAAGGCGGCGATGGCCTTGCGGTCACGCTTGAGGGCCGGAAGCCCCAGGCTCGACCAGACCACCGTCTTGCCCGCCTGGGTCAGCCGATCGGCGGCGTCGGCCAGTGCCGCGTCGACCAGGGGCGCCCGTTTGCCGCACACCACCTCCCCCAGATAGACGCGATCGACCGGCGCCTCATCGGCGATCCGCGCATAGAAGTCGCGGATGCGGTCGGGCGCCCAGTTGAACAGCAGCGGTCCGACGGTCAGTTGGATGGGATCTGTCATCGCCACGTCTTCCGGTAGGCGCCGGCGGTTTCGCGACCGCCCTCGGCGAGGTCGGTCAGCAGGCTTTCGAACGGCGTCGGGTCCGCACCTTGGTCGAGGGCGTCGATGGCGCCCCGAAAGGCCGAGGCGACCCGCGCCACATAGGCCTTGCCCCGCTGCCGCCCCTCGATCTTGACCGCCGTGACGCCCGCGCGGCGCAGCGCCGCCAGCAGGCTCATGGCGTTCAGGCTGACCGGATCCTCGAACAGATAGGACAGGCCGCCGCCGACCTCGAACCGGCCCTTGCACAGGGTCGGATAGCCGGCCGGCTCGCCGGCCGCGTAGCGGTCCAGCGCCAGCCCGCCGAGGCGCGACACCAGCGCCCCCTGCTCCTCGGTGTAGGTGACCGATTCCGGCGGCGAGCACACGCCGCTGAGATTGGGCGACCGACCGGTGACATAGGACGACAGGGCGCAGCGGCCCTCGGCCATGACGCACAGGCCGCCGAATACGAAGGCCTCGGTCTCGACGGTGATCTCGCGCATCAGGGCGGCGATCTCCTCGACGCTGAGCACGCGCGGCAGCACGACCCGCTTCACCCCATAGGCCTCGGCGTAGAAGGCGATGGCCTCGGGTGAACCCGCGGCCGCCTGGACTGACAGGTGCAGCCGCAGGCCCGGGTGAGCCTCCCGCGCATGCGCCAGCACACCGAGGTCGGCGACGATGACAGCGTCCACGCCGGTTCCCGCGGCGGCGTCGACCGAGGCCCGCCAGCGGTCGCCGGCTCCGGCCCGGGCGAAGGTGTTGACCGCCAGCAGCACCCTGGCTCCGTGATCATGCGCCCAGGCCACGCTGTCGGTCAGCTCGGCCGGCGAGAAGTTGAGACCGGGGAAGTTGCGGGCGTTGGTGTCATCCCGCAGGCCGCAATAGACGCTGTCGGCGCCCGCCTCGATCGCGGCCTTCAGCATGGCGGGAGATCCGGCCGGACACACCAGTTCGATCGATCCCATCTCAGACCCCTGCCCCGGCCGGCCGCAGCCGGCCCAGCGTTCGGGCAAGGCCCGCGTTCAGCCGGTCGCGGAAGGGCGGCCCGACGCCCAGCAGGTCGGCGAGGGTCAGCTCGGCGGCCTCCAGCGTGTTGTGCAGGGCGACCACCGCCCGGGTGTCGCCGTTGACGCGGATGCATCTGGAGAAGAAGGCCGAGTCGGCGTCGCATCGGCCGTCGAACAGCGCCAGAAGGGTCACCAGCGGGCCGGATATGCGGGCGGCGTGGGGCGCCGTGCCGTCGTCCCGCACCACCCGGACATCGCCGGATCCGCGGCCGGGCCGCAGGCGAAAAGCCACCGGAAAGTCAGTCGGGGCGACGATGAAGATCACGTCTCCGGCCTCGCCGAGCCGTTCGAATACATCCGGCCGCCGCCGCGCCACCCGGCGCAGGGCGAGGGTCAGGAGGCGCTCCACCGGATCGCGCAGGGCCATCAGGACGCCGGTGGCGGCCCCGCCCCGGCCGGACGTGGCGCGCCGCGAACTTCTCGACCGCCAGCCCGCCCCGGCGCGACCGGTCACGCCGCCGCCTCCAGGCCCTCATCGAGACTCTCGCGGACCAGGACGATGAACGGCGGGAACAGGGCCTCGCGGAATTCCGGAGCCGCCCAGTAGGGATTCATGAACACGCAGCGGATCAGCACCATCCCGGACGCGTCGACGACGCCGCCGAAACCGTCGACATGGCGGGCGATCGCCGCCGCATAGTCGGGGCCGAGGGTGGTCTTCGAGACCGAGAATTCCGGCGAGTGGTGGATCCGGTCGAACAGCGCTGTGGTGCGGCGATTGGCGCCGGCCAGCGACTCGCCAGGCCTGGCCACGGAGAAGCAGACGATGTTGGCGTCTGCGGGGTCCAGGAACCTGACCTCAGGCACGGCGGCGCCGAGGGTCGTCTCGAATGCCTGCCGCGTCCGCACCGTTTCGGCCAGCAGCGCCCCCAGTCCCGACGGGCCGAAACCGAGGGTGCGGCCGCTCAGCCAGACCGCGGCCGCCCCGGCCGCCGACCGCGACCCCTCCAGGGTCGACGACCATTTGCCGTCGCCCAGCTCCGGGCGATCCAGATAGGGGGCGTCGAAGGCCGAAACCGCGTAGCGGGCCGTGTCCCGGGTCAGGAAGGCCCCGCAGGCGTAGGGGACGTAGCCCAGCTTGTGCGGGTCGATGGTGACGGAGTCCGCGCGGCCGATGGCCCCCAGCGCGGCGACGCTGGCCGGCGTGAGCACAGCCTCGTCCGGCCCGCCCAGGATGGCGCACAGGAAGCCGCCATAGGCCGCGTCGACATGCCGCCAGATGTGCACGCCGCGCTCGGCCTCCCACTGCTCCAGCCGGTCATGCAGGGCGTCGATCGGGTCGATCTCCCCCGTCTCGGTGGTCCCGGCCACGCCGACGGCCATCAGCACGGGACGGCCCGCGGATTCGGCTCGCCGGATCAGCCGATCCAGATCGTTGACGTCGAGCCGGCCCTCAGCGTCGAGGTCGACCGCCCACAGCGATTCCTCGCCGAGGCCGAACAGGTTCGCGGCCTTGGACCAGGAATAGTGTTTGTTGCCGGGGACCAACATCACCGGACCCAGATAGTCGCGGCCGGCGGCGCGGCCGATGCGGAGCCAGATGTTCGCCGGCACGCCGATAGCGGCGCTGTAGCGGCGCAGCACGCTGTCGGTCAGTCCGTGCTCGACCCACAGCTCGCGGAACCGGTCCCAGCCCATATGAGCCGCGGCGAAGACGTCGAGCGGTTCGCCGGTCTTTTCGGCGATGTAGAGGCCGAGGCTGAGCCAGTGGTCGAGCCGATAGCGGGCCCGCCAGACGGCCTCGAAATTGGCCACCGTACCGCCGGACGTGAAATGGCCCTCGGCCGTCACCGGGTCATAGCCGACCATGGCCGCCAGCATGGCGATGGCCTCGGTCTCGATCACCGTGCCGACCTTGCTGGCCTCGCGCGAGGTGTTGTTGGGATTGTGCAGCATGGCCGCCAGCCAACCCAGCAGTGCAGGCAGCGACACCTCCGCCTTCATGTGGCCGATGTAGCGGGGGGTGTAGGTCGGGGTCTCGGCGGTCAGCGCCTCGCACAGTTCGGCCAGCTCCCGCGACAGGACCTCTCGCCGCTCGAGCCGCTCGGGCGACAGCCGGTCCGAGGGACCGACCAGAAAGGGGTCGGCGGTGAACAGGCCCTTGCGCCAGCCGAACCATTGATCCAGCACCGCCTGGAACTCGCCACGCACCCAGGTCTCGTTTTCGGAACGGGGTCCGGGAAAATAGGCGCCGGCGACGACGGCAGCGGGGGATGAAGGCATGGGATCTCCTGCGGGATGGATGGCGCGGGACCGCCGCCGCGTCGTTGTCGGTGCGCAAGCTCCGTTCAGGACGGCCGGGTCAGAACCCAGCCGCCGACGCAGGCCAGTGCGACCCCAACCGTGGCGGTGACGGCCAGACCGGCCCCTGACGCATGAATCAGCAGGCCGCTGAGCGGCAGGCTTGTCAGGGCGAACGCCTTGGCCCGGGCCGGGATGGCGCGGCGTTGTTCCCAGGCCTTCAGCGGCGGACCGAGCCGCGGATGGTCCCGCAACCACGCCTCGAGACGGGGCGACGACCGCGCGAACGCCCAGGCCGACAACAGGAGGAACGGCGTCGTCGGCAGAACCGGCAGGGCCACCCCGGCGACGGCCAGCGCCGCCGCGCCCAGCCCGAGCGCCTGCAGCATCAGCCGATCGCCGCGAGGCGCAGAGGGCGAGCAGTGGCAATCACCGTGACAGCACAAGTCTGTCGGACACATCGCCGGGTCGCAGCAGTCGGTGGCGGGACGAAGCATGACGTCCTGGTCCCACGTCCCGCGATCCATCGCCTTGCGCGGGCGCAATGTCATAGCGACCGCCGCCACAGCATCGGTCCGTAGGCGGCGACGAAGCTTGCGAAGGCCAGGCCCCACAGCGTCGCCGAAACCGCGAGCAGGGCCAGGGTCCATTCCGCCAGAAACGGCGCCGACACCCGAACGGCCGCCGCGGACAGGATCAGCAGATAGATGGCGGTCGTCGAACGGTCGGCGACCCGGGGCCGACCGGTATGGCCCCGCGTGGCCCGGGTCATGATGGCCAGCGTCTCGACGCCCATGGCCCCGGTGGTCAGTGCATGGATGCCCGCGGAGAACGGCACGGCGGCCGGAGCCAGGGCGGACAGTCCGAGAAGGATCAGCCCCAGGCCGAGCCACGCATAGCCGAGGTGGAGAATCCAGACGAGGGCCTCGCGCCGCGCCAGCCAGCCGCGCCAACGCGCCAGCCGGGCCAGATTAGCCACGCCCGCCACGACGAGCGCCGCGCCGGTGAACGGCGACAGCGGTGCCGCCACCCAGGCGACCAGCGCCAAGCCGGTCACGGCCAGCACCCCGGCGTCGAACGGGTTGAATGCGGTCGGGCCCTTCAAAATGCCCTGCGCCTGGGTCCAGTTCTGGGTGAAACTGGGGGTCACCCGGCCCCCGATCAAAGCGATCAGGCCGGTGACGACCGCCACGGCGGCCCGCTCCGCGCCGGGGCCGAACAGAGGAATCTGGCTCCGCAGATGGAAGGCGATATTGGCGGCCGCCAGCACCGACACCAGCAGGCAGACCGGCAGGTTGCGCCGGTTCTTCGCCGCCAGCACCTCGCGCCAGATCAGGGCGGCGAAGACCACGAGGAAGGCGCTGTCGGTCACGGCCGCCGGACCGGCCATCGACGCCGGCAGCAAGCCCGCCGCCCGGCCCGCGAGCCACAGGGCGAACAATCCCGCCAGCTTCGCGCCCGTCACCGGCAGGCGGCCCGTCCAGTTTGGCACCGCCGTCAGCAGGAAGCCGGCGATGACCCCCGCCAGATAGCCGAACAGCATCTCGTGGATATGCCACAGCCGCCCGTCCATGCTCCCGACCGTGCCGTCGCCCAGCGTCATCGACGCCACCCAGACCGGCACCGCGACCGTCGCCCACACGGCCGAGAACAGGAAGAAGGGCCTGAAGCCGAAGCTGAACAGGGGCGGGCCGGAATACCGCCGGATGGACTGGGCTGTCGTGGCCACGGGAGAAATATCCTCTGGAAAAAGAAAGGGCGGGGAGAGGCGAACCCCTCCCCGCCCCGATACGCTGGCGGCCCGCTACTCGGCCGGCAGGACCGCCGGCTCGGCTGGAGTATCGACGGCGGGTCGGGGCTTGAGCCCGCCGATCACCAGCCGGGCGGCGAAGATCGCCAGTGTCACGGCCCCCGCCCCGAAGACCACGTCGCCGGGGACGCGCATCCAGACCAGGGTCTGGACCAGCGGCGAGTGAAGAACCGCCGGAGAGCGCGCGTACCACATGCCGTGCTCGATGCTGGCGAAGGCCTGGACCACCCCGATGGGAAGCAGCGACAGGAACAGCATCATCGCCAGGCCGATGTTCAACAGCCAGAACGTCCAGGCCAGCAGCGTGTCGCTCCACGCCTCGCGGCGGGCCAGGCTGCGGAAGCAGAACAGCAGCAGGCCGATGCCCAGCATCCCGTAGACCCCGAACAGGGCCGCGTGGGCGTGGGTCGCCGTCGTGTTGAGCCCCTGGATGTAATACAGGCTCAGCGGCGGGTTGATCATGAAGCCGAAGACGCCGGCGCCGAGCAGGTTCCAGAAGCCGACGGCCACGAAGAACAGGATCGGCCATTTGTAGGCCTTGACCCAAGGCGCGGCCTTGGTGTGCCGCCAGTTCTCGAAGGCCTCGAAGCCGACCAGGGCCAGGGGCACGACCTCGAGGGCCGAGAACACCGAACCAATGGCCATCACCGAAGTGGGCGTGCCGGCGAAATACCAGTGGTGCGCCGTGCCCAGCACCCCGCCGGTCATGAAGACGATGGTGCCGAACACGACCGCGACATTGGCCACCATCGGCCGGACCAGGCCGAGGCGAACGAACAGCAGGCTGATCACCGCCGTGGCGAACACTTCGAAGAAGCCCTCGACCCACAGGTGGACCACCCACCAGCGCCAGTATTCGACCATCGAGATGTGGGTGTGTTTGCCCCACATGAAACCGGCCGCATAGAACAGGGCGATGGCCACGGTGGACAGGAACAGGATCACCAGCACCGGCTTGGCCTGGGACTTCTCCCTCAGCGCCGGCCACAGGGCCCGGGTCACCAGCAGCAGCCAAAGCAGCAGGCCGACGAACAGCAGGCTCTGCCAGAAGCGGCCGAGGTCGATATATTCCCAGCCTTGGTGACCAAACCACCAGTTGGTGTCGAGGTCGAAAATCTGCTGCACGCCGAACCATTCGCCGGCCATCGATCCGAGGACCACGAAGACGAGGGCGACCCACAGGACGTTGACGCCGAGGGCCTGGAACCGCGGTTCCTTGCCTGAGACGATGGGGGCGATGTAGAGGCCCGTGCCCAGCCAGGCCGTGGCGATCCAGAACACCGCCAGCTGGGTGTGCCAGGTGCGGGTGACGGCGTAGGGAATCCATTCCGAGATCGGAATGCCGTAGAAATCATGGCCCTCGACCGCATAGTGGGCGGTGACGGCGCCGAGGCCGACCTGCAGCAGGAACAGGGCGATCACGGTCAGGAAATACTTGCCCGCCGCCTTCATCGAGGGCGTCGGCTTCATGCCCATCAGCGGATCGGCCGTGGGCGGTTCGAGGTGCTCTTCCTTGGGCTGACGGGCGTGCCAGAAGATCAGGGCGGCGACGCCGAGGATCAGCAGCAGGACGCTGGCCACCGACCAGACGATGTTGGCCGGGGTCGGCACATTGTCGATCAGCGGCTCGTGCGGCCAGTTGGAGGTGTAGGTGATGACGTCGTTCGGACGCTGGGTCCCCGCGCCCCAGCTGGCCCACCAGTAGAAGGCCGAGATCTGGTTGCGGCGGCCGGCGTCCGGCACCGCGTTGTTGGCGATGGCGTACTGCTCGCGCAGCGATTCCAGCGCCGGATCGTCGCTGAGCAGGGCGACGTAGTGCGCCTTGACCTCGCGCATGGCGGCCGCCCGGTCGGTCGAGACCGTGATGGTGTCGGTGGCCCGATCATAGGTGTTGGTGCGCATCTCGCGCTTGACCCGGGCCTTCAGCGCGGCCTGACGCTCCTCGTCCAGGCTGGCCCAGGACTGGTCGAAGTCGCGTTGCGACCACATCTCCAGCAGGGCCATGGTTTCGCGGTGCAGCTGGTCGGCGGACCAGTCGGGCGCCACATAGCCGCCGTGGCCCCAGACGGAGCCGACCTGCTGGCCGCCCATCGACTGCCAGGCCAGCTGGCCAGTCTGGATGTCTTCGCGGGTCAGCAGCACCGCCCCGGTCGTGTCCACGACCTGCGCCGGTATGGGCGGCGCCTGCCGGTTTATCTCCCGTCCCATCATCCCCAGCACCGCGAACGACGTCGCCATGATCAGGGCGAGGACGATCCAAAGTCTCTTGGTTGTCATCTCGCAGTATCCTTGCGGCCGCGCGGGAGATCCCGAATCCGGCCCATTGAAGCTTCCATTCCGTCGATCAGCGTGACCGGACGTTGTCGGCCGACAAACTCGGGGATTCCCCCAGTGGGGGATGTCCCGGCTGTCACACCGCGCGGGCGTGCCGGCTCGCGGCGACCGGCAGGCGGGCGTCGAAACAGGCCGCGACCACGCGCATGATGCGATGGGCCTCGGCGGGTATCCGGATGATCCGGCCTTCGACGATGCAGAGGCCGTCGACCTGCAACCGGCTGGCGGCGACGATCGCGCTGTCCAGAACCGCATCGGCGAAGCCGTGCGCCCGGCAGACCGCGGCCACATCGACCGCCAGGTCGCACATCAGCCGCTCGATCACGGCCGCGCGCAGCTCGTCCCCGGCGTCGACGGCGAGGCGGCGGGCGACCGGCAACCGCCCCCCTTCGACCTCCCGGCCCCAGACGTCGGTCGCCGCCGCGTTCTGAACGAAGCCCTCTGCGAACCGGCCAATCGAAGACGGACCGATCGGCACCAGCACCGGAGCCGGATCGTCGGTGTAGCCCTGGAAGTTGCGGCGCAGCGTCCCCGACGCCGCCGCGACGGCCAGTGGATCGTCAGGCAGGGCGTAATGGTCCAGGCCGATGCGGACATAGCCGGCAGCCAGCAGCGTCTCGTCGGCGGCCTCGGCCTGGGCCCAGCGCCCGTCGCCATCGGCCAGATCGGCCTCGCGGATCATCACCTGGTGCTTCTTCATCCACGGCACATGGGCGTAGCCGAACACCGCCACCCGGTCGGGCCGCAAGGTCAGGGCCGCCTCGGTGGAGGCCGCGACATTCCCGGGGGTCTGGCCGGGCAGGCCGTACATCAGATCGAAATTGATCGCCGACACGCCAGTCTTGCGCAGCCGGTCGTTGGCGGCGGCGACCATGTCGAAGGGCTGGATGCGGTTGACCTTCGTCTGGACCTCCGGATCGAAGGTCTGGACGCCGAGACTTACCCGGGTGACCCCCGCCTCGCCGCAGGCGTCGATGAAGGCCTCCGTCAGCATGCCCGGATCCAGCTCGGCCGCGACCTCCGCGTCCGGGCGCAGGGCGAAACGGTCGGCCATATGCCGGACGAGGGCGAGAAAGTCTTCGGGCGACAGGGCGTTGGGGCTGCCGCCGCCGAAATGCAGATGGGCGGCGCCGGCGTGCGGGCCGATGGCGTCGGCCCACAGATCGACCTCCAGCATCAGGGTCTGGAAGAAGGCCCGGACCCGGTCGTACTCGTGAAAGACGCTCGTGTTGCAGCCACAGTACCAGCACAGCCGCTTGCAGAAGGGCACATGGACATAGGCCGAGATCGCCTGGTCGGCGCGGGTCGCCGCCAGCCACGCCCGGGCTTCTCCCTCCCCCGCGGCGGTCTCGAAGGCGACCGCCGTCGGGTAACTGGTATAGCGTGGCAGGTTGCGCTCAGCGTGAGGCCGCCAGGCGGCCGGAAGGGTGCGGATCGACATGCGAAGGGACCGGGTTTCTGGTTGCCGCTATGCCGCCGCCTTCCACGCGGGCTGCAATTCGACATGCGGCGGGCAGGGCGCGATCGCGATCGGCGCGGCGCCGCACAGCTCGTTGGCGAAGCCATGGTTGACGTCGCGGTGGTGAGCCTCGTCGGCGCGAACCACCAGCACCACGTCGCGAAGGGTCGCGTCGGCGGGCAGGCCCCAGTACCGGCGGGCGATCTCGGGGGCGGCCACGTTCTCGCTGCGGCCCTCGTCGATCTCGGCCAGATAGTGGGTGTAGCTGAGGACGGCCTCCTCCTCGAAATAGCCGACCACGCGGTGCGCCGTCTTGGCCGACACCAGGTAGAGGCCGAAGAAGAACAGGTAGAAGACCCATTGCACGGCGATGACCATGAAGCGTTCGAACAGGGTCGGCTTGCACACCTCGATGAAGGTCATCAGGTGCATCCGCTCGTTCTCGGCCTCGTCCATCAGGGTGCGGATCCAGCCATTGTCGTCCTTCATCCGGCGCAGGGCCTTCAGGTGGTTCAGGGTCGCGCCGACCATGCCCGGCACCGCGGCGACGGTTTCCAGCACCACGGCGCGGTGGCCATAGCGTTTGGCGAAGAAGGTGTCGGCGAAAAAGCGCAACGCCTTCACGAAGCCCCAGGCCGTCCGGTCGGACAGGCCCCTGGGTGCATGATGGACAGAGAGGTCGACGAGGGGAGCGGTCATGGCGGCTTCCGTAAGCAATGAACTGGGGGCCGGCGGCCCGATGCCAGGGAAGTAGCTGCCGCCCGCGGCTGGCGAAATTCGGGTGTTTCACCTACGGGGTGTTGCGGAGGCCATGATGACGACCACCCCGACAGCCGAGTTTGAGAGCCGGACTCCTTGGGACTGGATGCTGGCGACCCGGCACACGGGTTACGGTCTGGCCGCCGCGGTGTTCGGCGCCGGCGGCGGGCTGGCGGCGCGCATGGCCGCTACGCCGTGGCTTCAGGATCGGCTGGCGCTGCTGTTCTTTGTCCCGGCTGTGGTCGCGGCGGCGGGCCTCGGCGGCGCTGTTCCCGGAGCGGTGGCGACGGTGCTGGGCTTCGCCTGCGGCCTCTATGTCACCTGGTCGACCGGCGCCCTGACCGCCGGCGACATGGCCGGGGGGGTGGTCTTCCTGATGCTGGGCGCCGTCATCACCGCTGGCGGTGAAGCGTTCCAGAACATGCGGTCCCGCGCCATTTCGGTGAATCGCGATCTGCGCGCCCGCGAGGCGCATCTGCAGTCCATTCTGGCCACCGTGCCGGACGCCATGGTCGTCATCACCGAGCGCGGGATCATGCAGTCCTTCAGTCCCACAGCCGAGCGCCTGTTCGGCTGGACCCCGGACGAGGTGATCGGCCAGAACGTCAGGATGCTCATGCCGGAACCCTATCGCGAGCAGCACGACGGATACCTCGACCGCTATCTGACCACCGGAGAGCGGCGGATTATCGGGGTCGGCCGGGTCGTGGTCGGGGAGCGCAAGGACGGCTCGACCTTCCCGATGGAACTGGCCGTCGGGGAGATGATTTCCGGCGACCAGCGCTTCTTCACCGGTTTCGTCCGCGACCTCAGCGAACGGCAGCAGACCGAGCAGCGGCTGCAGGAGTTGCAGTCGGAACTGGTCCACATCTCGCGTCTCACCGCCATGGGCGAGATGGCCTCGGCCCTGGCGCATGAGCTTAACCAGCCGCTTTCGGCCATGGCCAACTACCTTAAGGGCTCGCTGCGTCTGCTGGACGCCGAGACCATCGCGCGGGACCGTCTGAAGGACGCCATCCAGAAGGCCGGCGACCAGGCCCTCAGGGCCGGCGACATCATCCGCCGTCTGCGCGACTTCGTGGCCCGCGGCGAGGCCGAACGCCGCGTTGAAAGCCTGCCGAAACTGATCGAGGAAGCCAGCGCCCTTGCCCTCGTCGGTGCCAAGGAACACGGCGTTCGCGTTCTTTTCCGCTTTTCGCCGGATATCGACCTGGTGCTGGCGGACAAGGTCCAGATTCAGCAGGTCGTGCTGAACCTCATCCGCAATGCGATCGAGGCGATGGAGGACGCCAGGCGAAAGGTGCTCGAAATCCGGCTCGATCCCGCAGCCGACGAATATGCCCAGGTCAGCGTGGCCGACACCGGTTCGGGCATCAGTCCCGATATCGCTGACCAGCTGTTTCAGCCGTTCGTCACCACCAAACGGACCGGCATGGGCGTTGGCCTGTCGATTTCGCGCACCATTATCGAGGCCCATGGCGGCCGGATATGGGTCGAACAGAATCCGGGCGGCGGTACGCGATTCTGCTTTACGCTGCGCTCTGTAGGCGAGGAGGAACTCTACGATGGCGAGTGAGCCGATCGTTCATGTAGTCGATGATGACCCCGCGATCCGGGATTCGCTGGCCTTCCTGCTGGACACGGCGGGTCTGGCGTCAAGAACCTATGAATCTGCCGCGGCCTTGCTGGCCCACACGGATACGCTGGCGCCGGGCTGCATCGTCACGGATGTGCGCATGCCGGACATGAACGGGCTGGAGATGGTCCGGCGCCTGTCCGAGATGGGCGTGCGCCACCCGGTCATCGTCATGACCGGCCACGCTGATGTGCCGCTGGCGATCGAGGCGGTCCGCGCCGGGGTCAAGGACTTCATCGAGAAACCCTTCGACGACGAGGCCCTTCTGTCTTCGATCCGATCCGCCCTCGCCAGCCAGGCGGGCGCCACCGAGCGCGAGGGCCAGGATGCCGAGGTGCGCGAGCGCCTCGCCTCCCTGTCCACCCGGGAGCGTCAGGTGCTGGACGGTCTTGTCGCCGGCCGCGCCAACAAGGTCATCGCCTACGACCTCGAGATCAGCCCGCGCACGGTCGAGGTCTATCGCGCCAACGTCATGACCAAGATGCAGGCTCGAAGCCTGTCGGAATTGGTCCGGATGACGATCCTCGCCGGATAGACCCTGCTGGCGTAGGGGTTTCCCGGAGGTGACGCGGGCGGACATGGGTGGGAGGAGAAGGACCGATCGCGTGGGGTCCCTCTGATGTACGACTACAAGGCCGCCTTCCAGACTGCCGTGGAGCAGGTCAAGAGCGAGGGGCGCTATCGCGTCTTCGCGGATTTGAAGCGCGTGCGCGGCCAGTTCCCGAAGGCGGTTCGCCGCCGCGAGGACGGCGTCGAGCAGGACGTCGTGGTCTGGTGTTCGAACGACTATCTGGGCATGGGCCAGCACCCGGCGGTGCTTG
>NZ_JARKMV010000003.1:0-408708 GCF_037626195.1 Brevundimonas sp. BR2-1 | reverse complement strand
CGGCGACAACGCCGAGCTGAACGTCGAGCTGATCACCCCGATCGCCATGGAAGAGAAGCTGCGCTTCGCCATCCGCGAAGGCGGCCGCACCGTCGGCGCCGGCGTCGTCTCCAAGATCAACGAGTAGTTCTCGCTGATCTGACGATCTGAATGCGAGCGGCCCCGGGGAAACCCGGGGCCGTTTTGCTGTGCGGGAGAGCTGCTCCCAACCCCGTCATCCCCGGGCTTGACCCGAGGATCAGAGGCGGGTCCGGACTGTGCGCCCGGGGCGGCCCTACGAGCGCAACCGGCCCTCTTCCACCAAGCACGGGACGGTCTGGCCCTCGGGTCAAGCCCGAGGGTGACGGCGGAGGGGGGGCGAGGGGGAAGGGGTGGCGGCGAGGCGGGGTTTTTGCTGTACCGCTGGGATGGGGATTCGCGGGGGCGACATGTTTCGACAGGGCAGTCTGGATACGCTGTGCGGCATCTACGCCATCATCAACAGCACCCATGAAGTCTGCGCGACCTGGGACAGCCGCCTGAAGCCCGATCATCATCGGGCGCTGTTCCGGGTCCTGTGCGAGGAACTGGCGACCGAAGGCGATCTGGCGGGGGCGCTGGCCGGGGAGGGGATGGGGGTCCAGACCCTGCGCAAGCTGCTGCGCCGCGCCCACATGTACGTCGAGGACGAGACCGGGCTGCCGTTCACCCACAAACGGGCCTTCAACGCCGAGCCCGTGCCGCTGGACCGGTATTGGAACGTGATCCGCGACCATGTCGACGAGAACGGCCCGGGCTCGGTCCTGATCAGCCTGACCGGCCGCCATTGTCACTGGTCGTGCGTCCGCAGCGTCAGCGACGCGGGGATGGTGCTGCGCGATTCCGATGGACTGATCCGGCTGAGCCGCGCGCGCTGCACCACCGGCGCGGGCGACGACCGGCGGCACCATGTCCTGTGGCCGACCGAGACCCTGCTGATCAGCTGAAACCACGACGTCCCGCAGCCGGACTCGCCCGATGGGAAGTGCAGGCCGGTTAACGCCGCGCCTGTCCGGGGCATGCGCTTGCACGCAACCGAAATCGGGTCCCTACGTTCGCCATCCCGGACGTTAGGAATTGAGTAACCATGCTTCGCGCGCTTCGGACCGGCCTGTTCATCGGCGTCTTCCTCGGCATGTCGGCCTGCGCCGCCACGCCGGACACCGGCGCGCGCGGGCCCTATGGATCGGTTGAGGTCGGCCGCACCGGGTGAGGTTGCAAGGAAACCGTGGCGGCGGGGGCGAAATCCCCCTATCATCCGCCTCGCGGACGCCGACTGTCGCGCCGCGCCGGTTCCGCCCCCACTAGATGTTAGCCCTCGCCATCGTCGTCGTTCTGCTCCTCGTGGTGCTCAACGGCCTGTTCGCCATGACCGAGCTGGCGGTCGTCTCCTCGCGCAAATCCAAGCTTCAAAGCCGCGCCGAGCGAGGCGACAGGGGCGCGCGCGCCGCCCTGAAGCTGGCCGAGGACCCGACCCACTTCCTGTCGGCGGTCCAGGTGGGAATCACCCTGATCGGGATCGCCGCGGGCGCCTATGGCCAGGCGGCGATCGCCGGCGAGCTGAACCATATCCTTGAAGCCGCCTTCCCCGGACTGGCGGCCTATACCGAGATCTTCTCGACCGTCATCGTCATCATCTTCATCACCTATGTGTCGGTGATCGTCGGGGAACTTGTGCCCAAGCGGCTGGCCCTGATCTTTCCGGAGAGCATCGCCTCCAAGATGGCCGCGCCGATCTCGACCGTGGCCGTCGCGCTGAAACCCTTCGTGCTGATCCTGACGGCCTCCACCTCGGCGATCCTCAAGATCATGGGCGTCAAGGACCGCGATGGGTCCGACGTCACCCAGGAAGAGGTCGAGACCATGATCGCCGAAGGCACGGCGTCAGGTCTGATCGAGCCCGAGGAGCAGGAGATGATCGAGGAGATCCTGCGCCTCGGCGACCGCCCGATCCGCGTGGCCATGACGCCGCGTCACGAGGTCTTCTGGGTCGCGCTGGACGACACCGAGGAACAGCTGCGCCAGGAGGTCCGCACCTGTCCCTATTCGCGCATCGTGGTGGCGCGTGAGAACGACGTCGATAACCCCTTGGGCGTGGTCCACAAGAAGGACCTGCTGGACAGCCTGCTGGACAACGGCGAGTTCAATATCGAGAAACACGTCCAGACGCCGGCCTTCATCCCGCAGTCGACCTCGGTGCTGAAGGCGCTGGAGATCATGAAGGCCTCGCGGGTGCACATGGCCTTCCTGGTCGACGAGTTCGGCGCCTTCGAGGGCGTGGTGACGGCCACCGACCTGCTGGAGATGATCGCCGGCGATTTCGACGAGGGCCACGACGACGCCGAGGTCAATGTGCGCCAGCGCGAGGACGGCAGCTGGCTGGTCGACGGCCAGACCGACATCGACGAACTGGCGGATACGCTGGGCGAGGATTTCGGCGAGGCGGACGGCTTCCACACCATCGCCGGCCTGGTGCTGCACCAGCTGTCGCGCGTGCCCCACGAGGGAGAAATCCTGCAGCTGGGCCGGTTCGAGGTCGAGATCATCGACATGGACGATCGCCGCATCGACAAGCTGTTGTTCAAACAGGTGATCAACGCCCAGGACGAGGCGCGGGCGGTGGCGGCGCAGTACGAGGACTGACCCGCATCCGTGCTTGAAAACCCCGGCGCGGTCGGGCATACGGCGCGGTCTGGGGAGGCCGCACGCGCCCGGGGGACATACCCTCTGGCGCGTTGTAGTTTCCACCGGGACCTAGGAGTGTAGCTCAGCTGGTAGAGCATCGGTCTCCAAAACCGAGGGTCGTGGGTTCGAGTCCCTCCACTCCTGCCATCCCGCATCACGTGACGACGGCGGTATGGCCCCCTTCGGGGCGCCGGGCCTCCGGTTCGAACCCGTGGAGGTCGGACGCTTGACGATCTGGAACTTCGTCGGAATCTGGTTCGGCCTGGCGGCCTATGCCGTCGCCTGGATCCGGGGCGGCCGCGTTGAACGGTTCGGCGCGGGATTCATGATCGCCTTCTGCATGGTCTCGTTCATCACCTACAAATGGGCGATCGGCGGGCTGCACATTGGCGTCTTCATTGAATACTGCTTACGTTTTCTGGTCTTTGGCTGGCTGTGTCTCCAGGCAGATCGCTGGTGGCCCTTCGTCGTGACCGGGGCTCTCGGGTTGAGCGTGCTGGTGCATGCCATGGCGTGGCTCGATCCGGCCTTATCCGAGACGGAGGCCTTCTCCGCCCAGGTCGGCTTGGGGTATCTGATTGACCTGACCATTCTGCTCAGCGTTTTCGAGCGGCGGCTGGCCGGAGAGGAGCCGGCCGGGCGGGCCGCCTGGGCGGCGGCGGAGGCCGCGACGACGGCGCGGCGCAAGCGGAAGGACGAGACCCATCCGACGGCGGCTTCCGCACCGGTCCCCGGACGAGGTGCAGCGGTCATTCCCGGACGGAAATCGACCCGCGCGGTTTCCGTCTGATGCTGTCGCGGATCGCCGAAAAGGGATGACAAATCGGGCCCCTGCCTGCTAGACGCCGGGTTCCCCCACATCCTGCCACTTTTCACTGACGGTGCGGGTCCCCATCTGCATCGTCAGACTGCGTTGAAAACGAGAACCGAGCATGGCCAAGGCCAAGAGCCCTTCGGGGCGCCGCACACAGACCGTCCAGCCCGCCATCGCAGGCGCGGCCGTGGCGACGGACGCCGCCCTGCCGAAGAAGCGGACCTCGATCCCGCAGTTCGCCAGCCAGGTCCGCGCCGAAGGGCGCAAGATCGTGTGGCCCAGCCGCAAGGAAACCTGGATCACCTCGGTGATGGTGCTGATCATGGTGGTGATCGCCGCGATCTTCTTCTTCATCGTAGACACCGGCCTGGCCTTCGTATCGCGCTTCGTGCTCGCGATCGGCCAGTAGGAAAGACCCCCAATGACCGACGCAACGCCCAAGCCCGCCGCCAATCCCCGGCACAAGTGGTACATCGTCCACGCCTATTCGAACTTCGAGAAAAAGGTCGCGCAGCACCTGACGGATCAGGCGCGCCAGCAGGGCTTGGAGGACTGTTTCTCGGAAATCCTGGTGCCGACCGAGGATGTCGTGGAGATCCGCCGCGGCCGGAAGGTCAATTCGGAGCGCAAATTCTTCCCCGGCTATGTGCTGGTGAAGATGGAGATGACCGACGACGCCTATCACCTGGTCAAGAACACGCCGAAGGTCACGGGCTTCCTGGGCGCCGCGGGCGGCACCAAGCCGCTGCCGGTCTCGGAGCGTGAGGTCCAGAACATCATCGGTCAGGTGGAGGAGGGCGTCGAACGTCCGAAGCCCACCATCCGGTTCGACATCGGCGAGACCGTCAAGGTCATCGACGGCCCGTTCGCCAGCTTCGACGGCCAGGTCGAGAGCGTGGACGAGGACGCGGCGCGCCTGCGGGTCGCCGTGTCGATCTTCGGCCGCCCGACCCCGGTCGATCTGGAGTACAATCAGGTCGAGAAGAGCGCGGGCTGAGGCCCGGTTTTCTTCTCTCCGGCGACCATGAAAAAGGGGCGGAAGATCGGGTGATCTTCCGCCCCTTTGTCGTTTCCGGCCCGTGCGGGTGAGGGCCGGCCGGAAAAAAAGGGGGCGGAGAACTGCCGTCCTCCGCCCCGCTGGTCCCTGACGTCCGGCTCTAGAAGTTGGCCGTGACGCCGAAGAAGAAGTATCGGCCCATCGCGTCATAGATCTGCGGATAGGTGTTGCCGTTGCCGGTCGTGCCCACGCTGGTGGACAGTTGCGGATCGTTGTCCAGCACGTTGTTGACGCCCGCGCGGATGGTGACGGTATCCATCACCTGCCAGGTCGCCGCCAGGTCGAGGTAGTTCTCGGCGTCGAAGTAGCGGTCGATGCGGGTTCCCCCGTTGTTGAGTGAGCCATCGACGCCCAGGACGGCGATTTCAACCTCGCTGAAATGGCGCCATGTGGCCGACAGATCCAGGTCCCACGGGGTGACCCAGGTCGCCCGCGCCCGATGACGATAGTCGGGGTTGGGAACGCCGCACTGGTTGGCGAAGAAGCCGGCGCAGTCATAGACCGAGTTCGAGGCCCCCAGACCGGTATCGGTTTCAAGGCTGTCCAGGATCGTGGCGACGAAGGACAACTGCAGCGAACCGTAGGCCGGTGCGCCCCAGTCCTCGAGATCCACGCTATAGTTGGCGTTGATATCGAAGCCCGCGGTCGCGAGACCGCCGATATTGATGTTGAGATCCTCGACGAAGCCCGTACCGACCCACAGCTGGCCGTTGGAGTTGCGGTTGACCCGACCACAGGCGGCCGCGTCGTTGAGGCGGTAGCAGAGGTCCAGGGTGTTCAGCGGACCCACCGACGACACGAGGCCGTCGACCTGGATGTCGAAATAATCGACGCTCAGGTTGAAGCGCGGCAGGAACGACGGGGTCCACACCACCCCATAGGTGAGGGTGTCGGATTCTTCCGGGTTCAGGTTCGGATTGCCGCCGCCCAGCATGTTGTACTGACCGGCCGGGCTGTTCAGCGCGTTGGTGCCGTAGTTGGCGGCGGGAACGCCCGTGGCCGTGCACTGGGCCAGCGTAGCTTGCTGGACCGAAGTGCCCGAGACGTCGCCGCAGGGATCGGCATCGGCGTCGAACAGACCGAAGCCCTGGGCCGCGAACAGCTCGATGACGTTCGGGGCGCGAACCGCTCGCGAGTAGCTGGCGCGGAAACGAATGTCCTCGATCGGGGCGTAGTCGGCGCCGACCTTGTAGGTGTCCGAGCCGAATGACTCATATTCGGACCGGCGATAGGCGGCGTCGATCGAGGCGGAGTAGGCCCAGGGCTGGTCGTCGGCCAGGGGGATCTGGATCTCGCCGAAAACTTCGGCCACGTCCGTGTCGCCGTTGAGACCAATCGTGGGACCGCCCTGACCGGCGCCGTCTCCGGACGCGAAGGCGGCGTCGGTGACGGCGCCCAGATAGTCGCGGCGATACTCGGCGCCGAACGCGACCTGCACAGGGCGCGCCGCGGTCGGCACGGACCAACCCGTGTCGCCGGTGATGGCGGCGGTGACGATCTGCTGGGTGGTTTCGCCGGTCGCGACCAGCGGGATCTGCAGATAGGCCAGCGCGGCCGGAGTGACCCCGCCTGGGGTGAAGATGTCATAGGGGACGCAGTTGAGATCCGTGCCGTTGACCACCGACCGGCAGGTCGGGACGCCGCCGACGTCGACGACGTCGAGGGCGCGGGCCAGACGGGTGTTCGACATGTCGTTCAGATAGACACGCGACAGGCGGACCCGCGAGAACTGGGCCGCAACGTCGTAGTTCCATCCGGGCGTGATCTCGCCACGGACCCCGGCGACCCCACGGTAGGATTCATAGTTCAGGCTGTCCTGACGACCGCCGCCTTCGACGTTGCGGCGACCGATGTACATGTCGCGACGGGTGCCGGCGAGGATGTCGGCCGGGGTACAGCCGATCAGGCCGGCCTGCTGGGCGGACAGGAGCGGGCTGTCGCAGTTGATGTCGCCGGTGGAGAAGAAATTGCCCGACGGCGCGATCTGGGCGATCGAACTATAGTCCGTGAACATCAGCTGGGCGAAGACTTCCGCCTTGTCGTTGACCGCATAGCGGCCGAAGGCTCCCATCGTGTAGCGCTCGTCAGGACGCTGGTAGTAGTTCACAGGCCCGAAGTTATAGGCGTTCACATTGCCGTCGTACGGGACGAAGGTGCGGCCCGCGCCGATGGTGTAGGTGAAGTTCGAGAAGTCGGTGAACATGCCCGGGAAGGACGTGCCGGAGCCGGCGCACGCGAACGTCTGGGGCGTCGCCGCGGCGGGGGCGCCGATCGAGCAGGCCGAGTAGTCGCGGTTGGCCTGGGAGATCGGGTTGTTGTTGCGGTATCCGGCATAGGCCGTCACGTTGCCCCGGCCGTCCGGCGACGACACCCCGAGGCTGATGTTGAGCGAACGGCTCTCGCCGTCCGAGACGTTGTCGTCGGGCAGGGCGAACTGGGCGGGGTTCCCCGTGGCGCGCCGCGCGACTTCGGCCCGCACGTTGCCGACGCCGTCATAGTCGTTGTTGTGCTGATAGAAGCCGTACTGGGCGTCGATCTGCAGGCCTTCAAAGTCCTTTTTCATGATGAAGTTGACGACGCCGGCGATGGCGTCCGATCCGTAGACGGCGGAGGCGCCGCCGGTCAGGACTTCGATGCGTTCGACCAGTTGTTCAGGGATCTGGTTCAGGTCGGCCGAGGGGTCGGCCGGCGAGCCGTAGCCCATACGACGACCGTCGATCAGCACCAGGGTGCGGGTCGAGCCGAGGTTCCGCAGCGAAACGGTGGCGGTTCCGGTGGCGCCGTTCGACACGGTCGAGTTCTGCGCGGCGAAGGCCTGGGGCAGTTGCGAGATCAGGTCCTCGACCCGGGTCACCCCGGCGACGTCGATGTCCTGGCCGGTCACCTGGGTGACGGGACTGGTGGTGACCAGATTGGCCTGCGGGATGCGCGAGCCGGTGACGACGACCTCGTCGAGTTGCGTCTCGTCCTGCGGCTCAGGCGAATCCTGGGCCATGGCAGGCGCGGCGAAAGCGAGGATCGCGGCGCCGGTGATGATCGTCGTCGACAGCAGCCGGTTACGGGTTTTCTGGGTTCTCAAAGGTCGTCTCCTGATGTTCGACAATCACCCGCTTCCGGGGCGTCGCGGCCTTGGAATGGAATATTCCCTTCTCCCACGGACGGATTCCCCGCCGCAGTTCCGCGACGCTAGACTCCAACAAAGAAGAACCACAATTGAAATGTCGACGAATATGGAAAAAACAAAACGCTGTGTTACCAAATGATCACTGAAATCTAATGTATACTTGGTGTTGCGTGACGTAATACTCTAGACACAAGTGTGTAACGACTGCGTAACAACAGGCATAGGGCCTTCTTCCCCAGTGGCGGGATACGGCCTCGACCGGGCGGCGTCGCCGTTCCGGAGGATGCGGCGGCGTTTTTCTGGCCCTCGTCCCGAGCAATCGAAGATGCGGTTTGCCTTGGGGGCGGCGTTTTGCTACACGCGCGCCTCCCTCCACCTCAGCGTGGGAGGCAAATCCGTGGGAGGCAGCCATGCCCCGACCACGGCTCACCGGTCCTGATTGAGTTCAGGGCCATCGTAAGGAGAGACCAATGGCCAAGAAGATTCTCGGCTACATCAAATTGCAGGTGCCGGCCGGCAACGCCACGCCTTCGCCCCCGATCGGGCCCGCCCTGGGTCAGCGCGGCGTGAACATCATGGGCTTCGTCAAGGAGTTCAACGCGCGCACCGAGAAGGAAGTGAAGGGCACCCCCCTGCCGACCGTGATCACGGTCTACCAGGACAAGAGCTTCACCTTCGTCACCAAGACCCCGCCCGCGACCCACTACATCAAGCAGGCCGCCGGCATCACGTCGGGCTCGAAGATGACGGGCCGCGAAGTGGCGGGCAAGATCAAGCGCAGCCAACTGCGTGAGATCGCCGAAAAGAAGATGAAGGATCTGAACGCGAACGACCTGGACGCCGCGACCAAGATCATCGAAGGCTCGGCTCGCGCCATGGGCCTCAACGTCGTGGAGGGCTAAGCACATGGCCAAGCAAACCAAGCGCTTCAAGGCCCGCACCGGCGACACCGTCGCCCCGATGGGCTTCGCCGAGGCGATCGCCGCCGTCAAATCCAACGCCACCGCCAAGTTCGACGAGTCGATCGAGATCGCCGTCAACCTGGGCGTCGATCCGCGTCACGCGGACCAGCAGGTCCGCGGCGTCGTGAACCTGCCCTCGGGCACGGGTCGTGACGTCCGGGTGGCTGTGTTCGCCAAGGACGCCAAGGCGGCTGAAGCTCTGGCGGCCGGCGCCGACGTCGTGGGCGCCGAGGATCTGTACGAGAAGATCAACGGCGGCTTCATGGACTTCGACCGTGTCATCGCGTCCCCGGACATGATGGCCCTGGTCGGCCGTCTGGGTAAGGTGCTGGGCCCCCGCGGCCTGATGCCGAACCCGAAGGTGGGCACCGTGACTCCGAACGTCGCGCAGGCGGTCAAGGACGCCAAGGGCGGCGCGGTCGAGTTCCGCGTCGAAAAGGCCGGCATCGCGCACGGCGGCATCGGCAAGGCCTCCTTCACCCAGGAAGCCCTCGAAGCCAACGTGAAGGCCTATGTGGATGCCCTGCAGAAGGCCCGTCCGGCCGGCGCCAAGGGCACCTACATCAAGCGCATCAGCCTGTCCTCGACCATGGGACCGGGCTTCAAGATCGATCCGGCGTCGCTGAACGTCTGATCCTGCCTGAACTGCAGCGGAAAGGGCGGCGACCGCGGGGTCTGCCGCCCTTTTTGTTGCCTGTCGTGGTCTGAACGCGCTTGCGCCCCGGGTGACCGCAACCGATGGTAGGCCGTCACTGTGGGGGATTTCATGCGTATTCTGATGGTGCTGGCCCTGGGGCTGAGCCTGTTCGCGGCCGCGCCGGCGACGGCCCAGGACACGACCCGTGATGAAGACGCCGCGCACCGGCTGGCCCTGGCCGGGCAATATCTTGAGCTGACCCAGGGACCGAACCTCAGGAAGACGGTGGAGGGCTATTTCGAGGAGGCCTTCGCCAAGTCCGAGGCGCCGGCCGAACAGCGCGCTTGGTTGACCGAAAACCTTGCGTCGGTGTTCGAGGTCGCCCTGGATGCGACCTTCGCCGACCTGACAGACGATGTGGCCGAAATCTACACGGCGGAAGAACTGGAGGCGATGATCGCCTTCTTCGATACCCCGATGGGACGCTCGATCACGGTCAAGAGTTTCGATTTCGGAGTCCGGATGCAGGCCGTGATGATGCCGCATCTGACCGCCGCCTTCGCCCAGCTCGGCGAGAAATACTGCGCCCGCTTCGAATGCGGGGCGACGGAAGGCGCGCAGACCGGAAAGCCGATCGACTGAACCGTCCGTGACCTGACGGGTTGACGCATCTGCGCGGACGCGGGAGTGACCCACGGGCTTCGCGGAAGATTTGTCGATGCCGGGCCGGTTCCGCAGTCCAGCCCGGGCTCGGCCGTTCCGTGGGCCATGGGGGCAATGACGCCCGGAAGACGAGGGGGATCATGCCCGTGCCGCAGTATTCGCCGGCGCTACCGGGAGCAGAATTCACGGCGCCGTTCCGGATGGCGACCATCTGTCAGACGAGGATCACGGCGCCGCTTTCCCGGATCGGCGGAGCTTTCCTGACCTGATGACCGGAGACGTCATCCGCACCCGGACGGCCGAACGGCGACAGGTCGCGGCCCTGCCCTGGCGACGCACGGAGGCGGGGCTTGAGATCATGCTGGTCACCTCACGCGAGACCCGGCGCTGGGTCACGCCCAAGGGCGGCCGGATGCCGGGCAGGACCGACGCAGAGGCAGCGGCCCAGGAAGCGCTGGAGGAGGCCGGAATCGAGGGTGCGATCAGTCACGAGCCCCTGGGAACGTTTCGCTATCTCAAGATCCTGAAACGCCGGGCGCCGCGCTGGTGCGTGGTGGCCGTCTACGCCCTGGAGGTTCAGGTCCAGCACGACGACTGGCACGAACGCGGCGAGCGCGAGCGGATCTGGGTCAGCCGGGACGAGGCCGTACGCCGGGTCGACGAAACCGATCTGAAGGCCCTGATCGCCGCGTTCGAGGGCTAGGCCCGCCGAGCGGCGGCCATGAAGCAGCCGCGCCGGGCTGTGTGCAGGTGGATGCGGGAGACGGCTTCGTCGGCGAACCAGGCCTCCAGCCGCGCCGCCAGATCGCGGCCCTCGACCACATCGGCGTCCGTCATCATCCAGTCGTCGTCATAGACGCGGGCGGACAGCAGGCGCCGGGACAGCATGTCCGGCACGACCCCGGGCGCGGGCGCCGCCTCGGAGGCCGCCTCGCGGACGAAGATCGGGCCTTCGGAACGGTAGGGGCTGGCGGGATGGTCGAGATGGCGGTGGGTCAGCAGGATCAGCCGGTCGCCCGGGTTTGCGTCCGTCAGGCTGACGCGGCAGGGCGCGCTGTCGGGCGCGTCGGCGACCACTCGGCGCGCGCCCATCGCCTTCAGCGCCGCGTCGTCCAGGGCGAACAGCGGCCGGAACGGTTCGAGGGGCAGGGGCAGGATGCGAAAGCTCATGGTGAAATCTCCTTCGCCGTCGATATGAGGGGCGACGGATCGTGCGTCTGGCGGCTTTCGGACGTTGCGCGGCGCCCGCGGCATCCCCACAACGGAGGGCATGAACGCGCCCTTCAAGACCCCCGCCGATCCGCTGGACGCCCCGCTGTGGGATCTGTCCGACCTGTACGCCTCGCGTGACGACGCCCGCATCGAGGCCGATCTGGACCGCGCGCGAGGGCTGGTGGCGGACCTGAACGCCCTGCAAGGCCAGCTGGTCGGCGCGCGGGCGGATGCGGCGACGCTGGGACAAAGGCTGGACCGGGCCGTGACCCTGTACGAACAGGCGTCGGACGTGCTGGGCGGTCTGGGGGCCTACGCCTTCCTCGAAGCTTCGACCAACCGCAACGACGCCGCCGCGACGGGCTTCGAGGCCACGGTGCGCGAGAAGATGACGGCCATCGCCACGCCGACGGTCTGGGTCACCCTGGAGGTCAACCAGCTGGAGGAGGCCGAGATCGAGGCCGCCCTGACGGCGCATCCGGGCGGGGCGCGCTGGCGCCCGTGGTTACGGCGGGTGCGGGCGATGAAGCCGCATGAGCTCAGCCAGGAGCTGGAGACCTTCCTGGCCGAGCGTGGGCCGATCAGCGCCCAGTGGCCGCGGCTGTTCGATGAGACACTCGCGGCGATGAAAGTCAGGGTGGGGAAGGACGAGCTGACCCTGGCCGAGGCGCTGAACCGGCTGTCGGACCCGAAGGCCGCGCGGCGCAAGGCGGCGGCCGAGGGACTGAACGAGGCGCTGGGCGCGCGGACCGCGACCATGGCGATGGTCATGAACACCGTGGCGGCCGACAAGGCGCTGGAAGACAAATGGCGGGGTTTCAAACGGCCCGCGGACGCCCGGCACCTGTCGAACGAGGTGGACGGGGAGTCGGTCGACGCCATGGCCGAGGCGGTGACCGCGGCCTATCCGAGGCTGGCGCACCGCTATTACGCCCTGAAGGCCCGGGCCATGGGCAAGGCGAAGCTGGATCAGTGGGACCGCAACGCCCCGATCGAGACGACCGCCCCGCGGGGCTACGACTGGGCGGCGGGCAAGCAGCTGGTGCTGGAGAGTTTCTCGGATCTGGGGCCGGAGTTCGCGGAGCGGGCCGGCGGCTTCTTTGACAAGCCGTGGATCGACGGCAAGGCGCGGCCGGGGAAACAGTCGGGGGCCTATGCCCACCCGGTGACCTCGGACCGGCACCCCTATGTGTTCCTGAACTGGATGGGCGAGCGGCGCGACGTGCTGACGTTGGCGCATGAGCTGGGCCACGGCGTGCACCAGACGCTGGCGGCGGGGCAGGGGAGTTTGCTGGCCGACACGCCCCTGACCCTGGCCGAAACCGCCTCGATCTTCGCCGAGGGGCTGACCTTCGACCGGCTGCTGAAGACGGCGCCGAAGAAGGAACAGCGCGGCCTGCTGGCCGGGCGGATCGAGGACGGGCTGAACACGGTGGTGCGCCAGATCGCTTTCCACCGGTTCGAGACGCGGTTCCATGACGAGCGGGCCGCCGGCGAGGTCCCGGTCGAGCGGATCGGCGAGATCTGGATGGAGGAGATGGGCGCGTCGCTGGGGCCGGCGGTGACGCTGAACGCCGGTTATGAGCACTGGTGGAGCTATGTCAGCCACTTCGTCCACTCGCCCTTCTACGTCTACGCCTATGCGTTCGGGGACCTGCTGGTGGCGGCGCTGATGGAGACCCGGGCGAAGGACCCGGCGGGCTTCACGCCCCTGTATCGCGAACTGCTCGCGGGCGGCGGGTCACGCGGCTACGTCGAGGCGCTGGCGCCGTTCGGGCTGAATCCGCGCGATCCGGCTTTCTGGACCATCGGCACGAAGCGGCTGGAAGGGCTGATCGACCGGTTCGAGGCGCTGGTCTGAGTTGACGGGGACGGCGGGGCGGGCGAGCGTCGGGTCATGCGCACCCTGTTCCTCGCCGCGGTCCTGATCGTCGCCAACCCGTTCGCCGCCTTCGCCCAGTCGCCGGCTCCCGCGGCGCCGTCCGCCAGCGTTCGCGCCATGGCGGCGGGCTACAAGGCCCTGACGGTGTGCAGCGCCCTGAAGAACGCCGAGGCGGCGGGGGCGACGCGGACGCTGGAAAGCATCGAGGCCAATGAGCTGACGGGCATCTATCCCGAGCTGGACCCGCTGGTGCGCGAGATGCCGGTGGAGATCGGCGAGCGATCGGTTTCCGCCGCCTGGGACGACGCGATGCCGCCGCGAACGGCCGTCTACTCGCCCGGGCGCGGCTGTGCGATCCAGCCCGTGGGCTGGGTGGGCCAGAGCCCGGAGATGTTCAGGCCGGGTCTGCGGGTCAACGAGGCCTTCGAGACGGCCGAGCCGCGCGGCAACGCCGCCCTGCTGAACGAAGCGGTCGAACAGGCCTTCGAGGGCGGCTATGGCGAGGGCGCCAACACCACCGCCGTGCTGGTCCTGCAGAACGACCGGATTGTCGCTGAAGAATACGCCCTGGGCTTCAGCGCCGATACGCCGCAACGGACCTGGTCGGTGGCCAAGTCTCTGGCGGGCACGGTGATCGGGGCGGCTGTGCAGCGCGGGGAGGCCGATGTGAACCGGCCCGCCGCGATTCCCGACTGGGGCCGCGAAGGCGATCCGCGCGCGGCCATCACCCTGGACCAGCTGATGCGGATGGCGTCGGGCCTGACCAGCGACACGGCGGGCAATCGCACGGACGCCCTGTATTTCGGCGGCGTCGGTGTGGACGAGCAGGCGCCGACATGGCCGCTGATCGCCGCGCCGGGGACGCGGTTCCGGTACGCCAACAACGACATCCTGTTGGCGGTCCTGTCGATTGCGCCAACGTTCGGGACGCATCCGCCGGCCGAGCTGTTCCGGCGGCTGGGCATGTACGACACCTTCGCCGAGACCGACTGGCGCGGGAACTACATGCTCTCCAGCCAGGTCTGGTCGACGGCGCGCGATCTGGCGCGGTTCGGGCGGCTGTATCTGAACGACGGGATGGTGGACGGGCAGCGCGTCCTGCCCGAGGGCTGGCGCGAACATGTATCCACGCCGTCGGGGCCCCAGCCGAATGGCGAGCAGGGCTATGGCGCCACCTTCTGGCTGTTCAACAAGTCGGAGGGGATTCCCGCCGACGCCATCTCGGCCAACGGCAACCGCGGGCAATATGTGATCATCGTACCGAGCCGGAACGTCGTCATCGTGCGGCGCGGCGAGGATCCGGCCGGGAAGCCGTTCAACTTCATCCCCTTCACCCGCGACGTGCTGGCCGCCCTCGACTGAGAGGAATTGTCGGCCGCCGCTTGAGCGGACGGCAGGCCCCGCTATAAGAGCGCCAACCGCCGTTCCAGATTCCGGATGCCGACATGGCCGACCCGCACCACGCCGATTCCCACGATGCCTACGTTCGCGGCTCGCAAGAGATCAGCGAGCAGGCTTCGACGTTCCACGCCTTCATCGGCATGGCCAAATGGGGCTCGCTGTGGATCGCGGCGCTGCTGATGTTCCTGGTGCTGTGGTTCCAGCCGGGCGGCAGCTTCATCGGCGGCGCCATTACCGCCGCGGCGATGCTGGTGATCGGCTATTTCGCCCTGAAGTCGGGCAAGAAGGCGCACTGACTTTTTCGGGGCGCTAGCGCTCCCGACGCGGCCGGTCGCTGCTTGACCGCCGATCTTGCGCTGCGCCCCTCCGGGGCGCTTTGACGCAGCCTCATCGATCAGCCTAACGTCGTCGTCCGAGAGATGACGGAGGGATTCGCTTGGCAGTCGCCATCGCCGTGACCCGCGAACGCCGAGACGGCGAGACGCGCTGCGCCGTGACTCCGGAAACGGTGAAGAAGCTGATCGCCATGGGGGCGACGGTGACGGTCGAGTCCGGGACCGGCGCCGGCTCCTCCATCCCCGACGACGAATACGCCGCCGCCGGCGCGACGGTGGCCAAGGACACCAAGGCGGTGCTGTCGGGTGCGGACCTCCTGCTGAAGGTGCGTGGGCCGACGGCGCAGGAGACCAGCGCGCTGAAGCCCGGCGCCATCGTCGTGGCCATGCTGGACGCGTATCGGGACAAGGAGACGGTGACGGCCCTGGCCCAGGCCCATGCGACCGCCTTCGCCATGGAGTTCGTGCCGCGCATCTCGCGGGCCCAGGTGATGGACGCCCTGTCGTCCCAGGCCAATCTGGCGGGCTACCGGGCGGTGATCGAGGCGGCGTACGCCTACGGCAAGGGCTTCCCGATGATGATGACGGCGGCGGGGACGGTGGCTCCGGCCAAGGTCTTCGTCATGGGCGTCGGCGTGGCGGGGCTGCAGGCCATCGCCACGGCCCGGCGGCTGGGGGCGGTGGTCACGGCCACCGACGTGCGGCCCGCGACCAAGGAGCAGGTGGAATCGCTGGGCGCCAAATTCCTCGCCGTCGAGGACGAGGAGTTCAGGAACGCGCAGACGGCCGGCGGCTACGCCAAGCCGATGAGCCCTGAGTATCAGGCGAAACAGGCCGTGCTGACCGGCGAGCACATCAAAAAGCAGGACATCGTCATCACCACGGCCCTGATCCCGGGCCGCGCGGCGCCCGTGCTGGTCACGGCGGACCAGGTGGCGACGATGAAGCCGGGTTCGGTGCTGATCGATCTGGCCGTCGAGGCCGGCGGCAATGTCGAGGGGGCGAAGGCCGGCGAGGTGGTGACCACGGCGAACGGCGTGCAGATCGTGGGCCATACGAACCTGCCGGGGCGGATCGCGGCGGACGCCTCGGCCCTCTACGCCAAGAACCTGGTCGCCTTTGTCGGGCTGATGGTCAAGGACGGCGCGCTGGCCCTGGACCTCGAGGACGAGATCCTGAAGGCGGCGGCGGTGACGCACGGCGGGGCCGTGGTGCACGAGGGGGTGAGGGGATGACGCGGGTGCTGGCGATCCTTGCCTTCGCCGCAGGGCTGTCGACCGTGGCGCCGCCGGGTCTGGCCCAGGATCGGGTGATCAATCCTTTCGTGGACGCCTACGGCGCTGATCTGGCTGTCGAAGAGATCGATCTTCGCGTCGGCGACAATCTGCTGGCGGGACACCAGGACCGCGCGGCCCGGGCGTACGTTGAACGGGCGATGCCTGCGGAGCAACGGGCCCTGTTCCAGGCCCGCTATCCCGACCTGCCCGAGGCGCAGGCGGCGGAACGGATGGCCGAGTTCCTGGCCGTGGCAAACCTGCAGGACCGGTTCGGGGACAATCGGACGACCGGACGCAAGGTCCGGCTGGTGGTGCGCGTCGATGAGGCCCGGGCGGACAGCATGCTGCGGATGGCCATGGCTCCGCGCTTTCCGCGCACGGCTATGGCGGTCTCCGTCGAGGATCTGGCGACCGGACGCACCCTCGTGACCGGCCGGATCGAGGACGTGTCGAGCTACGCCGCGGACAACATCGAGGCGAAAGACCGACTGGGGCTGGTCTATAGCCGGATGGGCACGGACACGGACTTCCAGATCCTGGCCGGGATGACGAATGCGCTCGCCGCCAGTCTCGAGACCCTGCTGCGCGCGGAGTCGACGGCTGTGGGCTCCAGAACCATCGGGCGGGCCACGATCACGCCCACCATAGGCGTGCCCATCCGGATCAGCAGGGCCATGTACGACCTCAATGTCGCGCCGCCCGAGACCCCCCAAGGAGAGGACTGATGGAACACGTCGATCCCACCGTCTTCCGACTGGCCATCTTCGTGCTGGCGATCTTCGTCGGCTACTATGTCGTCTGGAGCGTCACGCCGGCCCTGCACACGCCGCTGATGGCCGTGACCAACGCCATTTCGTCGGTGATCGTCGTCGGCGGCCTGATCGCGGCGGCGGCGGCGAGCGCCGACGGCGGCTGGATCGCCAAGGGCGCAGGCGTTGCGGCCGTGACCCTGGCCAGCGTCAACATCTTCGGCGGCTTCATGGTCACGCGAAGGATGCTGGCCATGTACAGGAAGAAGGAACGGCCCGCGAAGCCCGCTGAGGCGGCCCGGTCGTGACCTCAGCCATCCTTTTTATGGCCATCGTGCCGCTGGCTCTCTTGCTGGTTCTGGCTTTCACCCTGCTGAGCGGGCGGATGAGCGAGACACTGCGAAAGCGGGTGGAACCGGGCCTGATCCTGACCGTCTATCCCGCCCTCATCCTGTACTGGGCGTGGCAGGCATGGACCGACCAGCAACGGGGCGACTGGGCCGGGTTCGGCCTGATGGCGGGCGTCGGCTGTCTGTTCGCCATACAGTTTGTCGTAGCCCTGCGATCCCGCACGCTGTTCCCCCGTTACGGGCGTCACAAGGAATGACACTGGACGTCCATCAGTTCGCGGTCGGCGCGTCCTGGGTCGCCACGGCGATCGGGGCGGGCCTGTGGCTGTGGAGCTGGTTCGTCGAGAAGGACGCGATCCGCAAGCTGCGGTTCCTGGACTGCGGCGTGGTGCTGCTGTTCGCCTCGGTGTTGCTGCGCATCGTGGCCCAGGACAAGCCGATGAGCGTCTGGGACTGGGCCATGGTCTTCGTGGCCCCCCTGTTCATCGTCGCCGCCCTGTGGCGGCTGGCGCGGACGGCCTGCCCGCCGGGAGGGCGCTGAGATGGGCCGGGGGCGAATCGGAGCGCTGGTGCTGCTGGCCGTCGTCGCCGCTCCGGCGGCGGACGCCCAGACCCGTCTGGGGGCCGACATCGAGAGCGGACTGCCCTGGCACGTGGCGGCGCTGCAGGGCGCCAGCTGGTCGCTCGTGTGCCGGTTCCGCCCCGTGACCTATCAGGCCTCGACCTATAACAGGGAGGCCTGGGCCAACCGGATCGCGCAGACGGGTCGCGGCTCAATGGGCGGCCGGCTGCCGGCGGACGACGGCAGCTGCACGGTGACCAAGACCGGCGGACGCGGCGCGGTGGCCATCGCCATGATCAAGAACGGCGAGGCGCAGGTCGCGGTCACGACAGACCCGGCCAGACCGGCCGCCGTGGGCTTTTTCTGATGCTGATACTCGGGGACACGGCATGAACGCATCCTTCGCGGCCCTGGCCTATCTGGTCTCGGGCGTCCTGTTCATCCTCAGCCTGCGCGGCCTTTCCAGCCCCGAGACGAGCCGGCAGGGCAATACCTTCGGCATGGTCGGCATGGCGCTGGCGGTGGGCGTGACGCTGCTGACGCTGTGGAGCATGGGCACGCTGGATCCGCTGACCCTAGGCCTGATCGCGGGCGGGGTTGTCGTCGGCGGCGGGGCGGGGGCGCTGATCGCCGGCCGGGTGCAGATGACCCAGATGCCCCAGCTGGTGGCCGCCTTCCACAGCCTTGTCGGCATGGCGGCCTGTCTGGTGGCGGTCGGGGCGGTCTATGCGCCCGACAGCTTCGGCATCGCCACGGCGGCGGGCGGCATCAAGACCCTGTCGATCATAGAGCTGAGCCTGGGCGTCGCCATCGGGGCGGTGACCTTCACCGGCTCGGTCATCGCCTTCGCCAAGCTGGACGGCCGGATGTCGGGGGCGCCGATCCTGCTGCCCATGCGGCACCTGATCAACATCGGTCTGGCGCTCGGACTGGTGCTGCTGATCGGTCTGCTGATCGGCTCCGGCGGGACGGCGACCTGGGCCTTCTGGGGCGTCTTCCTGCTGGCGCTGATCCTCGGCGCGACCCTGATCATCCCCATCGGCGGGGCCGACATGCCGGTGGTGGTGTCGATGCTCAACTCCTATTCGGGCTGGGCCGCGGCGGCGCTGGGCTTCACGCTCGAGAACATCGCCCTCATCATCACCGGAGCGCTGGTCGGCAGTTCGGGCGCGATCCTGAGCTACATCATGTGCAAGGCGATGAACCGCAGCTTCATCTCGGTCATCCTCGGCGGTTTCGGCGGGGATTCGACGGCGGGCCCGGCGGGCGCGGTCGAGACCCGGCCGGTCAAACAGGGCAGCGCCGACGACGCGGCCTTCATCATGAAGAACGCCTCGAAGGTCATCATCGTGCCCGGCTACGGCATGGCCGTCGCCCAGGCCCAGCATGCGCTGCGCGAGATGGCCGACAAGCTGAAGGAGGAGGGGGTCGAGGTGAAATACGCCATCCACCCCGTCGCCGGCCGAATGCCCGGCCACATGAACGTGCTGCTGGCCGAAGCCAATGTTCCCTATGACGAGGTGTTCGAGCTGGAGGACATCAACAGCGAGTTTTCGAGCTGCGACGTGGCCTTCGTCATCGGCGCCAACGACGTCACCAATCCGGCCGCCAAGACCGATCCGCAAAGCCCGATCTACGGCATGCCCGTGCTGGACGTGGAGAAGGCCGGGACCGTGCTGTTCATCAAGCGCGGCATGGCGGCGGGCTATGCGGGGGTGGAGAACGAGCTGTTCTTCCGGGACAACACGATGATGCTGTTCGCCGACGCCAAGAAGATGGTGGAGGGGATCGTGAAGGCGCTCTAGGGCACTTCGGATCGGTCATGACTCGCTCCGCGAAAAAAGCGCGCCGCCGCCGTCGAAGCGCGCGCGACCTGGTGCGGTCTGGTCCCCAGCCGCCTTTCGAGGGACGGCTGTGGCTTGCCGGCGCCGTTGCCGCCGTGAGTGTCCTCATACCTTTCCTGACGCCGCTTGCTGCGAAATGGGTCAGGTGGAGGATAGGGCCGTCCGACTCCCAGGTTCTGCTCTGGTGGCCCGTGTCAGAGAGCCATGCCGCTCTGCCGATGTTTGCTGGCGTTGTTGCCGCCGTGATCCTGGGTGTGGGCGTGCTTGCGCGAGGCAAGGCGGTGCTGGGTCGGGCGGTGTGGGTCTGGCTGGTTCTGGCGTTTGCGGCGGGTGCGTCGGCCTTTCTGTCGCTGGACTCCTCGGTGCGCATCTATTCCGATCGGGTGGTGGTCGCGGACGGCGCTGCGACCAAGGCGCTGCCGGCGGGAACGTATCCGTTCGACAGCGCCGATCATGTCATGGCGCGGTGTCGCCAGGTCAGCCGCAGCCGACAGTCTGACTACGCCACGATGGACTACGTCGTGCATTTCCCCGATGTCGGCTGGATCGCGTTCGACGACGCCAGGGAGGATGGGCCCGGGGCGGCGCGCGTCTGGTTCAGGAAACTTGCGCAGGTGGACGCAAAGGGACTCCGTCAGATACCCCATGAACCTGCTCAAGAGCCGGCCGTATCCTGCATCCGCGCCCTGCGAGCCGAACTCGGCGAAGAGGATTTCGCGAACGCCCGGCGAATGATGGTGCTGAGTGACGACGATTTCGAGCGCTACTATGCCGAACCGCACGAGGCATTCAAACGGAAGTCTGACGATGGCCTATGAAGCCAGGACCAAGCCCACCGAAGTCTCGGTCGCCGACTTCATCGCCGCCGTGGAGAACCCCCGGCGGCGCGCCGACGCAGAGACGCTGTGCGCCCTGTTCGAGGAGATCAGCGGCGAGCCGCCAGTGATGTGGGGGCCGTCGATCATCGGGTTCGGGCGGTACCACTACCGGTACGCCAGCGGGCATGAGGGCGACGCGCCCCGGCTGGGGTTCTCGCCGCGCAAGGCCCAGACGGTGCTCTACGTCATGTCCGGCGCGGAGGGGCAGGCCGACATGATCGCGCGGCTGGGCAAGGTGAAGTCGAGCGTATCCTGCATCTACGTCAACCGGCTGGACCAGATCGACATGGGCGTGCTGCGGGAGATGGCCGTCGCGTCGCTGGCGCAGATGCGCGAGTTGTATCCCGACTGATCAGGCCGCCATGCGGAAGTCTTCGGCCGGGGCGAAGGCCGGGCGGGCCTCGTCCCACAGGGCGTCCTCGTCGGCGTAACGGGCGCTGGCGCCGGCGTCGATCACGTCAATTACCTGTTCCTCCAGCCGGTCCCAGATGACGGCCAGATCGCCGCAACCCTCTGCGTCGCAGGGAACGATCAGATAGCGGGAAGCGGCGACGGAAGCCTGGGGTTCGAAAGCGCGGGCCATGGGATGTCTCCGGGGGTCAGGTCTCTGTTGAAACCGACCATGAAGCAGCGTTGCGTCAAAAACGGTCGTATGCGACTTTCGTTTCATGAGACATGACAAGGCGGCCCTGGTGATCGAAATGGCGCGGCGGATGGCCGCCAGCGCCGAGGGCGTGACGCTGGACGAAATCTCGCGCGAGGCCGGCGTGGGGCGCCGCTCGGCCGAACGGCTGCGCGACGCCGTGCTGGCGCTGTTTCCGCAAGCGGAGGAGGTGTCGGACCCGCCGAACAAGCGCTGGCGCATCCGGGGCGGGTTGTCGGCCTTTGAACAGGCGCCGACGACCGAGGAACTGGTCGAGCTGAGCAAGGCGGCGCAGGGGTTGCGCGCAACGGGCGAACCCGGTCGGGCGGCGGCGCTGGAGGGGCTCGAACGAAAATTGAAGTCGGCGATGCGCTCGACGACCCTGAACCGGCTGGCGCCCGATCTGGAGGCGCTGGTGCGGGCCGAGACCATCGCGGTCCAGGCGGGGCCGCGGCCGTCGGCGGACGAGGCGGTGCTGACCGAAATCCGGCAGGCCATTCTGGCCGGCCAGCCGCTGGGCTTCATCTACAGCCGGCCGGGCGCCGAGGCGCGGCGGCGCAGCGTGGCGCCGTGCGGGGTGATGTTCGGGCGGGCCAACTATCTGGTCGCCGCCGACCGCGAGAGCGGCCGCATCCAGACTTTCCGCCTCGACCGGATGAGCGCGGTGAAGGCCGAGGCGGGCGTGGCGTCGCCTCCGGCGGATTTCGACCTGCAGATCTTCGCCAGCCAGTCGTTCGGCATCTATCAGGACGAGATTGAGGATGTGGTGCTGCGGGTGACGCCCGAGGGCGCGGCCGAGGCCCGGGCGTGGCGCTGGCATCCGACCCAGACGGTCGAAGAACAGGCCGACGGCGGCGTGGTGGTCCGCTTCCGGGCCTCGGGCATGCGCGAACTGGCCTGGCACCTGTTCAGCTGGGGCGATCAGGTTTCGATCGTCGCGCCGGCGCGGCTCAGGGCGGTGATGAAGGGCGAGCTTGAGGCCGCGAAACGCGCCCTCGAAGGGGCCCAAGCCTGAACGGGATTTAAGACGACGCCGGGCCAAACGCCAAGCTAGCGTAAGCGCGCACAGTGGAGACGGGCATGCGCGGACGGGTTTGGGTTTCGTACCTGATGGTTGCGATGGCGATGGCGGCGGGATCGCCGGCCGCGGCCGCCGCCGAACCGGCGGTTTCGACCGCGCAGGCGGAAGCGGGGGAGGGACCGCCGGCCGTCGAAGTGGCCGTGACCCGCGACGGCGGGGTCTGGACGGCGGACTATGTCTTCGCAAAGGACGCCCCGGTCTGGGGCTTCATCCGATCGTCCCTCATCAACGGCTCCCGGGAGGCGTGGCGGCCCGGCGACTGGTCGGTCGTGACGCCAGGCGTGGTGCTGGAGCGTGTCGGCAATCTGGATGTGCTTCGCGCCATCGATGGCGGCGACGTGCCGCGGCGGGTCAGCCTGCGTCTGACGCCGCGAGACCACAATCTGGAGGCGGATTATGGCGTCCTGATCTTCACCGATGGGTCGACGGCCATGTTCACGGGGGCGTTCGACGTCTTCCCGCTGGCCTCGCTGGAAGCCGCGCGAGCCGCGCCGGAAGACCTGAACGGCTTCGTGATGGACAAGAGCAATGCCCGCATCACCTGGCGCGACGCGAGCGGCCCGGTTCTGTTGCACGGCCAGCGGCAGGACCGGGCGGTGACGGAAGACGGCACGACCTATGTGCTGTTCGGCGCGGCGCAGATGAAGGAGGGCGAACGGCTGGTCACGGTCGTCGACCCCGAATTGCCGGCCTGGGTCGCCGCCACGATCGAGGATTTCGGGCCGCGGGTCGCTGAATACTACACCGGGCGCATGGGCCCGGGTCAGAGCGACCGCCCCACCGTCGTGGCCAGCTGGAAGGGGCCAACGCCCGGCCTGCAGAGCATGGGCGGCAGCGTGCTGCCCGGCCTGATCGTGATGAATTTCGAGGGCATTGGCCAGGTTCGACCCTCGCCCGACAGCGAGGCCTCCACCCGGTGGTTCATCGGCCATGAGAGCGCGCATTTCTGGCTGGGCCAGACCGTGCGCTACGAGCGGTCGCGGGACTCCTGGATCACCGAGGGCGGGGCCGATCTGATGGCCATACGGGCCCTGAAGACGCTTTATCCGGACTATGACGCCCGCACTGAACTGCAACGCGAGGTCGACGACTGCGTGCGTCTGGCGGTCAAGCCCGTCCGCGAGGCGGTCTCCCGTGGTGAATACCGCGCCTTCTACGCCTGCGGGGCCGTATTCGCTTTGACGGCTGAGGGCGTGCAGCGGCGGGCGACGGGCGGCGACTGGTTCGACTTCCTCCGGCCGTTGATCGACGCCAACCGCGAGGACGGCGTGCTGACGCGCGAGGAATGGCTGACGGAGCTGACCCGGGTGTCGGGCGATGCCTCCCTGCGGGCCGATATCGAAATCCTGCTGGACGACGGCGCGGCCGATCCGGCGGCGCTCATCGCCGCCCTGTTCGACCGGACGGGCGTGGGCTACCGGCGCGAAGACGGGAAAATCCGTCTCGACTGAGGGAGTCAGTGGGGTCGAGGGATGACGCCCGCCATGAGCCAGCCCGTGAGGCCGGCGGCGGTCGCGAGTTCAACGACGACAAGGAACAGGAGCCAGTGCCTCCTGACAAACGACACAGGATTCACAACGCGCCCCGGGACCAACGAGCCGCTTGAACCCACCGCCATTCAAATGGTTCAGTCGTCAATCTGTCCGGCCCGCGAACGGCCAGGGGCTGACCGACTTGGCCCAGTCGTCGACGGCCAGCGGGCGATCGACCGGCGGGGCGGCGCGCTCGGCGCAGGGGTGGCGGTGACACAGGCGGCAGGCCGGGCCGATGGGGGTGACCTCAGGGGCCCTCAGATCGAGGCCGCGCGCGTGGATCAGGCGGTGAGCGTGTTTCAGTTCGCATCCCAGGCCGATGGCGAGGTCGTGGCCCTCGGTGAAGGCGTCGTGGCCCTGACGGTCCACCGTGCGGGCGAGGGTGAACCAGCGGCTTCCGTCCGGGGTCTCGATGATCTGGGTGACGATCTTGCCGGGGGTGCGGAAGGCGCTGTGCAGCCGCCAGCGCGGGCAGGCGCCGCCGAAGCGCGAGAAGGGGAAGGCGCCCGAGGCGAACCGTTTGGAGATGTTGCCGGCCTGATCGACCCGCATCAGGAAGAAGGGCACGCCCCGCGCCGTGGGCCGCGACAGGGTGGTCAGGCGGTGGGCGGCCTGTTCGAAGCCGACGCCGAACCGGGCCTGAAGCCGCGCCATGTCGTAGGCGGTCTCCTCCGCCGCGCGCTGGAAGGCCGCGTAGGGCATCAGGATAGCGGCGGCGAGAGTGTTGGTCAGGGATATCCTGACCAGCCGGCGGGTGGTTTCGTCCGGCGGGGAGGCGGCGTCCGCCAGCGCGGTTAGTTCGGCGCCGTGCTCTGTAAGGGCCAGCTGCCAGGCGACGGCGAAGGCGCGCGACGAGGCGCCGAGGGTCTCGGACAGCAGCAGACGCTTGCGGTGGGGATCGTAGCGGCGGGTCCATTCGACCATGACTTCGGCGGGGAGGGTGCGAACGGTCAGGCCGTGGCGCGACAGAAGCCGGGCGCGGGCGCGGGTTTCGAAGGCTTCGCCGGGGGTTTCGGCCTCCAGGGCGTCCGACAGGGCCTCGCCCAGGGCGTCCAGTTCGGGGAAGTGGTTGCGGCGCGCCTGGACGTATTCCCGCACCCAGTCGGCGGGGCTGTCCTCGCCCTGGCCGCCGAGGGCGTCGGTCTCGGCCCGGTCGCGGGTGCGGCGGTCGGCGAAGGCGCGGTAGAGGCGCAGCAGGGCGTCGGCGGCGGCGGGCTGGTCCTCGGCCAGCTGGATGATCTCGTGGCGCGGCACGGCCAGGCCCTGGAAGATCGGATCGGCGAAGGCTTCGGCCAGTTCCGCTTCTGACGCCGGGCCGCCGGTCTGGCCGAGCGTGCGCAGGTCGACGTCGTAGGCAGCGGCCAGCCGCAGCAGCAGCTGCGCCGAGACCGGACGCTGGTTGCGCTCGATATGGTTCAGATAGCTGGGCGAGACGCCGAGGTCGGCCGCCATGGCCGTCTGCGTCAGGGATAGCTCCCGCCGGAGCCGCTTGAGGCGGCCGCCGAGGAAGAGTTTGCGATCCGGAACGGCGTCCATGACCGCATTAAGTCACAAAATGACTTAACAGCAAGTGTCATGATGTGACTCAATGACATCATTCGTTGTGTCATTCATGACTCCCGCGTGTTCTGCTTCTCAAGACCCGCAGCGCCAACGGCTGCGACCGTGAGCAGAGAGCGCCATGACGACCTTCGCCGATCTCGTCCCTTCGCCATACGGCCGTTTCGACGGCATCGAACGGCCCTATACGCCCGAGGATGTGCAGCGGCTGCGCGGCTCGTTCCCGATCACCCATACCCTGGCGACGCGCGGCGCGAACCGCCTGTGGGAGCTGCTGCACGACGAGCCGTTCGTGAACGCCCTGGGCGCCGTGACCGGCAATCAGGCCATGCAGATGGTCCGCGCCGGGCTGAAGGCCATCTATCTGTCGGGTTGGCAGGTGGCGGCAGACGCCAATACGGCCGGGGCCATGTATCCCGACCAGTCGCTGTATCCGGCCAATGCCGCGCCCGAGCTGTGCCGCCGCATCAACCGCACCCTGCAGCGCGCCGACCAGATCGAGCATGCCGAGGGCGGGACGAAGCGCGACTGGTTCGCCCCGATCGTGGCCGACGCCGAGGCCGGCTTCGGCGGACCGCTGAACAGCTTCGAGATCATGAAGGCCTTCATCGAGGCGGGCGCCGCGGGGGTCCATTTCGAGGACCAGCTGGCCTCGGAGAAGAAGTGCGGCCATCTGGGCGGCAAGGTGCTGATCCCGACGCAGGCGCATGAGCGCAATCTGATCGCCGCCCGTCTGGCCGCTGACGTCATGGGCACGCCGACCCTGACGGTGGCGCGCACGGACGCAGAGAGCGCCCAGCTGATCACCTCGGACGTCGACGAGCGCGACCGGCCCTTCATCGACCGCGAAAACCGCACCCCCGAAGGCTTCTTCCGCCTCAAGGCCGGAACCGGTCTGGACCACTGCATCGCCCGCGGCCTGTCGTATGCGAAATATGCCGACGTGCTGTGGTGGGAGACATCGCATCCCGATCTGGACGACGCCCGCCGCTTCGCCGAGGCCGTGCACCGCGAGCATCCGGGCAAGCTGATGGCTTACAACTGTTCGCCGTCGTTCAACTGGAAGGCCAGGCTGGACGACGCCACCATCGCCAAATTCCAGCGCGAGCTGGGGGCCATGGGCTACAAATTCCAGTTTGTGACCCTGGCCGGCTTCCACAGCCTGAACAATGCGATGTTCGAGCTGGCCGACGGCTACCGCGACCGCGGCATGGCCGCCTATTCCGAACTGCAGCAGCGCGAATTCGCCAATGAGGCCGCCGGCTACACCGCCACCCGTCACCAGCGCGAGGTTGGCACCGGCTATTTCGACCAGGTCGCCACCGTCATCTCCAACGGCCAGTCGTCGACGACGGCGCTGAAGGATTCCACCGAGACCGCCCAGTTCGTGGCGGCCGAATAATCAGGAGAGACCCCATGCAACCGCTGAACAATCCCACGGCCATCATCGACTTCTGCCTGGCCCCGCTGAATCTGACCGGCGGCACGGAGGCCGAACGCGAGGTGCGGCGCCGGCTGGAGCATGTGATCAAGACGTTTCGAGCGAAACTGGCGCAGCCTGTCAGCGTCGACTTCTCGTCCATGCCCTCTCAGGTCATCAACGAAGCCGCGCACGGCTACGAATAGCCGACCGTCAGGCGGCGATCGCCTCGGCCGCGGCGCGCGGCAGGCTGACCACCAGGTCCAGCAGTTCGGCGGCGTCGAACGGCTTGGCCAGGTGCCGGTCGGCGCCGGCGGCGTCGGCCATGGCGATATGTTCGGACAGGGCGTTGGCGGTCAGCATGACGATCGGGGTGCGGGTCAGGCCCATGGCCGCCTCGTGCAGCCGGATTTCCCGGGTGGCGGTCAGGCCGTCCATGACCGGCATCTGCATGTCCATCAGGATCAGATCGTAGTCGCCGTCGCGGCAGGCCTGTACGGCCTGGGCGCCGTCCTCGACCGAGACGATCTCGACCGGCGCCTGGGTCAGGATCATTTCGACAACCTTGCGGTTCACCGGGTGGTCGTCGGCCAGCAGGACCCGGATCACGGGCTGGTCGCCATCTTCCGCGGCCGCCGCCGACAGGCCGACGGCGGCCGGTTGCTCGACGGGGCGGAAGGGAATGGTCAGGATGAAGGCGGAGCCGCCGCCCGGCTCGCTTTCGCAATCCAGATCGCCGCCCATCATCTCGGCCAGCTGGCGTGAGATGGCGAGGCCGAGGCCGGAGCCGCCGAATTTGCGGGTGATGGCGCCATCGGCCTGTTCGAAGCGGCTGAACAGGCGGTCGCGCGTCTCGCAGTCGAAACCAATGCCGGTGTCCTCGATCGAGAACCGCAGCGTCGGCGCGCCGTCGCGGTCCGGACCGGTGGCGGCGGTCAGGCTGACGAAGCCCGCGCCGGTGAACTTCACGGCGTTGGAGACCAGATTGGTCAGTATCTGCTTGAGCCGCACCACGTCGCCGGCGATCCAGCGGTCGGCCTCGGGCGCGATCTCGACGAAGAACTGCAGCCCCTTCTCGCTGGCGGAGCTTTCGTAGAGGTGGGCGGCCTCGCGGACGGCGCGGCCCAGATCGAAGATGTCGTCGGCCAGCTCCAGCCGGCCGGATTCGACGCGGGCGAGATCAAGAATGTCGCTGAGCAGAACCTGAAGCGTGCGGCCCGAGGACTGGATCAGGTCCAGCATTTCGCGCTGATCGGCCGAGAGGCCGGTCCGGGCCATCACCTGGGCCAGGCCGATGACGCCGTTCAGAGGGGTGCGGATTTCATGGCTCATATTGGCCAGGAACTGGCTCTTGGCGCTGCTGGCGGCCTGGGCGGCGTCGCGGGCCTCGGCCAAGGCGGCGGCGTGGTTCTTGAGGTCGGTGATGTCGGTGCAGACGGTGACGATGCCGCCGGCGGCGGTGCGCCGGTCGGAGACGCGCAGCCACCGGTTTCCGGCGATGCGCTGCTCGATCGTGGTCGTCAGGGCCTTGCGTGATTCCATGCGCTCGGCGATCCACTCGTCCTCTCGCCCGACGGCGTCGGCGTAGAGGCCCTCGCCCAGTCCGATCTTGATAATCTCACGGAAGGTCATTCCGACCTTGAGATTGGACGAAAGTTCGGGGTTCACTTCCGCGTAGCGGTGGTTCCACAAGGCCAGCCGGTCGTCGGCGTCGTAGAAGGCCATGCCGTCGGGCATGGCGTCGATGGCTTCGCGGATCCGGGCCAGAGCGCCCGAACGCGACCGCCAGTCGATCCAGGTGAGCACGACCCCAACGCTGAAGATGCCTGCGATCATCGCGGCGAGGACCCCGCCCATGACCAGGCCGGAAACGGTAAGGTCGCTGCTGGCCATGCCCGCCTGCGGCGTGACGGTCAGCGCGCTCATGGCGGTGAAATGAAGGACGATGATCGAAAGGGCGCCGCCGAGACTGGAGCCGACCAGCCGCGCCGATCCGGGGCCGCAGACAAGCGCTCCGGTCAGGCCCGCTATGACCAGGCCGCTCACGACGGACAGGGCCGCGTAGCCGGGATCCCAGCTGATGTGGCCGGGAAACCGGAGGGCCGCCATGCCGATGAAATGCATCGCGGCGATGCCGGAAATGGCCAACAGGGCCGCCGTGGCGCGGACGACCCGCCCGGGGCGGGCCATGACGAGCAGGCAGGCCAGACCCATGGCGGCCAGAACCATAAACAGGGACGCGATGGTCAGACCCACGCCGTAACGAATCTCGCCGCCGGCCTGGTAGCCCTGCATGGCGAGGAAATGGGTGGAGAAGGGGGTCAGGCCGCCGATGAAAGAGGCCAGGGCGGTGCGTCGGCGGCGCTCGGACCCGCCCAGGGTCGCGGCCTGGCCGAGCAGGTGAACGGCGGTCCCTATGCCCAGAACGCAGACCAGACCGGCCGCCAGTGTCCAGCGCCAGTCATGATCGAACGCGATGCAGTAGATGATGCGTTCCAACACGCCCCTCCCCAGCGCGGGACTATCGGGGAGGAGTGGTGAAGAAACCGTCGCCGTAACGGCGAAAAATCAGGCTGAGGTTGCCTGGACCACAACCGGGAACTCGCGGCCCATGACCTTGACCGGATTCACCAGGCGATCGCCGCGACGAACCTCGAAATGCAGATGGGGGCCGGTCGACCGCCCCGTCGAGCCCACCAGGCCGATGCGCTGTCCGCCATCCACCTTGTCGCCCGAGGCGACGTCCAGCCGGCTGAGGTGGCCGTAGAGGGTGGTCATGCCGTTGGGGTGGCGGATTTCGACGAACCGGCCGTAGCCGGCGGCGTCATACCCGGAGCGGACGACTGAACCCTCGGCCGCCACGAAGACTCCGGTGCCTTGCGGCGCCGCGATGTCGACGCCCTCGTGATTGCTGGCCTTCTGGCCGGCCAGGTGGCGGCGACCGAACGGCGAGTTGATCGCATAGCCCTTCACCGGGGTGTCGAAGGCGATCAGGCGGGTGATCGGGCCCGCGGCCTCGGCCACGGCGGTCACGGGCGGGGCCTCCGGGACGGCGAAGGTCGCAGCGGGCGCGGCGACATCCGGAACGGACAGTGGCGCGGCGGCCATGGCGAGGACGGCGACGCCGGTCAGTACGGCGGCCTGACCGGAATGGATGAGAAACGACCGGGCGGTCGGTAACAGGCGTCGCATGCGGCGTCGGCTCCGTCTTCGGCTCGGGAGAGCAGGGGAGGGCGCCGGCGGGCCGCAATGAACGCGACGCACTGCGGCCAGCGACCGGTGGACGGCCCTTTTCGAAGATCGCTGGGGCCGCTTTGGGGCGAGCGGGGGCGGCAGTTCGTCGCAGGAGGGAACAAGAAGGGCGCGCGACCCGACTGGATCGCGCGCCCTTGCCGGTGCTGTCGCTCGCCTACAGGGGCAGGCGGAAGGTGATGGCCCCCACGTGAGCGTCGGCCTGGTCGCCGAAGCGGCCGCGATAGCCGATGGTCATGTTGACCGGTCCGAAGTCGGCGTCGACGCCGGCCGAGGCAATCAGGGAGCCGCCGAACGGATCCTCGATTTCCCGCGACAGGATCTGGGCCGGGTTGGCCGTGATCCGGGTGCCGACGGCGTCGCTGCTGTCGCCGAACGAGTCGCGATAGCCGCCTTCGGCATAGAAGGTGAAGCCGTCGCCGCCGCCCTCGGCCCGCAGCGTGATTTCGCCGCTGGCGGCCTGGACGGTACGGTCCTGGTACTCGTACTGGGCCCCGATGCCCTGCTCGGTATAGCCGTTGACGTCGGTCGAGACCCAGCTGACCGCCGCGCGCGGCGACAGGCCGATGCCGCCCATGTCGAACCAGACGCCGCCCTGCAGGCGGGCGCCGACGCTGCCGCCGTCCGTTTCGCCGCTGTGGACGATCGGGGCCAGCGAGGTGACACGGCTGATGTCGTCATAATGGTCGATCGAACCGCCCACCGTGGCGTTGACGAAATGGCCCCCGGAACGCCAGCCGGCGAAGGCGTCGAAGGCCCAGGATTCAACGTCGAAGTCCATGGGGCCCGCCTCGACCTCGGCCGTGCGGTAGGTGGCGGTGAAGCCCATGCGCGAGCTTTCGGACATGACGTGGTCCAGACCGGCGCGAATGCCCCAGCCCGTCGCGTCCGCCGCCGCCACGGGGCCGCGCGCGTCGATCTCGACGCTGTCGGCGATGGCGCCGAAGGTCAGCCGGGTGCCGGCTTCCCAGGCAGCGCGGCCCGACAGGCCTTCAGCGGTCAGGTCCAGCAGGTCCTCACGCTGGCGGAAGCCGGTTTCGGCCTGGACGGTCGATTGGGCGCCGATGTCGCCATAGTAGAGGTAGTCGACGGCCAGCCGGGCCAGCAGCTGATGACCCGCAGCGGTCGGGTGGACGCTGTCCCAGTACAGGTAGGAGCCCGGCGTGGCGCAGACCGTGACGCCGTTGAAGCAGGCGTCGTGGGCGTTGGTCAGGCCAAAGAGGCCCGGATTCCCGGCCAGGGTCGCGCCGATCTTGTAGATGTCCATCAGGATGATGTTCGTGCCGGGACGGGCGGCGGCGGTGGTCATCAGGCTGTTGAGCAGGGCGCCGTTGAACTGGGTCCCCGCGTAGTCGGCGAGCGGCGCGGCGGCCGCAAACGGGCCCTGGTTGAACTGCGGCGTCAGGGCGAGGTTCGGCAGGTTGGTGACCAGGATCGTGCCGGCGCCCGCCGTGGCCACGCTGTTGACGATGAAGTTGATGTCCGCCGCGGCGGCAAGCGCCACGGGCTGGATGGCGCCGGCCGGGTTCGGCGAACCCGCGGCGGCGGGAACGGCCTGGAAGATATTGTTGGCCCCGCCCAGGATGCTGACCAGATCGTTGGCGCCGAATGTGCCGCCTGCGCCGGTGTACGCCAGCAGCTGGTTGCGCATGCCGGGAGGGCTGGCGGAGCTGTCGGTCCGGGCGCCGCCGAAGGCGTAGTTGACGCTGCCAGTCACGGGTGCGCCGGCGGTGAAGCGCCCGGCGCTGAAACCGAGCAGCTCGGTGAAGACCGGCCCGTTGGAGAAGCGGCCCTGGAAGTAGGGCGGCGAGGTGGGCTGGCCCGAAATCGCATACAGGTTGCCATTGTCGCTCAGGCTGTCGCCGAACACGACGAGGCGGCTGTAGGTCTGGGCGCTGGCGGCCGAGGCCATGGCGCCGGCGGCGGCGACCGTCAGTGCGGCAAGCGCCGCGCTGCGCAGGAAACGAGACATCGATGATCCTCCCTCGGCCGTCATCATGCGACCGTTGAGGGCAGTGTGCGCCGCTTTCGCGTCGGCGCAAGATGCCGTCAGGGAAGGTTTCAGTGCAGCATCCGGAAGCGCAGCGTTCCGGCAACACCCTTCAGGGCGCGGAGCGCTTCCGGATCGTAGTCCCGGTCGACATCGGTGATGACATAGCCCGTGCGTTCGTCGGTCTTCAGATGCTGTCCCAGGATGTTGAGGCCGGCGGCGGCCAGTTCGCGGTTCAGCTCGGCCAGGACGCCGGGCTGGTTGCGGTGGATGTGCAGGATGCGGTGGGCGCCGGAGACCTCGGCCAGCTGCACGTTGGGCAGGTTGACGCAGAAGGTCGTGTCGCCCCGGTTCAGATAGGCCAGCAGGCGTTCGGCGGCGAATTCGCCGATGGCTTCCTGGGCCTCTTCGGTCGATCCGCCGATGTGGGGCGTCAGGATGACGTTCGGCAGGCCGCGAAGGGGGCTGTCGAACGGGTCGGCGTTGGTCGCCGGTTCCTCGGGGAAGACGTCGATGGCGGCGCCGCCGATCCGGCCCGCTCCCAGCGCCTGGGCGAGGGCGCCGATGTCCACGACATGGCCGCGCGACAGGTTCACCAGCAGGGCGCCGGGCTTCATCCTCGACAGGCGGGCGGCGTCGATCAGGGCGGTGTTGTCGGCCCGGCCGTCCACGTGAAGGCTGACAACGTCGCTTTCGGCCAGCAGGGCGTCCAGCGAGGCCATGCGTCGGGCGTTGCCCAGCGCCAGCCGCTCGGTAAGGTCATGGAAGATCACCCGCATCCCCAGGCCTTCGGCCAGCACCGACAGCTGCGAGCCGATGGCGCCGTAGCCGACGATGCCCAGGGTCTTGCCGCGCAGCTCGCGCGAGCCCGTCGCGGACTTGTTCCATTCGCCGCGGTGCATGGCGGCGGACTTGTCGGCCACGTCGCGCATCAGGGCGATGGTCAGGCCGACGGCGAGTTCGACGACCGAGCGGGTGTTGGAATAGGGGGCGTTGAACACGGCGACGCCACGGGTGGCGGCGGCCTCAAGGTCTATCTGGTTGGTGCCGATGCAGAAGGCGGCGATGGCCATCAGCCGGGGCGCCGCCTCCAGCACGCGGGCGCTGACCTGGGTCTTGGAGCGGACGCCCAGCACATGCACGCCCTGCAGCGCCTCGATCAGGGCGTTCTCGTCGAGGGCGCCCTTGACGGTTTCGACCGAATAGCCGGCCTCCTGCAGCCGCTCGACGGCGGCGGGGTGGACGTTCTCGAGCAGCAGGATGCGGATGCGAGCCCGGGGGTAGGACCAGCGGCCGGCGAGGCCTTCCGCGTGAAGGAACTCGTCCATCGACGGCGAGACGCTGTCGGCGGCAGCCACGACGCGTGCGCGGCGGGCGATTTCGGTGAAGGCGTGGAACCGGTCGGCGGCGCCCGAGAGGCGGACCTCGGCGTCGGTCCAGCCGTCGCCGATCATGACGACGGGATGGGCGAAATTCTGGGCCTTCACCGCGATCGACTTGCCGCCGGCGTGAGCCAGGGGATTGTCCTGATCGACGCCGGTGACGCGGCCCGCCGCGTCATACGTCAGGTCGTTGCAGAGGACGCGCTCCGGCGGGATGTGCAGGTGCGCGGCGAGGGGAGCGATGATCTCGCGGAAGCCGCCGGACAGGATGGCGATCCGGTCGGCGTTCTCATGGAAGAAGCGCAGGTTGCGGCGCACCGAGGGCGTGCCCTCGTCGAGGATGCGGCCCGCCAGTTCGGCGATATGATCCCGGGTCAGGGGCAGGAGTTCGAGGCGGCGGCGCAGGGCCTCGCCGAAGGGGATATCGCCCGTCATGGCCTGATCGGTCAGGCGGACGATCTCGGCGCGGATCGCCCCGGCGTCGGGCGCGCCGGCCAGGGCGATATCGGCCAGGGCTTCCAGCGTCTCGATGCGGACGAGGGTGGAATCAAAGTCAAAGACGTAGGTCGCCGGATCAGCCATGGGGCGAGCTTGGCCTACCTTCGCAGTTGCAGCAATGGTCGGCTCGTCCGCTCAAAAGGCAGTTTCATCAGTCCCGGTCTCATTCGCCCTTCCGCCGGCCGGCTTCCGCTGCCTGAAAAATGAAGACGCCGGCGCCCCATGAGGGACGACCGGCGCTCAGTGTGTCAGGCCGTTGCGTCAGAACGGACGCAGGTCAGAATTTTCCGAGGCTGCGCAGACGACTGTCGGGGCGGCGGGCGTCGAGCGCGGCGGCGCCGATGGCGGCGGCAATGGTGGCGAGGGCCAGGGCGGCGCCGCCTTCCCGGGCGTGGTCCCTGGCGTAGGCGCCGGCGTCATGAGCGTAGCGGCGAGCTGTCTTGCCGTGCTTCTTCAAGGCCTTGCGCGAGGAATGCCGTGCGCCGTGGAGGATGCGTTCGCTGCGATGGCGGGCCTCATCGCTGAGGTCCGAGGCGCGTTCGCTCGCGTCGGCGAAGCCATGGCGGACGGTTTCGGCCAGATCGCCGAAACGGTCGCGCAGGGCGTGCGTATCGACCCAGCCGCGCGGATCGAGACGGCCGCGCATGCGCTCGTATCGGGTCGGGCCCGAACGCTGGTTCAGCAACAGGGCGGCGAGGCCGACGCCCGCGAGAATGGCGATGACGCCGCCCGCGATTCCCGGATGTTTGCGGACTTCGGCGAGGGCGGAAAACTGGCGGACCATGGGATAATGAACCTCTTCGTCGAGGCCGTCGTCGGTGGGGTCGTAGAGCCCGTCGTCGAACGGCTGATACGCGGAACTCCTGTCCCGCATAAGGCTAGGAGCGAACCGGGCCAGAAGTGGTTCCGCCAGACCCGGCAGGACCGAATAGAAGCTGGCGATCAGCCGGCCGCCGCCGCCGACGGTGATCTCGCGGATCGGATGGCTGGCGCAGTACAGGATGGTGTCGGCCACGACGTGGGTCGCATAGACGGGCTGGGGGTTCTGGGTCGCATAGCCGGTCAGGTTGCGCGCATGCTTGCTGTAGGGGGTGTCGACCGCCGCGGGCTTGACCAGGCTGACGGCGATCGGAGCCTGTTCGCGCATCAGTTCCATGCGCAGTGCGTTGGTGAAGCCTTTCACCGCGTGTTTGGAGGCCGAATAGACGCCCTGGATCGGCAGGGGCGCGTCCGACATTATGGAGCCGACATTGATGATGGCGCCGCCGCCGTCACGCTGTCTCAGGTGCTCCGCCGCCACCAACGAGCCGTTGACCACGCCCCAGTAGTTGGTTTCGAACAGCCGCCGCTGATCGCCCAGGCTGGTGGCGCTGATGGCGCCGTAGATCGAGACGCCGGCGTTGTTGATCCAGGTGTCGAAGCCCCCGAAAAGGCGCACGCATTTTTCGGCCGCTTCGGCCAGGGCGTCGTGGTCGGCCACGTCGGCGACGGCCCAGGCGGCCCGGGCGCCCGAGCGCTGCAGCTCTTCGCACAGGGTCTTCAGATCGTTTTCTCCGCGTGCGATCAGAAAGACGCAGGCCCCGGCCTTGGCCGCCCGCCGGGCCGTGGCCAGCCCGATGCCCGAAGTGGCGCCGGTGATGACGATGGCTTGCTGGTTCAGGGGCTTGAGGGTCGCTTTGGTCATGGTCGCGGACTCATCCTTGGGGCGTCTGACTGTATCCCCGTCATTCCGGGGGCGGGCAAGGCCGGGCTCAGGCGATTCACCCCTTGTGGTCATCCCGGCCTTCGCCGGGGTGACGACAAGAGGAGAGAGGGGGCGCCTTATCATCGCTGCATCGGCTCCCTATCTTGGCGGGCTCCCTTTTCCCTTCGAGGATCGCCCGTGACCGATCACGCGCATATGTCGCCTTCGCCTGCCAACTCCGCCGACGATCTGGCCGCCGCCTTCCAGATCGAGGGTTGGCCTGTGCGCGGCCGGCTGGTGCGGCTGGGCGACACCATCGACGCCATCCTGTCGGCGCACAACTATCCGGAGCCGGTCGCCGCCCTGCTGGGCGAGGCCTGCGCCCTGGCGGCCCTGGTGGGGTCGAGCCTGAAGTTCGAGGGCCGGCTGATCGTGCAGGCGCAGGGCGACGGGCCGGTGCGCTATGTGGTCGCCGACTACGACACCGAGGGGCATATGCGAGGCTATTGCCGCTTCGACGAGGAAGAGGTCGCCGCGGCCTCGCAGGGCTTCGCCCGGCCAGGCGCGCGCTCCCTGCTGGGGCAGGGCGTGTTCGTGATGACGCTGGACCGCGGCCCCGACTTCGAAAGGACCCAGGGAATCACGCCGATCGAGGGCGAGAGCCTCTCCCTGGCGGCCGAACATTATTTCCAGCAGTCCGAACAGATCCCGACCAGGGTGCGCCTGTCGGTCGGCTCGATCGCCACGGACGCGGGCATGGGCTGGCGGGCCGGCGGGGCGCTGATCCAGCTGATCGCGGGCGACGACGCGCGCGGCTCGACCGAGGAGACCTGGGACCGCTCGCGGGCCCTGTTCCAGACGCTGGGCGACGATGAGCTGCTGGACCCGACGATCACGCCGGAGACCCTGCTGTTCCGCCTGTTCCACGAGGACGGGGTGCGGCTGGAGGATGCACGGGCGCTGGTGGCCCGGTGCCGCTGTTCGCGCGACCGGATCGCCGGGGTGCTGACCTCGTTCAACCCCGAGGAACGGGCCGGGATGGTCGAGGCCGACGGCAAGATCCGCGTGACGTGCGAATATTGCGCGACGGTCTATGAGCTGGAGCCGGAAGAGATCACGGCGGACTGACCTCTAGCGGGTCATGCTGTCCGCCGCTTCGGCTTCCCGACTTGCAGCCGCGCCTGACTGGCGCTGCATGCGGAACGTCCCCGACCACCCGCCAAGGATGCTCCACCGACCCTCAACCGTCAGGCCGTCGCTTGAGATGGCGCCTTCATAGTGGATCGGGTCATCAAATCCTTCGGGAGCGTCGCTGAACTTGGCGAAGCGAAGGGTGCTCCCGTCGTGACTGCCGTCTATGACGGACGGGATATCGACCGAGGCGTCGTACATCACGTCGGGCTCCGATGTCGTACCCGTCACCGTGCCAGCGACATCGCTCAGCTCGGCGATGAACGGTGTCGGCGGGCAATCGTCGAAGGGGTTCTGAACGGGATCCACAGGATAGAAATAGACGCCGGTCCAGCGGCCGGTGAGGTCGATGTCCGCCATCAGTACGCCAGCGCGATGCCGTCTTTCCGCATCTCCGACGCCGCGCCATAGGTCCACGGCCCGCGCTCGTTGATCTGACGCACCACGTTCTGATAGCCGCCGAAGCCGCCGTTGGGACCGCCGAGGACCCAGCCCATGGCCTCCAGCTGCGCCTTCGAAGCCGCAGGGACGCCGGTTTCGAGGAACAGGGTCCCGACGCCTTCGGAGGGATGGCCGCTCGGTTCGGACGAGCCCTCATGCTGCCAGCGCGGCGCGTCGCCGGCCTCCTGCGGATCGAGGCCGTAGTCGACCATGTTGATGATGATCTGAGCCTGGCCCTGGGGCTGCATGCCGCCGCCCATGACGCCATAGGCCATCCACGGCTCGCCGCCCCTGCAGGCGAAGCCGGGGATGATGGTGTGGAAGGGGCGTTTGCCCGGGGCGTAGACGTTGGGGTGGCCGTCCGTGAGATTGAACAGCTCGCCGCGGTCCTGGAACATGAAGCCCAGGGTCGAGCCGTCGGGGCCGTCGGACACCAGGCCCGAGCCCATGCCGCGGTAGTTGGACTGGATCCAGCTGACCATCATGCCGTCCTTGTCGGCGACGCTGAAATAGGTGGTGTCGCCCCGGGTCGGCGCATCGCCGGGGAAGACGCGGTCCATGACCCGGTCGGGGCCGATCAGGCGGGCGCGTTCAGCGGCGTAGGCCTTGGAGTTCAGCCATTCGACCGGGGTGCGGCTGAACCGTTCGTCGGCGAACCATCTGGCCCGGTCCTCAAAGGCCAGCCGCTTGGCCTCGGCCTGATGGTGGATCGAGGCGGCGGACTGGAAGCCCATGCCCCTGAGGTCGAAATTCTCGCAGATGTTGAGGATCTGATTGGTCGACAGGCCCTGGGTGTTGGGGCCAAGGCCGTAGACGTCGACGCCGCGATAGTCGGTGCGGATCGGCTCGACCCATTCGGTGCGATGGGGCGCCATGTCGGCGCGGGTCATCCAGCCGCCGATGCGGCGGAAATAGCGTTCGATGTGGTCGGCGATCGGACCATCGTAGAAGGCGTCGCGCCCGCCCTCGGCGATCAGGCGGTAGGTGCGGCCCAGGTCGGGGTTGGCGAAGACCTCGCCGACCGCCGGGGTGCGTCCGTCGCGGGCGTAGACCTTTTTCCGGTTGTCGTTCTCCTCGATGATCGCGGACCGGCGATCGAAATTGGCCATGTTGCGCTCGAGGTACCAAGCGATCAGCTGGGGCATGGGCACCCCCTCCTCGCACAGTTCGGCGACGGGCAGCAGGACATCCTTCCACGGCAGCTTGCCGTAGCGCTGGTGCGCGCTCCACCAGGCGTCGACCGTGCCGGGGACATTGACGGTGACTGCGCCATAGGGCGGCAGATAGCCGTCCCCGGCCTTCTTCGAGCGGGCGGTTTCCAGCGACAGGCCGCGGGGGCTGTTTCCGGAGCCGTTGAAGCCGACGACCTTCCTCTGCGCCGGGTCCCACAGCATGCAGAAGGCGTCGCCGCCGATGCCGTTGGCGGTGGGCTCGAGGAAGCCGAGGGCGGCGTTGATGGCGATGGCCGCGTCGATGGCCGAGCCGCCGCGCCTCAGGGTGTCTATACCGATCAGGGTGGCGCGCGGATGGGCCGTGGCGGCGGCTCCGTGCCGGCCCCAGACGGTGGAGCGGCTGACGAACTGGGCGCCGCTGTTGCGGTTGCCGGGACCGATGCCGGCGAAGGGGTCGGCGGGCGTGGTCTGGCGGGCGGGAGCGAGAGGGGCCGCGCGCGACGCGCCGGCGGCCGCTGCGCCGGCTCCGGCGAGGAGGGCGCCTGCGGGCAGGGTGGAGAGGAAGGTGCGGCGGCGCATGGGCGGACTCCCTGAACTGAGGAGGGGACCCTAGCTGCTTCACCAGCCGTGGGAAGTCGATCCTTCGCTCCGGCCGCCCGATGACGCCTGCCGCGATCAGGAGTAGACTGTCCGCGCACGGAGACCTTGTCATGCTGCCGCTTCTGCTGATCCTCGTTTCAGACCCGTTGGTGCAAGGCGCAGCTGTTCCGACGCCTGATCCCGGGATTCGTCTCCGGGTGATCGACACCTCGGGCGTGCCGCGCTGCGAGGGCGGCGGGTACCAACGGATCGAACAGCCGTCCGGCGGCCGGGAACTGCGGCCGGACCTGACCTGGAGAATGGATGGCGAGGTCCGGCGTTATCTGTTGCTGGATCGGACGGTCAGGGGGTGCCCCGCGCCGATTTCATACGGCCTGCCCGGCTCGCAGGACGGCTTCATCCGGGAACTGGGACGCACCACGCCGCCGGTCCGGCTTCAGCCGCCCAGATCGAGCGAATAACCCGCCGAGCGGACCGTCCGGATCGGGTTGACCGTGCCTTCGACGTTCAGCGCCTTGCGCAGACGGCCGACGTGGACGTCGACGGTGCGGGCCTCGACGTAGACGTCGCTGCCCCAGACGGCGTCCAGCAGCTGTTCGCGGCTGAACACCCGGCCCGGGTGCTGCATCAGATGGTCCAGCAGGCGGAATTCGGTGGGGCCGAGGTGGATTTCGTTGCCGGCGCGGCGAACGCGGTGCGCCACGCGGTCGATGACGATGTCGCCGTGGTTGATGCGGTCGTCGGCCAGACCCGGGCGGATGCGGCGCAGGACGGCGCGGATGCGGGCGATCAGCTCCGACATCGAGAAGGGCTTGGTCAGATAGTCGTCGGCGCCGGTATCGAGGCCGCGGATGCGGTCACTCTCCTCGCCGCGCGCGGTCAGCATGATGATCGGCAGGTTGCGGGTCTCGGCGCGGCCGCGGATGCGACGGCAGACCTCGATGCCCGACAGTTTGGGCAGCATCCAGTCCAGCAGGACGAGGTCCGGAAGGCGCTCGTCGATCTGCAGCATACCCTCCTCGCCGTCCGAGGCGACGACGACGCGATAGCCTTCCTTTTCGAGATTGTACGAGAGCAAGGTCGCCAGGGCGTCCTCGTCTTCCATCACCAGAACATAAGGCTGCACGTCGAACTCTCCGGTCAGGCGGTCGTCGGGTCGGTGTCGTCAGCGGGGGCGAGCGGGTCCGGATTCCAGCGGGGACGCTCGCCCGTGAACTCCTGGCCCGTGATCTCGTAGTAGATGGTTTCAGCGATGTTGGTGGCGTGATCGCCGATGCGCTCGAGGTTCTTGGCCATGAACAGCAGGTGGGTGCCGGCCGTGATCGTACGCGGGTCGCCCATCATGTAGGTCAGCAATTCGCGGAACAGGGCGTTGTAGTGCTCATCCACCTCGTCGTCGGTGTTCCAGACGGCGATGGCGCGGTCGACCTCGGCGGCGGCGTAGGCGTCCAGCACGTCGCGCAGCCGCATCGAGACCAGTTTCCCCATCCGCTCGATGGACCGGGTCAGCGGCGGCATCGGATCGCCCTCGGCCAGGATCAGGCCGCGCTTGGCGATGTTCTTGGCCAGGTCGCCGGTGCGCTCCAGATCGACCGCCAGCTTCATCGAGGCCAGGGTGCGGCGCAGGTCCGAGGCGACGGGCTGGCGCAGGGCGATCAGGCGGATGGCCTTGCGCTCGATGTCGCGGTGCATGGCGTCCAGTTTGGCGTCGCGATCGACCACGGCGCGGGCCAGGGCGATGTCGCGGCGGGCGACGCTGTCGACGGCGTCGGCGACCTGGGCTTCGGCCAGGCCCCCCATGCGGGCGACCTCGGCCGTCAGCTGGTTCAGTTCGTCGCCATAGGCCTTGACGGTGTGCTGGTTCATCAGCCGAACCTTCCGGTGATGTAGTCCAGCGTGCGCCGCTCGCGGGGATTGGTGAAGATGTCTTCGGTGTCGCCGGTCTCGATGAGGCGGCCCAGGTGGAAGAAGGCGGTGCGCTGGCTGACCCGGGCGGCCTGGGCCATGGAGTGGGTGACGATGACGATGCAGTAGCGTTCGCGCAGTTCGTCGATCAGTTCCTCGATCTTGGCCGTGGCGATCGGGTCCAGGGCCGAGCAGGGCTCGTCCATCAGGATGACTTCCGGCTCGACGGCGATGGCGCGGGCGATGACGAGACGCTGCTGCTGGCCGCCCGACAGACCGGTCCCGGGCGAGTGGAGTCGGTCGGCGACCTCTTCCCACAGACCGGCGCGTTTCAACGAGGCCTCGACCACGCCGTCGAGTTCGGCCCTTGAAGCGGCCAGGCCGTGGATGCGCGGGCCATAGGCGACGTTTTCGTAGATGGTCTTGGGGAAGGGGTTGGGCTTCTGGAACACCATGCCGACGCGCGCGCGCAGCAGGACGGGGTCGACCGTTTTGGCGTTGATGTCCTCGCCGTCCATCTCGATCCGGCCGGTGACCCTGGCGCCGGGGATGGTGTCGTTCATGCGGTTCATGGTCCGCAGGAAGGTGGACTTGCCGCAGCCCGACGGGCCGATCAGGGCCGTGACGGTCTTGTCCGGAATGTCCAGCGAGACGTCATAGAGCGCCTGTTTGCCGTTGTAGAAGACCGAGACGTCGCGCGCCGTGATCTTGGTCGGACCGACGGGGCCCGAGCTGTGCACGACCGGCGGGGCGGCCATGACAGGAGTGTCGGAGGGCGAACCGCCTTCGACGCCGTCGGGAGCGCGGAAAAGGTTGAATTTCATCGGGCTACCACCGGCGTTCGAAGCGCCGGCGCAGGAAGATGGCGGCGGCGTTCATGACGATCATGAAGGCGAGAAGGACAAGGATGGCCGCGGCCGTGCGCTCATGGAAGGCGCGTTCGGAAGCGTTTTCCCAGATGTAGACGAGGGAGGGCAGGGCGCCGGTCGGCTCGCCGATGCTGTGCGGAATGCCCGGAATGAAGCTGACCATGCCGATCAGCAGCAGGGGGGCGGTCTCGCCCAGGGCGTGAGCCATGGAGATGATGGCGCCGGTCATGACGCCCGGCATCGCCAGGGGCAGGGTGTGGTGGAAGACGGTCTGGGTCTTCGAGGCGCCCATGGCCAGGGCGGCCTCGCGGATCGAGGGCGGTACGGCCTTCAGCGACGAACGGGTGGCGATGATGATGGTCGGCAGGGCCATCAGGGCCAGGACCAGCCCGCCGACCAGCGGACTGGCGCGCGGCAGGTGCATCCAGTTGATGAACAGGGCCAGACCCAGCAGGCCGTAGATGATCGACGGCACGGCGGCCAGGTTGTTGATGTTGACCTCGATCAGGTCGGTGATCCGGCCGCGGGGGGCGAACTCTTCCAGATACAGGGCCGCGCCGACGCCCAAGGGGATGGCGATGAAGGCAGTGACCAGCAGCATCAGGGCCGAACCGACGACGGCGCCCAGCACCCCGGCCAGCTCCGGCTCGGTGGAGTCGCCCTTGGTGAACAGGCCGCTGTTGAAGTGGGCGGCGACGGCGCCCGAATCCCTCATCCGGTCCAGCCAGCCGATCTGTTCGTCCGTCAGGCGGCGCTGGTCGGCGGGGGTGTCGCGCGAAATCTCGTGCTTGAAGAACAGATCGGCGTCGTCGGACACCGGGGCCGCGATCGGCACGGTCTGGCCGATCAGGTTCGGATTGCTCTGGATGCGGGCGGCGGCGGCGAATTTCAGTTCCGAGGAAAACAGGCCGCGCATGGCGGCGGCCTTCGAGCCCTGGGCGTCGTCGGCGACACCGAACCGCGCCAGCTGCTGTTCGGCGACCAGCAGTTCGAAATTGGTCCCCTGCGGATAGGCGCGGTCGACCCGTGCCGGGTCCATGTAGACGGGCACGGTGACGGTATGGGCGTAGAAGGCCGTGTGGCCCTGTTCGATGATGCGGCCCAGCAGCAGCAACAGGAAGCCGACGGCCACGCCGATGGCCAGCAGGCCGTACAGCTTGAACCGGCCCTCGCGGGCGTAGCGTCGCTTCAGGCCCGCGCGCAGGCGGTCGGCGCGCATCTCGGGCGTGACGGTCGCGTCAGTCATATTGCTGCCGATAGGTCTGGACGATGCGCTGGGCGACGATGTTCAGCGCCAGGGTCACCAGGAACAGGGTCAGGCCGAGGCCGAAGGCGGACAGGGTCTTGGGGCTGTTGAACTCCTGGTCGCCCGTCAGCAGGGTGACGATCTGGACGGTCACAGTAGTGACGGTGTCCAGCGGGTTCAGGGTCAGGCGGGCGGCAAGGCCGGCGGCCATGGTCACGATCATCGTCTCGCCGATGGCCCGCGACATGGCCAGCAGCATGGCGCCGGCGACGCCGGGCAGGGCCGCGGGCAGAAGCACCCGTTTGACCGTCTCCGACTTCGTCGCGCCCATGGCGTAGGAGCCGTCGCGCAGCGACTGGGGCACGGCGTTGATGATGTCGTCGGACAGGGAGCTGACGAAGGGGATCAGCATGATGCCCATGACCATGCCGGCCACCAGCGCCATCTGGTTCTGGACCAGCATCAGATACTGGCCGAGGCCGTCCAGCGGTCCGCCGACCAGCAGGGCGCCGATTTCATTGAAGAAGGCGCGGAAGGCGGGGCCCACGGTCAGGGCGGCGAAGAAGCCGTAGACGACGGTCGGCACGCCAGCGAGAATCTCGAGCACCGGCTTGATCACGGCGCGGAAGGTCGGTCCTGCGTATTCCGACAGATAGATGGCCGAGAACAGACCGACCGGGGCCGCCACGAACATGGCGATCAGCATGATCAGGAAGGTGCCGGCGAACAGCGGCAGGGCCCCGAAGGCGCCGGTCGAGCCGACCTGATCGGCGCGGATGGCGGTCTGGGGACTCCACTGGGTTCCGAACAGGAACTCCGTGATCGGCACCGAGGAGAAGAACCGCATCGAGTCGTAGACCAGCGAGGCGATGATGCCGACGGTGGTCAGGATGGCGACGGCCGAACAGACGAACAGCACGCCGACGACCCAGCCCTCGACACGGTTGCGGGCGCGCATGCCGGGGCGGATCTGACCGAAGACGAACAGGGCGCCGAGAAGGCCGACGAGCAGGGCGGCCACGCCGGCGCCGACCTGCAGCATCAGGTCGATCCGGGCGGCGCGTCGGCCCTCCGCCGGCAGGAGTTCGGCGTAGGGGGCCGGCCAGATCTGCGCCGCGGGACGGCCGGCGCCGACCGCGCGAGCGTCGGCGAAGAAGGCCTCGCGGCGGAAGGGTTCGAGCTGTTGCACGGCTTCGGGGGCGCCCGAAGCGGTGAGCTGCTGCTGGACCGGACCGGAGAAGACGCTGGCCGCGATCAGGATGGCCAAGGCCGGAACCGCAGTCCAGATCAGGGCGTAGGCGCCGTGCTGGCCCGGGCGGGAATGGGGGCGCTGGCCTTCGCCGCGCCGACGGGCCAGCCTCCGTCCCCCCAGATAGGCGGCGACGGCTGCGGCGATCAGGATCGGCAGGAAAAGCCAGGTCATGGAGGTCCGGAACAACAGGAATCGGGACGTCGGTTCCCCGTACGCCCCGTCGCGATAACTGCCCGGGAATGGTCAGCGGATTACGACGAGTGAATGACAGTTCTGTTACGCTGCAGGGCCTCGCGACGCTGTGTTGTCATATGTCCGTCGTGGCGCGCGGGGCGGCGACGGGAAAATAGGCCGTGAATACCGCGCCATGGCCCGGCGCGCTCTCCACCGTCAGCCCGCCGCGATGGCGGTTGACGATATGTTTGACGATGGCCAGACCCAGGCCCGTTCCCTGGCGTTCGCCGCTCTTCTGCCCCTCGACTCGATAGAACCGCTCGGTCAGGCGGGGCAGGTGTTCGCGCGCGAGGCCGGGGCCGTGGTCGCGCACGGTGATAGCGGCGTAGCGCTGGCCGGTTTCGCGGTCGGGCGTGACCAGCGGCAGCCGGGTCGCGCCGTCGCCGCGATTGCCGCCGGACCAGGGGGCGGACGCCGCGTCCAGGGCGATGTCGGGCTGGATGTCGATCTCCACCGCGCCGCCGGTGGGGGAATATTTGATCGCGTTGTCGACCAGATTCTGGACCACCTGCAGAATTTCGTCGCGGTCCCCGTGGACCGGCGCGCTCAGGCCGCGGTCCGGCAGGTTCAGAACGACTTCGCGGTCCGCCGACAGGACGCTGACCGCATCGACCACGTCGGCGGCGGCGCGGGCCAGATCGACCCGTCCGGACGGGGGGATGTGTTCGTTCAGCTCGATCCGGCTGAGCGACAGCAGGTCGGCGACCAGACGGCTCATGCGGTCCGCCTGCGCAGCCATGATGTCGAGGAATTTGTCGCGCGCCTTCGGGTCGTCCCTGGCGTGACCCTTCAGCGTCTCGATGAAGCCCGACAGCGACGCCAGCGGAGTCTTCAGCTCGTGGCTGGCGTTGGCGAGGAAGTCGACCCGCATCAACTCCATGCGCCGCACCTCGGTCTCGTCGCGCAGAACCAGCAGCGCCAGGGTCCGCCGGTCGGGCGAGGGCAGGGGGCGGGTCAGGGCGCGCCAGTGCCGCGTCTGGGCGCCGACGCCGGCGTAGTCCGTGGTGCGCGTCAGACCGCCGAACAGGGCCTCGTCCACCGCCTCCAGCACCGCCGGGTCGCGCAGCACCGGCACCAGCAGGGCCCCCTCGGCCTGGATGCGAAGCAGATCGCGCGCCGCGGTGTTGGCCAGGACGATACGGCGCCCGGCGATGTCGTCGGCCTCGCCGCCCGACACGACCAGCACGGGGTCGGCCAGGGCCTCGAAGACGCTGTCCAGCAGCAGCCGGTCCGACGGCGGCTCCGCGACCTGCGCCGCGTCGGTCGCGCCGGCCTCGACCGGCGGCCGGCGGTGGATCATCCAGGTCGACAGGCCGACCAGAATGGCGACCCCGAACAGCCAGCCGGCCGCCGCCGGCTGGAAAATGGCCGCCAGGACCAGGGCGGCGATAGCGATGCCGGCGCTGGCGCCGACGGTCCACAGCCGGGATCCGGACCGGGGCGCGACGGGGGATGAGGAGACTTCGTAGGGCATTCACGCTTTCGCTGGCGCGGGCGACTCGTATCCGGCGAACATGACACGGAATTCATGACAACGGGGCGTCGACGGCGACCGGAACGGGTTGTCAAACGTCCTTTACACTCCTATCCCTATGGGAAGATATCGAGTTCGGCCGGAGGGGACCATGGCGGCGGCGTTGACGCTGGAAGGCGTAAGCAAACGGTACGGGGAGTTCCAGGCCGTGAAGGACCTGAGCTTTCAGGTCGAGAAGGGTACGATCTGCGGCTTTCTGGGTCCGAACGGAGCCGGCAAGACCTCGACCATCCGCATGATCCTGGGCCTGCAGGGCGTGACTTCGGGCCAGATCGGCATCCTCGGCGCCGACGACGGGCGCAAGGTGCGCGACCGGATCGGCTTCCTGCCGGAGGAGCGCGGCCTCTACAAGAAGATGACGCCGGTGGACGCCATCGCCTTCTTCGGTTCGCTGAAGGGGCTGCCAATCGGCGAGGGCCGCCGGCGCGCGCGGGAGATGCTGGACGCCCAGGGTCTGGGCGCCTCGAAGAAGAAGAAGATGAAGGAGCTGTCCAAGGGGATGGCCCAGAAGGTTCAGCTGATCGCCTCGGTCGTGCATCGGCCCGAGTTCGTCATTCTGGACGAGCCGTTCTCGGGGCTGGACCCGGTCAATCAGCAGGGGCTGGAAGCCGTCATCCGCAGTCTGGCCGCCGACGGCGCGACCGTGCTGTTCTCGACTCATGTGATGCAGCATGCCGAGCGGCTGTGCGACAAGGTCGTGCTGCTGGCCCGCGGCCAGAAGGCGTTCGAGGGCACGGTGACCGAGGCGCGCGCGACCTCGCGGCGGTTCCTCGAGCTGGAAGGCGCCATCGATGCGGCCCAGGCGGCGGCCCTGCCGGGCGTCAGCGGCGTGGAGATCATGTCCGACATCGACGGAGTGCGCGTGCTGAAGGCTGCACTGGGCCAGGGCGGCAAGGGGCAGGAGGCGCTGAAGGCGGCCTTCCTCGGCGGACTGGACGTGCGGCGGTTCGAACTGCGCGAGCCCAGCTTGCATGACGCCTTCATTAGCCTGACCGGGGACAATCCCGACGTCGATCAATCCGTGAAGGCGGAGGCCGCCCGATGAACCGCACCCTCCTGATCGCGCGGCGCGAATACGCCGCCTACGCCAAGACGGTCGGCTTCTGGCTGTCGCTGCTGGCCTTCCCGCTGTTCGCGGTCCTGGGCGGCGCCGTGCCGATCCTGATCCGCACCTCCGAGCCGATCCGCGCCGTGGCGGTGATCGAGGAAGGGCCGGCGGCTGTCGGTCTGGCGGGCGCCGTCAGCGAGGCCCTGCGGCGGGAAGCCGACCGGCGCGCCGAACGCGCACGAGAGGCGGCGGTAAAGGCCCAGGCCGCGACCGGCGTGGCTCCGGCGCCCAACGCGGCGCAAGGAGCGCTGGCCTCACTGGGCGGGACGCGGATGCGCATCGTGCCGACTCCGGCCGAGATCACGGCCGCCGCGCCGGGAGAGGCCCAGACCGCGGTCGTCCGCCGTCTTCTCGGTGAAGAGACGCCCAAGGACAGCCGGCTCGACGCCGTGGTCTTCCTGACCCGCGACGCCGAGGGCAAACCCGGCGCCCGCGTCTGGACCGCCCGCGCCACCGACGACACGGTCGAGGATTTCGTGCGCGACGCGCTGCGCGCCGCCAATCGCCGCTCCGTTTTCGAGGCCGCGGGCATCGATGGCGCGGTGGTCGAGGCGACCGAGTCCTTCCGGCCAAAGGTGACGGCCTTCTCGCCCAAATCGGCCAGCGGCGGCGAGGTGTCGTTCCGCGACCGCCTGCCTCAGGTTATCGGCCTGGCGGCCGGGTTCCTGCTGTGGTCCTTGATCATCACCGGCGCCTCGATCCTGCTGAACAGCGTGATGGAGGAGAAGTCGAACAAGATTCTCGAGGTGCTGCTCTCGTCCGCCTCGGCGACCGAGATCCTCGCGGGCAAGGTTCTGGGGGTGGCCCTGTTGACGCTGACCGTGCTGGCCGCCTGGGGCTCGATCGGCGCGGCGGGCATGATCGGCTTCCTGCCGCAATATGCGGGCGATGTCGGCGATGTGCTGCTGAATGGCGGCATGCTGGCCTGGTTCGCGGCCTTCATGGTCGGCGGCTATATGATGTATGCGGTCCTGTTCGCGGCCATCGGCGCCTTCTGCGAGACGCCGCGCGACGCCCAGACCCTGATGGGGCCGATCATGATGGTGCTGGTCATCCCCCTGATCACCATGCAGATGGCGCTCAGGACCCCGGATGCGCCGGCCATCCAGATCATGTCGATGATCCCCTTCTTCACCCCCTTCGTCATGATGGCGCGCCTGCCGTCGGAGCCGCCGATGGTCGAGCTGATCGGCTCCATCGCCGGCATGTTCGCCTTCGCCCTGTTCATGGTGTGGATCGCCGGGCGTGCGTTCCGGGCGGGCGCCCTGTCCGATGTGAAGCTGAGCTGGAAGAGTTTCGCCGGGGCGATCAGGGGCGGGGGAAGCTAGGCGACATAGGAAAAGGGCCGCTCCGGTTTCCCCGGGGCGGCCCTTGATCGTTTCGTTCGGCTGTCGAGCGGGGTTTAACCGCGGCTCGGACCGCCCACGCCCGGCACGCGGGGCTTCGGCGGCGGCAGCAGGCCTTCGCGCTGCATGCGCTTGCGGGCCAGCTTGCGGGCGCGGCGCACGGCCTCGGCCTTCTGGCGGGCGCGCTTCTCCGAGGGCTTCTCGTAGTGCACGTGGCGCTTCATCTCGCGGAAGCTGCCTTCGCGCTGCATCTTCTTCTTGAGGGCCTTCAGCGCTTGATCGACGTTATTATCGCGAACGAAAATCTGTACCAGGTTGAACTCTCCTTTGGCCGCCCGCCGCGCACCTCGAAAGGGAGACGGGCAGACAAATAAAATCGTCTTCCGGGGACAGGGTCCGCGGATGAAGGCGGGCTGATACACGTTTGCCCCCCCGCTGTCCAGATCGTCGCGCTTCAATCTGGAGGGTCGAAACGCCCGCGCGACGGGGATATGCTGCCGCCATGACCGATGCGCCACACCTGTCGAACGCGACGCCCGAGGGAGACTGGGGCGACCGGATGGAGCAGGCGGTGCTGGGCGCCGCCGTCCGCCTGTCGCCCGCGCTGGGCTGGAACAGCCGGATGCTGAGGCGGGCCTGCGCGGAGAACGGCCTGTCGCTCGGGGACGAGGAACTGCTGCTGCCCAATGGCGCGCGGGATCTGGCGGCGCTGCTGTCGCGGCGGCACGACGACCGGGCGCTGGCGGTGCTGGGTCAGGTGGATGCCAAGTCGCTGAAGATGCGCGAGCGAATCGCCCGCGCCGTCTCGGCCCGGATGGAGGCGGGGGCGGCCGATCTGGAGGCGACGCGCCGGTGCGCCGCCTTCCTGGCCCTGCCGACCAACGCCGATCTGGGGCTGAAGCTGGCCTGGGAGACCGCCGACCACCTGTGGCATTGGGCCGGCGACACCGCGACGGACTGGAATCACTATTCCAAGCGGGCGATCCTGTCGGGGATTCTCATGCCGGCCCTGACGATGCGCTGGTTCGACGGCAGGGACGCCGCCGAGGCCTTCGTGGCGGCCCGCATCGAGAACGTCATGGCCTTCGAGAAGTGGAAGGCCGGCAAGGATTTCGACGCGCCGCTGAGGAAGCTCGGCGAGGCGCTGAGCCGGATGCGGTACGGCCCGCGTGAGGATCAGGCCGATGACGCCGGCCGATAAGCCAGGCCCCAGGCGGCCGTACATGGTGTTGATCGCTGTATCCGCTGTCGCCGCGCTGACGCTGGGCGCGGCGACCCTCTACGCCGTGCGGACGCTCAGCCGCGATGATTGCACGACGACCACCAGCCCCATGCCGGACGGTTCCGAGATCACGATAGAGACCTGCTCCTGATCAGAGCGGCTTCACCCGGTTCACATGGCCCATCTTGCGCCCGGGGCGGGCCTCGGCCTTGCCGTAGAGGTGGAGGCGGGCGTCGGCCTTGCCGGACAGTTTCGCCCACTGATCGATCTCGTCGCCCAGCAGATTGGTCATCTCGACGCGGGCATGGGCCGTCGTCGGGCCCAGCGGCCAGCCGGCGATGGCGCGGATATGCTGTTCGAACTGGTCGCAGACGCAGCCGTCCTGGGTCCAGTGGCCGGTGTTGTGGACGCGGGGCGCGATCTCGTTGACCAGAAGCCTGCCGTCGCCGAGGTCGAACAGCTCGACGCCGAGGACTCCGACATAGCCGAGGCCTTCCAGCACCGCCTTCGCGATGGCGCGGGCGCGCTTTTCCGTCTTCGCGTCGACGGCGGCGGGGGCGAGGGTGGTCTTGAGCACCCCGCCCTTGTGGATGTTCTCGCCCAACGGATAGACGGCGATCGCGCCGTCGCGGCCGCGGGCGGCGATGATCGACAGTTCGCGCAGGAACGGCGCCTTCGCTTCCAGAATGGCGGGGCGTTGGCCCACGGCGTTCCAGGCGTCGGCGGCCATGGCGGCCGAGCGGACCCAGACCTGACCCTTGCCGTCATAGCCGTCGCGGCGGGTTTTCAGCAGGGCGGGAGCGCCGAGGCGTTCGAGACCGACCAGCAGGTCGTCGAGGCTGTCGACGGCGGCGAAGTCGACGGTGGCGGCGCCGACGCCGTTGAGGAAGGTCTTCTCCTCGACCCGGTCCTGGGCGACGGCGAGGGCCTTTGGGCCGGGGGCGACAACGGCGCCGCCCTGGGCCAGTTGTGCGACCGAGGTCGCGGGGACGTTCTCGAACTCGAAGGTCACGGCCTGGCAGGTCTGGCCCAGCACCCTCAGGGCGGTGGGATCGTCATAGGCGGCGACGATCTGGCCCTGCGACACGCGGCCGGCGGGGCTGTTTTCCTCAGGGTCGAGGATGACGACATTGAAGCCGAGCCGGGACGCGGCCTGGCTGAGCATGCGGCCCAGTTGGCCGCCGCCCAGAATGCCGAGGGTCGAGCCGGGAGCCAGAGGAGCCACTCAGTCCTCGACCGTCTCGTGGACCGCCTCGGTCTGGGCTTCGCGGAAGGCGGTGAGGCGGCCGGCCAGCACCGGGTCGGCCAGGGCGAGGATCTGGGCGGCCAGGATGCCGGCGTTCTTCGCGCCGGGCTCGCCGACGGCGAGGGTGGCGACGGGTATGCCGCCGGGCATCTGGACGATGGACAGCAGGCTATCCAGCCCCTTGAGCACCCTGGACTCGACCGGCACGCCCAGCACGGGCAGTTCGGTCATCGAGGCCGCCATGCCGGGAAGGTGGGCCGCGCCGCCGGCGCCGGCGATAATGACCTTGAAGCCCGCAGCCTTTGCCCCGGTGGCGAAGTCGAACAGACGCTGCGGCGTGCGATGGGCGCTGACGACCTTCGCCTCCCAGGCGACGCCGAGGCGGTCCAGCGCGTCGGCGGCGTGTTTCATGGTCGGCCAGTCCGAGCGGCTGCCCATGATGATCGCCACGGGTGTCTGGGTCGGCATGGGTGCATGCTCTTTCGCGGGAAAGCGGCGCGATACAGGACTCGCGTTGCGCCCGCAACCGACCGCGTTAGGCTTACCCTTGGCCGGGCGTAGTGAGTCGCCGGCCGGGGAGCCCTCTTCGCTCGTGACCGACGCGGCCGTCATCGACCCTTACGACGAGATCGAGCGCCTGCGCGCCGAGGTCGACGCCCTGCGCCGTCGCGCCGAAGCGGCCGAGGCGGCGGCGGATCACGACGTGCTGACGCCGGTGCTGAACCGGCGCGGCTTCATCGCCGCGATGAAGAGCGCCATGGCCTTCTGCCAGCGTCACGGCACGCCGGCAGTGCTGCTGTATCTGGATCTGGACGGTTTCAAGGGCGTCAACGACAGTCTGGGCCACGCGGCGGGCGACGCGGCCCTGGTTCACATCGCCAATCTGCTGACGGCCAATCTGCGCGAATCGGACGCCGTGGGCCGTCTGGGAGGCGACGAGTTCGGCCTGCTGATGCTGAACGCGGGCCTGAACGGCGGCCGTGAGAAGGCCCAGCGGCTGGCCGACGCTCTCGCGGCCGAGGAATTCACCTGGAACGGCCAGTCGGCGCGTCTGGGCGGATCCTTCGGGGTGCGCGCCTTCAACGGCCATACCGATCCCGAGGTCTGGCTGGCCGAGGCCGACGCCGCCATGTGGGTGCGCAAGAAGGGCCGGTGATCCGCTTCAGGCGATGATGTCGGGCAGGATCCGATCTTCGATCTTGGTGATTTCGTCGCGCAGGACCAGCTTCTTCCGTTTCAGGCGGGCGATCATCAGCTGATCAGGCACGGGCATGCGTCCGAGGGCGTCGATCGAGGCGTCGAGATCGGCGTGCTCGAGTTGAAGCAGCTTCAGCCGGGCGTGGAGCGCCTGCTCTTCCTCGGTCAGAAACGGTTCGTCGTCATTCATACTGGCGCCCTTGGACGTTTCTATACAGCGCGCCGCATCAGGCCGGAAGGCGCTCGGCGAGGCGAACCAGCCCGGCGCGCGGCGTCATCGGAGACCACATCCGGGCGGCGGCGACCATGGCGGCGAGCGCAGGCCGGGCCGGGCCGGCCGAGGGCGGCGCCACAGCCTCCAGCGCCTGTAGAAGGCGGCGTTCCGCCTCCAGCTCCACCGCCTTGACCATGTCCCGGACGGCTTCCCGGTCGGCGTCGTCCAGATCAGGCGCGCGGGGTTTCAGGGCCCTGCGCACGGCGCGCAGGGGGGCGATGGCGGTCTCCTGCCAGGCGCGGGCGGTGTCGCCGGCGGCTTCGAGCGCGTCCTCGTCGGGCATGCGCCCCTCGGCGGCGCACCATGCGGCCCAGAGCAGCAGGGGGACGTTCTGACCGGCGGAGTCCTGAAGCTCCAGACACGCCTCGGCCACGCCGTCGGCCGAGTATGCCGCGACCGCCCAGTCCCAGAGGGTCATTCGGCGGTCGCGCCCTTCAGGCCGTCCCAGCGACGGACCGCCGACCAGTCGAGGCCGAAGACGTCCAGGGCCCTCCCGACCGACTGATCGACGATGTCGGCGATGCTGGACGGCTTCGCATAGAAGGCGGGCAGGGGCGGGGCGATGACGGCGCCCATCTCGGCCAGGGCGGTCATTGTGCGCAGATGGCCCAGGTGCAGCGGCGTCTCACGCACCATCAGCACCAGCGGGCGGCGCTCCTTCAGCACCACGTCGGCGGCGCGGGTCAGCAGGGTGGAGGTCACGCCGGTGGCGATCTCGCTCATGGTGCGGACCGAGCAGGGAGCGATGATCATCCCCATGGTCCGGAACGAGCCCGAGGCGATCGATGCGCCGACATCGTTGAGGCGGTGCGTCACGTCGGCGCGGCCCATCAGATCATCGGCGGAAACATCGGTCTCCTGCGACAGGGTCAGCAGGGCGGCGCGGGTCACGACCAGATGGCTTTCGACCCCCAGTTCGCGCAGTGCGTCCAGCATCCGCACGCCGTAAGTGACGCCGGACGCTCCGGAAATTCCGACGATCAGTCTTCGGGACGTCGAGCCGGAAGGGTTCCGTACGGCTCCGTTCACATCTTCGGCCAATTCGGGCTCCAGGGTGGTCCGTATCAGGACGGTCGGCGTTTCACCGGAATGTGATTCTACAGCGGGTCAGACCCGGCGCTGACTGTACTGGTCCCTTAGACATGGAGGCGCAAGCCATGACCATCGAAGCTCGTATCCGCGAACTGGGAAACCGTCACCGCAATCTGGATGAGATCATCCGGCGCGAGATGATTCACCCGGCCACGGACTCGCTTCACGTCAGGGAGCTCAAGCAACAGAAGCTTCGGCTTAAGGAACAGATCACCAGCCTGGAGGCCCGCGCAGGATAGCGAGGCGGCCTCCCGACAAAGACATCGGCCCCGGAGAGCGATCTCCGGGGCCGTTTTTCTGTCTAGTCCTTGGTGCCGAACACCGAGGCCGCCGTGGGCTCGGCGCCGCGGCGCTCGCGGGCCTCGGGGACGAACTCCTCCTCGGCCGGCTCGGCGGGGGCGTCGACGGGCTGCAGCGTGGCGCCGCCCTTCCGGGCGTCGTCCTTCGCCTTCTTGTCGGCGGCCTTGCGGACCAGCTCGTCCAGGGCCAGCTGGCCGACCAGGCCCAGGGTCACCGGGTCGACCGGCTTGATGTTGGCGCTGTTCCAGTGGGTGCGGTTGCGCACGCTCTCGATCGTCGACTTGGTGGTGCCGAGCATCTTGGCGATCTGGGCGTCGGTTACCTCGGGGTGGTTGCGCACGAACCAGGCGATGGCGTCCGGGCGGTCCTGACGGCGCGAGACGGGCGTGTATTTCGGGGCCGGCTTGCCGCCCTTCATCAGTTCGGCGTGGCGGCTGACCACGGCCTGCATGCGGTAGTTTTCGTCGTTCTGGGCCTTGTCCAGTTCCTCACGCGTCAGCTGGCCGTTGACCAGCGGATCGGCGCCGCGGATGTCGCGGGCCACGTCGCCGTCGGCGATGCCGCGCACTTCCAGCGGATGCAGGCCGCAGAAGTCGGCGATCTGTTCGAACGTCAGGGAGGTGTTGTCGACCAGCCAGACCGCGGTGGCCTTGGGCATGAGGATGTCGGTCATGAACGCATTCCGGTTTGGTTTTCAGGCCCGGAAACCGGGCTCTGGATACGACGGCGCCCGGCCTTTCGACCGGGCGTTGATGATGGCGATATAGGCCTGTTCGGCTGAAAAGAAAACGGTTTGCCGACAACGCCGTACAGCCAAGGTTCATCCAGCAAGCAGAACAGTGGGACTACGGACGCGTTGTGCGTCATGCAAACCTTGAGGAGGGACGACCATGTTGATCGAGATGCTGGCCGCGATGGCGGTCGTTTCGGGCGGAGCCGGTTCGGCCGGGCAGGACCTCGGGACGCGGGTCGCGCCGCGCGGCGACTATCGCGAGAGCTGCAGCGGCGAATACACCAACCGTGGGCGGCTGTACGCCGACTGCCGCACAAATCGCGGCCGGATCCGCGGGACGTCCATCGAACTGAATCGCTGTTCGGACTATGAAATCCGCAACGATAACGGCCTGCTGGTCTGCGGTCCGTACCGGGGGCAATACGAGGACCGGCCCGGCGGCGGCAACGGTCCCGGCTGGCCGGGCGGCGGCGGACGCGGCTCGGCGATGGTCTATCGCGACGCCGATTTCCGCGGCGCCAGCTTCCGGTTCGATGATGAGGTCGTGAACCTGGCCAACACCGGCTTCAACGACGCCATCAGTTCGATGGCCCTTCGCGGCGCGTGGGAAGTCTGCACCGACGCCTATTTCCGAGGTCAGTGCGTCACCCTGGACGGCGATGTCCGGAACCTGCGCAACTCGGGTCTGAACGACCGGATTTCGTCGATGCGCCCGATCCGCCGGGGCCGCCGCTAGGCCGTCAGAACGATCTTGCCGACATGGCCGCCCGCCTCAAGCGCGAGGTGGGCGGCTGCCGCCTGTTCCAACGGGAAGGTCGCCTCGACGGGGGGGCGGACCGCGCCGGAGGCGACCCAGGGCCAAACCGCGGCTTCCACGGCGGCGATGAGCCGGGCCTTCTCGCCCGCTGGCCGCGCCCGCAGCGTCGAACCGGTGAGCACGATCCGTTTCATCATCAGCCGCGCCAGATCGATCTGAGCAGCGGAGCCCGACAGGGTGGCGATCACGACCCAGCGGCCGAACGGCTTCAACGCCGCCTGGTTGAGGGCGGCGTAGTCAGCGCCCACCATGTCCAGCACCACATCGGCGCCGCCGAAGGCCGCGATGGCCGTCTCCATGTCGTCGGCCAGGGCGTCCAGACTGAGGTCCGCACCCAGCCTCAGCGCGGCGGCGGCCTTGTCGGGGCCGCGGGAGGTGGCGACGACCCGCGCGCCGGCCGCCTTCGCCATCTGGATGGCCGTGACGCCGATGCCGCTGGTCGCGCCGTGGATCAGCAGGGTTTCGCCGGTCTTGAGGGCCCCGGCCTCGAAGACATTGGCGAAGACGGTGCATACCGTCTCCGGCAGGGCGGCGGCATGGATCAGATCGACGCCGGCCGGGACAGGCAGGGCGTGGCGGGCGTCGACGACCGCGTATTCGGCGTAGCCGCCACCGCCCAGAAGGGCGCAGACGGCGTCGCCCGGCTTCCAGCGGACGGCGCCTTCGCCGATCTGATCGACTTCGCCGGCGACTTCGAGACCGAGAATATCCGAGGCGCCGGGCGGGGCCGGGTACCGGCCGAGGCGCTGGAAGATGTCGGGACGGTTTACGCCGGCCGCCCGCACGCGAATGCGAATCTGACCCGGTCCCGCCACCGGATCGGGCCGTTCCGCCGGGATCAGGGCCTGGGCCGGGCCCGCGCCGCCCGCAATCTCGATGACCCGCATCCGCTCATCCCGTTCTTGCAATCGTCCGTCTCCGGGCGTTTTGATACGGGGTTGCGTATCCCTTGGCCACGAAGGAGGCGGCGATGTTCGAGGATCTGGAGCCCCGTCCGGCGCGCGGCGCGCCCTTGATCGCGCTGACGCGGGAGGATCTGGACGGCTATTCGGTCGAGGATCTGAAGCAGCGTATCGCAGGGCTGGAGGCCGAGATCGCCCGGTCCAACGCCGCCATCGAGGGCAAGTCGTCGCAACGCAACGCCGCCGACGCCATGTTCAACTTCCGGCCCTGAATCAACCTGTTGGCACAACCGTTGCAGTCCGTTGATGCGCCGCGCGAAACCGTGCCGGTCGTGATACGGATTCGCCTTCCCTTATGAGTTTGACCGACCTCATGCCCACCGACGCCGACATTCCTCCGTCCGCCGGCCGCAGCCGCGCCGCCGTCGTCGACGATTTCGCGCGCTCGGAGCTGTTCGACCGCACCTTCCGCGAGGGCATGGAGCTGGTCGAGGACACCGCGGCCTATCTGGACGGGGACGGCCGCCGCGAATCCAAGCTGCTGTCGCGGGCCACGGCCCTGGCCTATGCCGGGGAGAGCATGAAGCTGACCACCCGGCTGATGCAGATCGCCTCCTGGCTGCTGGTGCAGCGGGCGGTGCGCGAGGGGGACATGACGGCGCTGGCGGCCTGCGACGCGCGGTACCGGCTGGCCGACCGAAAGCCTGAGGCCGAACCCACGAACAGCGAACTGCCGATCGCCCTGGTCGAATATCTGATCCGGGCCGAGAAGCTGTACGACCGGGTCCTGCACCTGGACCACCGCATGTATCTGGACGCGCCCGAAGAGGACGCGGTCAATCCGGTGCAGAGCCAGCTGGACCGGCTGACGGCGGCGTTCGGAAACTAGGCCTTACGGTCCGACATCGTTGGCGACCCGCGCGCCGTCATCGACCGGCTTGGGCAGGCTGAGGGCGATGCCGAGGGCTTCGGCCAGCTTGGCGTCGCGGCTGTAGACGTCCTCGCGGAAGGCGACGCGGCCCTGACCGTCGACGAAGGCGGTCCAGTAGAGCAGGCGCACGCTGATCTCGCGGCCGGTCTGGATGCGCTTGGTCTCGCGCGTGTCCTGGGCGTTGTCGAACTCGGCCAGCAGGACCGGATCGGGCGACAGCAGCAGGCGGGCGAACTCGACCGCCCCCTGAACCCGGACGCAGCCGTGCGAGCGCTGGCGGGTGGCCAGGTTGAAGGCCGACTTGGACGGAGTGTCGTGCAGGAAGATGGCGTAGCTGTCGCGCAGTTCGAACTTCACATAACCGAGCGCGGCTGTCGGACCGGCGCGCTGGATGACCTGGCCGTTCTGGACGTACATGTTCTGGCTGGCCAGATAGCCGGGGCCGCGCGGCAGGATTTCGTTGCGGGCGATCGAGGCCGGGACGTACCAGGGCGGGTTGGCGACCACCGAGGCGAACGGCTTTTCGAGGCTGGGAGTCTGAGTCGCCGGGGCGCCGACCACGACACGGTTCGAGTGCACCGGCCGGCCGTCCTTCCAGTAGACCATGATGGCGGCGGCGGTGTTGACCTCGATCCGCTCGGGCGAGACCTCTCGCTTCAGCCAGCGGCGGCGTTCCAGGTTCAGGGCGATCTGGCGGGCGCGGTCCTCGGCCGAGGCGGACAGCGAGCGCTGGCTGCCCGTGCCGATACGGCCGTCGGCGACGAGGCCATGGCGGGCCTGGAAGCCGCGCACGGCGGCCTGAAGTTCGGGGCCGTAGACAACGCCCTGCTGGGTCAGGCGCGCGCCGTCGGCGGCAGGCAGGTCGCCTTCGGCCACGAGGCGCTGGATCAGAACAGGAATTCGCGCATCGCTCATGCCCGGCTCGATGGTCGGGCCCTGGCGGAAGGCCGGCCAGCCGCCCTCGCGGATCAGCCGGCGATAGCGGACGTAGCCGGCCGACAGGTTCGAATAGCCGATATCGGTGGGGGCCAGACCCTCGAACCAGTCGACCAGACGGTTCTGCGCCAGAGCGTCATTGAGGCCGAGTGGCAGGTCGACGCGGTTCTTCTGCATCTCCCACAGGTCCTCGACCGTTTCGGGACGGACGCGGCCCTCGGCCAACACGCGGGCGTACCCCATGGCGGCGGCGGTGGTGCGCATCTCTGCGGAGTCGCGATCGGCGGCCAGGGTCTCGAAGTTGAAATAGTCGGCCTGGGCCAGGCCGTGGCGCTCGGCGCGGCCGGCGGCGGCCTGCAGCGCGCGTACGCGTTCGGGTGTCCAGACCGGACGCCAGCCGTTCAATTCGTAGAAGGCGCGGATGTCGGGCTGGATCTCGGCGGGAAGGAGGGCCAACTGGTCGTTGAACCGGTCGTAGAAGGCCACGGCCGCGGGATCGCGCGTCTGGGCCAGGGCGGCCTGACCCACAGCCGACGCAAACGCCGTCACGGCCGCGCCCAATCCGAGTTGCCGTCGATTCATCGCCAAAATCTCTACGCCGGTTCGATGCGGAACACCGTGTTCCGCCCCCCGAAAGGCCAACGCCGCCATGTTATCGGCGTTCCGGCCAAACAGAAAGGCGCCGGTCCGGGGACCGACGCCTTTGTGGTCGACTTGCCGCAGGGTGTGGCCGGAAAGCCCGCCCTGACAGCCCAGCCTACTTCTTGATGAAGCCGGCGAACTTGTTGTTGAAGCGCGAAACGCGGCCGCCGCGGTCCAGCATGTGCTGGTTTCCGCCCGTCCAGGCCGGGTGGGTCAGCGGATCGATGTCCAGGTTCAGGACGGCGCCTTCCTTCTGGTAGGTCGAGCGCGTCTGGTAGGTCGTACCATCGGTCATCGTCACGGTGATGAAATGGTAGTCGGGGTGCGTATCCGCCTTCATGGTCCTGGTCCGGTCTCTGCGCGATGACGATGCCGACCGTCGGAGCGCGAAAATGAGAAAACCCGCCAGCGAAGGGCGGGAATGAGCGGCGGCGTTTACACCGGGGGCCGTTCCGGGGCAAGAGGCGCGCGCCATGACAGATGCAACCGCCACCGCAGACGCCGCTGACATCCGGGGACGCCCCGGCGCGGGGGCCGTCCTGATCGAGCAGCTGGGCGAGGCGGGCAAGCGGCGCGAGAAGCGCCGGGACATCCGTCCGCTGGGCCGTTTGCTGCCGTATGCGATGCGGCACAAGGGCCATATGGCGATGGCCGGGGTCTGGTTGATCCTGTCGACCACGGCCTCTCTGGCTCTGACGGCCTCGGCGCGGGGCGCCATCGACAACGGATTCGACAACGGCGGGTCGCAGCTGAATCTGTGGTTCCTGCTGCTGGGAGCGAACGCCCTGTTCCTCGGGCTGGCGACGGCCGTCCGCTATTATTTCGTGACCAAGACCGGGGAGCGGGTCATCGCCGACCTGCGCAAGGGGCTGTTCGAACGCATTCTGACGCTGGACCCCGCCTTCTACGCATCGATGCGCACCGGGGAGGTGTTGTCGCGCCTGACGACGGACATCGCCCTGGTCGAGACGTTGCTGACAACCTCGGTGTCCTATGCGCTGCGCAATTTCCTGACGCTGATCGGGGGGACGGTGCTGCTGTTCGTCGTCAGTCCCAAGCTGACGGGGATGGTGCTGCTGATCGTGCCGCTGCTGCTGGGGCCGATCTTCCTGTTCGGACGGCGGGTGCGGAAACTGACCGTCGCCTCGCAGGATCGGTTCGCCAATGCGGTCGGCTTCGCCGGAGAGAGCGTGGATGCGATCGAGACGGTCCAGGCCTTCGGCCGCGAGGCCAGCGCGATCGACCGGTTCGGCAAGGCCGTCGAGGACGCGTTCGGCGTGTCGCTGGTGCGGATGAAGGCGCGGGCCCTGATGACCGCCCTGATCATCGTGGTGATGTTCGGCGGCGTCACCCTGGTGCTGTGGCTGGGCGCCCAGGACGTGATCGCCGGGCGGATGACGCCGGGCGCCCTGCTGCAATTCGTGCTGCTGTCGGTGTTCGCGGCCGGGGCCGTGGGCGCGCTGGGCGAGAGCTGGGGCGACGTGCAGAAGGCCGCCGGGGCCATGGAGCGGATCGACGAACTGATGCGCAGTCAGGCGGCCATCCGTGCGCCGGAGACGCCGCGGGTTCTGCCCGAGCCGCCGACCGGCGAGGTGTCGATGTCGGCGGTGCAGTTCGCCTATCCGGGCCGGCCCGATCTGCCGGCGCTGAAGGGGTTTTCGCTGACCGTGCGGCCGGGGGAAACGGTGGCGCTGGTTGGTCCTTCGGGCGCGGGCAAGAGCACGGTCTTCCGGCTGCTGCTGCGGTTCTACGATCCGCAGTCCGGCGTGGTGTCGGTGGACGGGATCGATGTGCGGGAGGCCGATCCGGTCGCGGTGCGTGGCCGATTCGCCTGGGTGTCGCAGGAAGCGCCGCTGTTCTCGGGCTCGGCCAGCGAGAATATCCGCTTCGGGCGCGAGGACGCCGATGACGACGCCATCCGCGCCGCCGCGGCGGAGGCGCAGGCGCTGCCGTTCGTGGAGGCCCTGCCGCAAGGGTTCGACACGCCGCTGGGCGAGCGCGGCAAGAGCCTGTCGGGCGGGCAGCGCCAGCGGATGGCCATCGCCCGGGCCCTGGTGCGGGACGCGCCGATCCTGCTGCTGGACGAGGCGACCTCGGCGCTGGACGCCGAGAACGAGCGGCTGGTGCAGGCCGCGCTGGATCAGGCGATGGAAGACCGCACCACCATCGTCATCGCCCACCGTCTGGCCACCGTCCTGCGCGCCGATCGCATCGTGGTGATGGAGGACGGCAAGGTGGTGCAGGAGGGGACCCACTCGGCGCTGATCGCGCAGGGCGGGCTGTACGCCCGGCTGGCCGCCCTCCAGTTCCGGACCGACTAGGTTTTCGGCTTCAATCGCAGGCCGCCGATGATCGCGCCGCCGAGGGCGTAGACGACCAGCAGGTGGCTCCAGTCGATGGGCAGAAGGCCCATGGGCGAGGTCTGGTAGATGAAGCCGTAGGCCGAGGTCATCAGTGCGAAGCAGACGCCGGCGACCAGGCCGATCTTCAGGCCGTTCATCCAGCCGGGCGCGCCGTCGCGGGCGATGAACCAGCCCAGGCCGGTCATGGTGATGAAAGTCTGGACGACGCCCGCCAGCATCCACATGGAATTGCCGCTGCCTTCGTCGGTGACCCCCGTGAGGGCCATCCATTTCTCGGCGAAGATCAGGCCGTACCAGAGGAAGCCGGTGAAGAAGGCGACGACGGTCGCCACGACGATGCCCAGCCAGTTCAGTTTCGCAGTCATGAAGCCCCTCCCGAAGGCCTGCGGATCATCCGCTGACGGACGAGGTTACGCCGGTTCCACGGACGATCAAGGAACGGTGTTCACTCAAGCGCCGCGGCGATCCGGCCGGCGAGGGCGCGCAGGGTCTCCGTGTCGGCCATGGGGGCGTGGCCGTGACCCTTCATCGCACGGTCGGCCCAGCGCGGGATGATGTGGAAATGCAGGTGGAAGACGGTCTGGCCTGCCGCGTCGCCGTTCAGCTGCATGATCTGGAGGCCGTCGGGCCGGAGCGCCTTTTCGACAGCGCGGGCCGTGCGCCGGGTCGCCTCGGTCAGGCGGGCGAGGACGTCGGGCTCGATCTCCAGCAGGGTGCGGGCGGTGGACGATTTCGAGATCAGCAGGACATGGCCTTCCGACTGGGGGAAGACGTCCATGAAGGCCAGGACGTCGTCGTCCTCCCACACCTTCACCGAGGGGATATCGCCGCGCAGGATTCTGGCGAAGATGTTGTCGGGATCGTACGGGGCTTTGAGGGTCATGGCGGGCTCCGGCGGCTCTCAGGCAAGGTTAGCGAGGACAGCCGGAAGAAGGGAGCCCCGGCGGTCTTCGGGTGTTATGGTCAAGGTCGAAAGGGAGTCGTCCATGCTGCGTTTCATCGTCCAGTTTCTCGTCACCTGCCTGGCCCTTTGGCTGGCGGCGCAGGTCGTGCCGGGCGTCGGGTTCAGCGATAATCCGTCATTATGGCTGGCGGCCATCCTGCTGGGCGTGGCCAACGCCATCGTGCGGCCGATCCTGACGATTCTGACCTTCCCGCTGACGATCATCACCTTCGGCCTGTTCCTGCTGGTGGTGAACGCGGCGACCATCGGTCTGGTGGCGATGCTGCTCAGCGGCTTCGTGGTCGACGGACTGTGGGCCGGGATCGGCGCGGCCATCGTCACCGGCATCGTCAGCTGGATCGCCGGCTGGTTCATCGGCGAGGATCCGAAGCGCGCCGACTGAGCCATCAGACGTCCTTGCGGAACGGCGACAGCTCGTCGGTCATGACGGCGATCTCGGCCTCGACGGCCGGGCGCTCGCCCTCGAGGTAGCGGGCGACGGGTTCGCGCAGGGCCGGGTCGGCGATGAAATGGGCCGAGTAGACGGGGGAGGGCAGGTAGCCGCGGGCGATCTTGTGCTCGCCCTGGGCTCCGGCCTCGACGCGGGACAGGCCGCGCGAGATCGCGAATTCGATGGCCTGATAGTAGCAGAGCTCGAAATGGAGGAAGGGGACCTCCTGGAGCGCGCCCCACTGGCGGCCGTAGAGGGCGTCGCGGCCGATCAGGTTCAGGGCGCCGGCGACGGCCTGCCCGTCGCGGAAGGCCATCACCAGGGCGATGCGGTCGGCCATGGTCGCCCCGAGGCGGGTGAAGAAGTCGCGCGCCAGATAGGGCCGGCCCCACTTCCGCGCGCCGGTGTCCATGTAGAAGGCGAAGAAGGCGTCCCAGTGGGCCTCTGTGACATCGCTCCCGGTGAGGATGCGGATGTCGAGCCCGGCCTGCGCCTCGCGGCGTTCACGGCGGATGGTCTTGCGACGATTCGAGGACAGGGCGGACAGGAAGTCGTCGAAGGTTTCGTAGCCGCCGTTGCGCCACACGTACTGCATGTCCTGCCGCTGCAGCAGGCCGGCCTCGCCCATGGCCTCCCATTCGGGCCGGGTGGGAAAGTTGACGTGCAGGGACGAGACGCCGAGCCGTTCGGTCAGGGCCAGGGCGCCCTGCAGCAGGGCCTGACGCGCCGTGGCCGCGTCGGCGTCGGGATGGGCGAGGAAGCGGGGGCCGGTGACCGGGGTGAAGGGCACGGCGGCCAGCAGCTTGGGATAGTAGCGGCCCCCGGCGCGCTCATAGGCGTCGGCCCAGCTATGATCGAAGACGTATTCGCCCTGGCTGTTGCCCTTCAGCCAGAGGGGCATGACGCCGATGACCCGGTCCGTGTCGTCGCGCAGGGACAGGTGGCGGCCGGCCCAGCCCTGACGCGGAACGGCGCTGCCGGACGCCTCGCAGGCGTCCAAGAAGTCGAAGGAGACGAACGGGTCGCCGGACGGGGAGGCGCAGGCGTCCCAGGCCTGACGGCCTATGTCGGCGACCCGGTCGTGGACGTGGAGGGTGAAGCTCACCGCACCTCGACGATGGCGTCCACCTCGACGGCGAAGCCGAGGGGCAGTTTGTAGACGCCGACGGCCGAGCGGGCGTGGCGGCCCTTGTCGCCGAAGACCTCGACCATCAGGTCGGAGCAGCCGTTGATGACGGCGGGGATGGCCTCGAAATCGCCGGCCGCCTGGACGAAGCCGCCCAGTTTGACGACGCGCACGACGCGCTCGAGATCGCCGTCCAGGGCGGCCGAGATCTGGGCCAGCAGGTTGACGCCGCACATGCGGGCGCCCTTGACCGCGTCCTCTTGCGAGACGTCTGCGCCGACCGTGCCCTTGAGGCCGCCCGAGGCGTCGTTCGACAGCTGGCCCGAGATGTGGAGCAGATTGCCGGTCTGGACGAACGGCACATAGTTGGCGACCGCCCTGGCGGGTTCCGGCAGGGAGATGCCGAGTTCGGCGAGGCGGGCGGCGACGGTCATGGGAAGGCTCCTGGGGGTTTTGCGGCGGTTTAGCGCGGGGGCGGGCCTCCGTCACCCGCCGCGGGGGCCGTCGGCAGGGTTTTAAGGCTCCATAAGATACGGTATTTTAGTACCGTAATAGTTTAGTTCATAAATATCAGCTAGATAAGCGCGATGTGGTCAATCAGATACTATTGACCCCCCGCCCCCCTTCCTCTATCAGCGCGCCTTCCGCTCGTCCCGGTCATCGGGAGGGGCCACAAGTTCGTCTGTCCAGGAACCCCGAACATGCTGAAGAGCACCACGGTCGCGCTGAAGCCGGCCGAGGTCACGAAGAAGTGGATTCACATCGACGCTGAAGGCGTCGTGGTGGGCCGTCTCGCGACCTTCATCGCCAACCGTCTGCGCGGCAAGCACCGCGGCGACTACACCCCGCACGTCGATTGCGGCGACTATGTCGTCGTCACCAACGTCGACAAGGTGGTGTTCACCGGCAAGAAGAACACCGACAAGATCTACTACCGCCACACCGGTCACCCGGGCGGCGTCAAGCAGACGACCCCGGAGAAGGTCCTGAACGGCCGCTTCCCCGAGCGCGTGCTGGAGAAGGCCGTCGAGCGCATGCTGCCCAAGGAGAGCCCGCTGGCCCGCCTGCAGATGACGCACCTGCGCCTGTTCGCCGGCGCCGCGCACACCCATGAAGCCCAACAGCCGGAAACGATCGACTTCAAGTCGGCGTCCGCCAAGAACACCCGGAGCGTCTGAGCATGACCGACGTGACTGCTGACACGCCCGCCGTGGAAACCGCCCCGACCGAAACCCTGACCGGCTTCGACGCCCTGAAGGGCATGCAGACCCCCGGCGCCGGCGAAGAGCACCCGGTCTATGTCCAGAAGCTGGACGCCCAGGGCCGCGCCTATTCGACCGGCAAGCGCAAGAACGCGATCGCCCGCGTGTGGATCAAGCCCGGCTCGGGCAAGATCACCATCAACGGCAAGGATCAGATGCAGTATTTCGCCCGCGAAATCCTGCGCATGATGATCGCCCAGCCGCTGGAAGTGACCGACCGTCTGACCCAGTTCGACGTCGACTGCACCGTGCAGGGCTCGGGCCTGTCGGGCCAGGCCGGCGCGATCCGCCACGGCCTGTCGCACGCCCTGACCCACTATGAGCCGGCGCTGCGCCCGGTCCTGAAGCCGCACGGCTTCCTGACCCGCGACAGCCGCGTCGTCGAGCGCAAGAAGTACGGCCGCGCCAAGGCCCGCAAGTCCTTCCAGTTCTCGAAGCGCTAGGCCGTTTCATTACGGTATGGATGGGGGCGCTTCGGGAAACCGGAGCGCCCTTTTCTTTTGGAGGTCATGTGACCCACACCATCTTCATCGACGGCGAGGCCGGGACCACGGGGCTGGAGATCCGCGAGCGGCTGGAGGCGCGCGGCGATCTGGAACTGATCCTGCTGGGCGACCGGCGGCGCGACGTCGAGGCGCGGCGCGAGGCGCTGAACGCCGCCGACGCCGTGATCCTGTGCCTGCCCGATGACGCCGCGAAGGAAGCGGTGGCGATGATCGACAATCCGAAGGTGCGGGTGATTGACGCCTCGACCGCCTATCGGGTCGATCCGGCCTGGACCTACGGCTTCGCCGAGATGGCGCCGGGGCAGCGGGAGAAGATCGCGGGTTCGACGCGGGTGTCGAACCCGGGCTGTTATCCGACGGGGTTCATCGGGCTGGTGCGGCCGCTGGTGTCGGCGGGGATCGTGCCGGCTGGCTGGCCCGTGACGGTCAATGCGGTCTCGGGCTATTCCGGCGGCGGCAAGAACATGATCATCCGCTATCAGGACGAGACCTGCTCGGCCCATACGACCGAGCCGTTCCACGCCTATGGCCTGTCGCTGCAGCACAAGCACGTGCCGGAGATGACGCTGCACACCGGGCTGGAGCGGCGAGTGCTGTTCGCGCCCGCGGTGGGGCGATATTTCCAGGGCATGCTGGTCGAGGTCCCGCTGCATCTGTCGGCCCTGCCATCGTCGCCGTCGGTCGAGGTGGTGCATGGCGCGCTGGCCGAGGCCTATGCGGGCTGCCGCTTCGTCGAGGTGGCCGACCTGGAGACGACCGAGGCGATGACGGGGATCGATCCGGAGGGGCTGAACGGCACCAACCGGATGCGGCTGCATGTGTTCGGAGACCGGGGCGGGGAACAGGTCCGGCTGATCGCGCTGCTGGACAACCTCGGCAAGGGGGCGTCGGGGGCGGCGGTGCAGAACCTCAACCTGATGCTGGGGCTGGACGAGGGGATGGGGCTGAGCTGATTTTCCCTTTCGTCATTCCGGGCGGAGCGCAGCGGAGACCCGGAACCCAGCGGCGCGCGAGAGCGCGAAACTGTCGCGGACACCCTGCCTGAACAGGTCGCCTTCGGCGCCGCTGGGTCCCGGCCTTCGCCGGGATGACGACAAGAAGGGAGCGGGTGCTTGAAACTCCGTCGCGCATCCTGACGTATCTCCCGCATGACCCAAGTCCTGAACCGCCGCCATCTGCTCCTGACCGTCGGCGCGGTCGCCCTGTCAGCCTGTTCGCCGGGGACGGCCGATGCGTCCGAGCGCCAGTATGCGAACTCGCCGTTCCGGCGGCTGACCGACGCCCAGTGGCGGGCGCGGCTGCCGGCGGCCAGCTATCAGACCCTGCGCCATGCGGCGACGGAGCGGCCGGGGACCAGTCCGCTGAACGACGAGCATCGGCGCGGGACCTTCGTCTGCCGCGGCTGCGACCTGCCGCTGTTCCGGTCGCAGTGGAAGTACGACAGCGGCACCGGCTGGCCCAGCTTCTATGACGTCATCGCCGCCAGTATCGGCACGAAGACCGATTACGAGATCGGCTTTCCGCGTACGGAGTATCACTGCGCCCGCTGTCTGGGGCATCAGGGGCATATCTTCGACGACGGGCCGCGGCCGACCGGAAAACGCTATTGCAACAACGGCGTGGCGCTGAAATTTCAGCCGGCCTGAGAGCGGGCCTTGAGCGCCGACTCCACCGTGGCCCCGAACCAGACCGAGGCGACGATGACCAGCAGGCCGTAGTCGGGTCCGGGCCGGAAGACCGGCACGGCGGCGGCGGCGATGACCAGCATGGGGAAGACCGTGGCCCAGGCGGCCGCGCCCCGGCTGTCGGGATGGATCAGCGGCGGGCGGGGCGCGATCTTCATCATCCGCAGCATCATCGGGTTGAGCAGCACGAAGCCGCCGGCGCAGATGACGGCCAGCAGCGGATTGCGCAGCAGGGCGGCGGGCGGGCCGTAGAGGATGGTGGTTATGACGACCAGCAGCAGGGCGCAGCCGGTGGTGATGGCCAGCAGCAGGTTGGGCTCAAAACGCTTCAAGACTTCACTTTCACATACGACCCCGGCGCCGGTTCTATGGGCGGAAGCGGGCCTTTTTTGGGATCGCGGGCGGGAACCCAGCCGCCCGATTTCTCATGCAGCCATTCCGCCCAGTGGTTCCACCAGCTGCCCGGATGCTCCTGCGCCTTCGCCTGCCATTCGCCGAGCGTGGCGGGCAGGTCGGGGTTGGTCCAGTGCTGGTATTTGTGGGCCGAGGGCGGATTGACCACGCCGGCGATATGACCCGAGCCGGCCAGGGTCAGGGTCACGTCGGCGCCCGAGAAGGCGCGGGCGGAGCGGTAGACCGAGTTCATCGGCGCGATATGGTCCTCGCGGCTGGCCTGGAAATACAGCGGGATGGTCACCTTCGACAGGTCGACCTTGACGCCGCCGATGGTGAACTCGCCCCGCGCCAGCCGGTTCTGGCCGTACATGGAGCGCAGATAGTCCATGTGCAGCTTCTTCGGCATGCGGGTCTGGTCGGCGTTCCAGAACAGCAGGTCGAAGGCCGGCGGCGACTTGCCCATCAGATAGTTGGACACGAAGAACGACCAGATCAGGTCGTTGGCGCGCAGGGCGTTGAACGTCTCGGCCATGGCCGCGCCGGGCAGGACGCCGCCGGCCGCGTCCATCTGCTGCTCGATCTCGTTCAGCCAGTGCTCGTCGGTGAACAGCAGCAGGTCGCCGGCCTCGGCGAAGTCGTGCTGGGCGGCGAAGAAGGTGTTGGCCGTGACGCGGGTGTCGTTGTTGGCCGCCATATGAGCCAGGGCGGCGCCCATCAATGTGCCGCCGATGCAGTAGCCGACGGTGTTGATGTGCCCGGCCTGCGACTGCTCCAGCGCCTTTTCGATGCAGCGGTAGACGCCCTTTTGCAGATAGTCGTCGAAGCCGAATCCGGCCTTGTCGACGTCCGGATTGACCCAGGAGCAGACGAAGACGGTGAAGCCCTGGCCGGACAGCCAGCGGATCATCGAGTTCTCCGGCTGGAGGTCGAGGATGTAGTATTTGTTGATCCAGGGCGGGAAGATCAGCAGGGGAATCTCGCGCTGCTTCTCCGTGGCGGAGTCGAACTGGATCAGTTCGAACAGCTCGTCGCGCCAGACCACCTGGCCGGGGGCGGTGGCGACGTTCACGCCCACCTCGAACTTGCCGTAGTCGGCCTGGCTGATCTTCAGCTTGCCGGCGCCGCGCTCCATGTCGGCGGCGAAATTCTGCATCCCCTTCACGAGCGATTCGCCGTTGGTCTCGGCCAGGGCCTTCAGGGCGGCGGGATTGGAGGCGAGGAAGTTGGAGGGGGAGAAGGCGTCGGTCAGGAGTTTGGTGAAGAATTCGGCCCGGCGCCGGGTCAGCGGGTCGACGTCCTCGACGCTGGAGACCAGGCCGTTCATCCAGTCGGAGGTGATCAGATAGGACTGGCGCATGGCGTCGAAGGCGGGATTTTCGGACCAGGCCGGGTCCTTGAACCGCTTGTCCTTCGAGGGGGCCGCCGGGGTCTCCTCGCCCGCGGCGCGGCGGGTCGTGGAGGCCCACAGGTCCATGTAGCGGTTGAACAGATCGGCCTGGGCGGCGAACAGCTTGTCGGGGCGCGAGATCAGGCTGGTCATGACCGAGTTCATGGCCGGGCCGACGTTGAACGGATCAGGCGACAGGGCGGCGGGGCGGTCGGCCTGCGACAGGGCGGCTTCGGCGATGGCGGACTGGGCCGTCATGGCCGCCCTGGCCAGGTTCATGGACAGGGTTTCGAGCATCTGGCGCTGGTCCTCGCCGGGGAAGGCGAAGGCGGCGCCGGTCTGGGCCGCAGTTTCAGGCCGGGACGCGGGTTCCGGCTTCGGTTCAGGCGGCGGAACAGCCTTGGCGGCGCGGGGGCGAGGCGGCTTGGCCGAGGTCGGCCGGCCGGACTTGCGCGGCGCACGCGGAGCGGCGTCGGCGGGCGGAGGGGTCGGACGCTTGGCCATGCGGTAGAGGCTCCGGATGTCGTCTGGATGGGTCGCAAGGGCCGCGCGCCCTTCCGCCTGTCACGATCATGGCATATGACCGCCCCTGATATGAACGCGCCAATCCGGAAAATCGCAGCGTTGACGGCGGCGGTCCTGCTGACGGGCGGGCTGACGGCCTGCGTGACCAGCGCCTTCGACCCCGTCACGGACGCCAGTTCGCCCGTCGCGCCGCGCGTGCAGGCCCTGGTCGATGCGAATCGCGAATATCCGCGCTGGGAGGATTTCCCCAAGGTGACCGAGCCGCTGCCGGCCCCGGTCGCGATCGCGGCCCAGGTCAATACGCTGCACGTGACCGCCGGCGGGCTGGCCGGCGAGGTCTCGCGCATCGACTGGCAGGAGACGGGCGACCCCGCCGCCTTCGCCGCCGAGGTGCAGGCGCGCGTCAACGCGGTTCCCGTAGCCCCGGTGACGGCCGAGACCCAGGCCGAACTGGACGCCTTCGTCGCCCGCACCCGCGAACGCGGCCGCGCGCCCCCGCCGGTCGATCGCCGCCCGGTCCAGTAGTCTGCCCAACAGAACAGTCGCCCGGACGGCAGAATCCGGGAATCATCGTCTCAGGAGAACGCTCATGGCCGCTTCGGCTCCCTATGCATCCACGCTCGCCGCCGACGCCGCCCGGGTGACCGAACTGGCCGCCATCGCCAGCTACGCCCAGATCGGCCGCGGCGACGAGAAACAGGCTGACCAGCTGGCCGTGGACGCCATGCGCACGGCGCTGAACAGCCTCGATATCGACGGCAAGATCGTGATCGGCGAGGGCGAGCGCGACGAGGCCCCGATGCTGTACATTGGCGAAAAGGTCGGCACCGGCAAAGGCCCGGCCATCGATATCGCGCTCGATCCGCTGGAAGGCACGACCCTGACGGCCAAGGCCATGGCCAATGCCCTGTGCGTGCTGTCGATGTCTCCGGGCGGCGGCATGCTGCACGCGCCCGACACCTATATGGACAAGATCGCCATCGGCCCCGGCTTCGCGCCGGGCACGGTCGATCTGGACATGAAGCCCCAGGACAATGTCCGCTCCCTGGCCTCGGCCAAGGGGGTGAAGCCGGAAGACATCACCGTCTGCGTCATGGACCGGCCACGCCACGCCGAACTGATCGCCGCCCTGCGCGAGGTCGGGGCGCGGGTGCTGCTGATCACCGACGGCGACGTGGCGGGCGTGATCCACACGGCCGAGCCCGAGACGGGCATCGACCTGTATCTGGGCTCGGGCGGAGCGCCGGAAGGGGTGCTGGCGGCGTCGGCGCTGAAATGCGTCGGCGGCCACTTTCAGGGCCGGCTGATCTTCCGCAACGATGTTGAGCGAGGCCGCGCCGAAAAGACCGGCGTGACCGATTTCGACCGCAAATACGATCTGCATGAACTGGTGTCGAAGGACGCCATCTTCGCCGCCACGGGGGTGACCAAGGGGGCGATGCTGGACGGGGTCAAGGTCGCCGACGGCTTCGTCTCGACCCATACGCTGGTGATGGATTCCTCGACCCGCACGGTCCAGCGCATCCGCACGATCCGGCCCCTCTGATGGCCGACGGGACCGGCGCGCCTGCGTTTCTGGGCGTGTCCCGCTCCCTGTCCGGCCGCGCCTGGCGGCAGAGGCCCGCCGAGGCGGGGCTGATCCGGTCGCATATGCAGGCGCTTGGTCTGGAAGAGCCGCTGGCTCGGGCGCTGGCGGCGCGGGGCGTGCGCGCCGATCAGGGCGCGGACTTCCTTCAGCCGACGCTGAAGGCGCTGTTCCCAGACCCCTCCAGCTTTATGGACATGGATGCGGCGGCCGAGGCGATCCTGGACGCGCTGCAGGCGCGGGCCTCGATCCATGTCTTCGCCGACTATGATGTCGACGGCGCCTCGAGCGCGGCCCTGCTGGTGCGCTGGTTCCGGGCCATGGGCGCGGACCTGCCGATCTATGTGCCGGACCGGATGACCGAGGGGTACGGCCCCAGCGCCCGCGCCTTCGACACGCTGAAGGCCTCGGGCGCCGACCTGGTCATCACCGTCGACTGCGGCGCGGCGGCCAATGAGGCGGTCGCCCATGCGGCCGGGATCGGGCTGAAGGTGGTGGTCATCGACCACCACATGATGCGCGAGCATCCGCCGGTCTGCGCCGCCGTGGTCAATCCGAACCGGCCGGGCTGCAATTCGGGGCAGGGCAATCTGGCGGCGGCGGGGGTGGTGTTCGTGCTGCTGGCGGCGCTGAACCGCGAGGCGCGACGGCGCGGGATGTTCGCCGACATCAGGGAGCCGGACATCCGCCAGTGGCTGGATCTGGCGGCCATGGGGGCGATCTGCGACGTCACCGGCCTGACGGGGTTCAACCGGGCCCTGACCAGCCTGGGGCTGCGGAGGATGTCGGAATGGGGCAACCCCGGCCTGCGGGCGCTGCTGGCCGCGGCCGGGGCCGAGCCGGGGCCGGCCAAGTCGAACCATGCGGGCTTTATTCTGGGGCCGCGCATCAATGCGGGCGGGCGGATCGGCAGGTCGGACCTGGGCGCGCGCCTGCTGTCGACCGATGATCCCGCTGAGGCGGCCGCGCTGGCGCAGGAGCTGGACGCGCTGAACATCGCCCGGCGCGAGGTCGAGAAACAGGTGACCGATCAGGCGACGCGCATAGTCGAGGCCACCGGCGCTCACGCCGACGGTTCGGCCGTGGTGGTGATCGAGGGTGACGACTGGCATCCGGGGGTGGTCGGCATCGTGGCCGGGCGTCTGCGCGAGCGCTGGCGGAAGCCGGTGGTGGTGATCGGCGTCGACGCGGTGAACGGCGTCGGCAAGGGCTCGGGCCGCTCGCAGCCCGGCATGAACCTGGGCAGGGCGGTGCAGGCCGCCTGGGAGAGCGGCGTGCTGATGGCCGGAGGCGGGCACGCCATGGCGGCCGGGTTGACCGTGCGCGCTGACGATATCGGACGGTTGAAGGATTTTCTGAACGAGCGGATGGCGGGCGAGCAGGCGGCGGCGGACGCGCTGGACGTGGTCGAGATCGACGCCCTGATCGATCCGGGCGCGGCGACGCGGGGGCTGTTCGAACAGTTCGAGCAGTTGGCGCCGTTCGGCCCCGCCAATCCCGAGCCGCTGTTCGCGCTTGAGCATGTGGCGGTGCGCGACGCCGTGGCCATGAACGGGGGTCATGTACGCTGCCGGCTGGTCGGGGCGGACGGAGCCTCGGTCAAGGCCATCGCCTGGCGCTGCGCCGACCTGCCGGGCGGCCAGTCGCTGCTGTCGGGGCAGGGCGGGCTGAGCGTGGTCGGGCGGCTGAAGGCCGACGACTGGAACGGCCGCAAGGGCGTCCAATTCGAGATCGAGGACGTGGCCGATCCGCGGATGGCGTAAGCCCTTTGCGCCGCGACGGAAAAAGGGGGCGGACAGGGTTGCACCGTCCGGAATCGGCGGCTATATCGCCCGCTCTCCGCGCAGCGGTCCCTTCGTCTATCGGTTAGGACGTCAGGTTTTCAACCTGAAAAGAGGGGTTCGACTCCCCTAGGGACTGCCACGCGGAGCTTCCCCTTTTTCGCCATCCGCGCCGCGACGCCGAGCCTTTCATGCTCTGGCGCGTTGAACCCGTGTCCGGCGTGCGGGCGATGGGGAAGCCCGGTTGATCGAAATGTGCGAAGATATCGCCCCCGCCCCCTCGCTTAGCCTGCCCGCCGACAGCGCCCGCGCGTCCATCCTGATGGTCGAGGACAATGCCGACGTCCGGCTGATGGGGGCGACCCTGCTGGAGGAAGCCGGGTTCGAGGTCCATCGGGCCGCCGACGCAGGCGAGGCCCTGGCGATGATCAGGGAAGGGCTTGGATTCGACCTGCTGTTCACCGACATCGTCATGCCGGGCGTCATGGACGGGGTGGCCCTTGCGGCCGAGGTGCGCCGGCTGCAACCGGGAGTCCCGGTGCTTCTGACGACGGGATGGGGCGATCGCGCCAACGGTCACGGGCTGGACCTGATCGGAAAGCCCTACCGCGCACCGGAGTTGACGCAGAAGATTCACGCCCTTCTGGAGGCGGCCGAAAGCCCGCCCTGACAGGACTCTTCGCCAATATGGCGAAAACCGACGTTTTTTGCTTTTCCGAGCTTCACAGAACCGTGTTAAATAAGCGCCGTCCGCAAGGGTCGCGGGCAGGGGGAAGGCTGTGTCTGACTACGAGGGCGTTGGGACGGTCGAGGCGGTGCGCATCGCTGGCCGGGTGAAGTGGTTCGATCCCGGCAAGGGATACGGCTTCATTGTGCCTGACGATCCCAGCCTGACCGACATGAAGGACGTCCTTCTGCACGTCTCCAGCCTGCGCGACAGCGGGCGGGACACGGCGCCTGAAGGGGCTCCCATCACCTGCGATTGCGCGCGTCGGCCCAAGGGCTGGCAGGTCACGGAAGTCCATGAACTGGGCGAGGGAGACCCGGACCTGGCCCCCGCGCCGAAACGCACAGGCTATGACGGGCTGCGGCAGCATGAGGCGGCGAGGATCGCCGACGGCGAGACCGGATCAGCCGGCCCGATGGAGATGGCGGTCGTCAAATGGTTCAATCGCACCAAGGGATACGGATTCGTGGTGCGCGACGGCGCGCCGGGCGATATCTTCGTCCATGTCGAGACCTTGCGGCGCTGTGGGCTGGATGATCTCCTCCCGGGCGAAACGGTCGCGGTGCGGTTCGCCGAGGGCCCCAAGGGTCTGGTGGTCGCGGAAATCAGACCGGGCGGATGATCGATCCGCCCCGATAAGGGTGGATGCGTGATGCTACGTCGTGGAATTCTGGCCGTCCTGTCCGCCGCCCTGCTGCTGGCCGCCTGCGCGGGAGCCGGCACGCCGAAAGACGCCAACGGCAATCCGCTTGAAGCCCTGACCATCACGACCTCGACGGGCGAGCACAAATTCATGGTCGAGATCGCCGATGACGAGGCCGAGCGCCAGCGCGGCCTGATGTTCCGCGATCCTCTGGCCGACGACCGCGGCATGCTGTTCCAGTTCCCGGACGTGGCCGAGCGGGGCTTCTGGATGCGCAACACGCCCAGCCCGCTGGACATTATCTATATCGACCCGCGCGGACGGATCGTCTCGATTGCCAGGAACGCCACGCCCCAGTCAGAGGCGATCATTCCTTCGAACGGTCCGGCCAGCGGCGTTCTGGAACTGCGCGCCGGCCGCGCCGACGAGATCGGGGCGAAGCCGGGCGACAAGGTGCGCCATCCCTTCTTCGCGGAATAAGTCCGCGGGGCCTTCTTCGCGGAATAAGTCCGCCGGGCGCGTTGCGGCGCGGGGCCGAGTGTGTCAAATCCCGCCGCCGGAGTGTAGCGCAGCCTGGTAGCGCATCTGGTTTGGGACCAGAGGGTCGGAGGTTCGAATCCTCTCACTCCGACCATTTTGAGGGCGCTATCGCTTGCGACGCGGTCGCTCGGTCCTTGAGCAGCATTTTTGCGCGCTATCGATCGCCGCGCGGCGGCTCGCTGCTTGAGCGCGCCGGCAGGCAGTGTATGAGGCGTTGTCGCCTCGCCAGATGAGAGTCATTCCATGCTCGCCCGCATCTACCGCCCCGCCAAGACCGCGATGCAGTCCGGCAAGGCTTCGGCGAAAGAGTGGCGTCTGGAGTTCGAGCCGGCCTCGGCGCGGACCATCGATCCCCTGATGGGCTGGACCAGTTCCTCCGACATGAACGGCCAGGTTCGTCTGACCTTCGATTCGGCCGAGGAAGCGGTGGCCTACGCCGAGCGGCACGGCATTCCGTTCCGTCTGCACGAGCCGCAGGATCCGCCGGTGATCCTGAAAGCCTACGCCGACAATTTCGCCACCTTCCGCAAGCAGCCCTGGACGCATTGATTCTTGTTGCGGCTATCGCGCTTCGCGCATCCCTGTTCGGCTATCGCGCTTCGCGCTACTTGAGCCGGACCCGACCGGGCGCCCATAGCTCAACCGGATAGAGCACCCGCCTTCTAAGCGGACGGTTGCAGGTTCGAGTCCTGCTGGGCGCGCCATCCCTGAACCGCAGGGTCACCCGCGCATTGAGGGGCGATGCGGATCGCGACCTTCAACATCAACGGCGTCAACACCCGGCTGCCGAACCTGCTGGAATGGCTGGAGGAGGCGCGGCCGGACGTGGCCTGCCTGCAGGAGCTGAAGGCGACGGACGCTCAATTTCCGGCGAAGGCGATCCGGGACGCGGGCTATCACGCCGTGTGGAAGGGCGAGCATCGCTGGAACGGCGTGGCCATCCTGTCACGGGAAGAGCCGGTGGTGACGCGGCGCGGCCTGCCGGGCGACGAGAAGGACGTCCAGAGCCGCTATATCGAGGCGGCGGTGGACGGGGTGCTGATCGCGTCCCTATATCTGCCCAACGGCAATCCGCAACCGGGGCCGAAGTTCGACTACAAGCTGGCCTGGTTCGAGCGGCTGATCGCCCATGCCGGGGAGCTGCTGGCCAGCGGAGCCCCGGTGGTGCTGGCGGGCGACTACAATGTCGTGCCGACCGAGGCGGACATCTACAACAGCCGCTCGTGGAAGAAGGACGCCCTGCTGCAGCCCGAGAGCCGGGCGGCGTTTGCGAGGCTGCTGGAGCAGGGCTGGACCGACGCGATCCGCGAACGGTTTCCTCATGATCCTCCACCCTGGACCTTCTGGCAGTATTTCCGGCAGGCGTGGGAGCGGGATGCGGGACTGCGGATCGACCACCTGCTGCTGAGCCCGGGCGTGGCGGCCCGGCTCAGCGACGCGGGGGTGGATCGCGAGGTGCGCGGGCGCGCACGGGCCAGCGATCATGCGCCGACGTGGATCGTACTGGACTGAACCGGGGTCGAGCTTGGCCGTTGAGGATGTATGGCGCGTGCTCTGAAGGTCTTCTGCTATTCCGACGGCTTCCACTCCTGGACCGTGGCGACGACCTCGCGCGCCAGGGCGCTGGAAGCCTGGGGCGTGAAGCGGGACCTGTTCGAGGACGGCGCGGCTGTCGAGGCCCCCGACGGTCCGGACCGCGAGGCCGCACTCAAGGCGCCCGGCGAACTGATCGAACGCGGGCTGTCGGTCGATATCGGCAAGGTGGAGAAGACCAGGGCGCCGAAGGCGGAGAAGAAGCGCGGGCCGAGCGCGAAGGATGTGGCCCGGGTGGAGTTGCTGGAGGAGGAGCTGGCGGAACTGGACGCGGCGCAGGCGGGGGAGATCGCGGCGCTGGAGGCGCGGCGGGCCGGGCTGGAGCAGGAGGCGAAGGCGCTGGAGAAACGTCAGTCGAAAGCGCGGGACGCGCTGAAAGCGAAGCTGAAGGCTGCGCGGACCAGGGTCAGCGGGTAGCGGCCCGCCAGGCGGCGAGACCGGCTTCGAGGTCTGCGATCAGGTCGGCGGGCGCTTCCAAGCCTACGTGGAGACGCAGCAACTGGCCGGGCAGCGTGGGGGGATCGCGGCGGCCGGACAGCTGGCCGGTCTCATGGGTGATCAGGCTTTCGAACCCGCCCCAGGAATAGCCAAGTCCGAACAGCTCCAGCGCCGACATCAGCGCGTGGGCCGAAGCCTCGTCGCCGCCCTGCATGACGACGCCGAACAGGGAGGCGGCGCCGGCGTAGTCGCGGCGCCAGAGGTCGTGACCGACCGAACCGGGCAGGGCGGGATAGAGGATGCGGGCGACCTCGGGCCGGGACTGGAGCCAGGTCGCGACGGTCATCGCCGAGCGGGCCTGCTCCTCGTAGCGCAGAGGCAGGGTGCGGGCGCCGCGCAGGGCCAGCCAGGCGTCGTCGGCGGAGACGCGCCAGCCGAGATCCTCGATGGTTTCATGGATGGCGCGGCCCACGGCGGCCTCCGCGACGGCTATGGAACCCATGAGCAGATCGGAATGGCCGCCGACATATTTGGTCACCGCCTGAACGCTGACGTCGACGCCATGGGCGAGGGGCCGGAAGGCCAGGCCGGCCGCCCAGGTGTTGTCCATGACGGTGCGCACGCCCCGGGCGCGGCAGGCGGCGGCGAGAGCGGGAACGTCCAGCATCTCGAAGGTCAGCGATCCGGGCGATTCGATCAGCAGGACGCGGGTCCGGTCGGTCAGGCAGGCGAGGATGTCGTCGGTGGAGGCACCCGGCGCGTGGAAGACTGTCGTGACGTCGCGCGCCTTCATGTGACGCATCAGGAAGCGGCGGGTGGGCCCGTAGAGGGCGTCGGTGGTCACCACCTCGTCGCCGGGACGAAGGAGAGCGGTCAGGGGCACGGTGGCGGCGGCCAGGCCCGAGGGGACGAGGAAGGCGTCGGTCCCGCCTTCGAGGTCGGCCAGGGCCGCGCGAAGCTCCCGGGCCGCGCTGAGGTCCTCGATGCCGTAGACGGGGCCGAGGCTTGCGTCGCGCATTTCCGCGGGCGCGTCATTCAGCAGGGTCGAGGCCCGATCGACCGGCGGGGCGACCGCGCGGCGGCCACGGCCGCGCCGGGTGGCGGAGGCGATCAGTCGGGTGCGGTCGCTGCGGTCGGACATTCGGGGCCGGGGGAAGGGTTGCAGATCGGCCTCCAAAGGCCTCTAAAGCGGGGCGGGGCGCAAGGTCTGAGAGACTTCGGCGAGGCGGTATGAGTGCAGGTTTGACGGCCCGCCGAATGGCGACGGCAGCGATCGCAGTCGCAGTGCTGACGCTTGCCGCCTGCGGCCGGGGCGACAGGCAGGCCGACGACACCGCGGACGCCGGCGCCTCGACGAACACCGCCGCCCCCGAATTCGCCAGTCCGACGCTGGCGGCGATCAAACGCCGCGGCCGGCTGAACTGCGGCGTGCACGAGGGGCTGGTCGGCTTCGCCTATACCGATAACCGGGGCCAGTGGCGCGGCTTCGACGCCGACTTCTGCCATGCCCTTGCCGCGGCCGTGCTGGGCGACGCCAATGCGGTGCGGTTTGTCCCCCTGACCAGCAGCCAGCGCTTCGAGGCGCTGCGCAGCGGGCGGATCGACGTGTTGTGGCGTTCCACCTCCTGGACGCTGGCCCGCGAAGCCCGCGAGGGTGTGCGGTTCGCCGGCATCAACTATTACGACGGTCAGGGCTTCCTGGTGCGGCGGTCGCTTGACCTGGCCAGCGCGGCCGAGCTGAACGGTGCGCGAATCTGCGTGCAGCGGGCCTCGACCTCGGAGCTGAACGTCGCCGACTGGTTCCGGTCGCGGGGACTGGAATACACGCCCGTGGTCACTGCAAACGAGGAGGCGGCGCGCGCCGCCTACGGGCGTGAGGACTGCGACGCCTTCAGCGCGGACATTTCAGCGCTGGCGGCGGCCCGCACCACCATGTCGAATCCCGAGCAGCACGCGATCCTGCCCGACGTCATTTCCAAGGAGCCGCTGGGGCCGGCGGTCAAACGCGGGGACGAGGCCTGGACGTCGATCGTGCGCTGGACCCTGAACGCGCTGATCCTCGCCGAAGAGCTGGGCGTGACGCAGGACAACGCCAGCGACATGGCGGAGGATTCGCGTGATCCCCGTGTCCGCCGCCTGCTGGGGACCGAAGGCGACTTCGGGGCCATGATGGGATTGAGCCGGGATTGGGCGAAGTCGGCGATCGAAGCCGAGGGAAATTACGGGGAAATCTTCACGCGCAATGTCGGGACGGATTCATCGCTCGACCTGACGCGCGGGCTTAACGCACAATGGAACGCAACGCAGGGCGGACTGATCTACGCCCTGCCTTTCAGATAACGACATCGGCCGGGAGCCGGGGGGACGAATGGAAACGACGAAAAAGGGCGGCGTGCCGCTCTATCTGTGGATGCTGCTGGGCTTCGTGGTCGGACTGGGGGGCGGGCTTTACGTCAACCTGACCGGTCAGACCGTCATCCCCGAGGTGATGTCGCTCATCCAGGCCGTGGGCCAGATCTTCCTTCGCCTGCTGTTCATGCTGGTTCTGCCGCTGCTGTTCGCGGCGCTGGCGGTCGGCGTGGCCGAGATGGGAGATCTGAAGTCGCTGGGTCGCGTGGGCTTCAAGACCCTGGTGTTCACCGTCGTCGTTTCCGCCATCGCCGTGGGTATCGGCCTGGGCATGGTCAACTGGTTCCGCCCCGGCGACGGCGTCGATCCGGTTCTGGCCCAGCAACTGCTGGCGCAGGGCGCCGAGGGGGCCTCAGCCATTGTCGGCAATGCGCCCAAGAGCATCGAGGCGGGCCAGTTCTTCCTCGACATGATCCCGTCCAACGTCGTCACCGCGGCGGCCGAGAACCAGATTCTGCCGGTGATGATCTTCGCCCTGATCTTCGGCATCGGCATGGTCATGGCCAAGAGCCCGGCCACGGATGCGCTCCAGAACGCCCTGCAGGGCCTGCTGGAAGTGATGATGAAGCTGATCAACCTGGTCATCAAACTGGCCCCGTTCGCGATCGCGGCCCTGATGTTCAACCTGTCGGCGGTGTTCGGATGGGATCTGCTGGTGCGGCTGGGCGCCTATGCCGGCGTCGCCATCGGCGCGATGGCGATCCACATGTTCGTCGTCTATCCGCTGCTGGTCTGGATCTTCGGCGGCATGAACCCGCTGAGGTTCGCCAACGGCGTGCGCGAGCCCTTCGTGGTGGCCTTCTCGACCGCCTCGTCCAACGCCACCTTGCCGATCGCCATCAAGGCCGCGGAAGAGAAGCTGAAACTGCCGCGGCGCATCTCGCGCTTCGTGCTGACGGTCGGCGCCACGGCCAACCAGAACGGCACCGCCCTGTTCGAGGGCGTGACGGTCCTGTTCCTGGCCCAGTTCTTCAACGTCGACCTGAACCTGCAGCAGCAGCTGGTGGTGATGCTGGTCTGCATCCTGGGCGGCATCGGCACGGCGGGCGTGCCGGCCGGCTCCCTGCCGGTCATCGCCCTGATCCTGACCATGGTCGGGGTGCCCGCCGAGGGCATCGGCCTGATCCTCGGCGTCGACCGTTTCCTGGACATGTGCCGGACCACGCTGAACGTCACCGGAGATCTGGTGGCGGCCACGGTGGTGTCGCGCGGCGAGGTCGACGTGCCGGCCGAGATCGCGGGACCGGAGCCGGTCGCGCCGCCGGCCTAGAACGCGGCGACTACGGGGCGATGTCGGCAGCCGGCCGGCCGCCCCATTCGGCCCAGCTGCCGTCATAGAGCCGGGACGGCTTGCCGAGCACGGCCAGCCCCAGGCTGAGGATGGCGGCGGTGACGCCCGAGCCGCAGGTGGTGATGACCGGCCGGTCCGGATCGACGCCGGCTGCCCGGAAGGCCTGTTCCAGCGCCGGACCCGGTTTCATCGTTCCGTCGGCTTTCAGCACGCCCGGGAACGGTAGATTCAGCGCGCCGGGCATATGACCGGAACGCAGGCCGGCGCGCGGTTCCGGTTCGCGGCCGTGGAAGCGGCCGGCGGAGCGGGCGTCCAGCACCTGCTCTCCTGCGTCCAGAGCGGAACGAACCTCCGCGAGGCCGGCGACGGCGTGGGCGTCGAGGCGCGCCAGGAAGACGGCGGCGACCGGGGCGGCAGACGGCCCGCTCTCCACCGGACGGCCTTCCGCCAGCCATTTCGGCAGGCCGCCATCCAGCACGCGGACGTTGGCGGCGCCCATGACGCGGAACATCCACCAGGCCCGGGCGGACGAGCGGATGCCGACCGTGTCATAGACGATGATCGCGTCGCGCTCCGATATCCCCAGACCGCCCATGCGCGCGGCGAAGGCGGCGGGCGTCGGCAGCATGTGGGGCAGGGGGCTGTCCGGATCCGAACTGGCGTCCAGATCGAAGAAGACCGCGCCGGGCAGGCGCGCCGCCTCGAAATCCGGCGATCCATCACGGCCGTCCAGATGCCAGCTGGCGTCGACGAGGCGCAGGCCGGGATCGCCGAGGCGCGCGGCAAGCTCCCCGGTCGAAATCAGGGGTGAGGGAGAGGTCATGGCGAGGTCCGGCGCACGCGTCAGCCGCGTGCGAGAACCAATTGTATCACGTCAGTCCGGGCCGAGCGGAAGCCGGCCTCGCAATAGGCCAGGTAGAAGCGCCACAACCGCCGGAACCGCTCGTCGAACCCGCCCATGCGGCGGATGTCGCCCCAGGCCGCCTGGAAGCGCTCGTCCCAGAGCTTCAGGGTCTCGGCGTAATCCTGACCGAACCGCTCAATGGCGCCCCATTCCAGCCCGGCGCGGTCGACGACGGGCTTCAACGCGTTCTCCGACGGGAGCATGCCGCCGGGGAAGATGTATTTCTGGATGAAGTCGGTGCGCTTTCTGAGGCCGCTGAACAGGGCGTTGTCGATGGTGATGATCTGCAGGCCGGCCTTGCCCCCGGGGTTCAGCACCTCATGGATCTTGCCGAAATAGGCGGGCCAGTATTCCATGCCCACGGCCTCGAACATTTCGATCGAGGCGACGCGGTCGAAGCACCCGTGCACGTCGCGATAGTCGATCAGCTGGATGTCGGCCCTGTCGGACAGGCCCGCGTTGAACATGCGCTGGCGGGCAAAGTCGTACTGTTCCTGCGAGATGGTGATGCCGGTGACGCGGGCGCCGATTTCCTTCGCCGCGAATTCGGCGAAGCCGCCCCAGCCGCAGCCGATCTCCAGCACCGACTGGCCGGATCGAAGGTCCATCAACCGGGCCAGAGAAGCGTATTTCTCGCGCTGGGCCGCGTCCAGCGCCACGCCGGCCTGCGCAAATCGGGCCGAGGAATAGGTCATCGAGGAATCCAGCCACGACGCATAGAAGGCGTTGCCGAGGTCGTAGTGGGCGTGGATGTTCTTGCGCGAGCCCTTGCGGCTGTTGCGGTTCATCCGGTGGGTGAGCCAGTGGACCGCCTTCATGGCCGGATGACCGTCAACCAGCCGGCGGATGTGGTCGTGATTGTGGGCGAAGGCCTCCAGCAAGGCGGCGAGATGCGGGCTTTCCCACTCGCCGGCCATATAGGCCTCGGCGAAGCCGATATCGCCCGAGGCCAGAACACGACGGGCGAAGCGGTAGTCCTTGATGTCGAAAATCGCGGAGACGCCCGGCTGTGAGCCTTCGAGCTGATGCACCTCGCCGTTGGGCAGCAGGACCGTCAGACGGCCGAAGGTCCAGTTGGCGGCCAGCAGGCGCAGCAGCAGTGAAAACCCGCGGGGGGCGCGGGCGCCTGCCTCATGCCGCTCGGCGGTGACCGACGTCATGGGCGGAAGTCTCCGACGGACGACGGACGGGCGTCAATCCCCCCGCCGACGGAGACCGGAAGTCCAGCGTGGAACGGAATGGCCGTCTGCATCGAAATCTGCCCCTGAATGACCGGATGGATCCGGAAATACGGTGAAGCATGGACGGCGGATCCATCAGCCCGCCGCGATTCAGAACATTGGCGGCGAGCCCGCCGTCGGCAAGGGCGCGGGGCGGCCCTCGGTGGCCATCGGGTCGGGCGCCTGATAACTTGCCAACCTCGCCGTCAGACGCCATCTGATCGCCGCACGAGTGCGGCATCAACCGCGCGTCGCCAGCAGCAAATCCGGGAAGTCCGCCTTGTCCAGACCCAACGCCGTCATCGACATCAAGGACGGCCTGAAGCGCCCCGTCAGCATCGGCGGCGGCCAGCGAATCGTCTTCATCGCCGGTCCGTGCCAGCTGGAAAGCCGCCAGCACGCGCTGGAGATGGCCCATGCGCTGAAGGAAATCGGCGAGCGGCTGAACGTCGGCGTCATCTACAAGACCAGTTTCGACAAGGCGAACCGGACCTCGGCCACCGCCGCACGCGGCTTCGGCCTCGAGGGTTCGCTGCCGATCTTCGCGGAGATCCGCGAGGTCACGGGCCTGCCGGTGCTGACCGACGTGCACACCGAGGAGCATTGCCGGATTGCGGCCCAGGCCGTGGACGTGCTGCAGATCCCGGCATTCCTGAGCCGTCAGACCGACCTGCTGCTGGCCGCGGCGGCGACCGGCAAGGTCATCAACATCAAGAAGGGCCAATTCCTGGCCCCGTGGGACATGAAGAACGTCATCGCCAAGGTCGTCGGCGCCGGAAATCCCAACGTCATGGCCTGCGAGCGCGGGGCCAGTTTCGGTTACAACACCCTGGTCTCGGACATGCGGTCGCTGCCGATCCTGCACGAGATCGGCTGTCCGGTGGTGTTCGACGCTACCCATTCCGTGCAGCAGCCGGGCGGGCAGGGGACGTCCTCGGGCGGCCAGCGGGAGTTCGTGCCGGTGCTGGCCCGCGCCGCCGTGGCCGTGGGGGTGGACGCCGTCTTCATGGAGACGCATCAGGATCCCGACAACGCCCCGTCGGACGGACCCAATATGGTGCCGCTGGACCAGTTCGAGGCGCTGGCCGCCGACCTGATCGCCTACGACGATCTGACGAAGGCGCGGATGGCGAAGGCCGCCTGAATCCGATAGGCCAAGGGGATGGCTGAACGCACCCTCGATCTCGGACAACTGCAGGCGCTGCTGGAGCGGGTGCGCGGGCTGAAGGTCGCCTGCGTCGGCGACCTGATGCTGGACCGCTACGTCTATGGCGAGGTCAGCCGGATCTCGCCCGAGGCGCCCATTCCCGTGCTGCGCACGCGCCACACCGTCGCCATGCCGGGCGGCGTGGGCAATGTGGCCCGCAACGTCGCGGCGCTGGGGGGTGTGGCGCGGCTGGGGGCCGTGGCGGGACAGGACGCCGCCGGCGACGAACTGGCGGCCCTGATCTCGGCCGAACCCGGCGTCGAGGACGCTGTCGAACGCCGGGCTGGCGTGGCCACCATCGTCAAGACGCGCTTCGTCGCCGCCGGTCAGCAACTGCTGCGGCTGGACGAGGAGGCGGCGGCTCTGATGGGAGATGAAAGCGATGCCTTTACGGGCACTTCTGTCTATCTGTTATCGGATTACTCAAAGGGTGTGGTCAGCGATCTGGTGATCGCCCAAGCCCTGTCGGCGGCCCAGAAGAGCGGCGCGCCGGTGGTGGTCGATCCCAAGGGTCGCGATTTCGCCCGCTATGGCGCGGTCGATCTGATCAAGCCGAACGCCAGCGAACTGGCCGCCGCGACAGGCCTGCCGGTCGAGAGCGACGCCGAGGCCGAGGCGGCCCTGAAGGCGCTGCTGCACGCCACAACGGCAAAGGCCGTGGTGGTGACGCGGGCCGGCAAGGGCATGAGCCTGATGCGGCGCGGCGGGGCGGTAAAGCATTTCCCCGGCCGGGCGCGCGAGGTGTTCGACGTTTCGGGCGCCGGCGATACGGGTCTGGCGGCTCTGGGCCTGGCGTTGGGCGCGGGCGCCTCGCTGGAGACGGCAGTGGAGTTCGCCATTCTCGCCTCGGGCGTGGTGGTCGGCAAGGCGGGCACGGCGGTGGTCACCCCGGCCGAGCTGATCGACGCGGAGATGAGCCAGCACGCTGCCGGGGCCCACGCCAAGGTCATGCCGCTGGAAGAGCTGGCAGCCGTGGTCGAGGGCTGGAAGCGGCAGGGGCTGAAGGTCGGCTTCACCAACGGCTGTTTCGACATCCTGCACCGGGGCCATGTCGCCTATCTGGCCCAGGCGCGCGGCTGGTGTGACCGGCTGGTGGTGGCGCTGAACACCGACGCCTCGGTGCGGCGGCTGAAGGGCGAGGGGCGGCCGATCAACGATCTGGACAGCCGGGCCGTGGTCATCGGCGGCCTGCAGTCCGTGGACCGGGTGACGGCCTTCGACGATCCGACGCCCCTGGCCCTGATCGAGCGGCTGCGGCCCGACGTGCTGATCAAGGGCGCGGACTATACGCGCGAAGGCGTGGTCGGCGGCGATCTGGTCGAGAGCTGGGGCGGCGAGGTGAGACTGGCGACGTTCGAGGACGGCTATTCGACCACGAAGACGGTCGAGAAGATGAAGGGCGGAACATGATCCGACGCATGATCGTGGTGACGGGCGGAGCCGGCTTCATCGGCTCGAACATCGTCGCGCGTCTGTGCGCCGAAGGGCGGCGCGACATCGTCGTGTGCGACCGGCTGGAGACGGCCGACCTCGGCAAGTGGAAAAACCTGGCCAAACACCCGATCGCCGACTTCTGGGAGCCGGAAGAGCTGTTCGACCAGCTGGAGCGAAACGCCGAACGGATCGAGGCCGTGGTGCATATGGGCGCCATTTCCTCGACAACCGAGCCGGACGCCGACCTGATCCTGCGCACCAATTTCGGTCTGTCGCGGGACCTGTGGGCCTGGTGCGCCTTGCGCGACGCGCGGCTGATCTACGCCTCATCCGCGGCGACCTACGGAGACGGCGGACTGGGGTTCGAGGACCATGACGATCTTCGGTCCCTGTCTGCACTCAGGCCGTTAAACGCCTATGGTTATTCGAAATATCTGTTCGATCAGTATGCGGCGCGGCAGGCGCAGTCGCGGACGGCGCCGACCCAGTGGGCGGGGCTGAAATTCTTCAACGTCTATGGCCCGAACGAGTACCACAAGGGCAGCATGAAGTCGGTCGTGGCCCAGATCTGGCCCAAGGTCCAGGCCGACCAGCCGGTGACCCTGTTCCGTTCGCACAATCCGAATTACGCCGACGGCGGCCAGATGCGCGACTTCGTCTTCGTGGACGATGTGGTCGACATGGTGGAGTGGCTGCTGGAGACGCCCGAAGTGTCCGGGGTGTTCAACGCCGGATCCGGACAGGCGCGGTCCTTCCTCGACCTGGCCAACGCCACCTTCGCGGCGGCGGGCAAGGCGCCGCGGATCGACTACGTCGACACGCCCGAGAGCATCCGCGACAAATACCAGTATTTCACCGAGGCCCGGATGGAGCGGGTGCGCGCCGCTGGCTTCAACGGGCAATCGACGCCGCTGGAAGAAGGCGTGCGCCGCTATGTGCAGGACTTCCTCGCCAGGGCGGATCCCTATCGATGAGCTGGCGCCGGCTGACCTTTCGGCAATGGGCCGGCTGGATCGGCTTGACGATCATCCTCCTGCTGGCCACGGCGGTAGCCGTGTGGCGCGGAGACATCCTCAAGGCCGGGCTGGATCCGCAGGTGCCGTTCCAGACGTATACGCCCCCGCCTGCGCCCGACTACGGCGCGCCGGCGGCCTGGGCGCTGCGCGAGACCCGGACGCCGGGCGCGGGGCCGGCGGCGATCTTCTTCGTCCATTCGACCACCTATGACGGCGGACGGGACTGGAACGGGCCGATCGGGGACCGCAGCGCCGACGCCTGGCTGAGCCGGGTCGTTTTGCCTAACTACGCTGGCCCGTTCGCCCGTTCCGGGGCGATCAGCGCGCCCCGCTATCGGCAGGGCAGTCTCTACACCCGGCTGACGCTGCGCGAGGACGCGCGGGAGGCGCGGGCCTTTGCGTATGGCGACGTGGCGGCGGCGTTCGACGTCTGGATCGCCAATCATCCGACCGGGCCGATCGTGCTGGCGGGGGTGGAGCAGGGCGGCGACATCGTCGAGCGGCTGGTGCGCGAGCGGGTCGCGACCGACCCGGCGCTGCGCCGGCGGCTGGTCGCGGCCTATCTGATCGATGTAGTGGCGGCCGCGAACGGCCTGTCGCCTCTGGTTCCCGCCTGCGCGCGCCGGGATCAGGTCGGTTGCGTCGTGGGCTGGTCTCCGGTCGGCAACGGCAATGACGGCGCGGCGCGGCGGCGGCTCCGCCGGGCGCTGGTCTGGGATACGCGGGGCCGGCTGGTCGATCTGGACGGGCGTCCGGCGCTGTGCGTCAACCCGGTCACGGGCTCCACCAACACCGCGCCCGTCGAGATGCGGGTCCACAAGGGGGCGACCAACGCCACGGGGCTGGAGTGGGGCGCGCGGCCGGCCCTGATGGCTCGCGAGATCGCCACCCAGTGCCGCGGCGGTCTGCTGCGCCACACCGAACCGACGACCGAGTCCTTCCGTGAGACCGGGAATTGGGCTGATCGAAGAAAATCCCGGCCTTACAATCTGTTCTATGGCGATATTGAAGCGGACGTTCAGGCGCGCCTGACAGCCTGGCTGGAGGAGCCTCCGCGCCAGGCCGCCGGATCATCCGCGCCGGACGTCAGAAGTCCGCCGACAGCTGAAGGCTGAAGCGGCGCGTCTCGCGCAGCTGGAAGCCGTTTCCCGACGCCACGGCGTAGCCTCTGTCGTCGAACACATTGGCCAGCAGGAGACGCGCCGACACCGGCGTCTCCCCGACCGCGAACCGGTAGCGCGCGCCCAGATCCAGGGTGGTCCAGGCGGGCACCTCCAGCTGATCGCCGCTCAATGCGGCGTAACCGGCCGTGCTGGCGATGGCGGGTCCCGTGTGCTGGACGCCCGCGGTCAGGGACAGGGCGTCCAGGAACGGGGGCCGGTATTCGACGTCGATCCGGCCCGAGCGGTTGGAGGTCGCGACGGGCCGCCGGCCCACGCGCCCGCTGTCGACGGCCTCGCCGGTGACTTCGGCGTCCAGAAGCACCAGGCCTCCCACGACCGACAACCGGTTTGTGACCTGGCCCACCACCGAGACCTCGACGCCACGGTTGGCGACGTCGCCCAGCGCCCTGTAGACCCCGTCGGACCCGACGCCATAGTAGGGCCGTTCGATCCGGAACAGGCCCGCCACCACGCGCGTGCGGCCAAGGGCAATCCTGACCCCGGCGTCCTGCTGTTCCGTGCGCGAGGCGGGCACCGCGTCATCCCGGTTGACGGCGGTCAGCGGCGGTCCCCGGGTTTCCTCGATGCCGGTCGCGGCGCCGGCGTAGAAGGCCAGCCAGGGGCGCGGACTGATCGCGAGGGTGGCGTTGTACAGCCATGGCGAATCCTCGGTATGAGCGGTGACGCCCCTCTGATGGATCGTCAGGCGATAGTCGGTCTTCTGCAGGCCGACGTTCAGTTCCGCCCGGTCAGACCATCGGCCGACGTAAGCGACGCCGCCCGTCAGCTGGCGAACCTCGCTGATGGTCGGCGTTCCGAAGACAAAATCCGGCCTGGAGCGAAACGTGTGTTCGCCGAGACGGGCGATACCGAGGAAGGCGGAGCCGCCGCCGCCGCTTACCAGACGCTTGTCGCGACCGCGAACGGACAGGTGGACCGCATGATCGAACGGCCCCGCGTCGCGGACCCAGGTCAGGCGCGCCTCGCCGGACGTCCATCGCGCGGGCAGGTCGCGCTCGGCCACCATGACATTGCGCGCCGTTCCGTCCGGCTGGATGTCGAGAAACAGGTCGTCAAAAGTGGCGACGCGGTTGGAGCGCGACTCGAACGCGCCCACCCGCAGGGTCAGGTCGTCGCGCAGGGCCAGGTCGCCCAAGAGGCCGTAGGTGTCGCTTTGCTGACGGTTGCTGGCCCAGGGCTGACTGTAGAATTTGCTGTAGTCGACCACAGGAGGCAGGACCGGACCGGTGGTGGTGAACTGGGCGGGTCCGTCGCGACTGGTCTCGGCGTAGCCGTAGAAGGCGGTGATGGAGCCGCGTTCGAACTTCAGCCGGGGAATGACGGCCAACTGGAAATAGTCGACCGTGCGGCCGTCCGAGTGGTGGCTTTCGCTCACCTGGGTCCCGGCGGCGAGGCTGGTGCGCCCGGGAATCAGCGGGATCTGGGTGTCGACCTCGACGAAGGAGCCGCCATAGTTGGTGCGGCCGCCCACGACGCTGACGATGCGCCGGTCGCCGGAGGGACGCAGCGCATAGTCGACGATCCCGGAGGGGGCGGGAAATGGATAGGCCAGAGCCGTCAGGCCGACCCGAACTGTCGAACTGGCGGTCAGGCGGCTGGTCAGGCCGTTGCCGCCCATGTCGAAATACAGGCCGTCCAGCCGCCGGTTCCCGGCCGTGACCGGGCTGAAGCCGCGTACGCTGGTGGGGCTGTAGACGCCGACCCGCTCATTGCCGATGCTGGCGCCGAAGCCGTCCGTCGCGCCGGTCACCGCATTCTCGGACGCGCGCTGGGCGCGGGCCGCCGAGGGCAGAATCATCAGGGCGAGGAAGCACAGGAGGGCCGTCTGCGAACAGGCGGCCAACGGGAGGGAAACGCGAGGCGACATGGTGCCCTTTCATGACGGCGGCGGGGAGGTTCCCTGTCCGTCGGCGAGACGGGCGGGACGCCGGCATGGTGCGGAAGCCGTCCGACAGAAAACACGCCAAACAATGCGGATAAGGCTAAGGTGAGCTGATGCTGAACACGCCCGAAAGCCTGCCGCCTCTGACCGCCGTACGAGCGTTCGAGGCCGCTGCACGTCTGGGCAGTTTCTCACGCGCCGCCTCGGAACTGGGCATGACCGCGGCCGCCGTCAGCTATCAGATCAAGCAGCTGGAGCGCCGGCTGGGCGTGACCCTGTTCATACGCCACGCCCGGCAGGTCGAGCTGACGCCGCAGGGCGCCCTGATCGGGCCGATCCTGTCAGAGACGTTCGCGACCATGCGCTCCGTCTTCGCCCATGCGGTCGAGAGCGCCGACCAGACCCTGTCCCTGACCACCCTGCCGACGGTGGGAGCCGCCTGGCTGGCGCCCAAGCTGGGGAGGTTTCACACCGACCATCCGGCCATACGGATCACCCTCGACCTCTCGGTCGCTCCGACGGATTTCGGCACCGGCCAGTTCGACGCCGCCGTGCGAAGCGGCGGGGGTGTGTGGCCGGGTCTGCGCGCCGATGATCTGGTTCCCAACCTCTACATGCCCGTGTGCAGTCCAGCGCTGAGGGAAGCGGCGCGCAGGCTGGATACGCCCGGGCCGCCGCTGGGCTTCGCCCTGCTGGGCCGCCCGAACTGGTGGGCCACCTGGTTCGCCGCCGCAGGATGGCCGGGGCTCGACCTGACCGGCCGGTTCGGCACCGATTTCGGGGCCGAGCACATGTGCGTCACCGCGGCGATCGCGGGCCACGGCGTGGCCCTGGCCTCGCCGATCTTCTTCGCCGGCGAACTGGCCTCGGGCGCTCTGGTCCCGGCCCACGACCTGGTCGTGGCGGACGGACGCCGGTACTGGTTCACCTGGCCCGGCGTGCGCGCCGGCAGCGCAAAGGTGCAGGCTTTCCGTGCGTGGATTCGCGACGAGGCCGCGCGGGATCTCGCCGTGGCCCGGCCGTATCTGGAGCGCTGCGTGACGATAGGGCCCCAAGCGGCGCCCTAGTCGATGCCCGGACGATCGTTGCGCCAGTCAAACAGGGCTTCCAGCACCCTGACCGCCTCGCCGCGCGACGAGGTCAGGTCGGGGTCGCGGCCCAGCACCAGACGGGCGTCGTCGGCCGCGGCCAGCAACAGGGCGCGGTGCCGGATCGGGTCGGCGAAGCGATAGGCCGGGAAGCCGCTCTGCTTCAGACCCAGCGGATCGCCGCCTCCGCGCAGGCGGAAATCCTCCTCGGCGATCTCGAACCCGTCCTCGGTGCGGCGCAGGGTCTCCAGCCGGGTCCTCGCGATTTCGCCGAGGCCGTCGTCGCCCCCGCCGTACAGCAGGATGCAGGCGCTCGCCTTGGCGCCCCGGCCCACGCGGCCGCGCAACTGGTGAAGCTGGGCCAGGCCGAAGCGGTCGGCGTGTTCGATGACCATGATCGTGGCGTTGGGCACGTCGACCCCAACCTCGACCACGGTGGTGGCGACCAACAGGGGGATGCGGCCGTCGGCGAAGTCGGCCATGACGCCCTCGCGCTCAGGGCCGGGCATCTGGCCGTGGGCGAGGCCGACCTCGACCTTGAGGATGCGGCGCAGATCGGCGGCGCGGGCCTCTGCGGCGGCGAGATCGGAGGCCTCGCTCTCGGCCACCAGCGGACAAATCCAGTAGGCCTGGGCGCCGCCGTCGATGGCCGCCTTCAGCCGTTTCGCCACCTCGCCGATGCGGGCCAGCGGCAGGACGGCGGTGGTGACCGGCGTGCGGCCCGGCGGCTTCTCGGTCAGGCGCGACACCTCGAGCTCGCCATACTGGGTCAGTTCAAGGGTGCGGGGGATGGGGGTGGCCGACATGGTCAGCAGGTGGACCCCGCCGGTGCGCGGGTCGCCCTTGGCCTGCAGCCGCTGGCGCTCGTTGACGCCGAAACGGTGCTGTTCGTCGATGACCGCCAGGGCCAGCCGGTCGAAGCGGACGGCGTCCTGGAACAGGGCGTGGGTGCCGATGGCGACCTGCGCCTCTCCCGAGGCGAGGGCCGCGAGGCGGGCGCGGCGTTCGGCGGGGGCGTCCCGGCCGGTCAGGAGGACGGTGGCGACGCCCGCGGCCTCCATCATCGGCGCGATACGCTGGAAATGCTGGCGGGCGAGGATTTCGGTCGGCGCCATCAGGGCGGACTGGAAACCCGAGGCGGCCGCGTCGGCCAGGGCCAGGGCGGCGACGGCGGTCTTGCCCGAGCCCACGTCGCCCTGCAGCAGCCGACCCATCTGTTCGCCCGAGGCGAGGTCGCGACGGATCTCGGCGACGGCCTGATCCTGAGCGCCGGTGAGTTCGAAGGGAAGGGAGGCCAGCAGGCGGGCGGAGGCGTCGCCGGGATGGATGACGGGGGCGGGCGTGATCTGGCGGGCGCGGCGGCGTCGGGCGAGCGCCAGCTGGTGGGCGAACAGTTCGTCATAGGCCAGCCGCTGGCGGGCGGGGGCGTCGGGCTCCAGATCGGGCTCGGCCTCGGGGGCGTGCAGGCGCTCCAGGGCGGCGCGCCAGCCCGGCCAGCGGGTTTTCGCCAGCCATGCGGGATCCTGCCATTCGGGCAGGTCGGGGGCGTGCTGGAGCGAGGCCTGGACCAGTTTGCGGATGACGCGGGAGGTGAGGCCCTGGGTCGCCGGATAGACGGGTTCGATGGCGGGAATCTCGCCGGCCTGTTCGGGGGTGAAGATGTCCGGGTGGACGATCTGGACCTCGTTGTTGAAACGCTCGACCTTGCCCGTGACGAGCCGGGTCTGGCCGCGCGGCAGCAGGCGGTCGATATGCTGGGCCGAGCCGCCGAACCAGATCAGGTGGACGAAGCCCGTGGCGTCGGTCGCCCGCACCTTGATCGGGGCGCCGGGTCTGGACGGCACGATCAGGCGGTCGATGCTGATCTCGAAAATCCCGACCTGGCCCTCGATGGCGTCGATGGCGGTCATCGGACGGCGCACGATCAGGCCCGATGGCGACAGGAACAGGACGTCGCGCACCAGCGGGCCGGCCAGCTTCTGGACGAGCGGCAGCACCTTGGGGCCCACGCCCTTCAGCGTGGAGCTCTCGGCGAAGAGGGGAAAGAGAATCTCGGGCCGCATCAGGCGACAGCATAGCTGGCGAAACGGCGGGGGGAACGCTATCTGACCCGGCATTGTTAAAAGGCGCTATCGCGCTTCGCGCTGCTTGAGCGCGCTAACCGACCGACCGGGCAAGGAAGCTTGTGACCGATACAGACGCGCGTCCCGAAGAGGCTTCTGCCCGTGAGCGGCTGGGCCGGATCGTGTTCCGGGCCTGGCGGCGCGGGTTCCGCGAGGCCGATCTGGTGCTGGGTCCGTTCGCGGACCAGGTCGGGCCGACCCTGGCCGAAGACGAACTGAATTCCCTGGAGGCTCTGCTGGCCGAAGACGACGATCACCGACTGTACGCCTGGATCATCGGCAGCGAGCCGACGCCCCCGGCGCACGACACGGCTGTGATGGGCAAGATCCGCGACTTCATGCGCGACCACGTCGCCGCCGCCGTGGCCGAGGGCGCCGGCTGATGGATGCTGTGCTGCCCAAACGGGGCGATCAGGAACTGGGCGGGGCCCCTGAGGGACTGGACGCGCTGACGGTCGCCGAGCGCCTGAAGGCCGAAGGCGGCGTCGGCGTCTTCGTGGCGCGCGACTACGCCCGTATGGGCGAGTTCGTTCAGGCGTTCGGCTTCTTCGCCCGGGACATCGAGGTCATCGAGTTTCCGGCCTGGGACTGCCTGCCCTACGACCGGCTGAGCCCGTCATCGTCCGTGTCGGCCGAGCGAATGGCTGCGCTGACGAAACTGGCCCGGCGCCAGAAGGGCGACAGCCGCCCGACGCTGGTCGTGACCACGGTCGGGGCGGCGATCCAGCGGACGCCGCCGCGCGAGGTGACCTGCGGGGCGGGGTTCGAGACGACGGTCGGTCTCGACCTCGATACGGCGGCGCTGGAGCGGTATTTCGCGGCCAATGGCTACATGCGCGCCTCGACGGTGTCGGAGCGCGGCGAGTTCGCGGTGCGCGGCGGGGTGATCGACGTCTTCCCACCGGGCTTCGAGGAGCCGGTGCGGCTGGACATGTTCGGTTCGGAGCTGGAATCGATCCGCACCTTCGATCCGGCGACCCAGCGTTCGACCGGGCAGCGGCGCGAGGTGTCTCTGGCGCCGGTGTCCGAGGCCCTGCTGGACGCCGACAGCATTTCCCGGTTCCGCACGGGTTATCTGAGCCTGTTCGGGGCGGCGGGCGACGATCCGCTGTACGCTGCGATCAGCGAGGGCGCGCGGCGGCAGGGCATGGAGCACTGGCTGCCGCTGCTCTACGACCGGCTGGAGACGCTGTTCGACTATCTGCCCGAGGACGCGAAGGTCTTTCTGGACAACCAGGTCGAGGCGGCGCGGGCCGAGCGTTGGACCCTGACCCGCGACGCATACGAGGCGCGGCGCGACGCGGCGATGAGCCGGAAGGCCGGCGGAACGGCCTATCGCGCCCTGCCGCCGGAGCGGCTCTATCTGGACGATGGCGACTGGAACAGCGCCCTGGCGGGCCGCTGGGTGCGGCGCATGTCGCCCTTCCAGGGACCAGGCGAGGATGCGGGCGGACGGCTGGGCCGCAGTTTCGCGGCCGAGCGGGCGCAGGACAGCGTCAATCTGTTCGAGGCCGTGGCGCGCCACGCCGAAAAGGTGAAGGCGGCCGGGAAACGGGTGCTGTTCGCCTCATGGACCGAAGGCTCGTCCGAACGTCTGGCCGCCATGCTGGCCGACCACGGGCTGGAGCATGTGATCGCGGTGCGCGACTGGGCGGACGTCCGGAAAGCGCCGAAGGACATCTATCTGCGCGGCGTCCTGCCGGTGGAGCACGGGTTCGAAACGGCCGAGGTCGCGGTCATCTCCGAGACCGACATCCTCGGCGACCGGCTGGCGCGGCCGAGGAAGAAGCGGCGGGCGTCGAACTTCCTGGCCGAGGCGTCGGCTTTGACGACGGGCGATCTGGTCGTCCATCTGGACCACGGCATCGGCCGATATGAAGGCCTCAAGACGCTGGATATCCAGCAGGCGCCGCACGACTGCCTCGAGCTGCTCTACGCCGGCGACAGCAAACTGTATCTGCCGGTCGAGAACATCGACCTGCTGACCCGCTACGGCTCGGACTCCGACGGCGCGCAGCTGGACCGGCTGGGCGGGGCGGGTTGGCAGGCGCGCAAGGCCAAGGCCAAGGCCCGTTTGCGCGACATGGCCGAGGGGCTGATTGCGCTGGCCGCCAAGCGATCCTTGCGCAGTTCGGACCCGATCACGCCGCCGCAAGGGCTGTTCGACGAGTTCTGCGCCCGCTTCCCCTACGAGGAGACGGACGACCAGCTGAACGCCATCGGCGACGTGCTGGAGGATCTCGGCAAGGGCACGCCGATGGATCGCCTGATCTGCGGCGACGTCGGTTTCGGCAAGACCGAGGTGGCGCTGCGGGCCGCCTTCGTGGTGGCCATGAGCGGCCAGCAGGTGGCCATCGTCTGCCCGACGACCCTGCTGGCGCGGCAGCATTTCAAGACCTTCAGCGAGCGGTTCGCCGGCTGGCCGGTCAAGGTGCGCCACCTGTCGCGGATGGTGACGGCCAGGGACGCGGCCGAGACGCGGGCGGGGCTGAAGGACGGCTCGTTCGAGATCGTGGTCGGCACCCATGCGGTGCTGAGCGAACAGGTCGGGTTCAAGGACCTCGGCCTGGTGATCGTGGACGAGGAGCAGCATTTCGGCGTCAAGCACAAGGAGAAGCTGAAGTCCCTGCGGGCCGACGTCCATCTGCTGACCCTGACGGCGACGCCCATTCCCCGCACGCTGCAGATGGCGCTGTCGGGCATCCGCGAGATGTCGATCATCGCCACCCCGCCGGTCGATCGTCTGGCGGTGCGGACCTATGTGACGCCGTGGGATCCGGTGCTGGTGCGCGAGGCCCTGCTGCGCGAAAAGTATCGCGGCGGTCAGGCCTATTACGTCGTGCCGCGCCTGTCGGACCTGCCGGACATCGAGAAATTCCTGCGCGAGCAAGTCCCGGAAATCAAGTTCGTGGTCGGCCACGGCCAGATGTCGCCGACCCAGCTGGAAGACGTGATGAGCGCCTTCTACGACGGCAGCTACGACCTGCTGCTGTCGACGACCATCGTCGAGAGCGGGCTGGACGTTCCGACCGCCAACACCCTGATCGTGCACAAGGCCGACATGTTCGGCCTGGCCCAGCTGCACCAGATTCGCGGCCGGATCGGGCGTGCCAAGGCGCGCGCCTTCGCCTATCTCACGACGCCGCCGGAGAAGCCGATGAGCCTGTCGTCCGAACGGCGGCTGCAGGTGCTGCAATCGCTGGACAACCTGGGCGCCGGCTTCCAGCTGGCCAGCCACGATCTGGACCAGCGCGGCGGCGGCAATCTGCTGGGCGACGAACAGTCGGGCCATATCCGCGAGGTCGGGGTCGAGCTGTACCAGCAGATGCTGGAGGACGCGGTGGCCGAACTGCGCCAGGCGGGCGAGGGCGGGGGCGTCGTCGACCGAGGCTGGTCGCCGGCCATCAATGTCGGCGCGGCTGTATTGATTCCAGAAGATTATGTTCCAGACTTGAACGTTCGTCTGAGCCTGTACCGCCGTCTGTCCGACGCCGAGAACTCGGAAACGCGCGAGGCGCTGGCCGCAGAGCTGATCGACCGGTTCGGGCCGCTGCCGGACGAGGCGAAACAGCTGCTGCGGATCGTCGGCATCAAGGCCAACTGCAAGACCGCCTGTATCGAACGCATCGACATCGGGCCCAAGGGCGCGGTGCTGACCCTGCGCAACAACGAATTCCCCAATCCGATGGGGCTGGTCGGGCTGATCCAGAAGAACCATGCGTTCTGGAAGATCCGGCCGGACCAGAAGATCGTGGTCAAGGGCGAGTGGGACACGGCGGCGGACCGGCTGAAGGTCGCCGAACGCATCACCGCCGATCTGGCGCGGGTGGCGGAGGCGGCGTGACCCTGACGATCCGGGAGGCGACGGAGGCGGACTGGCCGGCGATCTGGCCGATCGTGAAGGCGACGGCGGCGGCCGGAGAGACCTACACCTATCCGCGCGACCTGACCGAGGCTGTCGGCAAGGCGCTGTGGAATCCGCCGTCGTGGGTGGTGCTGGTCGCGGTCGACGAGACCGGCGCGGTGCTGGGCACGGCGAAATACGGTCCCAACCAGTTGGGACCGGGATCCCATATCGCCAACGCCAGCTTCATGGTCGCGCCGGAGGCCCGCGGGCAGGGCGTGGGCCGGGCTCTGGGCGAGGCGGTGATCCGCGGCGCAGCGGAGGCCGGCTATCACGCCATGCAGTTCAACGCCGTGGTGGCGGCGAACCACGCGGCGGTGAGTCTGTGGCGGTCGTTGGGGTTCGAAATCCTCGCCACCGCCCCGGAGGCGTTCGACCATCCGCATGAGGGGTTGGTCGGCCTGCACATCATGTATCGGCGGCTCTGACGGCCGCCTAGCTCTCGTGCGGGGCGGCGTTGTCGAAGCGCGCGTCCCACCACGCCTTCCAGCGCCCTTCCAGATCGGCGAAGGCGGCGTCGGACAGGCCGTAGGTGGTCAGGGTCAGCATGGTGGAGCCGAGAGGGCGCTTGTCTTCCCGGGGCGGGCTGTCCAGCACCACGAGCAGGCCATCGCCCCAGGCGTCGACGGTGACGCCGATCTGGTGACGCGCCGTGAACCAGACCTGGCCCGCGGCGTCGGCGTCGGGACCCAGCGGCATCGCGTACGGCTCTCCGGGAGCCGGAGCGGCGTCGAGACCCAGCACCGACCGGCCCAGCCCGTCCACGCGCGGCGGGCCCGAGAAGAAGAGGGTGCGGCGCGTCTGGCCCGGATGGCGGGCGAAGGCGAAGGCCAACTGCTGGGTGAAGGAAATCCAGCCCTCGATCATGCCATCGAACACGTCCGTCCACTCTCCGACGGGGGCGGAGCGGACCACGCGGACGAGGCTGGTCTCGCCGCGGGCCTCGACTTCGTAGCGATCGTTGACGCCGACGAAGGTGACCGTGCGGCGTTCCTCGTCGGCCTCGGCGTGGGTGATGAAGATGAAGTCGATCTCATCCTTCAGGCTGTCCGCGTCCCAGCCGAACCAGTTCTTGATCTGCTGCGGATCGCGCAGCGCGGCCCAGACCGCATCGGCGGGGGCGGGCACGGTAACCTCGACGAGGACGTGGTCTTCCATGGGCTTGGCGGCTTCGATCATGGGTCAGTTCCTGGCTGGCGCGGGTCGGGGCGTCGCCGGATGGGCGGCGGCGGTGAGGCGGTAGCGACGGCCCGAAGAGGCCGAATATTTGCGGGCGAGAGCGGCGACGGCGGTGCTGACCTCTTCGGTGAAGGTCTCGAAATCAGCGGGCGTGGCGAAGGTGACGTCCGCCTCGACGGTCAGGGTCAGCAGGCGCGAGCCCTCGGTGGCGGCGTCCTGACGCATGCGGGCGACGTCCCGGACAATGGTCGAGGCGGTCGAGATCAGATGGTCGGCGGCGTGGCGGTCCTGGGCCTCGACCGCATCGGGGTCGGGCGGGGCCTGCATCAGGGCCGGGTCAAACACATAGCTTCGGGCGGCGACGAACAGCCGTTCCGTAAAGCCGCGCCTGCGCCGTTCCTCAGCCAGCTGGATCAGGCCTGCCGCCTCAAGCGCACGCAGATGGTGGCCGATGTTCTGGCGCGGCAGGCCCAGCTTTTCCGACAGGCCGGCCGCCGAGGCCGGTTCGGTCAGGGCGGCGAGGATGCGCCGACGGATCGGCGCCAGCGCCAGCAGGGCGGTGTCCAGGTCGTCGAGCAGGGCTGAGGGACGCGCCGTCATGGCGCGAACCTGCATTAGACAAATCAGATTGTCAAATGGACGTCAGCCCTGGGCCCGCACGTCCCTGGAGGCGCGTTCCAGAACGGCGGCGGGAGACTCGCCCGGCGAGATCTCGGCGACGCCAACCTCGAACTCGACCACGAAGGGCGAGCGGTCAGGGCCGGCGTCGAAGGCGGTGCAGCCGATGACGGCGGCGATCCGGTCGGCGGCGATCCGGCCGGACGGCCCATGGGTGGCGGGCAGGGCGAGGGCGAAGACGTCGGGCGACAGACGCGCCGCCGTATCCTCGGTGCGGATCAGGCGCGAGACCATGGCCCCGATCTGGGGCAGGGCGCGGTCCAGCCAGCCGCCCTTGCGGGCCTCTGTGACCGCATCGGTTTCCGAGACGCGCAGCACGGCGACCGACAGGGGGCGGCGGCGCAGGCGGGCGCCGTCGGCGATGCGGGCCAGATGGCTGGCGAACAGTTCCGGCGTGAACAGACCGGTGGCGGGATCGGTCAGGCCCGAACCGCGGGCGCTTTCCAGCGCCTTGCGGATGGCGACGTGGCGGCGATGGGCGCGGGCCAGGGCGACGATACGCCCGGCGGTCTCTTCCTCTGGCGTGTCGGCTGCGGCGACGTCGGCGAAGCCGCGGTTGTAGAGCTCGGCCAGATTGATCTCGCCGGCGCCGCGCAGATAGAGCACGGCCGGGATATGATACAGGCGGGTGTTCCGCTTCATCCCGGAGGCGATCGACAGGGCGGGGGTATGATCCTCCGCGCCCCACAGGACGGCGGCGTCAAACGGCTTTTCGTGCAGATAGTCGAAGGCGGTGTAGGGCGTCGGCGCGGCCACGACCTCGCAGCCGCGTTCGGTCAGGGCGTTGGACAGGGCGAGGAAATGCCGGTCCGGCTTGCCCGCCGCCAGGACGCGCAACGGCGTCGCGTCCAGATCGGACAGGGGCAGGGGCTGGCCGCGCGCCGCGAAGGTGGCTTCGCGCAGGCTGACCTCTTCCTCGGCGATGGCCGAGCGGATCAGGTTTTCCAGACGCAGCGCGGCCTGGGCGGCGTGCGGCGGAGCGGACATGACGATGTCGGCGGCTCCGGGGTCCCAGCCGTCGGCGCCGATGGCGAGGACGGGCAGGCGGCGCGGATTGACGGTCTGGCGCAGGGCGCCGACTCCTTGTTCCGCGTCGGGCAGGCGGGCGTCGAGGACCACGGCCTCCAGAGGCCAGTCGATCAGGGTCTGGATGGCGCCGGCGAGGGAGCGGGCCGTGACGGTGCGCCAGCCGAGGGCGTCCAGGCCCTGACACAGCGGGCCGACCAGGTCGTCGTCAGGGGCGACGACCAGAATGCGCGGATCGGAACCCAAGGTCGGAATCTCCAGCCGCTCCAGCCCCCTGGCGCGGTTTCATTGGCCGCGGACCATAGCGACGGTCGGCGGCTCGAAGCAACGGGTCGACAGCGGCTATCCCCAGCAGTGCTTTCCCTCGGGCCGAATTGCGTTAGAAGTGCGCGCATTAACGGTTGTGGGGACCGGCTTGCAGGCCAAATCGGATATTGAAGCCGCCGCGCGATGGGCCACGCCCATGATGTGGGGTCGGCTGGCGGTCAAGGCGTTCACGCGTAGCTGGGGCCGGGACGTGATGCTGTACACGGGCGGGGTGTCGTTCTTCGCCCTGCTGGCGGTGTTTCCGGCTATCGCCATCCTGATCGGCTTCTACAAGGCCGTGCTGTCGATCGCCCAGGTCAGCGAACAGGCGGCGGCCCTGGCCGACGTCATGCCGGCGGCGGCGCGGGCCATCTTCCGGGCCGAGATCGAGCGGCTGGCCAACGCCTCGGCGCGGACGGTGTCGGCGCAGAGTTTCTTCGCCCTTGTCATCGGCGGATACGCCGCCCACCGCGGCTTCAAGGCCCTGCTGGCCGGCCTGAACCTGATCCACGATGAGAAGGAGCCGCACGGCTTCTTCAAATTCAACCTGCTGGCCTTCTTCGTGGCCCTGGCGGCCTTCCTGCTGTTCACCGTGGTCTCGGGTGCGGTGGTGACCTCGCGGCTGCTGGAGCACGCCGGTCCGATCGTCGCCGGGACGGCCGCGCCGTCGTCAGGGGGGATCGCGCTGGACGGTCTGTGGCCGGCGCTGGGACTCGCGATCGGCCTGACCATGCTCTACCGCTACGCCATGTCGCACCGGACGCCGGTGGCCTGGGCGCCGTCCATCGCGGGCGGGCTGGTGGCGACGGTGATGTCGACGATCTCGTCGTGGCTGTGCGCCATCTATGTCGAGCAGATCGCGCCGCTGGGGGCGACATACGGCTCGGTGGGCGCGGTGGTGGTGCTGCTGATCTGGCTGTCGTGGAACGTCAACGCCATCTTCTACGGCGGCGCCTTCACCACCGAGATGGAGATCGCGTCCCGGTCGATCGGCGCGCCCGAGATCGAGCCCGACGCGCCCCTGCCGGAGAGCGTGGTCAATCTGTCGGAGCGCCGGGCGTCTCGACCACGATAGTCAGGACGCCGTCCGCCTCGTCGACCGACACCATGCGGCCTCCGATGCCGTTCATCAGATGCGGTACGTCGATCCGGGCCATGGGATCGGTCGCCAGCAGGGTCAGCCGCGCGCCGGCGGGGGCTTGGCGCATCGCCTTCTGAAGCTTCAGGCTGGGGGTCGGGCAGCGGTGGCCGCGGGCGTCGACGATCATGCGCCGATCCGGTCCAGCAGCAGGCGCAGGGCGACGCGCACGCTTTCGAGGCGGATCGTCTCGCGGCCCGGGGCGCCGAAACGATGCTCGGCATGGATCAGGCCGGCAGGCCCCGAGGCGGCGAAATGAACCAGGCCGACGGGCTTGTCATCCGATCCGCCGCCCGGACCCGCGATCCCTGTAACGGCGACCGAGACCGTGGCGTCAGATCGGCTGACGGCGCCCTCGGCCATGGCATGGGCGACCGGCCCGGACACAGCCCCGTGGGCCTCGATAAGCTCGGCGGGAACGCCCAGCATCTCGCTCTTGGCGGCGTTGCTGTAGGTCACGAAACCCCGGTCCAGCGCCGCCGACGAGCCGGCGACGGCCGTCAGGGCTCCCGCCACCAGACCGCCCGTGCAGCTCTCGGCGGTGGCGATCATCAGGCCCCGCGCCACGGCCGCTTCGACGACCCGCCGGGCCAAGGCGTCAATATCGTCGGGGAACATCGGGCAGGGCCTTCCGAAGGGGCGGCGAGTCGGTCCAGTGTGAGCCAAAGCGCCGGGAACGGCGCCAGCATACGGGGCGGGCATGAGCGACACCACAGGGGACACGGCGATCGAAGCGCGCGCGCCGGACAGGCTGACGCCGCTGCTTTTCGCCGTGGCCATCTTCACCTCGGCCTCTCTGGTGTTCGTGGTCCAGCCGATGGTGACCAAGCTGGTCCTGCCCATGCTGGGCGGATCGCCGGCGGTGTGGAACACGGCCATGGTCTTCTTCCAGACCGCGCTGCTGGCCGGCTACGGCTATGCCCACGGCCTGCAGAAGGTCGGGTCGATCAAGACCCAGGTGGCCATCCATCTGGCGCTGCTGGTCGCGGCCGCCCTGTTCCTGCCGCTGCGCATCAACGGCTGGCTGGGAGACCCCGATCCGTCGGCGCCGGTCATATGGCTGCTGGCGACCCTGGCCCTGTCGGTCGGTGCGCCGTTCGCGGTCCTGTCGGCGACGGCCCCCTTGCTGCAGGCCTGGTACGCCCGGGTGCGCGCCGGCTACGCCGACGGCCGGAATCCCTATGTGCTCTATGCGGCTTCGAACCTCGGCAGCTTCCTGGCCCTGCTGTCCTATCCGATCCTGATAGAGCCGCTGGCGACCCTGTCGGGACAGCGGTGGGGCTGGAGCGGCGGCTATGTCGCCTTCATGCTCATGGTCGTGGCCCTGGCCTTCGTGGTCTGGAGCCGACGGCTGGACCGCTCCGCCGAGCCCGCCCGCCTGACCGTCAGCCCGCCGATGACGTTGCGCGAGAAGATCATTCTGGTCCTGCTGGCCGCCGCGCCGTCCAGCCTGATGCTGGGGGTGACCTCGCACCTGTCAACCGACGTGGCCTCGGCGCCCTTCCTGTGGGTCGCGCCGCTGGCCCTGTATCTGCTGACCTTCGTCATCGCCTTCCAGAACAGGCCGTGGATTCCGCTGACGGCGACCCTGCCGATCCAGGCCGCGATCGGGGCGGTCTGCGTGCTGACCGTGGCCTTCCGCTCATCCAACTGGACCATGGCCTTCGCCATCCACCTGACCGCCTTCTTCTTCGCCGCCCTGATGTGCCATCAGTTGCTGGCGGCCCGGCGGCCGGCGCCGGACCGGCTGACGGAATTCTATCTGCTGATGTCGCTGGGCGGCGTGGTCGGCGGGGCGTTCACCGCCCTGCTCGCGCCGGTCATCTTCAACATGGTCTGGGAGTATCCGCTGGTCCTCGTGCTGGTCGGCCTGGCCCGGCCATGGGGCAGGGGACCGCTCAACGGGACGCAGACGGGCGTCCTCGTGGCCGCCCTGGTCGTCGCGGCCTCGCCGGTGCTGTTGTCCCTTTGGCTGAACAGCAATGACGGAGCACGAGCCGCCTTCTATTCGACTTCGCCGTTCCAGATGGGCCAGCTGGCGATGATCATGCTGCTGCCGGTCGCCATCTGCGCCTTTCTGGTGCGCGACCGGGCGCTGGCGTTCACGGCGATCCTGCTGGCCATCACCCTGTCGTCGCAATGGATCGCGCGCGGCTATGACTGGAGCTATTCGGGCCGCAGCTTCTTCGGCGTGATGCGGGTGGCCAATTCGCCCGACCCGCGGCTGGGCGGCGACGTCCATGTGCTCATGCACGGCACGACCCTGCATGGAGCGCAGGCGCGCGATCCCCGCTTCGACTGCGTGCCGACCCTCTACTACGCTCCCGCCACGCCTATCGGTCAGGCCGCCGAGATGGTCGAGGCGCGCGGCCCGGCCCGGATCGGCGTCGTCGGCCAGGGCTCGGGCGCCATGGCCACCTACAAGCGGGCCGAGGACTCGATGACCTTCTTCGAGATCGATCCGATGGTCGACAGGCTGTCGCGAGATCCCGAGTGGTTCACCTATATCTCGGACTGCGCTGCGGGCCCGATCGACACCGTTCTGGGCGACGCGCGTCTGACGCTGGCGAAGCAGCCGGCGGGATCGTACGACCTGCTGATCATCGACGCCTTCTCGTCGGACGCGGTGCCGACGCACCTGCTGACGGCCGAGGCCATCGAAGGCTATCTGAAGCTGTTGAAGCCCAATGGGGTCGTGCTGCTGCACCTGTCGAACCGCAACCTCGACATCACCCTGCCGGCCATCGCCGCGGCGCAGTCGCTGGGCAAGGCCAGCCTGCATCAGATCTATTACGAGGGCGATTCGACGCCCGAGATGGCCGAGGCCTCGACCGAGGCCCTGATCCTGTCGCCGACGCCCGAGGGGCTGGCCGACTTCCGCGCCGACGCGCGCTGGAAACAGCCGCTGCAGACGACGGTGCGGCCGTGGACGGACGACTACGTTAACCTGTTCGGCTCGCTGTGGCGCAGCATGTTCCCGCCGGCCGAAAGGCCGCTCTAGGCGGGTAGTTCGATCGTCGCCAAGGCTTGGGCGGCCAGGCCTTCGCCGCGCCCCGTGAAGCCCATGGCCTCCGTGGTGGTCGCCTTGACGCTGACCGCGTCGAGCGGGAGCGACAGGATGTCGGCGACACGTTCGCGCATGGCCTGACGGTGCGGTTTCACCTTCGGTCTTTCGCAGATCAGGGTGACGTCGACGTTGACCAGCCGGCCGCCGCGCGCGGCCAGCCGCTGAATGGCGTGGATCAGGAACAGGTCGGACGACGCGCCCTTCCATTGCGGATCGGTGGGCGGGAAATGGTCGCCGATGTCGCCATCCCCCATGGCGCCCAGAATGGCGTCGGTCAGGGCGTGCAGCCCGGCGTCGGCGTCGGAATGACCGATCAGGGTCTGGTCGTGGGGGATTTCCACGCCGCACAGCCAGACCGAGGTTCCGGGGCCCCAGCGATGGGCGTCGAAGCCCTGACCCACGCGGATCTGGCGGGGGATGAGCGTCTCGGCCATGGCGAAATCCTCGGGGAAGGTCAGTTTCATCAGCCGCGCATCGCCCTCGACGATGCGGACGCGGCCGCCGGCGCGTTCCAGCACGGCGGCCTCGTCGGTGGCGGGTTCGTCGGCGGGCCAGGCCGCATATGCGTCGGCGATGGCCTGATAGCGAAAGGCCTGCGGGGTCTGGGCGCGCCACAAGCCGTCGCGCTCGATCGCGCCCGACACGAGCCCGCCGGTCGCGCGGCGCAGGCTGTCGGCGACGGGCAGGGCGGGCAGGGCGCCGTCCGCCTCGCCGAGCACCTCGATCAGACGACGGATGACGGAAGCATCCAGGAACGGCCGCGCGGCGTCATGGATCAGAACGGACCGGTCGCCGGGACCGCCCAGCGCCTGCAGGCCATTACGGACCGAGGCGGCCCGGGTGTCGCCACCCGTCGCCAGCCGCCAACCCGAAAGACCGGCGAGGGCGGACTGCGCCTCGGCTTCCGAACCGGCTGAAACGACGACCACGATGTCTTCAGCCCCGGCCTTCAACAGGGCCTCGACCGACCAGCGTACAACCGGCTTTCCGCCAAGGGCCCGCCACTGCTTGGCCCCTCCGGCGCGAGAGCCGGAGCCGGCGGCGACCACGATGGCGGCGAAGGCGGGTTGGAGCGTGGTCATCCCGGCCTTCTAATCGCCGCGGTTGCGCTTGACGAGGGGCGTCGAGGGCGCGGAAAGGGCCTCATGGCTACAGGCATACAGATCGGCGACGTGTGGGTGCCCGGACGGGTGCTGACCGCGCCGATGACCGGGATCACCGACCTGCCGTTCCGGCGGCTGGCCTCTCGGCTGGGCGCAGCCTATGTCGCGACCGAGATGGTGGCCGCCGCCGAGCTGGCCCGGGCGCGGCCCGATGTGGTCCGTCGCGCGGCGGTGGGCGAGGGTCTCCCTCTGACCGTGATCCAGCTGGTGGGTCGCGATCCTGCGGCCATGGCCGAGGGTGCGCGCATGGCCGAAAAGGCCGGGGCCGACATCGTCGATCTGAATTTCGGCTGTCCGGCCAAGGAGGTCACGGGTTCGGCCTGCGGTTCGGCCCTGATGCGGGCCCCCGAACTGGCCTGCCGTCTCATGCAGGCGGCGGTCGAGGCGACCACGCGGCCGGTGACGGTCAAGATGCGGCTGGGCTGGGACGACGCCCACCGCAACGCGCCCCTGCTGGCGAAGCGGGCCGAGGAGATCGGCGTCAAGGCGGTCACCGTACACGGGCGGACCCGGCAGCAATTCTACACCGGCGTCGCTGACTGGACCGCGGTCGGCGAGGTCAAGGCGGCTGTGGGCATCCCCGTCATCGTCAATGGCGACATCCTGACTGCCGACGATGCTCGCGCGGCGCTGAGCCAGTCAGGCGCCGACGCCCTGATGCTGGGCCGCGGCGTGTACGGCCGGCCGTGGCTGGCGGCGCATATGGAGCGGGCCCTGGCCGACGGGACCGTGCTGGTGGAGCCTGACCGGGAGGAGCGGCTGGCAATCGTCGTCGAACATCTACGGGCCTCGGCCGCCTTCTACGGTCTGCCGCTGGGGTTGAAGATGTTCCGCAAACACCTGGGCTGGTACATCGAACAGGCGCCCTGGCCCGGGGATCCGCTGGAGCGGCGGGCGGCGAAGTCCCGGCTGTGCCGCCTTGAAAGCCCTGACGAGGTTGAGCGCGAACTCACGACGCTGTGGCGTCAGGTGACGCATTCAGGCCACCACCCTGTTGATATTTCGCCACAGGTGGTCGAAGCTGGAGTGGCATGACGGATACACCGACCGCTGACACAGAGCCTGGACCCGCCGCCGATCGACGCGGCGAGGTTCGCTGGTTCGCCGGCTGGTCGGAGGAGCGTCGGCGCAACGCCTTTGTGGCCGCCTATTCGCTAGCCTTCGTGATCACGATCGCCGCCATCTGGCTGGTCGCGGTCGCCCCGGGCAGCAGCGGCGAAGGGGCGCGGGCGACCGCCAGTCAGGCCGTGCTGGTCATCCTGGGCGCCAATCTGATGCTGATCGGCGGACTGGCCGTGGTGGTGGGGCGGCGGGCGCTATCCCTGTTTCGCCGGCGCACCGACGCGGGCGCGCGCCTGCATCTGCGGTTCGTGACCCTGTTCTCGCTGGTCGCTCTGGTGCCGGCGGTGCTGATCGCCCTGGTGTTCGGAGTACTGGTCAACCGCGGCGTGGACCAGTGGTTCAGCGACAATGTCCAGTCGGCGGTGAGGAATGGGGCCCTGATCGGCGACGCCTATCTGAAAGACGTCTCTGAAGAGATGGACGGGGACCTTCGCGTCATCGCGGACCAGCTTGTCGGCGCCAGGCCATTGTTTGAAAACCGCATCCAGTTTTCCGATGCCCTGACCCAGATCGCCGATCTCTTCGGCTATCCCGCCATCTATATAATCGGACCCGACGGCGAGGTTCTCGCCAGCGGCGAGGGACCCGCCGCGCCGGCCTATGTGGCGCCGCCCCGCGTGGTGCTGGAGGCCGCGGCCGAAGGCGGCGAGCCGCCGCAAGAGGTCACCGAAAATCCGGACGCCGTGCGGTCGCTGATCCCCCTGCCGGCCTACGGCGACGCCTATCTGTATCTGGTTCGACCGTTGCAGGACGGGCTGATCGCCCAGATGCGCAACGGCGAGGAATCCATCGTCGCCTATCGCGAGGCGCAGGAAAGTCGGCAACGCATCCAGGCCGCCTTCGCACTCAGCTATGTCGAGACGGCCCTGCTGGTGCTCGTCGGCGCCATCTGGCTGGGTATGGGCGCGGCCAGCGCCATCTCGGCGCCGATCGGGCGGCTGGTCAAGGCGGCGGACCGGGTCGCCGGCGGCGACCTGACGGCGCGTGTCGACGGCGAGGACGGACCGGGCGAGATCAAGACCCTTTCGGCGGCCTTCAACCGCATGACCGGAGACCTGGAGGCCCAGCAGGCCGCGCTGAGAGCCGCCAGCGAGGAGGCCACGGGCCGCAGCCGGTTCATCGAGACCGTGCTGTCCGGCGTCTCCGCCGGCGTGATCGGTCTGGACCGCCAGCGCCGCGTCTCGGCCATCAACGACAGCGCCGTGGAGCTGCTGGCCATCCGCGACTCCGACATCATCGGCCGTCCGCTGGGAGAGGTATCGCCGGAACTCAGTGAACTGGCCGGTCGCGCCGAGGCGCACATTGAGGAAGAGATCGACGTCAGTCTGGAGGGCGAGACCCGCCGCCTGCGGGTCCGCATCGAAGGCGGGGTCGGCGGGGAGATGGTCCTGACCTTCGACGACATCACCCGGCTGGTGACGGCCCAGCGCAACGCCGCCTGGCGCGACGTCGCGCGGCGCATCGCGCACGAGATCAAGAACCCGCTGACCCCGATCCAGCTGTCGGCCGAACGTCTGAGGCGGCGTTATCGCGGACAGGTCATGGACGACGTCGAGGTGTTCGACCGCTGCACCGAAACCATCATCCGTCAGGTCGGAGACATCGGCCGGATGGTCGACGAATTCTCGTCCTTCGCCCGGATGCCCGCGCCCCGGTTCACCGCCGCCGATCCGGCCGAGCTCCTGCGAGAGGCCGTATTCGCCCAGCGGGTGGCCGAGGCGGAGATCGGCGTCGAGCTGGTCGAACCCCTGCCCAAGGTCACCCTGCACGCCGACCGGCCGATGGTCGGTCAGGCCCTGACCAACATCCTCAAGAACGCGGGCGAGGCCGTGGCCGCGCGGCGAGCCATCGCGCCACGGCCGGACGACGGCGACCGTCCGGGCATTTCGGCGCGGCTGATCGTCGAGGACGGGACGGCGACCTTCGTCATTGAGGACGACGGCCCGGGCCTGCCCGCCAAGGACCGCGACCGCCTGACCGAACCCTATGTGACGACGCGCGAGAAGGGCACCGGCCTGGGTCTGGCGATCGTCAAACGCATCTGTGAAGAACACGGCGGCGAGCTGAAGCTGGCCGACGCCGAAAACCTGTCGGGCGCACGCGTGTGCCTGACCTTCCCTCTCAAATCCCAACCGAAATCGGCCGGCGCGGCCGGGGCGAAGGACGCGAAACCGTCCCGGACTCCGACCCTTCCGGCTGCTGAATAGCGAGGCGATATGCGATCCACGGGAGCCGACATTCTGGTCGTCGATGACGAGGCCGATATCCGCGAGCTGGTGTCAGGCCTGCTGGAGGACGAAGGCCACGCCGTGCGCACGGCGTCCAACTCCGACGAGGCCCTGGCCGCCATTCGGGCCAGGAAGCCGTCGCTGGCCCTGCTGGATATCTGGATGCAGGGCGGCGGTCTGGACGGGCTGGAACTGCTGGACGTCATCAAGGAGCTGGATCCCGATCTGCCGGTGGTCATGATCTCGGGCCACGGCAATATCGAGACGGCGGTCACGGCGCTGCAGCGCGGGGCCTATGACTTCATCGAAAAGCCGTTCAAGTCCGACCGCCTGGTCGTCGTGGTGCAACGCGCGCTGGAAGCCAGTTCGCTGAAGCGCGAGAACCGCCGGCTGCGCGCCCAGGTCGCCGCGCCGACAGGCTTCATCGGCCGCTCCGCCGCGGCCCAGGCCCTGCGCAGCACCATCGCCAAGGTGGCGCCGGCCAACAGCCGGGTCCTGATCTCGGGCCCTCCGGGTTCGGGCAAGGAACTGGTGGCGCGCCAGATCCACGAGGCCAGCGCGCGGTCCAAGGGCGAGTTCGTGGCCATCGCCGCCGCCGGCATGACGCCGGAACGGCTGGACATCGAACTGTTCGGGGAGGAGGGCGTCGACGGCCGTCCGCGCAAGATCGGGGTGTTCGAACGCGCCCACAACGGCACCCTCTATCTGGACGACGTCGGCGACATGCCGCGTGAGAGTCAGAGTCGGGTTCTGCGCGTGCTGGTCGAACAGCGCTTCCGCCGGGTCGGCGGCGAGCAGGACGTGCAGGTCGATATCCGCGTGGTCACCTCGACCTCGCGCGACCTGAAGCAGGAGATCGCCGAGGGCCGGTTCCGCGAGGACCTGTTCCACCGCCTGAACGTGGTGCCAATCCGGGTGCCCGCCCTGTCCGAGCGCCGCGAGGACATCCAGGAGCTGATCGACTATTTCATCGAAAGCCTGTCGTCGTCGCAGGGCCTGCCGAAGCGGCGGCTGGGCGACGACGCCATCGCCGTGCTGCAGGTCCATCCCTGGCCGGGCAACGTCCGCCAGCTGCGCAACAACGTCGAGCGGCTGCTGATCCTGGCCACCGGCGACGTCAATGAGCCGATCACCGCCGACATGCTGCCGCAGGAGGCGACCAACGCGAACTCGACCGGCACCCTGGGCGGCGAGCGCATCATCGCCTTGCCGCTGCGGGAGGCGCGCGAGGTGTTCGAGCGCGAGTATCTGGCGGCGCAGATCATGCGCTTCGGCGGCAATATCTCGCGCACCGCGGCTTTCATCGGCATGGAGCGGTCGGCCCTGCACCGGAAGCTCAAGTCGCTCGGCGTCTCGCCGTCCCGCGGCGGCGAGGAAGACATCGAAGAGGTCATCGAGGAATGAGCCGCGTCGCCTACGTCAACGGCCAGTACCAGCCGCACGGCCAGGCCGTGATCCATGTCGAGGATCGCGGCTTCCAGTTCGCCGACGGGGTCTATGAGGTCTGGTCGGTGTTCGACGGCCGCCTGGCGGATTTCGACGGCCATATGACGCGCCTGCACCGCAGCCTGAACGAGTTGCGCATCCCCATCCCGATGACGGCCGAGGCGCTGGCCCGGGTTCTGAACGAGACGGTGCGGCGCAACCGGGTCAGGGAAGGGCTGGTCTATCTGCAGGTCACGCGTGGCACGGCCCGGCGCGACCATCCGTTCCCGCCCGAGGGCACGCCGCCCAGCGTGGTCGTCACCGCCCGGTCCCTGCCGTTGTCGAAAGGCAATGCGGCGGCGAAGAAGGGGGTGGCGGTGGTCACCCATCCCGACATCCGCTGGGGACGTTGCGACATCAAGACCGTGGGCCTTCTGCCCAATGTCCTGGCCAAACAGGCGGCGAAGGAAAAGGGCGCGGCCGAAGCCTGGATGGTCGACGAAATGGGTCTGGTCACCGAGGGCTCGTCCACCAACGCCTGGATCGTCGACGAGAACGGCAAGCTGAGGACCCGCGACGCCCAGTCCAACATCCTGCGCGGCGTCACGCGTGCGGCGGTGCTGAGGCTGATCGAGGAGGAGGGGCTGGAGTTCGAGGAGCGGGCCTTCAGCGTCGACGAGGCCAAGCGGGCCAGGGAGGCCTTCTACACCTCCGCCAGCGGCTTCGTGATGCCGGCGGTGTCGATCGACGGGACGAAGATCGGCGCGGGCAAGCCGGGCCCGATCGCGACCCGGTTACGCACCCTTTATCTGGATCAGGCCATCCGCGACGCCCTGTGACGTCCGCACTTGCCGAATGAGATTGATCGGTCGCCGCCGATGCCTATGCTGGAGGGGCCGGACATCCGATCCAGCCCCGCGCCGCTCTCTCGGCCGGAGAACAAGCAAGAACAGGCTGAACCTGCCATGTCGCAAGACAAGTCCAAGAATCTCCAGGACACCTTCCTCAACAGCGTCCGCAAGACCAAGACGCCCCTGACCATCTTCCTGGTCAACGGGGTCAAGCTGCAGGGCATCGTGACCTGGTTCGACAACTTCTGTGTGCTGCTGCGTCGCGACGGCCAGTCGCAACTGGTCTACAAACACGCCATCTCGACCATCATGCCGTCCGCGCCCGTCCAGCTGTACGAGCCGGAAGCGGACGAGGACTGACGCCTCCCGCGCGTCACCCCCGTCGTCATCCTCGGGCTTGACCCGAGGATCAGAGGTCGCCGGTCCTGTGCGTGTAAGGTGGCCTTCCGTCCGTCGCGTGCCTATCTGTCAGTGAGCACCGGATAGTCCGATCCTCGGGTCAAGCCCGAGGATGACGCCTTTGAAAGCAGCACAACACACTTGACGTCCAAACACATCGACCACGCCGTCCCGCTGATCCGGGCCGTCGTCCTGCACCCTGAACGATCGGGCTTCGGCGCGAGCGAAAGTTCGCGTCAGTCCGTGGAGCGTCTGGAAGAGGCCGTCGGCCTCGCCCGCGCGCTTGACCTCGATGTGCGCGCCGAGGAAATCGTGCGCATCCGAAAGCCCACGCCCGCCACCCTGTTCGGGACCGGCAAGGTCGAGGAGCTGGCCGCCCTGGTTCGCGCCGCCGAGGCCGAGGCCGTGGTCGTCGACGACGACCTGTCGCCGGTTCAGCAGCGCAATCTGGAAAAGGCCTGGGACTGCAAGGTCATCGACCGCACCGGCCTGATCCTCGAAATCTTCGGCCGCCGCGCACGGACCAAGGAAGGCCGGCTGCAGGTCGAGCTGGCGCGGCTGGACTATGAGCGGTCGCGGCTGGTGCGCACCTGGACCCACCTCGAGCGGCAACGCGGCGGCACCGGTTCGACCGGCGGCCCCGGCGAAACCCAGATCGAGCTCGACCGCCGCCTGATCGCCGACCGCATCGTCAAGCTGAAGGTCGAGCTGGACGAGGTGCGCCGCACCCGCGGACTGCACCGCAAACAGCGCCAGAAGGTCCCGTTCCCGACCATCGCCCTGGTCGGCTACACCAACGCCGGCAAGTCGACCCTGTTCAATCGGCTGACGGGCTCCGAGGTCTTGGCCAAGGACCTGTTGTTCGCCACCCTGGACACGACCCAGCGCACCATCCGCCTGCCGCAGGGCCGGCCCGCCATCGTGGCGGACACCGTCGGCTTCATCTCGGACCTGCCCCACGAACTGGTCGAGAGCTTCCGCGCCACGCTGGAAGAGGTGGGCGAGGCCGACCTGATCCTGCACGTCCGCGACATCGCCAGCCCGGACAGCGACGCCCAGTCGAAGGACGTCGAGGCGGTGCTGAAACAGATCCCGACGCCCGAGGGCAAGACCCGCCGGGTTCTGGAGGTCTGGAACAAGACGGACCTGCTGGCCGAGGACGTCCGCGAGGCCGTCCTGGGTCAGGCCGAACGCCTCCGGGCGCAGGGCAAGGCCGTCGCGGTCTCGGCCTGGACCGGGGAGGGGATCGAACCCCTGCGCGAAACCATCGCCGGCCTGATCGACGACGACCCGGAGACGGAACTGGTGCTGGACCCCTCACAGGGCGAGGCGCTCGCCTGGCTCTACGAGAACGGCCGCGTCACCGGCCGCGAGACGGACGACGAAGGCCGGACGCATGTGGTGGTGCGGCTTCACCCGGCGGCGCTGGGGCGGTTCGAGCGGCAGTTCCAGACGGCGGGCTAAGGATTGTCTCCTCCCTGTCGGCGAAGCCGATGGGGAGGGGGACCGCGAAGCGGTGGAGGGGTATCAGCCACCCTGCCGCTCCAGGGCGGTTCGCCGTATGTAGTCCACGACCCCGTCTAGGTGCACCCGGACATCCTCGGCGGCGAGCCGAACGACTCTCACGCCCTGTTCCCTCAGCCAAGCCGTGCGCCGACGGTCATGCGCGATTTGCTCTGGGCGTTCGTGGCTCTGCCCATCCACCTCGACAGCCAGCTTCGCTGCAGCGCAGTAGAAGTCCAGAACGTACGGGCCGATCGGATGCTGACGGCGAAACTTCAGACCCGCCAGCCGTTTGCCGCGAAGACAGACCCATAGTCGCGCCTCGGGCGGGGTCATCCGCCGACGAAGTTCTCGGGCCCTCTCAACCGTCAGCAACGCCGTCATTACCCCTCCACCACTTCGTGGTCCCCCTCCCCATGGCTTCGCCACAGGGAGGAGACGGGGCCAGCTTGTCCGGACGGAGCAAGCTGCGCCAGCGAATACAATCTCAGGTTAGAAGGTCAGCCTCTTTCGTGCGCCTTCGCCGCGTCCCACAGCCCGTCCATCTCGGCCAGATCGCTCTGCTCCGGCGTCCGCCCGTCCTTGGCCAGCTCCGCCTCGATGAACCCGAACCGCCGTACGAATTTCGCATTCGCCCCCCGCAGCGCGTCCTCCGGCTCGACCCCCAGCTTCCGCGCCAGATTGGCGACCACGAACAGCAGGTCCCCGACCTCGTCCCGGGCCTTGTCGAGGTCCCCGGCGGCGATCTCGACGCGCAGTTCGGCCACCTCCTCGTCCAGCTTGTCGAAGACCTCGTCGGTCGAGGGCCAGTCGAAGCCCACCCGGGCGGCGCGTTTGGTCAGTTTGGCGGCCCGGGCGAGGGCGGGCAGGCCGACCGGCACGTCGTCCAGCACGCCGTGCTGGGCCTTCGCCACGCGTTCGGCGGCCTTGATGTCCTCCCAGCGGGCCTTCTGGGCCGCGCCGTCGGCCTTTGCCGCCTCGTCGCCGAAGACGTGCGGATGGCGGCGCTCCAGCTTGTCGGCGATGGCGTTGGCCACGTCGTCGAAGGCGAACAGCCCCTGTTCCTCGGCCATGCGGGCGTGGAAGACGACCTGGAACAGCAGATCGCCGAGTTCGGACTTCAGTTCGTCCATGTCGCCGCGCTCGATGGCGTCGGCGACCTCATAGGCCTCTTCCAGCGTATAGGGGGCGATGGTGGCGAAGGTCTGCTCCACGTCCCACGGACAGCCGCCGACGGGGTCGCGCAGTCGGGCCATGATGGCCGTCAGGCGGTCGATCGGCGTCATGCGGGCTCCACAACCGGATCTGTCGCCGCGCCGTCGCGGGCCTCGAGCGCCTTGCGGATTTCGTCATGGCGCGCGGGCGTCAGCGGATAGCCCTTCAGCACCAGGGCCGCGGCGGCCAGCAGCAGGCCGGGGACGAGGATGAAGAGGATCTGCAGCGTCAGCAGCGACATCTCGCTATTGCCCCCGACGCCGGGAACGGCGCGGAAGCCGACGGCCTGCAGGACCAGATAGGGGATCAGGGCCACCACGTGGCCGATCTTGGTCGTGGCCGACAGGATGGAGAACATCAGGCCGGTGCGGTCCACGCCCGTGTCCAGACGAACCTCGTCGCCCGCGTCGGCCATCATGGCCCGCAGCAGGAACAGGCCCGCCGCATAGGGCAGGCCGGCGATGAACATGGCGGCGGCGGTCAGGGCGAAATTGCCGCCCGGGACCAGGGTGGCGCCGATGTAGAAGACCGCGAAGACCAGGCTGGCCGTCGCCAGCGCCCGGTCCTTGCCGATCTTTGTGGCCAGCCAGGCCCAGAACGGCGCGCCGACCAGTCCGGCGACGAAATAGAACAGCATGAACAGCGAGGCCTGGGTGTGGTCATAGCCCTTGATCTGGCCGAAGAAGAAGAACAGCAGCGAGCCGGTGATGCCCGGCGCCACGCCCAGCAGCAGGTCGGCGAACAGCAGCTTGCGCACCGTCTTCTTGCCGAACAGGCCGAGGTAGGCCTTCGGCCCGCCATGCGGCGCGGCGCCGGCGTTGACCGGCTCGGGCACCACGAACATGGCCAGGCCGATGGTGACGGGCAGGGCGATCATGATGGCCCAGCCCATGATGCGCACGCCGGCGGCGTAGTCGCCGATGCCTGTCTTCACCACCACGGTCGGCAGGATCAGAATCAGGATCACGCCGATGATGTTGAACACCTGCCACCAGCCGTAGACGCGGCTGCGCTGGTCGTACTGCGGCGCCAGCACCGAGGCCCAGCCCAGCTGGCCCAGGGTGCCGATCGAGAAGCCGAGGTAGAGGACCAGCAGCCAGCCGAACAGGTAGGCCGCGCCGGCGCCGGGCTGGACCACCACGAACATCATCAGGGCCGACAGCATCAGGATCGGCGTCGAGATCGCCATCCACGGACGGTAGCGGCCCCATCTGGTTTTGGTCTTGTCCATGCCCCAGCCGATGAAGGGGTCGAAGACGATGTCGATCAGCCGCACCGCCATGAACACCGCCGCGACCACGCCCAGCTCCAGCCCCACATAGGTGGCGTAGAACTCGGGCAGGGTGACCGGCAGGGCCACGCCGAAGGCGGCCAGAGGCAGGCAGGGGCCCGAGAAGGCCGCCAGTATGGCGTTGGAGCGGCGGGCGGGGGCGGCTTCGGCGACGGGTGCGTCGGTCATGGCAAGGTCCGGCGATCCGGCCCGAGTCGGCCGTGGCCTCACCATGCCGACTTTGCAGGCGTCGCGCGAGCGTGAGGCGAATGGCCTTGCCGTGACCACACAGACGGGGTCACCATCACCCCATGCTGATGCGTCTGATCCTGTTGCTGCTGACCGCCGCCGGCCTGTTCGCCGCGACGGCGGCCGAGGCGCAGAATCGCGGGCGTGCGCCGCGCCCGGGTCAGGCCCAGGTCTGCGACGCCGACGCCATAGAATGGGCCGGTCCCGCCTTTGCCAACAGCGTGTCGTGGCAGCGGATGGAATGGGCGCCGTTCGGGCCGACCGAATACGGCTGGGAGACCTATCTGCCGCTGATCCAGCACGAGCTGGGCACCGACTGCGCGCCCGGTTCGCCGGTGTTCGCGCGGAAGCTGGCGGAGTTCCAGATTGGCCACGGCCTGCCGCCGACCGGCTGGTTCGACGCCGCCACCTTCCAGACATTCCGCGGCCTGTGGCAGGAACGGCGGCCCTTCATCATGGCCCGGGTGCGCGAGGAGCCGTGCCCCGAACCGCCGCCGCTGTACCAGCTCGGCTATCTGGTCGAATCGGAGGAGCACGCCGACCGCCTGACCCGTCTGCTGCGGCGTGACGTTCTGGACGCCTATCGCCGGCTGGTCGCCGCCGCGCGCGCCGAGGCGCCTGAGGTCGCCAACGATCCGGAGTTGCTGCAGATCTTCTCCGGCTTCCGCGATCCCGAGGCCGACGCGGCCCGCTGCGCTGCGTCGGGCAATTGCGACGGGCTGAGGCGGGCGGTTTGTTCGCCCCACCGGACGGGAACCGCGGTGGATCTCTATGTCGGCCAATTGGCGGGACTGGGGGTCGACAACACCTCGGCGGCCAGCCGGCTGCATATGACCCGCGGCCCGACCTATCGCTGGCTGGTCAAGAACGCCGGCCGGTTCGGCTTCACCCCCTATGTCTATGAGCCCTGGCACTGGGAGTGGGTCAGCCCGACCGGAGGCTATGCCGGGCAATGATCCGTGCACTGACGGTCGGTGAACGGGCGCTGGCGGAGGAGGCGTTCGGCGACTCCCTGATCCTCGAAACCGTTCGCTTTCTGCTGGCGCCGTGGCCGTTCAACCGGGCCTTCGTCGCCGGGCGCTGGTTCGGGCGGGACTGGATCGTGTGGCCGCGCCGGTTCCTGCCGGCGGACGTCGCGCTGGCGTCATTGAGGCTGCAGGCGACCTTCATTCACGAACTGACCCATGTCTGGCAGGCGCAGCAGGGCGTGAACCTGCTGACCGGCAAGCTGAGAGCCGGGGATCGCCCGGCATCCTACGAATATCCGGTCGGCATGGACTGCGGCTGGACCGATCTGAACATCGAGCAGCAGGCCATGGTGGTCGAGCATCGGTTTCGCCTGTCGCGGGGCGAGCAAACGCCCGGCGACCAGGCCTTCTACGACCGGGTCTGCCCGATCGGCCGGCCTAGTGCATGAGGCCGGTGACGATCTCCAGCTTGTTGCCGTCGGGGTCCAGCAGCACGGCGCCGTAGTAGTCCGGCGCGATATCCGGATGTCTTCCGGCGGCGCGGATCACCGTCGCGCCGTTGGCGATGGCGGCGGCGCAGGCCGCGTCCACGGCCGCCGGATTGGGGGCCGCGAAGGCGATATGGGTTCCCAGGCCCGGGATGCGGTCGCCGCTAACGGGATACAGAAAGAACTGACTGTTTTCGCCGCCCCGACCATAGGCCAGCTCAGCCTCGGTCGCCGTCGTCTCGCCATGGCCCAGGGGCCCGAGGAAGGCGGCGTAGAAGCGGCGGGCCGCGCCCAGATCGCGAACGCCCAAGGACAAATGATCGAACACGCTTCCATCTCCCGGCCAAGCTTTCCGCATCTGGGAAGAGACGCCGCCGCGCGCAAGATTCTGACGCCCTCCACTTGCGGCGTATCGCACGGGGCCCAATTTAAGCACCGAGACTGTTACTAAACAAACCTGCAGTCAGGAAGAATCCCATGCCCGCGATGCGCCAGCCTGCCGTCTTCTTCGGTCACGGTTCCCCCATGAACGCGCTCGGTGGTCCGTATGCGGATGTCTGGCGGGCGGTAGGGGCGTCGATCGGCAAGCCGAAGGGCGTGGTCATGGTCTCGGCCCACTGGGAAACCAGCGGGCTGGGCGTCACGGCCCAACCTCATCCTGAAACCATCCATGACTTCGGCGGCTTCACCGATGAGCTGCACGCCATGCAATATCCCGCTCCCGGTTCGCCCGAACTGGCGGCGCGGGTCTCGGACCTGACCGGAGCGACGCCGACGACACAATGGGGCCTGGACCACGGGACCTGGTCGGTGCTGGCGCACGTCTGGCCCGAGGCCGACGTGCCGGTGGTGCAGCTGTCGCTCGATCGGCGGCTGGACGCACAGGGCCATTTCAATCTGGCGCGCCGGCTTTCAGTCCTCCGCGACGAGGGCGTGGTCATCGCCGGCTCGGGCGACTTCGTCCACAATCTGCGTACCTGGAAGCGGACGGGCGGGGGCGCCTATCCGTGGGCCTCGGATTTCAACGAGGCGGTGAAATCAGCCCTGGTGCGCGGGGACGAGGCGGCGCTGATCGACTGGGTCGGTCTGGCCGAAGACGCGCAGTTGAGCGTGCCGACCGACGAACACTATCTGCCATTGCTCTACGTCGCCGCCCAGCGCGGACCGGGCGACGACGTCAGCTTCTTCAACGACGTCATCGAGGGCGGGTCAATCTCGATGACCGGTGTGCGGATCGGTCAGGCGTAGGGTTTCTTGCGCATGACGGCGTCGATGCTCCACGGTCCGGGACCGGCCGCCGCCAGATACAGGAAGACGAAGCAGTACAGGGCGATGGTCTCGCCGCCGTTGACCATGGGGATAGGGTTCTGCATTCCGTGAACCGCCCAGTAGCCGACCGCGCAGAAGCCCGCAGCGAGGAAGGCGGCGGGACGCGTGAACAGTCCCAGGACAAGCAGGGCGCCGAGGATCAGTTCGAGCGGACCGGAAAGCCCCGCGAGGCTCAGGCCCGGCGGCGGCAGGCCTTCGACGGCCGGGAAGCCCAGGACCTTGGCCGTGCCGTGACACACGAACAGCAGGCCGGCGACGATACGCAGGACGCTGAGAAGTTGCGGCTGATACGCGGAGAACCTGTCAAACATGGAACCCTCCCTTGATGAAGCGGCCAGTCTGCAACCGAGTCGGCTGCAAATCAAACATGGACGTCAGGCGGCCTTGTCGACCTCGGCGAGTTGCTGGATGCGCACATAGTCCGTCTTGCCGGTGCCGAGGACCGGCACCTCGACGACGCGCATGATCTTCTTGGGCACGGCCAGTTCCGGGGCGCCGTGACTGCGGGCCCATTCGGCCAGACGCGCGACGTCGGCGTCCTTGCGATCGGTGACCAGCACCAGCTTCTCGCCCTTGCGGCTGTCGGGGATGGAGACCACGGCGTGGCGCGCGTCGGGCCAGACTGCGCTGGCCAGACCCTCGACCGCGGTCAGCGACACCATCTCGCCGCCGATCTTGGCGAACCGCTTCACCCGCCCGAGGATGGAGACGTAGCCGTCCTTGTCGATGTCGACGATGTCCCCCGTGTCGTGCCAGCCGCCGGGCAGGGGATCGATCGACAGGGGATCGTCGGCCGACAGATAGCCGTGCATGACGTTGGGCCCGCGCAGATACAGCCGGCCGCCGTCGGAGATGCCCTCGACCGGATCGATGCGCCATTCAAGGCCCGGCATCATCTGGCCGACGGTGCCGGGGCGGTTGCGGTCGGGATGGTTCACCGCCACCACGGGGGCCGCTTCGGTGGCGCCGTAGCCTTCCAGCAGTTTCAGGCCGTGGAAGCGGGTGTTGAACAGGTGATGGGTCTCGTCGCGCACGCGCTCGGCGCCGGCCACGACGAACTGCAGGGTGGCGAAGTCGTCGGCCGCCGCGACCCGGGCGTACTGGTTCAGGAAGGTGTCTGTGGCGAACAGGATCGAGGCCTTCACCTCGGGCAGAAGTTCGACGATCTGTTTGGCGTGCAGCGGCGACGGATATTGGAAGGCCTTCATCCCGTGCAGGATCGGCAGCAGGACGCCGCCCGTCAGGCCGAAACAGTGGAAGGTCGGCAGCGGGTTGAACATCACCCATTCGGGCAGCAGGTCGATGTGCTGGGCCACCTGCCGGCAGTTGGCGACCAGGTTCCACTGGCTGAGCACCACGCCCTTGGGTGCGCCGAAACTGCCGGAGGTGAACAGGACCACGCCGGGAGACGACGGCTCGGTCTTCGTCCGGAACCGTTTGGGCATCATGCCGGCCATCAGGCCGTAGACCTTGTCCTGGATGCCGATCGTCTTGCGCACGTCGTCCAGCCAGACGATCTCGGCGACCGTGCCGAGGTCCTCGATCAGGTCTTCCAGCTTGGCCTGGGTGATGAAGCGTTTGGCGGTCAGGATCTTCTTCACGCCCGCGGCCTTGATCGCCGCCTTGATGTTGGCCTCGCCCGACGTGAAATTCAGCATTACCGGCACGCGTCCGTGGGCGTGCAGACCGTAGTAGGTGACCACCACCCCCATGCTGGACGGCAGAAGGATGCCGACCCGCTCGGAAAGCTCGGTCATGGCGGCGATCTTGCGGCCCAGCACGAAGGCGGCGCGGATCAGGCCGGTGTAGGTGAGGGGCTTGCGGTCCTGGTCCTCGAGGATTTCCTTGTCGCCGTATTTTTCGCGAGCCGCGATCAGGGCGTCGAAAATGGTCTGCTCACCGGCCTTGGTATCCAGGGGTACGCGCAAAACCATCCTCCATGGGCCCGGTTGGGTCCGGCCCGTTATGCTGAACGCGCAAACTAGGGCGGCGAGCCGCCGTTGAAAAGATACGTTACCCTGCGTGAGCCTTGACCTCGCCTTGCCTTCGCCGTCCGGAAGGACGACATAGCGGTCTCGCACAGCCCGGAGCCGCGACGCCTTGGTCACGCTGATCGATACCCTGAGGAAGACGCCGGCCGAGCTGCGTCACCCGGAAAAACAGAACCGTCCGGAAACCGCCGTGCTGAAGAAGCCCGACTGGCTGCGCGTCAAGGCGCCCGGCTCGGGCCAGTACAACGCCACCAGGGCCATCGTGAAGGACAAGGGCCTCGTCACGGTCTGCGAAGAGGCGGCCTGTCCGAACATCGGCGAGTGCTGGAGCCAGAAGCACGCCACCCTGATGATCATGGGCGACACCTGCACGCGGGCCTGCGCCTTCTGCAACGTCAAGACGGGCCTACCCCAGCCGCTCGATCCCGAAGAGCCCGCCAAGGTCGGTCTGGCCGTCCGCGAGATGGGGCTGAACCACGTCGTCATCACCAGTGTCGATCGCGACGATGTCTCCGACGGCGGCGCGGCCCATTTCGCCGAGGTGGTGCGCCAGATCCGCCTGCAGGCCCCCAACACCACCATCGAGATCCTGACGCCCGACTTCCTGCGCAAGGACGGGGCGGCCGAGGTGATGATCGACGCGACCCCGGACGTGTTCAACCACAACCTCGAGACCGTGCCGCGGCTGTATCTGAAGATCCGCCCCGGGGCCCGCTATTTCCACAGCCTGCGCCTGCTGCAGATGGTCAAGGAGCGCGATCCCAACCAGTTCACCAAGTCCGGCATCATGGTCGGCCTGGGCGAGACCCGCGAAGAGGTCATGCAGGTGATGGACGACATGCGTTCCGCCGGCGTCGACTTCATCACCATCGGCCAGTACTTGCAGCCGACCCGGAAACACGCCGCCATCGAGCGGTTCGTGACCCCGGAAGAGTTCAAGGCCTATGAGGCTATCGCCCGGGCCAAGGGCTTCCTGATGGTGTCCTCATCGCCCCTGACCCGCAGCTCGCACCATGCCGGGGACGACTTCGCCAGGTTGCGCGCGGCGCGCCTGGCCCAGACCGGGCGCTGAGCCGCGCTTGGCCGTCCACCGCGTAACGAAAATCCTGCCGTACAGGCCCGAACAACTGGCGGAGCTGGTCGCCGACGTGCGCGCCTATCCCGAGTTCGTGCCGTGGGTCACCGCCATGCGGACCTGGGCGCCCCGGGAAGAAGCGCCGGGCGTGTCGCTGCTCGACGCCGAGGCCGCGGTGGGTTTCTCCTTCCTCAAGGAGCGGTTCTCGACCTGGGTCCGGCATGACCGGAACCGCAATATGGTCGAGGTCGGCCTGCTGCGCGGGCCGTTCAAACATCTGAACAACCGCTGGGAGTTTTTCCCGGACCCGAAGGGGACACGCGTCGAGTTCTTTATCGACTTCGCCTTCAAGTCGCGGATTCTCGACGGGGTCCTGCACGCCAATTTCGACCGGGCGGTCAGCAAGCTGATGCACTGTTTCGAGGCGCGGGCCGCCCGGCTTTACGGGCCCCGGTCGTCCCAGGCCGAGGCGTGAGCTTCGACTTCGATGCGACGGTCGTGGGCGCCGGCGCGGTCGGGCTGGCCTGCGGCCGGGCGCTGGCTAAGCAGGGGCGGTCGGTACTCGTGCTGGAGAAAGAGCCGCACATCGGACAGGGCGTCAGCTCGCGCAATTCCGAGGTCATCCATGGCGGCCTCTACTACCCGAGCGGCTCGCTGAAGGCCCGGTTCTGCGTTCGTGGCCGCCGCGCCCTTTACCCCTTCCTTGAAAGCCACAAGGTCGACTTCCGGAAGTGCGGCAAGCTGGTCGTGGCGACCGAGGAGGCGGAGGTCGCGCGCATCGAGGCCATCTTCGAACAGGGCGTCGCCAATGAGGTCGAAGGACTGGATCACCTGACCGGCGCCCAGGCGCGGGCGCTGGAGCCGGGACTGAACGCTCACGCCGCCATCCTGTCGCCCGAGAGCGGCGTGTTCGACAGCCACGGCTACATGTTAGCCCTGCAGGGCGAGATCGAGGACGCGGGCGGTTCGGTGGTCGTGTCCACGCCGTTCGAACGCGCCGAACCGCTGGCTGGCGGCGGCTTCACCGTCACCGCGGGCGGGGAGGGCGGGGCGACCCTGACCACGCGGCTGCTGGTCACAGCGCCGGGTCTGGGCGCGCAGGAGGCGGCGGGCCGTATCGCCGGCTATCCCGCTCATGGCATACCGAAGGGCCATTTCGGCAAGGGCGTCTATTTCCGCCTGACCGGCAAGGCGCCGTTCGAAAGGCTGGTCTATCCGCCGCCGATCCCGGGCGCGCTGGGCACCCACTACCGCAAGGATCTGGGCGGTCAGGCCGTGTTCGGCCCCGACCTCGTCTATGTCGGGACCGAGGACTATTCCGTCGATCCGGCCAAGGTCGGCGAGTTCGAAAACTATATCCGCCGCTTCTGGCCGGGCCTGCCGGCCGGCGCCCTGACCGCCGACTACGCCGGCATCCGCCCCAAGCTGCACGGGGCCGGCGAGCCGCAGCCGGATTTCCAGCTGCGCGGCCGCGATGATCACGGGATCGACGGTCTGGTCGCCCTGTTCGGCATCGAAAGCCCCGGTCTGACCAGCTCTCTTGCGATCGGCGAAGCCGTCGGCGAAATGCTGGGTCATGACTGACATCGCCATCCGCGACGCCGTTGCGGCCGACATTCCGGCACTGCACCGCCTGATCGAGAGCGCCTATCGCGGCGAGGCCTCGCGCGCAGGCTGGACGACGGAGGCCGATCTGCTGGATGGCCAGCGCACTGATCCTGAAGATCTGGCCGACATCCTCGCCGATCCGAAACAGGCCCTGCTGTCGGCACGGCGCGGCGACGAGCTGGTCGGCTGCATCCTGATCGCCGATCGCGGCGAAGGGACGGGCTATTTCGGCATGCTGTCGGTCAGCCCGACCCTGCAGGGCGGGGGTCTGGGCCGGCGGCTGGTCGAGGCCGCTCACCGGGCGCTCGCGGACCGGTTCGGCGCCCGGCGCGTGCGCATTTCGGTCTTTCCGCAGCGGGAGACCTTGATCGGCTGGTACGAGCGGCTCGGCTATCGCAAGACCGGAAACACCCTGCCGTTCCCCTACGGCGACCTCCGCTTCGGCCTGCCCAAACGTGACGACCTCTATTTCATCGTCATGGAACGCGAGCTGGGTTGAGCCGATGGAAATCCGCACCGCCCGTCTAACCCTTCGCTCCGCCCGTCCGGACGATCTGGAGGGAATGCACGCCATCCTGTCGGACCCCCGCGCCACCCTCTGGTGGTCGACACCGCCGCACGAGACGTTGGAGCAGACCGCCGCGTGGCTGGACGGAATGATCGCCAACGGTCCCGACCAACCGGATTTCGTCGTCGAGCTGGAGGGCCGGGTGGTCGGCAAGGCCGGCTTCTGGCGGCTGCCCGACCTCGGCTACATCCTGCATCCTGACGTCTGGGGGCGGGGGCTGGCCGCCGAGGCCGTGAAGGCGGCCATCGACCATGTCTTCGCGACCCGCGAGATCGAGACCCTGACCGCCGACGTGGATCCGGAGAACGCCGCCTCGATTCGGCTGCTGGAGAGGCTTGGCTTCGTGCGAACGGGCTTTGCGGCGCGCACCTGGAACGTCGGCGGGGTCTGGAAAGACAGCATCTATTACGCCCTGTCCCGCGCGGATCGGGGCGCGACGCAGGGCGAACAAGCTCCCGCTTGAACTTCGGGTCGGGTTCAGGCATAAGCCCGCCCTCGCTGGCGGCTCTTTCGGGCCGCCGCTGTTGTTTTCGCGCCCTTGCAGGCGTCGACTTGGAAGATTGAGACCGGACATGGCCGTTCCGAAGCGCAAAGTATCGCCCTCGCGTCGCAACATGCGCCGCGCCCACGACTCGCTGGGCACGAACGCCTATACCGAGGACAAGGACACGGGCGAGCTGCGCCGCTCGCATCACATCGACCTGAAGACCGGCACCTATCGCGGCCGTCAGGTTCTGACGCCCAAGGAAGACTAGTCTTTCACGGCGCGGCCTCCGGGCCACACGGGAGATTTCACGGCGCGCGATGACTCGCGCGCCGTTTTCGTGCGTTCTGTCGGCATTCCAAGCTGGAGACGCCCCATGATCCGCCTCACCGCCCTGAGTTCCTCCGTCCTGCTGTCGCTCGCGGCCTGCAACGCGCCGCCCGCCGAACCGGCGCCCGAGCCTTCGCCTCCGCAGGTGGATCCCGGGACGCCCCCCGCCGCCGCCGACACCCTGACCGCCCAGGGTTTCGGTCCGCTGCGCATCGGCATGACCAAGGCCGAGGTCGAGGCGGCGCTGGGCCCCGACAGCGATCCGGGATCGGTGGGAGGCGCCGAGCCCGAGGTGTGCGATCAGTGGCGACCCGAGCGTGCGCCGGAAGGCCTGCTGGTCATGATCCAGGACGGCGTCCTGACCCGCATCTCGGTCGCGTCGCCTTCAACCCTGAAGACGGATCGCGGCTTCGGCGTCGGCGATACCGCGGCGGCGATCAAGGCCGCCTACGGCGCCAGCGCGGTGTCGCAGCCCCACAAATATTCTGCGCCCCCCGCCGAAGACATCTTCGTCTGGGCCTCCGGCGGGCCGGCGACCGCCAACGCCTATGTCCAGGACGCGGCGGCCCGGGGCGTTCGCTACGAGATCGAGAGCACGGGCAAGGTCGGCATCGTCCATGTGGGCGGGCCGGCGATCCAGATGGTCGAAGGGTGCTCCTGATCCCCGAGGCCTGAAGGTTGGCGATTCGGCGGGGCCTGCGCTAAACCCCGCCGACTTCCCTGACAGCAGAGCGCTCCCATGACCGACATCGCCGATATCGTCGCCCGCCAGATCCTCGACAGCCGCGGCAATCCGACGGTCGAGGTGGATGTGATCCTGGACGACGGCAGCTTCGGCCGCGCGGCGGTGCCCTCGGGCGCCTCCACGGGGGCGCATGAGGCCGTCGAACTGCGCGACGGCGACAAGGACCTGTGGGGCGGCAAGGGCGTCGGCAAGGCCGTCGACGCGGTCAATGGCGAGATCTTCGACGCCCTGTCCGGCATGGACGCCGAGGACCAGCGCCGCATCGACGAGGCCCTGATCGCCCTGGACGGCACCGAGAACAAGGGCCGGCTGGGCGCCAACGCCATCCTCGGCGTGTCGCTGGCCTGCGCCAAGGCCAGCGCCATCTCGTCGGGCCTGCCGCTGCACCGCTATCTGGGCGGCGTCTCGGCCCGCATACTGCCGACGCCGATGATGAACATCATCAACGGCGGGGCCCACGCCGACAATCCGATCGACATCCAGGAGTTCATGATCCTGCCTACCGGCGCCGAGAGCTTCTCGGAGGCCCTGCGGATGGGTTCGGAAATCTTCCACGCCCTGAAGACGCAGTTGAAAGACGCCGGTCACAACACCAACGTCGGCGACGAGGGCGGTTTCGCCCCCAACCTGGCCTCGGCCGAGGAGGCGCTGAGCTTCATCACCCGGGCGGGGCAGGCGGCGGGCTATCTCGCCGGCGAGGACTTCCACCTCGGCCTCGACGTCGCCGCCACGGAATTCTTCAAGGACGGCAAATACGTCATGGCCGGCGAAGGCAAGACGCTGGAGGCCGACGCCATGGTCAACTACCTGGCCGACCTGTGCGAACGTTTCCCGATCGTCTCGATCGAGGACGGCTGCGCCGAGGACGACTTCGATGGATGGCGTCTGCTGACCGAACGCCTGGGCGACCGCTGCCAGATCGTCGGCGACGACCTGTTCGTCACCAACCCGGCCCGACTGGCCGCCGGCATCGGCGAGGGCCTGGCCAACTCCATTCTGGTGAAGGTCAACCAGATCGGTACCTTGTCCGAAACTCTTGAGGCCGTGGATATGGCGCACCGCGCCGGCTACACCGCCGTAATGAGCCACCGTTCCGGCGAGACCGAGGATTCGACCATCGCCGACCTGGCCGTGGCCACCAACTGCGGGCAGATCAAGACCGGTTCGCTGGCGCGTTCGGACCGGACGGCCAAATACAACCAGCTTCTCCGCATCGAGGAGATGCTGGGCGATCAGGGCGCCTATTTCGGCGACGGCATGCTGCTGAACCGGTAGGCGCCGGTTCGCAGTTTTTGCGGCCAAGCTACGGTTCGTTAGGCATTTTCGGTCAGACTCCTTCAATCTTGAGTCCACGCTCAGAAGGAGCGTCCCCCCTGTGCCCGAGCGGATGAAACCGTATTTCCCCTCCGCCATCCTGGCGTTGCTGATCGTCTATCTGGGCGTGCAGGCCCTGACGGGCGAGCGCGGCCTGCTGAGCGGTCATGAGCGGGACGCCTTGCTGGTGCGACGCGAGGCCCAACTGGCCGGAATCCTGGAGCAGAGGCGGGACCTTGAGGTCCGCGTCCGCTATCTTCGCACCGACAGCCTGTCGCGCGATCTGCTGGAGGAGCGCGCGCGCGCCGTGCTGGGCTTCAGCGACCCGCGCGACTATGTGATCCGGATCTCGGCGCCCGTCTCGCCAGGGGGCCCCGCGCCCCGAGCCTGATCGCAGATCAGGCCCCTTCTTGGTGGAACGAAACCCGAGATCGGATGCAGGCGCATCCGAACCGGTTTCGTTCGGGCGTGAACTTTCGTTACAGCTTGACCGGTGCGCTTTGCGTTTCGGGAACGAAGGCTGCTAAAGCCCCTTTCCGTAACGACAAGAGGCCTGCAACGGCGGGCCCAGCCGGGAGATGACGGATGGCGAAAGCCCCCGCCGCCAAAGCTGATTCCAGCAAGGCGACCAAACTGCCCAATACGCCGAAGGCCTCCAGGGAGGACCTGCTGCGCTTCTACCGCGAGATGGTCCTTATCCGCCGGTTCGAGGAGCGCGCGGGCCAGCTTTACGGCATGGGTCTGATCGGGGGCTTCTGCCACCTGTACATCGGCCAGGAGGCCGTGGCCGTGGGCGTTCAGGAAAGCGTCAGACAGGGCCACGACAAGATCATCACCGGCTATCGCGACCACGGCCACATGCTGTGCGCCGGCATGGATCCGAAAGAGGTCATGGCCGAGCTGACCGGCCGCATCGGCGGATCGTCCAAGGGCAAGGGCGGCTCGATGCACATGTTCGACACCGCCACGGGCTTCTACGGCGGCCACGGCATCGTGGGCGCGCAGGTCGCCCTGGGCACCGGCCTGGCCTTCGCCGGCCGTTATCGGGGCGATGACTCGGTCGCCTTCATCTATTTCGGCGATGGTGCGGCCAACCAGGGCCAGGTCTACGAGAGCTTCAACATGGCCCAGCTGTGGAAGCTGCCGGCCATCTACATCATCGAGAACAACCAGTACGCCATGGGCACGAGCATCGAGCGCTCGTCGTCCACGACGCAACTGAGCGAGCGCGGGTCGAGCTTCGGCATTCCCGGCGAACAGGTCGACGGCATGGACGTGCTGGCCGTGCGCGACGCCGTTGCCCGGGCCGTCAAGCGCGCCCGTGAAGGCGGCGGTCCCTTCATCCTGGAGATGAAGACCTATCGCTATCGCGGTCACTCGATGTCGGATCCGGCAAAATACCGGGCCAAGGAAGAGGTCGACGAGGTCAAGAAGACCCGCGACCCGATTGATCACGTCAAGATGCTGCTCGACCAGGCCGGCGCGACCGAGGACGACCTCAAGGCCATCGACGCCGAGATCAAGACCATCGTCGCGGACGCCGTTCAGTTCGCCCAGGAAAGCCCGGAGCCGGATCCGTCCGAGCTCTATACCGACGTCTACGTGGAGGCCTGACCGTGACCGACATTCTCATGCCGGCGCTGTCGCCCACGATGGAAGAGGGCACGCTGACCAAATGGCACATCAAGGCGGGTGACACCGTCTCGGCCGGCCAGGTCATCGCCGAGATCGAAACCGACAAGGCCACGATGGAAGTCGAGGCCGTCGACGAGGGCGAGGTGCTGGAAATTCTCGTGGCCGAGGGCTCCGAGAACGTGAAGGTGAACACGCCGATCGCCCGTCTGGCGGGCGAGGACGGAGCCGCGGCCCCGGCGCCGAAGGCCGAAGCGCCCGCGGCGGAAAAGGCTCCCGCCCAATCCGGCGCCTCGGGCGAGCCGGAGAAGAAGGACGTCACGGCGGCCGGCCCGAAGGTCGAACTGCGCGACCCTGAAATTCCGGCCGGCGCGAAACTGGTCAAGACGACCATCCGCGACGCCCTGCGCGACGCCATGGCCGAGGAGATGCGCCGCGACGAGGGCGTCTTCCTGATCGGCGAGGAAGTCGCCCAGTACCAGGGCGCCTACAAGGTCAGCCGGGAACTGCTGCAGGAGTTCGGCGACCAGCGCGTCGTCGACACCCCGATCACCGAGCACGGCTTCGCCGGCCTGGGCGTCGGCGCCGCCATGGCGGGGCTGAAGCCGATCGTCGAGTTCATGACCTTCAACTTCGCCATGCAGGCCATCGACCACATCATCAATTCGGCGGCCAAGACCCTGTACATGTCGGGCGGCCAGATCCGCGCCAGCATCGTCTTCCGCGGCCCCAACGGCGCCGCCAGCCGCGTCGGCGCCCAGCACAGCCAGGACTATTCGGCCTGGTACGCCCAGGTGCCCGGTCTGAAGGTCGTCGCCCCCTATGACGCCGCCGACGCCAAGGGGCTGATGAAGTCGGCCATCCGCGACCCCAACCCCGTCGTCTTCCTCGAACACGAGATGATGTACGGGCTGGAGTTCGACGTGCCCGAGGTCGAGGACTACCTCGTGCCGATCGGCAAGGCCAAGGTTCGTCGCGAAGGCACGGACGTGACCATCACCGCCCACAGCCGCATGGTCGGCTTCGCGCTTCAGGCCGCCGAACAGCTGGCCGGGGAGGGGATCAGCTGCGAGGTCGTCGACCTGCGCACCCTGCGTCCGCTGGACCACGAAACCATCGTCGAGAGCGTCAAAAAGACCAGCCGCCTGGTCTCGGCCGAGGAAGGCTGGGGTCCGATGGGCGTCGGCGCCGAGGTCGTGGCGCGGGTGATCGAGCACGCGTTCGACTACCTCGACGCGCCGCCGGTGCGGGTCCATCAGGAAGACGTGCCGCTGCCCTACGCCGCCAATCTGGAAGCCCTGTCGCTGCCGGGCGTGGACAGGATCGTCGCCGCCGTGAAGCAGGTGATGGCATGAGCGAGAAGCCGGAATTCCAGCTGACGACGCCCGACAGCGTCGCCGCCGACCCCGACGCCGTCGAGCTCCTGCGCATGTGGTGGTCGAACGGCGAGCCTGTCATGTCGGTCAAGCCGGCGTTCAACGATCCGGTCCGGTTCGGCAACATGCTGGCCTATGCCGCCAGACACATGGCCCACGGCTATGCGGTGCGTCACGGCCATGACGAGCGGCAGGCCTATCAGCGAATCCTGCAGGGCCTGTCCGACGTGATCAAGGCCGACAATGTGCAGACCGTGGCCGAGCCGGTCGCCCAGCCCGGGAGCGTGCAATGACCGACATCCTGATGCCCGCCCTGTCGCCCACCATGGAAGAGGGCGTGCTGGCCAAATGGCACGTCAAGGTCGGCGACACGGTCAAGGCCGGCGATGTCATCGCCGAGATCGAGACCGACAAGGCGACCATGGAGGTCGAGGCCGTCGACGAGGGCGAGGTCACCGACATCCTCGTGGCTGAAGGCACTGAGGGCGTGAAGGTCAATACGCCGATCGCCCGGCTGAAGGACGAGGGCGGCGCGGCCGCTCCGGCTCCGAAGGCCGCCGCGGCTCCGGCCAAGGCTGAACCGGCGAAGGCCGAGGCCGCTCCGGCGCCCGCCGCCGCTCCGAAATCCGCGCCGGCGAAGGCCGACGGCGAGCGCGTCTTCGCCTCGCCTCTGGCCCGGCGCATCGCGGCCCAGAACGGCGTCGACCTGAAATCCGTCAAGGGCACCGGCCCCCACGGCCGGATCGTCAAGCGCGATGTCGAGGGCGTGAAGGGCGGAGCGCAGGCTCCGGCCGCCGCCGGCGCTTCGGCCCCGGCCGGCGGCGAAGTCCGCAAGATCCAGTCGCTGGCCCAGATGGGCATTCCGGACGGCAGCTACGACCTGATCCCGCTGGACGGCATGCGCAAGGCCATCGCCCGGCGCTTGACCGACAGCTTCCGCGACGTGCCGCATTTCCCGCTGACCATCGATTGCGAGATCGACGGCCTGCTGGCCTCGCGGGCGAAGGTCAACGCCATGCTCGAGAAGTCGGGCGTGAAGGTCTCGGTCAACGACTTCGTCATCAAGGCCTCGGCCATGGCGCTGAAGGCGGCGCCGGAAGCCAACGCCAGCTATTCGCCCGAGGGCATCGCCATGCATCACCACGCCGACGTGGCGATGGCGGTGGCGATCGACGGCGGCCTGATCACCCCGATCATCCGCGCGGCGGAAACCAAGTCCCTGTCGCAGATCGCGACCGAGTCCAAGGACCTGGCCAAGCGCGCCCGCGACCGCAAGCTGAAACCCGAGGAATTCCAGGGCGGCACCTTCTCCGTCTCCAACCTGGGCATGTTCGGCATCAAGGCCTTCGCCTCGATCATCAACGAGCCCCAGGGCGCGATCCTGAGCGTGGGCGCGGGCGAACAGCGCCCTGTGGTCAAGAACGGCCAACTGGCCGTGGCCACGGTGATGACCGTGACCCTGACCTGCGATCATCGCGTGGTGGACGGCGCTGTCGGCGCGAAATTCCTTCAGGCCTTCAAGGCGATGATCGAAGATCCTGTGACGATGCTGGCGTAGGAGACGGGTTGTGACCTCGGTCTATGATTTCAGCGCCACGGCCATCGACGGCGCCGAGCAGGCGCTGGAGCAATATCGCGGCCAGGCCCTACTGATCGTCAACACGGCCTCCAAATGCGGCTTCACCGGCCAGTACGCCGGCCTGGAGTCGCTGCATCGGGATTTCGCCGACAAGCCGTTCGAGGTGCTGGGTTTTCCCTGCAACCAGTTCGGACAGCAGGAGCCAGGCAAGGCCGCCGAGATCGCCAGTTTCTGCTCTTCGACATACGGCGTGGACTTTCCGATGTTCGACAAGGTCGAGGTCAACGGCCCGAACCGGCATCCGCTCTTCGACTGGCTGACCAGCCAGAAGAGGGGCTTTCTGGGCAGCCGCGACATCAAGTGGAACTTCACCAAATTCCTGACCGACCGCGAGGGGCGGGTGGTCGCGCGCTACGCTCCCCAGGTCGAACCCGAGGCCATCAAGGCCGATATCGAGAAGCTGATCTGACATGGCCGAGCTGCGGGACCTCGCCATCGCCCTCGAAAACCGCCCGGGCGCGCTCGCCGAGATGGGCGAGGCCCTGGCGCGTGCGGGCGTCAGCATCGAGGGCGGCGGGGCGTGGCTCGCTGACGGCGTCGGGGTGGCGCATTTCCTGTTCACCGACGGCCCGGCCGCACGCGCGGCGCTGGAAGCCGCGGGCATCCGGGTGGTCGCCGAAAACGAAGTCCTGGTTCAAAGGCTGAAACAGGACGTTCCCGGTCAGCTGGGACAACTCACGCGCCGGATGGCCGAGGCCGGCGTCAACATCGAGGTCCTGTACAGCGACCATGACCACCAGATGATCCTGGTGGTCGACGACATGGCCCGGGGACGCGCCGTCTCCGAGGCGTGGAAACGCGAGACCGGCCTGTGACTACAACCAGCGGAAAACCCATGGAATTCGACCTCATCGTCATCGGTTCGGGCCCCGGCGGCTATGTCGCGGCCATCCGCGCCAGCCAGCTGGGCCAGAAGGTCGCCATCGTCGAGCGCGAGAGTCTGGGCGGCATTTGCCTGAACTGGGGCTGCATCCCGACCAAGGCCCTGCTCAAGTCGGGCGAGAAATACGAAAGCCTGTCGCACCTGAAGGACTACGGCCTGTCAGCCGACAAGGTCGGCTTCGACTTCGACGCCATCATCCAGCGCTCGCGCGGGGTGGCCGCCACGATGAACAAGGGCGTCACCTATTTGATGAAGAAGAACAAGATCGAGGTGATCGAGGGGACGGCGAAGCTGGAGAAGGGCGCGGCCGCGCCGAAAGTGGTCGTGGCCCTGAAGGCCGGCGGATCGCGGACGGTCGAAGCCAGGGCCGTGATGCTGGCGGTCGGCGCCCGCGCCAAGGCCATTCCGCAGATCGGCCTGGAGGCCGACGGCGACCGCATCTGGGCCTATCGCGAGGCCATGGCGCCGAAGAAGATGCCCGCTTCCATCGTCGTGATCGGTTCGGGCGCCATCGGCGTGGAGTTCGGCAGCTTCTATCGGGCCCTCGGCGCCGAGGTGACCATCGTCGAAGCCGTCGACCGGATCATGCCCGTCGAGGACGAGGAAGTGTCCAAGGCGGCGCAGAAGGCCTTCGAGAAGCGCGGCATGAAGTTCCGCACCGGTTGCAAGGTCACGAAGGTGTCCAAGGGCGGCAAGGGCGTGCAGGTGGCCATCGAGGCCGGCGGCAAGGCCGAGACGCTGGAGGCCGAGGTCTGCATCTCGGCGGTCGGGATCACCGCCAATACGGACGGCATCGGTCTGGAGGCGCTGGGCGTCGACATGGAACGCGGCCACATCACCATCGACAGCCACTGCCAGACGAACGTGAAGGGGCTGTACGCCATCGGCGACTGCGCCGGCGCGCCGTGGCTGGCGCACAAGGCCTCGCACGAGGGCATCCACGCCGCCGAACACATCGCCGGCTACAAGACCCCCAACGTCAACTCGCCCATCGCCGGCTGCACCTACGCCCAGCCACAGGTCGCCTCGGTCGGGATCACCGAACAGGGCGCGCGCGAGGCGAAGCGCGAGGTCAAGGTCGGCCGCTTCCCCTTCCGGGTGAACGGCAAGGCGGTGGCCGCCGGCGAGATCGAGGGCTTCGTCAAGGTGATCTTCGACGCGAAGACCGGCGCCCTGATCGGCGCCCACCTGATCGGCGCCGAGGTCACCGAGATGATCCAGGGCTTCGTCACCGCCATCGCCATGGAAGCGACCGAGGAAGACATCCACGGCATCGTCTATCCACACCCGACCATGTCCGAGGCCATGCACGAGGCGGCTCTGGACGCCTATGGGCGGGTGATCCACATCTGACGGGCGCATTCCCTGCAGTTCCCGCAAGCGCGGGGCTCTGCATGAACTGCAATGGAATTGGCCGGCTGAACCGCCGAACCTGCCGACGCCGCAAGTCCGGCGGAGGCTAGCCCGCCAACACGTCCAGGCTCATCCGCTCCAACAGCGAACCGCCCTGGCCCACAGCGGCGAGGCGGCTGGAGGCGTGGCCCAGCACGTTGGCGGCGTAGACCTCGTACAGGGTGATCTTGCCTTCCAGCCACGTCGGGTCGCCCTGACCCCCGTCCAGCTGGTCGCGGGCGTACAGCGCGCCCTGGGCCAGCATCCAGCCGCCCGCGACGTCGCCCAGCAGCTTCAGATAGGCGTCGGCGGCGGCCAGCACGTCGGCGGCCCCGTCGGCGGCGGCCTTGCGGTCCAGCAGCCACAGGGTGGCGTCCTCGACCGCCGTGATCGCGGCGGCGAACCGCTCGACCGGCTTGCCGGAATACAGGCGCGGCAGCCGGGCGAGGGTGATCTTCATGTCGGCGATCAGATCGCGGGCCGACTGGCCGCCGTCCATCGACAGCTTGCGGCCGACCAGATCCATGGCCTGGATGCCGTTGGTGCCCTCATAGATCGGGGCGATGCGGGCGTCGCGATAGTGCTGGGCCGCGCCGGTCTCCTCGATGAAGCCCATGCCGCCGTGGATCTGAACGCCCGCCGAGGCGACCTCGCAGCCGACGTCGGTGGACCAGGCCTTGGCGATGGGGGTGAACAGGTCCTCGCGGCCCTTCCAGCGGCGGCGTTCGCCTTCCGTCGCCGCGTGCCTGGCCAGATCGGCGGCCACGCCGGTGGACAGGCAGATGGCGCGGGCGGCGGCGATCTTCGCCTTCATCACCGACAGGGTGCGGCGCACGTCCGGATGATCGATGATCGGGGCGTTGGCCTCGCCGGTCCAGACCGACCGGCCCTGGCGTCGCTCGGACGCATAGGCCAGCGCGTGCTGATAGGCCCGCTCGGCGATGCCGACGCCCTCGACGCCGACGGCGAGGCGGGCCGCGTTCATCATGACGAACATATGGGCCAGGCCCTGGTTGGGCTGGCCGACCAGTTCCGCGGTCGCGCCCTCATAGGCCATGACGCAGGTGGGCGAGGCGTGGATGCCCAGCTTGTGCTCTACGCCGACGGGCCGGAAGCCGTTTCGGTCTCCCAGTGTCCCGTCCTCTTTCACGAGGTATTTGGAGGCCAGGAACAGGCTGATGCCCTTGGGTCCCGGCGGGGCGTCGGGCAGGCGGGCCAGCACCATGTGGACGATGTTGTCCGTAGCGTCGTGGTCGCCCCAGGTGATGAAGATTTTCTGGCCGTTCAGGGCGTACGTCCCGTCGCCGTTCGGCGTCGCCGTGGCCGTCAGGGCGCCGAGGTCCGAGCCCGCCTGAGGCTCGGTCAGGACCATGGCCCCGGTCCATTCCCCCGACACCAGTTTCGACAGATAGATCTCCTTCTGCGACGGCGTTCCGTGGGCCTCCAGCGCCTCGATCGCGGCCAGCGACAGCATCGGGCACAGGCCGAACGCCATATTGGCGGCGTGCACCGTCTCATAGGCCGCCAGCTCCAGCGCCTTGGGCAGTTGCTGGCCGCCGGCGTGGGCCGGGGCGGACAGGCCGGTCCAGCCGCCCGCGGCGAACTGGCGATAGGCGTCGGCGAACCCGGGAGCGGCGGTCACCGAGCCGTTCGCGTAGGTCGAGCCCTTCTGATCCCCGATGCGGTTCAGCGGCGCGAGGACGCCTTCCGAGAATTGCGCCGCGGCCTCCAGCACCGCCCCGAGGACATCCGTGTCGTAGTCGGGAAAGGCGCCGGTGGCGGCGACGTGATCGATGCCGGCCACGGCCTGCAGGGCGAAGGCGATGTCGCGGACGGGCGCGCGGTAGGTCATGGCGGTAGGGCCTCGGATCGGACTGTTCCGCGTTCATGCCGCCTTGCCGCCGGGGCATGCAAGCGGCGGCTTGGCGAAGGGGTGCCAGCGGGTCAGACTGGCGCGTCCGAAGGAGGTCGTCGTGGCTGAACCCCGCAATCGCTATTCCACCGTCTCGCTGACCCTGCACTGGCTGATCGCCGCCCTGGTCGTGACCCAGGTGCTGCTGATCGCCGCGCATGAATGGACAGAGGGCCCGATCTCCCGCGAGTTCGTCCAGATCCACAAGTCCGTGGGCCTCAGCATCCTGGTGCTGACCTTGGGCCGGCTCGGCTGGCGGATCGCCAACCCCGCCATTCCGCTGCCGGTTGAAATGCCGCGCTGGCAGAAGATTCTGGCCCGGACGACACACGTCCTCTTCTACGTCTTCCTGATCGCCATGCCGCTGGTCGGCTGGGCGGCGTCGTCGGCGGCGGGCCGCGAAATCCACTGGTTCGGCCTGTTCGAATGGCCGCCGTTGCCCATCGGCGGCGGACGCGAGACGGCCGGCCGGCTGATGGACCTGCACGAACTCGCCGCCAAGGCGCTGATCGCCCTGATCGTTCTGCACATTATCGGGGCGCTGAAGCATCAGTTCGTCGATCGGGACAATGTCCTGCACAGGATGATCCCGTGGATCCCTCGCCGACCATGAGGTTTTTCGCGGCCCTGATTCTGGCGCTGCTGACGCCGCTGCTGTCCGGCGCGGCGCCGGGACCCTGGACCTTCGAGCGGGACGGGTCGAGCATCGAGATGTCCGTTCGGGCGTTCGGCGCCGCGCGCACGGGACGGTTCGAGGATTGGCGGGGCTCCGTCGTACTGGATCCGGCCCGTCCCGAAGGCGTCCGCGCCTCCGTGACGGTTCAGGCCGCATCCCTGAAGATGTCGCCGGCGGTCGCGACCCGTCGAGCCGTCGGGCCGGCGTTTCTCGACGCCGCGCGCCATCCGGTCATCCGCTTCGATCTGAAGTCGCTCGAGCCGTTGGGCGGCGACCGGTATACGGCCCACGCCGACATCACGATGAAGGGGCGCACGCGGGCGGTGACCTTCCCCCTGGACTTGCGCATCAGCGGGGACAGGGCGCATCTGGCGGGCGCGCTGACACTGGATCGCGCGGACTTTGGAATAGGAACCTCGGGGCCGTGGAACAGACTGGTCGGACGGCAGGTGACCGTGCGGGTGATGCTTCAGGCGCGTCCCGGCTGAGCGCGTCCGACGCCGAGGCCGTCGCGGTCCTGAACGCCGGGGGCCTGGTCATCCTGCCGACCGAGACGGTCTACGGTCTGGCCGCCGACGCCGGCGACGCGCGCGCCGTCGCCGCGATCTTCGAGGCCAAGGGGCGCCCGCGCTTCAATCCCCTGATCGCCCATGTCGCCGACGCGGTGCAGGCCGGAGAGGTCGCGGTGTTCGACCGCCGGGCACAGGCGCTGGCCGAGGCGTTCTGGCCGGGGCCGCTGACGATCGTGGCCCCCATTCGCGACCGCATCGGGGTCTGCGATCTCGCCCGGGCGGGACTGGACAGCGTCGCCGTCCGCGTCCCGGGCCACGCCCGCGCCCGCGCCCTGATCTCGGCCTTCGGTCGGCCCGTGGTGGCGCCGTCGGCCAATCGTTCGGGACGGCCCAGCCCGACCACCTTCGCCGACGCCGTGGAAGAAACGGGCTTCGCCGCTGGCGCCGCCATCGACGGCGGACCGTGCGCGGTGGGGGTGGAGAGCACCGTCGTCTCGGTGCTGGACGGCCGTGTCGCCCTGCTGCGTCCCGGCTCGGTCACGCGCGACGAGATCGAGGCCGTCGTTGGGCCGCTGGATCGGGGCGGGGAGGGGCATCGCTCCCCCGGCCGGCTGGCCCTGCACTATGCGCCCGACGCCCCGGTGCGGATTGAGGCCGAGGCGGCGCGCAACGGCGAAATCCTGCTGGGATTCGGTCCGGGCAGGGGCGATCCGCGCTGGAGCCTGAGCCCGTCGGGCGATCTGCGCGAGGCGGCGGCCAATCTGTTCCGGCGGCTGCGCGAAGCGGACCGGGAACGGCCTTCGGGCATCGCCGTGTCGCCGATTCCGGCGCACGGCCTCGGCGAGGCGATCAACGACCGGCTGAGGCGGGCGGCGGGATTCGTCGGCTAGGCCAGGAAGCGGGCCTTGATGTCGATACTGGATCGCTCGCCGACATCCGGGAGGCAGTGGTCGAGCCATTGGTCCGCCGCTTCCCGTCCGCGCGTCTTCAGATCGGTGAGGAAGGTCCATTCGGTGTCGAATTTGGAGCTCAACGACAGGGAGCCCAACCACGGCTCCGGCTCGATGGCATGCATCAGCAGCCCACGATATCGGTCCTCCCCTGTCCGTTTCAGCCGACCTTCGGCGATCAGATCCTGCACGAAGGCCACGGCGCGCAGCTCGGCGACCAGGGGCGCGTTGAAGACGATCTCGTTCAGGCGATCCATGATCTCGCCCGCCGCTCGCGGGGCTTCCTCGCGCACGAACGGATTCAAGGGCAGCAGCAGGATGTCGTCGGGGGTGTCGGCGTAGAACAGCGGCCAAAGGGCGGGATTGGCCAGATAGCCGCCGTCCCAATAGGGCTCGCCGTCGATCTCGACCGCATGGAACAGGTGCGGCAGACAGGCCGAGGCCAGCAGGACCTGATCGGTGATCTCGGGCGTCGTGAACAGCCGCGCCCGGCCGTGCCTGACCGCCGTGGCGGCGACGAACAACTGTATCGGAGAGGCGCGCACCGCCTCGAAATCGATTGCCGTGTCCAGAACCCGTTTGAGAGGGTTCAGGTTGAACGGATTGAATTGATAGGGGCTCATCGACATGGCGGCCTGTTCCGCCGAGCGCCACAGACCGCTGTCCTTCAACCATCCCGGCGTCAGGGCGGCGCTCCAGATCGAGGAGTCGCCGAACACGTTTCGTCCGCCTGACAGGTTCACTTCGCGCCACAACAGATCCAGCTGCCGCCGGGCGCCCCCGGTCCCGTCGGCCTGCAGGCCGCTGATCAGGGCGGCCGCGTTCATGGCCCCGGCGGAGGAGGCGGTCACGGCGCGAATGTCGAGCCGGTCGTCCTCGAGCAGGCGATCCAGCACGCCCCACTGGAAGGCCCCGTGGGCCCCGCCGCCCTGCAGGGCGAGGCTAATGGGACGGCGTTGCGGAACGGGCGGCTTTCGCTTCAACACCCGTATTCCTTTCGCGCCTACTGCGCCGTCCAGCCGCCGTCGATGGAGAAGCTGGCGCCGTTGGCCGAAGCGCCAAGATCCGAGGCGAGGTACAGCATCATGCCCGTCAGCTCGTCGGTGGTGACGAACCGCTTGGTCGGCTGGGAGCCGAGGATGACGTCCTTCAGCACCGCCTCTTTCGACATGCCCCGCGTGCGGGCCTGATCGGCGATCTGCTTTTCGACGATCGGCGTCTCGACGAAGCCGGGGCACAGGGCGTTGCAGGTGATGTTGTCCTGGGCGACTTCAAGGGCGACCGTCTTGGTGAAGCCGATGACGCCATGTTTGGCCGCGACGTAGGCTGACTTGAACGGGCTGGCGACCAGACCGTGGGCCGAGGCGACGTTGATGATCCGGCCCCTGCCTTGCGCCTTCATGATCGGGATGGCGGCGCGCGTGGCGTAGAAGGTCGAGGACAGGTTGATGGCGATGATCTGTTCCCATTTGTCGGACGGGAATTTCTCGACCGCCTCGACATGCTGGACGCCGGCGTTGTTGATCAGGATGTCGAGCCGGCCCAGCTGGTGTTTGCCATAGGCCACCATGTCGGCGACCTCGTCGCCGCGCAGCATGTTGGCGGCGTGATAGCGGACCCGCACGCCGCAGCTGGCCTCCAGCTCCGCGCGGGTGCGTTCGATCTCGGACGGGTCGCCCAGACCGTTCAGCACCACGTCGCCGCCGCGCGAGGCGATGGCGCGGGCGAAAGCCAGACCGATGCCCGAGGTCGAACCCGAAATCACCGCCACCTGACCCTTGAGGTCGCCGATATCGCGGAAGGGTTCGCTCGAGGTCTGGGAGCCGTCGCCGCGTTTGGGCCATTGGAACATGAGGTTGTCTCGTCCGTCCTTCAGTCTGGTCAGCCTAGCCGTTCGCGGTTGCGAAGGCGACAGTCGGGTTTAATTTCCCGATCTGGTGAATATCCACTCTGTGTCGTTCGACGCCGCCTTGTCAAAAGCGTAGCCGTCGCGGTCGAAGGCCTTGAGGTCCTGGGCCCGCTCGATCCGCTCGTCGATGGCGAAACGCGCCATGCCGCCCCGGGCCTTCTTGGCGAAGAAGGAGATGATGCGGCTTTCCCCGTCCTTCGATTCGCGGAAATGCGGCGTCACGACCGGCAGTTTGAGCGCCTTGGCGTCGACCGCGCCGAAATACTCCTGGCTGGCCAGGTTGATCAGGGTCGGGTCGGCGTGCCCCTCGGCGTCGGCGTTCAGCTGTTTCGACAGCCGGTCGCCCCAGAAGTCGTACAGGCTGGACCCGCGCCGGGTCTTCAGCCGGGTTCCCATCTCCAGCCGGTAGGGCTGGATGCGGTCCAGCGGGCGCAGCAGGCCGTAGAAGCCGGACAGGATGCGCAGGTGGTCCTGCGCCCAGGCCAGGGACGGCTCATCCAGCTCGCGCGCCTTCAGGCCTTCGTAGACGTCGCCGGCGAAGGCGAAGGCGGCCTGGACGCCGTCGGTCGAGGCGGCGTCGAAGGCCTGGAAGCGTTCGCGGTTCAGTCGGGCCAGATCGTCGGAGATGCCCATCAGCCGGCGCAGTTCGGCCACGGTCCGCGCCCGCGCTGTCCGCGACAGGTTGGCGGTGTCGTCCTGGAAGCGCCGCTCGGATGCGGGCGCATCGGGGCGGGCTTCGGTGAAATCCAGCCGCTTGGCCGGGGACAGGACGATCAGCAAGGGAACAGGCTCCGGCGGCGTTGGCGTGCAGATAGGCCCGTTCGATGACGAATTGAACCGGCGCCCTGGCCGCGCTCAGCGATCCTGTGAATAGAGGGCGGCCAGAACCTGCGGCAGCCGGTCGGGCAGGTCCTCGGCGATCAGGCCGGGGCCGAAACCCCGCGCCGCCTCGGCGTGCATCCAGACCGCCGCCCGCGCCGCGTCGAAACTGTCCATCCGCTGGGCCATCAGGCCGCCGATCATGCCCGCCAGCACGTCGCCGGTCCCGGCCGTCGCCAGCCAGCGGACGCCGTTGTCATTGACCGCCAGCCGGCCGTCGGGCGCGGCGATGATGGTGGCCGGACCCTTGAGCACGACCACCGCCCCGGCGCGTTTCGCCGCCGCCCGGGCCGCCGCCTCGCGGCCCAGGTCCAGCAGGCCGGGAAACAGCCGTTTGAACTCGCCCTCGTGCGGGGTCAGGACGTCGTCGCGATCCAGTACGTCGAACAGGTCGGTCGGCCAGCCCTCGAAGACGGTCAGGCCGTCGGCGTCGACCACCAGCGCCGCGCCTGTCCCGGCCAGGGCGCGCACATGCGTCAGGGTCGCGTCGGTCACGCCGGCGGCGGGCCCGATGACCACGGCGTCCATCCCCTCTACGGCTTCGGCCAGCGCCTCGGCGGAGCCGAAGGGGGTCAGCATGACGGCCTCGATGGCGGAGGCGATGATCGCGGTCGCGTCGGGCGGACAAAGGATGCGCACCACGCCCGCGCCGATCCGCAGGCCGGCTCGCGCCGCCAGCCGGGCCGCGCCGGTCTGGCTGGCCTTGCCCGCGACGACGCCCAGTCGTCCGCGCGCGTGTTTGTGCGCGTCTTCACCCGGCCACGGGAGGGCGTCGCGCCAGTCGGGCGTCGGCCCTTCGGTCATCGTGCGGGTCCTCCGTTCACGGATGGCGACGGGGAAGGAAAAACACTTGCCTTATTGTGCAATGCAATGTCCCTTTACGTCCCGTGCGCGCGGCATGATAACGCCCGCCTGGGACCGCCAATGAAAAAGATCGAAGCCGTCATCAAGCCCTTCAAGCTGGATGAAGTGAAGGAAGCGCTGCAAGACGCAGGCGTGCAAGGGATGACTGTGCTGGAGGCCAAGGGATATGGCCGCCAGAAGGGCCATTCCGAGCTGTACCGCGGCGCAGAATACGTCATCGACTTCCTGCCCAAGATCAAGATCGAGGTGGTCGTTTCGGACGACATGGTCAACTCCGTCGTGGACGCCATCCAGGCCGCCGCCCGCACCGGCAAGATCGGCGATGGCAAGATCTTCGTCACCGACGTCCTCGACGTCATCCGCATCCGCACCGGCGAGACGGGCGCACAGGCCGTCTGACCTTCCAACGGCCGCCCCCGGGGCGGCCATTTTACTAACCTCCCCGAGCCACAGGACGTCGAACACCATGAGCGCCAGCAAAATCCTCAAGGAGATCAAGGAAAAAGACGTCAAATACGTCGACCTCAGGTTCACCGACACCAAGGGACGGATGCAGCATGTCACCTTCGACATCGACCTGGTGGACGAGGAATTCCTGGAAGAGGGGACGATGTTCGACGGCTCCTCGATCGCCGGCTGGAAGGCGATCAACGAAAGCGACATGCTGTTGAAGCCGGACCTGAACGGCTTCTGGATCGATCCCTTTTATCAGCAGACGACCCTGTTCCTGTTCTGCGACGTCCTGAATCCCGACACGGGCGAGCCCTACAACCGCGACAGCCGCTCGATGGCCAAGAAGGCCCTGGCCTATGTCCAGTCCTCGGGCGTGGGCGACACGGTCTTCTTCGGACCGGAGGCCGAGTTCTTCATCTTCGACGACGTGCGCTGGAGCACCCAGCCGCACGACACCGGCTACACCTATGATTCGATCGAGCTGCCGGCCAACACGGGCGCGGAATATTCCGAAGGCAACATGGGCCACCGTCCGACCCACAAGGGCGGTTATTTCCCGGTCAACCCGACCGACAGCGCCCAGGACCTGCGCGGCGAGATGCTGGGCGTCATGCGCGACCTGGGCATGCAGCCCGAGAAGCACCACCACGAGGTCGCGCCGGCGCAGCACGAACTGGGCCTGAAGTTCAGCGACCTGCTGACCATGGCCGACCGTCTGCAGCTCTACAAATACGTGATCCACAACGTCGCCGCCGCCTACGGCAAGTCGGCCACCTTCATGGCCAAGCCGACCTTCGGCGACAACGGCTCGGGCATGCACGTGCACCAGTCGATCTGGCGCGACGGCAAGCCGCTGTTCGCCGGCGACAAATACGCCGGCCTGTCGGACATGTGTCTGTGGTACATCGGCGGCATCATCAAACACGCCAAGGCCATCAACGCCTTCGCCAACTCGACGACCAACTCCTACAAACGCCTGGTCCCCGGCTACGAAGCCCCGGTCAAGCTGGCCTATTCGTCGCGCAACCGCTCGGCGTCGATCCGTATCCCGTTCGTCAACTCGCCCAAGGCCAAACGTATCGAGGCCCGTTTCCCGGACCCGATGGGCAACCCCTATCTGACCTTCGTGGCCCTGCTGATGGCCGGTCTGGACGGGATCGAGAACCGGATCGATCCGGGCGCGGCCGCCGACAAGAACCTGTACGACCTGCCGCCGGAAGAGCGGGGCAACATCCCCGAGGTCTGCGGCAGCCTGAAGGAAGCCCTCGAAAACCTCGACAAGGACCGCGCCTTCCTCAAGAAGGGCGGCGTCATGGATGACGACTTCATCGACAGCTACATCGAGCTGAAGATGGAAGAGGTGATGCGTCTGCAACTGCACCCGCACCCCGTCGAATTCGACATGTACTACAGCTGCTGATCCAATCCGGCTGAGGCGGAACGAAATCGGCGCCGGAGGGGAAGCCCTCCGGCGCCGTCATTCATTCGGATTCCGCGATCTAGCGGTTGGTCGTTTCGACCTCGATGCCGTCCCGGCCCGCGCGAACGGTCGTGCTGTCGCCGGCGCGGACCTCGGGACGTTCGACCACCACAGTCGGGGGAGCCACGGGCACGGGCACCGCGACCTCCCGGGTTTCCACGACGGTCCGGGTTTCCGGCGCGGCCGCCGGTGCGGCGGCCTGCTCGGCGGCCGGGGCCGCTTCCTGCTGGGTGCAGCCTACCGCGCCGAAGGCGAGCGCGGTCAGGGCCGTGGCTGCCGCGATGCTTTGAAGAGTTGTCATGGCGTTGGTTCCGAGTGGATGTCCCGACACCAACACCGGCGCGCGCCCCCGGTTCCGGTCAAGCCGCCGTCAGTGCAGGCTGACGGCTGCGGGTTCCGGGGACCGGGCCGGCTGGATCGTCGCCGGGAAGCGGATGCGCACCCCGCAGCCCGTGGCGCCGCGGGTGATCAGAAGCTCCCCGCCCAGCTGTTCCGAAATGGCTTCGAACAGGGGAATATCTCGCGGAGGCGCGACCCCGCTGTCGCCGGCGGCGACCAGGCTCAAGGTTCGACTGTCGCCGTCGTCGGCCAGGATCACGGCCAGATTTGTGGCTGAGGGGCAGTCCTTCAGCGAGGTCAGATACTCCAGCAGCACCAGGCCCAGCGCCGTCGCATGCTCGAGGGGAACATCGAGATCGCCTGCGGCGATCCGCACCCTGTCCGCCGCCAGACCGCCCCGAGAGGTCGAGGCCTGGACCAGCTTACGGGCGAAGGCGGCGAACGGGATCCGGCTCTGCGGATTGCCCGTGAACTCGCGGTGGGCGCGGGAGATCAGCAAGGTGCGCGAGGCTGCGTTGGTCAGCACGCGCGAGACCATCGGATCGGCTTCCTCACGCGCCCGAAGCTGCAGGATGGCCGAGATCAGTTGCAGATGATCCGTCGTCCGCTGGGCGTGCTCGTGGAACAGCTCGGCCTGGCTCGTGGCCAGGGCCTCGACCCGCGCGTGCGTGGCGGCCAGCTGGTTGAACTGGCTCCGGATCGTGCTCAGGATGTGGATCAGCAGAACCGAGGACAGCAGGAAGGAGGTCAACGCCACCAGACCCCGTCCGTCCACATTCCAGTGCAGCGGCGCCGGCCCGAGGAAGGCGTAGACGATGGCCGTCGACAGACCCGTGGCCAACAGGGCGGGGCAGGCGCCCAGCCAGTAGGCCGCCAGGATCACGGCCGGGTAGAAGCAGGTATAGCCATACCCGTTGCCCATGGCCGACGACGCCGTCAACCGGATGCCGAGCGCCACAAGGACCAGCGCGACCGCAGCCCAGTAGCGCGCGCCCGGAATCGCCTGCAGCCGCGCCAGGGCGGCGGCCGGACGGGGCGCCAGTGAGAAGGCCGGTGCGGTCATGATCTCACTCCCGGCGCCGGCGTTCAGACCGCGGCGTCGGCCGTCTTGCGGCGCATCTCGATCAGACGCACGCACCAGATGGAGATTTCATACAGCAGCACCAGCGGCACGGCGAGCATCAGCTGGCTGATCGGATCCGGCGGAGTCACCACGGCCGCGACCACGACCACGGCGACGATGGCGTAACGGCGGCCCTCGGCCATGACCTTCGAACTGATGATGCCGGCCAGACCGAGAAGCGTCATCACTACCGGCAGCTGGAAGCACAGGCCGAAGGCCAGGATCAGCGCCGTGGCCAGGCTCATGTATTCGGACACCTTGGGCAGCAGGGCGGCGGTGACGCCCTCGGCGACGATGCCCTGGTTGAGCGAGAACAGCATCACGATGGGCAGCATGATGTAGTAGACGAGGGCCGCGCCGATGAGGAACAGCACCGGCGCCGCGATCAGGAAGGGCAGGAAGGCCCCGCGCTCGTTGCGATACAGCCCGGGCGCCACGAACCGGTAAAGCTGGAAGGCGAGCACCGGGAAGGCGGCGACGACCGCGCCCAGCCCGGCCAGCTTCATCTTCACGAACAGGATCTCCAGCGGAGCCGTATAGATCAGCTGCGCCGTCTCGTGCTGGCCCTCCACCAGCGGCTTCAGCCCGACCATGGTCAGGATCAGGTCCGGCAGGGATACATTATGGCCGTCGACCGCCTGCAGGGCGCTGGCCACCACATACGGTTTGACCAGGAAGACATAGAGCGGGCTGGCGAAATAGAAGCAGACGAGGAAGGCCAGGATGAAGGCGACGACGCAGATCAGCAGCCGTCCGCGCAGCTCGATCAGGTGATCCATCAGAGGCGCGCGCGACGCCTCGATCTCGTCCTCGTCGCGATCCAGGGTCACAGCTCGACCTTACGGGCGCGCACGGGCGTTCTCTTGCCGTCGGCGGCCTTGACGGAGGCCGCCGGTTTCGCTGCGGCCTTCGCCCTCGCGGGCGTTTTGCGGGCCGGCTTCGCCTTGGGCGTCGGCTTGACGGCGGCCGGCGGCGTCTCGATCGGGGCCATGACCGGCGGACTGTCGGGCCATTCGTCGGGCGCGGACAGCATCGGCGGATCCAGCGGCTTGTTCAGGTCGTCGCGGATGTCCCGGAAGGCGGCTTCGGCGTCGGCGCCCAGGGCGTGCATGCCCTGACCGGTGCGCAGCGCCTCGACCTCCTTGCGCAGCTCGTCCAGCTCGGACTGGCGCGCCATCTCGTCGAAGCTTGAGCGGAACTCATTGGCCATGCCGCGCGCCTTGGCGACCATTTTGCCCAGCTTGCGCAACAGCAGCGGCAGGCGCTCGGGCCCCACCACCAGCAGGGCCACAATCGCGATCACCAGATATTCGCCGCCCCCGATTCCGGGACCCAGGCCACCCATGCGTCAGGTCTCCGACGTCAATGCGGCTTACGACTTCAGGTCTTCTTTTTCGGCGTCGGTGCGGGGCAGTGCTCCGGCGCGCTCATCGCGGGGCTTGTCCCCGTCGGTGTCTTTCAGGCCGTCCCTGAAGGCTTTCACGCCCTTGGCCGCGTCGCCCATCAGGCCCGACAGCTTGCCCCGGCCGCCGAACAGCAGAAGCACGATGATGGCGACGATGGCCCAGTGCCAGATGCTGAATGAACCCACGGACAACTCTCCTCAGTCAGGCCGGGTCGGCCCGGTCGAAATCTCTTGCCGCATATAGGCCGTTCAGTGGCGCGACGCCAAGCGAACCTGTTAGGACGCGCCCATGAGTCACGTCATCATCCACACCGACGGCGCCTGCAAGGGCAATCCGGGGCCCGGCGGCTGGGGCGCCGTCCTTCAGACCGGCGGCGGCCACGAGAAGGAACTGTGGGGCGGCGAGCCGCTGACGACCAACAACCGCATGGAGCTGATGGGGGCGATCAGCGCCCTGGAGGCCCTGACCCGGCCGTGCCGCGTCGATCTGCACACCGACAGCAAATACGTCATGACCGGCATCACAGAATGGATCCGGGGCTGGAAGGCGCGCGGCTGGAAGACGGCCGACAGGAAGCCGGTCAAGAATGAGGACCTGTGGCGCCGCCTCGACGAGGCTCGCGCCAGGCACGACGTCAAATGGCACTGGGTGAAGGGCCACGCGGGGCACGAACTGAACGAGCGCGCCGACGGGCTGGCCAATCGCGGCATCGAAGAGATGCGCGGCGGCTAGAGGTCCAGATCCCAGGTCTGGCCGACGAGATCCTTTCCGAAGGACCGGTGCGGGGTCTGTTCGGTCAGGCGGAAGCCGGCGTTCTCGTAGATATGGCGGGCGGCGGTCAGGATGTCGTTGGTCCACAGGGTCAGGCGGCCGTACCCCAGTTCACGGGCGCGCTCGATACACGTCTCGACCAGTCGGCGGCCAAGACCCAGACCACGCGCCTCCGGCTCGACGTAGAGCAGGCGCAGTCTTGCGACTTCGGGCCTGTCGCCCCGCATGAGGAAGATCGATCCCAGGATCCGGCCGTTCCTTTCGGCGATCCATGCGTCCTCACGTCGGGGATCGAAACCTGTGACGAAGTCGCCGAGAATTTTCGCGACGAAGGCCTCGTAGGTCCAGTCCCAGCCGTACTCCTGTGTGTACAGGACGGCCTGACGGCTGGTGACCCAGCCGATATCGCCCGACCGGGGGGCTCTTAGCGTCACCCCGTCGCCGTCGCCGTCCTTGGCGGCAAGGGTCGCCTCGATTTCCCGCATGGCTCCGACCAGCCGGCGCCGCTGTTCGCTTCGAAGAGCCTCCAGCATGGCCTCGGTCTTGTTTTGCGAGCCGCGATCCAGCTCGGCGAAGGCTTTGCGGCCCCGGTCTGTCAGCGAGAGAATGCGGCGCCTGGCGTTGTCCGGGTCGATCTGGCTGACCAGCAGCGAGCGCTCCAGAAGGCGTCCGACAAGGCGGCTCAATTGTGCCTTGTCCATCCCCATCGCTCTGGAGATGGCGGCGGCGGTGCGGGGCCCTTCCGTCGCGATCTCGAACAGGACCCGACCTTCCGGAAGGGACAGATCGCTGGCGGGCAGGTGTTCCTCCAGCAGGCCGATCTGGCGCGTGTAGAAACGATTGAACCGACGTACGTCCTGAGCGAAGTCCATGGCGGCGACCTATGTTGACTAAGTCAACATACATGCCGGCGCTCCGGGGGCAAGGCCTTCAGAAGGATTTCAGGCCAGACGTACCCTCAGCTTCGATCCATCAACCCGGTCGACGATCACGCTCTCTCCGATCAGCGGCCCCGCGCCGTCGATTTCGGCCACCCACTCGGCGCCCGAAACGAACACCCGGCCACGGCCGTCCACGAACGGCTGGACGACCTGGGCCCGCTGCCCGACCAGCCGGTTGTCGCGGGCGTTGATGTCCGGACTGTCGCTGGGGTTCACCCGCTGGATCAGGCGGCGCGACAGCAGGGTCATGGCCACCGTCAGCACGGCGAACAGGGCGACCTCGCCCACGAAGCTCAGCGGCAGGCCAAGGGCGGTGACCACGGCCACCATCCCCGCCGACACCGCCGGCCACAGCAGCCATTCGGTCGAGAAGGCGGCCTCGACCGCCAGCAGGATCACGCCCAGGGCCAGCCAGATCCAGAATGGCTGGGCGGCGTGCAGGTCGATCAGGGCATCCATGGATCAGGTCCTCGGAACGGCGGGACGCGGCGGGCGCGGCGGCGCGGGCGGCTTCGGCGGCGGCGGCGGCGCATCGCGGCGCACGTCGGTGCGGCTCTGCTGCTGCTCCTTCGCCAATCCGACCAGTTCGCCCAGTCCGGCGATGGTGCCGACCAGTCCGCTCATCTCGGCGGGGACGATGACGGTCTTGGCGGTCGGGTTGCGCGCCAGTTCGGCGAAGGCCTCGACGTATTTCTGGGCCACGAAATAGTTGATGGCGTTGACGTCGCCGCGGGCGATGGCTTCCGAGACCATGGCCGTGGCCTTGGCCTCGGCCTCGGCGGCGCGTTCGCGGGCCTCGGCGTCGCGGAAGGCGGCTTCCTTGCGGCCCTCGGACTGGAGGATGGCCGATTGCTTGGCGCCCTCGGCGCGCGCGATGGCGGCCTGTTTCTCGCCCTCGGCCTCGGTGATGACCGCGCGCTTCTCGCGCTCGGCCTTCATCTGGCGGGCCATGGCGTTGGTGATGTCCGCGGGCGGGGTCAGGTCCTTGATCTCGATCCGGTTGACCTTGACGCCCCAGGGCTCGGTCGCCGCGTCGATCACGGTCAGCAGGCGCGAGTTGATGCTGTCCCGCTGGAACAGGACCTCGTCCAGCTCCATCGACCCGACCACGGTGCGCAGGTTGGTCATGCACAGCTGGGTGATGGCGTAGGGCAGGTTCTCGACCCGATAGGCGGCCGAGGCGGCGTCCATCACCTGGATGAAGACGATGGCGTCGACCTTCACCATGGCGTTGTCCTTGGTGATGACCTCCTGCTGGGGCACGTCGAGGACCTGCTCCATCATGTTCATGCGCCGGCCGATCCGCTCGACGAAGGGCGTCAGTATGCTGATGCCCGGCGCAAGCGTGCGCGTGTATTTGCCGAAACGTTCGACAGTCATTTCGCGCCCTTGCGGCACGATCTTGACCACGCTGAACAGCAGAACGAAGGCCAGCGCGACCAGGGCGATGGTGAAAAGAACGGACGTGTCCATAAAGCCTCCCAAATCCCGTTCAGGTTAGCACCCTGTGGCCCGTGCGCCACAGAAACCGGACAGGGCGAAGATGACATCCGCGTAATGAAAAGGGCGGCCCCCGGTCGGGAGCCGCCCTGCGGTCAGCGTTGGCGCGCCGGACTAGTCCTCGTTGATGGCCAGTTCCTCGCCGTCCAGTTCGCAGAAATTGACCTCCGCGACCTGCACCGAATCGCCGTCCGAGAAGTCGGCGCGGATGTCGTAGACGCACTCCGGCAGGCCGTCGTCGATCGAGATGTCGATGCTCTCGCCCGAACCCAGGACGTCGGCGCCGAAGATGTCCTCTTCCCATTCGTTCGTCGAAGGCAGGGAGATGAACAGGGCGGTCAGCACATGTTCGGTGTTGTTGGTCAGGGTGAAGTCGATCGACTCGGTCTGGGCCGAGGCCGCCGGCGCGAGCAGGGCGGCCGAGGCGGCGAGCGCCGCCACGAGACTACGGATACGCATGATGAGGTTCCCCGTCCGGCCGATCGCCGGAAAGGCGCAGCTTGTCACGTCGGCGAACGCGGGTCGCGTCCCAAATCGCGGGACGCCGCAGCCAGGGCGATGATCCGGCGCGTCTCCGACCAGTTCACCAGCGCCTCGACCTGGTCCAGCGCCACGAACCGCGCCTCGACCGCGTCATCGCCCGCAACCGGCTCGCCGGACATCCAGCGCGCGGCGTAGTCGATCAGGACATAGTGGCGGTCCGAATCCGGAAATATCCCGTCGACCACGTCGATCAGGCCGGTGATCTCCGCCTCGACCCCGGTTTCCTCGCGCAGTTCGCGCAGCGCGGCGTCGACGGCGCGTTCGCCCGGTTCGATCCGGCCGCCCGGAAGGCTCCATTCGCCCTGCCGCGGCGGCGTTCCCCGCCGGATCAGCAGCACCTCGTCGCCCCGCAGGCAGACGACGCCGACGGCGGGAACGGGCGAGGGAAGGGCGGTCGTCATGGCGCCAGCGTGGCTTGGCCCTTTCGCCGCGTCCACGACTTTGAGACAAGGGCGCATGACCCCGCCGTCCGCCGCCGCCCTCGAAGCCCTGAAATCCGCGGCCGGAGCCGGCGGCTGGACGGACGATCCCGCCGAGATCGCGCCATGGCTGACGGAATGGCGCAACCGCTGGCGGGGACATACGCCGCTGATGCTGACACCCCGCTCGACGGAAGAGACGGCTCGGCTGGTCGCGATCTGCGCCGAACACCGCGTGGCTATCACCCCCCAGGGCGGCGACACCGGCCTCGTGGGCGGCCAGATTCCCTATGGCGAGGTCCTGCTGTCGACGCGGAAGCTGCGCGCGATCCGCGACGTCACGCCGCTGGACGACGCCATGACGGTCGAGGCCGGCGTGACCTTGCTGGAGGCTCAACAGGCCGCCGCCGCCGCCGGCCGTCTGTTCCCGCTCAGCCTCGCGGCCGAGGGCACGGCCACCATCGGCGGCGTGGTCTCGACCAATGCGGGCGGCACCGCGGTCATCCGCTACGGCGTGATGCGCGATCTGGTGCTGGGGCTGGAGGCGGTGCTGCCGGACGGCCAGATTTTCCACGGTCTGAAACGTCTGCGGAAGGACAACACCGGCTACGACCTGAAGCAGCTGCTGATCGGCGCGGAAGGCACGCTGGGCGTCGTCACGGCGGCGACGCTGAAGCTGTTTCCCGTCATGCGCAGCCGGGCGACGGCCATGGTCGGGCTGGAGACGCCCGCGGCCGCGATCGAACTGCTGGCCCGCGCCAAGGCCGAAACCGGCGGCGGGGTCGAGGCCTTCGAGCTGATGAAGCGGATCGGCATGGAGTTCGTTCTCGCCAACATCCCCGACACGCGCGAGCCGCTGGACTCGACCCCGCCCTGGTACGTCCTCATCGAACTGGTCTCGGGCGAGCCCGGCGGGGCCGATTCCGCCATGGAACGGCTGCTGACCCACGCCTTCGAGACCGGCCTGATCGTCGACGCCGCCATCGCCCAGAACGACGCCCAGCGCGCCGCCTTCTGGAAGGTGCGCGAGGAGCAGTCCGCGGCCCAGAAGCCCGAGGGCGGCGGCTGGAAGCACGACGTCTCCGTGCCCGTCTCGCGCATCGCCGACTTCCTGGAAGAAGCCACGGCGGCCGTCGAACGCTTCCACCCCGGCGCGCGGGTCAGCGCCTTCGGCCACGTCGGCGACGGCAATATGCACTATGACGTGCTGTGCCCGCCCGGCGGCGACCTCCCGGCCTTTCTCGCCCGCTGGGCGGAAGGGTCGCAGGTCGTCCACGACATCGTCGCCCGCTACGACGGCTCCATCTCGGCCGAGCACGGGCTGGGACGGCTGAAGACCGAAGAGGCGCGGCGGTACAAGTCGCCGGTCGAGATCGCGGCGATGCAGGCGGTGCGGGCCGCGCTGGACCCGCACCGGATCATGAACCCCGCGGTGCTGTTCTAGGCGCCGGTCCGGAGAGCTAGCCCGTCGGCATCCTGTCGAAGGTCTGCAGCGCCGGATCCATCGTGTCCCACGCCGGCGCGCGAACGCCGTAGGTGATCGCCTGCGGCTTGAACCGGCCCGGATCGTCGAGGCTGCCGGCGTGGACCGCGATCAGGTCCGGCGCCGCCTCAAACGTCAGCCAGACCGGCGATCCGCAGGTCGGGCAGAAGGCGTGCAGCTTCCTGGCGCCGCTGTCGCCCGCCACCCGCCATGTGCTGGCCTCGCCCGTCAGGCTCGCCTCCGCCCGCCCGGGAAAGGTCAGGTAGGAGCCGTGCCCCGCGCCGCTCAGCTTCTGGCACTGGAGGCAGTGGCAGTGGTTCTGGAACAGGGGTTCGCTCTTCACCTCATAGCGGACCGCGCCGCACGCGCATCCGCCGGCATAGGGTTCGGTCATGGTCAGGCCGCTTTCGGCCTGGCGAAGACGTCGAGGCCCTGGCCGGTCTCCAGCAGCGATTTCAGGCTGGAAAGGACGATCGGCCAGCCCTTGGTGACGCCGTTGGCCATGCCGCTGCCGACGACCAGATCGTCGTGCGAGACGGTCAGCCGGACCATCTCCTCATAAGGCTCGATCTCGAAGGTCACCCGGCTGTAGGCGTCCGGATCGGAGGCCTGGGACTCATTCGCCCAGGTGATGACCAGCCGCGAGGGCGGCGAGGATTCGACCACCTCGCCGACCAGTTCGACGGTCCGTTCGTCATTGGCGCGGACGTGCTGCCATTTCGAACCGGGCTTCCAGTCCGAGACATTCTCGTGGCCCCAGTAGCGCCGCGCGATGTCGGGCCGGGTGATGGCCTCGAACACCTTTTCGGGCGTCGAGACGATGTAGGTCACATAGACGAAGCTGGTGGTCTGGCGGGTCATCTCTTGTCTCCTTCGAGTTCTGTCTTGAGGTCGTGCAGCAGGCTGAGCCGCTGGATTTCGAACTTGCGGATCCAGCGTTCGTAGATGTCGTGCAGCGGCACCGGGTTGATGAAGTGCAGCTTTTCCCGGCCGCGCCTGACGGTGCTGACCAGATTGGCCTCCTCGAGAATTCCGAGGTGCTGGGTGGCGGACTGCCGGGCCATGTCCAGATTTTCGCAAAGCTCGCCCAGCGTCTGGCCGTTCTTTTCGCAAAGCCGGTCGAGCAGCTTTCTGCGGGTCGGGTCGCCCAGCGCCTTGAAAACCTTGTCCGCGTCCATTCGGTCTCTCTCGGATATGGATCATATATGCAGGTAAATACCTGCATGTCAAATCGATGGTCCGACGAGGAACAAGGCAGGGCGGACGGCTTGCCCCTGCGGCAGGCCCGGCCTATCGGTTCGCGCTTGATTCACGGCTCAGGAGCCCCTCATGACCCTCGCCCTGCTGTTCCCGGGACAAGGCAGCCAGTCGGTCGGCATGGGCTCCGCCCTGGCCGACGCCTTCGCTTCGGCCCGCGCCGTCTTCGCCGAGGTCGACGAGGCCCTGGGCCAGAACCTCAGCCAGCTGATGCGCGAGGGTCCCGAGGATCAGCTGACCCTGACCGAGAACGCCCAGCCGGCCCTGATGGCGGTCTCGGTGGCGGCGATGCGGGCCCTGAAGACCGAGTTCGGCTTCGATCTGACGAAAGCGACATACGCCGCCGGCCATTCGCTGGGCGAATATTCCGCCCTGTGCGCCGTGGGCGCCGTCTCCCTGGCCGACACGGCGCGGCTGCTGAAGCTGCGCGGTCAGGCCATGCAACGCGCCGTGCCCGTGGGCAGGGGCGCCATGGCGTCGCTGATCGGCCCGAAAACCGATCTGGCGCTGGCGGAGGAGGCGGCGAAGGCCGGGTCCGAGGTCGGCGTCTGTGTCGTGGCCAATGACAACAACAACGGCAACGTCGTCATCTCGGGCGACAAGGCCGCCGTCGACCGCGCCATCGAAAAGGCCAAGGAGCTGGGCGCGCGGGCCATTCCGCTGAACGTCTCGGCGCCCTTCCACTGCCCGCTGATGCAGCCCGCCGCCGACGAAATGGCCACGGCCCTGGCCCCGGCGACCATCGTCGCGCCCTCGGTCGCCGTCGTCGCCAACATCACCGCCCGCCCGGAGACCGATCCCGAGGTCATCCGCCGCCTGCTGGTCGAACAGGTCACCGGCCGCGTCCGCTGGCGCGAAAGCATGGAGTGGATGGCCGGAGAGGGCGGCGTCACCCGCTTCGCCGAGATCGGCTCGGGCAAGGTCCTGACCGGCATGGCCAGGCGGATCGCGCCGGACGCCGAAAGCACGGCCCTGAATACGCCCGAAGAGCTGGAAGCCTTCGCCACGTCGCTCTGAGACACAAGGAAAAGAAGATGTTCGATCTCACTGGAAAGACTGCGCTTGTAACCGGCGCAACGGGCGGCATCGGCGGCGCGGTCGCCCGCGCCCTGCACGCCCAGGGCGCGACGGTCGTCCTGTCCGGCACCCGCGAGGCGGTGCTGCAGGATCTGGCGAAGGAATTGGGTGAGCGCGCCTTCGCCGCCGCCGCCAACCTGTCGGACGCCGAATCGGTCGACGGCCTCATCGCCCGCGCCGAGGAAGCCGCCGGCGCGCCGCTGGACATCCTGATCGCCAACGCCGGCATCACGAAGGACGGCCTGCTGATGCGAATGAAGGACGAGGACTTCCAGGACGTCATCCGGATCAATCTGGAGAGCTATTTCCGCCTGTCGCGCGCCGCGATGAAGGGGATGATGAAGCGACGCTCGGGCCGGATCATCGGCGTGACCTCGGTGGTCGGCGTCACCGGCAACCCCGGCCAGACCAACTATGCGGCCTCGAAGGCCGGCATGATCGGCTTTTCCAAGTCGCTGGCGCAGGAGGTGGGCTCCAGGGGCATCACCGTGAACTGCATCGCCCCGGGCTTCATCGCCTCGCCCATGACGGACGTGCTGAACGACGCCCAGCGCGAGACCATCCTGAAGAACATCCCGGCCGGCCGCCTCGGCACGGGGGACGAGATCGCCGCCGCCGCCGTCTATCTTTCGTCGGACGAGGCCGCCTATGTCACGGGCCAGACGCTGCACGTGAACGGCGGCATGGCGATGATCTGATTTCGCCTGGCTTGGCCGGGGGCTATTTCCTGCCCTGACGGCTGTGCTAAAGGCCACGCAACCGACCGGCCTGAGTCTTCGTTGAAGGCTTGCGCCGTCGCCGCTGTCGTCATACGGCAGTGACTGAGACAACAGCCGCCCCGGCGGCCCTAAAAGCAGAGACTCCCATGTCCGACACCCTGGAACGCGTCCGTAAGATCGTTATCGACCACCTGGACGCCGATCCGGAAAAGGTCGTTGAAAAAGCCAGCTTCATCGACGATCTGGGCGCCGACTCGCTCGACAACGTCGAACTGGTGATGGCCTTCGAGGAAGAATTCGACATCGAAATCCCGGACGACGCCGCCGAACACATCCAGACGGTCGGCGACGCCGTGAAGTTCATCGACGAGAAGCTGGCCGGCTGATCGCCGCCGCTTTCGATACGGCTTTGATGGCCGCCGTGGCGCGCCCCTAGCGGGGTCGCCCGGCGGCCATTACTGTTTGCGGTCAGGATTCTGTAGCGAGGAGCGCTCATGCGCCGCGTCGTCGTCACCGGTCTCGGTCTGCTCACGCCTCTGGGCTGGGGCGTGGATCACACCTGGAAGGGCATCCTTGAAGGGCGTTCGGGCATCGGCCCGATCACCAGCTTCGATACCGAAGGCTATGCCTGCACCATCGCGGGTGAAATCCCGTCCGTAGACGGCCGCGGCGGCGGCGCGCCCGGCCAGCCCGGAGTCTTCGACCATGAAAAGGTCATGTCGCCCAAGGATCGCAAGCGGGTCGACGACTTCATCGTCTACGCCATCGCCGCAGCCGACGAGGCCCTGGCCGACGCCGGCTGGAAGCCCGAGACCGAGGAACAGCGCGAACGCACAGGCGTCATGGTCGGTTCGGGCATTGGCGGTCTGGGCCCCATCGCCGACACCGCCATCATCCTCAAGGAGCAGGGCCCGCGCCGGGTCAGCCCCTTCTTCATCCCCTCGGCCCTGATCAACCTGACCTCGGGCCAGATATCGATCCGCCACGGCCTCAAGGGCCCGAACCATTCCGTCGTGACCGCCTGCGCGACCGGCGCCCACGCCATCGGCGATGCGGCGCGGATGATCATGATGGACGACGCCGACGTCATGGTGGCCGGCGGGGCGGAAAGCTCCATCGTCCCCATAGGCATCGCCGGCTTCCTGGCCTGCAAGGCCCTGTGCACCGCGTACAACGATCAGCCCGAAAAGGCCTCGCGGCCCTGGGACAAGGACCATTCCGGCTTCGTCATGGGCGAGGGCGCGGGCATCGTGGTGCTGGAAGAGTACGAGCACGCGAAAGCGCGCGGCGCGACGATCTACGCCGAGGTCATCGGCTATGGGCTCAGCGGCGACGCGTATCACATCACCGCCCCGGCCGAGGACGGCAACGGCGGCTACCGCGCCATGCAGATGGCCGTCAAACGGGCGGGTATCGAGGTCTCGGACATCGACTACGTCAACGCGCACGGCACCTCGACCATGGCCGACTGGATCGAGGCCGGCGCCATCGAGAAGCTGATGGGCGACCACGCGCCGAAGGTGGCCCTGTCCTCGACCAAGTCCATGACCGGACACCTGCTGGGCGCCGCCGGGGCCATCGAGGCGATCTTCTGCATCCTCGCCATCCGGGACCAGATCGCGCCGCCGACCATCAACCTGGACAATCCCGAGCAGGAAACCGCCCTGAACCTGGTCCGCGACAAGGGCCAGCCAATGGAGATTGATGTGGCCATGTCGAACAGCTTCGGCTTCGGCGGCACCAACGCCACCGTCATCTTCCGCAAGGTGAGCTAGGTGGGGGTCGAACGGGGATCGGGCCGCAAGACGGCCTTCCTGGCGGCCACGGCCACCATCAGCCTGTTCATCATCGCCGCCCTGGTCGCGGCCTGGAGCGTCTTCTACGCCCCCGGCCCGGCGGCTCGGGACGGTCGACAGACCACCATCGTCACCCTGCCCAGCGGCGCGGGCGTCTCGGCCATCGCCGCGACCCTGAAGTCGGCGGGCGTGATCCGCTCGACCGACATGTTCAAGGCCGCCGCCACCCTGACCGGCGCCGACCGCAAGCTGCGCGCCGGCGAGTACGAGGTGCCGAGCAAGGCGTCGCTGCGATCCGTCATCGTCCTGCTGGTCGAGGGCCGGGTGGTCCGCCACTACGTCACCCTGCCGGAAGGCTGGTCCTCGGCCCAGGCCGTCGACATCCTGAACAAACAGCCGATCCTGATCGGCACGGTGGACGTGACCCCGGACGAGGGCTCCCTGTGGCCCGACACCTATGAGGTCAGCCGCGGGGAAACCCGCAATTCGGTGATCGCCCGCATGCGCCGCGCCCGCGACGAGAACCTGGCCCGCCTGTGGGCCGCCCGCAGCCCGACCACGGTCGTTCGCTCGCCCGAGGAAGCCATGGTCCTGGCCTCGATCGTCGAGAAGGAAACCGGTCTGGCCGCCGAACGTCCGCGCGTCGCCGCCATCTTCACCAACCGTCTGCGCGCCGGCATGCGGCTGGAGAGCGATCCGACGATCGTCTATGGCATCACCCGCGGCCGCCCTCTGGGCCGGGGCATCCGGCGGTCCGAGCTGGATCGCCAGACGGCCTGGAACACCTATCAGATCGACGGCCTGCCTCCGACGCCCATCGCCAATCCGGGTCGCGACGCCATCGCCGCCGTGCTGAACCCGCCCCGGACCGACGAACTGTTCTTCGTCGCCGACGGCACGGGGGGACACGTCTTCGCCCGAACCTATGACGAGCACCTGATCAATGTCGCCCGCTGGCGCGAGATCGAGCGTCGCAAGGCCGGCCTGCCGCCCGAGGCCGCGCCGCCGGCCGTGCCCGGCACGGTTCCCGGCGTGCCCAATGCGCCCCCCGAGGCCGCCGCGGGCGCAACCGCGGCTCCGGGGGTGACCGCGCCGCCCGGCGCCCGCGTCATCAGCATCCCGCAGACGACCCCGGCGCCGGCCCGATGAGCCGGATTTCCGGCATGACCGGCTTCGGGCGTGCGGACGGCGCGCTCGCCGTCGAGGGTGGGGGCGACTGGAGCTGGTCGGTCGAGGCCCGTTCGGTCAACGGCCGCAATCTGGAGGTCCGCTTCCGCGGCCCGCCCGGCTTCGACACCCTGGAGCGCCACGCCAAGGCTTCGGCCCAGGCCCGGCTGAGCCGCGGACAGGTCACGGTCGGGATCCAGGCCAAACGCGCCGACCCCGGCGCCGCCGCGCTGAAGATCAATCAGGACGTCCTCGCCCGCTATCTGGCGCTGGCCAATGAGCTGGCGGAGGAGGGGGCGACCCCGCCTTCGGCCGACGGCCTGCTGTCCCTGCGCGGCGTGCTGGAGGCGCCCGAGGACGCCGACGAAGCCGAGGCCCGCGCCGCCGTCGAGGCCGCCATGGCCGTCACCATCGATCAGGCCATGGACGCCCTGAAGCTCTCGCGCGACCGCGAGGGCGGCCAGCTTCTGCCCGTGATCACCGACTTCATCGCCCGCATCGACGCCCTGACGGTCCAGGCCGAAACCGGGGCCGCCGCCCAGACCGACGCCATCCGCGAGCGGTTCACCCGCCGCATGACCGAATTGGCGCCGGACGCTCCGGGGCTCCAGGACCGCATCTTCCTCGAGGCGGCGGCGCTGGCGACCAAGGCCGACGTGCGCGAGGAACTGGACCGGCTGACCGCCCACGTCGCCTCGGCCCGCACCCTGTTGCAGCAACCCCCCGCCGGACGAAAACTCGACTTCCTGATGCAGGAATTCATGAGGGAGGCGAACACCCTCTGCTCGAAATCGGCTACGACCGCGCTCACCGGAATCGGCCTCGAGCTGAAGGCCGTCATCGAACAGTTGCGCGAACAGGTCCAGAATGTCGAATGAACGCACGCCCCGCCGCGGCGTCCTGCTGATCGTCGCCAGCCCGTCCGGCGCGGGCAAGACCAGCCTGTGCCGCCGCCTGATGGCCGACCACGGCGGGCTGGAGCTGTCGATCTCCATGACCACCCGCGGCATCCGCCCTGGCGAGGTCGCCGACCGCGACTATCATTTCGTCGACGACGCCGAATTCCAGCGTCTGATCGATGCCGACGCCTTCCTCGAATGGGCCGACGTCCACGGCGCCCGCTATGGCTCGCCGCGCGCCCCCATCGACCGGGCCCTGTCCGAGGGACGGGACGTCCTGTTCGACATCGACTGGCAGGGCGCCCGCGACATCGCCCGCAAATGCCCGGAGGACGCCGTCCGCGTCTTCATCCTGCCGCCCAGCCTCGAGGAGTTGCGCCGCCGCCTGGTGACCCGTTCGCAGGACGCCGAAGAGGTCATCGAACGCCGCATCGCCAACGCCAAGGGCGAGATCGAGCACTGCGGGGACTTCGACTACATCTTCGTCAACGACGACTTCGACCGCAGCTACGCCGAACTGGCCCACATCTACCACGCCGAACGGTCCCGGCGGTTCCGCAACCTCTGGGTCGACGCCTACCGCAACGCCCTGCTGAACGAGGCGGTCTAGAGACGCGCTGGCGCAGACGGTGGCGGGTCCCCCCTTCAGGCTGGTCGGTGGACGATAGCGGCCTTTGCCACTCCACACGATGCCGAAACTGAGGCGCGCCCGCCCACAGTGAGGCTCAGAGCGCGCGTGCAAGCCGCAGAAAGCCCGCGCCATCGACCACCTCGGCGCGCGCGTCCGGCTCGATCCCGGCGGCCTCGCACAGCGCCGCGCCGCCCAGCGTCTTCAGGCTGGATCGCAGCATCTTGCGGCGCTGGCCGAACGCCGCCGCCGTCACCCGTTCCAGCCGCTTCAGTGTCTCCGCATCCGGCCGATCCGTCCGCGGGACCAGATGGACCACGGCCGAGGCCACCTTCGGCGGCGGCGTAAACGCCGCGGCCGGCAGATGCATGACCAGACGCGCCTCGCACACGGCCTGGCTGATCACCGCCAGCCGGCCGTAGGCGTCGTCGCCCGGCGCGGCGACGATCCGCTCGGCGACTTCCTTCTGGAACATCAGGGTCAGGGCGTGGGGCGTCCACGGCCCGGTCAGCCATTTGATCAGCAACGGCGTGCCGACGTTGTAGGGCAGGTTGGACACCACATGCGCGGGGCCCTCAACCAGCTCCGCCTCGCGCACCTTCAGGGCGTCGGCCTCGACCACGATCAACCGTCCGGATCCGTCGTCGAGCTCGGCCAGCAGAGGGAGGAAGCGGGGGTCCTTCTCGACCAGCACCACCTTGCCGGCGTCGCTTTCCAGCAGGGCCCGGGTCAGACCGCCGGGGCCGGGGCCGACCTCGATCACGGCGCGGCCCTCGAACGGGCCGGCCAGGCGTACGATCTTGCGGGTCACATTCAGGTCCAGCAGGAAATGCTGGCCGAAGCTCTTCTTCGCCGACAGCCCGTGGGCGTCGAGGGATTCGCGGAGGGTGGGGAGGTCGGTCACACGGGCTGCTTACAGCGCCCGGCGCGCCGCCGCCATCTGTCCGGCCAGACGGATGGCCGCGATCAGGCTGTCGGCCCGCGCGACGCCCTTGCCGGCGATGTCGAAGCCGGTGCCGTGGTCGGGCGAGGTGCGGATCACGGGCAGGCCCAGGGTCGTATTGACCCCGCCCCAGAAGTCCAGCGTCTTGACCGGGATCAGGGCCTGGTCGTGGTACAGGCACAGGACGGCGTCGTAGGTCGCGCGCGCGTCGTCGTGGAACAGGGTGTCGGCGGGCAGGGGATCGGTGATGGTGATGCCTTCGCCCCTGAGGATCCCGACCGCCGGGGCCAGCACCTCGATCTCCTCCAGTCCGATCGCCCCGCCTTCGCCCGCGTGCGGGTTCAGCGCGGCGAGGGCCAGCCGGGGCGCGGCGACGCCGAAGTCGCGCTTCAGCGCCTCATGGACCACGCGCGCCGTGCGGCAGACGCGTTCGACCGTGACCAGTTCCGGCGCCTCGGCCAGCGGCGCATGGATGGTGACGAGGCAGGCCCGCAGATCCTTCGCCGTCAGCATCATCACCGGTCCGCGCGCGCCGGCGAACGGCGCGTCCGCAGTCAGTTCGGCGATAAATTCTGTGTGACCGGGGAAGCGGAAGCCGGCGGCGTACAACGGGGCCTTGGCGATCGGGGCGGTGACCACGCCCGAGCACTCGCCCGACAGGGCCAGGTTGACCGCCTGCTCGATCCAGTCGGCGACGGTCCCGGCGTTGGCGGGCTCGGGATGGCCCGGCCTGCACTGAATGGGAAGCGGTGAATCGATAACCGGGATGCGCGTCGAAAAGACGTCGGCTGCGTCCGCCGCGGTCAGAACAGCAGCGACCGGCGCGTAGACGCTGAGCGCCTGGGCGTCGCCGATCACGACGAAGACCGGACCCTCGGCCTTCAGCGCCGCCCACGCCTTCGCGATGATCTCGGGTCCCACGCCCGCCGGTTCGCCCATGGACAGGGCCAGCGGCGCGGGGCCGGTCATCACTTCATCTCGATGAGGGCGTCCTCACGCAGGTCGCGCATATAGCGCTTGCCCAGGGTCGCGAGGTTCTGGCGGAACAACTGGGCTTCCACGGCGCGCGCGTCGGGAGCCTCGACCCCGCCGGCCCGGCGTCCGCAGACGCCCAGCAGGTGGACGCCCAGCGGCGTGCGGACGGGAGTGCTGACCGAACCGACCTCGGCCGAGCGGGCGACCTGCTGGAACTGGGGCGCCAGGTTCTGCACGTCGGCCTCGCCCAGGTCGGAGCCCAGCAGGCCCTGTTCCGACGTGGCGCGTTGCAGCATCGTATCGCAGGTCAGCTGGGGCCGAAGGGCCTCCAGGCGCGCCGTGGCCGCGGCCACCTCCGCGTCGGTGGCGGTCTCCGGCAGCTCGATCATCACCTGTTTGATCTGCACCAGGCTGGCCGACGCCCCATCCCGCTTGTCGCGCATATAAACAATATAGACCCCGCCATCGACCGGAATTGGCCGCGACAGCTGGCCGACTTCGAGCTGATCCAGCGCCTGTTGCAGGGCCGGCTGCATGGTGCCTTCCACGACCCAGCCGGCGTCGCCGCCGCGGGTGGCCGAAGGCGCGGCCGAGAACTGCTGGGCGACGGCCTGGAAGGGTGCGCCCTGGACCATCTGCTGGACCAGTTGGGTGGCGCCGTTCAGCGCGGCCTGCTGGCCGCCGACGCGGCTGGCCTCGATATAGATTTCGCCGATCAGATACTGCTTCTTCGAGGCCGCCTCGGCGGCCTGGCGAAGGGCGGCGTCGACCGCCGCCTTGCTGACGCGGGCGCGGCTCTGGAAGCGTCCGCCGACCAGTTGGGACCAGCCAAGCTGGGTCCGGAGCTGTTCGCGCAGGGTCGAGGGACGGATGCCGCCCTGGGCGAGGAAATCGATATAGGTCGCCGGTGCAGCGCCGACTTCCTGGGCCATGGCGGCCAGTTCCTGATCGACCTCCTCGTCGGTGATCACCAGGTCCTCGTATTTGGTCAGTTCCTGGGCCTGCAGCCGCTCGTCGATCAGCAGGTTCAGGGCCTGCTGCTGGATGGCCGGAATATTCTCGGGCGTCGGCTGGACCTGGGTCATGGCGATCAGCAGCAGCATCCGCTGGCGAAGGTCGTAGCCGGTGATGACGCTGTCGTTGACCGTGGCCAGGATGCCGTCGGACATCTGGAACGCGGGTGCGGCCGGAGCCGCGGGCGGCGCCGCCTCGGCCGCCGGATTCAGGGTTCCCGCAGCGGCCGGAGCCTGGACCGGCGCGGTCTGCGCCACGGCCGTACCGGCCAGGAGGGCGGCCATCGCCACGCCCGTCATATAACGCGTCAAACCCATATCAGTCCGTATTCCTCAAGCGGCGTTGGCCCGGATTTGATCCGGATAATCATTCCGCGCGCCCCCGGGTCGCGCGGCGTCCAGCGCCTGTCGCTGCGTCAATACCCTGTACCGCCGAAAGTGGCGAGGTTTAGGCGCACATAGACGCCCTCGGACGGGCCCGTCGGGCGTACGCGGGTGTTGTCGCGCCGCCAGCCCAGCTCGAACCGGAAACAATCGTCATCGAACAGCAGTCCGATGTCGGAGCGGGTGATCTCGTCCTGTTCCAGGTCGGCGATGCCGGCGACGGTCACGCCCCAATTGCCATAGATGAACTGCTGGCCCGACAGCTGGATGAATTCATAGTTGCGGTTCAGTGGCCCCTCGATCGGGTTGGACCGGTCGATAATATAGGTCACCGTCGCCAGGTTGCGCCGGCCCCAGCGGCCGTCGGCCGAGGCCTCGGCCCGCCGCACCTCGCCCGAGGAATCGATCGTGGCGTGCCCCCAACCCCGGACCCGGTCCGACGGGGAGAAGCTGCCCTGGACGACCCAGTCCGACGTATCCGACGCCAGACCCGACGGATCGTACAGCTGCGCCGGCGCGTCGGGCACAGGGACGCGGAACCCAGGTTGCTCGGCGTCGCGCAGGCTGCGGCCGACGAACAGGCTGGCTTCCCGGCCCTGATCCCAGCGCATGGTCGCCCGCATGCCGGCGGTAAGACGCAAACCACCCTCCAGCAGGTCGTACCCGGGGAACCGGTCGGTCCGGAACAGCGAGCTCTGGTCCAATTCCAGCGTCTGGCTGTCCTCGTTCGGAATACGGGGGTCCAGGTCGGGATCGGTCGAGGCCGAGAACTGGGCCATGGGCTCGAGGATCAGGTCGGCGCTGTCGCCCATCCGCCGGATCAGGGGATAGCTGACATCCAGGCCGGCCGTGGCGCGTCCGCGGGAGATTGTCTCGTCTTCCAGCCCCAGGCTCGGCGGCAGGTCGGCGATCGAATAGACGTCGGCGCGCACGTCGACGAACGGCTCCCATCGCACGCCGGCGCGGGAAATCATGGTCCGGCGCCACTCGGCCTGGCCCGAGATACGGCGGCTGTCGACGCCGGGCTGGCCGAGGATCGAGCCAGGCGGGATGACCTCGGGACGCAGGACCGGGCTGCCGACATAGGCGTCGCGATACAGGGCTACGGCTGTGCTTCGCAGCCGTAGACGCCCGCCCAGCACCGGACCGTCCGGCTCCCACCGCGCCTCGATCAACGGCGCGACGAACGGCAGGCTGCCGTCGGCCTCGAATTCGTTCAGACCCGGCGCATCGTCATTGGGAACGGCCACGCGGAGGCTCTGCAGGTCGAAGGCTGCGATCGAGAGATACGACCGCTGGGTCTGTCGCTCGGCGTAGACCTGACTGATCAGCCGGCGGCGGTCGCCGTAGTAAAGGCCGTTGTCCTGATATGGGTCGTGGATGTCGTAGCGGTCGAACAGGGTCTTGTCCGAGGTCCGCTCGGCGGTGAAACCGGCGCGCCACGGCCCATCGGGATCGAACCGGCCGTAAGCCAGCAGATAACTGCGGTGTTCGGCCTCGATCGGGATGTCGGGCACGTTATCGCCGTCGGCGTCGAAATCCCCGAAATTCTCTTCATAGGTATAGCCGACGCGGGCCTGGACGGTCGCGTGCGAGAACCGCCGGCGCCATTGCAGGTTCAGCAGGGGCGCCACGTCGGTGTTGAACTGCGGACTGATCAGCCAGTCTTCAGACGGCGAGATGACGCGCAGATAGGGCGTCTCCACACTCAGGCCGCGTCCGTCGTCATAGCTGGGGATCGGCACCAGGAAGCCCGAGGCGCGCTCCACAGTCGGATCCGGATGGGCGAAATACGGCAGGTAGAGCACCGGCACGCCGCCCACGCGGAAGACGGCGTTGCGGTACAGAACCGCCCGCAGCTCCTCGTTCTGGACGACCTTCTCGGCCTGGACGGAGATGCTGGGCTGCTTTGGCCGGCCTTCAGCGTCGCAGATCGGGCACGGCGTGAAGATGGCGTAGTTCAGCTCGTTGACGTGTTCGCTCCGGCGCACGGCGGTCGCGGCCATCAGGCTGCTGCCGTTGGGGAACCGGCTGGCCAAGTCGACAGCGACGCCGGCCTTCATGTCGGAATCCAGCTCCAGATAGCTGGCGAAAATCACCGTGCCGCCCGCGTCAGTGAACTCCACCCGCCGATTGGCCGTGGCGACGCCGAGCGCCAGATCGTAGCTGATCTCGCCCGCTCTCAGCGTCGAGCCGCGGAATCGGGCCAGCACCCGGCTGGCGTCGAGGCCGCTTGCCGTGATGACGTCGCCCTCGCGGGATGCGACGTCAGCCTCGAGATACAGGGCGTCCGGCGTCAGTCCGTCCGGGCCGGCTGCATTGGACGCCGGCGTGGCGGGTGCGGAGGGGGTCTGCGCATGGGCGACGGACGCCCAGCCGGCCAGGGCCATGGCGGCGGCGCCGGCCAGAAGCCGACGGCGCAAGGCTGCCGTGTCGGGCGCGCGGCGGTCACGCTGCATGCAAAAATCACTCTGGCCGTGGAGGGGCGACGAGGGTTCGCTTAGCCGTCTTCGGTATAGAACAGCAAGGTGAAGGCGGCGAGCGCTGTCAGCAAGGGCGGCAGCCATGCGGCCAGCCAGGGCGGGATCACCTCGGCGGAACCGAACGCTGAGGCCGCCTGGTTGACGAAGAAGAAGCCGAATCCCAGCACCACGGCCGCGACGCTCATCTTCGCCAGATCACCCAGCCGCATCAGCCGCAGCGAAAAGGCCGCGGCCAGGATCGACATGGCCGCGAACATCAGGGGCGTGGCCAGCAATTGCTGGAATCTCAGCCTGTAGGCAGTGGAAGAGAAGCCCGCGTCCGCGACGCGCGCGATCTGGGCCGGCAGCGACCAGAAGGATGTGGACTGGGGCCGGGCGAATCGCTCGAACGCCTCGTCGTCGGCCAGGCTGGAGGGCAGGTCGAGCGTGGCGTAGCGCACCGCTCGCTGGCCGATCTGGGCTCCGACCGCGTCGACCAGGCGCCAGCGCCCCGCGGCCAGGGTCGCGGAGGCGGCGTCGATCCGCTCGGAGAAGGTCCGCATTCCGGCGGCGTCATTGGTGTAGATGAAGAAGCTCACGCCCAGAAGGCGGGCGTTCGCGCGATCCTGTCGGGCCCCGCGAATGACCATCTGCCGCGTGTCGTCGCCCTCACGGATCCAGATCGCCTGTTCGGTCTCGCCGGACATCGCCGATCCGGACAGCCGCGACCGCTCCCGCTGGAACAGCCCGTCCGCCGAGGCCGCCAACGGCCCGAGGGCGCCGACCGTCAGCACGCCAAACATCAGGGCGGCGCCGGCTGCGGGCAGGACGAACCGCCAGGCCGAAACCCCAGCCGCCCGCATCGCGATCAGTTCGCTGCGCCGGTTCAGCCCGACGAAGGCCGCCAGCGTCCCGAACAGAAAGACGAACGGCAACAGCTGGATGATCACCTGCGGCGACTTCAGCAGCATCAGGCCGAGGATGCGCGGGGCCGACAGATCGACGTCCGACCCGACGCCGCGGGAAATTTCCACGAAGTCGATCAGCATGATCAGTGCGCTGATGACGCCCAGTGCGATGGCCAACGACCGGGCCTGCTGGACCAGAACGTAGCGCTCGATCCGGCCGAGGCGGATCCGCGGGACGGGCAGGGCGACGCGGCTCATGCGAACCTCGCCTTCAATTGGTCCACCAGGGGCCAGGGCCGGCTGCGCCGCGGCTTCAGCGCGCGGAACAGCAGCCTCAGGGCGATGGCGGTGGCGACGATCGGCAGCAGATACTGGAACACGTTCAGCCAGCCGTTCCATGCGCTTGCGGACACCACCCCGTAGCCGGCCACCCGTACGATCAGGAAGGCGCCCGCCGCCTTGGCGATTCGCAGGCTGTAGCCGGTGCGGCTGAACTGACCGCCCATGATCGCGGTCAGCGCCATCGCCATGGCCATCAGCGCGTAGAGCGGCGCTGACAGGCGGGAATGCCCCTCCGCCGCCAGTTCTCCGGCCGAGCCGACGGTCTCGAGATCCTGCGGCGAGGGGTTGAACAGCTGCGGCAGGTAAAGGTCCGCCGGCTTGTAGCGAATCCGGTCGGTCAGGTTGGCGTAGGGCGCCAGATCGACCACGGTGCGGCCGAACGAAAAGTATTCGAGGACGCCGCGCGACGAATAGCTTTGCCGCGAGCCGTTCAGCAGGGTCAGGACGGGGCTGCCGTCGATTCGTCCGAAGCGCGCCTCGGCCGCGTCCCAGGTCGTGACCTTGTCGCCCTCGTCGACATAGACGAACAGGTTTTTCAGCAGGCCGTTCTGCTCGATCTGCTGGACATAGACGGTCAGGCCATTGGGGCCCTGGACGAAGCGACCCTCCTCGATCAGCACGGCGGCCAGATCGGTGCGGATGGCGAAGGCCTCGGCGCGGGCCTGACGCTGGCCCCATGGCTGCAGCACCGTGGTGATCAGCAGGGTGACCAGGGCCGCGATCGCCGCCAGCTTGATCGCCGGCCGGATGGCGGACCAGCGCGTCACGCCCGAGGCGAAGACGGCCGTCAGTTCCTGTTCGCGCTGCAGCCGGGTCAGGGCGATCAGCGCCCCGACGAACAAGCCGATGGGCACGATCACGGCCAGCAGCTGCGGCACAGCCAGCAGGGTCAGCTTGACCATCACCCACAGGCTCTGGCCGCGCTCGACGATCACCTCCAGTTGATCCAGGCTCTGGCTCAGAATGCCGATTCCGGTCAGCGCCGCGCACGCGCCGATGACGGGACGCGCGATTTGCCGGAAAAGATAGCCTTGGATCAGGGTCATGTTCGGGAGAAATCGCCCGTTGCAGGCGGCGGCGAGGGAGAGCATCTAATACACACCCGACCGCGCCGGTGAAACCGCGCGCGCTCATCCTTGTCGACACCATCACCGGGCGCGTAATGCCCGGCGGGAGCAGTAAATGAAGATCGAATTCGTCGCGTCCGCGAGCGCCCCCCAGGTTCTCGCCGTCCTCGTCAACGAAGGAAGGACCTTCGTGGGGACGGGAAGCCAGCTCGACGCCGCGACGTCAGGTGCGCTGACCCGGGCCATGACCGCCAGCCGCTTCACCGGCGGGTCCAACAGCACCCTCGTCGTCGCCGCGCCCGCCGGCGTCGACGCCTCGACCATCGTGCTGACCGGCGCGGGCGATCCGGGCAAGTTCGATGATCTCGCCCTCGAGGCCGCCGCCGGCGCCGCCTATCATGCGGTTAAGATGTCGGGCGCGACGGCCCTCACCATCGACGCCTCGCACCTCTCGGCCGACCAGGCCGCCCGCGCCGCCTTCGCCGCCCGTCTGGCCAGCTACCGCTTCCTGAAATACCGCACGACCCTGAAGCCCGAGAAGACGCCGTCGATCGAAACCATCGAGGTCGTCGCCGCCGATCCGAAGGCCGCCAAGGCTGCATACGAATCGTTCTCGGCCGTCGCCGCCGCCGTCGAATTCTCGCGCGATCTGGTCAGCGAGCCCGCCAACGTCCTGTACCCGGAAGAGTTCGCCAAACGGGTGAAGAGCCTCGAGAAACTCGGCCTCGAGGTCGAGATTCTCGGCGAGAAGGAACTGACCAAACTCGGCTTCAACACCCTGCTGGCCGTCGGCATGGGCAGCGTGCGCGAGAGCCAGGTCGCCATCATGAAGTGGAACGGCGGCAAGAAGGGCGAGCAGCCCATCGCCTTCGTCGGCAAGGGCGTCTGTTTCGACACCGGCGGCATTTCCATCAAACCGGCCGACGGCATGGAGGACATGAAGTGGGACATGGGCGGCGCCGCCGCCGTGTCCGGCCTCATGCACGCCCTGGCCGGCCGCAAGGCGAAGGTGAACGCCATCGGCGTCATCGGCCTGGTCGAGAACATGCCCGACGGCGCGGCCCAGCGCCCGGGCGACGTGGTCATGTCCCTGTCCGGCCAGTCGGTCGAGGTGCTGAACACGGACGCCGAGGGCCGCCTCGTTCTGGCCGACTGCCTCTGGTACACCCAAGAGCGTTTCAAGCCGAAATTCATGCTCGATCTGGCCACCCTGACGGGCGCCATGATCGTGGCGCTCGGCCTGGAATATGCGGGCGTCTTCTCCAACTCGGACGAACTGGCCAATAACTTCCTGGCCGCCGCGCCCAAGGTCGGCGAGAACGCGTGGCGGATGCCGATCCCGGCCGCCTACGAGCGCCACATCGACACCCCGATCGCCGATGTGAAGAACACCGGCAATGGCCGCGCGGGCGGCTCGATCACCGCCGCCCTGTTCCTGCAGCGCTTCACCAACGGCACGCCCTGGGCCCACATCGACATCGCCCCGACGGCCTGGGTCAAGGACTCGAAGAGCCCGACCGTGCCGGACGGCGCCGTCGGCTGGGGCGTGCGCACGCTCGACCGGATGGTGGCCGACTCCTACGAGTCCTGATCGGCTGTGAGAGGTGGAACCGGGTGTCTGACGCATCGCCGGAAATCTGGTTCTACCATCTCGAGCGCTCGACGCTGGATCAGGTCCTGCCGGGTCTGCTGGAAAAGACGCGCGAGCGGGGCTGGAAGGCGCTGGTCCGCGCGTCCGATCCGCATCTGCTCGACGACATCGACGAGCGGCTGTGGACGTACCGCGACGACAGCTTCCTCGCCCACGGCCGCGCGGACGAGCCCGAGGCGGCGCGTCAGCCCATCCTGCTGACGGAATCGACCGAGAACCCGAACGCGGCTCAGGCGCTGTTCATCCTGGACAGCGCTGAACTGGGCGACACGAAAGGCTTCGACCGATGCTTCATCATCTTCGACGGACGGAACGACGAGGCGCTGTCCGGCGCGCGGGTCCGCTGGAAGACGCTGAAGGATCAGGGCGCGAACCTGGCCTACTGGAAGCAGTCGCCCGAGGGACGCTGGGAAAAGGCGGCCTGATCGCCCTCGCGGCGCTGGCGGCCTGCACGACGCCCGCCTCTGACGCCTCGGCGCCGCGCGCCATTGAGGAGGCGCAGCTGAATCCTCCCGTCGGTTCCCAGCCCACCTATCCGACCGTCGACATGTGCCGCGCGGGCGAGCTTCAATGGCTGGTCGGGAAACCGAAGACCGAGATTCCCGTTCCTGTCGATGTCGTGAATCGCCGGGTCACCTGCACGACCTGTCCGGTGACCGAGGACTATGCGCCTCACCGCCTGAACATCTTCTTCAACGAACAGACGCAGATCGTCGAACAGGTCCGCTGCGGCTGACGCACCCCAAGGAGACCCCGCCGATGAAGACCCTTGTACTCAGCCTCTCGGCCGCCGGCCTGCTGGCCGCCTGCGCCCCGGTCGACGACGGCGCGTCCGTTCCGCCTTCGGACGGTCCGACCCAGTGCCGCGCGGACCAGTATCAGCAGTACGTCGGCCGCAACCGTTCCGAACTGCCGCCCAAACCGGCCAATGAGAACTGGCGCGTCACCTGCACCACCTGCCCGGTGACGATGGACTACAGTCCCTCGCGCCTGAATATCTTCTATGAGGAACGCACCGGCGTCATCCGCGAGGTCAAATGCGGATGAGGGCCATCGCCGTCGCCGTCGCCGGCCTGACTCTGGCGGCGTGCGCGCCGGCAGGGACGCCCGAGACCTCGCCCGTCCCCCAACGCTGCGACGCCGGGGCGGCGCAGTCGCTGATCGGCTCCCATGTCGGCGCCGTGGACTTCGCAGCCGGCGCGAACGTCCGCATCGTCTGCACCACCTGTCCGACGACGAAGGACCTGCGCCCCGACCGGCTGAACATCCGCTTCAACCAGGCGACCGGCATCATCGAACGCGTCGACTGCGGCTGATCCCGCTTGGCGTCCCGCGCCTTTCACGGCAGGGTGGCGTGGAAGTCCGGGGAGGGCAGACCATGCGTACGATGCTGATGTCGGGCGTCGCCCTGACGGCGGTGCTGATCGGACCTGCCGCCGTCGCCGACGCGACCGCCGACAGCGCCGTACGCGCGCTGCTGGAAAGCCCCCAGGTCTGCGGACAGGCCGGGTCGGCCAATGCGGGCACGCCGGTCACCGACATGGTCATGGTCGACGGCTTCGGCGCGGGCGGCTTCGCCATTGATACGGCCAATCCCGAGGCCCAGGCCTGGTTCAACCACGGCGTCCGCCTGCGCTGGGCCTTCGAGCACACGGAATCGGTGCGCGCCTTCCGCAAGGCCCGTCTACTCGACCCGTCATGCGCCATGTGCGCCTGGGGCGAGGCCTGGGCGCTCGGCCCCAATCTGAACGGCGGCGGCAATGACGACGAAAGCCTCGCCGCCGCCGTGAAGGCCGCGCGCGAAGCCCGCCGGATGGCGCGGCAGGCGACGCCCATGCAGCGGCAGATGATCGACGCCCTCGTCCAGCGCTATTCAGGCTGGAAATCCTCGCGCAGTCGCCGCTTCGCCCAGTCGATGGACCGGATCGCGCGCAACAATCCATCGGACGTCACCGTGGCCGCCATCACCGCCGACGCCTGGATGCTGAACGCCGACGAATGGTGGGACGACGACGGCAAGGCCGCCGACCCCGGCATCACCCGCGCCATGTCCATCCTCGAACAGACCCTGGCCCGGCTTCCCGACGATCCCGGCGCCATCCACCTCTACATCCATCTGACCGAATGGTCGGACGACCCGCACAAGGCCATTCCCTATGGCGAGCGGCTGGCGGCCCTGGCTCCCGGAGCCAGCCATCTGGTGCATATGCCGTCGCACACCTTCTATCGCGTGGGTCGGTACAAGGACGCGATGATGTCCAACGTCAACGCCGTGGCGCTGGACCGGCGCTATGACGGGCTGGCCCGTCCACCCGGCGGCGTGCCCGGCATGCCGCTGCACGGCCACAACATCCATTTCGGCATGGGCGGCGCCCTGATGGCCGGCGGGGGTGAGGAAGGGCTGAAACTGGCCGACTGGTTCCTGGCCACCTATCCGGACATTCCGGCGACCAATGTCTGGCGTCAGGCCATGGCCAACAACGCCTACGCCATCTACGGCCGCTTCGGTTCGCCGGAGAAGGTCGCCTCGCTGGCCGAACCGGCTGAAACCCATCCGATGCTGCGCGTCAGCTGGCGCTTCGCCCGGGGCGAGGCCGCGGCGCGGGCAGGGGACGCGTCCGCCGTCCGGGCCGAGGCCGAGGCCATCGCCGCCTTGCGCGCCGCGCCGGACTTCGCCGCCGGACCGCAGGGCAGGATGCGCAACGAATTCACCGAGGTTTCGCAGCGGGTGCTCGAAGGCAGGGCCGCCATGATCGAGGGGAACGCCGACGCGGCCGTCGCCGCCTTTACCCGCGCCGCCGAAATCCAGGGGCAGGATTCCGAGGGCGGCGATCCGCCGATCCTCTGGTATCCGACGCGCCGCAGCCTCGCCGCGGCACTGCTGCTCAAGGGCGACGCGGCGGGCGCAAAGGTGAAGATCGTCGAACTGCTCGAGGACTGGCCCAGCGACCCCTACAGCTATTTTGTCCTCGCCGAGGCCGAGACAGCGCTGGGCGACGCCGACGCGGCGGCCGAGGCCAGGCGCAAGGCGGCTGTCGAATGGATCGGCGGACCGATGGATCTGGAGTTGGCCTAGACGGCCCTCAGGTCGGGGTCGCGACCGCCATATTGTCGATGAGCCGCGTCCGCCCCAGCCACGCCGCCGCCAGAATGCGCGCTGGCGCGTCCACGACGCCGTCCCGGAACGGCGCCAGGTCGTCAGCGCGGCGCACGGCGACATAGTCGATCCGCTCGAACCCGGCCTTCAGCAGGGCGGCGTGCGCGTCGCGTTCTACAGCGGCCAGCGGACGCCGCGCCGTCGCCTGTATCCCGGCCTCGGCGAGCACCCCGTTCAGCCGCCGCGCGGTCTCAAGCTCGGCCTCGCTGAGGTAGGCGTTGCGCGACGACAGAGCCAGGCCGTGGCCGTCGCGCTCGGTCGGCGACCCGACGATCTCGGTGGGAATGTCCAGATCGCGCACCATGCGCCGCACGACCATCAGCTGCTGATAATCCTTCTCGCCGAACACCGCGACATCGGCCTGGACCTGATTGAGCAGCTTGGCGACCACCACGGCCACCCCGCCGAAGAAGTGCGGACGGAAGTCGGTCTCCAGCCCCGCCGACGGCCCGCCGACGCTGACGGCGGTGACGAACCCGTCCGGATACATCTCCTCGACCGTCGGCGCGAACAGCAGGTGACAGCCCGCGCTCGCCAGCATTTCGGCGTCCTGCGCCTCGCGCCGGGGATAGGTGCCCAGATCCTCATGCGCCGCGAACTGGGTCGGATTGACGAAGACGCTGGCGACCACGCGGTCTGCCCGGCGGCCCGCTTCGCGCACAAGGGTCAAGTGGCCTTCGTGCAACGCGCCCATGGTCGGAACGAAGCCGACCGTGAACCCCTGACGCTTCCACGCGCTGACCTGTTCGCGCAGCGCGGCGACAGTGCGGACGATCGGAAGGGACGTGGGATCGGTCATGATGAACGGATTAACCCTTCGCCTTAAGCCTGCTTGTGAACCGGGCGGCAAACGCTGCCGTGCGAGGGTTGGCTTATGACGCCGAGCCTCCTGATCCGTCCAGTGCTTGTCCTTCTCGCCGCCTCGGGCCTGACCGCCTGCGGCATGGTCGACGCCGACCCGCATCGTTTCGAAAATCTGGCCGAGTCCGTCGCCGCCATCCCCCTCGACGGGCAGCGCGCGCCCGCCGTCACGCCTGCGGCTCACCGCACCGCCGCAGACGCCGGCCTGCGCCCCGCCATTCGCGTCGAGGTCATGGATACCCACGCCTTCTGGGACGCGCGCGACGCCGACATGAGCGGCATGGTCGAGCGCGCCGCACCGCAACTCGTGGCCGCCGCCGCGCCCGCCGTGGCCGACGCCGTCGTGCAGCAGGTCTCGACCCGTATCGACAGCGCCGCCTCCCGCGCCGGCCTGCGCCCGGCGATCCAGACCCGCCCGGCCGCCGCGCCCGCCGCTTCGCGCGGTCTGGTGCAACTGGGCGCCTATTCCAGTGAAGCTTCGGCCCGTGCGGCCTGGACCCGCCTCAAGAGCGGGCAGGCGGCCTGGGCTCTGGACGGCCTGTCGCCGGTCTATGAAGCCGTCGATGTCGGCGGCCGCAGCCTGACGCGGCTGAAGGTCCGCGCGCCCGCCTCCGGCGCCGCCGCCGTCTGCGCCGCCGCCGGGATCGACGATCCCTGGTGCCGCCGCGCCGTCTAGACCGCGCATCCACAGACCTTCCATCCGCCTGCGTTGACGGCGGCCCCGGCGAACGCGATTTTGCCTGTTCTGGCCGCGCGTCTGAGTCGGCGGCTCCATACAGGTGTGAATCCTCCATGGCTGACCCCACGGTCATCGTCGTCGGCAACGAAAAGGGCGGGGCGGGCAAGTCCACGCTCGCGATCCATATCGTCACCGCCCTGCTGCACGCCGGAAAGCGGGTCGCCATCATCGACCTGGACCTGCGTCAGCGGTCGATGGCCAAATTCTTCGCCAATCGCGCGGCCTGGATGGCGGGCAATGGCCACACCCTGCCCATGCCGATCGAGCCTGACATGGGCGACGGCAAGGCCCTGGCGCGGGCCAACGAGGCCGAGCAACTGGCCCGGTTCGAAGCGGCCTTCGCCGAGGCCAAGGCGACCGCCGACGTCATCCTGATCGACACCCCCGGCGGCGACACCCTCCTGTCGCGCACGGCCCACGGCCTGGCCGATCAGATCGTCACGCCGATGAACGACAGCTTCGTCGACTTCGACCTGCTGGGGTCGGTGGATCCCGTCACCCTCGACCTGCTCAAGCCCTCGATCTATTCCGAAAGCGTCTGGGAGGCCCGCAAACAGCGCGCCGTCGCCCAGGGCCGCCACGCCCAGATCGACTGGATCGTGGTCACCAACCGCCTGGCCGTCGCCGCGGCCCGCAATCGCCAGCGTCTGGAAGAGCGGATGGAGAAGCTGGCTCGCCGCGTCGGCTTCCGAATGGGCCCCGGCCTGCGCGACCGCGTCATCTATCGCGAACTGTTCCCGTTCGGCCTGACCGTGGCGGACCTCTCCAACGACATCCGCCCCGTGGCTGTGTCGCTGGCCCACGTCGCGGCCCGTCAGGAGATGCGCAGCCTGATGCACGCCCTCGGGCTGGACAGCGGCGCGTTGGACGCCCCGCTCGACGCGGCGGCATGACGTCTTGAGCCTGATCTGGCTGGCCCTGGCCGCGATCGCCGTCTGGGCCCTGGTCCGGCTCGGACGCCAGAGCGAGAGCAGGGGCCGGGGCCAGTGGCGTGTCGCCGCCACCCTCTTCAGCGCCGTGATGCTGGCCGGCGGTGTCCTGCTGGCCTCGAAAGGCGCGTGGATACCCGCCGTCGGCCTGATCGGCGCGAGCCTGTGGCTGACGGTGGCCTCGCGCCAGCGGGCCGTCGCTCCCCGCAGCGAGGCGATGAGCGATACAGAGGCGCGGGCGATCCTCGGCGTATCCGCCGACGCCACGGTTCAGGACATCAACGCCGCCTGGAAGCGCCTGATGGGCCGCGCCCACCCTGATCAGGGCGGAACGCAGGGCCTCGCCTCACGTCTGAACGCGGCGCGCGATCACCTGCTCAGGCGGTGACCCGAGGGTCAGGCCGCCGGCTTGGCGGCCTTCTTCGCAGCCGGCTTCCTGGCCGCAGCCTTCTTTGCAGCCGGTTTCTTCGCAGCGGGCTTCTTCGCCGCCGCCTTTTTGGCTGGAGCCTTCTTGCCCCTGGACGGCGCCGCCAGCGCCCGCGCCGCCAGCAGGGGCAGGGCCTGCTCCAGCGTCAGGTCTTCCGGCGCCGTACCCTTGGGCAGGGTGGCGTTGATCTTGCCCGATTTCACATAGGGGCCGAACCGGCCCGCCATGACGTGGATCGGCTCGCCCGTTTCGGGGTGGGCGCCCAGGTCCTTCAGCGGCGCCGTCGCGGCGCCCCGTCCTGCGAATTTGCCCGCCCGCTTCTCGGCCAGCAGAACCACGGCGCGGTTCAGACCGATCTCGAACACCTCGTCGATGTCCGCGACATTGGCGTAGGTTCCGGCGTGCAGCACGAACGGGCCATAGCGGCCGAGGCCCGCCGTGATCGGCTTGCCGTCTTCGGGGTGCATCCCGACCTCGCGCGGCAGGGCCAGCAGGCGCAGGGCCTGTTCCAGGCTCAGCGACGCCGGCGACCAGCCCTTGGGCAGGGACGACCGTTTCGGCTTCTCCTCCCCGGGAGGGGTGGTCTCAACATACGGGCCGAAGCGGCCGATCTTCAGCGACACGGAGGCGCCGGTCGCCGGATCGACGCCCAGCTCCCGGTCCCCGCCGTCCGCGCCGCCTTCCGCCGCATCAGGCGAGGCCACGGGCCGGGTGTATTTGCACTCGGGATAGCGCGAACAGCCGATGAAGGCGCCGAACCGGCTGGTCTTCAGGCTCAGTTGCCCCTGATGGCACAGCGGGCATTCGCGCGGGTCGGAGCCGTCTTCCTTCTGCGGGAAGATATGGGGTCCCAGCGACTCGTTCAGCGCGTCCAGAATAGCCGTGGTGCGCAGCTCGCCGGCGGCCTGGGTCGCGACATGGAAGTCCGACCAGAATTCGCGCAGCAGCACCTTCCAGTTCAGATTGCCCGCCGACACCTCGTCCAGCCGTGTCTCGAGCGCCGCGGTGAAGTCGTACTCCACCCACTTTGCGAAGAACTGCTCCAGGAAGGCTGTCACCAGCCGTCCCTTGTCCTCGGGATAGAAGCGGTTCTTGTCCGTGCGCACATATTCACGGTCGCGCAGCGTCGTCAGGATCGAGGCGTAGGTCGAAGGGCGGCCGATGCCCAGCTCTTCCAGCTTCTTGACCAGGGTCGCTTCCGAATAGCGCGGGGGCGGCTCGGTGAAATGCTGTTCGGTGCGGATCGCCTCGACCTTGGCCGCGGCGCCTTCCTTCAGCGCGGGCAGGCGGGTCGTGTCGTCCTCGTCGTCGCCGCCGTCCTTCGGCCTGTCGTCGCGGCCCTCTTCATAGACGGCCATGAATCCGTCGAAGGCCACGACCTGGCCGGTGGCTCGCAGGCCGGTCTGGCCCGTCGGCTCCTCGATCTCGACCGTCGTGCGGTCCAGACGCGCGGACTCCATCTGGCTGGCGATGGTCCGCTTCCAGATCAGTTCGTACAGCTTCTGCAGGTCGCCCTCGAGACGCAGGGTCTCGGGCGCGCGGGTCATGTTGGTCGGACGGATCGCTTCGTGCGCTTCCTGAGCGTTCTTGGCTTTCGTCTTGTAATAGCGAGGTTGTTCGGGAACGTAGGCCGGTCCGAACCGGTCGCCGATGACCTCGCGCGCCTGGGCGATGCCCTCGGGGCTGACCGACAGGCCGTCGGTCCGCATGTAGGTGATCAGGCCGCCCTGGTCGTCGACGCCCTCATACAGTTTCTGGGCCGCCTGCATGGTGCGCTGCGCGGTGAAGCCCAGCTTGCGCGAGGCCTCCTGCTGCAGGGTCGAGGTCATGAACGGCGGGGCCGGTGCGCGCTTGACCGGCTTCTTCTCCACCGAGGCGATGGTGAAGGTCCCGGCGTTGATGGCGTCGCGCGCCGCCGTGGCCATGGCTTCCGAGGTGATGTCCAGCCGCTGCACCCGTTTCCCGGCGTGTTTGACCAGACGGGTGGTGAAGGGCGGGCTGTCGGCGTTCAGGTCGGCCTCGACGGACCAGTATTCCTGCGCCCTGAACTTCTCGATCTCCATTTCGCGATCGACGACGATGCGCAGGGCGACCGACTGCACCCGTCCGGCCGAACGCGCGCCCGGCAGCTTGCGCCACAACACCGGCGACAGGGTGAAGCCCACCAGATAGTCCAGCGCGCGACGGGCCAGATAGGCCTCGACCAGCTCCATGTCGATCTGGCGCGGATTGGCCATGGCCTCGAGCACGGCGCTCCTGGTGATGGCGTTGAAGGTGACCCGCTCGACGTGCGTGTCCTTCAGCACCTTCTTCTTGTTCAGGATCTCCAGCACGTGCCAGCTGATCGCCTCGCCCTCGCGGTCGGGGTCGGTGGCCAGGATGACGCGGTCGGACCGTTTGGCGACCTCGGCGATCTCCGACAGACGCTTGGAGGCCTTGGCGTCGATCTCCCACGACATGGCGAAGTCGTCGTCGGGCAGGACCGAACCGTCCTTGGACGGCAGATCGCGGACATGCCCGTAGGACGCCAGGACGGTGAAGTCCGGGCCCAGATATTTGTTGATGGTCTTGGCCTTTGCGGGGCTCTCGACGACGACGAGGTTCATGCGGGGAGGGGGCCTTGAAACGGCGCGGAAAGGGGGCGGAACGTGGTTGGAGCGAGCGTCGCTGTCAATCGGCGTATCTGAGGCGCAACTCGAAATACGGTGCATGACCTTGCAAAACACGTAGGAGTTGTGTCCAATCCGTGACATCTGCAGGAGTCAGACATGTCCGACCCGAACCCGTCGCTCGCCGCGCCATCTCCCCGACGAACCGCAGGAAGGCCGCAGGAGGCGCGCGACCCGGTCAGGGAGTACGTCGGCGACTTCGCCGGGCAGCTGGCGCTCATGGCGCGGGACGCAGGGGACGAAGCCCTCGCCGAGGCGCTCGAGGCGGCCGTGGATCTGGCCATGCGTCCGCTGGTCCATCCGGTCGTGGTCGCCGCACCGATCAAACGCCGGGCCTAGCTGGACGCCAGACCGCCGGGCAGAAGCGTCGCCCGTCCGGCCAGGCTGAGCTCCAGCAGGGCCGCGGCCACCGCCCCGACGGGCGCGCCCGCCGCCCGGGCCAACTCATCGCGCGGCGTCGGGGTCGGCGACAGAAGGCCGGCCACGCATTCGATCAGCGCCGCGTCGATCTCGTCAGGCGCGCCCCGGAATGGATTGTCCGGGCCCGGCTCGCGCAGGGTGCGCAGGGTCGAGAAGGCGCGTTCCACATCCTCCAGCCCCTCGCACAGGATCGCCCCCTGCCGCAGCAGTTCGTTGGGGCCTTTCGAGCGGGGATCGAGTGGCGAACCCGGCACGGCGAAGACGTCACGCCCCTGTTCCGCCGCCAGACGCGCCGTGATCAGCGACCCGGATCTCAGCTCGGCCTCGACCACGATCACGCCGCGCGACAGGCCCGAGATGATGCGGTTGCGCCGGGGAAAGTCCCTGGCCTGCGCCCGCGTTCCGACCGGGCTTTCCGAGACGATGCAGCCCCGTTCGACGATCTGGCGATAGAGGTCGGCGTTGTCGGGCGGATAGACGTCGTCCACCCCGCCGCCCAGCACGGCGATCGTGCCGGTCGGCAGCGCCCCCGTATGCGCCGCCCCGTCGATTCCGCGCGCCAGCCCCGAGACGATGACATGGCCCGCCTCGCCCAGTTGCTGCGCCAGCCCCCGCGCGATCCGCTGGCCGCCCGCGGACGCGATCCGGGCGCCCACCACGGCGATACATGGCCGGGCCATCAGCGCGACGTCGCCAAGGGTCCACAGTGCGGGCGGCGGCGGATCCGTCGCCGCCAGCGGCTCGGAATAGGCGGCGTCGCCCAGCACGATCAGCCGGCCCCCGATCCGCTCACCCGCGGCGAGTTCCTGTTCGATCTCTCCGACCGGCGGCGGGCCTTCGCCGCGGCCTCCGGCGCGCCGCATCAGATCCGGCAGGGCTTCAAGCGCGCGTTCCGCCGCGCCGTACCGGTCCAGAAGCTGGCGGAAGGTCACGGGACCGACCCGGACGGTGCGCGCCAGCCGCAGCCGCGCGAATCGCTCCGCCTCGGACAGGGGCGGACGGGGGCTCACCCCTTGCTGGCGCCGATGCGGGGTTCCGTCCCCTTCAGCAGGCGGGCGATATTCTCGTGGTGGCGGATCCAGATCAGGGCGGCGGTGAAGACTGACAGGGCCGCGACCGGCGTAGGCGCGGGCAGACCCAGGGCCGCAAGAGGCAGCACGGCGTAGACCGGCGCGGCGACCGCAGCGATCAGGGCCGCCAGCGAGGATATCCGGAACAGGGCTGCGATCAGCAGCCAGGTCGCCCCGGCCAGCAGGCCCAACGGCCAGCAGGCGGCCAACAGCAGGCCGAAGAAGGTCGCAACCCCCTTGCCGCCCTTGAACTTCAGCCAGACGGGGAACAGGTGGCCCATGAAGGCCGCGCCGCCGGCGATGGCGCCCGCGACCTCGGCCGCATGGCTCACGCCGCCCAGCATGTATCTGGCCAGCAATAGCGCCGCCGCGCCCTTGCCGGCGTCCAGGATCAGGGTCGCGAAGGCCAGATCCTTGCGCCCGGTCCTCAGGACATTGGTCGCGCCGATATTGCCCGAACCGATGCTGCGCACATCCTCGCCGGTCACCAGACGGGTGAGGATCACGCCGAACGGGATGGAGCCCAGCAGGTAGCCGCCGACCGCCACGAGGGCGAGCGTCCCCAGAGCGGGCCCGACCAGATCCTGCAAGTGATTCGCTCCCTCTTAGCGTGCGTCGTGGACGATGCGTCCGCCGACGACGGTAAGCAACACCCGGCCTTGCAGACGGCGTCCGTCGAAGGGGGAGTTCTTGGATTTTGACTTCAGCGCACTCGCATCGACCACGACAGGCGCGCCCGGATCGAACAGGATCAGGTCCGCGGGCGCGCCCGCGGCCAGCACGCCTGCATCCAGTCCCAGCAGGGTCGCCGGGCCGTGGGTCAGGGGCCGCAGGATGTCGAGCAGGTCCAGCCCGTCCTCGTGGTGCAACGACAGGGCAGCCGCCAGAAGGGTCTCCAGCCCGACCGCGCCCGGCGTCGCCTCGGCAAAGGGCCGGCGCTTGTCTTCGGCGGGGGCGGGGGCGTGGGCGCTGGTGATGGCGTCGATCAGGCCGTCGCGCACCGCCTCGATCAGCGCCTGCCGGTCGCTCTCGGGCCGCAACGGCGGGTCCAGCCGGTAGAAGGTGCGGTAGTCGCCGATGTCGATCTCGTTGAAGCACAGGTGGTTGATCGACACCGAGGCGGCGACCTCCAGCCCCTTCGCCCGGGCCCGCGCCAGCGCCTCCAGCGCGCCCTCGGTCGAGATCTGGTCGACCAGGAAACGCGCGCCTGTCTGTTCGACCAGCGCCAGATCGCGCTCCAGCTGGATGCGTTCGGCGATGGCCGGGGCCGAGGCCAGACCGAGCCGCGTCGCCAGTTCGCCCGAGGTCGCCACCGCGCCCTCGCTCAGCCAGGGCTCGGCCGGACGGCATGAAATCAGGGCGTTGAAGGCGGCGGCGTAGCTCATGACCCGCTGCAGGGTCCGGGTGTTGGCGATGACCGCATCGACGTCGGTGAAATACAGCGCGCCGGCCTCGTCCATCAGGCCAATCTCGGCCATGCGGACCCCGTCGCGCGCCCGGGTCGCCGCGCCGGCCGCGCGGACGTTGACGAGGCCCAGGGCCGCGCCGCGCCGCTGGATGAATTCGATCATCGCCGGATCGTCCAGCGCCGGGTCGGTATCGGGCTGGATGACGATGGTGGTCACGCCGCCCGCCGCCGCCGACAGGCTGGCCGACTTGAGCGTCTCTTTCGGTTCCGCGCCCGGCTCGCCTGTCTTGACCCGGATGTCGATCAGGCCCGGCGACAGGCACAGGCCGCCGGCGTCTATGACAGTCACACCGTCCGGCGCGGCTGCTCCGGCGCCGTGGATGACCTCGGTGATGCGGCCGTCCTCGACCAGCACCGCGCCGGGACCGTCGTAGTCGGCGCCGGGGTCCAGCAGCCGCGCATTCAGGATCGCTATGGCGCTCATGACGCCGCTCCATCCAGCCGCGCCGACAGGGCGGCCAGCACCGCCATGCGAGCCGCCACACCCATCTCGACCTGGTCCTGGATCAGGGAGACGGTCAGATCGTCGGCCACGTCGGAGTCGATCTCGACGCCCCGGTTCATCGGTCCCGGGTGCATCACCTTCGCCCCCGGATTGGCCCACGACAGTTTCTCGCGGTCCAGGCCCCAGAAGCGGAAATATTCGCGGGTCGAGGGGACCAGCGCCCCCTCCATCCGCTCCAGCTGGAGGCGCAGCATCATCACGACGTCGCAGCCCTTCAGGCCCTCGCGCATGTCGTGGAACACCTCGCAGCCCCAGCGGTCGGCGTCTCCGGGCACCAGCGTCGGCGGCCCGATCAGCCGCACCCGCGCGCCCATCATCGACAGCATCGACACATTCGACCGCGCCACGCGGCTGTGGGCGATGTCGCCGCAGATGGCGACCGTCAGCCCGCCCACGTCCCCGAACGCCCGGCGCAGGCTCAGCAGATCCAGCAGGGCCTGGGTCGGATGTTCGTGCCGTCCGTCGCCCGCGTTGACGACCGCGCAGCCCACCTTCTGGGCCAGCAGGGCCGCCGCGCCCGAGGCTCCGTGGCGCACCACCAGCACGTCGGGCTTCATGGCGTTCAGCGTCGCCGCCGTGTCGATCAGGGTCTCGCCCTTGGCCACCGACGAGGTCCGCGGGCTCAGGGCCGTCACATCGGCGCCCAGCCGCTTGGCCGCGATCTCGAACGAGGCGCTGGTGCGGGTCGAGTTCTCGAAGAACAGGTTCATGACCGTGCGCCCGCGCATCAGGTCCAGCGACTTGGAGGACTGGCGGTTGAAGTCGACGAAGGCGTCGGCCAGGTCCAGCAGCGGCGGGGTCGTGGCGGCATTCAGGTCGCCCGCGGACAGGAAATGGCTGTGCGGGAACGGCGCCAGCCGCTCGAGAATCAGATCGGTGAGTGCGGCAGGCTGGCTCATCGAGGCCCGCCTATAGGGCCGGGCGGGGCGGAACGGAAGACGCCGCGTGTTCAGATGTAGCCGAACACCGCCAGAAGGATCGGAATGGTGAAGGCGCTGACCACCGTGGTCAGGGCGACCACCCCGGCCATCAGGGGCGCGTCGCCGCCCATCTGGCGGGCCATGACATAGGAGGCGGCCGCCCCCGGCGAAGCGCCGGCCAGCAGCGCCAGCCCCTGCGCCATCCGGTCGCCGCCCAGCGCGCCGGTCAGCCAGTACATGCCCAGCGGCAGGATGATCAGCTTGATCGCCGTCACCGCGACCATCAGGACCGGTCGGGAGGCCGCGTATCGGAAACTGAGCCCGGCCCCGGCGGTCATCAGGCCCAGGGCGATGGCCCCGGGGCCCATAAGGTCGAACCCCGCCATCAGCAGGGCGGGTTGCGGAACGCCGGCGAAATTCAGGGCCGCCCCGGTTCCGCAGGCCCAGATGATCGGGTTTCTCGACAGCGATGTCAGCGCCAGCCGCCAGCCGCCGCCCTGGCCCGCGCCCCAGCGCGCCAGCACCAGCACGCACACCACATTCAGGGCCGGCGCCAGCACGCCGAAGGCCACCGCCGCCACGCCGAGTCCCGGCTCGCCGAACACCGCCCCCGCTACCGGCAGGAAGACGAAGCCGTTCCAGCGGATGACGCCCTGAAACACGCTGGTGAAGGCCGGATCGCTGATCCGCATCAGCGGCTTGGCCAGCACCGTCAGCAGGGCGACCGTCAGCGCCACGGCGACCGTGGCCATCGCCACCGGTCCCGCTGCGCCGCCCGCGAAGTCGGCGCGCCAGACGGCCGGGATCAGGAAGGCGGGATAGAAGACGAAATAGGTCAGACGCTCGACGGCCCGCCAGCCATCGTCAGCAAGGAAATTGCGCTTCTTCAGCCCCCAGCCGAGGGCGATCATGGCGAAGACGGGAACGATGCCGGTGAGCAGGCCGCTCATCGCCCGGCCTGATCCCTCAGCCGGTCCAGCGCGCCCTGCAATATCCAGGCGGCGGCGGTTCGATCGACCACGTCGGCGCGGCGCTTTCGGGTCAGGTCCAGTTCGCCGATCAGGAACCGCTCGACCGCGCTGGTCGACAGCCGCTCGTCCTGGAAGGCGCAGGGCACTTCGCGGATGCGCTGCAGATTTCGCGCGAACGCCCGGCACGACTGCGCCCGCGGGCCCTCTGTCCCGTCCATGTTCAACGGCAGCCCGATCACCAGCCCCGACGCCCTGCGCCCGTCCATCAGCTTCAGCACCGCATGAGCGTCGTCGGTGAATTTGGTCTTGCGGATCAGCGACAGCGGGCTGGCGATCATGCGCGTCGTGTCCGAAACAGCCACGCCGATGGTCTTCTCGCCGAGGTCCAGCCCCAGCCAGGGCGTGCCCGGCGGGGTCGAGGCGGCGAGGTCTTCGAGCGATAGAACTGTCACGGCTTGGCGGTAGGACTGGCGAGCCGCCCTGTCAAAGTGCAAAGGTGGCGTATCGTTGATGGGGGAACATCCGATGAAGCCAGTCACCTTCCTTGCAGCGGTGCTCGCGCTCGCCGCCTGCGACACCCAGGTCGAGACCCGCAAGGCCGAGGTCCCGCCCGTTGAACAGACCGGAACGCCCACGCCCGCCGCCGCGCCGCTGACCGCCTCCGGGCCCGCCGCGACCCTCCAGCCCGAAACCGCGCCCAATCTGCAGGACGCGGCCTCCGTCGTCGAACTCGACGAGCTCAGGGCCCAGGGGACATCGACCGCCAAACTGTTTGGCACGGCCGGCGGCGACCCCGCGATGAACGGCCTCTACACCCACCTGGCCTTCTTCCAGGGCCCGGCCGAGGGCTGGCGTGTCTTCCGCCTCGGCGACTTCCTCGAATATCGCGTCCTGTCCGAAGCCCCGGGCCGCGTCGACCTGGAGATCAAGGAAAGCACGATGGACCAGGCCACGAGCGCGATCGGCAGCCGGACCCGCCGGGTCATCGTCGGCTGGGCGGTGGCGGCCGACGGCTCGGCCCCGCCCACGGTGACCTTCACGCCCGCGCAGTGAACGCCTCCGACGAACTGGCCCGCAACCGGGCGACGGTCGCGGGCTATGACGCCTCAGCCGAAAGCTACGCGGCCGAGACGGACCATGCCCCGACGCCGGAGCATGTGGAGGCCCTCGAGCGGCTTGTCGCCGCGGTCGGGCCCGGCGGCCGCGTACTGGAAGTCGCCTCCGGCCCGGGCTGGGACGCCGACCGGCTGGAGGCCATGGGACTTCAGGTTCGGCGAACCGACCTCTCCGAAGGTTTCATCGCCTTCCAGCGGGATCGCGGCCGGGCCGTCGAGCAACTGGACCTGATCACCGGCGATCTGGGCGGCCCGTGGGACGGCCTCGTCGCCCTCTATGTCATCCAGCACATCGGCCGCGACCTTGTCGACGGCGTGATCACCCGGGTCGCCGAGGCGCTCCGTCCCGGAGGAACGCTGCTGGTGTCATGGCAGGAAGGCGAGGGCGAACACACGTCCATGGACGCCGAAGGGACCTATCAGGTCGTCCGTTGGCGCGAGGCCGACATGGTCGATTGCCTCTCCCGACACGGCCTCGCCGTGGACTGGCGCTCGCTCTTCCGTGGCCGGGAAGCCGACTGGATCACGGTAATCGCGCGCCGTTCTTGAGATTCGGGACCCGGACCGCTATTCCCGCCGCTTCCGTTTCCGTTGCTGGAGGGCCGCATGGCCATCGACGCCGCGACCGTGCGCCGGGTGGCGCACCTCGCCCGTATCAAGACCCCCGAGGAGCGTCTGGAGCCCCTGGCCCAGGAGCTGAACGGCATCCTCGCCTGGATCGAGCAACTGAACGAGGTCGACGTCGCGGGTGTCGAGCCCATGACCTCCAACGTCGCCCAGCCCCTGCGCCTGCGCGACGACGTCGTCACAGACGGCGGCAAGGTCGCTGACGTGCTCGGAAACGCGCCGCGGTCCGCCGACGGCTTCTTCGTCGTGCCCAAGGTGGTCGAATAGACATGTCCGACCTGACCAAGCTCACCCTCAAGGCCGCACTCGACGGCCTGAAGTCGAAGTCCTTCTCGTCCGAGGAAATCACCCGGGCCTTCGTCGCCAACATCGACGCCGCCAACCCGCGCCTCAACGCCTATGTCGTCCAGACCACGGACAAGGCCCTTGACATGGCCCGCGCCTCCGACGCCCGCATCGCGAAAGGCGAGGGCGGGGCGCTGGAAGGCGCGCCTCTCGGCATCAAGGACCTGTTCTGCACCGCGGGCGTCCAGACCACGGCCGGCTCCAACATGCTGCGCGGCTTCGTCCCGCCCTATGAGTCCACCGTCACCTCGAACCTGTGGCGCGACGGCGCAGTCATGCTGGGCAAGCTCAACATGGACGAGTTCGCCATGGGCTCGTCCAATGAAACCTCGGCCTTCGGTCCGGTGGTCAATCCGTGGAAGTCGAAGACCTCCAACGCAGACCTGACCCCGGGCGGCAGCTCGGGCGGTTCGGCCTCGGCCGTCGCCGGCGACCTGTGTCTGGCGGCCACCGCCTCGGACACCGGCGGCTCGATCCGCCAGCCCGCGGCCTTCACCGGCACCGTCGGGGTCAAGCCCACCTACGGCCGCGCCAGCCGCTTCGGCATGGTCGCCTTCGCCAGTTCGCTGGATCAGGCCGGTCCGATCACGAAAACGGTCGAGGATTCGGCCATCCTGCTGCGCTCCATGTGCTCCTTCGACCCGAAGGATTCGACCAGCCTCGACGTCGAGACCCCCGACTGGACGAAATCCCTCAACAAGGGCGTGAAGGGCCTGCGCATCGGCGTGCCGAAGGAATACGTCGTCGACGGCATGCCCGCCGAGATCCAGGCCCTGTGGGACCAGGGCGTGGCCTGGCTCAAGGCCGGCGGCGCCGAGATCGTCGAAATCAGCCTGCCGCACACCAAATACGCCCTGCCGGCCTATTACATCATCGCCCCGGCCGAGGCCTCGTCCAACCTGGCCCGCTACGACGGCATGCGCTTCGGCCACCGCGCCGAGGGAACGACCAGCCTGACCGATCTCTATGAGACCAGCCGCGCCGAGGGTTTCGGCAAGGAGGTCCAGCGCCGCCTGACCATCGGGGCCTATGTCCTGTCGGCCGGATTCTATGACGCCTATTACGTCCGGGCGCTCAAGGTCCGCCGTCGCATCGCCATGGATTTCGACGCCGTCTGGGACAAGGTGGACGCCATCCTGACGCCGTCGACCCCGTCTGCCGCCTTCGCCCTGGGCGACAAGCAGGTCGATCCGCTGCAGATGTATCTGAACGACATCTTCACCGTCACCGCCAACCTCGCCGGCCTGCCGGGCATTTCGGTGCCCGCGGGCCTCGACAAGGGTGGCCTGCCGCTGGGCCTTCAGGTCATCGGCAAGGCGCTGGACGAGGCGACGGTGTTCCAGGTGGCGAGTGCTCTGGAAGACGCGGCGGGGTTTGTGGCCAGGCCGGACAAGTGGTGGTGAGCATGACCGACACATCCAAACTCATCCAGGGCCGCACCGGCCCGTGGGAAATCGTCATGGGGCTGGAGATCCACGCCCAGGTGGCGTCGAAGGCCAAGCTGTTCTCGGGCGCCGCCGTCGGCTTCGGCGCGGGGCCGAACGAGCAGGTGTCGCTGGTCGACGCCGGCTTCCCCGGCATGCTGCCGACCCTGAACAGACACTGTGTCGAACAGGCCGTCCGCACCGGCCTGGGCCTCAATGCGCAGATCAACAAGCGCAGCCAGTTCGACCGGAAGAACTATTTCTACCCCGACCTGCCCACCGGATATCAGATCAGCCAGCTCTACTTCCCCATCGTCGGCGAGGGCGTCGTCGAGGTGGAGGCCGAGGACGGCTCCTTCTTCAACGTCGGCATCGAACGCCTGCATCTGGAGCAGGACGCGGGCAAGCTGATCCACGACCTGTCGCCGACCGAGAGCTATGTCGACCTGAACCGCGCGGGCACCGCCCTGATGGAGATTGTGTCACGCCCGGACATCCGTTCTCCTGAAGAAGCCGTGGCTTACGTAAAGAAGATCAGAACCATTCTGATCTATCTGGGCACCTGCGACGGCGACATGGAGAAGGGCAACCTTCGCGCCGACGTCAACGTCTCGGTCTGCCGCGAGGGCCAGTACGCCGAATACAAGGCGACGGGCGACTTCAGCCATCTGGGCACGCGCTGCGAGATCAAGAACGTCAACTCGTTCCGCTTCATCAGCCAGGCCATCAACTACGAGGCCCGGCGCCAGATCGAGATCCTCGAGGACGGCGGCAAGATCGATCAGGAGACGCGCCTCTACGACCCCACGGCCGGCGAGACCCGCTCGATGCGCTCCAAGGAAGAGGCGATGGACTATCGCTACTTCCCCGACCCCGACCTGCTGCCCCTGGAGCTGGAGCAGGCCTGGATCGACGACATCAAGGCCAGCCTGCCCGAACTGCCGGACGCCAAGCGTCGGCGGCTGATGGCCGACTACGGCCTGTCGCAATACGACGCCGTGGTCCTGATCTCGGAACAGGCCAAGGCGGACTATTTCGAAGCGGCCGCCAGGGGGCGCGACGCCAAACTGGTCGCCAACTGGGTCACCAACGAGCTGTCCGCCCGCCTCGCCGCCGACGGCAAGGATTTCTCCGAAAACAGCCTGCCGGCCGCCCATGTCGCCCAGCTGGTCGAACTGATCGAGACCGGCGTCATCTCGTCGAAAATCGCCAAGGAGGTCTTCGACCACGTCTGGAACGGCGAGGGCTCGCCCGCGGAGGTCGTCGAGAAGCACGGCCTCAAACAGGTCACCGACACCGGCGCGATCGAAAAGGCCATCGACGACATCATCGCCGCCAATCCCGACAAGGCCGCCGCCGTCGCCGAAAAGCCCCAGGCCCTCGGCTGGTTCGTCGGCCAGGTCATGAAGGCCACGGGCGGCAAGGCCAACCCGGCCGCGGTCAACGACATCCTGAAGGCGAAGCTGGGGCTGTGAATCCTGTCTCCTCCCTGTCGCGAAGCGATGGGGAGGGGGGATCGCGAAGCCGCGGAACCGACGAGCGCCTCATCCGGACCGGCCGCGCTACGGAAAGACGACCGCCAGATCGGGGTATGAGCCCGGGCCTCCGCCGATATCATGCCTTGATCGGTCTTGCTGGCGGCTAGCCGAACAGGTCGTCGGTGTCGTCCGCGCCTTCCAGCGCCTCACGCGCCAGGGCCCGCGTCACCGGCTTGTGCAGGGCGTCCAGCGTCGCAACCACGGCTTCCGCCGCCGCCGCCGACCGGTCGATCCGCCTCAGCAGATAGGGCACCACGTCCTTCTGCGGCCGGATGCCCCGTTCCGCGAACCGGGCGTCCAGCATGGCCGCCAGCACGGCGTCGTCGGGGGCCTCCATCGGCACGCTGATGACCGCATCCAGCCGCGATCGCAGGTCGGGCAGGGCGACCGTCCAGCTGGACGGCGCCGACCGCGCCACCATCAGCAGGGCGCCGCCGGGCGCCTGGGCCAGGTTGATCAGGTGGAACAGGGTCTCGTCGTCGACATCCCTGGCCCGGTCCAGCAGCACCGGCCGCCCGTCGATCTCCAGCGGATCGATCAGCGCCGCCTCGGCTCCGTGCAGGGCCACGGCCCCGACGCGTTCGCCCCAGATCTGCGCCAGCCGGCTTTTGCCGCAACCCGCCGGCCCGCAGATCGCCATCGCCCCGCCGATCAGGTTCGGCCAGTCCTCCAAGGCCTCGACTGCCGCGCGGTTGCAGTCGGACACGACGAAGCCCTCGGCGCCGTCAGGCAGGTCGCGTTGCAGCGGAAGTCGCATCTGGCCAGGAGGGGCGGGGCGGGCGGTCATAATGGGACAGCTATAGCAGACGACGGCGCGGGTTCCTTTCAGGCCCGTGGACAAAGGTTTTCGGCTGTGGAGGACGGGCGAGGAATTCGACGACAGAAACCGGAGGAGTTCGGAGACATCGGGGAAAGAATTGGAAGACAGGGAGGACATGCGCGCCACAGTCCGGCAAACCTTGACTTTCAGGGGCGATAATGCGCCCTTCCGGCCTCCCGATTTGAGGCCTCCCCGGCCCGTATTCCAAGACGTACCGACCATGCACGCCTACCGCTCCCACACCTGCGGCGCCCTCCGTTTGACCGATGCGGGCTCCAATGTCCGCCTGTCCGGCTGGGTCCACCGCAAGCGCGACCACGGCGGTCTGCTGTTCATCGACCTGCGCGACCACTACGGCCTCACCCAGCTCGTGCTGCACCCCGAGACGCCGGGCTTCGAGGCCGTCGAACGCCTGCGCGCCGAAAGCGTCATCCGCGTCGACGGCGAGGTGGTCGCCCGCGAGGCCTCCGTGATCAATGCCAGCCTGCCCACCGGCGAGATCGAACTGCGCGTCACCGGCGTCGAGGTCCTGTCCGAGGCCGCCGAACTGCCGCTGCCGGTCTTCGGCGAGCCGGAGTACCCCGAGGACATCCGCCTCAAGCACCGCTACCTCGACCTGCGCCGCGAGACCCTGCACAAGAACATCGTCCTTCGCTCGCGCGTCATCTCCTCGATCCGCCGCCGCATGGTCGACCAGGGCTTCCTCGAATACCAGACCCCGATCCTGACGGCCTCGTCGCCGGAAGGCGCGCGCGACTTCCTGGTCCCGTCGCGCCTGCATCCGGGCAAATTCTACGCCCTGCCGCAGGCCCCGCAGCAGTTCAAACAGCTGCTGATGGTCTCGGGCTTCGACCGCTATTTCCAGATCGCCCCCTGTTTCCGCGACGAGGACCTGCGCGCCGACCGTTCGCTGGAGTTCTATCAGCTCGACGTCGAGATGAGCTTTGTCACACAAGAGGATGTTTTTGCTGCGATTGAACCCGTCATGCACGGCGTGTTCGAGGAGTTCGCCGACGGCAAGAAGGTCGATCCCTATCCCTTCGTCCGCATCCCCTATCGCGAGGCCATCGCCCTGTTCGGCACCGACAAGCCGGACCTGCGCAACCCGATCGAGATGTCGGACGTGTCGGAGCATTTCCGCGACGGCGGCTTCGGCCTGTTCAACAAGATCCTCGCCGCCGATGCGAAGAACGCCGTCTGGGCCATTCCGGCCCCGACCGGCGGCTCGCGCGCCTTCTGCGACCGCATGAACTCCTGGGCCCAGGGCGAGGGCCAGCCCGGCCTCGGCTACATCTTCTGGTCCGAGGACCAGGGCGCGTGGGGCGGCCCGATCGCCAAGAACCTCGGCGCCGAGGCGACCGACGCCCTGATGAAGTCCCTCGCCATGGGCAAGGGCGACGCCGCCTTCTTCGCCGCCGGCGACCCGGCCGTGTTCCACAAATTCGCCGGGAACGCCCGCACCAAGCTGGGACAGGACCTCAACCTGATTTCGGACGACGAGTTCAAATTCTGCTGGATCGTCGACTTCCCCATGTTCGAATGGTCGGAGGAGGAGAAGAAGGTCGACTTCTCGCACAACCCCTTCTCCATGCCCCAGGGCGAGATGGAGGCGCTCGAGACGAAGGATCCGCTCGACATCCTCGCCTACCAGTACGACATCGTCTGCAACGGCTATGAGCTGTGCTCGGGCGCGATCCGGAACCACAAGGCGGAGATCATGCTCAAGGCCTTCGAGATCGCCGGCTATGACGCCTCGGTGGTCGAGGAGCAGTTCGGGGGCATGCTCAACGCCTTCCGCTTCGGCGCACCCCCGCACGGCGGTCTGGCGCCCGGCATCGACCGCATCGTCATGCTGCTGGCTAACCAGGTCGCGATCCGCGAGGTCATCGCCTTCCCGCTGAACCAGCAGGGTCAGGACCTGCTGATGAGCGCCCCGGCCGAGGCGCAGGAACGTCAGTACAAGGAGCTGCACATCCGTGCGGCCCTGCCGCTGAAGACCTGATCAGCGGCCGGATCCCCGGACATGAAAAAGGCCGCTGTCCCCGGGGACGGCGGCCTTTGTCGTCAGTGGCCGGAGTTGGCGACCACGAGGTTGCGCACCCTCGGGGGCGCCGGCGGCGCGGGCGGGCTCGGCACGACGGGCGGCCGGGGCGTAACGCGGACCCCGATGATGCCCCGGCACACCCGCGGCGTGAGATTGCCCGGCAGGCGGGTGTTGGCGTCGCCGCAGGCCCGCTGGACCTGCTCCTGCGTCAGACCCCGTGCGCCCGACAGATCGGCGCCGCGGATGTCGACGCGGTTCATTTCGGCATCGCGGAAGTCGGCGCCGGCGAAATTTCCACCGGTCAGCCGGGCCCCGTTCAACGTGGCGTCGCGGAATGAGACGTTCCGGAAATCGCCGTTCGACAGGTTCGACATGGCGATTTCGGCATCGCTGAAGTTGGCGGACCGGGCGCTGACGTTCGCCAGGGTGGTGGCGTTCATTTCGGTAGACGAGAGGTCGGCGCCCGTCAGGACCGCGCCGTTCATATTGGCGCCGTTCAGGGCGGCTCCGCTCAGGTCGGTCCCGGCCATCCGCACCCGGACCAGGGTCGCGCCCATAGCCTCGGCGCCGGACATGTCCGCGCCGCTGAAGTTGGCGTTGGTGAAGTTGGCGAAATTCATCTCGGCGCCGGTCAGGTCGGCGCGGCTGAAGTCGCTGCCGGTGAAGTTCGAGCCTTGCAGTTCGGCGCCGCGCAAGTTGGCGCCGACCAAGGTGGCGTTGGTGAAGACGGCGCCGGTGAAGGCCGCGCCCGTCAGGTCGCGACCCGACAGCTCACAGCGGTTGCAGGAGCCGCCCAGCGACACCATCCGCGCCACGTCGCGATCCTGGCCGAACTGGAACTGGATTTCGGCGCTCGCCGACCCGGCCGCCGCAAGGGCGGCGAGGGCCGCGCCGAGCGCAAGGCTTGCGGCGGGAAGGCGGCGGGTCATGGAAACAAGAATTTTCACACCCCTGTCATGACGTCAAACCCCGACAAACCCTACTTAAATCGCGGTAAGGTGCGCGGCTTCATTCCGTCAGCTTAGCAGTGGGGTATCGACAGGCCGCGCGGCAGGCGCGTGGCTTCGTCGCCGCAAGCCTGGTTCAACCGGCCCTGCGTCAGGCCGGTCGCTCCCCGCAGCGAGGCGCCCGAGAAATTGGCTCCCGACAGGGTCGCGCCCGAGAAGGACGCGCCTTCGAGATACGTCCCGACGAAGCTGCTGTTGGACAGGTTTGCGCCCGAGAAATTGGAGTTTGAGAACACCCCGCCGTAGGCTTCCACATCGCGCAGGTCGGCGTTGGAGAAGCGGGTCCGGTTCATGACCGCCAGGCTCAGGTCGGCCTGCCGCAGGCGCGCGCCCGACAGATTGAGGCCCCGCGCCTCCAGGCCGCCGAAATCGCCCTGGAACAGGTTGCAGCCGGGGCAGCTGGCGCCGCCGCGCACGCGCGCGATCTGGCCGGCGTTCTGCGCCGAGGCGGGCAGGGCGGCGGCCGCGAGGATTGCGGCCAGGGTGAGGGTCAGAATGGCTTTCATGACGGGCTCCGGTCTCGCCTTCGAATATGCAAGACGCAGGCCATCATGGCGCACAATCCTTGATCAACCCTGCATGGACGGCGCGGCGCCGCACGCGTCGCACGTCCAGCCGGCGCCGCGCTGCTGCAGGGTGAAATCCCCGCATGCCGGGCAGGCCACAGCCTCTGTGGCCGCCGGGACGGTCGCCGGCGCAACGCGCGACTGACCGAAGGGGAGGACCACCAGATTGTCCGGCGCCGCGCCGCGGGCGAATCCCTTGGAAATGAACCGGGCCGCCGGCACGGTTTCCAGCTCGCCGTCGTCGGCCTTGCCGGCTCCCAGACCGTCGGCGTTCAGGCCATCGGCGTCCGCATTGGCCAGTTCGCTCCGGTCCAGATAGGACACGCCCAATTCGCGGAAGATGTAGTCCAGGATCGACGTCGCCGAGCGGATCGAGTCGTTGCCGGTGACGCGTCCTGCCGGCTCGAACCGGGTGAAGACAAAGGCGTCCACGAACTCGTCCAGCGGCACGCCGTATTGCAGGCCGATGGAGATGGCGATGGCGAAATTGTTCATCAGGCTGCGGAAGGCGGCGCCTTCCTTGTGCATGTCGATGAATATCTCGCCGAGCTCGCCATCCTCGTATTCGCCGGTGTGAATATAGACCTTGTGTCCGCCCACGGCGGCCTTCTGGATATAGCCCTTGCGCCGGTCCGGCAGTTTGCGTCGGGTGCGGTCGCGTTCGATCACCTTCTCGACCACCCGTTCCACGGCCCGGGTTTCCGGCTCCCACCGACGCTGGCGGGTCGTCTCTTCCGGTTCCGTCAGGCTCAGCAGCGGCCCGGCGGGCGGCGCCGCCCGCTGCAGGCGGATGGCGCGCCGGCCCTCGCGGGCCGCGTCGCCAAGCAGCCTCGCGGCCTGGATCGCCGTGGTGCGCCAGTCGATCAGCGTCGGGGCGGCGTCCGGGGCCGCGCTGACCTGTTCGACGACCGTGCGCAGGCCGGCCTCGAAAGCGGCGGGGTCGGCGAGAATCTGCTTCAGCGCTTCCGGCGCCTCCGTCCATCCGGCCAGATCGGGTTCTCCGAGCGCCCAGGCCTGGGTCAGACTGACCGCGTCGTCGGCGAACCCCAGTTGGGGCAGCAGATCTCCTTCCGCCGCCTCGATGCCCAGCACGTCGCGGACGAAGCCTGCGTCGAGCACCGGCGCGCGGAAGGCGTCCGCCAGCGCGTCGACCTGGGTCAGGGCGATCTCAACCGCCTCAAGTTCAATGTCGGTGAAACCCTTCGCTCTCAGGGCCGCGTGGTCGACGCCGGGGGCGTCCAGCAGCGTGCGTCGGCCGAACAGATGCCGTTCCGCCGAATCGATGTCGCCGCCGGCCCTGCGGATGGCCGTGGCCAGCGCCGGATTCAGACGTCGGACGACTTCGCCGTCTCCCGTCTGCCAGATATCGATGGCCGCCAGCGGGCCCAGGCCGAGGCGCAGCGACGCCTCAACGTCGTCGACGAAGAGGGATGGCGCGACGTCGCAGGCCGCCGTGACGGTTCCCGCCAGTTGGGCCGTCCGCGACGCCGCGTCGTCCGGTCCCTCCTTCAGGATCAGATCGGCGAGTCCGCCAAGGCCGATTGCGAAGGAAGACGCGCGGCCCGCGCTCAGGGCGCGGGACCACAGCCGCACCAGATCGCCGAGGGCGTGTTCGACGGCGGGGCCGCTGATCGCCCGCAAGGCCGGCAGGGACAGCAGGACGGCCGGCGCCCGCGCCGACCCGGCGGCGCTTTCCGCGTCGTCGGGCTCGAACGTCAGCAGCAGATCGCCTTCCAGCGCCGCCTCGGCCGCCATCAGGGCGTCCGGCGCGCCCGAGGCGATCATCGCGCGGTCCGCCAGGGCGACGATAACGGGCGGGGGCGAAAGGGGCAGGGGAACAGAATCGAACCGCTCACCGGCGATGGCTCGCAGGATATCGGCGTCCGACGCCCCGCTGCGCCGTGCGGCGAGCGCCGCCCTGGCCAGCGCCGGATTGGACGCGGGATCGGCGCAGTCGGCACGCGGGCCCTCGCACCGACTGACAGCGTCCGAAACACTTGCCAGCGCTGTCGCGAGCGCCTCGACCGCGCCCGCCGCCCTGCGGCCGGCCCGGCGTCGCGCGCCCTCTGCGGCCAGCCTCTCGCCGGCGCCGGGATCCGACAGGGTCAGGACGTTTGGCGTGACCCGCGCGGATCGCGCCGGCGCCGCCAGTCCCAGCAACAGCGTCGCCGTCAATTCCAAGGCGTCGCTGCCAGACAGGCCCGCGGCCCAGCCCGCCATGGCCTCGGCCAAGGGGTCTCCGTCGCCGACCGCAAACCCTTCGGCCTCAGCCCAGTCGAGCCAGGCTTCGATCTGCGCGTCGGTCCAGCCTTCGGGAGCGCGCACGGAGACGACCCGTCCGCACCGCTCGATCTGGCGCGCGGGACGCGGCAGGGCGGCGGCGTGTGAAGCGAAGGGAAAGCGCATGCGGCGGTCTCGGCGTGGCCTTTGGGCCAGCCTAGCGGCCTTATGCGCCCGTCTGCAATAAATCTGGCGTGTCAGAGGGTGGTTACCCCCAAGATGTTGAGGTCAAAGGGCGCGCCACGACGCTGGACGGAAGGCCCGCCGGTTTCTATGCTGGCGCCTGCGTCGCCGGCCCCCGCCGGTCGACGGATCGTGAGTGGATTTCCCGACGTGCTAGGCAGAATCTTCGGCTGGACCAGCGGCGCCACCATCGGCACCTTCTTCACCATCGCCAAGCGCGGCGAGCACGTGGGGACCGATGAGTTCGGCAACCGCTACTACCTGTCGCGTGACAAGAGCAGCTATGACGGCCGTCGCCGCCGCTGGGTCACCTACAACGGCTACGCCGACGCCTCCAAGGTCCCGCCGGACTGGCACGGCTGGCTGCACTACACCTTCGACGAATTGCCGACCGAACACCCGTTGCCGCGCCGCAAGTGGGAGGAGGATCACCTTCCCAACCTGACCGGCACGCCGATGGCCTGGCGCCCGCAGGGTTCGCTCGCGTCGGAGGGCAAGCGTCCCGCCGCGACGGGCGATTACGAAGCCTGGCGTCCGGAATGACGGTTCGCGGCTTCATTCTGGCCGGTATAGCGGTTCTGGCGCTGACGGCGTCAGGCGCTGTCGTCGCTTCAGCCCTGAATGATCTGCCCCAGGACGCCGTGCCGGTTCAGGATCCGACGGCGGCCCTGAACACCCAGCCGACGCCGCCGGCCCCGGTCGAGCCTGCGCCGCAAGGCACGCCCGCCCCGGCATCGCCCGTCGCGGTGACCCCGCCGGCCCCGGCCATCGTCATCGCCCAGGACAGTCTCGACGAGGAAGAGGCTGAGGAAGAAAAGGCCGAGGAGCCTGTGACCAAGCGCGTCGAGACGCCGGCCGAACCGGCCCGCCGTCAACGCCGTCGCGTCGCCATCGTCGAAGCCATCGACAAGATCACCGCCGAGTCGATGCGTTTTGAAGTCGAGGTGGGCGGCCGTCCGGTCCGCTTTCAGAAGACGCTGATCTTCACCGCCCGCGCCTGCGAGGTGTCCGCGCCGGACGAGCAGGTGTCCGACGCCGTTGCCTATCTGGAAGTCTCGCTACAGCCGCGCGGCGTGATCCAGGTCAGCGAGCCGCGGCAAATCTTCCGCGGCTGGATGTTCGCCTCGGCCCCCGCCGTCAGCGGCCTGCAGCACCCGGTCTATGACGCCTGGGTCGTGGGCTGCAAGGCGTAGAAGACTGCTTCCGCGCCCGTCATCGGCTTGAACAGCGACCGCGTATCGGGCTGCACGGCGCGGGCGGCCCTCAGAATCTGCAGATAGGCGGCCTGCGGTGTCTCAATCGCCCCGAACTGGGTGAGGTGCTCCGTCAGGAACTGGGCGTCCAGCAAACGCCATCCCCCTCGCCTCAGCCGGCCGACCAGATGGACCAGCGCCACCTTTGACGCGTCTCTTTCGCGGCTGAACATGCTCTCGCCGAAGAAGGCTCCGCCCAAGGTCACGCCGTACAGGCCGCCCACCAGCCGTTCGTCATGCCAGCATTCGATGGAGTGGGCCCGGCCCCGGGCGTTCAGCTCGATGTACAGACGGCGGATCGGGCCGTTGATCCAGCTGTCTTCGCGTCCCGGACCGGGCGCGGCGCAGGCGTCAAGCATGGCGTCGAAAGCGGTGTCGACCCGGATCTCGAACGGGTCGGCCCTGACTGTACGCTTCAGCCGGGTGGGAATGTGGAACCCGTCCAGGGGGATGACGCCCCGCTGTTCGGGCTCGACCAGGAAGATGCGCGGGTCGTCCCGGCCCTCGCCCATGGGGAAGACGCCGTTCGCGTAGCACCGCAGCAGTTCGTCAGGGCCGAAACCGCCGAACGGGCCGCTGGCGCTGAAACCCGCTTCGTCCATCACGCCGTCAGGCGTCGCCCTTCTGGCGTTTGGCCCAGTTTTCCAGCCAGTGGATGTCGTAGTCGCCGGACAGGATGTCGGGCTCCTGCAACAGCTTCTGGAACAGGGGAATGGTGGTGTCGATACCGCCGACGACCATCTCGTTCAGGCTGCGCTTGAGGCGGGCGATGCACTCCTCGCGGTCGCGGCCGTGGACGATGAGCTTGCCGATCAGGCTGTCGTAATAGGGCGGGATCGAATAGCCGGCGTAGATGGCGCTATCCAGCCGGACGCCCAGGCCGCCGGGGGCGTGGAAGTCGGTGATGGTCCCGGGCGACGGGGTGAATGTCTCGGCGTTCTCGGCGTTGATCCGGCACTCGATCGAGTGGCCGGTGAACTTCACCTCGGCCTGGGTGAAGGACAGCGGCAGACCGGCGGCGATGCGAATCTGTTCGCGCACCAGATCGACGCCGGTGATCATTTCCGTAACCGGATGCTCGACTTGCAGCCGGGTGTTCATCTCGATGAAGAAGAACTCGCCGTCTTCCCAGAGGAATTCGATAGTGCCGACGCCGAGATAGCCGATGGCGGCGATCGCCTTGTTCACCGTCTCGCCGATGGCCACACGTTCGGCGGCCGACAGGGCGGGCGAGGGGGCTTCTTCCATGACCTTCTGGTGGCGGCGCTGCAGCGAGCAGTCTCGTTCGCCCAGGTGCACGACGTTGCCGTGGCTGTCGGCGATGACCTGAAGCTCGATGTGGCGAGGCTTCTGGAGGTAACGTTCCATGTAGACAGCGCCGTTGCCGAAGGCCGCGGCGGCTTCCGACTGGGCGGTCTGGACGGCTTCGACCAGATCATCGGCGGTCAGCGCCACCTTCATGCCGCGTCCGCCGCCGCCGGCGGCGGCTTTCACGATGAGGGGGAAGCCGATCGATTTCGACGCCTCGATCGCCGCCTCGATGGTTTCCACCTCGCCCGCCGAGCCCGGCACACAGGGGATTCCCGCGTCCAGCACCGTCTGTTTGGCGGTGATCTTGTCGCCCATGATGCGGATGTGCTCGGGCTTGGGCCCGATAAAGGTCATGCCGTGGGCCTCGACGATCTCGGCGAAGCGCGCGTTCTCGGACAGGAAGCCGTAGCCGGGGTGGATCGCCTGGGCTCCGGTGATCTCGGCCGCGGCGATGATCGACGGGATGTTCAGGTAGGATTTGGCGGCCGGAGCCGGGCCGATGCAGACGCTTTCGTCGGCCAGCCGCACCCACATGGCGCCGCGATCGGCTTCGGAGTGCACGGCGACGGTGGAGATGCCCATCTCCTTGCACGCGCGGTGAATCCGCAGGGCGATTTCGCCGCGGTTGGCGATGAGGACCTTGGTGAACATTGTCATGACGGGGGCTTACGCCTCGAGCAGGACGAGGGGCTCGCCGAACTCGACCGGCTGGGCGTCGCCGACCAGGATTTCCTTCACGACGCCGTCGCGGGGGGCCTGGATCGGATTCATGGTCTTCATGGCCTCGACGATCAGCAGGGTCTGGCCCTTCTTGACCTTGTCGCCCGGCTGACAGAACGGCGGGGCTTCGGGCGAGGCCTGCAGATAGGCTGTGCCGACCATCGGCGACTTCACCTCCTCGCCCGAGCGCGCGACGATCGTGGCCGGGTCCGAGGGCATGGAGGCCGGAGCCGCGGCGGCGGGGGCGGGCGCATGGGCCTGCGGGGCCGGAGCGGCCGAATACTGCATGACGGGCGCGGCGACGACTTCCCGCGCCACCCGGATGCGCAGCTCGCCGCGCTCGACCTCGATCTCTGTCAGAGAGGTGTCGTTCAGGATGTCCGCCAGCTGGCGCACCAGCGTGGTGTCGATCTCTGACTCGTTCTTGAGCTTGGGCGCGGGGGTCTTGGGATCGGCCATGGGTGTTAGAGCCTCTTCTTGTCGTCTTGAACCGAACGGTCGGCATGGCCGGCGCGTTCCTGCACCAGCTTGAGCGCAGCCTTGACGGCCAGTTCGTAGCTGAATGAGCCGAAGCCCGAAACCACGCCCGCCGCGACCGGCGAGACATAGGAGCGATGGCGGAAGCGTTCGCGCGCCGCCGGATTGGAGAGATGGACCTCGACGATCGGGATCGTCAGCGTCTTCAGGGCGTCCAGCAGGGCCACGGAGGTGTGGGTGTAGCCGGCGGCGTTGAGGATCAGGGCCGAGGCCTCTGCGCGGGCCTCCTGGACCCAATCGATCAGTTCGCCCTCGTGATTGGTCTGGCGGAACACCACGGTCGCGCCGTCGGCGGCCTGTTCGCACAACGCATGAACGTCGGCCAGGGTCTCGCGCCCATAGATCTCCGGCTCGCGCGCCCCAAGCAGGTTGAGGTTCGGGCCGTTCAGGACGTAGAGGACGGTTGGTTCGGGCATGAGCTCGTGGAACTGCGGGTCCGACCGGAATCGGACCGGCCTTTTAGCTGAGGCGTGGCGGTTATCAAACCGCAGCGCTCAGGAGAGTGACGTAACGGCATGCGCGTTCAGGTCAACGGAGAACTCCGGGCGGTCGCGGCGACCACCATTCTGGCCCTGGTCGAGGAACTGGGGCTGGACGTCCGCAAGGTCGCGGTCGAGCGCAATCTCGAGATCGTGCCCCGGTCGCTGCATGCGGCGACGGTCCTGATCGAGGGCGATCGGATCGAACTTGTCCAGTTCGTGGGCGGGGGCTGAGGTCAGGGCTCGACCTCAAGGTCCCGCAGGTCCCGGCCCCGGGTCTCGCGGCCCAGCACCGCGATCATGCCCAAGGCGACCACGGCCAGACCGCCGACGAAGGCCGCGGCCACACCGAGGGCGGGGGCCGCGCCCAGAACGCTCAGACCCTGGGCGGCCAGTCCTCCCAGCTTGCTGCAGCCGGCGATCCACCCGGTGGCGCGGCCGCGGATGCGCAGCGGATAGTTCTCGGCCGTGTAGGGCAGGATGATCGAGATGACGCCGCTGGAGCCGACGATCAACAGAGCCAGAGGCGCGATGGGATCAGCCAAGGCCTCGACGCCCATGCTGCGCAGCAGGAAGCCGAACAGACCCATGGCGCTGACGCCCAGCATGAGGGCCAGGGAACCCCGCGTGCTCCATGCGCTGTAGAGCCAGACCGAGATCAGCACCGTCGGCGCGGCGATCAGGGTGGATTTGGCGATCAGGGTCGAGGCGGCCTCGACGCTGCGTCCCTCCGCCACAAGGGCGCCGGGCAGCCACAGGAGGACGCCGAAATTCACCAGGCCCCAGGAGAGGGCCGCCAGGGTCAGGGCGACTGTGACGGCCAGGTGACGGCGGTCGACAGGGGGCAGGTGGGAATGGCTCTCCCTCACGACGGTCGCCGCAACGGTCTGGACGCCGGACCCGAAACGCGCCAGCACGGTGCGCGCCTCTTCGCCCCGGCCGATGTGCTGGAGGAAGCGGGCGGATTCGGGCAGCAGGGGACTGAGGGCGATCAGGATCAGGCCCGTGGGCAGGTTGAGGAACCACATGATGCGCCAGCTCCAGTCGGGCTGGAGCCAGGCCGACAGGGCGCTGGCGGCGAAATAGCCGCCCACCGCGCCGATGCCGCCGACCAGAACCAGCGCCCAGCCGCGGTGGCGGGTAGGCATGATCTCGGCCAGCAGGGCGTAGGCCACGGGGAGCATTCCGCCTGCCGCCGCGCCCATCAGGAAGCACATGCCGACGTTCCACCAGAAGTCCGGCATGGCGCCGCAGATCGAGGTGCCGACGAACATCACGGAGGAGAGCAGGATCGAGGCCCTGCGCCCGTAAAGGTCGGCCAGCCAGCCCCAGATGAAGGACCCCAGCACAGTGCCGCTGAGGGCGGCGAAGGGCAGGATGGCGACGGCGGCCGTGGTCAACCCGTATTCCTCACGCATGCCCGGGACGACGAAGCCGAGACTGGCGGGCTTCATGATGTCGACGATCAGGGCCACGGCCAGCAGGCCGCACATCAGCCAGTGGGCCCGGGTCAGCGGCGCATCCTCCGGCGGCGCGAGGATGATCACCTCATCAGTCGTGTCCGCCAGGCGGGCGGGCAGCAGGCCGAACGCAGTCAGGCCTATGCCGATCACGATCAGGGCCATGCCCCACCACATGCCGGCGTCCATCGGCATGCCGGCGAGATGGAAGCCCATGTGGCGGCCCATCCAGTACATTGGCAGATGCAGGACGACGCCCGCGGTCACGGTCAGGCAGCCGAGCCAGAAGGCCCATGCGTGGCGCCGGTCCCCAAATATCCGTGACAGCATCCGCGACGGCCCCTCGGTCCTGCAAATCCCGTCCTACAGTCGCGGTCACGCCTGCGTCGAGCGGGAATCGTCCAAAAGCCTTTGCACGAAACCTTCCCGTGCGCTCTGATGGAACCTGAGGGGGAGCCATGGACAGAGAGATCAAGACCGCTCTGGGCGTCGCCGCCGGGATCGCCGGGCTGGTGATCGCCTTCATATTCCTGATCCGGTACGCGGTGCCGGCGGTGCTGGAGGCCCATTTCGCTGGCAGCCTGATCACCGCTTCGGTGCTGGGGATCGCCGGCATTCTGGTTCTGGTCTGGGCCGCGTGGCGGCTCTGGGCCTGGGCCGTCAAGTCATTGAAGCGTTGAGGGGGACAGGGCGTGTCGCATTTCGGATCCGGGCTGTCGGGCGTCAAACTGCCGGGAGGCGGAGGGGGGTCGGTGGGGCGCACCCTCAGCCTCGTCCTGCTGATCGGCCTGCTGATCGTCATCTCCACGGTGGCGGTGACCTCGTGCAGCGTGACCGTCGAGAGCGGCTATATGGGGATCAAGACCACCAAGTTCGGTCCCAATCCCGGCGTCCAGCGCAGCGAACTGGGGCCCGGTTTCCACTGGGAAGGCATCGGCGAGAAAATCCGCACCTATCAGACGCTGCAGCGGACCTACAGCTACACCCGCGAGGCCAATAGCGACGGGCGCGAGAACGAGGAGATCACCTTCTCGGACGTGCTGGGCCTGCCCATGACGGCGGACGTCGCCCTGACCTTCCGCATTCGCGAGGACAAGGCGGCGGACCTGTATGCGACATGGCGGCAGGAGTTCGACGCCTTCATCGACGGGCCGCTGCGGACCTCGGTGCGCGCCGCGATCGCGCGCGAGACCGAGAAGCTGCCGGTGGCCTGCAACGCCCAGCAGTCGGCGACGCCGAACGTCCAGCCGATCGCGCCGGGCGCCGTGGCGGCCACGCCCGGCACGCCCGACGCCGACGACTGCCCCGGCCAGCTGATCGGCCCCGGACGCCAGATCGTGCTGCAGCGGGCCATGCAGGCCCTGCAGCGCGAGTGGACGCCGCAGGGGCTGGAGATCATCCGCATGGAGTGGGTCGGATCGATCCGTTATCCGGAGACCGTGCTGGCGGCGATCCAGTCGCGTACCACGGCCGAGCAGAACACCCGCGCCGCCCTGGAGCGGGTCAATCTGGAGCGGGCCAACGCCGAGGCGCGGATCGCCCAGGCGCGGGGCCAGGCCGAGGCCAACCGGCTGCTGGCCGAATCGATCCGGTCCAACCCCGAGGTCGTGCGGCTGCGCGAGATCGAACGGACGCTGGGCATATGTCCGCTGAGCGCCGACACCTGCGTGGTCGGGTCCGACATCAACGTCTCGGCCCTGGTCGCGGCGCGGGACGGGCGGCAGGCGGCGGGGCAATAGGTCACGGGGACTTCGACTCGCGCGGCGGACGGGCTAAACCCCCGCCCATGACCGCAAGCACCGCATCCCCGGACACCTGGACCGTCGCCGGCCGGACCTTCAACAGCCGGCTGATCGTCGGCACCGGCAAGTACAGGACCTATCAGGAGAACGCCGACGCGGCCGTGGCCGCGGGGGCCGAGATCGTGACCGTGGCGGTCCGGCGGGTGAACCTCAGCGATCCGTCGCAGCCGATGCTGGTCGACTATGTGAAGCCGGACCGGTTCACCTTCCTGCCCAACACCGCGGGCTGTTTCACCGGCGAGGACGCGGTGCGGACGCTGCGGCTGGCGCGGGAGGCCGGCGGCTGGGACCTGGTCAAGCTGGAGGTGCTGTCGGACACGGCGCACCTGTATCCTGACATGATCGAGACTCTGCGGGCGCTGGACCTGCTGATCAGGGACGGCTTCCAGGTCATGGTCTACTGCACCGACGACGTGGTGATGGCGAAGCGGCTGGAGGAGGCGGGGGCCGCGGCCATCATGCCGGCGGCGGCGCCGATCGGCTCGGGACTGGGCATCCAGAACCGCGTCAACATCCGGCTGATCGTCGAGCAGGCGAAGGTGCCCGTTCTGGTCGACGCGGGCGTGGGCACGCCGTCGGACGCGGTGCTGGCCATGGAGCTGGGCTGCGACGCGGTGCTGATGAACACGGCCATCGCCGGGGCGAGCGATCCGATCCTGATGGCCTCGGCGATGAAGCATGCGGTGATCGCGGGAAGGCAGGGGTATCTGGCGGGGCGGATGCCGCGGCGGATGTATGCGAGCGCCAGTTCGCCGCTGAGCGGGCTGATCTAGTTTTCAAAGACCGGACGAGCGCCATCGCTTTCCGGCGGGGACGCCGGAAAGTGCGGGAGGCGTGCGGAGCGCCGGGCCTGCGCCCGGAGTTCGTTTTGGGTTACCGTTTCGACGCAGACAGACGCTCCGCGCGGAGATTTGGGCGGAAGCTTGCGTCCGGTGGCGGTCTTATCGCCTTACCGCAGCGCCTCCGGCGGGCGGGCCGTGCTTGCGACACGGGCCCCGGACCGGACGAGTATCCCCCTCGTCCCTGACACCTGACCGGCGACTGTGCGACCGATCCGGCCCCGGGCGTGCGCCTGCCTTTCGATGGCAGGCCGGAACCGGGCCCCGCTTCTCCACATCCCGCCGCCAAAGAACGCAAGGCCTCTGCGCCTCCCCCGCGACGGGACGGGGGAGTGTCGCACGGGGCGGAACCAGGGCTGCGAAATGACACTGCTTTTGTGTGACTGCGTGGCAAATCAACAGGTTGTGTGCACGAAGTCGTCTGGCTGGACGTTTTTCGCTCGCACTCTTTCGTCGTCATCCCGGCGAAGGCCGGGACCCAGCGGCGCCGAAGGCGATGTCCGAGGCTGCCGCGCTCCCGACAGCTTCGCGCTGTCGCGCGCCGCTGGGTCCCGGGGTCGCTGCGCGCCCCCGGGATGACGACAGGATGAGGGGCGGTTTTCCCCATCGGCCCGCTGACAGGGAGGAGACGGGGCGGTCGTCTCGCATTCAAGCCCTCTCCCATTGGCGGAGGGAGTCGGTTAGAGCATCGCTTCCTCCCCAAGAGACCGACCATGCACGACATCCGCGCCATCCGTGAGAACCCCGCCGCCTTCGTGACCGGCTGGTCGTCGCGCGGCGTCGATGACGCGGAGGCGCTGGTCGAGCGGATTCTGGCGCTGGATACGGCCCTGCGCACGGCGCAGACAGCGGAGCAGACTGCGCTGGCGAGGCGCAACGAGAGCTCGAAGCTGATCGGCGCCGCCATGGCGAAGAAGGACATGGCCGAGGCCGGGCGGCTGAAGGCCGAGGTCGAGAGCCTGAAAGGCGAGATCGCGGCGGCGGGCGAGGAGGCGACGCGGGTTGCGAAGGAGCTGCGCGACCTGCTGGCGGCGCAGAAGAACCTGGCGGCCGACGACGTGCCGGACGGCGAGGACGAGGCCGGAAACGTGCTGGTCGGCCAGCCGTGGGGCAAACCGCGCCCATCTGAATCGGAGGGGGGCGGGCCGGCGAAGGATCACGCCGATCTGGGCGAGGCCATGGGTCTGCTGGACTTTGAGGCGGCGGCGAGGATGTCGGGCTCGCGGTTCGCGGTGCTGAAGGGCGGGCTGGCGCGGCTCGAACGGGCCATCGGCCAGTTCATGCTGGACGTGCAGACGAACGAGCACGGCTATCTGGAGGTCAGTCCGCCGTATCTGGTGCGCGACGAGGCGATGTTCGGGACCGGGCAACTGCCGAAATTCAAGGAAGATCTGTTCAGCACCCAGAACTACGACTGGGAGGGGCTGAGCAGGGAAGCCGACAGATTGTCGGAATCCGCCCGCAATGACGCGATCGTCAACCTGTGGCGCGTGGCGGCCGATGTGGAAAGCCTTCCCGCCGATCAGCGAAAGCAGGCCTTCGAGGGCGCTCGGGAGCACCTTTCCAGGGAGCTGCGCGAGGCAACCCGTCAGAACATGGCCGCGCTGGCGGAAACGGGCATGTTTGCGGAAAGCCGCTACCTCATCCCCACCGCAGAAGTCTCCCTGACCAATCTCGTCCGCGAGCAGATCCTGCCCGAGAGCGAGCTGGCCGAGCCCATGCGGCTGACCGCCCTGACGCCCTGTTTCCGGGCCGAGGCGGGGTCGGCGGGGCGGGATACGCGCGGGCTGATCCGGCAGCACCAGTTTCACAAGGTCGAGATGGTCTCCATCACGCGTCCTGAAGACTCGGAAGAAGAGCACGAGCGGATGGTGCGCTGCGCCGAGGCGGTGCTGGAGAAGCTGGAGCTGCCGTACCGCCGCATGCTGCTGTGCAAGGGCGACATGGGCTTTTCGGCGCGGAAGACCTTCGATCTGGAGGTCTGGCTGCCGTCGCAGGGGACGTATCGGGAAATCTCGAGCTGCTCGAACTGCGGCGACTTCCAGGCCCGGCGGATGGATGCGCGGTTCAAGCGCGACGGCGAGAAGAAGACCGAGTTCGTTCACACCCTGAACGGTTCGGGGCTGGCGGTCGGGCGGACGCTGGTGGCTGTCATGGAAAATTATCAGGACGGCGATGGACGGATCGCGGTGCCGGCGGCTCTGCTGCCCTATATGGGCGGGGTGACGCACGTCGGATGATCGGAGTTGAGATGATGCGAACGATCCTTGCCCTGGGCGCCGCCCTGACCCTGACCGCCTGCGCGACCGGGCCCTCGTCGAACACCTACAGCTACGCTGCGGGCGACACATCGTTCACCGGCTGGGTTCGGTTCTCGAATGGCGAGTTCCAGCTGTACGGGGACGAGGATCAGGTGTTGCAGCCGTTCTCGCGGCCCTGCGTCTCGGGCGCGGCGTCGCGGGACGAGATGCAACAGGCGATGGGCGATCTGCGCGGGCAGAAGGTCCGGATCACGGGCCGCACGGCGGCCTGGAGCGAGGCGATGAACGGGCGGATCGAGCATGAACGGTCCGACATCCGCAACGATTGCGGCGGCGCGTTCGTGATCCTGGCCGACGATATCCGGCCCGCCAACTGACCCAAGACGGTTGCGCGACGGCCCGACGCACTGCAAGAGCGCGGGCGGCATGCGCATTCTTCTGACCAATGACGATGGCGTCGAGGCCGAGGGCCTCGAGTGTCTTGAGCGCATCGCGCGCACCCTGTCCGACGACATCTGGGTCTGTGCGCCCGCGGTCGAACAGTCGGGCAAGGGGCGGGGGATCACCCTGACCGAGCCGCTGCGGGTCAACCGCATGGGCGACAAGCGGTTCGCGGTGACGGGGACGCCGACCGACTGCGTGGTTCTGGCCGTCAACGACCTGATGCCCCAACGCCCCGATCTGGTGCTGTCGGGCGTGAACCGGGGCCATAACGTCGGAGAGGACTGTTCGTATTCCGGCACGGTGGCGGGGGCCTTGCAGGGGATGGCGTTCGGCATCCGCTCCATCGCCCTGAGCCAGTCGCTGGAGCGGTTCCACGACGAGGTCACCGCCCACTGGGAGACGGCCGAGGCCTATGCGCCGGCCATCATCAGCCGCCTGCTGGCCCAGCCCTGGCAGGACGGGGTGGTGATGAACCTGAACTTCCCCGCCCGCGCGCCGGAGGAGGTGAAGGAGGTCGAGGTGACGCGCCAGGGCTTCCGCGACATCGGCGAGATGCATGCGGTCAAGCGCACCGACCTGAGGGGCCGGGACTATTACTGGATGAGTTTCCGCGGCTCGAAACAGGACCATGCCGCGGGCACGGATCTGCGGGCCATGGACGAGGGGAAGATCTCGGTCACGCCCCTGCACATCGACCTGACGCATGCGCCGAGCATCCATGACCTGAGGGGAGTGCTGGGCGGCGCCCCGCCGAAAACGGTGGCGGCCCCGTGAAGGTGGTCCTGGTCGCAATGGCGCTGGCCCTCGTCCTGTCCGGGTGCGTCGGAGCGCCCGAACCGGGCTGGCCGGATCGTCCCTGGATCGATTCCGGCTGTGCAGCGCCCGGCCGCTGCCGGGTGCGGGGACGGCTGGAGCTGCCGGACCTGGAGGGGTCGACGCGGGGCGTGCTGCGGCTGGACGACGGGACCTGTCTGGCTGTCGATCTCACCGGGGGGGTCGTCAGGACGGGGCGTGGCTGGGACGGGCGGAGAGTGGCCGTTCGCGGGATGGCCGTGCCGGCGGCGGATCTCCGCGCGCCCGCCCCGGCCTCATGCCCATCGGAACTGGTGCTATATGTGGAACGGTTGTCGCTGAAGGCGAACCGATGAAGCTGAACGACGACAGGGCCGGGCGGCTGATCCTGGGGCTGCGCCAGCAGGGGGTCACGGACCCGCGCGTGCTGGCGGCCATGGAGTCGATCGACCGTGCGGTTTTCGTGCACGAGAAATTCCTCGATCAGGCGTGGGAGGACCAGGCCCTGCCGATCGACTGCGCCCAGACGATCAGCCAGCCCTATATCGTCGGCCTGATGACCCAGGCGCTGGACGTCCAGCCGCGCCACCGGGTGCTGGAGATCGGCACGGGCAGCGGCTACCAGGCCGCCGTGCTGAGCCGGCTGGCGCGGTACGTCTATTCCATCGAGCGGTACCGCAGCCTGCTGACCGAGGCCGAGAGCCGGCTGAAGGAATTGAAGATCGACAATGTCATCACCCGGCATGGCGACGGCAATCTGGGCTGGCCCGAACAGGCGCCGTTCGACCGGATCATGGTCACGGCCGCGGCCCCGGGCGAGCCGACCGAACTGCTGCACCAGCTGAAGCCGGGCGGGATCCTGGTCTGTCCGGTGGGGCGCAGTTCGGTGCAGATGCTGCACCGCTATGTCGGCCAGCCCGACGGCTCGTTCCGCCGCGAAAGCCTCAGCGAGGTGCGGTTCGTGCCGCTGGTCGAGGGCACGGCCAAGGAGGGTTAGGGGCCTCTGGTGCGCTAACGCTCGCGACGCGGTCGCTTGCTGCTTGAGCGCGTTAACCTTCGCGCCCAACTTTCGCGCCGTTTGACGGGTTGGCTTGGCGCGACGGGCGAGGCACACCGAACAGGACGACCGAGGGGCGGAGACGGCATGAACATTCGATTCGGGATCAGGGTCCTGGCGGTGCTGGGCGCGATGACGACGCTGGCCGCCTGCGCCAGCTATCCGACCGAGCCGCGCTATTCGATTCATGCCGACGGCTCGACATCCGCTTCCCCGGCTCCGGCCCGCGCCTCGACGATTCCGCCGCTGTCGACCGCTCCGGCGCCGAGCGGGGAGGGCGTGCGCGGCGCGACCAATCCCGCAGACGAAGTTCCGCCCCCGCGCACCGCGCCGGTCGAGACCATCGAGGGCGGGGCCCTGTCCACACCGGTGAACACGGCGCCGCGCGTCTATTCCGAAGGCACCACCCCGGCTGCAGGGCCGGCCTCGGAAGGCTTCAGCGCCCCTCCGCCGCCGGCTTCGGGCGCGACCGCCGTCGAGGCGGGGGCCGTTTATGAAATCCAGCCCGGCGACACGATCTCGGGCATCGGGCGACGCTTCCAGACGCCGGTGCAGAATCTGATCGACCTGAACGCCCTGGGACCGCGCGCGGCCATTGCGCCCGGCCAGCGGCTGATCCTGCCGGCCACGGCCGTCGACATCGGCGGCGATCCCTATGCGACCGGGCCTTCGCCGAGCGGCGTCTATGTGCCCGAGGCGGGAACGCCGCCCCCGCCGCCGCCTCCGCCGCCTTCGGGCAACGCCGCCCTGCCGCCCCCGCCGGCGGCCGGGCCCGCGGCCCCGACCACGGCGAATGCGGCCGTCAGTCTGGACTGGCCGGTGCGCGGCGACATCCTGCGGCGCTTCGGGCCCGTCGGCGTTGGCGAGCGCAACAACGGCATCAACATCGGCGCGGCCGCGGGGACCGAGGTGCGCGCCGCCGCCGCCGGCCGGGTCGGCTATGTCGGCGACGACCTGGCGGGGCAGGGGCTGACCGTGCTGATCGTGCACCGCGACGGCTGGCGCACGGTCTATGGACACCTCGGTTCGGCCGTGGTGCGCGACGGCGACGACATCCGCGCCGGACAGCAGATCGGCACCGTCGGGACGAGCGCCGGAGACGGCCGGCCCTCGGTGCATTTCGAGACCTGGCGCATGCGCGGGGACCAGCCGAGCGCCGTCGATCCGCTGACCGTGTTGCCGCGATAACGCAAAGCGACGCGGCGGACACACGTCGCGTTGCAAAGTATGACGGCGCGCCCTAGTTTCCGCGCCTCATTTTCAAGGGCCGCGCTGCGCGGTCCCAGACGTTCGCGGAGACCATCGTGCAGGAACTTATGGCGGGGCCGTTCGGCACCCTGATCTTCTTCGTCCCCGTGATCATCCTGTTCTACTTCATGCTGATCCGTCCGCAGCAGAAGCAGATGAAGGCTCATCAGGCGCTGGTCGCCGGCCTGAAGCGCGGCGACACCGTCGTCCTGTCCAACGGCATGATCGGCAAGGTCACCCGCGTCGAGAACGACCAGGCCATGGTCGAGATCGCCCAGGGCGTGAACGTGGCCGTGGTCAAGCAGATGATCACCCAGGTGCGCGACCGCACGGCGATCGCCGCCAACGACACCAAGACCATCGCCAAGTCCTGACGCCGTTCTGACAAGGTCGGGGACGCCCCTATGATCCATCTGTCGCGCTGGAAGGTCATCCTTCTTGTCCTGTCGCTGCTGTTCGGGCTGCTGTTCAGCTATCCGAACCTGCTGAGCCCCGCCCAGCGCGAGGCCCTGCCGGGCTGGCTGCCGAAGAGCGGGCTGAATCTGGGGCTGGACCTTCAGGGCGGATCGTATCTGCTGCTGGAAGTCGACGTTCCGGCCATGCGCGAAAAGCGCCTGACCAACCTGGGCGAGGACGCCCGCACGGTTCTGGCCGAGGCCAGGGTGGCCGTGAACAGCATTGCGCGCGAAGACGCCGGCGTGGTCGTCACCCTGACCGACCCGCTGCAGATGGATCTGGCCCTGCAGTCGATGCGGGCCCTGATCAGCCCCGGCTCCAGCGGCGTGGCCGACCGGTCGGTGCAGCGCCTGGGTAACGACCGTATCCGCTACGCCTTCACCGAGGCGGCCCTCAACTCCATGGGCTCGGACGCCGTGACCCAGTCGATTGAGGTGGTTCGCCGCCGGATCGACAGCCTGGGCACGCGCGAACCCTCGATCACCCGCCAGGGCGCCGACCGCATCGTGGTCCAGGCGCCGGGCGAGAGCGATCCGGCCCAGCTGGAACGCGTCATCGGCCAGACAGCCCTGCTGACCTTCCAGATGGTCGACGTCGAGAATTCGGTCGAGGAAGCCCTGGCCGGCGCCGTGCCGCCGGACTCGGAACTGATCCCCGGAGCGCCGGAGACCGGCCAGGCCTTCTTCCTGGTCAAGCGCCGGGTGCTGGTGTCGGGCGAGAACCTGACCAAGGCCGAGGTGACCGCGGACCAGAACAACCAGACCGCCATCGGCTTCCGCTTCGACGGCGCCGGCGCCCGCCGCTTCGGCGAGGCCACGGCCGCCAATATCGGCAAGCCGTTCGCCATCATCCTGGACGGCAAGGTGATCTCGGCCCCGAACATCCGCAGCGCCATCACCGGCGGCTCGGGCATCATCGAGGGCAGCTACACGATCCAGCAGGCCTCCGAGATGGTGAACCTGCTGAACGGCGGCGCCCTGCCGGCCCCGCTGAAGGTCGAGGAACGCCGGACGGTCAGCGCCGAACTGGGCGAGGACGCCGTTTCGGCCGGCGGCCTGTCCACGGCGATCGGCTTCGGCATCATCGTGGTGTTCATGATCCTGGCCTATGGCCTCCTGTTCGGCGGCATCTCGGTGATCGGCCTGGTGCTGAACGGCCTGCTGATCATCGCGGCCATGAGCTTCACCCAGGCGACCCTGACCCTGCCGGGCATCGCCGGTCTGATCCTGACCTTCGCGGTCGCCGTGGACGCCAATGTGCTGATCTATGAGCGGATGCGCGACGAGGCGCGGGCCGGACGCAGCGTGATCGCCTCGATGGACGCGGGCTTCAACAAGGCCATGGGCACCATCATCGACGCCAACGTCACCACCCTGGTGGCGGCGGCGATCATGTTCATCTTCGGCGCCGGCCCCGTGCGGGGCTTCGCCTGGACGCTGTCGATCGGGGTGTTCACCTCGGTGCTGTCGTCGGTGCTGGTGGCCCAGGTGCTGCTGGCCTACTGGCTGAAGGTGGCCAAACCCAAAAAACTGCCGATCGCGGAGTGATGGCGATGCGTGGATGGCCCCTGATCCGACTGTTGCCGCAGAAGACGAATTTCCGATTCGTCAGCTACGCCCGTTACGCGGCCGCGCTGTCGGTCGTGCTGTGCGTGGCGTCGATCATCGCCTGCTTCTATCCCGGCCTGAACATGGGCATCGACTTCCGGGGCGGCGCCTCGATGGAAGTGTCCAAGCCCGCCGGGCAGGTCATCGAGCTTGAGCGCGTGCGCAGCGCCGCCAACGGGCTGGATCTGGGCGATGTCCAGGTCCAGGGCATCGCCCGGCGCGACACCAATATCGAGGACGGCTCGACGGCCATCCTGCGCTTCCAGGTGCCGGAAGGGCGCGACCAGACCGCCGTGGTCAATCAGGTCGAGAGCGCCATCACCGGCGCTGTCGGCGAGGTCGCCTATTCGGGCGTCAGCGTCGTCGGCTCCAAGGTCTCGGGCGAACTGTTCCGGTCGGGCCTGATGGCGCTGGGCGTCGCGATCCTGCTGATGTTCGCCTACATCTGGTTCCGGTTCGAACCGCAGTTCGGCTTCGGCGCCATCGCCGGCCTGCTGCACGACGTGATCCTGACCTTCGGTCTGATCGTGCTGTTCAAGCTGGAGTTCAGCCTGACCATGGTCGCCGCCATCCTGACGGTTATCGGCTATTCGATGAACGACACCGTGGTGGTGTTCGACCGCCTTCGCGAGAACCTGCGCAAATACAAGACCATGCCGCTGCGCGAGGTCATCGACCTGTCGCTGAACGAAACCCTGTCGCGAACGGTCATCACCGGGATCACCGCGGTAATGGTTCTGGCGGCCCTGGCGGTCTTCGGCGGCGAGGCCCTGTTCGGCTTCTCCATCGCCCTGATGTTCGGGATCATCGTCGGCACCTATTCGTCGATCTATGTCGGCGCGCCGATCATCCTGCTGTGGGGCGTCAAGCGCGGCAGCCGCGACAAGGACGATCTGAAGCCGGTCAAGCTGGGGATGGCCTCGCGGCCCTAGGGACCAAAGCCCCCACAGTCTTTCGGTTTTTACCGGGGGCCGGCGGGGCTATGGTGCCGTTTCAACGAATCGCGCGGCCTGACGCCGCCGCGATGCCGAAGCGCCTTGGGAGGGGCTGACCATGGGCAAGCTGCTGTCGAATTTCCGCACGACCATTCTGCTGAGCCTCGTGCTTGCGGGCGTGATGATCCTCGCCTTCGGGCAGGTGTCCGGCGGCTTCGGGGAAGCCTTCTGGCAGGCGGCGTTCCGCTGGCTGCACGTCGCGGCCGGCATCCTGTGGATCGGGCTGCTGTACTATTTCAACTTCGTCCAGATCCGGGTGATGCCCAGCATCCCCGCCGAACTGAAGCCGGCTATCGGGAAGCATATCGCGCCCGAGGCCCTGTTCTGGTTCCGCTGGTCCGCGCTGGTGACGGTGCTGGCCGGTCTGGCCGTCATGTTCATGCGCGGCCACGCCTATGCGGCCGAGGTGTTGAGCTTCGGTCTGGCGCAGGGGCTGACCGAGGACCAGAAGGGCTTCACCCTGATGGGGATCGGCGTCTGGTTGGCGATCATCATGTTCCTCAACGTCTGGGGAATCATCTGGCCGAACCAGAAGCGCGCCCTGGGCATGGTCCCGGCCGAGGACGACGTGAAGGCGAAATCCGCCCGGATCGCCATGCTGGGCAGCCGGACCAATCTGCTGCTGTCGCTGCCGATGCTGACGTCGATGGCGATGTACCAGACCCTGTTTGGCTGATCCGGCCAACAGTCTCGACGAACAGGTCCGCGCCGCCGATCCCGACCGGTGGCTGTCCAGCCGGTTCGTGGCCGATGAACGGCTGCGCGCGGACCTGATCGCCCTCTACGCCTTCGAGGCGGAGCTGCTGGCCGTTCCGACGCGCGTGACCCAGCCGCTGCTGGCCGAGATGCGCTACGTCTGGTGGCGCGAGCAGATGGACGGGGTGTTCGCGGGCTTGCCGCGCAAGGGCCATCCGGTGCTTGAGGCGCTGACCGACATCGTCGCCCGTCACGGGCTGGACCGCACGCGGTTCGACGCCCTGATCGAAGCCCATATCGGCCGGGTCCATGGCGAGCCGCATGATCTGGAGGCCTTTTACGTCGGGCCCATGCAGGTGGCGGCCCGGCTTCTGGGCGCCGACAATCCGGACGACGCCGTGCTGGCGGCGAGGGTCTGGGGCCTGATGCAGACGGGGCGGTTCGATGAGGCGCGCGCGGCCCTGCCGGAGGCGGCGCGGGCGGCGCGGTCGCTTCCCGTCGGGGCGTTTCCGGCGGTTCTGCCGGCGACCCTGGCGCGCAGTCCGCAGGCCGGGCCGACCGGAAAGCGGCTGCGGCTGCTATGGGCCGCAGTTCGCGGCCGACTCTGATTTCACCCATTCGATGACCGCAGGGTCGCCCTCGCCGAAGAAGGCCGCGCGCGGAGCCGGCGGGGGCAGATGCCGACCGGTGCGCCAGTCCATAAACTGGGTCGGCCAGGTCGCCTCGGCGCGGTCGTAGCCGCCGGCGCCGAAGGCGGTCACCGCCCCGTGCATGATATTGCGCCGGGCCATGTCGACGCCCAGTTCGTCGAGCGCCTCGCGAAAGATGTCGTCGGCCTCGCCGCGCTTGCCGGGCTCGCCGACGGAATAGAGCCAGTCGTGAACGACAGCGGCGATGGCGTGCCGCCCGAACGGCGGGATCAGCCAGCGGCCGACCCGGGGGATGGAGGCGAAGTCGGTGACATAGGAGGCCGGCACCCAGATGGTCCGGCCGCTCGGGGCGTGCTCATAGGCGAACGGCTGCATGACCACGACCGTGGTGCGGCCGTCGCGTTCCCGATCCTTGTCGTGGTTGATGGCGCAGACAAGGGGCCGGTCGACCCGGACGACCGCCTGCAGGTCTGTGGGCGCCGGAGCGGCCTCCGGTGCGGGCGATGACGACAGCGGGACGGCGCTGAAGAACATGGCTCCAGGATACACCAGATAACCGTCCGTGGCCTCAGTCGCGCGGCCAGACCGTGACATCCGCCGCCCAGACCTCATGGTTCGGCGAGCCCTGATAGGCCCAGCCGAGGGTCCGGGCCAGGGCATGGGCCCGGGCGCGTACAAGCGGCGCGGGCGGCGTCTTCAGACCGTGCATGGCGCGGGCCCAGTCCGGAAGCAGATCGACGCCCGCCTGCATGACCACGCCCGAGGCCGCGTCGGTCAGGGCCGCGCCGACGGACTGGTTCAACACCAGCTGGGCGACCTCGCGGGTGCGGCTGTCGGCGCGAAGGGCGGGGCGCATCGACCGGATCAGAGCCTCGGCCGAGGCGCGATCGCGCGGGACGGGGGCGGCGCCCAGCCGGTCGGCGACGACGGCCATCTCCGCGAAATAGCGGTCCTGATCGGCGACGGGCATCTGGGGCTCGGCGTAGCGTATCCAGGCGTTCAGGAAGCTGATCGCCTCCGTGACATGCACCCAGGCCAGCAGGGCGGGGTCGCTGGCGCAATAGGAGGTTCCGTCGGGCAGGACGCCGCCGATCCGGTCGTGGATGCCGCGGGCCCGGTCGATCGCGGCGAGGCCGTGTTCGGCGTGGTCGTAGGTGGTGACGGCGATGAATTTGGCCGTGCGTCTCAACCGGCCGTGCATGTCGCTGCGGAAATCCGAATGGTCCCAGACCCCCGCCAGCACAGCCGGATGCAGCATCTGCAGCAGCAAGCCCGAAACGCCCCCGATCATCATGGTGACGATATCGCCGTTGACGCGCCAGGCGACGGAATCCGGGGCGAACAGGGCGTCGGCGCGGCGCAGGATGGGGCGCTCGCCCTTTGAGGCGTCGTTGAACAGGTCGGTGATCCGGCGGCGGATGGCGGCCCTTGCGGATTCGAACAGGCGAGGGCTGGTTCCGCCGTTCCGCCCCATCAGTTCAGGGGCCGCTCAAGGATTTCGATGCGGCGGTCCAGATCGGCGACGACGGCCTCCAGACGGTCCTTCTCGGAGACCATATCGATCGGCGCGCCGTCCTCGTATGACAGCTGGGCGCCGCGCGCGATCAGGTCGAGCCGGTACAGGGCGGTGACGCGTCGGGCCTTCAGGCGGTCGAGGTCGCTCTCGGTCACTGGGCGTCCCGCCATGCCTTGAGCGCTTCCAGCGCCCGGATGCTCATCAGCCGCTTCTTCGCCCGGCCGCGTTCCTTCATCGGAATCTTCACCCCGACCTCGTCGACCTTCGGCGCTTCCAGTGGAGGCAGCAGGCCGTAGTTGATGTTCATCGGCTGGAATTTGGAGATGCCGCCGGGGCCTTCAAGGTGGCCGCCGGTAATGTGTTCGACCAGGGCGCCCATGGCGGTGTGGACCGGCGGGGCTTCCAGCGGGCGGCCCCGACCTGACTGGGCCAGCCGTTCGGCGGCGGCGAGGCGACCGGTCAGCAGCCCCATGGCGGCGCTCTCGACATAGCCCTCGACCCCGGTGACCTGGCCCGCGAAACGCAGGCGCGGCATGGCCTTGAGGCGCAGCTGGCGGTCCAGCAGCTTGGGGCTGTTCAGGAAGGTGTTGCGATGCAGGCCGCCGAGACGGGCGAACTGGGCGTCCTGCAGGCCCGGGATCATGCGGAACACCTCCGCCTGGGCCCCGTGCTTCAGCTTGGTCTGGAAGCCGACCATGTTGAACAGGGTGCCCAGCGCATTGTCCTGACGCAGCTGGACGATGGCGTATGACTTGACCTGCGGGTCGCGCGGATTGGTCAGGCCGACGGGCTTCATCGGGCCGTGGCGCAGGGTTTCGCGGCCACGCTCGGCCATAACCTCGATCGGCAGGCAGCCGTCGAAATAGGGGACGTTCTCCCAATCCTTGAACTCGGCCTTGGGCCCGTCCAGCAGGGCGTCGATGAAGGCCTCGTACTGTTCCTTGTTCATGGGACAGTTGACGTAGGCGGCGGCGTCGCCGCCCGGGCCTTCCTTGTCGTAGCGCGACTGGCGCCAGGCGATGTCGAAGTCGATCGAGTCGGCATGGACGATGGGGGCGATGGCGTCGAAGAAGCTCAGGCTTTCCTCGCCGGTCGTCTCGAGGATGGCGGCGGCCAGGGCCGGGGAGGTGAGCGGGCCGGTGGCGACGATGACATTGTCCCAGTCTTCCGGCGGCAGGCCGGCGATCTCCTCGCGGACGATGGTGATCAGGGGGTGGGCTTCGAGCTTCGCCGTCACCGCCTGCGAGAAGCCGTCGCGGTCGACGGCCAGGGCGCCGCCCGCGGGAACCTGATGGGCGTCGCCGCAGGCCATGATGACGGAATCCAGCGCCCGCATCTCGGCGTGCAGCAGGCCCACGGCATTGAACTCCCAGTCGTCCGAGCGGAAGGAGTTGGAGCAGACCAGCTCGGCCAGGCCGTCGGTGTGGTGGGCGTCGGTCTTGACCCCGGGCACGCCGCGCATCTCGTGCAGGACCACGGGGACGCCGGCATTGGCGATCTGCCAGGCGGCTTCCGAGCCGGCGAGGCCGCCGCCGACGACGTGGATGGGCTTGAGGATTTCCGTCATGCGCGGCTTCTAGCGGGGGCGGCCGTCGTGGGCTAGGCTGCGTGCCGGGACAGGGGGATGAAATGGCGCGATTTTCAATCGGGACAGCGATCAGCGATGCGTTCGGCGTGATGCGCCGGCGGCCGTTGTCGGTGTTCGTCTGGGGCCTGATCCTGGTCGCGCCGTCGGCGGCGACCTTCGGGCTTGTCTGGCCGATGATGGGCGACGTGTTCGCCGCCATGGCGCTCGAGACCGGCGACGGGGACGTTCGTGACACCGCCTTCGGGCAGATGATGCAGTTCCAGGCCCTGTCCGGGCTGTTGAACATCGTCCAGATGCTGCTGATGGTGGTCGTCTATACGGCGATCATGCGGGCCGTCCTGCGGCCGCAGGAAGACAGCTATTTCTCGTTGCGTCTCGGCATGGACGAACTGAGGGTCGCGGTCGTGGGCCTGGCGCTGATCGTCGGCCTGTACGCCGCCATGATCGTGATGATGCTCATCGGGGGCGCGATCGGCTTCGCCGTCTGGGGCGCGGGCTCGCCAATGAACTGGCTGGTCATAATGGGTTTGATCGTCGCCTTTGTCGTGGCGATCTTCGTCGCCATGGCGCGGGTCAGCCTGATCATGCCCGCCAGCGTGCTGTACCGCACCTTCGCCTTCGCCGAGGGCTGGCGGCTGGGGCGCGGCCAGACTGGCCGTCTGTTCGGCATGATGCTGCTGCTCATCCTGCTGCTTGTCGTGATCGAGGTTGTGGTGGTCGGCATCGGTCTGGCCATCGCGGTCGCGGTCGGGATTTCGGGCGGCGTCGACTGGGCCGCCCTTCAGTCGGACCGTACGGGGGCCAACCCGTTCGAGGGTCTGGACGTCATGCTCGCGGCCAACTGGCCCTGGTTTGCGGTCGGCGCCGTCGTCGTGGCCATGGTCTACGGTCTGCTGATGACGCTGCATATCGCGCCCTACGCCTCAGCCTGCCAGCAACTGGCGGAGAGCGGAACGCCGTCGAACGTGGACGAGCCCGCGTCCGTCGCCTAAGCCAGGATCAGGTCAGAGACAGGAGAGCATCATGGCGTTTTCGGCCACCGACGCGGCGTTCGAGGGCTTTCGCCTCGTCCGGCGCAATCCGCTGGCGCTCGTCGCCTGGACGTTGCTCTACGCCGTTCTGACGCTGACCGCCCTGTTCTCCCTGTCGACGATGGTGGGCTCGCTGGAGGCGTGGAGCGTCCAGGCCGAGGCGATGGAGTCCGTGGACCAGCCGAGCCTCGATCAGGTCATGGCCCTGATGAGCGGGTTCGGCGCGATCATGGCCCAGGTCGCCTGGCTGCTGCCGGTCAGTCTGGTCGTCGGCGCCATGCTGGGCGCGGCCGTGGCCCGCGGGGTCCTGAACCCGTCCCGCGACCGTTTCGGCTATCTGCGCCTCGGCATGGACGAGGTGCGGGTGCTGGTGGTGACCTTCGTGCTGGGTGTGATCATGACCTTTGTCGCCGTGGTCGCCTTCGTGGCGCTGGGCGTGCTGATCGGCGGCGCCAAGGCCGCGGGCGGAGGCGGCGCCGCCGCGATCGCGGGTGTTGTCGGCGTCCTCGCCCTGATCTGCCTCTTCATCTGGCTGGGCGTCCGGCTCAGCCTCGCGGTGCCGATCACCGTGGCCGAGAAGCGCTTCGCCTTCTTCGACTCCTTCAACCTGACCAAGGGGCGTTTCTGGCCCCTGCTGGGCATGGCGGTTCTGGCCTTCGTGATGGTCATGGTGGTCCAGCTGCTGTCGTCCATCGTCACCATGCCGATCGCATTCGCCTCCGGCATGGAAAGCTGGTCGTTCGGAAGCGGTCAGGACGCGGAAGACGTCCGGGCGGCCCTGGACGTGACCAACCCGTGGGTGATCGCCCACGCCGTGGCCGAGGCGATCGTGTCCGCCCTGACGGTCGGAATCCTGTACGCGCCGTTCGCCGCCGCCTATCGCGACATCACCAGCGCCGCCGCGCCGGCCGACTAGGCCCGCTTCCTCGCCCGCGCCGGCTTGTCGTCGGCGGGAGCCGCGGCGCGACCGGACAGGGCCGCGACGCGCGCCTTGCGGCGTGTCTCGTGGCGGTCGAGGACCTCCTTGAGGTATTTGCCGGTCCAGCTCTTCGGATTGGCGGCGACCTGTTCGGGGGTGCCGACCGCGACGATCTCGCCGCCGCCGTCGCCGCCCTCGGGGCCGAAGTCGAGCAGCCAGTCGGCCACCTTGATGACGTCGAGATTGTGCTCGATCACCACGATGGTGTTGCCGTTCTCGACCAGCTCCTGAAGCACCTCGAGCAGCTTCCTCGTATCCTCGAAATGCAGGCCCGTGGTGGGCTCGTCGAGGATGTAGAGGGTCTTGCCCGTGGCGCGCTTCGACAGCTCCTTCGACAGCTTGACCCGCTGGGCCTCCCCTCCGGACAGGGTGGTCGCGGACTGGCCGACCTTGACGTAGCCGAGGCCGACCCGGTTGAGGGTCAGCATCTTGTCGCGGATCGAGGGCACGGCCTTGAAGAAGGACGCGGCTTCCTCAACCGTCATGTCCAGAACGTCGGATATGCTCTTGCCCTTGAAGACGATTTCCAGCGTCTCGCGATTGTAGCGCTTGCCCTTGCAGACGTCGCAGGTGACGTAGACGTCGGGCAGGAAATGCATCTCGATCTTGATCAGGCCATCGCCCTGGCAGGCCTCGCAGCGGCCGCCCTTGACGTTGAAGCTGAACCGGCCGGGGCCGTAGCCGCGGGCCTTGGACTCGGGCAGGCCGGCGTACCAGTCGCGGATCGGGCCGAAGGCGCCGGTGTAGGTGGCGGGGTTCGAGCGCGGCGTCCGGCCGATGGGCGACTGGTCGATGTCGATGACCTTGTCGAACATCTCCAGCCCCTCGATGCGGTCGAAGGGGGCGGGGGCGTCCGAGGCGTTGTGCAGCCGGCGGGCGGCGGCCTTGTAGAGGGTCTCGATGGTGAAGGTCGACTTGCCGCCGCCTGACACGCCGGTGACGCAGGTGAACAGGCCGGCGGGGATCTCGCCGGTGACGGTCTTCAGATTGTTGCCGGTGGCGCCGCTGATCCGGAGCATCTTCTTGCGGTCGACCGGACGGCGGCCCTCGGGCGGCAGTTCGATCTCGCGCTCGCCGGTCAGATATTTGGCGGTCAGGGAGTTGGGATTGGCCATGACCTCGGCCGGCGTGCCCTGGGCGCAGACCTCGCCGCCGTGGATCCCGGCGGCCGGGCCCATGTCGATGACATAGTCGGCGGTCAGGATCGCTTCCTCGTCATGCTCGACGACGAGGACGGAGTTGCCGAGGTCGCGCAGGCCGCGCAGGCTTTCCAGCAGGCGGGAGTTGTCGCGCTGGTGCAGGCCGATGGACGGCTCGTCCAGCACATAGAGCACGCCGGTCAGGCCCGAGCCGATCTGGGAGGCGAGACGGATGCGCTGGCTCTCGCCCCCGGACAGGGTGCCCGAGGCGCGCGACAGGCTGAGGTAGTCGAGGCCGACGTTGTTGAGGAAGCGCAGCCGGTCGGTAATCTCCTTCAGGACACGGCGGCCGATCTCCATCTGCTTGTCGGTGAGCTTGTCGTTCAGGGCCGTGAACCATTCGTGGGCGTGTTTGATCGACAGCCAGGACACCTCGGCGATGTCCGTGCCGGCGACCTTGACCGCCAGGGCCTCGGGCTTGAGGCGTTTGCCGTGGCAGACCTCGCACGGGGTCTCGGACTGGAAGCGGCCCAGCTCCTCGCGCACCCAGGAGGAATCGGTCTCGCGCCAGCGGCGTTCGAGGTTGGGCAGCACCCCTTCGAAGGCCTTGGAGACCTCATATTTGCGGGCGTTGTCGTCATAGGTAAATTTGATCTTGTCACCGCCCGAGCCGCGCAGGATCACGTCCTGCGCCTTCTCGGGCAGGTCACGCCACGGCACATCCATCGAGAAGCCGTAGTGGCGGCTCAGCGACTGCAGCGTCTGGGTGTAGAGGGGCGAGGGGCCGCGCGACCACGGCGCGACGGCGCCCTTGTGCAGGGTCTTGTCGCGATCGGGGATGACCAGATCGGCGTCGAAGGCCAGTTTGACGCCCAGGCCGTCGCAGACCGGGCAGGCGCCGAACGGATTGTTGAACGAGAACAGCCGCGGCTCGATCTCGCTGATGGTGAAGCCGGAGACCGGGCAGGCGAATTTCTCGGAGAAGGTCAGCCGGCGCGGCTCCTTCTCGCCCTCGGCGACATTGGCCCATTCCGCCACGGCGATGCCGTCCGCCAGACCCAGGGCGGTCTGCAGGCTGTCGGCATAGCGGCCCTCAAGCCCTTCCTTGGTGACGATCCGGTCCACGACGATGTCGATGTCGTGCTTGAACTTCTTGTCGAGCGTCGGCGCGTCCTCGATGGCGTAGTACTCGCCGTCGATCTTGACGCGCTGGAAGCCGGCGCGCTGCCACTCGGCCATCTCCTTGCGGTATTCGCCCTTGCGGCCGCGGACGACCGGCGCCAGCAGCATCAGCCGCTCCCCGTCGGGCAGGGCGGTCAGCTTGTCGACCATCATGGAGATGGTCTGGCTTTCGATCGGAAGGCCGGTGGCGGGCGAATAGGGCACCCCGACGCGGGCCCAGAGCAGGCGCATATAGTCGTGGATCTCGGTCACCGTGCCGACGGTCGAGCGCGGATTCTTCGAGGTCGTCTTCTGCTCGATCGAGATGGCCGGCGACAGGCCCTCGATCAGGTCGACGTCCGGCTTGCCCATCAGTTCGAGGAACTGGCGGGCGTAGGCGCTCAGGCTCTCGACATAGCGGCGCTGGCCCTCGGCGTAGATGGTGTCGAAGGCGAGCGAGCTTTTGCCCGAGCCCGACAGGCCGGTCATGACCACCAGCTGCTCGCGCGGGATGTCGAGGTCGACGCCCTTGAGATTGTGCTCGCGCGCGCCGCGCACGCGGATGAAGTTGTGCTTTTCGGTCATGAGGCCTGAAGGCTTGGGAATTCGGGAACGCGGCGGGGCCGCGGAAGGTCCGGCGCGACGTCGCTATATGGGGACCAATTCGCGAAATTCAGCAAGAACAATGTGGGAACATCGAGGAGCGCGCGCCAGCCTGCTGACACAACCTGTCAGCAGGCTGGCGTCAGGCTGGCGGCGCCCAGGGCTCCGGCGGCCGAAGATACCTCTCGCCCTTGCCCAGCATCACACCATGGGCGCCGGCGATGCCCAGTTCCAGACTTTCGGCGATGCGGCGGGCGCGCTCGATGAAATGGGCGGCCGCCGCGGGCGGGCAGATGTCCGCCGCCGTGGCCTCGAACAGCTCCAGCCAGCGGTCGAAATGGCGGGCGTCGACGGGCAGAGGCAGGTGTTTGGGCATGGGGCGACCGTGATAGGCGCCGCTCATCAGGGCCACGGATGACCAGAACAGCTTCATCTGTTCCAGATGCGGGCCCCAGTCCGCAATCCGCTGGTCGAACACCGGCCCGATCAGCGGATCAAGGCGCACCCGTTCGTAGAAGGCGTCGACCAGCCGGGAAATCATCGCCGCGTCAATGCCGGTCTCGGCTTCGATGCGCCGGACGATGGCCTGGCGGCGGGTTTCGGGATCATCAGACAAGGTCACGACGTCTACCTAGGCGGTCGCCGGCCGCTCCGCCATTGCGGCCAATCGCCGTCCGGGACCACGGCATGATCCGCCATCCGGCCACGGGCACGGGCCCCCGTCGGCCCGTCAACGCCGAAATGGCTTGCACGCAGGCGACTTCGACCTCATCTTCCGTGCTTCGAGTGAGTTCACTGGAGGCCCGACGAACATGATCAGCACGCTGGAAATCGGTATCGCCCTTTCCGCTCCCCTGCTGCTCGTGCTCGCCCATGCCCTCGCCCCCAGGCCCAAACCCGTCCGCATCCGCACTCGTGACGCTCGATCGCGTCGCGGCCCGCACGCCTGACGGTTTCACCCTCTTACAATTCGGGCCTGACGTTCGGCCGACGTCGGACGGACGATCGTCCTCAGGCCATGCGATTGAAGGCCACGGCGCGGCCGTCGCCGGCGTTGGCGTGACCCGAGGCGCCGTAGGCGGAGGGGGATCCGCGCTGGCTGGCGACTTCGGCGACGATGGTCCTGACCAGTCCTTCGGAGACGATGCGGGCGGCCTCGACGGCGCGGGCGTGGCGCGACAGCACGGCCTCGAACGCCTCGGTCGCCTTGACCAGCGCCATCCTGTCGGCGGCCGGGGCGGCGGACAACACGGCCGGATCGGCCTTCACCTGGGCGGACTCGCGGCGATAGACATTGGCCAGTTGCTGGGTCTCGGCCAGGGTCGCGGCGGCGTCGTGCGGCCGGCGGGATTCAAAGGCCTTCGACTCCTCGACCAGACGGGCGGTCAGGCGGGCGGTCAGGTCGGTCAGCTGACGGACGCGGGCGCGGGCGTTGACGATGGCGGACTCGGTCATGCGGCGGGTTCCTGGGCTTCCTGCATCTTCAGCATCTGCGCGACGACCTGATCGGCCAGGCCGACGCCGCCGGCCTTGACGGTCTGTCTGGCCATGGCGTCGACGAGGAAGCCGCGCCACGTCCCCTCGGCCTCGCCCCCGCCGAACATGCCGTCGGTCGAGAGGCCCTCGAACATGGGTTTCATCATCTGCGACAGGAATGACGCCTCGAAGGCCTCCGCGGTCGCGCGCATCTTGTCGGTGACAACGCGGGCGCCGGCCCCGACGACCGGCTGAAGCAGGCCGGCGGCTCCGGCGGCGATGGACAGTTCGTTCATGCTCACATCACCTCGATGTCGGCCTGCAAGGCGCCGGCGGCCTTGATGGCCTGCAGGATGCTGATCATGTCGCGCGGGCTGACGCCGAGGGCGTTCAGGCCGTTGACGAGGGTGGACAGGGAGGTCCCGCCGCCGACGATGCGCATCTCGCGGCCCAGTTCCTCCTCGACCGCGACGGTGGACTGGGGGACGACGACGGTCTGGCCGCCGCGGCTGAAGGGCTCGGGCTGGCTGACCTGCGGGCTCTCCTGCACCGAGATGGTCAGATTTCCCTGGGCGATGGCAACGGTGGAGACGCGGACGGCCTCGCCCATGACGATGACGCCATTGACCTCGTCGATGATGACCTTGGCGGGGGCGTCGACCTGGACCGGCATGTTCTCGACCATGCTAATGAAGCCGGCCATGCCCATCTGGCCGGGCGCGCGCAGGGCGATGACGGTGCCGTTCTCGGCCAGGGCCGTGCCGGGATAGGTCTGGTTGATGGCGGCGGCGACGCGCTGGGCCGTGGTGAAGTCGGGATTGCGCAGCGTCAGCCGCACCTCGTTCATATTGGCCAGCTGGAAGCCGGTCTCGCGCTCGACCGTCGCTCCCGAGGCGATGCGGCCCGCGGTGGGCACGCCGCGGGTGACCGAGGAGCCCGAGGCCCCGCCGCCCGAGACGGCGCCGGTCTGGATCGAGCCCTGGGCCACCGCATAGACCTGACCGTCCGCGCCCTGCAGGCTGGTGACCAGAAGCGTGCCGCCCAGCAGGCTCTTGGCGTCGCACATGCTGGCGACATTGACGTCGACCCGGGCGCCGGGCGTGGCGAAGGGCGGCAGTTCGGCCGTCACCATGATGGCGGCCATGTTCTTGGAGTTGGCGTTGGAGCCGCGGATGTTGACGCCCAGCCGCTCGGTCATGCCTTCCAGCGACTGGCGGGTGAAGGGGCAGTTGCGCAGGCTGTCGCCGGTGCCGTTCAGCCCGACCACCAGGCCGTAGCCGACCAGCTGGTTGGTGCGGACGCCCTCGATGGCCGCGATGTCCTTGATCCGCGACTGGGCGAACGCCGGCGCGGCGAATCCGGCCAGCGCGGCGGCTGTCAGGACGGAGGCGAGCAGTTTCTGCATAGGCGGGGCATCCAAAGAACTGTTGCGGTTCACCTCATGCGAGCGGCGTGCCAACCGAAAACCGCAATGAAAACAGTCAGGGGCGATCTGCGAACGCGACCGCGAGCGGCAGAATCTGCCGGGGCGTTAACCAAACGGTGACGCGGCGCCGACGATGGTCCGGCATGTGCTGGAGTCGCATCGCATGAAGGTCACAGGCCCGACCGGACCGTCGTCCCCGCAAGGCAGCCGTCCCACCCGCGCCAGCGGCGGCTTCTCGGTGCCTTCCACAGCGGCCGGGTCCGCCGCCCCGCCCACGGCGGCTGCGGCAGGCGTGTCAGGGGTGGGCGGCGTCTCGGCGCTGATGGCGCTCCAGGGGGTCGAGGACGTGACCGAGCGCCGCCGCCGGGCCATCCGGCGGGGCGGCGGCCTGCTGGACCGGCTGGAAGAGCTGAAACTGGCCCTCTTGCAGGGCGAAGCGGGCGAGGGGGCGCTGGATCGCCTGTCGCGGACCTTGCGCGAAGAGCGGCCGGTCGACGCTGATCCAGGCCTGAACGGCCTCCTGGACCAGATCGATCTGCGCGCCGCGGTCGAGCTGGCGAAGGCCGAGCTACGCCGCACTGCAGCATAAGTCGCCGTAAACGCTCGCAAAAGCGTGGTCACCGAGCGCCGGGTGATGAAGAAATGTCACGCTCGCGTCAGGACCGTAAGCTGTACGGGTCACGCTCTTGCGAGCGTTGTTGCCGCGACTCTCCGGCATCCCTATAGGCAGGGCTGCGCCATAGGGGGGCGCTGGTTGAGAGCGTGAGTGCGACTATGACCGCATTGGCCTCCGTGCCTGTCGTGCCGGCCGCGTACAGGCCGACTGACGACGAGCCGTTCATGAACGAGCGGCAGCTGGCCTATTTCAAGGCCAAGCTGATGGACTGGAAGGACGACATCCTTCGTGAGTCCAAGGGGACTGTCGTCAACCTGAAGGCGGAAACGGAAAATCATCCGGATCTGGTCGACCGGGCGTCGTCGGAATCCGACCGGGCGCTGGAACTTCGCACCCGCGATCGCCAGCGCAAGCTGATCTCCAAGATCGACGAGGCGCTGCGCCGCATCGAGGATGGTTCCTACGGCTATTGCGAGGAGACCGGCGAGCCGATCAGCCTCGGCCGTCTGGAAGCCCGCCCCACGGCGACGCTGTCCGTCGAGGCCCAGGAGCGTCACGAGCGCCGCGAACGCGTCCACCGCGACGACTGATCGCCCGCGAGCCTTGACTTGAGGGGCCGCGGGGGCGACCTGTGCGCCCCGCGTTTCCAAGGTCTGAAGAATGTCCGTCAAGGTCCGTTTCGCCCCGTCGCCGACGGGTAAGCTGCACGTCGGCAATGTCCGCACCGCCCTGGTGAACTGGATGTTCGCGAAAGGGCAGGGCGGCAGGTTCGTTCTGCGGATCGACGACACTGATCTGGCGCGCTCGACGCCCGAGTTTGAACGGGGCATCGAGGATGACCTGACCTGGCTGGGCCTGGTCTGGGACGAACGCCACAACCAGTCGAAGCGGTTCGACCGCTATGAGGAGGCCGCGGCGCGTCTGAAGGCGGCGGGGCGGCTGTATGCCTGCTACGACACCTCCGAGGAACTGGACCGCCGGCGCAAGGTGCAGCTGTCCCGCGGCCTGCCGCCGATCTACGACCGCGCCGGTCTGGCGCTGACCGAGGCGGAGAAGGCGGCCTATGAGGCCGAGGGCCGCAAGCCCCACTGGCGCTTCAAGCTGGACGGCCGCCGCGTCGCCTGGGAAGACCTGTCGCGCGGCCACGCCGAGGTGGACACGGCCTCGATGTCGGATCCGGTGCTGATCCGCGAGGACGGCCTGTTCCTCTACACCCTGCCGTCGGTCGTGGACGACATCGACATGGCCATCACCCATGTGATCCGCGGCGAGGACCATGTCACCAACACTGGCGCCCAGATCGAGATCTTCGAGGCGCTGGGCGGGCCCGTGCCCGAGTTCGCCCACATGCCCCTGCTGGTCGGCGAGGACGGGCAGGCGCTGTCCAAGCGTCTGGGCTCGCTGTCGATCGCCGAAATGCGCGACAAGGGCTATGAGCCGATCGCCATCACCAGCCATCTGGGTCGGATCGGCACCAGCGATCCGCTGGAGGTGGGGGAGTCCATCGACGCCCTCGGCGCCAGCTTCGCCTTCTCCAAAATGGGCCGGTCGCCGGCGCGGTACGACACCGCCGATCTGGATCGTCTGAACGCCCAGGCCCTGCACGCCATGCCGTACGCCGTGGCGCGGCCGAGGCTGGCGGAACTGGACGCCGATCTGGGCGAAGCCTTCTGGAACGGGGTGCGGGGCAACCTTCAGAAGTTCGCCGATGTCATTGAAATGGCGAAGATGGTGCGGGGCCCGGTTACGCCGACTATCGAGGACCCGGCTTTCGCCCGGGCCGCGCTGGCGGTCCTGCCGGAAATCATCGACGAGACCCTGTGGCCCGTGTGGACAGCGGCGGTGAAGGAGGCCACGGGGGCCAAGGGCAAGACGCTGTTCATGCCGCTGCGCCTGATGATCACGGGCCAGTCGCACGGCCCGGACATGGCGACGCTGGCGCCCATGATCGGCCGCGAGCGGATCGTGAAACGGCTGAACGGCGAAACCGCCTAGGCACTCAAACAGGACGCCGCACAGCAAAAAGGCCGCCCCTCGCAGGGCGGCCTTTTCGTTCAGGGATCCGTCGGATCAGGCGTTGCAGGCGGCGACCTGCTCTGCCGACAGGGCGACGCCCTTGTAGCTGAACGACGACACTGCGCCGAAACGGGCCACGACGCGCCGGCAGGCGCGCGGGGCGGGCTGGTTCGCGCCGCCGGTGGCGGTGCAGGAGCCGCCGGTGCAGCGCCACGAGGCGCCGTCAATGATGGTGGCGGTGGCGGGCGCCTTGGAAGCGTCGGCCAGAACAGCGCTCGAGGCCGGAGCCTGGGCGACGGCGGGAGCGGCGACGAACAGGGCCGCGGCGATAAGCAGAGCACGCATGGGGAGGTCTCCGGACAGGCGGAAACGACCATCGTTCCCGCAACGCCAGTGTCCGTTTTTATATGAAACTGTCAAGGCGCGTTTCCAAAAGAGACGCACGGACCCTGGCTGACTAACCAGTGATTACTTACCGCTGATCATGTTTCAAGTGCGGCATGGCGTCCGCGCCCTTCATCGCCTCGATCGCAGCCTCGACCGTGTCGCAGACGACCCAGGCCTGACGGAAGCTCTCGGGCGTCATGCCGGACGCGATACTATGGTCCATCACCGCCAGGAGCGGCTCCCAGAAGCCGTTCAGATTCAAGAAGATGACCGGCTTGGAATGAAGGTCCAGCCGCTTCCACGACAACACCTCGATCACTTCCTCGAGGGTGCCGACGCCGCCCGGAGCGACCACGAAGGCGTCCGACTGGTCGTACATGATCGTCTTTCGCTCATGCATCGAAGGCACAACGATGGTCTCGACCTCGTCGAACAGCCGCTCGCGGCTGCGCAGAAAGCCCGGCATGACGCCCAGGACCCGTCCTCCGGCCGCATGGGCCCCGCGCGCAGAGGCGCCCATCAGGCCGACGCCGCCGCCGCCGTAGACCAGCCGCCAGCCGGCCCGGGCGGTCTGTTCGCCGAACGCGCGCGCCGCCTCGGTGTATGCGGGATCGGACGCATCGGACGAACCGCAGAACAGGCAGACGGATTTTCCGTGGAAGGGCTGGATGACAGGCGAAGACATGGGGCCTCGGAACCGGTGGGAGACAGCGGCCCCCCGGGCGCGCTATCTGGGGGAATACTCCTAGCGGTCGGATCGACGTGATGAAACGGGCCATGTTCGGCAAGGTGGGAATGGCGGCGCTCCTGGCCGCGCTGGCCGCCGCCTGCGCCCCTCCCACGGCGCCGGAGCGCGTCGCTGAGGTAGAGGGCGCAACGGCGGGCTGGAACCGTCCCCCCGAGATCCAGGCTGTGCAGCGGGCCTCGGCCAGCCTGATCTTTACCGGCGCGGCCGAACCGGGCGCCCGCGTCGTTCTGCGCAGCGATTCGGGCGCGGCCTATGCGGCGGCGGCGGACGGGCGCGGCCGGTTCGAGATTCGCATGGCGGCGCCGGCGGGGCATCTGTGGCTGCGGCCCGAGATCCAGATCGGTCAGGACTCCGCGCCGTCTCCCGACCGGTTGTTGATCGTGGCCGGGGGGCGGGGCCCCATCGCCATTCTGAGAACCGGCGGTCCGACCCGGCGCCTGGACCAGGCGCCGGCCCTTGGCGCGGTCGACAGCGACGGTCGCATGCGGCTGGCGTCGGGACGGGCCGCGGTCGGCACGCCGGTCGTGGTGCAGGCGGCTGGCGAATCCGTCCGGGTCGCGCCTGACGCCGGGGGTCGCTGGAGCCTGATGCTGAGACCCGCCGACGGTCCCGATGAAATCCAGGCGGGCGCGAGGCGTTTCGCCTGGCCCGGCGAGGCGGGCGGCGGGACCCCCCGGGTCGAGCGGGCCGGGCAGGGCTGGCGCGTGGTCTGGACGGGTTCGGGCGGCGCGCGGCAGTCGACCTGGCTGCCCGACGCTGTCTGAAGCGGTTTACGTCCGGTTAACCAATTCGCTTCAACGGAAGGATGTCTTCCTTCTTCGAGGACACCCACCATCACCGAACTTCTTCAGCCCGGCGCTCGCGTCGGGCTTTTTTTCGGTCTGACGCTGTGGTGGGGAAAGAGTGGCTCCGCGGGTAGGATTCGAACCTACGACCAGCCGATTAACAGTCGGCTGCTCTACCACTGAGCTACCGCGGAACACTTCCTCTCGGGAAGGCGGGCGCTATAGCAGCGCGAGTCAGAGTGACGCAACGGGAAATATCCGATCTTGGCCGTGATCCGCATCGACGAACCCGACGATCCGCGCATCGCGGGCTTCCGCGACATTCGCGAACGCGACCTGACGGGCAGGCAGGGCCTGTTCGTGGCCGAGGGCGAGGTGGTGCTGAACGTGCTGACGTCGCCGCAATCGCTGTGCCGCCCGGTCGCGCTTTTGCTGGACAGGAAACGGGTCGAAGGCCTGGCCGAGGTGGTCGGCCGGGCGCCGGATGACGCGCCGGTCTATGTCGCCGACCAGCCGATTCTCGACGCCATAGCCGGCTTCCATCTGCATCGCGGCATCCTGGCGCTGGGACGAAAGCCCGAACCGGCGACGCTGGACGCGCTGCTGGCGCCGCTGGGGTCCGAAGCCGTCGTGGTCGCGGCCTGCGGGATCGGCAACCATGACAACATGGGCGGCCTGTTCCGCAACGCCGCCGCCTTCGGCGCCGGCGCGGTGCTGCTGGACCAGACCTGCTGCGACCCCTTCTACCGCAAGGCCATTCGCGTCTCGGTCGGAGCCGTGCTGCGTACGCCCATGGCCCGAGGGCTGGAGGCGCCGGCGATGATCGACGGCCTTGAACGGGCGGGCTTCAACGTCATCGCCCTGACGCCCGGCGCCGAGACGCCGCTGCACCGCATGCCTGGTGGCGGGCGGGTGGCGCTGATTCTGGGTCCGGAAGGCCCCGGCCTGTCGCCGGACGTCATCGCCCGCTGCCGGCCCGTGGGAATTCCGATGTCCGGCGGCTTCGATTCCCTGAACGTTTCGGTCGCCAGTGGAATCGCGCTGCATCATTTCACCCGACAGGCGTGAAACGATCACGGAATTGCGATTAACGCTTTGTACACCTTGATGAACGGCCACGCTTGTGTCGCTGTAGCGGCGTCCGGGGAGGGTTTCATCATGTTTGGCGGCGTTTTCGTCTTCATCCATCGCAATGCGCGTCTCGCGCTGGCGGTGGCCATCGTCACGGCCGGCGTCAGCGCGGCCACAGTGATCGGGTGGATCACCGCGCCGGTCTGAGCGTCCTGAAGAAAATCGCGATGGAGGCCTGACCGAGAATCGAACTCGGGTGCAAGGATTTGCAGTCCTCTGCGTAACCACTCCGCCATCAGGCCCTGGGCCGTCCCGGAAACGATCCGGGGACGACCTCGCCATCGCGAGGGGCGTTCGCTATCAGATCGGATTGTCGCCCGCAACGCACAGACCTATAAGCGCGCCAGATTTCCCGGCGTGTCGCCGGGCGCCCACAGTCGCAGGATCGTCGCCCCATGGATTTCGCCGCCGCCCGCAAGGTCATGGTCGACAGCCAGGTCCGCGTGAACGACGTCACCGACCGGTCGTTGCAGGCGGCGCTTCTGGCCGTGCCGCGCGAACGGTTCCTGCCGCAGGACCGCGCCTGGTCGGCCTATGCCGAGATCGAACCCGAGATCGCCGGCGGGCGCCGGCTGATGATGGCGCGCGACCTGTCCAAACTGTTGATGGCGCTGGACGCGAAGGCGGGGGAAACCGCCCTGGCCATCGCCGCCCCCTACGCCGGCGCCGTGCTGGCGCGTCTGGGCCTGGCCGTGACGGCACAGGAAGCCGATGAGGCGGTGTTCGGCGTGACCGGCCCGGTCCTCGCGGAGGAAGGCGTCCAGACCGTCGTCGCCCCGCTGTCGGCGCCGTCGGGTCAGGACTATGACCTGATCATCTCCGAAGCCGCCGTTCCCGGCAGGCCCGAGGCATGGCTGAACGCGCTCAAGATCGGCGGCCGGATGGCGGTCGTCGAGCGCGGCGGCCCGGTGGGCAAGGCGGTGCTGTATGTCCGCGGCGAGCAGGGCGTGTCGCGCCGCGAGCTGTTCAATTCCACCCCGCCGGTCCTGTCGGATCTGGCTCCGGAGCCCGCCTTCGCCCTGTAGCGCCAGAGCGACGGAATCCGCAGAACCTTCGCGTGAAAAAAACTTAACTGGCGCGGGGGTAAACCGTCCCGCATCAGACCTATCTATACAAAGGGCGTGCTTCCCCGGCGCCCTGGGGCCAGGACCAACATGCTGAAACGTTCGCGCGCGCTCGCCTCGGTGGCCGCCATCGCCATCCTCTCCGGCATCGCCGCCCCGGCGTGGGCCGAGACGCTGAGGGAAGCGCTGGCCCTGGCCTACCAGACCAACCCCTCGCTTCTGGCCCAGCGCGCCAGCCAGCGGGCGCTCGACGAATCGATCGTCCAGGCGCGCGCCGGCCTGCGGCCCCAGCTCGATGTGACCGCCAGCGCCAACTACAGCCGTTCGGACACGCCTCTTGGCGTCGTTGAAAGTGATACCGGAGGGGCGTCGGTCGGCCTGTCCCAGACCATCTGGTCGGGCGGCCGCATCGGCCACGGCATCACCGCAGCAGAGGCCAACATCCTGGCCGGTCGCGAGAACCTGCGCGAGATCGAGCAGACCGTGCTGGCCTCGGTGATCCAGGCCTATGCCGACGTCATCCGCGACGCCGAGATCCTGCGCATCCGCCAGTCCAACCTCGGCGTCCTGCGCCGGCAGCTGGACGAGTCCTCGGCCCGGTTCGAGGTCGGCGAGATCACCCGCACCGACGTGGCCCAGTCCGAAGCCCGGCTGGCGCAGTCCGAGGCCGACCTCGCCAACGCCCAGGCCCAGCTGTCCGTGTCGCGCGCCGTCTATGCGGCCGTCGTCGGTCAGGCGCCCGGCGATCTGGCCCCGATGCCGGCGCTGCCCAACCTGCCGGCCGATTTCGACGCAGCGCTGGACGTCGCGATGCAGGACAATCCCAGCATCCGCGCCGCCGGCTACACCCTGCAGGCCGCCGAAGCCAATGTCGCCGCGGCGAAGGCGGAATATCTGCCGTCGGCCCGACTGACCGCCTCCTATGGCGGCGAGACCGGTGATCTCGGCAGCCTTGGCGATATCACCGACAACACCAGCTTCCGGGCCGGCGCCACCGTTTCGGTGCCGCTGTTCACCGGCGGCCTGAACAGCTCGCGCGTGGCCCAGGCCCGCGAGCGCGCCAATGTCGCCCAGATCAATGTCGAGGGCGAACGGCGCAACACCCTGCAGTCGGTCAGCTCGGCCTACGCCCAGTCCCTGTCGGCGCGTTCGACGCTGACGGCGGGCGAGGAGGCGGTTCGCGCCGCCACGGTCGCCGCCGAGGGCGTGCGTCAGGAGGCCCAGGTCGGCCTGCGCACCACCCTGGACGTGCTGAACCAGGAGCTGGAGCTGCGCAACGCCGAGGTCACCCTGGCCAGCGCGCGCCGTAACGAATACGTCGCCCAGGCCAATCTGCTGGCCGCCATGGGCCGGCTGGAAGGCCCGGATCTGGACGCCTCGATCCAGGCCTATGATCCGGCGGACAACTACAACCGCGTCCGCAACCGCGGCAGCCTGCCCTGGGACGGCCTGATCGAGTCGATCGACCGGATCGCCGCGCCTTCAATCATGCCCGCCAACGACGCCGCCGACGCTCCGATCGATACGCAGCTGAAGTCCGAGGTCGTCCAGACCGCGCCGCGCGACTGATCGCCTGTCGCGCGACTTGTCGTCGGGCCGGTTAACCGGCCAGGCGAAAAACGCCCGTTGATTCCAGCGGGCTGAGATGCGACGACAACCGCACAGGGACGGTTCGCCGACCCTGCCTGCATTCGCCCCCGGGGTTTCGACATGACCGACCAGACCGCCGCCCAGGAACCGACGATGGAGGAAATCCTGGCCTCGATCCGCCGGATCATTTCCGAGGACGACGCCCCGGCCGAGACGGCGACCGCCGCTGCGCCGCCTTCCGAGCCGGACGCCGAACCTGAAGCGCCTTCACCCGCCCTGATGGACGAGACCCCGTCCATGCAGGAGCCCGAGGCCGCCGAAGAGGACGTGCTGGAGCTGACCGAGGCCTATGAGCCGCCCGCCGCCGAAAGCATCGGGGATCTGGACGTCTCGGCCGCCGAACCCGAACCCTTCCCCAGCGCCCCCGTCAGCGAGTCGGTCTTCGCCGCCGAGCCGGTCGAGGCGCACACGCCGGAGCATCCGTCCGTGCCGACGACGAATTACGACAGCCTGGTCGGCGACAGCGCCGCGGCCAGCGCCGCCTCGGCCTTCGCCGGCTTCGCCTCGGCCCTCAAGAAGCCCGAACCGGCCGACGTCGACTTCCCCTCGGGCCCGACCATCGACGAAATGGTCCGGGGCCTGCTGCGCCCGATGCTGAAGGAATGGCTGGACGCCAATCTGCCGGCCATCGTCGAGGCCCAGGTACGCAAGGAAGTCGAACGCATCGCCCGCACGGCCGGCTGACTTCACCTGCGACCTGATCAAGGCTAGATCATTCCGGGGCGGCTCCAGTCGGGGCCGCCCTTTCTCTTTGATGTCCGACGCCCTCATGTAGCGACACGCGGCGCGTGTCGCGGTAGGGCAAAAGAATGACCCTCCCCATGCTCGACAAGACCTTCGACCCGACCGCCGCCGAACCGCGCATCTACGCCCGATGGGAGGAGAGCGGCCTGTTTGCTCCGAAAACGGATGGCGCCGCCGAGGCCTATTCGATCGTCATTCCGCCGCCGAACGTGACGGGGTCGCTGCACATCGGCCATGCGCTCAACAACACCCTGCAGGACATTCTGGCCCGCTATCACCGGATGAAGGGCAAGGCGGTGTTGTGGCTGCCGGGCACGGACCACGCCGGCATCGCCACCCAGATGGTGGTCGAGCGCCAGCTGGCCGCCGCCGGCAATGTCGGACGCCGCGACATGGGCCGCGACGCCTTCGTGGCCAAGGTCTGGGAGTGGAAGGCCGAGAGCGGCGGGACCATCGTCCGGCAGCTGCGCCGGCTGGGCGCGTCCTGCGACTGGAGCCGAGAACGCTTCACCCTCGACGAGGGGCTGAACGCGGCCGTGCGCAAGGTCTTCGTCCAGCTGCATCGGGACGGGCTGATCTATCGCGACAAGCGGCTGGTGAACTGGGACCCGCATTTCCAGACCGCCATCTCGGACCTCGAGGTCGAGCAGCGCGAGATGGACGGCCACTACTGGCATTTCGCCTATCCGCTGGCCGACGGCGTCACCTATGAGCACCCGGTCGCTTACGACGGCGACGGGCAGCCGACCGGGTACGAGACCCGCGACTACATCGTGGTCGCGACCACGCGTCCCGAGACCATGCTGGGCGACACCGGCGTGGCCGTGCATCCGGACGACGCGCGCTATGCAGGGCTGGTCGGCAAGTTCGTGACCCTGCCGATCGTCGGCCGCCGCATCCCGATCGTCGCCGACGACTACGCCGATCCGGCCAAGGGCTCGGGCGCGGTGAAGATCACCCCGGCGCACGACTTCAACGACTTCCAGGTCGGCAAGCGGGCCGGGCTGGCGGCGCTGAACGTCATGGACGCCTTCGGCCGGATCACCGCCGCCGACGCGCCCGACGTGCCGGCCGAATACGAGGGCATGGACCGCTTCGCCGCGCGCAAGGCCATCGTCGCCCGCGCCGAGGCCGAGGGCTGGCTGAAGGAGATCGAGAAGACCCGCCACGTCATCCCGCATGGCGATCGCTCGGGCGTGGTTATCGAACCGTGGCTGACGGACCAGTGGTACGTCGACGCCCACACCATGGCCCAGCCGGCCATCAGGGCGGTGGAGCAGGGCGACACGGTCTTCGAGCCGAAGAGCTACGAGAAGATCTATTTCGAGTGGCTGCGCAACATCGAGCCCTGGTGCATCTCGCGCCAGCTCTGGTGGGGCCACCGCATTCCGGCCTGGTACGGGCCCGACGGGACCATCTTCGTCGAGGAGAACGAGGACGACGCCCGCGCCGCCGCGCGCCACCACTATGGCGCCGAGACGCCCCTGAACCAGGACGAGGACGTGCTCGACACCTGGTTCAGCTCGGCCCTGTGGCCGTTCTCGACCATGGGCTGGCCGGACGACACGGAGGACCTGCGCCGCTTCTATCCGACAAGCGATCTGGTCACGGCGGCGGACATCATTTTCTTCTGGGTCGCCCGGATGATGATGATGGGCCTGCATTTCATGGACGAGGTCCCGTTCAGACGCGTCATCATCAACGGCCTCGTCCGCGACGAGAAGGGCCAGAAGATGAGCAAGTCCAAGGGGAATGTCATCGATCCCCTCGGCATCATCGACGAGCTGGGCGCCGACCCTCTGCGCTTCACCATGGCCATTCTGTCGGGCACGCGCGACATCAAGTTGTCGCGCCAACGCATTGAAGGGTATCGCAACTTCGGCACCAAGCTGTGGAACGCCGCGCGCTTCGCCCAGATGAACGAGGCCCGGCGCGTCGAGGGCTTTGATCCGGCGAATGTCGAACAGACCATCAACCGCTGGATTCGCGGCGAGCTGACGAAGGCCGAGCGCGGTGTCAGCGAAGCCATCGAGGGCGGCCGGTTCGACGACGCGGCCTCGGCCCTGTACCGCTTCGTCTGGAACGTGTTCTGCGACTGGTATCTTGAGCTGGCCAAGCCGGTGTTCATGGGCTCGGACGAGGTCGCAAGGACTGAAACCCGCGCCATGACGGCCTGGACCCTGGACCAGACCCTGAAGCTGATGCATCCCGTCATGCCCTTCATCACCGAGGAGCTCTGGGACAAGCTGGCCGGCGAGGGCGCGCCCCGCGCCGAGGCCGCGCTGATCGGCGCGGCCTGGCCCGATCTGCCGGACGCCTTCATCGATTCGGGCGCCGGGGCCGAGATCGGCTGGCTGGTCGACCTGGTCACCGAGATACGCCAGTTGCGGGCCGAGATGAACGTGCCGCCGTCAGCCAAGCCGCCGCTGGCCTTCGTAGCCCCGGACGTCGTGACGGCGGAGCGGGTGGCGCGGCACCGCGACCTGATCCTGACGCTGGGTCGGGCCGGCGTCCTGACGACGGTGGATGCGGCGCCGAACGGCGCGGTGACCTTCGTCTCCGGCGGCGCGACGGCGGCCCTGTCGCTGGCCGGAATCATCGACGTCACGGCCGAACGCACCCGACTGACCAAGGAAATCGCCGCCTTCGACAGCGACATCGGCCATGTGAACAAGAAGCTGGGCAATCCCAATTTCGTGGACCGCGCCGCGCCCGAGGTGGTCGACGAACAGCGCCAGAAACTCGCCGAGGCCGAGGCCGGCAAGGCGAAACTGCAGGCTGCGCTGGCCCGGCTGGACGCGGTGGGGTGAAAACGCGGCTCGACCAGCTGCTGGTCGCGCGCGGTCTGGCGGAGAGCCGGTCGCGGGCGAAGGCGGCGATCGAGGCGGGCGGGGTGACCGTGGACGGGGAACCCGCAAGGGCCGCATCGCAGGCGGTGGCCGCAGGCGCCGTCGTCACCTACGCCGACGCCCATGGCTGGGTCGGGCGCGGCGCGCTGAAGCTGGATCACGCCCTGACCCTCTGGCCCATCGCGGTCGAGGGGCGGGTGGTGCTGGACGTCGGCGCCTCGACCGGCGGCTTCACCGAGGTCTGCCTGGCGCGTGGCGCCGCGCGGGTCTTCGCCGTCGACGTCGGCTCGGGCCAGATGCATGCGCGGGTCGCGGCCGACCCGCGCGTCGTCAATATGGAGCAGACTGACGCCCGCGACCTGACGCCCGAGCTGATTCCGCAACGCCCGGAACTGATCGTGTGCGACGCCAGCTTCATCGGCCTCGCCAAGGTGCTGCCTGCCGTCCTCGACCTGGCCGCGCCGGGAGCCGACCTCGTCACCCTGGTCAAGCCCCAGTTCGAGGCGTCCGGTCCGGGCCAGTCGAAGAAGGGCGTGGTCAAGGATCCCGGGGCCCGTCAGGCGGCGCTGGCCGGAGTCTCCGAATGGCTGGACGCCCGGGGCTGGTCCGTACAGGCGATCGCCGAAAGCCCGATCACGGGCGGGGACGGCAATGTCGAGTTCCTGCTCCGGGCGAAGCGGCGCTAGCGCCCAACCCGCGCTCAGGCAGCATGCGACCGCATCGCTCGCGTTAGCGCCCAACCCGCGCTCAAGCAGCGTGAGACCGCGTCGCTCGCGTTAGCGCCCAACCCGCGCTCAAGCAGCGTGCGACCGCGTCGCTCGCGTTAGCGCCCAACCCGCGCTCAGGCAGCGTGCGACCGCGTCGCTCGCGTTAGCGCCCAAAAGGAAAAACCCCCGATGGATTGCTCCACCGGGGGTCTCCGTTACGTCGCCGATCGACAGGGGGGCTGAAAAATAACCGGCGACGCAATTCCGTGATTCAGTAGCGGCTCGGGCAGGACTGCTCGTAGCGGGTGACATAGCGGCCGTTGTAATCGCGGCTGCGGACCTCGACCGTGCGGCAACCGTCCCGCGAGTCGGACCGGCCGTAGCCGTACGGGTCATAGGACTGGCCGTACCCCGACTGGCCGTAGCCGGATTGATACGAACGGTCGTAATTGTCGTAGCCCCGGTCATAGGACTGGTAGCCGTATTGCGACTGGTCGTAACGCGACTGATCGTACCGGTAGTCGTACCGCCCGTAGCTGTCGCCGCAGTCGCGGGCCGAGCTGCCGCCCACGCCGGCGCCGACCACGGCGCCGATCACGCCGCCCAGGATGCTGCCTTCCGTCCGGCGTCCGCGGGCGGCCAGCTGCGAACCGGCTACCGCGCCCAGCGTGGCGCCGACGGCCAGGCCCGTGCCCTGACGTGTGCTGCGGTCGCTGCGGCACTGATAGTCGTAGTCGCCGCGGTAGGTCTGGTCCTGATAGCCGTAGCGCGATTGATCGTAGTCGTAGCCGCGGTCATAGGCGCCCGAGCCGTAGTTTTGCGGGCCTTGATAGCTGTAGGCCTGGGCCGAAGCCGACGCGGGGGCCAGCAAGGCGGCCGCGGCCGCAAGGGCGGTGGCGGCTGTCGCGGTCTTCAGGGGCAGGCGGGCGAACATGGGCGTCGATCCTTGGGGGCTTCTGTCCGCCACAGATAGGCGGGTGAAGCTGAACGGCTTTTGAGCGCGCCGTTCATCTTCGTTCAGGTTTCCCCGGCGGGCTTCAGCCTCTAGGAACGCTCCATGACGGAAACGCTGACGATCGCGCGCGTGGGCGGGCAGGGCGACGGGATCGCCGAAACGCCCGATGGCCCCGTGTTCGCGCCCCTGACCCTGCCCGGCGAGACGGTGCGCGGCGAGGTGCGCGACGGTCGTCTGGAGGCGGTGGAGATCCTGACCGCCAGCGCGGACCGGGTGGCGCCGGTTTCGCCCCACTACGGCGACTGCGGCGGCTGTTCGCTGCAGCACTGGGCGGCGGGGCCGTATCTGGACTGGAAGCGCGAGCAGGTACGTCTGGCGCTGGCCCGCGAGGGTATTGAAACGGAGATCGAGGCGACCGTCGCCGTGCCCCCCGGCACCCGGCGGCGGCTGGCCCTGCACGCGCGGCGCGGCGAGGACGGAGGCGTCAAGCTCGGTTTCAAGGCGCGAAGGAGCTGGCGGCTGGTGGAGGTGACCGTCTGTCCGGTGGCTGATCCCCGGCTTGTCGCGGCCTTTCCGGCGCTGACCCGCATCGCCGCGGCCTTTCTGGAGCATCCGAAATCCGCGCCCACTCTGCACGCGACCTGGACCCTGACCGGGCTGGACGTCGACGTAACCGGGGTGGAGCGGCGTTCGGGCGGGCTGTCAGGCGATGCGCAGATGCGCGCGATCCAGGCGGCCGCGTCGGCGGACCTGGCCCGGCTGAGTCTCGCCGGCGAGACCCTGATGATGGAGCGCCAGCCGATGGTCATGTTCGGCGCCGCGACCGTGCCGCTGCCGGCCGGCGGCTTCCTGCAGGCCGTGCCCGAGGCCGAGGCGGCCATGGTCGAGCGTGCGGTCGGGGCCGTACGGGGCGCGAGAAAGATCGCCGACCTGTTCTGCGGCGCCGGAACCTTCACCTTCCCGCTGGCGGCGGTCGCGCCCGTGCTGGCGGCCGACGGATCGGCGCCGGGCATCGCGGCGCTGAAGGCCGGCATGGGCTCGGCCAAGGGCTTGAAGCAGATCACCGCCGAGGCGCGCGACCTGTTCCGGCGGCCCTTGGCCCCCTACGATCTGCGCGGCTGCGACGCCGTCGTGATGGACCCGCCGCGCGCCGGGGCGATCGAACAGACGAAACAGCTGCCGGGGACGAAGGCCGGCGTGGTCGTCTATGTATCGTGCAATCCGGTGACCTTCGCGCGCGACGCGCGCATCCTGATCGACGCCGGCTTTCGCCTGGAGCGGGTCACCCCGGTGGACCAGTTCCTGTGGTCGGCCCATGTCGAACTGGTGGGCGTTTTCAGACGATAGGCGATGACCATGACCGATGACCTGTCTGACGAGGACGGCGGGGGTTTCGACACCGAGGACTGGACCCGGCTGAAACCCTTCACCGGGACCGTGGCGACGCTGGAGGACGTGCAGGCGCGGCGGGCGGTCTTCGCCTTGGGCGACACCGACGATCCGCGTCCGATCATCATGGATCTGCCGCAGCCGGTGATCTGGTGGGAAGACGACGGCGAACAGGCGGCGGTGGCGGTGCAGGCCGAGACCCATCTGGGCCCCGACGGCGAGGAGATGGAGGTCCTGGGCCTGATCCTGCCGGACGGCGGCGGGGCGGTGGCCCTGATGGAGGATGTCGATCTGGTCGACGCCTCCGACCCGACCTGGCGCGATCTGGTCACCAGCGCCATCGACCCGTCAGCCGCCGACGACGACTAGGCGGACCTTCCCGTGTCGTGGGCGAGGGCCCAGTCGAGCGCGTAGTCGGCGACCTCTTCCCAGCCGGCGTCGATGCCGGTCCAGTGCGATCGGTCCGGATAGATCTTCAGCTCGGTCGCCGAGGGCGCCTGCTTCTGCCTTTCGTAAATGGCGCGGGTCATGCTGGCGTCGGCGATCAGATCGACGCCACCCCCGATCAGCAGCAGCGGGGGCCGCTTCGGGTTGCGCCAGGTGATCGGCTCCGGCTTCAGTATGCCGTCCCAGTAGACCTTGCCCGCGGTCGGCACGACGTAGCGATCGTACAGGGCGTCGACCTGATCGCGCGGCGCCGTCTGGGCGAAACGGGTGGCGAAATGCTTGCGCGACATCACCTTCAGCCGCCCGCCGGTGAACGGATTCCAGAGCACGGGCAGGGCGGACACGATCGCATGCGGCCCCAGCGGCACGCCGGGCGTGGGGGCCGGGTCGATGGCCACGGCGGCGGCGCCCAGGCCGCGGTTGGCCAGATGCTGGACGATCACCCCGCCGAAGGAGTGGCCGATCAGGATTGGCGGTTCCGGCAATGCGCGGACCAGACGGTCGTGATGGTCGACGATCGCCTTCTGTCCCGTGCGGGCCAGTTCCGGATGCGGTGAGGCGCGCAGCTGCTCGGGCGGGCGGTCGTCATAGGGCCAGTCGGGGGTCAGGACGTTGAAGCCCCGGGCCTCGTACCGCGCCCTGAACCCCTCCCAGGCGCGGGAATTGAGCCAGGCTCCATGGATCAGCACGATGGTTCGGGCCATGTCAGCCTCCTGTTTCAAGGGTCCATGCGCGACGTAAGCGACGGATTGAGACGCAACTTGAAAGGTACTGGAGTCAGGACGACGGGGGAGGCGCCCAGGGACAGCCGCGAGCATGCCATGACACGATCCGTCGCGAAACCTTGTCCGGTCGGGTTTTCAGGACGCGAGGTCGAACAGGTCGAGTTGTTTCTTCATGTCGGGAGGCACGCGGAATTTCGTCTCGTCCACCGGCCGCCGGGGCGCGTCGAGGCCGTAGCGTTTCACGGCGGCGCGGAAACGGGCTCCGATCAGTTCGGCCACGGGGCCGGTTCCTTTCATCCGCTGCGACCAGTCGGGGTCGTAGTCGCGGCCGCCTCGCGTCTGGCGGATCAGGGACATGACCCGGGCGGCGCGGTCGGGCCGTGCGTCGGCCAGCCATTCGCGGAACAGATCCTTGATCTCCAGCGGCAGGCGCAGGGTGACGTACATGGCCGAAACCGCCCCCGCCCCGGCCGCCGCCTCCAGCACAGATTCCAGCTCATGGTCATTGAGACCGGGAATGACCGGCGCGAACCCCACGGTCACCGGCACGCCCGCGTCGGCCAGCCGGCGGATCGCCTCCAGCCGTTTCGCCGGGGTCGAGGCCCGCGGCTCCATCGCCCGGGCCAGACCGCGGTCCAGGGTGGTGATCGAGACGCAGGCCGAGGCCAGCCCCTCGGCCGCCATCGCCCCGAGAATATCGGCGTCGCGCGTGATCAGCACCGACTTGGTGATGATGCTGAAAGGATGCCGGAAGCGCTGCAGCACCTCCAGGATCGCGCGCGTCGACTTCAGCTCGCGCTCGACCGGCTGATAGGGGTCGGTGTTGCCGCCTATGTGGATGCGCTTGCAGACGTAGCGGGGTTTTGAGAGCTCCTGCTCCAGCAGACGCGCGGCCTCGGGCTTGAAGAAGAGGCGGCTCTCGAAATCCAGGCCCGGGGATAGGCCCATGAAGGCATGGGACGGACGGGCGTAGCAGTAGATACAGCCATGTTCGCAGCCCTTGTAGGGGTTGATGGACCGGTCGAAACCGATGTCCGGACTGGTGTTTCTGGCGATGATCGTCCGGGCGTGCTCGGGCGTCAGGGTCGTGCGCAGGGGCGCCGCCTCGGCGTCGTCGGTCGTCCAGCCGTCATCGAAGGCCTGCACGGTTTCCGGCTCGAACCGGCCCGTCGCATTCGACCGGGCCCCTCGTCCTTTCGCCGCTTCAGCCATGAGGGAAGGATAACGGACAATCGGAACAAAGCAAGAACATTATCGACAATGAAAAGGCCCGCACATCAGACGGGCCCCAGAACCTCCGGGCCTCAAGCCGCGAGCGACCGCGTCGCGAGCATAGGCCCCAAGGGAATGGTGCGGATGAGAGGACTCGAACCTCCACGCCTCGCGGCGCCAGAACCTAAATCTGGTGCGTCTACCAGTTCCGCCACATCCGCTCAGGTAGGGGAACAGCGTCTAGGGGAGACGGCGGAAAAGGAAAAGGCCCGGGATCGCTCCCGGGCCTTCTGTTTTCGAACTGATCCGAGGATCACTCGTCCCGCTTGGGATCCACGCCGCGGACGAAGGCGTCCGTCGCGCTTTCCAGCCTGGAGTCCTCGGTGATGTCGATCCCCTTGGCCAGCTTGGAGTGCCAGAAGCCGTAGAGGATGTAGATCACCGCGCCGACCGCCGCATAGCCGGCCAGGATGGTCAGCGGCAGCGGATTGCCGTCCATGGCGTGCTGGATCATCGGCCAGAAGTTGAAGCCGGCCAGCGCCAGGCAGGACAGGATGCCCAGCACGGCGGTGAAGATGCCGCCCGGCACCTTGAACGGACGCTCCATCTCCGGGTGTTTGATGCGCAGGAAGATCACGCTCAGGCACACGATCGAGAAGGCCACGGCCGTGCCCAGCGACACCAGGTCGCCGAGGATCGAGATGGGCAGGAAGGACGCCGCGATGGCGATCACGATGCCCAGCAGGATGGTGCCGATCCAGGGCGTGCGGAACTTGGGATGGATGACGGCGAAGGCGCGCGGCAGCAGGCCGTCGCGGGCCATGGTGTAGAAGATCCGCGTCTGGCCGTAGCACAGCACCAGCATGACCGAGGACAGGCCGGTGATGGCGCCGACCTTGATCAGGAAGCTGATGAGGTTCAGCGGGCTGCCGTCCGGCGTGATGAACGGCGTGTCGGCCCATTCCAGACCCATGCGGTCGATGGCGACGGCCACCGGCGCCGGGCTGGCCAGCTCGAGGTAGGGCACCACGCCCGTCATGACCGCCGCGACGGCCATGTAGATCAGGGTGCAGACGATCAGGGCGCCCAGGATGCCGACGGGGACGTCCTTGGACGGGTTCTTGGCCTCGGCCGCGGCGGTCGAGACCGCCTCGAAGCCGACGTAGGCGAAGAAGATGATCGAGGCGCCGCGCAGGATGCCGGTGGCTCCGTATTCGCCGAACTTGCCCGTCGTGTTTTCCGGGATGAAGGGCACCCAGTTGGCGGGGTTGATGTACTGGACGCCCACCGCGATGAAGGTCAGCAGGACGACGATCTTGATCATCACGATGATGTTGTTGATCGAGGCCGACTCGCTGACGCCGAGGACCAGCAGGCTGCAAACCGCGGCGATGCCGATGGCGGCCACCAGGTTGAAGGTGCCGGTCAGCGGGAAGCTGGCGACGCCGCCGTCGGAGGTGACGGCCTGGATCAACGGCGTGGCCCAGGAGGGACCCTCGCCGCCCGCGTACTGGATCATCGGGAACAGACCGTCCGCGACGCCGAAGTCACGCAGGATCGAGACGACATAGCCCGACCAGCCGACCGCGACGGTCGAGGCGGCGACGCCGTACTCGAGCACCAGAAGCCAGCCCATGATCCAGGCGAAGATCTCGCCCAGGGTGCCGTAGGCATAGGTGTAGGCCGAGCCGGACACCGGCATGGTCGAGGCCAGTTCGGCGTAGCACAGACCCGCCAGACCGCAGGCGATGCCGGCGACGATGAAACTGAGCATGATCGCCGGACCCGCATGGGCGGCGGCGACCTGACCGGTCAGAACGAAGATGCCGGCGCCGATGATGGCGCCGATGCCCAGGCTCATCAGATTGATGGGGCCCAGCGAACGCTTCAGTTCGCTCCTGGCCGCTTCCTTCTGAATCTGGGCTACGGATTTCTTGAGGAACAGGCGGTTCCCCTTGGGCCTAAGGCCTTCTGCGGACATCGAGTCTCGCCCCCTGATACACGGCAAATCCTCCCCGGACCGCCTTCAATGGCGCGGACGCTAGCGGCGCATGACCGCGCTGGCAACGCGGTTTCCGATTGATGAATGACCGGAGACGCTTTCGTGAACAGGTGCAGAGCGTCTAGACCGGGCTCAGATGTTGCCCATTCACGCCGTTCTCGAGCCGCTCAAGGCCGCCCTGTCGGCGGGCAATGTCGCCGTGCTGGCGGCGCCTCCGGGCGCGGGCAAGACCACGGTCGTACCCCTGGCCCTGCTGGATCAACCGTGGCTGGGCGACGGCAAGCTGCTGGTGCTGGAGCCCCGGCGGCTGGCGGCGCGGGCGGCGGCCGAGCGAATGGCCGCGTCCCTCGGCGAACAGGCCGGCGACAGGGTCGGCTACCGCACCCGCCTGCAGAGCCGGATCGGGCCGCGCACCCGGATCGAGGTGATCACCGAGGGTGTCTTCACCCGCATGATCCTGGACGATCCCGGGCTGGAGGGCGTCGGAGCCGTCCTGTTCGACGAGTTTCACGAACGGTCGCTGGACGCGGACCTCGGACTGGCGCTGGCGCGGGAGACGCAGGTCCTGCTGCGCGAGGATCTGCGGCTGCTGGTCATGTCGGCGACGCTGGATATCGCGGGCGTGTCGGGCCTGCTTGGCGGCGCGCCCGTGATCGAGGCCGAGGGCCGGATGTTCCCGGTCGAGACCCTCTACCTGGGCCGCAACGCCGCCGAACGGATCGAGGACGCCGCCGCCCGGGCGGTCCGGCTGGCCCTGGGCGAGCAGACGGGCTCGGTTCTGGTCTTCCTGCCGGGGCAGGGCGAAATCCACCGCACGGCGCAGCGGCTCAGGGAGGCGGGGCGCGATCCGTCTGTCGATATCGCCCCCCTGTACGGGGCGCTCGATGCGAAGGAGCAGGACCGGGCGATCCGCCCCGCCGAGCCCGGCCGCCGCAAGGTGGTGCTGGCCACCTCGGTGGCCGAGACCAGCCTGACCATCGAGGGCGTGCGCGTGGTCATCGACGGCGGCCTGTCGCGCGTGCCCCGGTTCGAGGCGTCCAGCGGCCTGACCCGGCTGGCGACCGTGCGGGTCAGCCGGTCGTCGGCGGAGCAGCGTCGGGGACGCGCCGGGCGGGTTGAGCCGGGCGTCTGCTACCGCCTGTGGGACGAGGCGGCGACGCGCGGCCTTGTACCGCACCAGCGGCCCGAGATTCTGGAAGCCGACCTGACGGCCTTCGCACTGGATCTGGCGCGCTGGGGCGCACGGACGACGGAAGGACTGGCCCTGCTGGACCAGCCGCCGGCCGGCGCCTTCGCCGAGGCGCGCAAGGTGCTGCAACGGCTGGACGCGCTGGACGCCGCCGGCGCCCTGACCGCCCACGGGAACCGCCTGACGCGCATCCCGCTGCCGCCCCGGTTGGCGCATATGGTCGCCGCCGCCAGCGACGCCGGCGATGCGGCCCTGGGCGCGCGGATGGCGGCCGTGCTCAGTGAACCCGGTCTGGGCGGAACCGACGTCGACCTGCGCGAGCGGCTGCGCGCCCTGGATCGCGACCGGTCCGGGCGGGCGCGCGACGCGATAAAACTGGCCGACCGCTGGGCGCGCGCCGCGGGAGGCGGGCAGGGCGGCGAGGCCGACCCCGGCGCCCTGCTGGCCGAAGCCTTCCCGGAACGGGTTGCGAAGGCGCGAGGGAAGCCGGGCGAGGTGTTGCTGGCCTCGGGGCGGGGCGCGTTCGTTGAACCGACGGATCTGTTGGCCCGCGAGCCCTGGCTGGCCGTGGCCGAACTGGGCGGCGGAGACGCCCGCGATCGTATTCGGCTGGCGGTTCCGGTCGATCCGGCGGCGCTGGAACGACGGGTCGAAACCGCGGACCGACTCACCCGCGAACCGTCCGGACGGATGACCTTGCGCCGCGTCCGCCGCATCGGCGCGATCGTCGTGGACGAGAAGGTCGTCGGCGCCCCGGATCGGGCCGCGATCACGGCGGCGCTGAAGGCCGAGATCGAGCGCGACGGGCTGGCCGATCTGAAATGGGGCGAGTGCGCCGGCGGCCTGCGGGCCCGGCTGGCTTTTCTGGGTGCACTGGAAGCCGGCTGGCCGGACGTTTCCGACGCGGGCCTGACCGAAACGCGAGAGACGTGGCTGTGGCCGCTGCTTGAGAGCGTGCAGGCGCTGGACGCCATCCCCGACGCCGCGCTCGAGGCCGGCCTGAAGGCGCTGGTTCCGTGGGACCGGCAGCGCGCGCTGGATGAACTGGCCCCGGCGCGGCTTCAGACGCCGCTGGGCTCGGCGGCGATCGACTATGCGGCCCATGGCGGCCCGCGCGTGGACATCAGGGTGCAGGAACTTTTCGGCGTCACCACCCATCCGTCCGTCGGCGGCGGACGCGTCCCCCTGACCCTGGCCCTGCTGTCGCCCGCGCGGCGGCCGGTGCAGGTGACGAAGGATCTGCCCGGCTTCTGGGCCGGCAGCTGGGCCGCCGTCCGCGCCGAGATGCGCGGCCGCTATCCGCGTCACCCCTGGCCCGAGGACCCGACGAAGGCCGAGGCCACCAGCCGCGCCAAGCCGCGCGGGACCTGACCTCAGGCCGCCCCGTTCAGCATCCGGCCGTAGCTGTCGACCAGGCTGGTGTAGGTCGGCACGAAATTGACGCTGGGCGGATTGCCGGCGATCGCCACCGGGGCCTTGATCTCGAAATGCAGATGGATGGTGGTGGCGTTGCCGCCGAAGTCCGCCGACACCTGACCGATATGCTGGCCCCGCTCGACATTGCGCGAGGCCATGGTCGGGAACAGGGCGTTCACCCCCGCCATATCCATGTGCAGATAGCGGTAGATGCGCCCGGAATCGCCCAGCAGGGTGACTGTGTAGCTGCCGATCGAGGTGATCCGCCCGCTTTCGGCCGCCACGACCCAGTGGACCTTCTTCACGCAGGTGGCGGGGCGGATATCCTGGCCCTGATGGCCGCGGCCGGCGGGGCACATGCCGTTGGTCCACGACCGGGTCTCGCAGAAATTGTCGCGCCAAGGATAGGCGTAGTTGCGCGGATCACACTGGCCCCCCGGTCCCGGCGCGGCGAACCCTCCGTACCCATAGACCTGTGAGTTGGCGTAGGCCGGTCCGGCCTCCATCGGGAACCGCATGCCGGCGGCCCACAGGGTGGCGTCGGTCGCTCCCGTTCCGGAACCGGAGGGCAGGGCGCCGCCCGGGTCGTGCGGCCAGGTGACCGGTTCGGGCGCGGGCGGCGTCTCGGGGACCGGCTCGGGTTCGGGTATTGGAGCCGGCTCGGTTTCGCCCGGCGCCGGGGCCGGTTCGGTCGGCGTCGCGGCGGGCGCGGGCGGGTCGACTTTCACGGGCGGGGCGGCCGGCTCCTGGACGCAGCCATTGGGAGAACAGGCGGTGAGCAGCAGCAGGGCCGCCAGGGTCAGGCGCTTCACGATGCGCCTCCGCCGATCAGTTGCAGGGACGAGGCGAAAGCGACGGCTTCCGCCTCGGTGCAGCCTGCCGCGGCGGGGCCTCCGCAGATGAAGCTGACATTATAGGCGGCGCCGAAGCGGCTGAAGGTGACGTCCACACCGTATTCGGTGCGCTCGGTCCGGACGTTGGTCAGGCCTTCGGCGCGGGCCTGGGTCGCGGCGCGTGCGGCGACGGGCGGGACGCGGGCGGCCGTGATGCGAGGACCGGCTCGCGCGATCGTCGAGGCCGGGGCGGCCGGCCGGGCGGCGGTGAGCGTTCCTGCGGTCGGAGGCCGTATCGGCGCCGGCTGTGCAGCCGGCGCGATCGGCGACTGGAAGGCCTTGGTGGCCCCATAGATCTCGATGATCTGCTCGCCGCGCTGGACCACCAGCATATAGTGACGGTCGCCGGTGAAGATGCGGGCCGTGCGCAGCAGCGCGGGGTCGGCGGGGACCAGGACCGGAACCGGCGATGCATCGGCCACGGACAGGACGCGCTGCGAGGCCGGGTCCTGGCTCAGCACCCCGCGCAGCCGGGCCGTCAGCGGCTCCTTCTGCGCTGCGGCGATGGCGGCGTTGTCGGCGCGCGAGCGGGGCAGGTCGACCTGGCTGGCGGCGACCGGCGATGGCGGCTGTTGCTGCGAGGTGGCGACGCCGGCTATGGCGGCGGCCAGAATGACGCCTCCGGCGAAGGCTCCGGCGCGGATGTTCATGTGACTGTCCCTCCCGGATACGGACCATAGCGCCGTTATGCGAAGGTTGCGAGTGGCTGGATGCCGACAGCGCTTGCCTTTTGCGGCCATCCCGCCTACATGCCCGCCCACTTCACACGCAGGCGTGGCGCGGTCAGGGAGAAATCCTGGTCGCTCCGTTCCGAGGGCTCCGGCCTTTACAGCGCCCGCGGCGGATCAATCGGATAAAGGACTACCCCTCATGGCTCTGCCTGAATTCTCCATGCGTTCGCTGCTCGAAGCCGGCGCCCACTTCGGTCACCAGACGCACCGCTGGAACCCGAAGATGGAGCGCTACATCTTCGGCTCGCGCTCGAACATCCACATCATCGACCTGTCGCAGTCGATCCCGCTGCTGCACCAGGCGCTGGTTGCCGTTCGCGACGTCGCCGCCAAGGGCGGACGCGTCCTGTTCGTCGGCACCAAGCGCCAGGCCGCCGATCCGGTGGCCGAGGCCGCCAAGCGCTGCGCACAGTACTATATGAACAACCGCTGGCTCGGCGGCACCCTGACCAACTGGCGCACCGTGTCGGGCTCGATCGCCCGCCTGCGCGAGCTGGAAGGCCTGCTGGAGTCGGGCGGCGAAGGCCGTGTCAAGAAAGAGCTGCTGAACCTGCAGCGCGAGAAGGACAAGCTGGAGCTGTCGCTGGGCGGCATCAAGGACATGGGCTCCATCCCGGACATCATGTTCGTGATCGACACCAACAAGGAGGCCATCGCCATCCTTGAAGCCCGCAAGCTGAACATCCCGATCATCGCCATCCTGGACACCAACTCTGACCCGGACGGCATCACCTATCCGATCCCCGGCAACGACGACGCCGCCCGCGCCATCCAGACCTACTGCGACCTGATCGCCGACGCCGTCCTGGACGGTCTGGCCGCTGGTCAGGCTTCGGCCGGCGTCGACCTCGGCGCCGCCGTGAACCCGGACGAGCCGATGCTGCGCGAAGCCAAGGCTCCGAAGGCCGCCAAGGCCGTTGAAGCTCCCGTCGCGCCCGCGGAGGCTGAAGCCGTCGCCGAGGAAATGATCGCCGCCGCTGAACCGGCCGCCGAACCGGCTGTCGCCGACGAAGCCGCCCAGGCCGCGACCTCGGAAGCCAACGACGCCGTCGAAACCGAGGAAGCCGCGGTCTAAACGACCCCGCTTTCTATCGACGGCGAAACTGACATACGGCCGGGCTAGAGCAGCCCGGCCGTTCCCGCATACGCATACCCAAGGAGATACCCCATGGCCGAGATCACAGCCGCCCTCGTGATGGAACTGCGCGCCAAGTCCGGCGTCGGCATGATGGACTGCAAGAAGGCGCTCCAGGAAACCGACGGCGACATCAACGCCGCGATCGACTGGCTGCGCGCCAAGGGCCTGTCCAAGGCCGCCAAGAAGGCCGACCGCGTCGCCGCCGAAGGCCTCGTCGCCGTCGCCTCGAAGGAAGTCGGAGCCGGTGAAGTCGGCGCCGCCATCGAGTTCAACGCCGAGACCGATTTCGTCGCCCGCAACGACCTGTTCCAGAACGCCGCCAAGCAATTCGCCCAGCTGGGCCTCGAGCACGCCACGCTCGAAGGTCTGCACGGCGCCGAGCTGGAGAACGGCAAGACGGTCCAGGACGAAGTGACCCAGATGATCGCCACCATCGGCGAGAACATGCAGCTGCGCCGCGCCGCCCGTCTGTCCGTCGATGAGGGCGTCGTCGCCTCCTACGTCCACAACGCCGTCTCGCCGGGCCTCGGCCGCATCGGCGTGCTGGTCGCCCTGCACGGCGGCGGCGACAAGACCGCCCTGCGCGAACTGGGCCGCAAGATCGCCATGCACGTGGCCGCGACTGCTCCGCTGTCGCTGAACACCGACGATCTGGACCCCGCCGCCATCGAGAAGGAACGTCAGGTCCTGACCGAAAAGGCCAAGGAAGAAGGCAAGCCGGAAGCCATGATCGCCAAGATCGTGGAAGGCCAGATCAACAAGTTCCAGAAGGACGTCGTGCTGATCAAACAGCCGTTCGTCATGAACCCCGACGTGACCATCGAACAGCTGGTCGCCGACACGGGCAAGGAACTGGGCGCGCCCGGCCTGCACCTGGCCGGCTTCGTCCGCCTCGCCCTCGGCGAAGGCGTCGAGAAGGTCGAGGGCCCGGACTTCGCCACCGAAGTCGCCCAGATGACGGGCGGGCAGTAGGGCCTCCCATCCCATCGGGGATGAACGAACAGAGGGTCGGCGGCTTCGGTCGCCGGCCCTTTTTCCTGCCGCGACGGACTGCCGCGTCAGGTCCGTTCAACCTTTGCATTGCCGCTGCGCCTGGAGTCTTATCCCCGCAGCTCAGTGATTCAGGGGGAATTCCATGCGTCTAGCCGCTCTTCTGTCCGCCACGGCCCTGGCCTTGACGGCTGTTCCGCTCGCCACGTCCGCCGCCGCGCAGGATGTGGACCGCGTCGCCGTCAACGGCATCATCGACCAGGGGCTGAACCACAGCCAGGTCATGCAGACGGCCGCATACCTGACCGACCGGATCGGCGGCCGGATGACCAACTCGCCGCAGATGCGTCAGGCCGAGGCCTGGACGGCGCAGCGGTTCCGCGACTGGGGCCTGTCCAACGTCCGCGCCGATCCGTTCGACTTCGGCCGCGGCTGGTCGGTCGTCCGCTCCAGCGCCCGCATGACCGCGCCGCGTCCGCTGGACCTGCGCGCCATCCCCATCGCCTGGACGCCCTCCACGCCCGGCGTGATCAGCGGCGAGGTCGTCGTGGCCCCCATGATGACCGCCGGCGACTTCGCCAGATGGCGCGGCAAGCTGGCCGGCAAGATCGTTCTCGTCTCGCGGCCCACGGCCGGGTCCGAACCGACCGATCCGGCATTCCGCCGCCTGACGGAGGAGGACCTGCGCAACGCCAACACCTACAACATGCCCAATGTATCGGCGCCGTCGACGGAAAGCCTGCGCGGCCCCGACTTCGCCCGTCAGATGGACGCCTTCCTGCAGGAGGAGGGCGCCCTGGCCTGGGTCCGCATGTCCCAGCGTGACGGCGGCCTGCTGCACGGCACCGGTTCGGGCTATCGCATGGACGACCAGCGCCGCACCCCCGGCATGGAACTGGCCGCCGAGGACTATCGCCGTCTGGCCCGCCTGGCCCTGACCGAAGACGCCAAACCCACGCTCGAACTGATGAGCGAGGTCCGCTTCCACGAGGAAGACACCAACGCCAACAACATCCTGGCCGATATTCCCGGCACGGACCGTTCGGGCGAATACGTGATGGCCGGCGCCCACCTGGACAGCTGGGTCGCCTCGGACGGCGCCGTCGACAACGCCGCCGGCAGCGCCGTGGTCATGGAGGCTGCGCGCATCCTCAAGGCGCTGGGCGTGCGTCCCAAGCGCACCATTCGCTTCGCCCTGTGGAGCGGGGAAGAGCAGGGACTGTGGGGCTCGCTGGCCTACACGGACAAATATCTGGCCACCCGCGCCCCGCTGGGAGACGCCCAGCTGGACGGCCTGCCCAACAACCGCACCTGGCGTCAGCGCTGGCCAATCCAGCCGCGTGACAGCCACGGCGATCTGGTCGCCTATTTCAACCTCGACAACGGCTCGGGCAAGATTCGCGGCATCAACGCCGAAGGCAATGTCGCCGCCGCGCCGATCTTCCGGGAATGGCTGGAGCCCTTCCACGCCATGGGCGCCACGACGGTGTCGATGCGCACCTCGGGCGCGACCGACCACGTCTATATGCAGACCGTCGGCGTTCCGGGCTTCCAGTTCATCCAGGACCCGCTCGACTACGGTTCGCGGCTGCACCACACCTCGATCGACAGCTATGACCACATGCGCGCCGACGACCTGCGTCAGGCCGCAGTCATCATGGCCGCCTTCCTGCTGAACGCCGCCAACAGCGACGAGCCCCTGCCGCGCATGCCGGTCCCGACCCGGCCGACGGCGTCGGATCCATTCCCGCTGCAGCAGTGAGCCAGGTCGTGGCCTCTACGAACCCTGACTGTCGCTGAGGCAGACCGTCAGACCGCCCGACGGCGTCCGCTCCAGGGTCAGGGTCATCTTCATCTGCGCGGCCAGCGATCGACAGATGGACAGGCCCAGGCCCGCGCCGCCCGTGGCCCGGCTGCGCGATTCCTCGCCGCGCGCGAATGGCTCGAAGGCGCGCGGCGCGAAGTCGGGACTGAGGCCGGGCCCATGGTCGATGACGCGCAGCCGCCACCCGGTCGCCTCGTGCGTGAACTCGACCTCGGCTGAACCGGCATAGGTCACGGCGTTCTCGATCAGGTTCTCGACGATCCGGCGCAGGGCGGCGATGTCGGCGGTCACGGGCCCGTCGTCCATCCGCCCCGCTGTCACGGCCTGACCCTGGGTCTGCCGATCGGCGACGATCTCGCGCAACAGGGCGGCGACGTCCACCGGGCCGAGGGCCGGAGGCCGCTCCTCGCCGCGCGCGACGATCAGCACGTCCTCGATCAAGGCCGTCATCAAGGCTATGTCGCGGTCCCCGGCGGCCCTCTGGTCCGGGTCGTCGATCAGGCCGACGCGCAGCCGCAGACGGGTCAGCAGGGTCTTCAGGTCGTGTGCGGCGGCGGCCAGCATCGTCATCCGATCGCGCATCAGCCGGCGAATCTCGCCGCGCATGCGGTTGAAGGCGGCCGCCATCTGCCGGGCCTCGGCCGATCCGCCGGCCACCATCGGCGGCGCCGACAGGTCCTGGGCGAACCGGTCCGAGGCCAGGGCGATGGCCTCCAGTCCGCGCGTCGCTCCGCGGATCGTGCGCCAGGCCAGAAAGGCCGCCGTGAAACAGACCAGAAGATTGAGAAGCAGGATGGCCGTGGCGATGCTGCGGCGTCGCTGGCCGACGCCTGGCGCCACCACCAGCCGCTGGCCGTCCGCCAGGGCCACGGAGAAGGCGTAGGCGGCCGTGCGGCGCCCGGAGAGCGCGGGCCGGTACTGGCGGCGCACCTCGGGAACCAGCACCTTCGGGTCCCGGCCGCGCAGGGGCCCGGCGTAGCCTTCGTACAGATCCGGGATCAGCCCGCGACCCTCGCGATATCCGGCCGGTATGCCGTCGGCGATGAAGAACCGGGTGGAGTCTCCATTCATCGCCACCAGAAGGGCGTCGCGCTCCCCCGACGGCGTGCGGTCCAGGGCTTCGGCCGCCGCCGCGATCCGGGTCGGCACGGGCGCGCGCCATGCGCCGCCGGCCGACTGCTGCGCCCGGGCGAAGGCGACCAGCATCACCACCTGGGCGACCAGCAGCAGCACCACCACGGCCAGCGTCAGCCGGGTCGAGAGGCCCAGCCGCATCACGATCCGGCCTCGACGGCGGGCGTGAACAGATAGCCTGCGTTGCGCACGGTCCGGATGACGACGGGCGCCTGGGGATCATCGCCCAGCTTGCGGCGCAGCCGGGAGACCTGGATATCGATGGAGCGGTCGAAAGCCTCGGCCTGACGTCCCTTCAATATGTCCATGATGTCGTCGCGCGACAGCACCTGCCGGGGCCGGTTGATGAAGACCGACAGCAGATCGAACTCGCCGGTCGTCAACTCCACCGTTTCTTGCGCGGGCGAGGTCAGGGCGCGGGCGCCGAGGTCGAGCCGCCATCCCGAGAACGAGACCACCCGGGCCGTCGTCGGTCCTTCCTGCCGGGCGCGCCTCCGCAGCAGCGCCCGCACCCGTGCGACGAACTCGCGCGGTTCGAACGGCTTGGCCAGATAGTCGTCGGCGCCTATCTCGAGGCCGATCACCCGATCCATCGGCTCGCCCCGCGCGGAGGCGATCAGGACGGGGATCGCATGGCCGGCCTGCAACCGGCGGCAGATCGACAGTCCGTCCTCTCCCGGCATCATGATGTCCAGAATGACCAGATCGGGCCGGCGACGCTCCATCAGGGCCCAGAAGGCGGCGGCCCCGTCGGCCGTCTCGCAGGCCATGCCTTCGCGCACCAGCAGGGCGCGAACCAGCGTCCGGATGTCCGGATCGTCCTCGACCAGATAGATCAACGGCACAGGCATGACGGCAGGTTTGACCGAGGAACCGGCCGTCCGCCAGTGGCCGATACACGCTGTTACATCCCGGCGCCCTGGCGACACACCCCGAGCCGGCGGCTGTGAGAGTCTGTCAGCGTTCGGAAGCGCCGGACGCAGCCCAGGAGCCTGACATGATCCTTCCCCGCACGCTCACCCCCCGCACGCTCGCCCCCCGCACACTCGCCCTGACCGCGGTCGTCAGCCTCGTCGCCTTCGGCGGCGTCGCGGCCGTCCCCGGCGAGGCCGAGGCCCAGTCCATCTCGCGCCACCGCTCGGCCAGCATCAACGGTCCGCACCACAGCGCCAGCCGCGGCGCCGACATCTATCGCAGCCCGGGCTCGGCCTCGGTGCATCGCTACGGCTCGGTCGACGATCATGGCTGGTCCAGTTCGCGCAACCGCACCACGGCCCGGACAGACGACGGCTTCGCCACCCATGCGAGCCGCTCGGGCTCGGGCGGTCGCGGCTATGAGCGCGACGTCGATGTCCGCCGTGACGACGACAGCGTTTTCATCGACCGGTCAATCACCACCAACAGCGGCGCGTCGCGACAGTCGACGGTCGTCCGCTCCTGGTGACCCCATGGACGGAGGCGCCCCCGCTGGCCTCCGTCCCGCCCCGACCGCGCCCCCAGCCTCCCCGGCGCTGCGGTCGGGGCCTTTTTTGATCTTCAAGGAAACTCCCCATGAAAACCCTGCTTCTTCTGCCCGCCGCGCTGGCGGCCTTCGCCGCCGGACCGGCCCTCGCCCAGCAAGGGTCGGGCGCGATGTTCGCCGAGGCCGATGTCAATAATGACGGCCGCCTGTCGCGGCTCGAGTTCGACGCCGTCCGCGAAAACCTGTTCGCCCGCATCGACGCCAATGACGACGACCGCCTGACGCTTCAGGAACTGCGGAGCCTGCGTTCCGACGATGCGCCGCGCACCCGGCAGCGGCCGAACCGGGACCAGATCTCGAAACTGCGGGCCATTGACCGGAACCGCAACCGCGCTGTCGACATCGGCGAGTTCCGGGCTCTGGGGGACCAACGGTTCGCCGCCCTCGATCGCAATCGTGACGGTTTCATCATGCGCGACGAAATGGCCGATCTTGCCGAAGCCGCCGGCCTGGGGCGCTGATCCCTCCATAATCGGAGCCTGGCCGCTTTTGTCGCCACCCGTGCGTCTTCTCCACGGCGACAGGAGCGGCTAAGGCAACCGCATGATCGGAAGATTGAACCACATCGGCGTCGCCACACCCTCCATCGAGGCCAGCGTCGCCCTGTACCGCGACATGCTCGGCGCCACGAAGGCGCATGAGCCGTTCGACATGCCGGCGCAGGGGGTGCGCGTCTGCTTCGTCGATCTGCCCAACAGCCAGATCGAACTGATCGAACCCTTGGGCGACGACAGCCCGATCCACGGCTTCCTCGCCAAAAATCCGAAGGGTGGGCAGCACCACGTCTGTTTCGAGGTCGAGGATATTCTCGCCGCCCGAGACGCCCTGCGGGCCAGGGGTGCGACCATACTGGGAACGGGCGAGCCGCGGATTGGCGCTCACGGCACGCCGATCATTTTCGTCCATCCGAAGGACATGGGCGGCGTACTTGTCGAACTGATGGAAACGCCGAGAGACGGAGCGCACTGATGCCGATCGGCCCGATCACCATGTTCGCCATCTACCTGGTCTGCTGGTGGACGGTGCTGTTCGCCGTCCTGCCGCTGGGCACGTCGAAGGAACGGCACGAGCCGCCGACCGACGGCGCCCAGTGGGGCGCGCCCGAGAAGCCGGACCTGAAACGCAAATTCATCACCACCACCTGGGTGGCGGCCCTCGTCTGGGCGCTGGTGATGTTCCTCGTCTTCATCGGCTGGATGCCGCTGCCAGACCTGGCTCCGCCCGTCTGAGGATCGCCCGATGACCGATCGCCTCTTTCTCATCAATCCGCACTGGACCGATGATCAGGGCGGCCCGTGGTTCTGCCCGGCCGGCTCGGTCGTCGAAGGCGTGCTGGCCTTCTATCCGGCCCTGAAGACGCAGCTGGACATCACCCGCCTCGACTACCCGCGTCCGCGCCCGGCTGTGATCGAACAGGTCGGCGAGGACCATCAGGGCTGCCCGATCCTGATCCTCGACGGGACCTTCGACTGGCCCGAGGCGCAGATCAGCGAAACCACCGGCAAACGCTTCCTGCAGGATCAGGCCATCATCCCCTATCTGGCCGCGCGATACGGCATCGGCCTGCCGCATCCCTGACCGATCCCGTGCGTTTGTGACGACCGCCTAGCTTTCGCCCCTTCCGAGCGGCTAAAGCGGTGCTTCACCTTTGTCTGCGGATTCTGCCCATGCGCCTGTCGCGCTATTTCCTGCCCACGCTCAAGGAGGCGCCCTCGGACGCCCAGATCGTTTCGCACCAGCTGATGCTGCGCGCCGGGATGATCAAACAGGAGGCCGCCGGCATCTACGCCTGGTTGCCGCTGGGCCTGCGGGTGCTGAACCGGATCGAGCAGATCGTGCGCGAGGAGCAGGAGCGGGCAGGGGCCGTCGAACTGCTGATGCCGACGCTCCAGCTGGCCGACCTGTGGCGCGAGAGCGGCCGTTACGACGCCTACGGCCCGGAGATGCTGCGCATCACCGACCGGCATGAGCGCGAGCTTCTGTACGGCCCGACCAACGAGGAGATGATCACCGACATCTTCCGCGGCTTCGTGAAGAGCTACAAATCCCTGCCGCTGAACCTCTTCCACATCCAGTGGAAGTTCCGCGACGAGCGCCGCCCCCGCTTCGGCGTCATGCGCGGCCGCGAATTCCTGATGAAGGACGCCTATTCGTTCGACATCGACGAGGCGGCGGCCCGCAAGGCCTACAACCGCATGTTCGTGGCCTATCTGAACACCTTCGCCCGCATGGGGCTGAAGGCCGTGCCGATGCGCGCCGACACCGGACCCATCGGCGGCGACCTGAGCCACGAGTTCATCGTCCTGGCCGACACGGGCGAAAGCCAGGTCTTCTGCGACCGCAAACTGGTCGAGATGCCCGCGCCGGGCGCGGGCGTCGACTGGGACGATCTTCAGTCAATCGTTGATCAGCGAACGTCGTTGTACGCCGCGACCGAGGAAATGCACGACGCCGGCCAGTTCGAGGCCCAGACCGTCGAGGCCGACCGCCTGACCGCGCGCGGCATCGAGGTCGGCCACATCTTCTATTTCGGGACCAAATACTCGGCTCCCATGAAGGCCCGCGTGGCCGGCCCGGACGGCAAGGACGCCGACGTCCACATGGGCAGCTACGGCGTCGGCGTGTCGCGCCTGCTGGGCGCCATCATCGAGGCCAGCCACGACGAAAGCGGGATCATCTGGCCCGACGCCGTCGCCCCGTTCGACGTCGTGGTCATCAACCTGCGTGTCGGCGACGAAGCCGTCTGCGCGGCTTGTGAGGAGGCCGTGGCCAAGCTCGAGGCGATCGGCAAGGACGTCCTCTACGACGACACTGACGAACGTCCCGGCGGCAAATTCGCCACCGCCGACCTGATCGGCATCCCGTGGCAGCTGACCATCGGACCCAAAGGTCTGGCCGACGGGGTGGTCGAGCTGAAGCGCCGCGCCACCGGCGAGAAGCTCTCCGTCCCGCTGGACGAGGCTCTGGCGAAGGTGCGCGGATGACAGACGTCTCGGCGCCCCGGCCTACGAAACCGGCCGGTCCCTTCTCCGGCTGGGAGATCGAACTGGCGCTGCGCTACCTGCGCGCCCGCCGGAAAGAGGGCGGCATCGCCCTGATCGCCATCATCTCCTACGTCGCCATCTCGCTGGCGGTCATGGCCCTGATCGTGGTGATGAGCATCATGGCCGGCTTCCGGTCCGAACTGCTCAGCCGGATGCTGTCCTTCAACGGCCACATGTACGTCCAGGGCCAGGTCCTGAACGACCCGGACCGCGAGGCCGCCGTCCAGCGCATCAGCCGCGTCCCCGGCGTCGTCAGCGTCTCGCCCGTCACCGAGAACCAGAGCCTTGTCCGCGCCGCCGGCCAGACGACCGGCGCCGTGGTCCGCGGCATCCGCCCGCAGGACCTGGACTCCATGTCCTATGTCTACGACAGCCTGACCGACGAGGCGAAGCGCACCTTCGGCCAGGGCGCATACGGCGGCGACAACATCATCATCGGCAAGGCCCTGGCCGAGGGCATGGGCCTGCGCGTCGGCGACCCCATCACCCTGTATTCTCCCACCGGCGCCGACAGCGCCTTCGGCAATCTGGGCGGGCTGGAGAAGGTCTATCGCATCGGCGGCGTCTTCACCTCGGGCACGGCCGACTTCGATCGCGCCTTCATCTTCATGCCGCTGGAGCAGGCCCAGCTCTTCTTCGGCAAGGAGGGCGTCTGGGACGTCATCGAGATGAAGGTGGCCAAGCCGGACCAGGTCGCCGACCTCTACCCCGCCGTCCGTGCGGCCGCCGGCTCCAATGCCCTCGTCAGCGACTGGCGCGATCGTCTCGCCGCCTTCTGGGGCGCGCTGAAGGTCGAACGGGTGGCCATGAGCATCATCCTCGGCCTCGTCGTCGCCATCGCGGCCCTGAACATCATCTCCGGCATCGTCATGCTGGTGAAGAACAAGACGCGGGACGTGGCCATCCTTCGCACCGTCGGGGCCAGCCAGATGTCGATGCTTCGCGTCTTCTTCGTCGCCGGCGCCGCCATCGGCGTGGCGGGCACGGCCACCGGCCTGTTCCTCGGCCTGGTCTTCTGTCTGAACATCGGAGCCATCCAGCATTTCCTCGAGGCCCTGCTGGGCGTCCAGCTGTTCAACGCCGACGTCTATATGCTGGACGCGGTGCCGGCCCTGGTCGATCCGGCCGACGTCTTCTGGGTCGCGGTCTGGTCCCTGTTCATGAGCTGTATCGCCAGCCTGCTGCCATCGTGGCGGGCCGCGAAAATGGATCCGGTCGAGGCGCTTCGGTATGAGTAACCCCGTCCTCTCGGTCCGCGGCCTGACCCGCACCTATGACTCCGCCGCCGGTCCCCTGACGGTGCTCAGGGGCGTCGATCTGGACGTCCGACCAGGCGAGGTCGTCGGTCTGATCGGCCCCTCCGGCTCGGGCAAGTCCTCCCTGTTGCACGCCGCCGGCCTGCTCGAGCGTCCCACCTCGGGCGAGATCCGTATCGACGGCCAGGATGTCGGCGGCCTCGACGAGCGCGCCCGCACTCATATCCGGTTGGCGAAGATCGGCTTCGTCTACCAGTTCCACCACCTGCTGGCCGAGTTCGATGCACGCGACAACGTCGCCCTGCCGCTGCGCATCGCCGGCGTCGGCCAGGTCAAGGCCCGCGAACGCGCCGCCGAGGTCCTGACCGCCCTCGGCCTCGGCGAACGCCTGACCCACCAGCCGGCCCAGATGTCGGGCGGGGAGCAGCAACGCGTCGCCGTCGCCCGCGCCCTGGCCAACCGCCCGCGCCTCCTGCTGGCCGACGAGCCGACCGGAAACCTGGACCCGGCCACCAGCCAGACGGTGTTCGAGGCCCTGCATGATCTGGTCAAGAAGACCGGCGTCGCGGCCCTGATCGCCACCCACAACATGGAACTGGCCGGCCATATGGACCGCGTCTTCGCGCTCAAGGACGGCCATCTGGAAGAGCGCCCCGCGGAGAGCCACGCCTACTAGGGGCAAACCCTCGCTTGCGGCCCGTTCCGGTAGGCATAGACTGCAGCTTCAACTCACACGGAGGCTGTCATGACCCGCGTCCTGCTCATCTCTGCGATTGCTACCGGTGTCAGTCTCGCCGCCTGCAATCCGGCCGCGCCGGAGAGCCCGGCCAGGGATTCCGACGCTCCGGCGACCGTGATCACACCCGCCAGAAAGGCCGATCTTCCGGGAGCCGTGCGCGCCGTCGTCCTGACCGCGCGGCCGGGCATGATCGTCTCGGAAGCCGAGCTGAAGGAGCGCGAGGGCCGGCGCTATTACGACGTCGAGGGCCGCATGCCCGACGGTTCCGACATCGAGCTCGATCTGCTCGAAACACCGTCGGGCTGGAAGGTGGTGGAGGTCCAGCGCGACGTCGCATGGGACAGGGTTCCGAACCGGGTCCGCGCCGCCGCCGGGGGCGCGCGCGCCGGCTTCACCCCGGTCCGCGTGATCGAAAGCACCCAGGCCGACGACGGCTCGGTGATCTACGAACTGTTCGCCGAGGGCCAGCCGGCCACGCCGGCGCTCGAGGTGCGGGTCGTCGACGGCAGGGCGGAAGTCCTGAAGGAAGCATGGCCGCACTAGGGGCGGGCCACACACAACCGTGCATCCCCGCGAAAGCGGGGACCCAGTGCTTTGGGTGTTGCAGCGGGTCCGGGGATCTCCGCTCGCCCGTCCCGAAACACCGGCGTCACGCTGGACAGGACTGGGTCCCCGCTTTCGCGGGGATGAACGGATATATCGGAGGCTATTTCTTCCCGGGCGGCGTCGTGAACGGCGAGCTGCCCACCGACACGGCCGGCTTGGGCTTCTCGGCCTTCGGTTTCCGGGCTTCCTTGTTGCTCTTCATCTGACCCTTGGCCATGACCGCTCTCCTGCGACGCCTGCCGCCGAAGAGGCGGATGGTAGGTGGCGTTCGCGCCATCCTACAGGACGGAGTGCGTTGCACCCAACAACGGGTTCGGGCCCCCTGAGGTTGTATGGCAAAGCCTGTAGCGTTAACGGTGCCGCATGACCCTTCCTCAGATTCTCGCGGTTTCCGGGACCGTCGCTTCATTAGCCGGCGGAGCGATGCTTGCCGTCAGCCTGTCGAGGCTGATCACCGCGTTTGACCTGTCGTTCAAAGCCCTTGAGCTGTCCGTGGATACCCTGGCGCACGGCGAGGATATCGTGATTGTCCGGGGCACTGACACTCATCGAAAGACCGGCGCCAGGACTGCGGTTTTCTGGACTGTTTTCGGTATTGCCCTCCTGGTTGTGGGAGCAGTCTTATCCTCTCTGGCGGTATTGGTCGGCGCTTAGGCGCCGGCCTTGCCCACTCGACCGGAGGCCGTCGCCCGTTGACAAGAACAAAGCGGCAACATAGAACATAGCCAGAACACGCAATCTGGGGACAAGATCATGGCGCGTTGGGTGAGGGATATGCTGTCGCTTGCGTCTTGCGGCGGTTTCGTCTGGATGTGCTGGCAGGCCGCGCTCGCGCTTCCAGCCGCCTGAGGGTGGGCTTTCCCGGACCGTTTGAGTCCGGCGAGTCCGCAATGTCCGCTGTTTTTCGGCGGACTCTGGCCGCTTTGAGCCAGGGGCGAGTCGGGGTCTGATCGAACCCATGAACGGAGACGTCGGACGGTGAGCGGGGCAGGGGATCAGGGCTTCATCCACCTGCGCGTCCGGTCGGCCTATTCGCTGCTGGAAGGTGCGATCAAGGCGGGCAAGGTTCCCACCCTGGCGGCCGACGCGGGCATGCCGGCGGTGGGCGTCGCCGACCGCGCAAATCTGTTCGGGGCGCTGGAGTTCAGCGAGGCGGCGAAAGGGGCGGGCGTACAGCCGATCATCGCCTGCGCGCTTCCTGTCACTGGCATCGGCGGCAAGATCAACGAACGCTGGGCCAAGGCGCCGACCGTGGTCCTTCTGGTCCAGAACGAGACGGGCTGGCTGAACCTCAGCGCCCTGTCGTCCTCGGCCTTCCTCGACGCCGGCGCGATGGACGAGCCCAGCGTGCCCTGGACCATGGTGGCTGAGCGGTCCGAAGGCCTGATCCTGCTGTCGGGCGGGCCCGACGGCCCCGTCGATCCCCTGTTCGTCCAGTCCCGATCCGACGAGGCCGCCGCGGCCCTGACCGAGATGGCGCGGGTGTTCGGCGACCGCTTCTATGTCGAACTGCAACGCCACGGCCTGGCCAGCGAGGGTCAGGCCGAGCGCGGGCTGGTGGAATGGGCGTATGCGAACGACACCCCCCTGGTCGCCACCAACGACGTCCACTATGCGAAGGCCGCGCAGGCCCGCTCCCACGACGCCCTGCTGTGCATCGCCGACGGCGCCTTCACCGGTCAGGAAGACCGCCGCCGCATCACCGGCCAGCACTGGTTCAAGCCCGCCGCGGCGATGCGCGAACTGTTCGCCGACCTGCCCGAGGCCTGCGATACGACGATCGAGATCGCCCGCCGCTGCGCCTTCATGGCCCCGACCCGCGCGCCGATCCTGCCCCGCTTCGACGCCGGCGCGGGCCGCACCGAACCCGACGAACTGATGCATCAGGCCCGCGAGGGGCTGAAGGCGCGGCTGCAGGCGGTCACGCCCGCCGCGCCCGAGGAGGACTACTGGACCCGCCTGGAATGGGAGGTCGGGATCATCCAGCAGATGGGCTTCCCCGGCTATTTCCTGATCGTGTCGGACTTCATCAAATGGGCCAAGAGCCACGGCATCCCCGTGGGTCCGGGCCGGGGTTCGGGCGCCGGTTCGCTGGTCGCCTGGGCCCTGACCATTACCGATCTGGATCCGCTGCGTTTCGGCCTGCTGTTCGAGCGCTTCCTCAATCCCGAACGGGTCTCCATGCCCGACTTCGACATCGACTTCTGCCAGGAGCGGCGGGAAGAGGTGATCGACTACGTCCAGGACCGCTACGGCAAGGACCGGGTGGCCCAGATCATCACCTTCGGCACCCTTCAGGCCCGCGCCGTGCTGCGCGACGTCGGCCGGGTGCTGCAGATGCCGCTGGGTCAGGTCGACCGGCTCGCCAAGATGGTCCCGGCCAACCCCGCCAATCCCGTGACCCTGGCCCAGGCCATCGAGATCGAGCCGCGCCTGCGCGAGGCCCGCGACAACGACAAGGCCGTGGCGACCCTGCTGGAGACGGCGCTGGAGCTGGAGGGGCTGTACCGTAACGCCTCGACCCACGCCGCCGGCATCGTCATCGGCGACCGCCCCCTGATCGAGCTCGCGCCCCTGTATCAGGACCCGCGCTCGACCATCCCGGCCAGCCAGTTCAACATGAAATGGGTCGAGGCCGCCGGTCTGGTGAAGTTCGACTTCCTGGGCCTCAAGACCCTGACCGTGCTGGACCGCGCGCGCCAGTATCTGGAACGGCGCGGCGCCGCCCCCGACTGGAACGGCCTGCCGCTGGACGATCCGAAGACCTATGAGCTGATGGCCTCGGGCCAGACCGTCGGGGTGTTCCAGCTGGAATCCCAGGGCATGCGCGACACCCTGCGCAAGATGCGTTGCGGCTCGATCGAGGAGATCACCGCCCTGATCTCCCTCTACCGGCCCGGGCCGATGGAGATGATCGACACCTATATCGACCGGAAATTCGGCCGGCAGCAGGTGGACTATCTGCATCCCTCCCTGACCGAGGTGCTGACCGAAACCTATGGCGTCATCATCTACCAGGAACAGGTGATGAAGATCGCCCAGATCCTGGCCGGTTACTCGCTCGGCGAGGCCGACCTTCTTCGCCGCGCCATGGGCAAGAAGAAGAAGGAGGAGATGGACTTCCAGCGCGCGCGCTTCATCGCGGGCGCGTCCGAGAAGGGGGTTTCCGAGGAACAGTCCGGCGGCATCTTCGATCTGGTCGCCAAATTCGCCGGCTACGGCTTCAACAAGTCGCACGCCGCCGCCTACGCCCTGATCAGCTTCCAGACGGGCTGGCTGAAGGCGACGCACCCGGTCGAATTCATGGCCGCGTCCATGTCGCTCGATCTCAGCAATACCGACAAACTGGCTGTCTTCTATCAGGATTGTCGTCGTTTCGACGTGCCGGTGAAGTCGCCGGACGTGAACCGCTCCTCGGCCGATTTCGACGTGGCCTGGGACGAGGGCGTGGGTGCCGTCCTCTATGCGCTGGGGGCCATCCGCAACGTCGGCCTGGAGGCCATGAAGCATCTGGTCGAGGTGCGCGAGACCGGCGGACGGTTCACCGACATCTTCGACTTCCTCGAACGCGTCGACCCGCGCAGCGTCAACAAGCGGGCGCTGGAGAATCTCGCCCGCGCCGGCGCCTTCGACAGCTTCCATCCCAACCGCCGCCAGCTGTTCGAACAGGCCGACACCCTGATGGCCTATTGCCAGAGCGTCGCGGCCGAGCGCGCCTCGTCCCAGGTCTCCCTGTTCGGCGGCGACCAGGCCGGCGCGGCCCGCCCGCGTCTCAAGCCGGTCGAGCCCTGGGTCGGTCCCGAGAAGCTGGATCAGGAACTGGCCGCCGTCGGCTTCTACCTGTCCGGCCACCCGCTGGAGGACATGGCGCCGGCGCTGAAGCGCAAGCGCGTCACCTTCGTCGCCGAGGCCACGGCCCTGGCGGAAAGCGGCCACGAGGCCTTCCTGATGGCGGGTGTCGTGCGCCGCCGTCAGGAGCGGGCCAGCGCCAAATCGGGCGAGAAATTCGCCTTCGTCACCTTCTCCGACCCGACGGGCGAATTCGAATGCCTGTTCCCGCCCGAACAGCTGCGCAAATGCCGCGAGGTGCTGGAGGTCGGGGCCTCGATCATGGTCCGCGTGCGGGCCAAGTCGGCTGACGGCGAGGTGCGCTTCTTCGGCGACGACGCCTCGCGGCTGGACGTGCTGATCGACGACGGCGCCATGGGGCTGCGCATCCATGTCTCGGCCAGAACCGCCGACGCCGAGGCCCTGCGGACGCGGCTCGAGAAGGCGAAGTCCCCGGGCAAGGGCGGGGAGGTCTCCCTGATCGCCTCGCTGGACGGCCGCCGCGAGGTCGAGCTGAAACTTCCGGGGCGCTACAGACTTGATGGAGCGCTGCGCGGCGCGCTCAAATCGGCGCCGGGCGTGGTGCTGCTGGAGGATGCGTAATGGCCGACGTCAAAACCCACGCCGGATCGTGCCGCTGCGGCGCGGTGGCCTATGAGGTCGACACCGATCTGGAAGGCCTGATCGAGTGCAACTGCTCGCACTGCTACCGCAAGGGGCTGGTGCTCAACTTCGTCGGACCCGACGCCTTTCGCCTCATGGCGGACGGCCCGCAGACCGAATATCTGTTCAACACCCACAAGATCCGCCATTTCTTCTGTGAGACCTGCGGCGTCCAGTCCTTCGCCCGCGGCTCCAAGCCGGACGGGACGCAGATGGTGGCGGTCAACATCCGCACCCTGACCGACATCGAGCCCTTCAGCTGGACGGCCCGGCGGGTCGACGGGCGCAGCTTCTAGGGCCGTGGCCGGAAGGCCTCCCGCGGAGTTCCATCGACGGCGTACAGCCGCTCGGTCGGCAGCTTGATGACGAGCCCCGAATTGGCGAGCCGATGGTCGTAGACCGCGCCCAGCAGGCCGGCCATCGGCCCGCCGGTCACCTCCGCCCCGATCGCGTCCATGCCGATCGCCAGACCCTCGCCCATGCTGCCGGTCCATCGGCCGACACGGACGGCCGCCGACCCGCGATGGCGCTTGCCCGAACGCGGCAGGACCTGTTCGATCCACTGGCGCGCCACCCCCGTCTCCCGCTCCTCGGCGGGCAGGGTGTGGATCTGGTAGGCCGTCGGCGCATCGACGAACCAGCTCATGATGGCCCGCGCCACACGGGTGTTGCCGCCGCTGGCGGTGTCGGTCAGATCCAGCACCACCCGCTGCCCCGGACGGGCGCTCGCCATGGCGGCGTCGAAGGCGGCGATCGCGGCGCTGTCGCCGAGCGAGTCGTTGAAGCGGATGGTCAGGTCGCCCCCCGTGTCGCTGACCGTCAGAGGCGGCCGCGCCGCCCGATCGACGTAGAGGTTGGGAAGGCTCAGTCGCCGTTCGCCGTCGCGACCGCGGATGGTCAGATCCCGCGGACGGTCACGTCGTCCCGTGGCCAGAACCCTCGCGGCGTAGCCAGCCCGCTCGCCCTCGGCCGACAGTCCCAGCCCGAACCAGAAGGTCGCGACGGCCTCTCCGGTCGGCAGATCCCCGACCGCCGTCAGGGTATCGCCCGGCTGGATTCCGGCCCCGGCGGCGGGCGAGCCCTCGCGGACGGCGGTAATCCGCCAGAGATTCCCTTCGGGCTCGATCCAGAGATCCGAATAGCTGGGCACAAGGCCCCAGCTGTCGGCGAACGAGGCGCCGGTGATGGCGTGATGATCCGCCAGGGCGGCCAGCGCATGCTCGGCGTAGCGGAGCAGGGCGCTCCGGTCGGCCACCGCCCCGGCCTCGGCCTGCAGAACCGGGCTCATCGGCATGACGCCGCCCGGGAGCCGGTCCAGGTAGGCGTACTGGCTGTTGATCAGGGTTTCGATCGACAGGGCGTCCTGCCGGTAGGCCGCCGCGTCGGGTTCGGAGGGTCGGGCGGAAGCCGCCCCGGGCAGGGCGCAGGCGAGGCCGAGCAGGAGAGAAAGCAGTGGACGCATCGGATGGTCTCGGCGCTTGGGAAGCGCCGAGGCTCCCCCGGGCGCGGATGCGGAGCAAGTGAATCCGGCGTCATCTCCGGTCTGCTCAGGCCGCGTCGGTCACCGCATAGGCCATGATCCCGGTCGCCACCGCCAGGTTCAGGCTGTCGGCCCGACCGCGCATGGGGATCTTGACGTTGACGTCGCAGGCGGCGGCCAGGGCGTCGGTCAGGCCGGCCTGCTCATTGCCCATCAGGATCAGGGCCGGATGCTGGATCGCCGCGTCGCGATAGCCGTGGACCGCGTCCAGCCGGGTGCCGATGACGCTGCCGGGCCAGGTCTGCCGCCACGCGAGGAATTCGGCGGGCGTGGCCCGGGCGATGGCGACGGCGAAGACCGAGCCCATGGTCGCCCGCACGGCCTCGACCGAATAGGGGTCGACGCAGTCCCCGATCAGGATCACTCCGCCGCAGCCAGCGGAATCCGCCGTGCGGATGATGGTGCCCAGATTGCCCGGATCGCGCACCTGTTCCAGCGCGACCCAGGCGGGGGCGGCGGCCGGCTGGATCGCCGACAGGGGCGTATAGACCTGGTCGAACACGCCCAGCACCGTCTGCGGATTGTCGCGCCGGCTGATCTTCTCGAGGATGGCGTGGGTCACCACCACCACCTCGCCGCCGCCCGCCCGGGTCGCCTCGCGGGCCCGGTCCAGGATCGGATGCGGCCGGGCATCCTCGCCGACCAGCAGCAGGCGAGGGGTCCGGTTCTGGTCCAGCGCCTCGCCGATGAATTTCAGCCCTTCGGCCAGGAAACGGCCGGTGCTCTCCCGCTCCTTGCGCATATGCAGGGCGCGCACGGCCTTGACCGTGTCGTTGGTCAGGGAGGTGATCAGCCGCTCTGTCACGCCGACCACCGCGCAAAGAAGCTCAGACCGATGGCGCGCCCGTCGGACCCATCCTCAGCCAGGGCCAGTTCGCCCCAGTCGATCGTTCCGCCGCGCTCGGCCGTCGCCTCGGCCATGATGTGCGACAGCGACAGGCCCGAGATACGCGCGGCATAGGCGTTCAGCAGCAGGAAGGAGGCGTCGTCTGACAACAGGGCCGCACAGTCCTTCAGCAGGCCCGGCAGATCCTCGAACAGCCGCCAGACCTCGCCGGTCGGTCCCCGTCCATACTTCGGCGGATCCAGAATGATCCCGTCGTATTTCGATCCGCGCCGGACTTCCCGCGCCACGTATTTGCGGCAGTCCTCGACGATCCAGCGGATCGGCTTGTCGGACATGCTCGACAGCTCGGCGTTCTCGCGGGCCCAGGCCACCGACTTCTTCGACGCGTCGACATGGGTCACCTCGGCCCCGGCGGCGGCGCAGGCCAGGCTGGCGACGCCGGTGTAGCCGAACAGGTTCAGGATCCTCGGCTTGCGCAGGGTCCGCACGCGCCCGTCCAGCCACTCCCAGTTCGCGGCCTGTTCGGGGAAGAAGGCCAGATGACGGAACGGCGTGAACCGGCTGGTGAAGCGCACATCGCGCCAGGCCAGGGGGAAGGTGTCGATCGGATTCCCGGCGAACCGCCAGCGCCCGCTCTCGTCCTCGTCGGTCGGGTCGAACACGGCGTCGGCGGCGTCGAAGGCCGATGGATCACGGGGAGACCAGAAGCACTGAGGCTCCGGCCGGACGACCGTGAACCGGCCATAGCGCTCCAGCTTGCGGCCGCCGCCGCTGTCCAGCAGGGCGTAATCGGCCCAGGCGCGGGTGACCAGGGTCTCAGGCAACGGGTTCAGGCGCGGCGGCATGCACGGCTGATAGGCGGAGAGGCGCGGTCTCGTCCAGCACGTCGTGCGTTTCCACCGGTTCCGGCGGCGCATCGCGGCGATGCCGGGTCTTGTCCCAGGCGAAGGGATCGAGAACCAGACGCCACGCGGCATGGACGAAGGCGAGGCTGAGCAGGGCCCAGTAGGCCGGGGCGGCGAGCATGTCGCGCGGCCCGTATGGCACGCCCGCGCGCCGCGCGCCGATGGCGCAGGATAGCCAGGCGGACGCCGCGCCCAGCACCAGGACGCTTAACGCGAGGGCCGGCGTCTCGGGCGGCAGACCCGCCATCAAGGACACCAGCACGGTCGCCGCCACCCAGGCCAGCGACAGTCCATGCAGCGCAGCGGAGACCAGACCCGCGCCGACGGTCAGGACCAGCGCCACGGCTCCGCGCCGGCCCAGCCGCCACGGCTCGCGCGTATGCACGCCCCAGGTCTGCATATAGCCCTTCAGCCATCGCGTTCGCTGCGGGAGCCAGTTGTCGAGCCCGCCCGGCGGCGTCTCCCATGTCGGCCGCGAGATCACGCCCAGCTTCCAGCCCCGGGCCCACAGGCGGAAGCCGAGATCGGCGTCTTCGGTCACGTTCCACGCGTCCCAGCCTTCGACAGCGCTGAGCACGTCGGTCCGGAAATGGTTGCTAGTGCCGCCCAACGGGAAGGGCAGGCCCAGGCGTGCGATGCCGGGCAGGGTCGTCTCGAACAGGCTGGCGTATTCGGCCGCGAACTGCCGGTCGAGGAAGGGCGAGGCGTCCGGCGTCCGTGCTCGCCGCCGGATACGCAGAGGCGCCTGCAGGCACGCCAGCTTCCCCGTCGGGTCCGCGCCGAACCGCGCCGCCGCCTCGCGAAGCTGTAAGGGGTCAGGGTCGTCCTCCGCGTCATAGACGGTCAGCAGGTCGCCCGTGGCGTAGGCCAGGGCCCAGTTCAACGCGCGGGGCTTGGTCTGTGGCCTGCCCGCCGGGACCACCAACACCTCCAGCCAGTCCGGCCGCGGCGTCGCATGGGCGGCGGCGATGGTGTCTTCATCGTGCGCCTCCAGCACCAGCAGGCCCTGCAGGCGGTCGGCGGGATAGTCGATCCGGGACAGACGCTCGATCAGCTGGCCCACGATCTCGGCTTCGTGATAGAGCGCCGCCAGGACCGTATAGCGGGGCCAACTGGTCGGATCGGGCGACGGTGCGCGTGATAAGGCGCTGAGCAGGATCAGGCTGATCCTCCACACGGCGACGGCCAGAAAGCCCCACGCTCCCGCGACAACGACGCCGTGTCCGAAGAGCCGGGGCTCAAACCAGACAAGCGCGCCGGTTCCGGCGACGAGGGCGCACAGGGCCGCGGTCTGGAAGGGCGCGAGGCTGCGCCTGGCCGCGCTCCGGTCGAACGGCGGTCCATATCGTCCGGCTTCCCGCCGGCGAATCCCGGGATCGTCTGGTTGTACCCTCTCCACAACGCATGGTTATCGCGGTGATTCCCGCAAGGCAAGCGGTTGGCGCAGGCCGGGGAATGCCGCTATTCAGGGACGGCCCCCGGAGTGCGCGTCTTGACCGCCGTAACCCTCAATCCCCGCTCGCAGAGAAAGCCGAAAGGCGAGGGCCACGCGCGCCGCGCGGAAATCCTGGCCGCGGCCGAACGGATTTTCGTCGAGCACGGCTATGAGGGCGCCACCATCCGCAAGATCGCGGACGAGGTCGGCCTGTCGTCGACGGCGCTCTACATGCATTTCTCGGAGAAGAGCGAGATCCTGCACGAAATCTGCAGCCGCGCCTTCTCCGCCCTGCTGGAGGCCAATGAGGGCGTGACCAGCCGGACCGTCGAACCGGCGGCGCGACTGCGGATGATGCTGGAAGCCTATGTCGCCTTCGGTTTCGCCAATCCCAACGCCTACCGTCTGGCCTATATGACCCGTCCCATCGAACTGCGCGAAGGAGCCCAGTCGGCGGCGCGGGAACTGGGTCACGAGCTGTTCCGCTCGTTCGAACAGGCGGTCGAGGACGTCGAGGCGGCCGGGCTGTTGCGCGGCGACGCGCGAACCACGGCCCAGGCCTTGTGGGCCGGGGTGCACGGCGTCGTTTCGCTGATGATCACCAAACCCTATTTCGGCTGGGTCGACCGCGAAACCCTGGTCACGACCCTGCTGGACGGGCTGTTCGCGGGTCTCCTGAAGCGATGAGACTCGCGGTCGCGGTCCTCGCCGGCGGGGTTCTGCTCGCGCCGGGCGGAGCCGAGGCGCGTCCGTTGCGGGTCCTGTCGCTGGATCAGTGCGCGGACCAGTACGCGCTGGCGCTCGCTCCTGACGCCGACCTGGCCCTTTCGCCGCGCGCCGATGATCCCGACGCCTGGATGCGCGACGCCGCCGTGGGACGCCGGCGCGTCCGGCCGACGCTGGAGGCGGCTATCGCCTTCCAGCCCGATGTGGTGGTCCGTTACTGGGGCGGCGAGCCCCGCCTGCTGGCGCGGCTGGAAGCGGACGGCGTGCGGGTCCTGACCATAGAGGATGCAACGGACTTCGACGGCGTGCGCGCCGATATCCGGACGGTGTCGAAAGGCTTGGGCGCGACGAAACGCGGCGAGGCCCTGATCGCCCGCATGAACGCGACCTTGCCAGCCCGCCCCATCGGTGAAGCGGCGGCGAAGCCGCGGGCGCTGTACCTGACCGCCGGCGGCTTCACGGCCGGGAAGGGGACGCTGATCGACGCCATCCTGTCTGCGGCGGGGTTCGCCAATGCGGCGGAGGCGCCGTATTTCGCGCCGGTCAGCATCGAGCGGATGGTGATGTTTCCGCCGGCGCGGTTCGTGCTCGGCTTCTTCGATCAGACGCGGAGCGACTGGCGCGGCGCGGGCCGTCATCCGGCGCTCCGGCGACTGATGCGGGGCAGGGTGGCGGCGAAACTGCCGTCCGCGGCCCTGACCTGCCCCGGCTGGTTCGCGGCCGACGCCGCCGCGACGCTGAAGGGCGGGGCATGAGACCGTCGCGTCTGACCGTCGGCCTGGCGCTGCTCATCCTCGCGGCCGTCGTGGGCGCCGTCCTGCTGGGCGAGAGCGTTTTCGACAGCCGCCAGTGGGCTCAGGCCTTCGCCGATCCGGCGTCCGGACCGGGCGAGGTTCTCTGGCAGGTCCGGGCCCCGAGAGTCGCCACCGCCTTGATGGTGGGCGCCGCGCTGGGGCTGGCCGGGGCGGTCATGCAGGGCCTGCTGAGGAATCCGCTGGCCGATCCGGGCGTGCTGGGGGTGTCGGCGGTCGCGGCCCTGGGCGCGGCGAGCGCCATCGTCCTGGGCGCTGCGGCGGTTCCGGGCGCGGTCGAGGTCTCGGCTCTCCTCGGCGCCGGGCTGGCCGGGGCGCTGCTGATCCTGTTTTCGGCGCGCGTCCGTTCGCCCGAAGCGCTGATCCTGTTCGGGGTCGCCGTGTCCAGTTTCGCCGGCGCCGCCACGGCTCTGATCTTCAACCTGTCGCCGTCGCCGATCGCCAGCGCCGAGGTCATGGGCTGGCTGCTGGGCTCGGTGCAGAACCGTAGCTGGATCGACGTCGCCTGGGTCACGCCGCCAGTGCTGATTTCCGCGGTTCTGGCCGCCTTCGCTGCTCCGGGCCTCCGCATGCTGAGCCTTGGCGAGGAGACGGCGCGCACCTCGGGCCTGCCCATGGCGCGGCTGAGACTGCTGGCCCTTCTGGCCGCCGCCCTGGCGACCGGCGCGGCGGTAGCCGTGGCGGGGGTGATCGGCTTCGTCGGTCTGGCCGCCCCGCATCTGGTGCGCAGCGCCGTGCGCGGCGATCCGGGCCGGCTGCTGGCGCCGTCCGCTCTCGCCGGTGGGCTGATGCTGGTCATCGCCGACCTGCTCGCCCGGCTGACGCCGACGGATCAGGAACTGAAGCTGGGCGTCTTCACCGCCCTTGTCGGCGCGCCACTGTTCGCCCTGATCGCATGGCGGGCGGCGCGGGAATGGCGGCTGTGAGCGTCCTGACCCTGACCGGCGTCACGGCGTCGCTGGGCGGCCGCATCGTCCTGGACGATGTCGATCTGTCGGTCGCCGCCGGCGAACTGGTCGCCGTGGTGGGGCCGAACGGCGCCGGCAAGTCCAGCGCCATCCGCGCCCTCGCCGGACTTCTGCCCCTGACCGTGGGCCACGCCCGTCTGGACGGGGACGATGTCGCAGCCCTGTCGCCGCCCCAGCGGGCGAGGCGGGTCGCCTATCTGCCGCAGGAGCGCCGTATCGCCTGGAACCTGCCCGCGATCGAGGTCGCCGCCCTGGGCGCGCCCTTCCTGCAGGCTGCGGATGCGCATGCCCGGGCCCAGGCCGCTCTGAATGAGGTCGAGGCCGGTCATCTTGCCGACCGCGGCGTCGCCGAAATGTCGGGCGGCGAGCGCGCCCGCGTCCTGTTGGCTCGGGCTCTGGCCACCGGCGCCCGGGGCCTGCTCGTGGACGAACCGATCGCCGGACTGGATCCTGACGCCCAGCTGATGGTGCTGGAACGGCTTCAGGCCCGGGCCCGGGGCGGACAGGCGGTGCTGGTCAGCCTGCACGACCTGGCTCTGGCGGTGCGTTTCGCCGACCGGGTCGCCGTACTGGATCAGGGCAGGGTGGTCGCCGACGCCTTGCCGATGGAGGCCCTTTCACCCGACATCATGGCGCGCGTGTTCGGCCTGACGGGCCGTTGGATCGCCGGCCCCGAAGGACCGTTGCTGGCGGCCGGACGGCGTCAGTTGGCGGGATAGGGCGTCGCGGTCGAATCCGTCTCCGGCGCATAGGCGGTGTACGGCATGGGCCCCGCCGGCGCGCCGCGGCGCAGATCTTCCGACAGCGTCAGCGGCGCCGTCCCCCCATTCAATCTCGCGCGATAAACCTGCATGTTTTCCATGACTCGCATCATGTAGTTGCGCGTTTCGGTGAAGGGTGCGCACTCGATGAAATCCACCGGGTCGACCGAACCGCCCCGCGGATCGCCGCAACGGGCGATCCATTGCGGCGGCCGCGCCGGGCCGGCGTTGTAACCCACCGTCGTCAGCAGCATCGAGCCTCCGAAATTCCGCGTCAGATCACCGAGGTGATAGCTGCCCAGCGTCATGTTGAAGTCCGGATCCCACAGCCGCTCCGCCGAGAACGGCATGCCCAGCTGCCGCGCCACGGCGGCGCCCGTCGACGGCAGGAACTGCATCATGCCGCGCGCATCGGCGCCGGACCGGGCGCGGGGATCAAAGCTGGATTCCTGTCGCGTGATGGCCAGGGTGAACTCCAGCGGCGCCGCGCCGCCGACCTGCGGCGGCATGCGGATCGGATACTGGCGCTCGGGCATCAGGAAGCCGCGCTGGCTGGCCGCGCGGCCGACCATCATGGCGGTGAAGCCCTCGCCATAGTTGCGCGACATGTCCATCAGCAGGGCCAGCTGCGAGGGGCCCGGCAGGTCGTGGTCCAGCTGATAGGCGAAGACGCGGAACAGGCTGGTCTCGCCCGTCTCGCCCAGGATGCGCATGGCGCGGACGATCTGGTTGTCCTCGAAAGCCGCGATATCCGCGCCCGAGGGCACGGGATCGCCGGGCAGGGTGATGGTGGTCATTCCGGCCTTTTCGGCCGCGAGCTGGCCGTAGAAGGTCTGGATGTGGCGCGAACCCGCCTGGTAGTACTGGACAGCGGCGGGCGTGGCGCCTTGCGCCTCGGCGGCGCGGCCCAGCCAGTAGAGGGCGCGGCCCTGGGTGATCGGGGTCGAGGAGGTCTGGCGCAGGGTTTCGAAATGGCGCGTCGCCCGCGCCGGATCGTTCAGCTTCACCAGGGCGACCCAGCCGGCGAAGAATTCGGCGTCCACCTTGCGGTCGCCCGAGGGGAAGCCGTGACCGGCCATGGCGTCATAGGCCGCCTGCCAGTTCCGCTGCTGCAGGGCGTCGAGGAAATAGTTGCGGCGCTCGCTCCACAGGGTGTTCTGGCCCTCGGCGTGCGAGGGCGCTGCGGGCAGGGCGCCGAGCAGGGGGAAGCCCTCGGACTGGCGGGTCTGCGAGCGCAGGATGCGCACCCGCTCCAGCACGACGGCGGGATCCATCGCCTGTGACGGGCTGAGACCCGCCACGATCGCGTCCGGGCTGTAGGCGGTGCGCAGGGCCATGACGGCGTTGGCCACGGCCTGACGCTCGGACGAGACGCGCGAGACCATCGACCGGGTCGCCGGCCCGTGCGGGCCCAGCAGCAGCATGTTCAGCCGCGCCTCATGGTCGGCCTGGCTCAGCTCGCCGCCCCAGCGGTTGAGGATGCGGGTCTGGGCGGCGTCGTCGAACGATTTCGTCCGCCACCAGTCGGTGATCAGGGCTCGCGCCTCATCGCGACGCCCGCGCTGCTCCATGGCGTCGGCCAGGGCGATCGCGCCCTGAACCGTCGAGGGCGGGGCCGAAGAGAACAGGTTCATGACCGCCTCGGCGCCCGGCGAGGCCAGGTCGAGCGCTCGCTCGACGGCGATGCGGCGGCTTTCGGCGCGAGGCCAGCCGGCGAAACGGGTCTGGGCGTCGGCCAGGTCGCTGTAGGGCAGTTGCTCGCCCGAGGTGTCCAGCAGGGCCCATTCGACCAGCTTGCGCGCCGTCGGGTCGCCGATCTGTGACGCGGCGCTGCGGGCGGCCGCGACGTCGCGGTTGCGGGCGGCGGCCAGACCCTGGCGGAAGAGGGCGGTGTCCTGATCGTTCAGCGTGCGCGGCTGGTTGCTGACCGGTCCGGCGGCGACCGCGTTGTAGGGCCGTTCCTGGGCGAACAGGCCTTCGGGCGCCATGGTCTCGAGCGGCGGGGCGAGCAGGGCGATGGCGCCCGCGAGGCTGGCGGCGATCATTACGTGTCCGAACTCCATGCGTCGCGGTTGCGGTCGGGCGACCGGCAACCTACCCTCCAGCGCTTGTCGCGGCGAACGTCGCCATTTCCACGCAGGACCATCTCTCTCAATGACCGCCCCCTTGTTCAAGGGCGTGATCACCGCCCTGATCACACCACTTCGTGACGGAAAGGTGGACGAAGCCGCCTTCACCCGGCTTCTGGAACGCCAGATCGCCGCGGGAATTCACGGCGTCGTGCCCATGGGCACGACGGGCGAGAGCGCGTCCCTGCATCTGGATGAGCACAAGCGCGTCGTCGACCTGTGCGTGCAGGTCGCCGCCGGCCGGGTCCGGGTCATCGCCGGGGCCGGGTCCTCGGCAACCGACAAGGCCATCGAACTGGCCCGCCACGCCAAGACCGTCGGCGCGGACGGCGCCCTGATCGTCACCCCCTATTACAACCGGCCCTCGCAGGAGGGGCTGGCGCTGCATTTCGAGGCCGTCGCCGACGCCGTCCAGCTGCCCATACTGCTGTATAACGTGCCCGGCCGGACCGGCGTCGACATGTCCAACGACATCGTCGCCCGGCTGGCGGCGCATCCGAACATCGTCGGCATCAAGGACGCCACGGGCGACCTGTCGCGCGTCAGCTGGATGCGCGCCAACATCGGCGGCCAGTTCGATCTGATCTCGGGCGACGACCCCAGCTACCTCGGCTATCACGCCCATGGCGGCGTCGGGGTGGTCTCGGTCACCTCCAATGTCGCGCCCGAGGGCATGGTCGCCCTGCACGAGGCCGCCGCCGCCGGCGACTATGCTGCGGCGCGCGACTGGCAGGACCGGCTGATCGGCCTGCACAAGGGCCTGTTCCTCGACAACTCCCCGTCGCCGACCAAATACGCCCTGTCCCGGCTGGGCCTGTGCGGCGAGGAGGTGCGCCTGCCGCTGGCTCCGACGGCCGACGCCGTCAAGCCCGCCATCGACCGCGCCATGGCGGATGCGGGTCTGGGCTGATGGCCTCGACAGCGCCGAAGATGAAGGTGATCGCCGAGAACCGGCGGGCGCGCTTCGACTATTTCCTGGAGGACTTCATCGAGGCCGGCATCATGCTGCTGGGCACCGAGATCAAGGCCCTGCGCGACGGGCGCGCCAATATCGCCGAAAGCTATGCGGCGGTGGAGGGGCGCGAGATCGTGCTCGTGAACGCCGACATCCCGCCCTACAAACAGGCCAACCGCTTCAACCACGAGCCGCGGCGACACCGGAAACTTCTGCTGCACCGCAAGCAGATCGACAAGTTGATCGGCGCCGTTCAGCGCGACGGCCAGACCATCATTCCGGTCAAGCTGTACCTGAATGAGGCGGGCAAGGCGAAGATCGAGATCGCCCTGGCCAAGGGCAAGAAGCTGCACGACAAGCGCGAGGCCACGGCCCAGCGCGACTGGCAGCGCGACAAGGCCCGGCTGATGAAGGACCGGGGCTGATCGTCAGACGACGGGTGCGGGCGCGTCCATCACCGGACGGGCGTCCAGCACCCCCGGCGCCGACGCCGTCATATAGGCGTCGGCGCCCCCGGGCCCGAGCGACGGCTGACTGTATTGCTGGATCATCAACCCCATCGCCGCGAGCAGGGCCGCCATCAGCAGGGCCCACATCGCCGTCTTCCGTTCCTGGGGCGTGAACGCCCCGTTCGACCTACGCATCACAGCCTCCAAAGCTGTTCGATCAACGCAAGCTGGGCAGCACTGTTCCTGACCCCGGAGGGTACACCCGACGCCGTGTGATTCGCGTTGCAGGCGAGCCACACCCGCCGCCCGAGAGCGAGGTCGATCAGGCCTCGATCAGCTCGCGCGCCCGCCGGAACACAGCCTCGAACATGGCCGGTGTCAGCCGCCCCGTGTTCGTGTTGAGACGGGAGCAGTGGTAGCTGTTCAGGATCACATAGCCGCCCAGCGTCGCCTCGACCCCGTGGCCCGGAGGCGCCGCCGTCCCCTTCAGGCCCAAGGCCTTCAGGACATTCCGGCGGGATACGTCGCCCAGGGTGACGATGACCTTCAGCCGGGGCAGGGCGGCCAGGCGCGCGGTCAGGAAGGGCCGGCAGGTCGCTTCCTCCACGGGCAGGGGCTTGTTGCCGGGCGGGGCGCAGCGCACGGCGTTGGTGACCATGCAGTCGACCAGTTTCAGCGTGTCGTCGGGCCGCGCGTCGTACACCCCCGTCGCGAAGCCCGTCCTGATCAGCGTCTCGTACAGAATCCAGCCCGCGCCGTCGCCGGTGAACGGCCGGCCAGTGCGGTTGGCCCCCGTCCGTCCCGGCGCCAGTCCGGCAACCAGCAGTCGCGCGTCCGGGTCTCCGAACGACGGAGCCGGGCCGTTGAACCAGTCGGGGTTCTGGCGCTGGTTTTCGCGCCGGTATTCGACCAGTCGCGGACACAGCGGACAGCCGCGGGGCGGCTCGGGATTCAGGCTCATTCGCGGTGATCCGTCTCGAACACCCGGCTGGTCGGCTGCGCCGCCGCCGCGCGCGGCCGGCCGATTTCGGGCAGCAGGTCGGACAGATCCACAAACGCGTCCGCCTGCCGCCTCAGTTCGTCGGCGATCTGCGGCGGCTGGCTCTTGGTCGTCGAGACCACGGTGACCCGCACCCCCGTCGCCTGCACCGCCTGCACCAGCCGGCGGAAGTCGCCGTCGCCCGAGAACAGGACCGCATGGTCGATGTGCGGCGCGAACTCCAGCATGTCGACGGCGATCTCGATGTCCATATTGCCCTTGGTCCGGGTATGGCCCTGGGCGTCCGTGAACCGCTTCACCGGCTTGGTCACCACGGTGAAGCCGTTGTAGTCCAGCCAGTCGACCAAGGGCTTGATCGGCGAGAACTCTTCGCCCTCGATCACCGCCGTGTAATAATACGCCCGAACCAGAACGGCCTGGCTGCGATACGTCTCGACCAGCTTCCTGAAGTCGAGATCGGCGTTCAGCGCCTTGGCCGCGGAATACAGATTGGCCCCGTCGATGAACAGGGCGATGCGCTCGGTCGGATAAGGCGTCATGGAAAAGGGCTCCAGCGAAATAGACGTCCACGCCTCCGTCGAAATAGACGGCGCGCCTGATCTGGACTCGGCTGTCATCGTCGCCCTCGGCTGCAATGACAAGGGGGCCTGGGCCGACTGCCGCGAGGCGCTGGAAGCCTCCCTGGCCCGGTTCCGGTCCGAGGGGATCGACGTCGTCGCCCGCTCGTCATGGTGGCGGTCCGCCGCCTGGCCCGACCCGGCCGATCCACCCTTCCTGAACGGGGTGGTGATCGTCCGCACCGAACATGAGCCCCACGACCTCATGGCGGCGCTGGGCCGGATCGAGGAGGCGTTCGGTCGCCAGCGGGGCCGGCCGAACGCGCCGAGGACCCTGGATCTGGACCTGATCGCCTATGGCCGACTGACGGGGCAACTCGACGCACTGGTCGTTCCGCACCCCCGTGCGGCGGACCGCAAGTTCGTCATGGGGCCGCTCGCCGAGATCGCGCCCGCCTGGATACATCCCCTGAACGGCCGGACCGCCGCCGACCTGGCCAACTCGGCGAGCGTAGGGATCGACGCCGCCCCAGGCAGGTGAGGCATTTTTTCCACAACGGCCGACCGTGTCGCGTCGAATGCCGCAAAAGGTGTTTCCCTCTCAGACCGCACGGCTAAGCTTGATTCGGCGCTCGGGGGAGCGCGGGGGAACAATCATGATCGTCTGGTCCGGCTGGGGCTTTCTTGTAGCCGTTTTCTACGTTGTCGGTTTCGTCGTTGGGATTCCGGTCGGGGGCCTTGTTTCGGCCGACCCGAACACGGCCACCGCCGTGAGCTTCGTTTTCGCCGGCCTGCTGGCGGGCCTCGGTTCCTTCCTCCTGGCTCGACAGATCGAGAAGGGCGAGGGGCGGGCCTTCATAGACGAAGCCACCCAGCAACGCATCGTTGTCCGCAAGCACGCCGGTTCGCTGTTCTTTATTCCGACCCGCTACTGGGCCTATGCCGCTCCCCTTCTGGGAATCGGCCTGGCCGTGTTGATGCTGACCACGCCTCCGGTCGACCCTGCCGGGCCGGCCCCGGTGGAAATGGCGGCGCCGGCGGTGGCCGAACCCGTCGTCGCGAGCACGGGCGAACAGCCGACCTGACAATCGCTCGACCGGCGGAAGCGCCGGTTCACGATGCCTCATTCTCGCCCATGCGGCGTTGCACAATTGGGGCTTACCCTATAGTTTGTGCGGTTCTCCCCCCGCGCCCGAGGATATTCATGGCTCGCGTCACTGTCGAAGACTGCATCGAGAAGGTGCCGAACCGGTTCGGCCTGGTTCTGCTGGCGGGCAACCGCGCCCGCGCCATCGCCAACGGCGCGCCCCTGACCCTCGACCGCGACAACGACAAGAATCCGGTCGTGGCCCTGCGCGAACTGGCCGACTCGACCGTCGCGCCGGAAGAACTGCGCGAAACCGTCATCGTCGCCCTGCAACGCGTCGACGAGCGTACCGAAGCCGAGGATGAGGCCGAAATCGTCGGCCTGCTGGCTGAACCCCAGCACATGAACATGGCCGAGGCCGAGCTGATCCGTGCGCTGCAAAGCGACCGCGACGGCGGCCAGGAGGAGCGGTACTGACGGCGGAACCCGCCAACGGTATCACCATCCTGCCGGCGCGGCAGCCCGCGCCGACGCCCGAACCCGCCAATCTGAACGACCCCGGAGGTCCACGTCCGCACGTGGACCCTGACGATCATCCGCGCTCCAGGGTCCTGCGCCAGTTCGAACTGGTCGAGGCCGTCCGCGCCTATGACCCGACCGCGGACGAGGCGCTGCTGAACCGCGCCTACGTCTACGCCATGAAGATGCACGGCTCGCAGCTGCGGGCCTCGGGCGACCCCTATTTCGCCCACCCGATCCAGGTCGCCGGGATCCTGACCGACTACCGGCTCGACACCGCCACCATCGTCACGGCCCTGCTGCACGACGTGGTCGAGGACACATCTGCCACCCGCGACGACATCGCCGAACGCTTCGGCGAGGAGGTGGCTTCGCTGGTGGAGGGCGTGACCAAGCTGTCGCGGCTTGAACTTCAGGCCGAACACACGCGCCAGGCGGAGAACCTGCGCAAATTCATCCTCGCCATCTCCAAGGACGTCCGCGTCCTGCTCGTGAAACTGGCCGACCGTCTGCACAACATGCGGACGCTGAAACACGTCAAACCCGAGAAGCGCGAGCGCATCAGCCGCGAGACCCTGGAAGTCTATGCCCCGCTGGGCCGCTCGATCGGCATCCACTCGATCGCCTCCGAGCTGGAAGAGCTGGCGTTCGAACATCTGAACCCTACCGCCCGCACCGCCATCGAGCGCCGTCTGGAGGCGCTGAAGCTGGAGCACGGCCGCGCCATCGACGGCGTGTCGCGCGAGGTCGAGCGCGTACTGTCCGAAGCAGGGGTCAGGGCCAAGGTCTTCGGCCGCCAGAAGACGCCCTATTCGATATGGCGCAAACTGCAGCGCAAGTCCGTCGGCTTCTCGTCCCTGTCGGACATCTACGGCTTCCGGGTGCTGGTCGAGGCCGAGGATGACTGCTACCGCGCCCTGGGCGTCATCCACCGCGCCTGGCCCGTGGTGCCCGAGCGGTTCAAGGACTTTATCTCGACGCCGAAGTCGAACAATTACCGGTCCTTGCACACGACTGTTGTCGGACCGTCTGGCCTGCGCATCGAGATGCAGATCCGCACCGAGGCGATGGACCGCGTCGCCGAGGACGGGGTGGCGGCGCACTGGGCCTACAAGAACAAGTCCTATGGCTTCGACAAGGAGGCCATGGAGAAGGACGGCGGCCGCGACCCGCTGCAGAACCTGCGCCACCTCGTGCAGGTGATCGAACACGGCGAAGGCGGCGAGGACTGGGTCGAGCACGCCAAGCTGGAGATGTACCTCGAACAGGTCTTCGTCTTCACGCCGAAGGGCTCGCTGATCACCCTGCCGCGCGGCGGCATGCCGCTGGACTTCGCCTACGCCGTTCACACCGAGGTCGGCGATACGGCCGTGGGCGCCAAGATCAACGGCGAGCTGAAGCCGATGCGCACCCAGCTGCAGAACGGCGACGTCATCGAGATCGTCCGCGGCTCCAAGCGCGAAATTCCGGTCGACTGGCGCTCGCTGACGGTCACGGGTCGCGCCCGCTCCGCCATCCGCCGGCACATCCGCACCTCGGAACGCGGGGAGTTCCAGAAGCTGGGCCGGGCGACGCTGGAGCAGACCCTCTCCCGCGCCGGCAAGACCCTGGCCGAGGTGTCGCTGAAGGCGATGCTGGAAACCCTGTCGGTCGCCTCGGAAGAAGACCTGTTCGAGGCCATCGGCCGAGGGCGCCTCTCGGCGGCCAAGGTCGGCGAGACCCTGTTCCCGGCGCTCAAGGGCCGGCTGAAGGCCGGGCCCGACCGCAAACGCATCGGCGACGAACAGGCGCGTCTGTTCGTACGCGGCGGCGGCCTGACCCCGGGCGTCAGCATCCATTTCGGCCACTGCTGCTCCCCCGTGCCCGGCGACCGCATCGTCGGCATCCTTGAGCCCGAGGCCGGACTGACGGTGCACACCATCGACTGCCAGCGTCTGGCCGACTTCACTGACGACGATTCCGTCTGGCAGGACCTGCAATGGACGCCGCAGGCCGAACAGGGGGCCGTCGCCTCGGCCCGCATCCGCGCCACGATCAAGAACGCGCCCGGCGTCCTCGGTCAGGTCGCCACCATCATCGGCGAGGCCGGCGGCAACATCCTGAACCTGGTGATGAGCCACCGGCAGCAGGACTTCTTCGACGTCGATATCGACATGGAGGTCGAGGACGCCAAACACGCCACCGCCATCATGGCGGCCCTGCGGACCAACCCGTCGGTCGATACGGTCGAACGGGCGCGGGGCTAGGGCCTTGCGGCGGCGGCGGCGCTCGTTATGACAGCCGCCATGACCTCAGACGACGTACTCGACGAATTCCGCGGCGCCGGCGCCCTGCGCGAAGGCCATTTCGTGCTGTCCTCGGGCCTGCACAGCCCCGTCTTCCTGCAGAAGAACCTCGTCTTCATGGACGCCGAACGCTGCGCCCGCCTCTGCAAGGCGCTGGCGGAGAAGATCACGGCGGCGGTCGGGCCTGTGGACGTCGCCATTTCCCCCGCCGTCGGCGGCATTATTCCCGGCTACGAGACCGCCCGCTGGCTCAAGGTCCCTTCGATGTACGTCGAACGCGAGGGCGGCGAATTCAGGCTGCGCCGCGGCTTCCACATCGAGCCCGGCCAGAAGGTCGTCATGGTCGAGGACATCGTCACCACGGGTCTGAGCTCGCGCGAATGCATCGCGGCGATCAGGGCGGCGGGCGGAGACGTCCTGGCGGCCGCCTGTATCGTCGACCGTTCCGGCGGCCGCGCCGACGTCGGCGTGCCCCTGGTCGCCCTGGCCACGCTGGACGTGCCCGCATATCCCGCCGACGCCCTGCCGCCCGAACTCGCCGCCTTGCCGGTCGAGGATCCCGGCAGCCGTCGGCTGTCGAACCAGGGGTAGGCGATGGCGCATCCGGTCAGGCTCGGCGTCAATATCGACCACGTCGCCACGGTGCGGAACGCCCGCGGCGGCGCCCATCCCGATCCCGTCCGTGCGGCGCGTGAAGCCCTCGCCGCCGGGGCCGACGGCATCACGGCCCACCTGCGCGAGGATCGCCGACACATCACCGACGCCGACATCGCCGCTCTGAGCGACCTGTGCGCGGTCGCGGGTCGGCCGCTGAACCTCGAGATGGCCGTCACGGACGAGATGCTGGCCATCGCCCTGCGCCACCGCCCGCACGCCGCCTGTCTGGTGCCCGAGCGGCGCGAGGAGGTGACGACCGAGGGCGGACTGGCCGTCGCCGGCCAGGAGGCGCGCATCCAGCCCGTGGTGAAGGCCCTCGCCGACGCCGGCATGCGGGTCTCGCTGTTCATCGAGCCCAGTCTGGAACAGGTCCAGGCCTCCCGCGCCGTCGGGGCCCAGGTCGTGGAGTTGCACACCGGCCGTTACTGCCATCTGTCGGGCGACGATCGCGCCGTGGAGTTCGAGCGGCTGCAGACAGCTGCGACGCGCGCCTTCGACCTCGGCCTCGAGGTCCACGCCGGCCATGGCCTGGACTATGTCACCGCCGCCCACATGCTGGCGATTTCCGAGATTCGCGAGCTCAACATCGGCCATTTCCTGATCGGCGAGGCCGTATTCGTCGGCCTGACCCCGGCCATCCACCGCATGCGCGCCGCCATGGACAACGCCGGATCGGGGGCGACATGATCGTCGGCGTCGGGGCCGACCTGTGCGACATCCGCCGCATCCAGCGCTCGCTCGAGCGCTTCGGCGACCGGTTCAGACAGCGCTGCTTTACGGAGCTGGAGCAGGCCCGGTCCGACCGCAAGCCCGACCCCGCCTGGAGCTACGCCAAGCGGTTCGCCGCCAAGGAAGCCTGCGCCAAGGCCCTTGGCACCGGCATGCGCGCCGATGTCTACTGGCGCGACATGGGGGTGGTGAACCAGCGCTCGGGACAGCCGACCCTGGCCCTGACCGGCCATGCGCGTGAACACCTGTTAAGGCTGACACCGCCCGGTCATGAACCACGGATACATCTGACGCTCAGCGACGAGCATCCGTACGCGCTCGCCTTCGTGGTGATCGAAGCCTTGCCCGTGGCTTAATCACGTTATACCGATTTCGCCGCAATGACCGCGGAACAGCGGCTGGGGGACAAACCGAGATGAGCGACGAGCACAAGCCGCACGACGACCACGGCCATGCAGGTCACGACGACCACGCCCCCGCCGCGCCTGACGCGCATGGGCATGACACCCACGGGCATGACGATCACGCCGCCCATCCGGCCGCGGACGCCCATGGCCACGGTCATGACGAACACGCCGCGCCCGCGGACCACGGCCATGCCGATCACGGTCATGACGCGCATGCGCCTGCTGCACATGGCCACGACGACCACGCTCACGGTCACGACGATCACGCCTCTGCGGCGCACGGTCACGACGACCACGCCGCTCATCCGGCGGAAGCCCACGCGCACGGGCATGACGACCATGCCCACGGTCACGACGCCCATGGTCATGACGACCATGCCGCGCCCGCGGACCACGGCCATGCCGATCATGGCCACGAGACGCACGCGCCGGCCGCGCACGGCCATGACGACCATGCGCACGGCCAGGATGATCACGCCCATGACAGTCATGCCGCGCCCGTCGCCGCCGCTGCCGCGGGCGCTGCCGTAGCCGCCGCCGCGCCCAGGCCCGTCTGGAGCGACGCCGGCGACGCCCCGTTCGAGGATGTCGACACGACCCCCGTCTACGCCCGCGGCAAGGGCGGCAAGAAGAAATCAGGCGGCGGAAGCGGCGAGGGCTTCGAGTTCGTCAAGACGATCTTCTTCGCCCTGCTGATCGCCTTCGTCCTGCGCGTGATCCTGTTCCAGCCCTTCACGATCCCGTCGGCCTCGATGGAGCCCAACCTCTACGAGGGCGACTACATCGTCGTGTCCAAGTGGAGCTACGGCTATTCGAAACACTCGATCCCGTTCAGCCCGCCGATCTTCGACGGCCGGATCATGGCCCAGGCGCCGAAACGCGGCGACATCGTCGTATTCAAACTGCCGCGCGACAACAGGACCGACTACATCAAACGCCTGATCGGCCTGCCGGGCGACCGGATCCAGATGATCAACAATGTGCTGAACATCAACGGCCAGCCCGTGCGCGACGTCGTCGTCAGCGGCGCCGACGTGACCAATATGTACGGCATGCCCATCGTGCGGATGCGCGAGACCCTGCCCGAGGGCAAGACGATCACCATCCAGGACTTCGGTCCCGGCAATGATCTGGACAACACCCCGGTGTTCGAGGTTCCGGCCGGCCACTACTTCATGATGGGCGACAACCGCGACAACTCGATCGACAGCCGGGTCGAACAGTCCCAGGGCGTCGGCCTGGTGCCGGCGGAAAACCTGATCGGCAAGGCCGAGATCATCCTGTTCTCGTGGTCGCCCGGCGCCTCGCTGTGGAACCCGGTCAGCTGGTTCTCGAAGATCCGCCCGAGCCGGTTCTTCACCGTTCTCGACTGATGGCGGACAGACGGGCCGAGGCTGTCCGGGCGCTTGCGCGCCGCCTCGGCCATGAGTTCAGGGATCCGGCCCTGCTGGATCTCGCCCTGACCCACGCCAGCGTGGGGGAGGGGGCCGAGCGCGATGCTCGCGGCCGCCTGTTCGCCGACAACCAGCGGCTGGAGTTCCTCGGCGACCGGGTGCTGGGCCTGCTGGTCGCCGACCGGCTGATGCGCGATCACCCTGACGCCAATGAGGGCGAAATGTCCTCGCGCCTGCACGCCCTGGTCGACAAGGCCGCCTGCGCCCGCGTCGCCGAGGCGGTCGGGGTCGGCGACGCCATGCGCCTGTCGCCGGGCGAGGCCAAACAGGGCGGACGCCGCCGCGAGGGCGTTCTGGGCGACGCCATGGAGGCCATCCTCGCCGCCGCCTGGTTCGACGGCGGCATCGAGGCGGCCCGCGCCGTGTTCGACAGGACGTGGGCGGACGAACTGTCGGCCCCGCCGCGCAAATCCCTGACCAATCCGAAATCGGCCCTGCAGGAGTGGGCGCTGGCCCACGCAAAGCCTTTGCCCGTCTACCGTATCGTCGAACGCAAGGGCTCGGATCACGCCCCGACATTCACCGTCGAAGTCAGCGTGGCCGGATATCCGCCCTTGACCGCGCAAGGCCGTTCGCGTCAGGACGCGGAGAAAGCGGCCGCCGTCGGCCTGCTGCAGCGTGAAGGCGTGATTTGACCAACCCTGAAAACCAGAGCGCAGGCTTCGCCGCCATCATCGGCGCCCCGAACGCCGGCAAGTCCACTCTGGTCAATCGTCTGACGGGAACCAAGGTCTCGATCGTCACCCAGAAGGTCCAGACCACGCGCTTCCCCGTGCGCGGCATCGCCATCGAGGGCGACGCCCAGATCGTGCTGGTCGACACCCCCGGCATCTTCACCCCGCGCCGCCGTCTGGACCGCGCCATGGTCGCCTCGGCCTGGGGCGGAGCGCAGGACGCCGACGTGGTTGTCCACCTGATTGACGCCGCTTCGCACATAGCCTCCGAGGGCAAGGAAGGCCAGGCCGCCGACCGCCGCTCGGCCGAGGACACCGAGACCATCATCGCCAACCTGAAGGCGACCGACACCAGGGTCATCCTGGCCCTCAACAAGATCGACGGCATGCGCCGCGACACCCTGCTGGCGCTGTCACACGCCCTGTTCGAAACCGGCCTCTATTCCGAGGTCTATATGATCTCGGCCCTCACCGGCGACGGCGTCGACGACCTGAAGCAGCGTCTGGCCCGCGCCATGCCCAAGGGGCCCTGGCTCTATCCGGAAGACCAGTCGGCCGACGTGCCGATGCGGGTCCTGGCCGCCGAGATCACGCGCGAGAAGGTCTATCTGCGCGTCCATGAGGAACTGCCCTATTCGGCCGCCGTCGAAACCACCTCGTTCGAGGACAAGGCCGACGGCTCGGCCCGGATCGAACAGACCATCTATGTCGAGCGCGAGAGCCAGCGGCCCATCGTCCTGGGCAAGGGCGGCCAGACCCTGAAATGGATCGGCCAGAAGTCGCGCGAGGAGCTGACCGAGCTGCTTGACCGTCCCGTCCACCTGTTTCTGACGGTCAAGGTCGACCCGAAATGGCAGGATTCCCGCGCCCTCTACGCCCAGTTCGGGCTGGATTTCGACGTCTAGTTCACCGTGTTCAACGTACCCAGAAACGCCGGGGGCCATCCCCGGCTTGTGATCGCCGTCCTGTCGGCCCTGCTGATCGCAGCGGCAGGCCTGTTTGCCTGGGTCAGCGTCCAGCCTGAAGTTGTCCCGACGGCCGCCGCGCCCCTGCCGCCGCGGCCGCCGCTCGAAGTGGTCGAGACCCTGCCGGCGCTGAAGGCGCAGCTGGACCGCTGGGGCGGCTCGGGCCAGTTCACCGGCGGCGTCCTGGTCGCGCGCGGCGATCAGGTCCTGTTCCGTCAGGTCCACGGCTTCGCCGACCGCAGTCAGGGAACGCCGCTGCGGCTCGACTCGCGCTTCCGCCTCGCCTCGATCAGCAAACAGTTCACCGCCGCCGCCATCCTGCGGCTGCAGGACGAGGGCGTGCTGTCGACCCATGATCCGCTGTGCAAATGGATCCAGCCGTGCCCGCCCGCCTGGGAGCCGATCCGCCTGTATCACCTGCTGGCGCACAGTTCGGGCGTGCCCGACCTGATGGCGCGGCCAGGCTGGGGCGTGCGCCGCGTCACGCCCGCAACGCGTCAGGAACTGACTGAAGAATCAAAACAGTATGGCCTTCAGTTTCCACCCGGAACGAAGGTCCGTTACAACAACGCCGGCTACAATCTGCTGGGCGCCGTGGTCGAACAGGCGTCCGGCATGCCGCTGCACGACTACCTGCACAAGGCCTTCTTCCAGCCGCTGGGCATGAACGACACCGGCTATGACGACGGCCTGTCCGACGTGGTCATGGGCTACGCCAACCTCGGCGGCGGCGGCCCCACGCCCCAGCCCGAAGCCAATGTCAGCATCATCTTCGCCGCGGGCGCCCTGTATTCGACGCTGGACGATCTGCTGGTCTGGGAGCGGGCCCTGCATCGCGGCCATCTGCTGACCCCGCGCAGCTACGCCATGATGATCGCCGACCACGCGCCCGAGAACACGCCGCCGGAACGCGGACGTCAGCGCCGCGACTGGGGCTTCGGGGTTTTCGTCAACAGCATCGGCCAGCGCGTCTCGCCGCCGTTCCTGGATCGCCAGATCTTCCACACCGGCAGCTGGTCAGGGTTCCGCAACCTGATGACCTACCAGCCGGACGAGGACGTGACCGTGATCGTCCTGTCCAACAACTACCACTCGCGCGACGCCGTCTTCCTTCTGTCGCAGCAGGGGATGGCCGAGGCGCTGGGCCGCGAGGTTCCGACCGGGATGGCCCGCTGAGGCTCAGCCGCGCATGTCGCCGGTCTCGACGAACCGCTGGTGCCAGGCCAGCGCCTCGTCGAGCAGCATCGGGGACTGCAGGCCATAGGACCGCTTCAGCGCCCGTTCGTAGTAGTCCTGCAGGGCGGCGCGATAGTCGGGATGGGCGCAGTTGGGGATGATCACCGCCGCCCGTTGCTTCGGCGACAGTCCGCGCAGGTCTGCGAGGCCCTGCTCGGTGACGATGACCTGAACATCCTGGGTGATGTGGTCCACGTGGCTGGCGTGCGGGACGATGGCCGAAATCTTGCCGCCCTTGGCCGTCGACGGGGTCATGAACACGGAAATGAAGGCGTTGCGCGCGAAATCGCCCGACCCCCCGATGCCGTTCTGGATGCGCGAGCCCATCACATGGGTCGAGTTGACGTTGCCATAGATGTCGGCCTCGATCAGCCCGTTCATGGCGATACAGCCCAGCCGCCGGATCAGTTCGGGGTGGTTCGAGATTTCCTGGGGCCGCAGGATGATCTTCCCGCGGAACTCGCCCATGCGGCTGTTCAGGTCCGCCGCCGCTTCGGGGCTCAGTGAAAAGGCTGTGGCCGAAGCGACGCGCAGCTTGCCGCTGTCCAGCAGGTCGAGCATGCCGTCCTGGATGACCTCGGTGTAGGCGGTCATTTTCCCGAACGGCGCGTCGATCAGGCCCGTCAGAACTGCATTGGCGATATTGCCGACACCCGATTGCAGCGGCAGCAGCGAGGCGGGCAGGCGGCCCATCTTCACCTCGTGCGACAGGAATTCCAGCAGGTGCCCGGCAATGGCCAGGGCCGCGTCATTGGGCGGGGCGAACGGCGCGTTCCGGTCCGGCGCGTGGGTCTCGACCACGGCGACGACCCTGGAGGGATCGCAGCGGAAGGTCGGCTGGCCGATACGGTCGTCGGCGCGCACCAGCGGGATCGGCACGCGGTTCGGGGGCAGGGCGGTGCCGTAGTAGATGTCGTGCATCCCCTCCAGGGCCTCGTTCTGCCAGGAGTTGACCTCGAGGATCACCCGCTCGGCCCGGTCCAGCCAGGTCTTGTTGTTGCCGACCGAAGAGGAGGGGATCAGTGAACCGTCCTCGCGGATGCCCGAGACTTCGATCACCGCCGTCTCAAGCGGTCCCAGGAAACCTTGCCACGCCATGGGCGCGACCTGGCTCAGATGCATGTCGAGGTACTCCATCTCGCCCCTGTTGATCTTCTCGCGGGCGATCGGGTCCGAGTTGTAGGGCAGGCGGAATTCGATGCCGTCGGCCTTGGCCAGGGCGCCGTCCAGCTCCGGGCCGGTCGAGGCGCCGGTCCAGACCTTGAGCCGGAACGGGTTTCCCCGGGCGTGCTCGGCCTCGATCCGCGCAGCCAGGGCCGGCGCCACCACCTTCGGATAACCCGAGCCGGTGAAGCCGCTCATCCCCACCGTGCTGTTCGGCGGGATCAGCGCGGCGGCGGCCTCCGCACTCATGATCTTCGACTGCAGGGCGGCGGAGCGGATGCGTGCGGAAGCCATGCGCATGACTTAGGCCGCGGCGGCTGTCTCCGCCACCCGGGACGGCCCCGCCGCGCGCCGGCTCAACCCTCGCGCGCCCAGCGCGCGCGACGCTCCAGCTCCGCCGCACTGGGGTTGTCGTCGCCGAAAGAGCCGACAGGAACATCGCCGGCGCGACGATACGTCCCGACCACGACGCCCGTGGCCGAGGCGTCGCTGGTTTCCAGCACCCACTGATGCGGCCTTGAGCTCTCGTCGAACAGGCGCTTTCCGCGCCCCAGCACCACCGGGAAGGTCAGGACGGTCAGCTGGTCGATCAGGTCGTGAGCCAGCAGGGTGTGGATCACCTCGCTCGAGCCCTGGATCAGCAGGTCGCGGCCCTCGCTCGCCTTCAGCGCCCGCACCGCCTCGACCAGGTCGCCCTCGAGCCTGTGGCTGTGGGCCCAGTCCATCGGGGTGTCGGGCCCGGCGGCGACGTATTTGTTCACGGCGTTGAACGTGCGGCCGATCTCGTCGTCCTGATGCGGCCAGAAGGCGGCGAAGATCTCGTAGGTGCGGCGACCCAGAAGCAGGTCGTAGTCCTCGCCCATGGCCTGGTCCATCAGACTCCCCAGCTTCTCGTCGAACCAGGGAAAGACCCAGCCGCCGAACCGGAAACCGCCGCGCGGATCCTCGGTGGGGCCGCCGGGGGCCTGCATGACGCCGTCCAGCGAGACGAAGGTGGCGGTTCTGATCGTACGCATAAGCTTGCCTCTCACTCGCCCGGGACGTCGTCGAACAGGCCCGGGGGGCGCGGCCGGGTCTGGTCATCCAGGAACGGCAGGATCATCGCCGCCAGCAGGTCGGGATCGCCGAACACGTCGATGTGCGAGGCGCCCGGCAGGATGGCCAGCCGCGCGGGCGGGGCTTCGGTCAGGAAGGGCTGGGACGCGCGGGTCGTATCGCCGCCGCCCCGGAGTCGGTACAGTTCGACGGCATGCTCCGGCCGGACGATGTCGTGATCGCCGACGATGATGAAGGTCGGCGAGGTCAGGGCCCGAATCTGTTCGGCGGGCCAGTCCTGCCCCCTGTCCATCACCTTGATCTTGTTGACCACGGACGGGAAGGCGTCGGGGTTGGGCGAAAGGCGCTTGAACTCCGCCTCCATCGGCGTGCCGGCGAAGATCTCGGGCGTGATGCCGTCCATCATCTGGATAAAGCCCGGCAGGTTGCCCGCCTCGTTGAAGCTGACCGAGGCGATGACGAGATGCTTCACTCGTTCCGGGTGGCGCAGGGCCAGTTGCAAGGCGGCGCCCGCGCCCATCGAATAGCCGACCACGTCGGCCGTCCCCACGCCGGCGTCTGCCAGCACGGCCGCCGCGTCGTCGGCGAGGGCTTCATAGGTGATAGGGCCGGGCAGGTCGCCGGTGCGGCCGTGGCCGCGCTGGTCCACCACGATCAAGGGGCGGCCTGTCAGGCGGTCGGTCAGCGGTTTCATCGCGTCGATCGACATGAAGGCGCCGTGCAGCACCAGCACCGGCGTCTTGCCCGAGGTCAGGTCGCCGATCACCTGATACCGGATCTGGCCGCCCTCGACGGCGACGGCGCGATCGGTCGCCCGGGCCGTGACGGCCGTGGCGGGGACGGGGGTCTGGGCCGCGGCGGGCGAAGCCGCCGCCATGGCCAGCAGGGCGCCGGCCGCCAGAACGGCGAAACGGCGGGAAGACAGTCGGATCATGGGGTTCTCTCCTTCTTCTTCAAAATCCTGGTCGGGTCGCCGATGTCGGCGTTCAGGGCCACCGCCGCCCGCGTCAGGGCGACGACCCTTTCAGGCTCCATCGTTTCGCCCCTCCTCAGAATGACGGAGGCCATTTCGTACAGGCCGCCGGGCTTGAGCCGGGGTTCGATCTCGCGCAGCCGCTGACCCCGCCAGAAGCCGAACACGATCCTCTCGTCCTCGGCCCGGATCAACAGGGCGGGGCCGTTCGAGAGGTAGACCAGGTGACCCCATTTGATCACTTCGGTCAGGCCCTCGACGGCGCAGACGCCGGCGCGCAGGGTCTCGACAAGCTCGCGCGTCCAGCCTTCGAGACCGGCCACCCAGGCGTCGGGGTTCGCCGCGACCGGTCCTTTCAGCATCATGTCAGCCTCCCGAGACCGCCACGGCGCGAACATGCGCCGCCAGCTTGTCGAGGCTGCCGGTCCAGCCGGCCTCCATGCCGCTCAGCGGGCCGATGGCGTCCTCGCGGGCCTCGACGACCACGGCCTGGAAGCGCAGGAGGGTGCGTCCCTGGATCTCCTCGAACCGCGCGGTGTGTTCGACCTCGAACCAGGTCGAACCATCGGCCAGTTTGATCCACGTCCGCATGACAAGACGCCGGGGCTCATCCAGTTCGATGAACCGGCCATCGAACGGGTGATCGGTCCCGTCCGGAGCCCGCATCACCATGTGTATGGTTCCGCCGGGCCGGACGTCCATCCGGACCACGGGCGTGGTGAAATGCTCGGGTCCGAACCACACCCCGACATGGGCCGGGTCGGTCCACATCTTCCACATCAGGGCCCGCGGGGCGTCGAACTCGCGCACGATATCGAGCCGGGTCAGATGGTCCGGGATGGAGGCGGCGACGGTCATGTCGCCGTCTTCCGGCGGAACGGGAACACGGCCCTGAAGCCCTCATCCCGCAGCCACAGGCCGCCCCACATGAACAGCCCCAGATAGATGCTGAACAGCTGATGGGTGAACAGCGGGCTGCCGGCGCGAATCTGGGTGGCCATGGCGCCGCCCAGCAGGCCCATGAACAGCACCCCGCCCAGCACGTTCGTCCGCGGATAGAGGTACAGCACCAGACAGGTCAGTTCGACGATGCCGATGGCGAAGGCGTATCCCGGGGGCCATCCCAGGTCCGCCATGGTCTGTTCCGCGATCGGCATTCCGGCCAGCTTGGGCAGGACCGACGCTCCGGCGATGAAGAGGGCGAACAGCACGGTCAGGACTCGCCCGGTCCAGACCGTCGGAGAAGCCTTCATTGGCCTTTCGGCGTCCAGCCTTCAGCCGGGATGGTGTTGACCATCCACGGTATGCCGAACCTGTCGATCAGGCCGCCGAAGCCGGGCGACCAGAAGGTCTCTGCGAACGGCATGGTCGGCTTGCCGCCTTCGACCAGCGCGTCATACCAGCGCCGGGCCTCGGCCGCGTCGTTGGTGTGCAGGCTGACGTCGAAGCCGTTCTTGGGCTTGTCGATATTGGGGGCCCAGTCGACGTCCATGTCGGCGCCCATGAGGGCCTGATCGCCGACCTCCAACCAGCAATGCATCAGCCAGTCCTTGTACTGCTCCCCCACCGGCATGTCGGGCGGGCCGTCGCTGTAGGGCATGGCTGCGGTGATCTTGCCGCCCAGGACGCCGGCATAGAATTCAAAGGCTTCACGGCACTGGCCGCGGAAGCTGAGGCTGGTCACGATCTTCATGGTCGTTCTCCCTTGAACGGTTGAGCCGGACGGAACTATCTGACGGCGCGCAACAGGGTCGGCCCGAGGCCCGGCTTGCGCAGAATGAGACCGATCCACATCAAGATCGCGACATAGACGGCGAACAGCAGGCGGGACGGATCTCCGGCGGCCGCCTGGGCGGCGATCGAACCGCTCAGGGCCACGCTGAGAAATACGGCGCCCAGGATGGCGGTGCGGGGCAGGGCGTAGAATACGGTCGCCGCCAGCAGCGCACTACCAAGAAACGCCGGCGGCGCATCCAGCACGATGCCGGCCTGAAGCAGATCGGGCCGCCCCGCCAGCTTAAGGGCCGCGTCGAGGCCGATAAAGCCCGCGACCACGCCGCTCAGCACCCGGCCGGACCAGACGAAGGGCGAAGTTCTCATGGCGCCTTGTCCCGGGCCAGGAAGGCCTCCAGCCGCTCGAAGGTGCTGGTCCATCCATGTTTGTGACCGGTCAGGCTGGCCTCCGACTTCAGGCCTTCGTGGGTGAAGTCCATCAGCGTGCCGCCGCCGGGCGCGTCGCTGAGCTGGATGGTCACAAGGGTGTCGACCGGCGGACCGTCCTCGTGGGACTCGTCCCATTTGAAGGTGAAGACCAGCCGCTCGTTCGGCACGATCTCGCGATAGACTCCGCCCTGCCACAGGTCCTGGCCGGTGTCGGGCGACCGCAGGCAGGCCCGCCACTCGCCGCCGACCCGCAGGTCCTGGGTGGCGCTGACCGCCGGCCATTCGACCGGACCCAGCCACAGCACCATGACCTCGGGGTTCGTCCAGGCCCGCCACACCAGCTCGCGCGGCGCATCGAAATGGCGCTGCATCTGCAGGGTCGGGCGGGTGGCGATTGCTTCGACGAACGTCATCGTGCGGGCTCTTCAGCGGGTCCGGCCGAAGGCCGGGGAGGTCAGTGGGTCTTGAGCAGTTCGGCCAGCTGGTCGGCGCAGATCCCCCAGCCTTCATGGAAACCCATCTGCTCGTGCTGCTTCATGGTCTCGGCGTTCCAGTGCCGGGCCGTCGCCACGTACTCGGTCTTGCCGTCGGGCAGGGGCGTCAGCTCGACCGTCGCGACCATGAACGGCTGGCCGGCGGGCTCCCAGTTGGGCGTGAGGGCGTCCGTCGTGACCCAGCGGCGGTTCGGCAGGGCTTCCAGGAAGATGCCGTTGTTTGGAAAGCGCTCGCCGTCCGGTCCGTGCATGACGAAGCTGAAGAGGCCGCCGGGGCGCGGATCGAGTTTGACGTCCGAGATCCTCCACGGCCGCGGTGCGAACCACTGCTGCAGCAGCTCCGGCGTCATCCACGCCTTCCAGATCTGTTCCGGCGTGGCGTCCAGGACGCGGCGCAGGGTCAGGACGTGCTGGTGGGCCACGCCGTCGGTGTTGCAGGGGTTGTTCTCAGTTTCTTGGGCCATTGGGGTCCCCTTTCTGGATTTTCTTGAGGTAGGCGTCGAGGCGGTCGAAGCTGGCGTCCCAGTAGCGGCGGTAGTGTTCCAGCCACTCGGCGATGCCCTTCATGCCCATGGGTTCGAGCCGGGCGGGCCGCCACTGGGCCTCGCGGCCCCGGCTGATCAGCCCGGCCTTCTCCAGCACCTTCAGATGTTTCGACACCGCCGGCAGGCTCATGTCGAACGGTTCGGCCAGGTCGTTGACGCTGGCCTCGCCTTCGCAAAGCCGCGCCAGGATGGCCCGACGGGTCGGGTCGGCCAGGGCGGCGAATTTGGCGCTGAGCGGGTCGGTCTGCATGGGCCTGCTTCGTATCTAACTTGCGGGTTAAATGCACCGGCGCCGCACCGTTGTCAACCGCCCGGTTAAATAAAACTCCGGAACGTCCCGGGCACGCCGGGGTTGGTCAGGACAAGCCGCGAGCGAGACCGATGAAAGCCCTGATCCTCAACTGCACCCTCAAGCCGTCGCCCGAAACATCCAGCACGGAAGCCCTGGCGAAGGTGGTCCTCGCCGAACTGGAGAAGGGCGGGGCGGAGGTCGAGATGCTTCGCCTCGTCGACCTGAACCTCAAGCCGGGCGTGAAGACGGATCAGGGCGAGGGCGACGACTGGCCGGCCGTGCACAGCAGGATAATGGCCGCCGACATCCTGATCATGGCCACCCCGACCTGGTTGGGCCAGATGTCCAGCGTCTGCCTGCGCGCTCTGGAGCGTATGGACGCCTTTTTCGAGGAGACCGACGACAGCGGCCGGCCAGTCGCCTTCGGCAAGGTCGCCGGCGTGGTCATCACCGGCAACGAGGACGGCGCCCATCACATCGTCGCCACCGTCTGTCAGGGCCTGATCGACATGGGTTTCACCATTCCGGCCCAGAGCTGGACCTACTGGCACCTGGGGCCGGGACCAGGCCCGGACTATGTCGACACCGACCAGGGGCACGACTATTCCGACCGCGTCGGCCGCAACGCCGCCCGCAATCTGCTCGCTCTGGCGAAGGTGCTCAAACCCTCCACCTATCCGGTTCCCGAAAGCGGCGAGGGCTGACCGTCCCATTCCGGTCGTGACGGGGCGGGAAAAGCCGGGATAGGGTGAGCCATGCCCCTGATCGCCCTGACCCTCGCCATCGCCCTCCAGACCGCGCCCGAACAGCAGGCCGCCGCGGCTCTCGACCAGATGCACGCCGCCGCCGCCCGCGCCGACTCCGCCGCCTGGGCCGACCGGTTGGCTCCCGACCTGGTCTGGATCGGCAACGAAACCTCGGAGCGCTGGAACCGCGAGGCCTTCCTCGCCTTCGCCGCTCCGGTCTTCGCGCGCGGCGAGGGCTGGACCTATTCAGCCCGCGAGCGCCACGTCACCCTCGCGCCCGACCCCTGCGCCTGCGTCGCCTGGTTCGACGAGGTTCTGGACAGCGCGACCTACGGCACGGCGCGGGGCGAGGGGATGCTGGTCCGCAGGGACGGCGAGTGGCGCGTGCTGCGCTACGCCCTCAGCTATCCGATCCCGAATGACCTCGCCACGGGCATGACGACCGAGATCAAGGCCTTCGAGGTCGCCAACCCGATCGTCGACGCGCCGGGCGATGGTGTGGATTCGCGTGAGGAGGAGGCCGCCGCCGCGACCCTGAACGCCCTGCACCGCGCCGCGGCGGAGGCGGACGGCGCGACCTATTTCGACCTGTTCACGCCCGACGCGACCTACATCGGCACCGACGTGACGGAACACTGGTCGGTCGCCGAGTTCCGGGCTTACGCCCTGCCGTATTTCCTGCAGGGCCGGGGCTGGACCTATACTCCCCGATCCCGCGCCCTGACCCTCGCGCCGCTGGATTGCCGCTGCGTCGTCTGGTTCGACGAGGCCCTGGACAGCCAGTCCTACGGCACCAGCCGGGGCACGGGCGTTCTGGTGCGCGGCGACGACGGCAAATGGCGCATCGCCCTCTACGCCCTGACCTTCCCCATCCCCAACGCCCTGGCGCGCGACATGACGGCCCGCATCCGGGCCGCGGCGCAATAGGCGGAAAAACGGAACGTATGGCCAACTCGGGCCCCGACCGCTAACACCGCCGGATGGATTTCACCGACGACGCCTTCGTCCTGTCCGCCCGGCCGCACGGCGACACGGGCGTCGTCGTCGAACTCCTGACGGAAGAGCATGGCCGCCGCGCCGCCTATGTCGCCGGCGGCGCCTCGCGCAAGATGAAGCCCTTCCTCCAGGCCGGCGCCCGCGTCACCGCCGACTACCGCGCCCGCACGTCGGACCACCTCGGCTCGGCCCGGCTGGAGCCCGTGGGGGAGGGGCCCAGCGCCCTGTTCGACGACCCGCTGGCCCTGACCGGTCTGGCCGCCGCCGCCGCCGTGGCGCAAGGCGCGCTGCCCGAGCGCGAGCCCCATCCCGGCGCCTTCCTGGCCTTCGAGGCCCTGATGGGCGCCTTCGCGCTGCCGGAGGTCTGGCCCGCCATCTTCGTGCGTTTCGAGGCGGGCCTGCTGGAAGATCTCGGCTTCGGGCTCGACCTGTCGCGCTGCGCCGTCACCGGGACCATGGACGACCTCATCTGGGTCAGTCCCCGCACCGGCCGCGCCGTCAGCCGCGAGGCGGGCGAACCCTATGCGGACAAGCTACTGAAGCTGCCGCCCTTCATGCTGGGGGCGCAGGCGGGACTGGGCGACGGCGACGTCGGCTCGGGCCTCGACCTGACCGGCCATTTTCTCGAACAATTCGTCTTCCATCCCCAGAACCGGCCGATCCCGGCCGCGCGGGTGTGGATGATCGACAAGCTGCGCGAGGCCGGACGCCTTTAGGCGCTAGACTCGACCGTTCAGATTGCCGATTCGGACCCCATGACCGTTCACACCCCGCCGCCGGAAGGCGGACGCATCGTAGACGAGCCGATGAGCGAGGCGCTGTCGCGCCGCTATCTGGCCTATGCGCTGTCGACCATCACCAACCGCGCCCTGCCGGACGTGCGCGACGGCTTCAAGCCCGTGCACCGGCGTATCATGTACGCCATGCACCAGATGCGGCTGAACCCGCAGGCGGCGGCGCGCAAATGCGCCAAGGTCGTCGGCGAGGTCATGGGCGGCTACCACCCCCACGGCGACGCCTCGATCTACGATGCCCTGGTCCGCCTGGCCCAGGACTTCTCGCAGCGCTATCCGCTGGTCGACGGTCAGGGCAATTTCGGCAATATCGACGGCGATAACGCCGCGGCCATGCGCTACACCGAGTGCAAGCTGACGCCGGCCGCCGTCCTGCTGATGGAGGGCATCGACCAGGACTCGGTGGACTTCAAGGCCACCTATGACGATCAGGACGAAGAGCCGATCGTCCTGCCCGCCGGCTTCCCCAACCTGCTGGCCAACGGCTCATCCGGCATCGCCGTCGGCATGGCCACCTCGATCCCGCCGCACAATGTCGGCGAACTGATCGACGCCTGCCATTTGCTGCTGGAGCGGCCGGACGCCACGACCGAAGAGCTTGCGGCCATCGTTCCGGGCCCGGACTTCCCGACCGGCGGCGTCGCCGTGGAAGGCCACGCCTCCATCCTCGACGCCTATGAAACCGGCCGGGGCGGGGTGCGGCTGCGCGCCCGCTGGGAAACCGAAGACCTGGGCCGCGGCGTCTGGCGCATCGTCGTCACCGAGATGCCGTACCAGGTGCAGAAGTCGAAGCTGATCGCCGACCTGGCCGACCTGCTGGAGCAGAAGAAGGCCCCGCTGCTGGCCGACGTCCGCGACGAGTCGGCCGAGGACATCCGGCTGGTCCTGGAACCGAAGTCCCGGATGGTAGAGCCTGAAGTTCTTATGGAAAGCCTGTTCAAGCTTTCCGACCTCGAGATCCGTTTCCCGATCAACATGAACGTGCTGGACGCCACCGGCACCCCGCGCGTCATGGGGCTGAAGGCCTGTCTGCAGGCCTTCCTCGATCACCGCCGCGACGTTCTGGTCCGCCGCGCCCACTGGCGGATCGAGCGGGTCGAGAAGCGGCTGCACCTGCTGGAAGGCCTGCGGATCGTCTTCCTCAACCTCGACGAGGTCATCCGCATCGTTCGCGAGGAAGAACAGCCCAAGGCCGTGCTGATCGCCCGCTTCGGCCTGTCCGAACTTCAGGCCGACTTCATCCTCGACACCCGACTGCGCCAGCTGGCGCGGATCGAGGAGATGACGATCGAGAATGAATACAAGGCGCTGGCCGACGAACTGGCGGCGCTGCAGTCGCTTTCATCCTCGCCCGCCAAACAGTGGAAACAGGTCGGCAAGGACCTGGAGGCCGTGCGCAAGGCGCTGGTCTCGCCGCGCCGCACGACCATCGCCGAGGCGGTGGACGCCTCTGCCTTCGCCTCGGTCGAGGCCTTCATCCCACGCGAGGCCATCACCGTCATCCTGTCCGAACGCGGCTGGATCCGGGCCGCGAAAGGCAAGGTCGAGGACCCGTCAGAACTGAAGTTCAAGGAGGGCGACAGCCTCGCCTTCCTCGTCCCGGGCTATACGACGGACAAACTGCTGGTGGCCGCCTCCGACGGCCGCATCTTCACCGTTGGAGCCGACAAACTGGCCTCGGGACGCGGTCACGGCGAGCCGCTGCGGCTGATGATCGACCTCGACGAAAAGGCCGAGATCGTGAACCTGCTGATGCACCAGCCGGGCGGCAAGCTGCTGATCGCGTCGAAAGCCGGCTACGGCTTCATCGCCCCCGAGGATGACCTGCTGGCCCAGAAGCGCAGCGGCAAACAGGTGCTGAACGGCGAGATGCGCGCGGCCATCCGCGTCACCGGCGACCATGTCGCCACCATCGGCGACAACATCAAGGCCCTGATCTTCCCCATCGCCGAACTGCCCGAAATGGGCCGCGGCAAGGGGGTCAAGCTGCAGAACTACAAACAGGGCGGCCTTGCCGACGTCACGGTCTTCGACAGCGCCCACGGCCCGGAATGGGTCGACGGCGGGGCCCGTCGCCGCAACTGGCCGGACTGGAAGGACTGGCTGGGCAAACGCGCCGGGGCGGGACGGCAGGGACCGAGGGGGCTGCGCAAATTCAGGTGACGCCGATTTCACTATCGAGCGCGACCCCGGCGCCCGATAATCGCTGACGGTCGATCATCGACCGACGTTGGAGACCGCAATGCTGACCACCCTGATCGTCATCGCCGTCATCGTCGCCGTGGTGCTGTTCGTCATCGTCGGCGCCTACAACAGGCTGGTCGCCCTCGATCAGCGCGCCGACCAGTCGTTCGCCGACATCGACGTTCAGCTGAAGCAGCGTCAGGACCTGATCCCCAATCTGGTCGAGACGGTGAAGGGCTACGCCACGCACGAGCGCGGCACGCTTGACGCCGTCACGGCTGCCCGCGCCGCCGCCGCCGGCGCCACCTCGGTCAACGACAAGGTCCAGGCCGAGAACATGCTGACCGCCTCGCTGGGCCGCCTGTTCGCCGTCGCCGAGGCCTATCCCGACCTCAAGGCCAACACCAACTATCTCGAACTGCAGCGCGAGCTGTCGGACATCGAGAACAAGCTGGCCGCCGCCCGCCGCTTCTTCAACAACGCCGTCGGCGAGTTCAACGCCGTCCGCCGCCAGTTCCCGACCGTCCTTTTCGCCGGCATGGTCGGCTTCGGCGCAGACAAGCCCTTCTTCGACGTGGGCGAGGGCGACCGGGCCGCCATGACCGCCGCCCCGCCCAAGGTCAGCTTCACGGCGTAAGGGACCGCATTGATGGGCGCCGTCGGGCTCCAGACCCATATCTGGGCGAATAACACGCGTTCGCTTCTGCTGCTGGCCGGCTTCCCCGTCCTGATGGTCTGCATCATTTACGGGGTGCAACTGATCCTGATGGGGCTGGGTTTCCTGCCGGGCACGGGCCGGGGGCTGAGCGACGACATGGCCCTGGCCGCCTCGTGGCTGGGCGGCACCATCCCCACGGCCCTTGGCATCGCCGCCGTCTGGTTCGCAATTTCCTACTTCGGCAGCCAGACCATGATCGACCTGATGACGGGCGCCCGCAAGGTTGAGAGGAAATCTGAGCCCGAGCTCTACAACCTGCTGGAAAACCTGGCCATCTCGCGTGGGCTGCGCACCCCGACCCTGCGGGTGATCGATAACGACAGCCTCAACGCCTTCGCCACGGGCCTGCACGAGGGCCAATACAGCGTCACCGTCACCCGCGGCCTCGTGAACGCCCTGACCCGCGACGAGCTGGAGGCGGTGCTGGCCCATGAACTCACCCACGTCATCAACAAGGACGTGCGCACCATGGTGATCGCCTCGATCTTCGCGGGGATCATCAGCGTCATCGCCGAACTGGTGTTCCGGGGCCTGATGTACTCGAGCGGAGGCAGCCGGCGCGACGACAACAAGAACGCGCTACCGCTGATCCTCATCGGGATCGCCTTCGCCGTCATCGGTTACGCCCTGGCCATCGTCATCCGCATGATGCTGTCGCGCACCCGGGAGTATGTCGCTGACGCCGGCGCGGTCGAGCTGACCAAGAACCCCGACGCCATGATCTCGGCCCTGCGCAAGGTCGAGGGACGATCGTCCGTGAAGGGGCCGGACGAACTCCAGCAGCTGTTCCTCGACAATCAGCCGGACGGCGTCGGCCTTGAGGGCCTGTTCGCCAGCCACCCGCCGATCCAGAAGCGGATCGACGCCCTGGTGAAATTCGGGGGAGGGCGGGATCCCGGCCCGTGGACCGGCGAAAGCTATTCAACCGAGCCGTCGAGTTATTCGACGTCGGTGCCCGCCACAGGCTGATCGTCCAGCCGCTCCCAGCCCAGCCGGGTCAGCTGTTCCATCGGCCGGAAGTCGGCCTTGTAGTCCATCTTGCGTGAGCCCCGGACCCAGTAGCCCAGATAGACGAAGGGCAGATTCACGGCCGCCGCCTGACGGACATGGTCCAGAATGGCGAACCGGCCCAGGCTGCGCGCCTCCATATCCGGTTCGAAAAAGCTGTAGACCATCGACAGCCCGTCCCCGAGCAGGTCGGTCAGGCAGACCCCGACCAGATCCCCGGGTCCGCCGTCGGACGAGGGCAGTCGGTACTCGATCAGATGGGTGCGGACGGCCGTGTCCTCGACCATGGCGACATAGTCCAGCCAGGTCATGGCGCTCATACCTCCGCCCGGATGGCGGCCATTCAGATAGCGGCGCAGCAGGTCGAACTGCTCGGTCGTCGCCTCGGCCTCGACCAGATCGCGCGACAGGTCGGCGTTACGCTTCAGCACCCGGCGCTGGGAGCGCGAGAAGGCGAACTCCGGCACCGGCAGCCGCACCGAGACGCAGGCGTCGCACGCCTCGCAGGCGGGCCGGTAGGCGATGTTCTGGCTGCGACGGAAGCCTGCCTGGGTCAGCTCGTCATTGACGTGCGCACCCTCGCTGAACGGCAGGTTGGCGAACACCTTCCGCTCGGTCTGCCCTGGCAGATAGGGGCAGGGGGCCACCGAGGTCATGTAGAAGCGAAGCTGGCGCTGGGGAACGAAGGTCACGACTCTACTTCCGCATCCGATTTCGCCGACAGTGGGGCAGCCGTCCGGTCATGGGACGATTTGCGCCCGCGTCGCCGCCCGGGGCAAGCCGGTTCACCCCACACAAGTGTGCGGGGCGGCCGATCACAGGCTGGTGTCCGTCGGCAGCACAGGCGCCTCGCGCAGCAGCACGATGGCGATCCTGCGGTTGCCGGCCAGGGTCGGATCGTCCGGATAGAGCGGATCGGAACCCGCCTTGCCGGACACTTGATAGACCCGGTCGGGATCGACGCCCGCCGCCTGCAGGATCAGCCGCGAGGCGTTGGCGCGCGCCGAGGACAGGGTCCAGTCGTTCGGGCCTGTCGCGCGGCTGGATCCCGGCGCGGCCGAGGTGTGGCCCGTCACCGAAATCCGGTTCGGCAGCTGGGTGATCACCCTTGAGATGGTGCGCAGCAGCAGTTGGGCGCGCGGATTGGGCCGGGCCGAGTTCTGTTCGAACATCGAGCGGCCTTCCTGGTCGACCAGCTGGATGCGCAGGCCTTCCGGGGTCTGGTCGATGATGAGCTGTTTCGACAGCTCGGCCAGTTCGGGCATGGACTGCATGGCCTGGCGCAGCGATTCGGCGGCCGACGAGAATTCGGCGGCCTCGCGGCGGGCGATCTCTTCACGCAGGGCCTCTTCGCTGGCGGCGGCGAGGTTCTGGCTCTGCCCGGCTTCGGGCGGCGCGTCCGCAGGCGCCTCCGGCGCCAGTTCGCTGATCACCGACTGCGACCCCGCGCCCTTGGCGCCGTCATCGCCCAGCGAGGTTCCGCCCAGGATGCCGCCGGAACCCGACGTCGTCTGCGACACGCTGGCGGGCGCGAAATACTCTGCGATCCCGCGCTTCTGTTCCGGATCGGTCGTGTTGATCAGCCACATCAGCAGGAAGAAGGCCATCATCGCCGTCACGAAGTCGGCATAGGCCACCTTCCACGCGCCGCCATGGTGGCCGCCGCCGATGACCTTCTTGACCTTCTTGATGAGGATCGGACGATCGCTCATGGACATGGGACGCGGGCCTTAACAGTCGAACTGACACCGACGATGGACGCCGCAAGGTTAAGACCGCGTTTCCCATACTGGCCGGACTTGCTCCGGGACGGGCCGTCGCCTAGTCGTCGGGGTGTGAGCACCCCCTCCGATCCCGCGTTCGACATTCCGGCCTACCGCCGCGCGCTGGGCGGCTTCGCGACCGGCGTCTGCGTGGTGACCGCCCATACGGGGGAGGGGCCCCTCGGGATCACGATCAATTCCTTCACCTCGGTTTCATTGAACCCCCCGCTGGTGCTGTGGTGCCTGGATCGCGCCTCTGACCGTCACAACGCCTTCGCCTCCGCCGACCGTTTCGCGGTTCATATGTTGCCGGCCGAGGACCGGGAGATGTCGGACCGGTTCGCCTGGGGCGTCTGCCGCCTGTCGTCGGAGGAGTTCGACAGTTCCAGCGCCGAGCCGCCGCGCCTGAAGAACGCCCTGACGCGACTGGACTGCGTCGCGACCGAACGGATCGTCATGGGCGACCACCTGACCATCGTCGGCGCTGTGCAAAGCTTTGAGACCGCGCCGGGCCCGGCGCTCGTCTACTATCGCGGCCGTTACGGCGTCGCTCCGGAGCCTGGGACATGAAGATCGGTTTCGCCGGCCTCGGCGTGATGGGCGGGCCGATGGCGCGGCATCTGGTTCAGGCAGGGCATGAGGTCGCCGGCTTCAACCGCACCTCAGACAAGGCGCGAGCCTGGGCGCAGGCCAGCGGCGGGCGGTTCGCGGCGACCGTCGCCGAGGCTGCAGCCGGCGCGGATCTGCTGATCCTTTGCGTCGGCAACGACGACGACGTGCGCCAGGTCGTGACCGAAGCGCTGCCGCATCTGAAGGCCGGCGCGATCATCGTCGACCACACGACGACCTCGGCCAGGGCGGCGCGCGAGATGTCCGCGCTGGCGGCCGTGCAAGGCTGCGACTTCATCGACGCCCCGGTTTCCGGCGGTCAGGCCGGGGCCGAGAACGGCCAGCTCAGCGTCATGGTTGGCGGCGAGGCGGCCGCCCTGGACAAGGCGGAGCCCGTGCTCATGGCCTATTCGAAGGCCGTCAAACACATGGGGGCGTCGGGGACCGGCCAGCTGACCAAGATGGTCAACCAGATCGCCATCGCGGGCGTTGTTCAGGGGCTGGCCGAGGCGGTTCATTTCGCCCAGGTCGCCGGCCTCGACACGGACGCTGTCTATGACGCCATCTCCAAGGGCGCGGCCCAGTCCTGGCAGATGGACAATCGCTGGAAGACCATGGCCGAGGGCCGGTTCGATTTCGGCTTCGCTGTCGACTGGATGCGCAAGGATCTGGGTCTGGTGCTGGATGAGGCGCGGTCCAATGGCGCTCACCTGGAACTGACGGCGCTGGTCGACCGATTCTATGCCGAAGTGCAGGCCATGGGAGGGTCGAGATGGGACACCTCGAGCCTGGCCGCGAGATTGCAGGCGCGCAACGGCCGGGCCTGAACCCTGATGGTTCGCGATTTATGGTGGATTGAGCGGCAGGAAGGCTGATTCACGGCCCAGCCCGCATCGATCATTTCGCATAATATATCTTATGCGCATTACGGGTCCGCAGAAGATTTGACTTTTACGGCCCCTCCGCAACCCTTTCCGTCGCGTCCAGCAAGGCTATCGCCTCGCGCACATAGTTGGCGTGGGCGACCAGACCGATCCCCAGCGGTTCGTTGCCCGGCCGGACCTCGGACGTCAGCACCCCGGCGATGAATGGATGGTCCGGCTGAACGGTGCCCGGCAGTTTGCGGGCCGCCGGCGTCCAGAAGACCGGCCCGCCGGAATTCCCCGGAAAGACTGGAAAATCAAGTAAGAACACCGGAAAGCTGTCTATCGGTGTTAGTGGCCACGATCCGACCCGGCCGACCCGCAGGATCGGAAATCCCGCCGTGTTCGACGCATAGCCGCGCGGAAAGCCCAAGGTGAACAGCTCATCGCCCGGTCCGACCTGCCAGGCGTCCAGCGTATCCCGGTCGGCCAGCCAGGCCAAAGGTATGGCGGCGCGGGCGAACACCGGGGGCGCCGAAATCTCCATTACGGCGATGTCCCGGTCGGGGTGTTTGATCCAGACCGGCTCTCCGGCCTCGTCGCGGATGCGCAGCGGCTCGGGAGCGAAGCGCCAGCCGCCGCCCGGGACCTCCGTCCGCCAGCCGATCCGGGCCTCGGGGGCGCTCATGCCCGACATCACGTGGTGGGCCGTCACCATCACCGTGCGGGGCTCGCCGCTGGCGCGTGGCGCATTGATCAGGAAGGCGGTTCCGACCCGGCGGGTGCTGTCGCCGTTCATCTGGTCGATCTGCACCGTGGCGCTGATCAGCCCGACCGTCAGATCCCATGCCGGGACGGACAGGCCGGCGGCGGGCGGCGGCTCCTGAACGGGTTCGGGCGGCGTCTGCAGATCAAACATCATCCCCCATCGGGTCAGCGGCGTTTGTTCATTTGACGGCGGGTCGCCCGCGCGCACAAGGTCCGCGTTCAAATCAGGGGGCCATCAATGAACCGCCGCGACCTGCTCGCCACATCCGCCGCCGCACTGGCCGCGAGCGCCCTTCCCGTCTCAGCCCGCACGCCCGGAGCCCCGATGCCGCAGAACCGTCCCGTCCCGCCCGTCGCGAAGAAGATTCCTGTGACGATCGAACAGCTGGGGCGCGTGCGCACCGACGACTACCAGTGGATGAAGGACGACAACTGGCAGACCGTCCTGCGCGATCCGACCGTCATCAAGGCGGATGTGAAGGAGCATCTGCTGGCCGAGAACGCCTATCGCGAGGCGATGATGGCCTCGACCGCGCCCCTGCAGGCGGCGATGTTCGAGGAGATGAAGGGCCGGATCAAGGAGGCCGACAGCTCGGTCCCCTCGCCCGACGGCGCCTGGGAGTATTTCGTCGAATACCGGACCGGCGACCAGCATCCCCGGTACATGCGCAAGCCGCGCGCCGGCGGCGACGCGCAGATGCTGCTCGACGCCAACGCCCTGGCCGAAGGCAAGGCCTATTCCGAGGTGTCCGCGGCCGACCACAGCCCCGACCACGCCCTGTTCGCCTACGCGGAGGACGCGCAGGGGTCCGAGGTGCACCACATCTACGTCAAGGACCTGGCGACCGGCGCGGTCCTGCCTGATCCGATCGGCTCGGCGACGGGCAACTTCACCTTCTCGCCTGACAGCCAGTGGGTCTTCTGGACCAACCGCGACGACAACGGCCGGCCCGACAAGATCTTCCGCCGGCCGGTTCGCGGCGGCGAAACCAGTCTCGTCTACGAGGAAACCGACGACGGCATGTTCATCAGCGTCGGCCGCACCGCCGACGACGCCTTCATCCTGATCTCAATCGCCAATCAGGAGACCTCGGAAGCTCGCGTGATTCCGGCCGCGACGCCGACCGCCACGCCGGTCGTGCTGGAGCCGCGTCATGTTGGACGGCTGTACGACGCCGACCACTGGGGCGACCGCTGGGTCATCCGCACCAACGCCGACGACTCGATCGACTTCAAGATCGTCGAGGCGCCGACCGCCTCGCCCGCCAGATCGAACTGGACCGATCTGGTCGCCCACACGCCGGGCCGGTTCATCGAGGGCGTGGCGCTGGTGAAGGACTATATCGGCCGCCAGGAGCGGGCCGACGCCAATACGAGGATCGTCATCCGCGACCGTTCGGGGGTCGAGCACGAGATCGCGGTGGACGAGCCGGCCTACTCCCTGTCGCTGGCCGGGGCGTCGGAGTTCGACACCACCACCATGCGCTATGGCTACAACTCGCCCTCCACGCCGACCTCGACCTATGACTATGATCTGGCGACGCGCGAGCGGACCCTGCGCAAGGTGCAGGAGGTGCCGTCCGGCCATGACCCGGCCGACTATGTGGTCGAGCGGCTGAACGCCCCCGCCCCCGACGGCGAACTGGTTCCGGTCACGGTGCTGCGCCGCAGGTCGACGCCGGTAGACGGTTCGGCGCCGCTGCTGCTGTACGGCTACGGCTCGTACGGCAATCCGATCCCGGCCAGCTTCTCGACCAACCGGCTGTCGCTGGTGGACCGGGGCTGGATCTACGCAATCGCCCATATCCGCGGCGGTTCCGACAAGGGCTGGAACTGGTTCCTGTCCGCGCGGCGGATGACCAAGAAGAACACCTTCACCGACTTCATTGCCGCAGCCGAACATCTGATTTCGCGCAACTACGCCAGGGCCGGCCACATCGTCGCCGAGGGCCGGTCGGCCGGCGGCATGCTGATGGGTGCGGTCAACAACATGCGGCCCGACCTGTGGGCCGGCGTCATCGGGGGCGTGCCCTTCGTCGACGTGATTAACACCATGAGCGACACCAGCCTGCCGCTGACGCCGCCCGAATGGCCCGAATGGGGCAATCCGATCGAGGACCCCGAGGCCTACGACTACATGATGAGCTACAGCCCCTACGATCAGGTGGGGCCCCGCGCCTATCCGGCTGTGCTGGCCACGGGCGGGCTGTCGGACCCTCGCGTGACCTATTGGGAGCCGGAGAAATGGGTGGCGAAGCTGCGGCCCGCGACGACCTCGGGCAAGCCGATCCTGCTGAAGATCAATATGGAGGCGGGCCACGCGGGATCCTCGGGCCGGTTCGACTATCTGAAGGAGGTCGCACACGACTACGCCTTCGCGGTCTGGGCCGTCGAAAAGGGCTGGGAGCAGGCCTGAGCCGCCTGCGCGATCGACCATGCCCCCCCTGCTCCGCGACGCAGACGAAGGCGACCTTGCGGCCATCACCGCCCTGTACGGCCGTGAGGTGCAGGGGGGCACCGCGACGTTCGAAACCACGCCGCCCACGCTCGCGGAGATGGCGGGCCGGTTCGCGGCGGTGAGGCGCCACGACCTGCCCTGGTTGGTCGCGGAAATCGACGGCCGGTTCGCCGGCTACGCCTACGCCTCGCCGTTCAGGCCCCGGCCCGCCTATCGCTACGGCGTCGAGGGTTCGATCTATGTCGAAGAGAACGCGCGCGGCCATGGCGTCGGCCGGGCCTTGCTGACGGCCCTGATAGGACGGGTCCGGGCGATGGGGATGCGGCACCTCATCGGCGCGATCAGCGACAGCGACACCAGCACCGCCTCTATCGCCCTGCACCGGTCGCTGGGGTTTGTGGAGGCGGGCGTCTATCGTCAGGTGGGCTGGAAGTTCGAGCGCTGGCTGGACGTCACCCTGATGCAGCTCGATATGGATCCCGGCGGTGCGTGGCCGCAAGCCCCGGGACTGGATTTGGCGGGCGGTCTGGCTTGAGGCGCTGAGGCTCAGTGCGGCGCGATATCGGCCGGAGGCGTCGTCAGCCAAGGCGCCAGGCGGAACCGGCGCGGCGCCTCGCCCAAGGTGCGGTGCTGGATGAATTGGCGCGCGAAAACCACGACAGCCTGGATGGTGGCCTCATCGAACGGCTTGGACACGGCCCCGAGGGCGCCGGCGAAACCATCCGGAATCTGTTCGGGGTTGGCGGTCAGGAAAACGACAGCGCAGCCAAACTCGCTCACGACATGCTGCGCTATCTGGGGACCCGTCAGGCCGTCCAGCAGATTGACGTCGATCAGGGCCAGGTCGGGTCGCTCGCGTTCGGCGATGGCGAAGGCGCCGGCCTTGTCCATGGCGCACCCGACGACGTCGCAGCCGGACTCGCCCAGCACCAGCTCCAGCTCCATGGCGAGCAGGGCCTGGTCCTCAACGATCATGACCCTGAGATCCGGCGGATTCGACACTCAACACCCCCACGCGAACCGACCCAGTACACCATTGTGTCGGCTAGCGGACAATCGAACGCGTCACTGGCTCATTGGTTCGACCCAGCGGGGGAAAATCCGCTTTTTTCAATGGGCAATCCCATCGAACGGCCCCGAGTTTCGGCTCCGGGGAAGGCCCGGTTACATCTTCGGATGGATCACCGGCCGTGTGCGGCGCGAAACGGGCTCCTGAGCGTGGCGTCCATGCCGCCCTCCCTGGGCCTCACGACCGCGCCGGGCGGCTGACGGCGCCATTGGCTAACGGCTTCGGTTCGGCTAGAAAATCCTGTGTTTTTAACGCCCGGGGGCGCAATGGCCGCGATAGCCGAGGACCGCCTCGTCGAGCTTCAACGACGTCTGCTGGGCGGCTATCAGCTGCTGCAAACGATCGTCGGCATTCGCCTGCGCAGCGTCGTCGACCCGGAGAGCGTCCGCCATCTGGCCTGGCTCAGCGACGTAACGGCGGCGATGGAACTGATCAGCCGGCGCATGACCGGCGATGGTCCTCTGGACTTCGCGGGTTATCTGGACGACGTCGCAACCTTCTGGACCCGGGCCTGCGAAGGCCGGCCGGTGCGAATCGACGTGCGCGGCCAGGCGGCGCTGCTGCCCGACAGCCATCTGCTTCCCCTGGCCATCATCACCCATGAGCTCATCGCCAACGCCTGCCGCCACGCCTTCCCGGACGCGCGGCGGGGCTCGATCGCCGTCGCCTTCTCTCGCGCCGTCGGCGGCGTCAGCCTTGTCGTCCGCGATTCGGGCATCGGCGCCGAGGCGCTGAATCCCGGCGAAGGCCTGTCGCTGGTTCAGGGACTGGTCGAACACCTCGGCGGATCGATGAACATCGAAACCGCGCCCGAGGCCGGCGTGGGCGTGCGCATCCGACTGCCGCTGGAGACCGCAACCGCGCACTGATCGCCCGGCCGGCTGAAAAACACCGTCCGAAACGTTCGAAGAGTCCACTCCGTCCACTTCGCGGATCGAGCGCGCTGCGCGGATGAGGCGTCTCCCGGTCAACCGGGAGGAGCCTCGCATGCGCATGCGCCATTTCCTGAAGCAGGCCTCGCGATGTCAGGAGGGGCGGATGGCTGGGGAACTAGGACTCGAACCTAGAATGACGGTACCAAAAACCGGAGTGTTACCATTACACCATTCCCCAGCAGGTCCGGCGCATCCGGGGCCGAAGCGCCGGAAGGCGGTCGAGATACGCGAAGGCCGCGGGCGATGCAAGAACCGGTTTCGAGACTATTTTCATCGACCGCGAAACGGCCCTTGCGGGGGTGAAAGCCCGTGGCTATAAGCCCCCTCCTCAAGTCGGAGTGTGGCTCAGCCTGGTAGAGCACTGCGTTCGGGACGCAGGGGTCGGAGGTTCGAATCCTCTCACTCCGACCATCTTTCCCCGGAAAGAAGAGACAGCCCTTCGGGGCCCCGAGGTTCCCCGCCTCAATCCTCCGCCTTGGCCGCCACCGCGTTCAGATGCGCGCCCACGGCCTCGATCGTGCGTTCGCCCAGCGCCTTGCGGCGGGCCAGCAGGTCGGGCGAGCCGGCGTCATAGTCGGCCATCAGCCGTTTCACGAACGAACCATCGCGGACCTCGCCCAGCACGGCAGACATGGCCGCGCGCGAAGGCTCGCCGATGATGCGCGGGCCGGTCAGATAGGCGCCGTACTCGGCCGTGTTGGAGATTTTCCCGAACGCCCCGGCGATGCCGCGCTCGAACATCAGGTCGGTGACCAGCTTGACCTCGTAGAAGCATTCGAACCACGCCACCTCGGGCGGATATCCGGCGTCGACCAGCTTCATGAAGGCGGCGTCGATCAGTTCTCCGACCCCGCCGCACAGCACCACCTGTTCGCCGAACAGGTCGCTCTCGCATTCGGCGGCGAAGGTGGTCTCGAGAATGCCCTTGCGGCCGCAGCCCAGCGCCGCCGCGTATGACAGGCCCAGGGCGTGGGCCCCGCCGGTGGCGTCCTGATGCACGCCGAACAGGGCGAAGACCCCCTGCCCTTCGACATAGAGGTCGCGGATGCGCGGCCCGATGCCCTTGGGCGAGGCCAGGACGACGTCCAGATCGGCGCGCGGCTGGACCAGACCGAACCGCACGGACAGACCGTGGGCGAAGATCAGAGCGGCCCCGGGCTTCATCGCCGGAGCCAGTTCATTCGCCCAGAGATCACGGTGGGCCTCGTCCGAAACCATGACGGCGACCACATCGGCGTTCGAGGCGGCCTCTCCCGCGGTCATGACCGGAAAGCCGTCGGCTTCGGCCCTGGCGCGGGTGGCCGAGCCGGTCTTCAGTCCGACCACGATGTCGCCCACGCCTGAGTCGCGCAGGTTCAGGGCGTGGGTGCGGCCCTGACTGCCATAGCCGATCACGGCGACCCGCTTGCCGCGAATGATCGCCAGATCGCAGTCGCGGTCATGGAATACGGGCAGCGGCGCGGCTATTTGATCGGTCATGAGCATACAGATAGCGCCATCGGACGTCGTCGGCTTCTGGAAAGAGGCCGGTCCGAAGAAGTGGTTCGCCAAGGAGGACGCCTTCGACGCCCGGTTCCGGCAGCAGTTCGAGGCGGCGCATTTCATGGCGGCCCGGCGCGAGCTGGACCACTGGGCGAAGACGCCGGAGGGGTCTCTGGCCCTGCTGATCCTGCTGGACCAGTTTCCGAGGAATGTGTTCCGCAACACCGGCCACGCCTTCGCCACTGACCCCCTGGCGCGGCGTTTCGCGATCATGGCCCTGGACGGGCGGCAGGATCAGGCGGTGGAGAACGATCTGCGCCGTTTCTTCTACCTGCCGCTTCAGCACGCCGAGGACATGGCGCTGCAGGACCGCCAGCTGGCGCTGTTCCAGGCCATGGACCGCCCCGCCGACGACCGCTGGGCCGAGCACCATCACAAGGTGATCGCGACTTTCGGGCGTTTCCCGCACCGGAACCGGGCGCTGGGGCGCGAGACGACGCCGGAGGAGCAGGTTTTTCTGGACGGGGACGGATTTCGCGGCTGAGTCCACAGGCTCGCGCCGAAGTGTCCACGGATCGACGTGGGCTATCGGCGAATCAGTTGCACACTCGCTTCCATGAACGCCGTCGCCACCCTTGAAGACCTGCACGCACGCACGGGCGCCGTCGCGGCGGATCATCCGGAGTGGCAGTACCTCAATCTGCTGCGCGACATCCTCGACAACGGGGCGCAGCGCGACGACCGGACGGGCACCGGGACGCTGGGCGTGTTCGGGCGGCAGATGCGGTTCGATCTGAGCAAGGGCTTCCCGGTCCTGACGACCAAAAAGCTGCACCTGCGGTCGATCATCGTCGAACTGCTGTGGTTCCTGCGCGGCGAAACCAACATCGGCTGGCTGAAGGACAACGGCGTCAGCATCTGGAACGAATGGGCCGACGCCGAGGGCGAGCTGGGTCCCGTCTACGGCAAGCAGTGGCGATCGTGGGCGGCGCCGGACGGCCGGGTGATCGACCAGATCACAAAGCTGGTCGAAGGCCTGAAGACCAATCCCAACAGCCGCCGCCACATCGTTTCGGCGTGGAACCCGGCCGACGTCGACGACATGGCCCTGCCGCCCTGCCACTGCCTGTTCCAGTTCTTCGTCGCCGACGGCAAGCTGAGCTGCCAGCTGTACCAGCGGTCGGCCGACGTCTTCCTGGGCGTGCCGTTCAACATCGCCTCCTACGCCCTTCTGACCATGATGGTGGCCCAGGTGTGCGGCCTGAAACCGGGCGAGTTCGTCCACACCTTCGGCGACGCCCACCTGTATCTGAACCACGTCGAACAGGCCGAACTGCAGCTGAGCCGCGAGCCCCGGCCCGCCCCGACCATGACCATCACCCCGCGCGACGACCTGTTCGCCTACCGGCTGGAGGACTTCGTGCTCGAGGGCTACGAGCCGTGGCCGCATATCAAGGCGCCGGTCGCGGTCTGATGCACCTCAAGACCCTGCAGGCGGACGTCCTGCGCATCTCGGACATCTACGCCGCCGAACACGGGATCGAGCGGTCCGCCGACTGGGCCCTGCTGAAGATCCAGGAAGAGCTGGGCGAGCTGACCGCCGAACATCTGCGGATGAGCGGCCGGGCGCGCGGCGCGGCCGACGCCGGCAAGCTGGGCGACGAGGCGGCGGACGTGCTGGGCATGCTGCTGATCTATTGCGACCGGGCAAATATCGACCTCGAACAGGCGATGCAGCGCAAATGGCTGCACTGGCTCACGCCGAAGACCGCCGTTCCACCAACCTAGCTTCACCATAAGACTCGGCCCACCCTCCCCTCGACCCCGCGTGAAGCGGGGCCGTAGCAACGGGGAGGTTGCCATGGTGAGGAAGTTCGCAGCGGAGTTTGTCGGCACGCTGGTGCTGGTTCTGTTCGGGTGCGGCGCGGCCGTGCTGGGCGGGTTTGATCATGTGGGTCAGCTGGGCATCGCCCTGGCCTTCGGTTTCGCCATCGTGGCCATGGCCTATGGCATCGGCCCGGTATCGGGCTGCCACGTCAATCCGGCGGTCAGTCTGGGGGCCTTCGTGGCCGGGCGGATGTCGCTGAAGGACATGGGTCTGTACTGGGTCGCCCAATTTCTGGGAGCGGTCGCGGGGGCTTTTCTGATCGGGCTGATCGCCCAGACCGGCTTCGCCAATCTGGGCGCCAACGGCTTCGACGCGGGCTCGCCCGGCGGCTACGGCCTGCAGGCGGCCCTGATCTTCGAGGTGGTGATGACGGCCATCTTCGTGGTCGTGATTCTGGGCGTCAGCGGCGACCAGAAGCACGGAGCCTTCGCCGGCCTGGCGATCGGCATCACCCTGGCGGTGATCCACATCGTCGGCATCCAGGTGACCGGCGTCTCGGTCAATCCGGCGCGCAGCTTCGGCCCCGCCGTGCTGCAGGGCGGCGAGGCGCTGAGCCAGGTTTGGGTGTTCTTCGCCGCACCCGCCGTCGGCGCAGTGCTTGGCGCCCTGCTGTTCCGCTTCAAGGTGCTGGAACCTGTGGCCTGATCGCGTAAGAACGGACGGCGGTCGCCACGCCGCCGTCCGCTTCCGTCGAGGTCCCGCTTGCCCCTGCCCCAACTCGTCCTCGTCGTCGCCCGGGCCCGCAACGGTGTGATCGGCCGCGACGGCGACCTGCCGTGGCGGCTGCGCAGCGACCTGCAGCGGTTCAAGGCGATCACGGTCGGCAAGCCCTGCGTCATGGGCCGCCGGACGTGGGAGAGCCTGCCGCTGAAACCCCTGCCCGGCCGACTGAACATCATCCTGTCCCGCGACGAGTCGTTCGCGGCGCGCGGGGCCCTGGTCTGCACCACCCTGGACGAGGCGATCGAGATCGCGCGCGAGACGGCCGAGGAAGACGGCGTCGACGAGATCTGCGTCATCGGCGGCGCCGGCCTGTTCGAAAAGGCCCTGCCCCGGGCGAAGCGCCTCTATCTCACCGAGGTCGAGGCCGAGCCCGAAGGGGATGTGGTCTTTCCCGCGTTCGACGAAACGGCCTTTGTCGAGGTATCGTCCGAGGCGCATCCGGCCGGCGAGAAGGACGACCACGCCTTCGTCTTCCGTGTGCTGGAGCGGCGCTGAACAGGAGACGACCATGCTGACCGTGACCACCAACGACATTCCCGGCCACCGGGTCGTGAAGACGCTGGGCGTCGTGCGCGGCATCACCGTGCGCTCGCGCAACGCCATCAGCGACATGGTCGGCGGGGTGCAGTCGATCCTCGGCGGCCGGGTCGGCGTCTATGTGAAACTGGCCGAGGCGGCCCGTCAGGAAGCCTATGACGAACTGATCGCCCATGCGCGGGAGATGGGCGCCAACGCCGTTCTGGCCATGCGCTATGACGCCAACGAGATCATGCCGGGGATCACCGAAGTGCTGGCCTATGGCACGGCGGTCGTGATCGAGCCCGAGGCCTAGGCCGGTTCAGCCAAGGCCCAGCGCGCCGGCCAACCGTTCCGCGAGAGCGGCGAAGCGCCGGGCGATGTCGCCGTCCGGCTGGACGATGACGACCGGCGCGCCGGCGTCGCCGCCTTCGCGGAAGGCCGCATCCAGTGGCAGGTCGCCGAGGAAGGGAATGGACAGGCGCTCCGCCTCGACCTTCGCTCCGCCCCGCCCGAAGACGTCGCCCGCCATGTTCTCGATCAGGCCCAGGGTAGGGACGCCGACCTTTTCGAACAGGCGGTGGGCCCGGCGGGCGTCGGCCAGCGCGACCTCCTGCGGCGTCGAGACAATGACGGCGCCGTCCAGCGGCGTCTTCTGGATCAGGGTCAGCTGGACGTCGCCGGTGCCGGGCGGCAGGTCGACCACGAGGATGTCCAGCGGCGCGTCCTGCGTTCCCCAGGCCGTCTGGGTCAGCATCTGGGTCAGGGCCTGGGACGCCATCGGGCCGCGCCAGATCATGGCGTCGTCCGCCCTGGTCAGCAGGCCGACGGACATCGCCTTCATGCCGTGGGCGAGGTGAGGCTGGATCTTGCCGTCGCGGTATTCGGGCTGGCCGGAGACGCCCAGCATGGTGGGCAGCGAGGGGCCGTAGACGTCGGCGTCCAGCAGGCCGACGGACAGGCCCCTGCCCTCGCGTTTCAGGGCGGCGAAGGCGGCGGCCAGATTGACGGCGACCGTCGACTTGCCGACTCCGCCCTTGCCGCTGGCGATGGCGAGGACGCGGCGGACGTGGGCGGGCCGGTCGGTCGCAACGGGTGCTTTCGGGCGCGTCTGGTCGACGGCCTGCGGCGACAGGGAGGCCCGGCGCGTCGGCGCCGTGATCGCCTCGGCCGACAGGACGACGGAAACACGCGTCATCCCGGGCAGGGCCTTCAGCGCGGCCTCGGCGGCGTCGCGGACCGGGGCGTAGAGGGCGGCGTCGGCGGTGGGAACCTCCATGACGAAGCCGGCGCGGAGTCCGTCAGGTGTGGGGGCGACCGTCAGCCCCTGCACCAGACCGGCGGCGACCAGCCCCTGCCCCGTCTTCGGATCGAGGATGCCGTCGAGGGCGTCGATGACTTGCTCACGGCGGGGGGAACGGTCGGGCAAGGCGATTCAGTCCGGGTTGCGGGAGCGAAGCCTGCGTTCTATCGCCGGAGACTCCCGCCCGCGAGCCCCGCATTTGTCACAGCCCCTCATCACCCTGATCGCCGGCCCGACCGCCTCGGGCAAGTCGCGGCTGGCGCTGGACATGGCGCGGCGCACGGGGGGGCTGATCGTCAACGCCGACAGCCAGCAGCTCTACGCCGACCTGCGCGTGCTGAGCGCCCGGCCGTCAGCGGAGGAAGAGGCGCAGGCGGAGCACGCCTTGTACGGCGTGGCGGACGCAGCCGACGCCTGGTCCGTCGGGCGGTGGAGCCGGGCGGTCCTTCCGCTGGCGACGAACGAAGCTGCGCAAGGCCGTCCGGTGCTGTTGGTCGGTGGAACGGGGTTGTATTTTACATCTTTGACCAAAGGCTTGGCGGATATTCCGGATATTCCGGTCGAGGTGCGCGACGCGGCCGGCGCGATATACGACGCCGAAGGCGAAGCCGTCTTCCGCCGTCGTCTGGCCGAGGTCGACGCCGCATCGGAGGCGCGGATCGAGACCGGCGACCGGCAACGGCTGACGCGGGCCTGGGCCGTGGCGGACCACACCGGGCGATCGCTCAGCGACTGGACCGCGGACACGACGCCGCTCCTGTCGCCGGAGGCCTGGACCGGGGTGGTGATCGAGCCGTCGCGGGAGGCGCTCTACGCCAACTGTGACAGGCGGGTGGCGCAGATGGTCGAACAGGGCGCGCTCGACGAGGTTCGGGCCCTGACGGCTCGCGATCTGGATCCCGCCCTGCCCGCGATGAAGGCGGTCGGCGTGCGCGAGTTCGCGGCCCATCTGGCGGGCGAGACCACGCTGACTGCGGCGGTGGAGGCGACGCGCCAGGCGACACGCAACTACGCCAAACGTCAGCTGACCTGGTTCAGGAACCAGACGCCCGGCTGGGCGCGCCATCCCGGATACGCGTGAAGGTCTTGGAACATTAGGCCCTTGCGCCTATATTGGTCCTGTCCGGGTTCGCCCGGACTATGGCGATAAACGCGCTTGTAATAAGCGGACCGGACCCGGGTGCGATTCCCGGCGGCTCCACCATTCCTTCCCCGCGTTATCGGCGGAGCGAGCATGGGGCCGACTAGCATCGACGGACGTGTAAAGAAGACTGCTTTCGCCCGTCCTGGCCCACCGTATCGGGCCATTTTCTAACTGCGAACGATAACTTCGCTGGAGAAGTCGCTCTCGCCGCGTAAGCGGTTCGGGTGATTTCGAACACTTAAGTCCTGGGGGATCAGTTCCTCAGGCGGGGCCGCCGGGAGCCTGCCAACAGAATCCCGGCACTTTCACCACATCGCCACCTTTCGCCCGCCGCCCGGCGCAGCTATCAGTTCGCCCGAACCCCCGAGGCGAGCCATGGCCGACGAAACTCCCCCAGTCGACGAGATGCACTATGAGCAGCTGGCGCAGGACGCCCTGCGCGGCGTCATCCGCTCGGCGCTGGAGCGCGCGGCGCTGCCCGAAGGCATCCCCGGGGCGCACCATTTCTACGTAACCTTCAAGACGCGGGCGCCCGGCGTCAGCGTGCCGCCCGACATCATGGCCAAATATCCGGACGAGATGACGGTCGTGCTGCAGCACCAGTACTGGGACCTGAAGGTCGAGCCGACGAAATTCTCGGTCATGCTGAAGTTCGGCGGCATGCCCAAGGTCCTGGCCATGCCCTATACGGCCGTGACCCGGTTCTACGATCCGTCCGTCCAGTTCCTGCTTCAGTTCGAGGCGCCGGCCACGGTCGAGGACATCGCCGCCGAGGTCGCGGCCGCGGAGCCTGCGGGGACCGAACCCGAGGTTACGGGCGACGACGGCCCCAAGGTCGTCTCCCTGGACCAGTTCCGGAAGAAATAGCCCCCTTCCCCTCCCGGCGACCTCGGCTAACCTTGGTCTGTTCGAAGCCGGAGAAACGTCATGGGACGGGCGTCTGTCATCGTACTGGCGGTGTGGATCGCCCTTGTCTCGCCCGCCGGCGCCCAGGCGGAGCGGACTTCGTTCAGCCGGTTCGAAGGCTGGACCTCGGCGATCGTTGCGGCGGACTGGCGCGACGGACGCGGCCAGCCCATCCAGGCCTTCGACAACGCGCGCCGGGACCTGGTGAAAGGCTTCCTGGACGCCGGCTTCCCGCGCGCCACCATGGTCGACTACAGCCTGAGGCCGGATGCCTCGAACCCCGAGACGCCGCAGACGGTGCTGGACGGCCTGTATGACGCGGCGGCGCGCGGAAGCGCGGGCTGCCTGCTGTATTTCACCTCGCACGGCGCGCCGACGGCCATGGTGTTCGGCGACGCTCCGCGCATGACGCCCGACATGATGGTCAACATCGTCCGCCGGGCCTGCGGCGCGCGGCCGACGGTGGTGATCGTATCGGCCTGCTACTCGGGCATCTTCGTCAACGCCCTGTCAGCACCCAACCGGATGGTGCTGACGGCCGCCAGCCGCGAGCGGACGTCTTTCGGATGCGGGGCGGACGAGAGGTATCCGTGGTTCGATGGCTGCATCATCGAAGCGCTGCCGACGGCGACCGACTTCCTGGCGCTGGCGGCGGGGGCGCGGGCCTGCGTGACACGCAAGGAGCAGGAACACGCGGTGGACCTGCCCTCGGAACCCCAGTTGTTCGTCGGCTCCGAGATGCAACTGCGCCTGCCGACCCTGCGCTTCAACCGGCCGGTGGCCGCGGGAAGACCCGGATCGTGATCCGCTCCCGTTCGCCCTCGCGGCGTTCGACCAGCAGGCGCGCGACCTGGGCGTCGTCGTGGAACAGATAGCCCTTGATGGCGTCCAGCAGCGCCTTGGCCAGATTGTCGAGGTCCATCCACGGCGGATCGCCGACGTGCTCCATCAGGATTTCGACGGTGTAGTCGCCGTAGGAGGGGCGCGACGACCACTCCTTGCGCATGAACTCATAGACCAGCGGCTTGTAGTATTTGGCCTGGGTCGTCAGGCCGTCGATGGTGATCTCGACGGCGTCGCCGGCTTCACGGGCGCGGACCTTTCCGATGCCGATCCAGCCTGCGGTCATTCAGCGTCCTCGCGTCTGCGCCTTGTTCGCGCGCGGCCCCGTGCTACACCGCCGCGCATCCTCCCGCCACGTCTGAAGAGCCTGCTTTCGCCATGACGAACCGCACTGAAACCGACACCTTCGGCCCCATCGAGGTCGCCTCCGACCGTTACTGGGGCGCCCAGGCGCAGCGGTCGCTGGGGAATTTCAGGATCGGCTGGGAGAGACAGCCTCTGCCCATCGTGCGGGCGCTGGGCATCGTCAAACGCGCCGCGGCCGAGACGAATATGGCGCTGGGCAAGCTGGACCCGGCGATCGGCAACACCATCGTCAAGGCGGCTGACGAGGTCATTGAGGGCCGGCTGAACGACCATTTCCCGCTGGTGGTCTGGCAGACCGGCTCGGGCACCCAGTCGAACATGAACGCCAATGAGGTGATCTCGAACCGGGCCATCGAGATGCTGGGCGGCGAGATGGGGACCAAGAAGCCGGTCCACCCCAACGACCACGTCAACATGAGCCAGTCGTCCAACGACACCTATCCGACGGCCATGCACGTCGCCTGCGCCGAACAGGTGGTCAACGACCTGCTGCCGGCGCTGAAGCATCTGTACGCCGCGCTGGACGCCAAGGCGAAGGCCTGGGGCCACATCATCAAGATCGGCCGCACCCATACGCAGGACGCCACCCCCCTGACGCTCGGTCAGGAGTTCGGCGGCTATGCGCAGCAGGTCGCCAACGGCATCGAGCGGATCGAACTGACCCTGCCGAAACTGATGGAGCTGGCCCAGGGCGGCACGGCCGTCGGCACCGGGCTGAACGCCCCGATCGGTTTCGCCGAACAGGTGGCGCAGCGGATCGCCGCCATCACCGGCCTGCCCTTCGTGACCGCCCCGAACAAGTTCGAGGCCCTGGCCGCCCATGACGCCATGGTGTTCAGCCACGGCGCCATCAACACGGTCGCCGCCAGCCTGTTCAAGATCGCCAATGACATCCGCTTCCTCGGCTCGGGCCCGCGCTCGGGTCTGGGCGAACTGGCATTGCCCGAGAACGAGCCGGGCTCGTCGATCATGCCGGGCAAGGTCAATCCGACCCAGTGCGAGGCCCTGACGCAGGTCTGCGTGCAAGTGTTCGGCAACCACGCCGCCGTGACCTTCGCCGGTTCGCAGGGACATTTCGAGCTGAACGTCTTCAACCCGGTGATGGCCTACAACTTCCTGCAGTCGGTGCGGTTGATGGCCGACGCGGCGGTGTCCTTCACCGACAACTGCGTGGTCGGCATCGAGCCGCGCGAGGACAACATCAAGCGCGGCCTCGACAACTCGCTGATGCTGGTCACCGCCCTGAACGGCAAGCTGGGCTATGACGCCTGCGCCAAGATCGCCAAGACGGCGCACAGGAACGGGACGACGTTGCGCGAGGAAGCCGTCGGCGGCGGCTATCTGACCGACGCCGAGTTCGACGAGGCGGTGCGGCCCGAGAAGATGATCTCGCCGGGCTGATGCACGCCGTCCGGGGAAAGGCCGATACTCGTCGGCAGTCACCGGGACACAGATAAGAAAGGGGCCGCGCCGGAGATCCCGGCGCGGCCCGTCGTCGTTCAGTCCGGGACCTATTCCGAGACGGTGACCGTCGTGCCTTCGATCTCGCAGACGTTCACGCCGCGGATGTCGATGGCGTCGCCGTCGTCGAAATCGGCGCGGAGGTCATACATGCAGCTTTCGACCCCGTCATCGATCGAGACCTCGGCGGTCTCACCGGCGGCGACCACCTGCTCGCCCAGGATGTCGTTGTCCCAGTCGTTGCTGGCGGCCGGCGACAGATAGAGATGGGTCAGGGTGAAGCTGGTGGCGTTCTTGAGGTTGAACTTGACCTCGGCCACGCCGGCGGCAGGCGCGGCGGCGGGTTCGCCGGCGGCTGGCGCAGCTGTGGCGGGCGCAGGCGCGGCGGCGTCATCGCCAGAGCCGCAGGCAGCCAGCAATGTAGCCGCGGCGGCGGCCAGAACCAGGTGTTTGATCATCTTGGAATTCCCCTACAGCAAAGCTGCTGCCATCCAGCCATAGCCGCCGCTGACTCTCCCGTCGAGGTTGGCGGGTTCAGGGCTTGTCGCGGATCGTCCGGCCGATCGGCGCCAGCGCCAGCTTGGCCAGCTCGAGGTCCTTGAGCGCGAACGGGATGCCGATGATCGAGATGAACTCGGCGATGGCGATCACCAAGTGCGACAGGGCGATGTACCAGCCGGCGAAGATGAACCAGATGATGTTCAGCACCAGGCCGACGCCGCCTGTGCCGATGTCATGCCGGCCGGTGAACTCGTCGCGCCAGACCACCTCGCGTCCGAACGGCCAGAAGGAGTAGCTGGCGATCCGCCAGGCGGCGAAGGTCCACGGCAGGCCGACGATGGTCAGGGCCAGGATCGCGCCTCCGAACAGCCAGAGCAGGCCGGAAAGCCAGCCTCCGAAGATGAACCAGAGGATGTTGAGGATCAGGCGGATCAAGGCAGTCGTCTCCTCCCGCCCGTGGCGGGCGCAGATCCCTACATAGGCGAAGGCCCCGCCGGATATCAGCGGGGCCTTCGTGAATTCGCGGTAAGTCGGACGGTCAGTGTTTCTCGGTCCAGCGCGCCCTGGCTTCGTCCTTCGTCACATTCAGATGGACGTGCTCGTCGACGTGATCGACCCAGCTGACCGGGATCATGTGGTGTTTGAAGCCGGCGGCGAGATCCAGTTTGGCCAGTTCGATCCGGTCGCCGATGACGTGATCGACGCGGCCGACGTGCTCGCCGTCCGAGCCGACGACTTCGAGGTGTTCGCGGATTTGAGTCGGGTCTACCATGGGTTCTCCTGACGGTTGGCTGTCGGGGATAATCGCCCGGCGTCGGCCGGGGTTGCATTGCGGAGACCGTGGATGGGCGAGCTCGTCAACCTGAACAAGGTACGCAAGGATCGCGCGAAGGCCGAAGCGAAGGCCGCGGCGAAAACCAGCCGCGCCGCCCACGGACAGTCGAAGGCGGAGCGGACGGCGGCCGAGCGGGAGCGCGCCCGTATCCAGCGCCTTCTGGACGGATCGAAGCTGGAGGACTGAGCCATGGCCGACCCGCGTCAGGACCCGCGCATCAGACACGGGCTGATCCCCGTCCTCGTCGCCATGCGGGTCAAGGCCGAGCGCGAACGGCGCGAGGCCGAGGCGGCGAAGAAGGCGGCGACTCCGGCGAAGAAGAAAAAACGCGGCTGGTTCCGCTAGGCCGCCTTGGGGGCGCGGATCAGCAGCGCCTGACCGGACAGGACCAGCAACAGGCCCGCCAGCGCCGTCCAGCCGAAATGCGCGCCCTCGAACAGCACCGAGACAAGCATGGCGATCGGGGGCGTCAGGGCCGAAATATAGCTGGCCATGGCGTAGCCGATGGTGCGGGCGATGGTGAAATACAGGCCGAAGGCGATCACCGAGCCGAAGATCGACAGATAGAGCAGCGAGCCGACATAGGTGAAGGTCGGGTCGATCCGGAACTCCACCCCTGTCGCCAGGCCGTAAAGCGCCAGCAGGCCCGTGCCGTAGGCCATGGCCCAGGCGGTCGAGGGGATGGCCTCGGAGCCGCGGTTCTGGCCGCGCCAGGCGAAATAGTTGCCGAAGGCCGAGGCCGTGGTGGCGATCAGGGCGAGGCCGACGCCCAGCGCCGCGCGCCGGTCGAAGCCCGCGCTCAGAACCTCGCCGCCCGACAGCACGGCGACGCCGAACAGGCCCAGGATGGCGCCGCCCCAGGATGCGGCCGCGGCCCTCTGGCCCGCGGCGATGCGGAACAGGACAAGGTTCAGAAAGGTCAGGGAGGCGAAGGTCACGGCCACGATGGCCGAGGCGACATGGCCCTCGCTGGCGTAGGTGAAACTGTAGCTGATCGAGAAGGCAAAGGCCCCCTGCCCCAGCGCCGCCAGATGCTGGGCGCGGGTCAGACGCAGGTTCTGGCGGAAGATCAGACAGCCGAGAAACAGCAGGGCCGAGGCCAGGCCGAAGCGCCAGACGATGGAGGCCAGCGGCGGCACCGTCCCAAGCTGCAGGGTGATGGCGTACCAGGTCGTGCCCCAGATCATTGCGCAGATGATCACGCCCACGACGCCCAGCAGTCTGGCGCGGGAGAGGGGCAGGCGAACGACGGGCGCGGCTTCAGTCGGGGAGGACATGCGACCGACATGAACCGCTCCGGGGCGGTCTTCAAGCGGGGTTGTCCACCTCCGCCATAAGGCGGACTTATGACGTCCGGATATCGCCGGTCAGGCCCGCAGTTTCAGCCCGGCGAGCACCTCGGCGGGCACGGTCTGATAGACCGTCGCGGGGCGAATGTTCAGGCGATCCCGGACCTGATCCAGCGGCTGTCCGAACAGGGCTTCGTAGTCCAGTCCGGGCAGCCAGCGCGCGGCCTTGCCGTTGCGGTACGCCTGCCAGACGGCCCGGCGCGCCGGCACCGTGCGCACCTCGCGCTGGATTTCCCGCGCCGCGCCCCAGCCGATGAAGGCGAAGCCAAGATTGCGGGTCTGACCGTACGAGAAGGAGACCACGCAGGCCTCGCCCAGGGCGTCGGTGCCGTAGCCGGCCAGGACGTGCCAGATGTCGTGGATGTCCCTCAGCCGGCGCGAGTACCAGATGACCGGATGGGGGGCGTCGGCCAGGGGCGCGACCTTGCGCGCCTCGTCGGCCAGACCCTCGGCGGTGAAGCCGCGCGCCTCGCGGAACTCCCGATACGCCCCGCCGACCGACCCGGCCGGAAATTGCGACAGCCAGACGGGATCATCGAGCTTGTGAGCCAGTTCTTCACGGAGGAACGCCTGCCGGCCGCCTTCCATGGTGCCGAGCATCCGGTTGTAGCCGCGGGCGATGGAGCCGCCCGAGAGGGCGCGCATGATCTCGAAGACCTGGGCCGTGTCCTCCTTGTCGCGGATGAGGCGGCGGAAGGCGCGCAAGGCGGTGATCGGCTCGAGTTTCTGCGGCCGGAAGCGGCTGTACGTCTGAAAGTCTGCGGTGGCGGTCATGGAGGATCCTGTCGCTGTCATGATCATACCCGATCCTGACGGCAGGTGAACGTCGTTCACGTCGCATCCGGCGCGACCCTGTGCCAGGGTTACAGGCATGCTGAAGAAACGCTCCGTCTCCCTGTCCGGCCACGCCACCTCCGTGGCGCTGGAACCGGCGTTCTGGGCCGTCCTCGATCAGGTCGCCGTCGCCGCGGGCCTGTCTCAAGCCGGGCTGATGAAGCGGATAGACGAAGGGCGCGGCCGCACGCCCCTCGCCTCGGCCTGCCGCTTGCTGGCCCTCGCCTGGGCCGGCGGCGACCGGTCTTTCGCCGAACAGGAGTCCGCCGATTGACAGCGGCCCGGGTTGGCGCATCCTCCGCTCCGGAGGGCGTTCCCATGGCCAATGAAAAACTGATCCCCGCGCTGGTCTTCGGAGGCCTGATCGCCGCCGGGCTTATCGGGAGCGGCGCCCTGATCGGACAGGGAGTGGTCAACGCCCGCGTCGGAGACCGCTCCGTGAGCGTGCGTGGTCTGGCCGAGCGCAATGTGAAGGCTGATCTGGCCGTTCTGCCGCTGCGGTTCACGGCCTCCGGCGATGTCCTTTCGGACGTGCAGGCCCGCGTGGATGGCGATCTCGCCATCGTGCGCCGCTTCCTGACCGCCCAGGGTTATCCCGCCAACGCCGTGTCGCTGGGCCGGCTGGAGGTCGCCGATACGCAGTCCCGCGAATACGCCAACCAGAACGGCGGCCCCCGCTTCATCCTGGCCCAGACCGTCATCGTGCGTACGACCGACGTTGACCGGGTCCAGGCCACGACCCGCGCCCTGAACGACCTCGTGCGCCAGGGCGTGGTGCTGCAGGACTTCACCGGCCCTACCTATGTCTTCACAAGGTTGAACGCCGTGCGCCCGGCCATGATTGCCGAGGCCACGGCCGCCGCGCGCACCGGCGCCGAGCGGTTCGCCCAGGATTCGGGCGCGCCGCTCGGGCCTATCCGGCAAGCCACGCAGGGCTCGTTCGAAATCCTCGCCCGCGACGAGATCGGCGATGAGAGCCAGTCTCCGGACAAGAAGGTCCGGGTCGTGACCACCATCAGCTACCGCCTGCGCTAGGCCTGCGGCTCCGGCGACGGCGTCGGCACCGTCGGCGGCTCGACCTGCGGGACGTCAGGCAGATCCGGCATTTTCGGCGCGTCCGGGAGGGTCGGGCGCGGCAGGTCGACGTCGATGTCGACATTGGTGTCCTTGGCCGGGTTCATGCCGCCGTTCGAGAAGACGACAAAGGCGATGATGATCACCACCACCACAAGGCCCCCGACCAGCAGACCGATCCAGCCGCCGCCGCCGCTGCGAGCGGGCGGATTGTTGATGGTAGTGTGATGCACCTCGGTCCGGGGTTCGCCGGGCGGCGGAACGTTGGGATCTGTCATGGCTCAGTTCGTGCTCGGAACGGCCGGGGCCGAGACTTCGGGCAGGTTGACGTCGACGTTCACGTCCTTGGTCTCGGGCGCGCCGCCGCGGGCGAAGACGAAATACGCCACGATCGCCAGGACGACGACGATGCCGCCGACGATGAAGGCGAGGCCCGCATTGCCGCCGCCGCTGCCGGTGTTGTTGATGTTGTCGGCCATGGAAGACCCCTTCCCTGATTGCTGATGCAGCCGGAACGACGGTCACGCTTCACGGTTCCCGCGAGGCCTTGCGCACACCGCCGCTGACATCCGCCTCCGTGCCCCTTATGTTCCGCCGATGAGTCTGCCTGAAGTCCCCGCCCCGCGTATCTCCGACCTCGCCCGCTCGCGCGGCCCCAACGGCGTGGAGGCGGCCCCGGTCGACTATCTGGCCGGGCTGAACCCCGAACAGCGCGAGGCCGTGGAGACCGTCGACGGTCCCGTTCTGGTGCTCGCCGGCGCGGGGACGGGCAAGACGCGGGTGCTGACAACCCGGCTGGCGCACATCCTCGCCACGGGCCGCGCCCGGCCGTGGGAGCTGCTGGCCGTCACCTTCACCAACAAGGCCGCGCGCGAAATGCGCGAAAGGATCACCCATCTGATCGGGCCTTCGGCCGAAGGCCTGCGTTGGCTGGGCACCTTCCACAGCGTCGCCGCCCAGATCCTGCGCCGGCATGCTGAACTGGTCGGCTTGAAGTCGACCTTCACCATTCTGGACACGGACGATCAGGAGCGGGTCTGCAAACAGCTGCTCGAGGCCGCCAATCTCGACACCAAGCGCTGGACGCCGCGTTCGCTCAGCGGGCTGATCGACCACTGGAAGAACCGCGGCTGGACGCCGGACAAGCTGCCGCCGTCCGAGGATTTCGCCAATGGCAAGGGGCACAGCCTGTACGCCGCCTATCAGGCCCGGCTGGTCAGCCTGAACGCCTGCGACTTCGGCGACCTGCTGCTGCACAACCTGACGATCCTGTCACAGCATGCGGATATCGCAGAGGAATATCGCCGTCGCTTCCGCTACATCCTGGTCGACGAATACCAGGACACCAACGTCGCCCAGTATCTGTGGCTGCGGCTCCTGACCTGCTCCACAGGCAATGTCTGCTGCGTGGGCGACGACGACCAGTCGATCTATGGCTGGCGCGGCGCCGAGGTCGACAACATCCTGCGCTTCGAACGCGACTTCACCGGAGCCAAGGTCATAAGACTGGAACGTAACTATCGTTCCACACAGCATATTCTGGGAGCAGCGTCCGGCCTGATCGCCGCCAACCGCGACCGGCTGGGCAAGACCTTGTGGACCGAGGACCTGAGCGGCGACAAGGTCCGGGTGCGGGGCGTCTGGGACGGCGAGGCGGAAGCCCGGCTGATCGCCGACGAGATCGAGACCGCCCGCCGCCAGGGCGTCGCCTACAGGGACATGGCGGTGCTGGTCCGGGCCTCGTTCCAGATGCGGGCGTTCGAGGAACGGTTCGTCCTGCTGGCCGTCCCCTACACCGTCATCGGCGGCCCGCGCTTCTTCGAGCGCGCCGAGATCCGCGACGCCCACGCCTATCTGCGCCTGATCCTGTCCGAGGACGACGACCTGGCCTTCGAGCGGATCGTCAATGTGCCCAAGCGCGGCATCGGCGACACCTCGGTGCAGAAGGTGCTGCAGATCGCCCGCCTGTCCGGCGTCTCGGCGATGTCGGCGGTGCGCGACCTGATCGTCTCGGACGAGCTTCAGGCGCGGACGCGGACCGCCCTGTCCAACTTCGTGCGCGACATCGACCGCTGGCGGGCCCTCGCCCAGACGACGACCCATTGGGAGCTGACCGAGGCCGTGCTGGAAGAGAGCGGCTACACCGACATGCAGAAGGCCGACCGGGCCACCGGCCAGACGCGGCTCGACAACCTCAAGGAGCTGACGCAGTCGATGCAGCAGTTCGAGACCCTGCCCGCCTATCTGGAGCACGTTTCGCTGGTCATGGACCTGGACCGCGGCGGTGCGGATGACGCCGTCCAGATCATGACCCTGCACGGCGCCAAGGGGCTGGAGTTCCCGCTGGTCTTCCTGCCGGGCTGGGAGGAAGGCGTCTTCCCCAGCCAGCGCAGCATCGACGAGAAGGGCGAAAAGGGTCTCGAGGAGGAACGTCGCCTCGCCTACGTCGGCGTCACACGGGCCAAGTCCGACGCACGCATCTCGTTCGCTGCCAACCGGCTGGTCTATGGCCGCTGGACCTCGCAACTGCCGAGCCGTTTCGTCGACGAACTGCCCATCGCCCATGTCGAGGCCGAGAGCGACACCGGCTACTACGGCGTCACGCCGGGCATGAAGGACGCCAAGAGCCGCTGGGACGACATGCCGACCTTCGGTTCGGGCTATTCCTCGCCCGGCTGGAAACGCGCCCAGTCCTTCACCGCCGCGCGCGCGCCCGACGCTCGCCCGGCGCGCCACGCCCTGATCGAGGGTGATGGTCGGCTGGTGGCCACGGCGGACCCCAGGGCCGGCGCCGACTGGTCGAAGGGCGAGCGGGTGTTTCATCAGAAGTTCGGCTATGGTCTGATCATCGGCATCGAGGGCAACAAACTGCTGGTGGCCTTCGACAAGGCCGGGGAGAAGAAGGTCATCGACAGCTTCGTGGAGAAGGCGCCGTGACACCCAGCCGCCGCGTCGTCCTGGCCGCCGCGGCCGCACTGTCCCTGCCCTCGCGAGCCGCCGCATCGATCGGCCGTCCCGGCTTCGTCACGCGCGACGGCATGGGGCTGAAGATCGACGGCGGGCCCTACCGTTTCGTCGGCGCCAACGCCTGGTATCTGGCCTGGCTGGGCACCGAGGCGGATTTCGGCGACCGGGCGCGGCTGGGGCGTGAACTGGATACGCTGGCGGGCGACGGCGTGACCAATATCCGGCTCGCCGCATCCGCCGAACTGTCGCCGCTGAAGAACTCCGTCCGGCCCGCCTTCCGGGACCGGGGTTCCGACTACAACGAGACCCTGCTCACAGGTCTGGACCGCGCGCTGGCGGAGATCGGGCGGCGGGGCATGAAGGCGGTGCTCTATCTGACCAATTTCTGGGAATGGTCGGGCGGGATGATGACCTACCTCTCATGGGTCAACGGCGGCCGATATCTGAACATGAACGACCCGGCCCACCCCTGGCCGGAATTTCCCGACTTCGTCGCCGACTATTACGGCGACATCGAAGCCGTCGGCCTCTACCACGACTATGTCCGCGCCGTGGTTTCCCGGACCAATACGGTGACCGGCGTCCGCTATGCCGACGACCCCGCCATCATGGCCTGGCAGCTGGCAAACGAGCCGCGCCCGGCCGGCTCCGAAGCCCGCGCCGTCGCAAACCTGCCGGCCTTCCACGGCTGGATCGCGGACACGGCCCGGCTGATCAAGTCGCTGGATCCCCACCACCTGGTCTCGACGGGCAGCGAGGGCCTGAAGGGGTCTGTCGAACGCGCCGACATCCTGCTGGACGCCCACCGGTCCCCGGACATCGACTATCTGACCGCCCACATCTGGCCCGCCAACTGGGGCTGGCTGAACCGGCAGGACATGGCCGGAACCGACGCGGACGCCCGCGCCAGGACGGCCGAATACATCCGTCAGCACATCGGCTTCGCCCGGGAGCTCGGCAAGCCGCTGGTGATCGAGGAGTTCGGCTATCCACGGGATGGCGACGCCTATGACCCGGCAACAGCCGTAACCCTGCGCGACGGCTTCTACACCGACATTCACGCAGCAGTTCTGGCCGACGGCCGGGCCGGCGGGCCACTGGCCGGCTCCAACTTCTGGGCCTGGAACGGCGAGGGGCGGACGCGCAATCCGGACTTCCGCTTCCGCGACGGCGACCGGGCGTGGCTGGGCGATCCGCCGCACGAACCGCAGGGCTGGTACGGCGTGTTCGACGCCGACAGGTCCACGCGGGCGCTGATCCGGGCGCAGGCCGCCGCCCTGGCGTCGCTGTAGCGCGGTCTATCCGGGGGCTTCGGCGATAGGCCTCCCGTGGGTCGCCACGGTCTCCCAGACCGCGACCCCGACCAGCACCGCCGTCGCGCACATCGCCAGCCCCAGCGGCGTCAGCATCGGAACGGCGAAACTCAATGCGCCCAAGGCCGCGATCCCGCTCAGCCGGGACGGCGACCACAGGCCGAACGCCGCCAGCTTGAACACTTGCGCCCCGATCAGGAACAGCATCGGCCCGCCGATCAGGACGGCGGCCGTGGGGAACTCCAGGGACCCGTCCGGATGACTCAGCGACATCTCGTCCCCGACGGCGGTGACCACGATGCCGGCCACCACGAGGATCGGCGCATAGGTGTAGGCGCGCCGGGCGACCCGGCCCGTGTCCTGCGAATGGGCGATGACGTCCGAGGCGGCGTCATGGGCCTTGCTGAACCAGATCCACCACATGGCCAGCGTTCCGATGAAGGCCGTGGCGAACGCGCCCACGACCGATGGCGTCCACTCCAGTCCGGCGAAGGTCGCGCCGGTGACGAGGACGGATTCGCCCAGACAGATGATGATGAACAGGCCGACCCGTTCGGCCATATGGCCGCCCTCGACCTCCCAGTCCTCGGTGTGCGACCGGCCCAGACCCGGAACCCAGAAATAGCAGGCCGGCGCGGCGAACTCGGCGGCGACGGCGATCAGCCACAGGATCAGCCTGGTCTGGCCCTCCATGAAGCCGCCGGTGATCCACAGGATCGCGCCGCCGACGGCCCAGACGCAGATGCGCTGGAAATTGCGCCGCTGCACCTCGTGCCTGCGGACCGCCCGGAGGGTGAACAGGCCGCGGCCGACCTGCAGGGAGGCGAAGGCGAAGGCGAAGATCAGCCCCTTGTCGCCGAACGCTTCCGGCAGGGATGTCGACATCACCAGACCGGCGCCCATCAGCAGGAACAGCAGGATGCGCACGGGCGCGCGGTCGGGATCCAGCCAATTGGTGATCCAGCTGGTGTCGATCCAGGCCCACCACACCGCGCCCAGCAGCATGAAACCCTGCAGCGCCCCGATCCAGCTCAGATGGGCCAGCAGGGCGTGCGAAATCTGGGTGATGGCGAACACGAAGACCAGGTCGAAGAACAGTTCGACGAAGCCCACGCGGGCGTGACCTCCGTCCCGGGTTCTGAGCAGGTCGCGCCCCATTCGATTCCAACCCTTCGTTAAGCCTGAGGCCCGACCCTGCATGGGTGCGCGAGTCCCGTCCAGAAGCGGTCCTGACCGAACCGGTTCCCAGCCTGTGGGAGCGGGCGATCTGCATCGGCCTCGTCGCCATGCTGACCGGCGCCCTGATCGGGCCCGTCTTCGCGCCGCTGCAGGAAGAGACGCCGGTGCTGCGTCTGGTCTGGCTGCCGGCGTATGCCGCCATCTTCGGCATGGCTGCGTATCGCCTCGACCGGCTGTGGCGCGCCTGGCCGGCAATGCTGGCGATGCTGGCTGTCGTGGGCCTGGCCTTCGCCTCAAAATATTGGTCGATCGATTATGAGGTGACCAGCCGGCGCATCATCGCCCTGGCCATCAGCTGCGTCTTCGCCCTGTATCTGGGCGCGGTGTTTCGGGGACCGCATCTGCCACGCCTGCTGATGCACGCCGCCCTGCTGATGGCGGTGGGCAGTCTGGTGATGGTTTTCGCCTTCCCCTCCATCGGCGTCCACCAGTACGACAACGCCGGCCTGTGGCGCGGCCTCTGGTATGAGAAGAACCAGATGGGGGCGGTCATGGTGATCGGGGCCACCGCCTCGGCCGCCTGCCTCGCCTCGCCCGATCCGCGCCGTCTGTTGCCGGCCATCGCTCTTGGCCTCGCCTCGATCCTGGTGCTGGCCACCCAGTCCAAGACCTCCCTGCTGTGCCTGATCGTCGGCCTGGGCATGGTCGGCGGTTTCTGGTCGCTGAAGCGCGGCGGCGCGGCGTTCGGCGTCGTGGGCATCTGGGTCGTCGTGGTGCTGGCCGGACTGGGAGTCTGGATCTGGGAGACCCATTCCGTCGCCGTGCTGGAGGCGCTCGGCAAGGACCCCTCCCTGACCGGCCGCACCGAGATCTGGGACAGTCTGATGCGCAAGGTCGCCGACCGGCCGTGGACCGGCTACGGCTACGGCGCCTTCTGGGGACGGGAAGGCGAATCCGTCCCCGCCGACTGGGTGCGCAAGGAGACCGGCTGGAGCGTGCCCAGCGCCCACAACGGCTGGATCGATCTGCTGGTGCAGCTGGGCTGGCCGGGGGCGGTGCTGGTCGGGATGCTGATGGCTGCGACGGGTCTGATCGCCATCCTGCGTTCCATGGGCTCCGGCGCGCGCGAGGGCTGGTGGGCGCTGGGCTTCCTGGCCGCCTTCTTCGTCCTCAGCCTGTCGGAAAGCATTCTGATGCAGCACCAGAGCCTGCCGTGGGTGCTGTTCCTGGCGGTCCTGACCCGCGCTGTCCTGCCGTCGCCGGCCGCGGCCGCCGTTCCGCTTGTGGAGAAGCGTCGCGGGGCCTACCAGACCCCCTCCCGAATCGCCGCACAGTATCCGCATGGGCCAGTCCGCCGACCTCCTTTCGCTGTTCGATGAAGAGCCGACGCAACCGCGTCCCGCCGATCTCGTCGCCACGCCTGATCTGGCTGTAGAGCCCGCGCTCGCCCCCCAGGCCGCCGCGCCGAAGCCGGAGCCGGCGCCCATCCGCGCGCCCTCGGCCGTCGAACCCACGGCTCCGCCGGTCCCGGGCGGCTATTCCGCCTCCTCGATCGAGGTGCTGGAGGGGCTCGAGCCCGTCCGCAAACGCCCCGGCATGTACATCGGCGGCACAGACGAGCGTGCTCTGCACCACCTGTTCGCCGAGGTCCTCGACAACGCCATGGACGAGGCCGTGGCCCGACACGCCCGGCTGATCACCGTCGACCTCGACGCGGAGGGCCGGCTTTCGGTCAAGGACGACGGCCGCGGCATCCCTGTCGATCCGCACCCTAAACATCCGGGCAAGTCGGCGCTGGAAGTGGTCATGACCGTCCTCCACTCTGGCGGCAAGTTTTCCGGAAAGGCCTATGAAACATCAGGCGGTCTGCACGGCGTCGGCGTCAGCGTCGTCAACGCCCTGAGCGAGCAGCTGGACGTCACCGTCTGGCGCGACGGCCATGAGTGGAAACAGTCGTTCAGCCGCGGCCTGCCGCTGGGGTCCATCGTCCAGGGTCAGCCCTCGAAGAAGAAGGGCACCCTGATCCGGTTCAAGCCGGACGAGGAAATCTTCGGCGTCGGCGCGGCCTTCAAGCCCGCCCGCCTGTTCCGCATGGCCCGCTCCAAGGCCTATCTGTTCCGCGGCGTCGAGATCCGCTGGACCTGCGCCGCAGAACGCATCACCGACCACACCCCGACCGAGGCGGTTTTCCACTTCCCCAACGGCCTGGCCGACGCCCTGGCGGAGCGGATCGGCACGCTGGAGACGGTCACTCCCGCCTTCGCCGGACGCGTCGAGCGCAAGGGCGAGGCGGGCGCCGTGGAATGGGCCGTGACCTGGTCGCCGATCGGCTTCGGCGAGGCCGACGGCTTCGTCTCCTCCTATTGCAACACGGTCTCCACGCCCGACGGCGGCACGCACGAGGCCGGCTTCCGCGCGGCGCTGGTGAAGGGCCTCAAGGCGTATGGCGAACTGACCAACGAGAAGCGCGCCAATCTGATCACCGCCGAGGACGTCATCGCCAACGCCGGGGCGATGATTTCGGTCTTCATCCGCAATCCCGAGTTCCAGGGGCAGACGAAGGACCGCCTGTCCTCGCCCGACGCACAGCGTCTGGTCGAGCAGCTGATGCGCGATCCGCTGGATCACTGGCTGACCGAAAGTCCGAAGCAAGCCAACACCTTGTTGGGCTTTGTTATCGACAGGGCAGAAGACCGTCTGCGCCGCCGCAAGGACAAGGAGGTCCAGCGCGCCCAGGCCACGCGCAAGCTGCGTCTGCCCGGCAAGCTGTCGGACTGTTCGCGCCAGTCGGCCAATGGCACCGAACTGTTCATCGTCGAGGGCGACTCGGCCGGCGGCTCGGCCAAACAGGCGCGCGACCGCACCACCCAGGCCATCCTGCCCCTGCGCGGCAAAATTCTGAATGTTGCGTCGGCCACGGCCGACAAGCTGCGCGCCAATATCGAACTGTCCGACCTCGCCCTGGCCCTCGGCGTCCAGCCCGGCAGCCGGTTCAACATCGACGACCTGCGCTACGAGCGGATCGTCATCATGACCGACGCCGACGTGGACGGCGCCCACATCGCCGCCCTGCTGATCACCTTCTTCTACCGTTCCATGCCCGAGACGATCCGTCAGGGCCGCGTCTATATGGCCCTGCCCCCGCTCTACCGGATCAGCGCCGGGCCGCTGTCGGAATACGCCCGCGACGACGCCCACCGGGACGAGCTGCTGGCCACAGTGTTCAAGGGCAAGAAGGTCGAGATCGGGCGGTTCAAGGGTCTGGGCGAGATGATGGCCTCCCAGCTCAAGGAGACCACCATGGACCCGAAGAAGCGCACACTCGCCCGGGTCACGGTGCCGGAGTCCGAAGACGAGATCGAGGATCTGGTCGAACGGCTGATGGGCCGCAAGCCCGAGGCCCGCTTCCAGTTCATCCAGGAAAACGCGCGCTTCGCGGTGGCTGATCTGGACGTATGACGATGCGGCTCCTGCTCGGCATCGTGGGGCTGCTGGTCCTCGCCCCGGCTGCAGGAACGGCGCGCGCGCAGACCTCCACCGTCGATATCGAGCCCTGGTCGCTCGAACGGATGAGCGAGATGGGTCAGGCGCTGGCCCGTCAGGACCGGGCCGCCATCGCGGCGGGAGAGCGGCTCAGGCGGACCTTCGACGGCGCTGACCCGCCGGGCCTCATAGGCTCGATCGTGGTCGCGGATGGCGACGCGCAACGCGTCCGCTTCCTCGTCGAACGTGACGGGCATCCTCGCGCCGGATGGGACATCGTCGTTTCGGGATCGCGGACCGGCGCTGTGGTCGTTCCACCGGACGCGCCGCTGAGCGACGACGAGCTGGCGCAGTTTCGGGCCCGGCGAACCGCGGCGGCCAATGTCGGCGCCGGGCGCTGCGGCCGCTACAATGTCTTCGCCGTCCGCGATCCCGAGAGCCATGACTGGCTGGTGTGGTTGTTGGCGAACGCCAACGACCTCAGGACCGTGCCGATCGACGGCCACTTCCGTTTTCGCGTCAGCGCGGACGGTTTGACCCTGCTGCGCCGGGATCGGCTGTCAGCGGGATGCGCCCTGCACCGGCGATCTCCCGGAACCGTGCAGATGATCCTCTACACCGCCGGAGGCACGCCACCGAGCGAGGCTCTGGTCTACGTTTCGATCATGCACGGCTTCCCCATATCAGTGGAGGACAGCCCAACGACCTTCGTCGTGATCGATGGCGCGGAACTCGAGCGGGTGACGCCCCGACCCCGGCGCCGCTCTCGCCGCTAGTTCAGGGGCACGTCGTGGGCGCGCCGTAGCGGGTGACCTGCCCATGGGCGGCTGTGTCGCCCATCAGGTGCAGCGTCGTCATCCGGTCGTATTCGCACTCCGGCATGTCGGCCGCCTCCGCATAGCCCAGCGCACGGGCGATCGGCGGCACGGTGTTGCTGTGGCCGACGATCAGCACGACGGCGTCCTCCGGCAGGGCGCGAACACGTTCGGCGATGGCGGCGACATGGGCGGCGCCGCCGCCGTCGAGGCTGATCGGCTCAACCGTCACCGAATGGAATGCCGCCGTCGGCGCGGCGGTCAGACGGGTGCGCTGCAGGGGGCTGGTGAAGATGTGGCCGGGATGGACGTCCGCGAGCATCGCCGCGAGGGCCGCGGCGCGGGCCTGTCCCGCCTCCGAGAGCGCCGGATCGGCGCCGGCGTCGGCCTTTTCGGCGTGACGCACCAGGTAGACCGTCTGGGCCATGGCCGAGGTGGCGGTCAGCAGCGAGACGGCGGCCGCGAGCAGGAAACGTTTCATGATCTCAAATCCCCGATTTTCGTTCGAGATTGACCGGGCGCGAGCCGCCTGTCGAGCGGACAGGCCTCAGTGCACCTTCCATTCGCCCGGCTGGGCGAAGGCGGGCTGGCCGCTGACCTCGGCGTAAACCGAGCTCAGATCCTCGAAGACCCGGTTCCAGGCGAAGCGTTCGACGGTCCGAACCCGCGCAGCCGCGCCGATGGCCTCGATGTCGCGGGCGAACAGGGCCTCGACGGCGGCGGCGTACTGGACCGGATTCGCGCTCTTCGCCAATTGGCCGACCGTATCGTCGACGGTTTCCTTCACCCCGCCGGCGTTGACCCCGACGACCGGACGGCCGCAGGCCATGGCCTCCAGCACGATCAGACCGAACGGCTCCTTGTCGTTGGCGTGCACGAAGGCGTCGCAGGAGGCGATGATCCTGGCCACGGCCTTGGGATTGGCCTCATACGGCAGGGAGATGACCCGTTCTTCCGCCGGCATGCCCGCGCCCGCGCCCACCAGGACGAGGTGGTAGGGATCGCCCAGCTTCTGCACGGCCTCGATGAGGACATTGATATTCTTTTCGCGCGCGGGTCGGCCGGCGAAGCACAGCAGGCGCGCCGACGCCGGCAGGCCCAGCTTCTTCAGCAGCCAGTCGCGATCGCCGCGGTCGGGACGGAAGGTGTCGATCTCCACGCCCAGCGGCCGGATGATGATGTTGCCGACCCCCGCCTCTTCCAGACGGCGGGCGATGAACCGGCTTGGCGAGATCACCTTGTCGAACTGGCCGAACAGCCGGGCCCAGCGCTTCTCGACCGGCTTCTTGGCCCATTCGCCGAAGTGAAGCGCGGCAAGGCCGGCTGGATCGGAATGGCAGAAGCCGACGACCGGGCAGCCGGCGCGCTGGCCGGCCTCCAGAGCCCCCTGCCCCGGCGTATAGGGATCGCCGGCCTCGATGATCGATGGATTCAGCGACGCCACCCAGGCGCCCCAGCGCCGCACTGAGGTCGGCCAGCGATAGCCGTCGCCGAACGGCAGCTTGGTCGCGTGTAGATGAACGATGCCGTCATCGCCCGCCTTGTGGTGCGCGCCCGGCACGACCAGCGAATGGGCGACGCCCGGACGGTTGGCCTCCAGCCAGGCCTTCTTGGACAGCAGATAGCGTTTCACCCCGCCGGAACGCGGCGCGTACAGCATGGTGGTGTCGACGAGGCGCGGCCGTCCGTCGTCGCCGGCGGCCTTGGTGGCGGCCAGGGTCTCGGAAACCTCTTCGTCCCAGCCCGGGATCAGGCGCAATTCGCCTTCCTGAACCTCCAGGCCCGCCAGGCTCATCAGTTCCCGCTCCGCGTCGCTGATGCGTCCTGCGCCAACGCGCGCGACACGCTTCTGGATGCGGCGCGCCTTGCGAACCTTAGACATATGCGACTTGACCATCAGCGGCCCCTAGCGCCGCTCGCAGCCAAGCTCAAGCGTCGTCCGCTTGCGGAGGGTCTTCCGAAGGCGCCACGCCGCGGCGGTGCAGGGCTTCCCGCAGCAGGGTTTCCACCTGGGCGTTGACCGACCGCAGCTCGGCGGCGGCCAATCGCTCGACCGCCGCCATCACGCCCGGAGACGCGCGCATCAGAAAGGGCTTACGCGGACGCGCCATGAACTCAGCCGTACAGGGTGCCGGTATTGACGACCGGTTGGGCCTCGCGATCGGCGCACAGAACCACCAGCAGGTTGGACACCATCGCGGCCTTGCGGTCCTCGTCCAGGTCCACCACGCCGCGTTCGTTGAGATCGGCCAGAGCGTTCTCGACCATGCCGACCGCGCCGCGGACAATCAATCGGCGGGCCGACAGGATGGCCTCGGCCTGCTGACGACGCAGCATCGCGCCGGCGATCTCGGGCGCGTAGGCGAGGTGAGCCAGCCTGGCCTCGTCGACCGCGACGCCTGCGACCTTGACCCGTTCGACCAGTTCATCGCGCAGCCGGGCAGCGACATCCTCGGCGTCAGACCGGAGGGTCATTTCCGGCGCGGACTCATCGTCGCCGTGATCGTAGGCGTAGTGCGAGGTGATATCGCGCAGGGCGGTGTCGACCTGGATGTTCACAAAAGCCTGATAGTCGTCAACGTCGAACAGGGCCATGGCCGAGTCCTCGACCCGCCAGACGACGTTGGCGGCGATCTCGATGGGGCTGCCTCGCCGGTCGTTCACCTTCAGCTTGTCGGAGGTCAGATTGCGGACGCGAAGGCTGATTTTCTTACGGCTGTACCAGGGCAGCACCCAGCGCAGTCCGGTCTTGCGATCGGTGCCGCGATAGTCGCCGAACAGCAGGATCGCCATCCCCTCGTTCGGCTGCAGCGAATAGAGACCGCAGATCAGCAGCAGGCCGACGACCGCGGCGACGACGCCCCCAACGATCCGCCAGGCCGTGTCCGGATCCTGCGCGACGCTGACCGGCCCGAGAATCAGCAGGGCCAGCCCGATCAGCAGGACGACGACGCCATTGGCCGTCGATGCGGGGCGTTCGATGGATCTGGAATGGGTGGTGGCGGTCATGGGTCCCTCCTCAAGCAATATGAAAATGATATCACTTTGATGCCATATTGTGCAAGCTCCGCGCTTGACCTGTGGCTGCGAAGCCGGGCATTGGCCTTGCATTCGCCTCAAATTCGAGAAACTTGAGGCAGGCTGGCGTGGTCCCTGTTAGAGGATCGCCGGCGTCTCTGGCGTATCGTCCACAGGGGTTTCTACCGAATGCGTATTCTACTCGCGACCGCGGTTGCGATCGCTCCCCTGATGGCGGCTTCCGGCGCAATGGCCGAGGTCGTGATCTCGACCGCCCGCACGACGCCGATCGCGACGTCCAATCCGGGCGGCGCAGGCCCGGACGACATCCGCATCACCAGCGCCGGCGCGATCAACGTGACCTCGGGCGTGGGGATCACGGTCGACGCCAGTGAAAACCTCACCATGGAGGCGAGCAGCTCGGTCAATATGGCGGCGTCCGCCAACGGCTCGACCGGCGTGCTGGTCAATCCGGGACTGACGTCGACCTTGTCGATGAACGGCACCATTTCCGTCCTGGACACGATCGACAACTATCCTGACACGGACAACGACGGCGACCAGGACGGTCCCTGGGCGACCGGGACCGGTCGGTACGGTATTCGGTATGCGGCGGGCGCGCCCGTCACGGGCAACCTGATCATCGGCACCGCCGGCGTTATCAATGTAGACGGGAACAACTCTTACGGCATTTCGATAGAATCCGGCCTGAACGGGAGGGTCCAGAGCCAGGGCGCAATCCGGGTGTTCGGCGACAATTCGGTGGCCGTCCGGACCCAGGGCGCGATCACCGGCGACGTGATGCTGCTGGGCAGCATCAGCGCGCGCGGCGCCAATTCGTCTGCGGCCTCGATCGGCGGCGACGTCGGCGGACGACTGACCATCCAGAGCGAAATAGTCTCGACCGGCTATCGCTATACGTCACTCGGAAACGACACCTTCGAAAGCAAACTCGACGCCGAGGACAAGCTGCAAGGCGGCGCGGCGGTCATCGTCGGCGGCAATATCGCCGGCGGCGTCGTCATCGATCGGGCGCCCACCGATGCCGACACGGCGAACGCCGACGAAGACGGCGACGGGATCCCGGACGCCAGCGAGCCCGCTGGTTCGATCTCCAGCTTTGGCTCCGCGCCGGCGATCATGGTCGGCTCCGCGACCCGCTCCATTTCCCTCGGAGCCGTGGGGACGGGCGACTCCGCCTTCGGCTTCATCAACCGCGGAACGATCACCGCCCAGGGCGTCTACCGCGGGATCGACGCCAATGCCGCCGTTTTCGGCGGCAACGCCGGCCAGTCGGTGACGATTGCGGGCGGCATTCGCAACGAGGCCACGGTGGCGGCGCTTGCCCTTGACGGGCGCGCGACAGCGATCCGTGTTGGCGCGGGGACCACGGCTCCGCAGATATTCAATTCGGGCGCCATCACGGGCGCCGTCGCCAGCGAACTGGCCAGTTCGTCGGCGACGGCCATCCGGATCGACGCGGGCGCGACGGTCACAAGCTTGACCAACAACGGTTCGATCCTCGCCTCGTCCGGCGGCGGCGCGGCCACCGTCACCGGCCTGCTGGACCTCAGCGGCACGCTCACTTCGATCACCAACACCCGTTCCCTGCAGGCGACGCTCAGCCCGAACGATGCGGGGGATGCCCTGACGGGGACCACGACCGCGATTGACGTCAGCGCCAATACGACCGGCGTGACCCTGCTCCAGACCGGCATTCCCGCCTCGCCGACTACGGCGAATCCCGACACGGACGGCGACGGCGTGCCGAATGACAACGAGCCGTTGATCGTCGGCGCTATCAAACTGGGGGCCGGAGCCGACACGCTCGATATCCGGAACGGCTCGATCCTCGGCGACATCAGCTTCGGCGCCGGGGCTGACAGCCTGACCATCACGGGCGGGGCGGACGTACGCGGCGCCCTGTCCGACACCGGCGGCGACCTGTCCATCAACGTGACCAACGGGACGCTTGACGCGCGTCAGACCGCGCGGACCAACATCTCCAGCCTGAACATCGGTGCGGCTGGCGATCTGATCATCACCGTGGATCCGGCCAACAACTCGTCCGGCGGCTTCAACGTTTCGGGAACGGCGACCCTGGCCGACGGCGCCGGCCTTGGCGTTCGCTTCACCTCCCTGTTGTCGGCGCCGACCCGGTTCACCCTGATCGACGCTGCGACGCTGAACTTCGGGGCGATCGATCTGGATTCGATCGAGACCAACTCCCCCTATCTCTTCAAGGTCGACGCCGGGGCCGACGTCCCGGCCGGCGAGGTGTTCGTCGATGTCCGCAAGCGGACCGCCGAAGAAGCCGAGCTGATCGGGGTCGAAGCCGGGATGTACGACGCCTTCTACACCGCGATCGGCGACTCCGACGCGATCGAGATGCGCAACGCCTTCCTGGCCCAGAACGACCGCGACGGCTTCATCAACCTCTATGAACAGCTGCTGCCCGAACATTCGGGCGGCCCCCTGCTGTCGCTCGCTTCGGGCGTTGACGCCGTGACGCGGGCCCTCACCGGCCGCAACGCCTCGGCCGCGCCGGGCGAAACCAGCGCCTGGGTGCAGGAAATCACCTTCTACGCTGACAAGGACAAGACCGACACCTACGGCTTCCGCTCGGAAGGGTTCGGCGTCGCGGGCGGCATTGAGCGCGGCACGGGGCTGGGCAATATCGGCATCACGGCGGCCTTCACCTCGTCGGACCTCGAGGATCCAGAGGCCGAGGCCGAGGAAGTTCTCTCGGCGAACCTGTTGGAACTGGGTCTCTACTGGCGGGCACAGGGCCAGTACTGGACGACCTGGGCGCGCGCCGCCGCGGGCTATGCGTCCTTTACCTCCGAGCGCCGCTTCGTCGGGGCGGGCCTGAACCTGTCCAATGAATCGGACTGGAACGGCTTCACCCTGGCCGCAGCCGGCGGCGCATCCTACGAACGCAATTTCGGCCGCTTCAGCATCCGCCCCGAGGTCTATGCCGAATACTTCTCGCTCAGCGAGGACGGTCACGTCGAAGAAGGCGGCGGCGACGGCTTCGATCTGGAGATCGACGACCGCGAAGGGCACCTGTTCTCCGCCACCGCCGCGATCAACATCGGCATGGGCATGGGCGAGAACAGCTGGATGCGTCCCGAGTTGCGGGTCGGCTGGCGTCAGAACATCTCGGTCGATCCGGGCGAGACCATCGCCCGCTTCCGCTCGGGCGGTCCGGACTTCACCCTGGCCGGCGGTTCGATCGAGGGCGGCGGACCGCTGGTCGGCTTCCGTCTGAACATCGGCAACGAACTGGGCATGCTGTCCGTCAGCGCCGACGCCGAGATGATCGAGGACTACGTCCGCTACATGCTGTTCCTGCGGGCCAGCTTCCGGTTCTAGGTCTGACCTTCAAACCGCACGCCGCCGCGCGGCGCGCGACAGGGCAAAAATAATGGGCGGCTAGCTCAGCTGGTCAGAGCACCTCGTTTACACCGAGGGGGTCGGGGGTTCGAACCCCTCGCCGCCCACCACGCCCAACCCACGCCGGGCTGCCGGTCAGGTTGCGTTCACCTCTGCGGGTTAACCCTGACCGCCAGGAGAGATTCGTCATGTCCACGTTCCCCGCCCGCCTCGTGATGCTCACAGGCGTCCTCGGCTCGGCCCTGATGCTGCAAGGCTGTCTGGTGGGCGCAGTGGTGGGCACGGCCGGCGCGGTCGTCGGCGGCGCAGCCCAGGCTACCGGGGCTGTGGTCGGGGCCGGCGTCGACGCCGTCACCACCTCCGACGAAGAGAGCAGGGCCAGACGGGAGCGCGAACAACGCGCCTGGGAACGGGAACAGCGCCGCTGCGAACAGCGCCAGCGCGAGGGCCGCGACTGCTGATCTAGAGGGTCAGCACGCAGCGTTCGTGAATGGTCGGCCGCGCCACCTGGATGCGGCACAGGCCCGGCCATTCCGGCTTGAGACGACGTGCGAACCACAGGCACAGGTTTTCAAGGCTGGGCAGCTCCAGCCCCGCCTTCTCGTTGAGCATGCCGTGATCCAGTTCCTCGGCCGCCGCCTTGAGGGCGCGGTCCAGCGCGCCGAGGTCGGCCACCCAGCCGTGATCGGCGTCCAGCACCTCGGAGCGGACGGTGGCCTCGACCATGAAGGAATGGCCGTGGATGCGGCGATAGATGCTGCCGTCGGGCTCGTTCGGGAAATGGTGGGCCGCGTCGAAGGTGGCCGCCTTGGTGATCTCGAAAACGCTCATCTTACGCCGATGTATTTGTGGGTCTGGACGCTGAGCCGCCATTTCGGGTGGGTCAGGCAATAGTCGATGGCCGCCGCCGTATTGGCCGCCTGATCGGGGCCGTCCATCGGCTGCAGCCAGAATCGTTCGAAGGCCAGATGCTCGAACCGGTCCGGCATGGCCCTCGCCTGCGGAAAGACCAGCTTCAGTTCCTGACCGGACGTCTGGACTACGGGCGCATCGGCCTTGGGGCTGACGCAGATCCAGTCGACCCCCGCAGGCGCGGCAAGCGTGCCGTTGGATTCGATCGCGATCTCGAACCCGCGCGCGTGGAGGGCGTCGATGAGGGGGGCGTCCAGCTGCAACAGGGGCTCGCCGCCGGTGCAGACGACCAGCTTCGGGTCCCCTTCCCTGCCCCGCCACATCGACTGCACGTAATCGGCCAAGGTCCCGGCGTCGGCGAATTTGCCGCCGCCGTCGCCGTCGACGCCCACGAAATCCGTGTCGCAGAAGGTGCAGACCGCGGTCGCCCGGTCCCGCTCCAGCCCGTTCCACAGATTGCAGCCGGCGAAGCGCAGGAAGACGGCCGGCCGTCCGGCCTGTCCGCCCTCGCCCTGCACGGTCAGGAACACTTCCTTGGCGGAATAGGTCATGCGGCCGCCCATTCAGAATGCCCCGCCGCCCGCAGTTCACAGGCCGGGCAGTCGCCGCAGCCGTAACCCCAGTCGTGCCGATGGGCGCGGTCGCCGCGGTAGCAGGTGTGCGACGCCTCGATGATCAGCTCCACCAGCGGCGCCCCGCCGATCCGGTCAGCCAGCGCCCAGGTCTCCGCCTTGGTCAGCGCCATCAGGGGAGTCTCGATCACGACCGGCCTGTCCAGCCCCAGGCTCAGCGCAGTCGCCATGGCGTCGATCGTGTCGCGGCGGCAATCGGGATAGCCCGAGAAATCGGTTTCGCACATGCCGCCCACCAGCACATCCAGTCCCCGCCGGTCCGCCAGCGCGGCCGCACAGGTCAGGAACACCAGGTTGCGCCCGGGCACGAAGGTGGTGGGCAGGCCCCGCGCGCCCATCTCGATCGCCCGGTCCGCCGTCAGGGCGCTTTCGGCGATCCGGCCATAGCCCGCCAGGTCGACGACATGGTCGGGACCCAGACGGCCGGCCCACTGCGGCAGGACGCCGGTCATGCCCTCGCGCACCTTCAGTCGCGCCTCCATCTCGACGGCGTGGCGCTGGCCGTAGTCGAAACCCACGGTCTCGACGCGTGAAAACCGCTCCAGCGCCCAGGCGAGGCAGGTGGCGCTGTCCTGCCCGCCCGAGAACAGGACGAGGGCGGATTTTTCGCTGGCGGGGCCGAATTCGCTCATGACAAACCTGCGGTCGGCCGTTTGGCCGCGCGCATAAACAAGGGGATGGGCGCCTCGATGGCGGGCGGGCCTTCTACACCAGCGCCGGGAACAGAGCAAAGGCGGCCCAAAAACGGCGGTTACTGACCTTAACCCTTCTGCAAAGGCTTTCGGGCCAAAGGTGCGGTGTCGCAGTGGAGTTATGGCCGGATATGCCGACCATCGAAGTCTTGACCGAGCGCGCCGAGGCAGTCTCGCCCCAGACGTTGGGCAGTGCTGTGTTCCAGCGCTTCGAGAGCGAACCCGACACCCTCGTCATTCCCGTCGTCGACGCAGGCAAGCCGGTCGGCCTGATCGAGCGCAACGCCTTCCTGCTGAAGATCGCCGCCCCGTTCGGCCACGCTCTCTACGCCGGACGTCCCATCCTGTACCTGATGGACGACGAGCCCGCGGTGGTCGAGGCCGGCGTCAGCATAGACGCCTTCTGCGACATCCTGCTGAAGAGCGGTCCCGGCGCCCTGATGCGCGGCTTCATCGTCACGCGGCAGGGCAAATATCTCGGCATCGGCACTGCGGTGTCCCTGCTGCAGGCCGTGAACGACCGGCAACGGCGGCAGAATGACGAACTGGCCGAACAGACCCGCGTGCTCGGCGACGCCCGCACCCAGGCCCTCGCCGCCGCCCGCGCCAAGAGCCAGTTCCTCGCCATCATGAGCCATGAATTGCGCACGCCGATGAACGGCGTCCTGGCCGTGGCCGAGTTGCTGCGACGGCAGCCGCTGAACAGCCAGGCACAGGCGCACGTCACCACCATCGTGGACTCGTCAGAGACCCTGCTGCGCATCCTTCAGGACGCCCTGGACCTGTCTCGCGCCGAGGCCGGCGAACTGGAACTGCATTGCGAACCCACGCCGCTGCGGGCCCTGATGGACGATGTCCAGTCGCTGTGGGCTCCGCGCGCGTCGCAGGACGACGTCACCCTGATGGTCAGCTACGAGGGCGACACCGAACTGGCCGCCGTCGTCGACGGCGTTCGCGTCAAACAGCTGTTCAACAACCTGATCGGCAACGCGCTCAAATTCGCCCGCAACGGCGTCGTCGAAGTGGGCCTCAAGGCGGCGGCTGCGGGCGACAGGGTCCGGCTGGAGGCGCGCGTGCGCGACGACGGGCCGGGCGTGGAGCCGGATCGCGTCGATGAAATCTTCGATCCCTTCGTTCACGGCTCGGGCCCGGACGGGGCCGGTCTCGGCCTGGCCATCTGCCGGCAGATCGTCGAACGGATGGATGGCCGCATCTGGGCCGAGAACAATCCGGGCCGCGGCGCGACCTTCGCCTTCGACCTCGACGTTCCGCGCGCCCAGGTCACGGCCGTCGCCCCGTCCAACGTCGAAAGCATCGGCGACGGCGAGCTTCTGACCAACCCCCACATCCTGATCGTCGACGACAACGCCACCAATCGCGTGGTCGCCCAGGCGCTGTGCGAAATGTTCGGCTGCACCTCCGAAACCGCCGAGGACGGCGTCGAGGCGCTGGAAGCGGTGCAGGAACGCCGGTTCGATCTGGTCCTGATGGACATCAAGATGCCGCGCATGGACGGGGTCCAGGCGACCCGGGCCATCCGCGCGCTCGAAGGCCCCGTCGGCGCCCTGCCGATCGTGGCCCTGACCGCCAACGCCGACCCGGACGACGCGCGCAAATACCTCGAAATCGGCATGGCCGCCGTGGTCGAGAAGCCGATCAAGCCGGAACGTCTGCGGATGGCCATGAACCTGGCTCTCGAACAGGCCGCCGCCACGGCGAGGGCCGAAGCCGATCCTGCAGCCGCGACCCGTTCGGTCGCCTAGCTGACCACGTCGCCGGCCGGCCCGGCCTCGTCGTCCTCTTCCTCATAGCCGACCAGCCGCAGCGCCCGCGCCGTCTGGCCGTTCAGCTCGCACCAGCGCAGCAGCCCTTCTTCCCGGCCGTGGGTGATCCACACCTCTTCCGGCTTCAACTCGACGAAGGTCGCGGTCAGCTCGGGCCAGTCGGCATGATCCGACAGCACCAGGGGCAATTCCACGCCCCGCTGGCGCGCCCGGGCCCTGACCCCCATCCAGCCCGAGGCGAAGGCCAGCACGGGGTCGGCGAACCTCCGCGCCCAGCGGTCCTGGGTCGCCGAAGGCGGGGCGATGACCACCTCCCCGCCCAAGGCGTTCGGCTTCAGCCCTGTCGCCGGCAGGACGGGCCCCAGATCGACCCCCTCGCGCTCGTACAGCCGGTTCAGCCGCTCCAGCGCCCCGTGGACGTAGACGGGCCGATCCCAGCCCGCTTCGCGCAGCAGCCGGATGACCCGCTGCGCCTTGCCGAGGGCGTAGGCGCCGACCAGATGGGCCCGGTCCGGGAACTGCCGCAGGGACTGAACCAGCCGGCCGATCTCTTCATTGTCGGCCGGATGGGTGAAGACCGGCAGGCCGAACGTCGCCTCCGAGATGAAGACATTGCACGGCACGGGCTCGAACCCCGCGCAGGTCGGGTCGCGGCGGCGCTTGTAATCGCCCGAGACGACCATGGTGATCCCCTTCCAGCGGATCACGGCCTGGGCCGAGCCCAGCACATGGCCGGCCGGGGCCATGGTCACCTCGACGCCGTTGTGCGAGGCCGTTTCGCCGTAGGCGACGCCCTGCCGGCGGCCCGCGAAATCCTCGCCGTACCGTTCGGCCATGATCGCCAGGGTCTGCGCCGTCGCCAGCACCGTTCCGTGCCCCGCCCGCGCATGGTCGGCATGGCCGTGCGTGATCACGGCGCGATCCACCGGTCGGACCGGATCGACGTAAAAGTCGCCGGGCGGGCAATACAGGCCTGCGGGCGTGGGCCGCAGCAGGTCTTCAAAGCGGGTCATGAAGGGCATATGGCGGTCATGGCGCATCTGACAACGCGCCAGACGGACTTGCGCTCATTTCACGCCCGACCCAGAAGCGGCTCATGACCTCCCCCATTCTCGATCTGCTGCCCCAGCTGGCCAGCGGCGCCGCCCATACCCACGCCCTCGGCTTCGCCTTTGACGGCGTGGACGGGGATCGCGTCCGCATCCGCGTGCCATGGCGCGAGGATCTCGTCGGCGATCCGGAAACCGGCGTCCTGTCGGGCGGCTTGGTCACCACCCTGCTGGACCACGTCGGCGGCCTGGCCGCATGGGTCGCGCTGGGCCGGTTCGAGACGCTGGCCACCCTGGACCTGCGCGTCGACTACATGCGCGCCGCCGCGCCGCGACGGGACCTGATCGCCGAGGCGCGCTGCTATCGCCTGACCCGCTCCGTGGCCTTCGTCCGCGCCTGGGCCTTCGAGGATACAGTCGAGGATCCCGTGGCCGCCGCCCAGAGCGCCTATATGCTGGGCTCCGGCGAAGGCCGGGGCGCCGGCGTCAACCTGCGCGCCGGAGGGCCGGCGGCATGACCGATCTGCTGGACCGCCTGCCGTACGCCCGCTTCCTGGGCCTTCTGACCGAGGCCGAGGGCGACAGTCTGACCGTCACCATGCCCTTCGCCGACAAGCTGATTGGCAACCCCATCCTGCCCGCGCTTCACGGCGGCGCCACCGCGGCGCTGCTGGAACTGACCGCCGTGGCCCAGGTGGCGGCCCTGTATCCGCGTCTGCGCCTGCCCCGGCCGATCAACGTCAATGTCGCCTATCTGCGCTCGGGCCGGCCCGTGGATGTCCACGCCAGCGCCCGCATCAGCCGGGCCGGACGCCGCGTCGCCCATGTCCTCGCCGAGGCCTGGCAGGACGACCGCGCCCAGCCCATCGCCGCCCTGACCGCACACTTCCTACTTGCAGTAGACGAGCTGGAGTAGCGTTCTAGTAGCGCGCATGCTCGGCTTCTCCGGTGACGTTCGGTCACCGGAGAGACGATCATGACCAGACAAACCATCGGCGAAAACCTCGCCGCCCGGCTCTACGCGGCCGAAACCGCCATCGACCTCGCCCTGATAGAGACAGCGATGCTGGCGGCCATGCTGCCCGCCGCGCGGGCGGACGCCTGTCTCTCCGCCGTCACGGGCCAGCGAGCCTTCGACGGCGCTGCAGGGGCCCTCAGCGCCCTGTCCGCCGCCCGGTCCCAGATGGTTCAGACCCATACCGCCCTTGCCGCCGTCGCGCGCAAGCTGGGCCTCGACGTCCTCGCCGTCGGCCCCATCGACAAGCCCGGCGACACCCCTCCCGTCGGCGGTGGAGGCGGCGACGGCCCGGGCGCGTATCCGGATATGGTGAATATTGTCCTTCCAGACACGGTCAACAAAACCCTACCGTACACAACCGAGCTGTGTTAAAGAGTTGTTCACCTAGTTTTTTCCTGTGGGAGGCTTACCGTGACCAGGACCGAAGTTATCGGCGGCGTCGCCGACGATCTGTACGCAACCGAGGCCGCGCTGGATCAGGCGATCGAGCGGGCTACCGTCTTGGTCCAGTCGTTGATCGGCGCCCGCACCTCGCTCAATCTCTCGGCTGTCGTCGCCGCCGACGCGCAGACCAAAGCCCTTGAAGCCATCGCCAGTCTCGGCGCCGCCCGTCAGACCCTGGTGGAATGCCATAACGAAATGGCCAAGGAACACCGTCGCCAGGGTTGGGGCGTGTTTGCTGGTCCGTTCCAGGGCAAGACCGGCGATGACCGGCCGACCACGGGCGAGCACCGCCTTCGCGCGGTTTAATTCGGCGTAATGTCCGCAGCCGCACATTTCCGCGGCAACTGATTTGAGGCAGTATCGCCCCCATGCCTAGCGGCATGGGGGCGATTCTGTGGACATCTATATATTGATCGGCCTGGTCGTCACCGCTCTCGTGGTCGGCTTTGCCTTCATAAAGGGTGATGAGCCGGAACGGCTGGGTAGCGCGGCGTTCGTCATGGTCTCGCTGGCCGGGTCGCTTTCAACAGCCGGTGGGATGATCATCGGTCCGCGATGGGACCTGATCGGCCTCGATATCGTTCTGCTGGGCGTCTTTGTGGGACTGGCCTGGCATACTCGCCGGACCTGGCTGGTATGGGCCTCCGCCTTCCAGAGTCTGATTGTCACCGGGCATCTTCTCCTGCTGGCCAGCATTCGTCCTCCGAGTTTCGCCTTCGCCGCAGTCAACAACATGGCCAATTACGGCCTCCTGATCTCGATTGCCGTCGGCACCTTCTGGGCCTGGCAGGAGCGTCGAGCGGCCGGCCTCGAACGCTAGCTGCGCAGGTCCGCCCCGTCAGTGAGGGACAAACCCATTGCTTGACACCCTCTACGCCCAGGTCGGGACGGCGATATCCCTCGTGGTCGTCGCCTTCGCATTCCTCAAGGGCGACGAGCCTGAACGCGTCGGCGCCGGCGCCTTCGCCCTGGGCCTGCTGGCGTCGCTGCTGCTTCAGGACGACGGCCGGCTGTCGGGACCCCAGTGGGGCGTGATGAGCGTCGATGTGGTCATGCTGGGCGTCTATGCGGCCCTCGCCTGGAAGAGCCGGCGCTCATGGCCGGTCTGGGCCGGCGCGCTTCAGGCCCTGATCGTCATGAGTCACCTGCTGACCGTCGTCGACCTGCGCCCGCCCCTCGCGGCCTTCTACGCCGTCATCAATCTGGCCAGCTACGGCATCCTGCTGGCCATCGCGGCGGGAACGGCCCAGGCCTGGCGCGACCGACGCGCGTTCGCACCGGAATAGGTGGATATTCCTAACTGTGCACTTTACAAACCGTGCAAAAGGAATATTCCGATGGCCGACAGGCCGGCACTAGAGAGCGACCGCAAAGTCGAGGTCACCGATCGTATGGTGGAAGCCGGGCTGCGTGTCCTCGCTCGTTCAGGAGCTGTAGAAATTCCACTGGAGTCAGATCGCCTGCTGGTTGCTGAAATATATCAGTCCATGGCCATTCTTCAGGCTTCCAAACAGTAAGCTGGAACCGGTTCACGATGTGCTTTGCGACGCGGAAATTGTCTCGCTCAGTGAAGATATCTTTGGCTTCGTAGCGCTTCTCGTCGGCGCTGAAAGAGCCGCGACGCGTCGCGTTGCGTAGCCAAGGAACCCGTTCAGCGCTAGCGGCCTTCAAGCCCCCGTCCTCTGTGACAGTGACCCTCATGTAGTGGTCCTCAAACCAATGGATCAGGTGGTTCCTGGCGGTGTCGCAGGGTGTGAGCCAGCGCTCTATTTTCGCCCAGGCTCTCCACTTTGGATCTGGCCTAAGGCCAATCAGGCGACCGATGATCGCGTAGCGAGATCGCGTGTTCGATATCTGATAAAAAACGGCAGCGGCGACAGGGTCGTCCACTCCGAGTAGATTGCGCATCAGCAGGCATAGCTCGTGCTCAAGGCTCGCATACTCCTTAAGGGCCGCGAGTCTGGCCAGATCGAAGGACGATGGTTGTTCCATGACGGACGTTCCTGACCAGCCGAACGGGCTGCACGATGAGGCGACGGCCGAGCGCCGCGACGAAGTGCTCAAGCGGATGCTGAACACCCCGCCGAAGCCGCACAAGCCGAAAGAGAAGAAGGGGCGCGAGCCGAAGCCCGCGCCACCAGAAAAGCCCTAAGCCCTGCCCCGGAGGCGCCGATGTCTACTTCTTCTTGTAGTCGCTCGCCTTCCAGTTCGGGTTACGCGGGTCCTCCGGGAACGGGAGGTCTTCGTTCAGTTGAAAGGCTTTCAGGAACGAGAGAAGCGCCAGCGCCTCCATTTTGGGAATGGTCAGGTGCTTGCGGTGATCGCCGCTGTCGAACTGGACCTCGATCCCCTGAGGCTGGCCGTCCGGTGACCGTCCTACACGGAGCCCGTGGATACGATCCACGTGATCGGTAGGGATGACCCCCGGTTCATAGATCGACACCGTTCCATACACCTCGACCCGATCAGACATTTTTCGCTCCTTGCTCCCGGACGGCAGGCAAGCACGGCGACGAAGCAGAGTCGATTGGGGCGGCCTAGCGCTTCTTCTTTCGGAGACGCGCTAGGCGTAGCGCCTGAAACCTAAACGTAGGCTTCGTTAGACCGCCGATAGGTCAGGCGCTTCCCGACCGTGCCGAGGATGGCCAGATCGGTGCGCATGGTGTCGTTGAAGCCGAGCGCCGCGCGGGTGTTGTGGCGGAAGCCAAACTCGGTGACGTAGCGGTTCAGGTGCTTCTCAGAGCAGTGCTGATAGACGCCCTTCATGCCCTTCTTGAACACGCCGAAGAAGCCTTCCGCGCTGTTCGTGTTCACGTCGCCACGGGCGTATTCGCCGCGAGAGTGCTTCACCGTTTCGTGGCTGGCGAACACATCGGCGGCGCCCGTGTAGAGGCGGCTTTCGTCGGTGTGGAGGCGCGAAGCCGGGTGCACGTACTCGGTCACGATCTTCTGGACCGTGGCTTTGTCGGCAACGGCAACATGAAACACCTTGGCGCGTCCGCCGCGCTCGACCAGAGCGACCACCGGGCGGCTGTTGCGGCGCTTCGGGTTGCCCTTGAGGAAGGGCTTCCCGGACGTGCGCGCGGTCGGCGAGACGGCGGGCTTCCCGTAGTAGGTTTCATCGGCCTCAACGACCTTGCCCTCGCCGCCTAGCGGGGTGTTGTCGGTGTCGATCATGGCTTCGCGGATGCGGTGCGCCATGAACCACGCCGTGCGGTAGGAGCCGAGGGCCAGTTCGCGTTGTAGCTGGAGGGCGCTGATACCCTTCTTGCTGGCGCACATCAGGTGCATGGCCAGCAGCCACTTGTTCAGGGGAACCTTGGAGTCCTCGTAGACCGTGCCGATGGTGGCCGTGAACTGGCGATCACAGGCGTTGCACTTGTAGAGGCCCTTGCGATGGGCCTTGCCCTTCAGCTCGGTCGAGCCGTCAACGACGCCGCAATGCGGGCAGGTCCGACCGTCCGGCCAGCGCACCTTTTCGAAGTGAGCGCGGGCGGCGTCCTCGTCATGGAAGATCGGGTCGGAAAGCGTTGCGTTGGCCATGCCTCAACCTACCAGAACAGCCCGGTTTGTAAAGTGCATAGTTAGGTGGATATTCCTATTCCCGCCCTGTAATCTGCGTGCGAATCGGCCCCCGGCCCCGCGCGAGGCTCCATGCCCCTGTCCCATGCCCAGTTGTGGAAGGCGATCGACGGCCTGGCCCGGCGCGAGGGGCTCAGCGCCTCGGGGCTGGCGCTACGGGCCGGTCTGGACGCGACCAGTTTCAATCCGTCCAAGCGGTTCGGCGCCGGAGATCCTCCCCGACCCCGCTGGCCCTCGACAGAGAGCCTGACCCGCATCCTGCAGGCGACCGGACTTTCGCTGGGCGATTTCGCCGCCCTGGCGCTGGACGCCCCTGACCGGCCGTCGACCGCCCCCATGCTGGGCATGGCACGGGCGGGCGAGGACGGCTTCTTCGACGACGCGGGCCTGCCGGCCGGCGACGGATGGGAACAGACCGAGCTGCCGCAGCCGAAGGACACCCTGTTCAGCCTTCGCATCGATGGCGATTCCATGGTCCCCCTGTACCGCGAAGGCGACCGCGTGCTGGTCGACCGCGACGCGACGCGGGTGCGCAAGGGCGACCGCGTCGTGGTCCGCACCGCGTCCGGCGAGACCCTGGCCAAGGAACTGGCGGCGATCACGGCGCGCTCGGTGACCCTGACCTCGATCAATCCGGCTTATGAGCCTCGCACCCTGCCCCGCCGCGACATCGTCTGGATGGGCCGCATTCTGTGGGTCAGCCAGTAACCGCGCTCATGCAGCGAGCCGCGTCGCGAGCGATGACGCCCAACAAAAAAGGCCGCCCCTTTCGGAGCGGCCTTCGGTGTCTCTACGCCGTATCGCCTAGTAGGCGGTGACGTAGTTGGCGTTGACCCAACCGCCGCCGGCGATCTGGACCCATTCGCCCTGCGAGCCGATCACCGCGAAGGGCTGGCCGGCGCGCAGCGAGCCCGCCTGACGATAGTTGGTGCCGGGGCCCGAGCGAATGCGCAGGTTCGAGGTGGCGCGATACTGGGCGCCGCTGCTGGCGGTGGAGGCTGCCCGGGCGCGCTGCTGGTTGCAGCCGATATAGGAGCCGGCGGCGGCGCCGGCGCCCGCGCCCGCCACGGCGCCGAGGGTGCGTTCATTGGACGAAATCTGGCTGCCGGCCAGTCCGCCGATCACCGCGCCGATCAGGGCGCCGGTGCGTTGACGGCCGCCGGGAGCGTCGCAGTTCGTGACGCCGTTGGCCTGCGCCAGCGAGGCGGTCGGGGCCGCGGTGACCAGGGCCGCGAGGGCGGCGGCGGTGGCCAGGGTGGTGTTCATGAGCTTCGACATGGTCTCTCCAATTCATCGAGGTTGGTCGATGAGCAGCACAATGCGCCACGCCGGATGAAGGCTCCCGGAGCCCCGCCGTTATATTCGGTTCATGTACGTTACCGAACGCGGAGCGTCCGTAATGTCACGTTCGGGCCAGCTCGCCGTTCGCGCCCGCCTCGATGAGGGCGACGGTCTGCGGCACGCCGTAGATCGCCGCGAACGAGCCGAACCGGGGGCCCTGCGATGCGCCCAGCAGCACCTCATACAGCGCCCCGAACCAGCCCCGCAGCGGCTCGAACGAGTGCTCCTTGCCCACGGCGTAGACCTCGCCCTGGATCAGTTCGCCGTCGGTCGTGTCCACAGGCAGGGCCCTCAGTCGCCCCGCCAGATCCAGCAGCGCCGCCTTTTCCCTGTCGTCCGGCAGGCGATACGACTTCGTCGGCTTCACGAAGTCCTCGTAGTAGTTCAGCGCCCGCTCCATCAGCTGGTCCAGCAGTGGCTCATTCCCGGGCGTCGCCTCAGGCAGGTATTTGGCGAAATAAGCCCATAGCTGCTCCTTGTTGGACGCATTGGCCACGCCGACGAGGTTCAACAGCAGGGCGAACGATACCGGCGATGTATGGGTCGGCGGCGCGCCCGAATGGATCGACCAGACGGCGTTGTCGATCCGCTTGGGCGGCTCCTGCGTCTTGTACGCCTCGATGGCCGCCAGATAGTCGTCGATCGCCCGCGGAATGACGTTGAAATGCAGGCTCTTGGCCGATTTCGGCGACTGGTACATGTACCAGCTCAGCGACTCGGGCGTGCCATAGCGCAGCCACTCGTCCATGGTCAGGCCATTGCCCCTGGACTTGGAGATCTTCTTGCCTTCGATGTCGAGGAAGAGCTCGAAATTGAACCCTTCCGGCGGCACGCCGCCGAGGGCGCGACAGATCTTGCCGCTCTCGCGCACGCTCTCGATCAGGTCCTTGCCCGACATCTCGTAGTCGACGTCCAGGGCCGTCCAGCGCATGGCCCAATCGGGCTTCCATTGCAGCTTCACATGGCCGCCGGTGACCGGCAGCTCGGTGCGGCCGGCCACGGGGTCGTCGAAGGTGATGGTTCCCTTCGCCACGTTCCGCTCCAGCGTCGGAACCTGCAGCACATGGCCAGTGGCCGGACTGACGGGCAGGAAGGGCGAATAGGTGGCGCGCCGCTCTTCGCCCAGCGTCGGCAGCATGATCGCCTGCACGGCGTCGAACCGCTCCAGCAGGGTCAGAAGGGTCGCGTCGAACCGGCCTGATTTGTACTGTTCGGTCGAGGACAGGAATTCGTACTCGAAGCCGAAGCCGTCGAGGAAGGCCCTCAGCCGCGCATTGTTGTGCGCGCCAAAGCTCTCGTGGGTGCCGAACGGGTCGCGCACCACGGTCAGCGGCTTGTGCAGGTCCTCGGCGAGGATTTCCGGATTGGGAATGCCCTCCGGCACCTTGCGCAGCCCGTCCATGTCGTCGCTGAACGCGATCAGCCGCGTCGGCCAGTGGTCGCCGGTCAGGGCGCGGAAGGCGTTGCGCACCATGGTCGTGCGCGCCACCTCGCCGAATGTGCCCATGTGCGGAAGACCTGACGGACCGTAGCCGGTCTCGAAGATGACGGGCTTCTGCAGCGCCTCGAACGTCGCCAGCGCCTCGTCGGCCTTGCCGGCGTCGATCAGCAGCTTCGCCGCATTCCGCTCGGCGTCCGACAGCCGCTTCTTCAGCACATGGGCCAGGAGATTGCGGGCCTGTTCGAACGGCCAAGATCTGGCGTCGCGCGCGAGGGTTTCGAGGTTCTGCAGCATGAGGCGGGTTTGGCGCGTCGCATCGCGGGGGTCAATGCGGGCGGCGTCCCCGGCGGCCGATCAATTTTTGATTTTTGCTCCCGCCGCCCCTTGCGGAGATCAAGGATGAATCCAGATTCGACAGCGTCGGGTCCTGAAGCCCGGCCGTCCCATACGGGACGTCCTCATGATCAATCGCCAACCGGGCGGAATGGGATTGGGGAGCGGGCTGGACCCGCCACGCTCATCCGCCCCGTAACAAGGAGGTACCGAGATGAATGTGCGCGATCTTGTCCCCTGGGGTCGGAACGATCGCGACCTCGCCGCGTCCGCCGGAACCGGAGCGGCCCACCCTGTGCTGACCCTTCATCGCGAGATGAACCGGATGTTCGATGACGTGCTGCGCGGCTTCGACACGCCGTTCGGCGCGATGTCGCGGATGTCCGGTCCCAGTCTCGATATCGACGAAACCGACACCGACTATCGGGTCACGGCGGAACTGCCGGGCCTGGGCAAGGACGACGTCGAGATCATGTTCCAGGACGGCGTCCTGAGCATCCGCGGTGAGAAGCAGGGCGAGAAGAAGGAAGGCCGCGCCTTGAGCGAGCGCTGGTTCGGACGCTTCGAACGCAGGGTGTCCCTGCCCGACGCCGACGAGGCGGGGGCGAAGGCGGACTTCCGCGACGGTCTGCTCACCATCAGTCTGCCGAAGACGCAGCGCGCCCGCGAGAATGTTCGGCGCATTCCCATCAACGACGCCTCGGGCACGACCCACTGATCGAAGACCCGATGGCGCGGGGCCCGGCCCCGCGCCATCTTTTCGGAGGAGTCCGATGGAACGTATCGTCGTCGAACCCCTGGCGGCTGGCTGGGCCGTGCGCGCCGCCCCGCTGGACAATCTGATGGTCTTCCGCTCGGGCGGAGCCGCCGAACGGGCGGGCCGGGAGCTGGCCTGCCGGCTGGCTTCGGCCGGCGAGGCCGCCGAACTGCATCTTCGTCTGAAGGACGGGACGACGGGCGCCAGATTTGTCTGTCTGCCCCCGACGGAGAAGGATCCCGATCCGCTGCTGGTGGAAGTTCGCCCGCCACCCCCGCCGGAGCGGACCGCCCCGAAGCTGCAACCAGCTCTTTCCTGAGCTTGTACGGCGCGCGGGGCCGGACGGGCGCGGGCCAGGCTTGACCCCGCCCCGCCCCCGTGGCCTTTGCGCCGCCTGATGAAGACCGCCGATTTCGATTTCGACCTGCCGGACGACCGCATCGCGCTCCGCCCCGCCGAGCCGCGCGATGCCGCGCGCCTGCTGGTCGTCCGCGACGGGGTGTTGGAAGACCGCATCATCCGCGATCTTCCCGGCTTCCTCGAACCCGGCGACGCCCTGGTCTTCAACGACACCCGCGTCATCCCCGCCCGCCTGTCCGGCGTGCGCCAGCGCGTCGGGCCCGAGGGCGAGACCCTGACCGTCGAGGTCGAGGCCACCCTGCATCACCGCGACGCGCCGGACGTCTGGTCGGCCTTCATGAAGCCCGGCAAGCGGATCAAGGCCGGCGATCGCATCCGCTTCGGCGCGCGTGGCGACGCCGCCTGCGAACTCGGCCGCCTCGACGCGACCGTGGTCGACAAGGGCGAGGATGGTCTGGTGACGCTGCGCTTCGACCTCGCCGGCCCCATGCTGGACGAGGCCATCCGCGACGTCGGGGTCATGCCGCTGCCCCCGTATATAGCGGCGAAGCGGGCCGAGGACGACAGGGACCGGTCGGACTACCAGACCATGTTCGCGCAACTGGACGGGTCGGTCGCCGCCCCCACCGCGGGCCTGCACTTTACCCCTGCCCTGCTCGACGCCGTCCAGGCTCGCGGCGTCTCCACCCATGCCGTGACCCTGCACGTCGGCGCGGGCACCTTCCTGCCGGTCAAGGCCGACGACACCGTCGACCACAAAATGCACAGCGAATGGGGCGAGGTGTCCGCCGAAACCGCCGCCGCCCTGAACGCCGTCCGCGCCGCCGGCGGCCGCATCGTCTGCGTCGGCACCACCAGCCTGCGCCTGCTCGAGAGCGCCACGACCGAGAACGGCGAGATCCGGCCCTTCCACGGCGATACCGCCATCTTCATCACCCCCGGCTACCGCTTCCGCGCCGCCGACGTGCTGATGACGAATTTCCACCTGCCGAAGTCGACCCTGTTCATGCTGGTCTCGGCTTTCGCGGGATTGGAGACGATGAAGGCGGCCTATGCGTATGCGGTGGAGGACCGTTACCGCTTCTATTCCTACGGCGACGGGTCATTGCTTTTCCGGGCGACCGCGTTCCCGTAACGTTGAGGGAATGACCCGGACTTTTCGGCTTCACGACACCGTCAGGCGACATCCCGACGTTGACGCATGGTTCAACGCGGGAGATGAAATTCGTCGCATGGCGGAGCCGTGGTTCGCCCGGATGCGGGCGTGTGGCGCGGACGTCCGGGAGGTCATGCACGACGGGTGTCCAACCGCCTGCATTGGCGACGCCGCGTTCGGGTACGTCGGTGCGTTCAAGGCCCATGCGAACGTCGGCTTCTTCCACGGCGCGTCGCTCGGCGATCCCGCTGGCCTGCTGGAGGGAACGGGCAAGGGCATGCGACACGTGAAGCTGCGCTGGGGCCATCCGGTCGACACGGCAGCCCTCGATACTCTAATAGCGGCCGCCTATCGGGACGTTCTGACACGCCTCGACTCCTCTGACTGAGCCTTGCCGGTTCACCACCTCCGCGAGGCCCGCCTGTTGCCCTTCCCCTTCGACATCTCCGCCACCGAAGGCCGCGCCCGCACCGGCGTCCTCAGGACCCCGCGCGGCGACATCCGCACGCCCGCCTTCATGCCCGTCGGCACCGCCGCCACGGTCAAGGCCATGACGGTGGACCAGGTGGCCCAGACCGGCGCGGACATCATCCTGGGCAATACCTACCACCTGATGCTGCGCCCCGGCCCCGAGCGGATGGAGCGGCTGGGCGGCCTGCACAAATTCATGGGCTGGACCAAGCCGATCCTGACCGACAGCGGCGGCTTCCAGGTCATGTCCCTGGCCGGCATTTCGAAGGTGAAGGAGGAGGCCGTCACCTTCGCCAGCCATATCGACGGTTCGAAGCACGTCCTGACGCCCGAACGTTCGATCGAGATCCAGGCCGACCGCATCGGCGCCGACATCTCCATGCAGCTGGACCAGTGCGTGTCCTGGCCTGCCGAGGAGCCCGCCGCGCGCGCCGCCATGGAGCTGTCGGTCCGCTGGGGAGCCCGGTCGAAGGCCGCTTTCGGCACGCGCGAGACCCAGGCCCTGTTCGGCATCCAGCAGGGCTCGACCTTCCAGAACCTGCGCCGCGAGTCCTCGGACCGGTTGCAGGAGATCGGCTTCGACGGCTACGCCATCGGCGGCCTCGCCGTCGGCGAGGGCCATCAGGCCATGTGCGACGTCCTGGACTATGCGCCAGAGATGCTGCCCGCCGACCGGCCCCGCTATCTGATGGGGGTCGGCAAGCCGGTCGATCTGGTAGAGGCGGTCTGGCGCGGCGTCGACATGTTCGACTGCGTCCTGCCCACCCGCGCCGGCCGCCACGGCCAGGCCTGGACGTGGGAAGGCCCGATCAACCTCAAGAACGCCCGCTTCGCCGAGGATCAGGATCCGCTGGACCCGATGATGGAGTGCCCGGCTTCCTCCGGATATTCAAAAGCTTATCTGCATCACCTTATCCGGACCGACGAGATCTTGGGCAAGGTGCTGCTCAGCTGGCACAACATCGCCTTCTTCCAGACCCTGATGGCGGCGATGCGTTCGGCGATCGCCGAAGGCCGGTTCGAGGTTTTCCGCCGCGACTTCCACGCCCGGCACGCCTCGAACGGCTAGCGCTGGCTGCGGCCTCTGGGCCGGAACCAGGCCGGCGCCGCCGGCGGGGCGCAGTTCCGCTGCATCCCCGTCCCCTTGAGGAAGGCCCGCCGCAGCCGTCCGGCCTCGATGGCGGACTGGACATGCCGGCTGTGCTGCTCGGCCCCGGACAGCTGGCGGATCCAGCTGCGGCCCGGAATGAAGTCGGTCGTGGCGTCCCGGATCGCGTCCAGCGCGCCCGCGGCGGCCGCATCCGCCGCGCGCTCGCTGAGGAACGAGCCGTCCGGCGCGGGTGGTTCGTCGGAATCGGGCCCCAGCGCCTCGTTGAGCCGCGCGATCTCCGCCCCGATGGTGGCGCAGTGGTTCAGGTTGCGCAGGTCGTACGGATTGGCCTCGGCTTGCAGCAGGACAGTCGGGATATGCTCGCGACGCAGGTTCAGATCGTCCAGCGGCGCCGTCGCCGCCGCCCCCAGCCCCGCCCCGAGCTGCCGGGCTCCATCCATCGCCGAGCCGCCGGCGTTGCACCCGGTCAAAGCGATCGCGATCAGGAAGAGCAAGGTCTTGCGCATCCGCTCTTCAACCATGCCCCGCAATCCGGCGAAAGCACTTCCGGGCGGCGCAAATCCGGCTGGGGTCCGGCGGCATGTTCCAGTTCGTGCAAACCTCGCTCACCCGACTGTGCCGCCAGCACGAGTTCAAATTCAGCCGCACAAAGCCGGGCGCGCTGGTTTCCGGGAAATGGCGCACACGGCGCGGCGATCCCTAGCGGCCGTCGGCGGAACCGGACTTCAGCCGCTCCTTGTTGCCGGCTGTCGTCTTCGGGCCCTGATCCGACATGGCCTCGGTTCGCTCAGGGCGATTGCGATGATTTCCGCCGGACTGGACATCGTCCGCGGCAAGGGCGTCGCCCTCATCCATATAGTCAGCGACCTCGCCTGCCGCCGGCGCGGCCAGCGAGGAATCGGTCACGTCAGAGGCGGCGTAGCTGCGCGGTTCCCTTCCGGCCCGGGCGTCCGTCGGATCGCCGGCCGGACCGCCGGGCGCAGCAGGATCGGTCGCGGCGTTCTGGGCCGTGGCGCTGGAGGAATCGACGTTCTGATGGGGCATGGCGGATTCTCCTTTCGGTGTCTGACGACAACCGGGAGGGGGCCTGCCTTGTTCCAGAAAAAGGGGTGGTACGTCCTCTCGGGCTCGAACCGAGGACCCTCTGATTAAAAGTCAGATGCTCTAACCAACTGAGCTAAGGACGCACACCTGTCGGATCGCGCTTGCAACCCGGCGACGCGCCTTCTGTTGCAATCCGGCTTCCGGGTCAAGCGCCGGGTCGACGGAATGAAGGCGCCGGGCTAGGCATCGGGCATGAAACCCTTGTCTGGTCTGCGCATCCTCGAACTCGACGGTCTGGGTCCTGTGACCTTCGCCGGCATGGTCCTGGCCGATCTCGGAGCCGATGTGCTGCGCCTGACCCGGGCCGCCGGCGCCGGCGCGCCGGTGTTCGCCGACGTCGGCGGCGAGGTTCTCCACCGCGGGCGGTCCTCCGTCGCGGTCAATCTGAAGGATACCGACGACCGGGAACGGATCCTGGACCTGATCGGCGCGGCGGACGGCCTGATCGAGGGGTTCCGCCCCGGCGTCATGGAACGGCTGGGCCTCGGCCCGGACGTCTGCGCCGCCCGCAACCCCCGTCTCGTCTACGGTCGCGTCACCGGCTGGGGCCAGACCGGGCCCAAGGCGGCCGAGGTCGGCCACGACATCAACTATATCGCCCTCAGCGGCGCCCTGCACCCCATGGGCGAGCCTGACCGCCCGCCCCGGCCGCCGCTGAACCTGATCGGCGACTACGGCGGCGGGGCCATGATACTGGTCACCGGCTTGCTGGCGGGTTTGATCGAGGCCCGGCGGACCGGCGCAGGCCGCGTCGTGGACGCCGCCATGACGGACGGGTCCGCCCTGCTGACGAGCCTGTTCCACGCCCTGTCGGGGCGCGGACTCTGGCGCGAGGAACGCGGCGCCAATCTGCTGGACGGCGGGGCCCCCTTCTACCGCTGCTTCACCTGCCGCGACGGACGGTTCGTCGCCGTCGGGGCGTTGGAGCCGCAGTTCTACAGCGCCTTGCTGGCCGGCCTGGGCCTGAGCGAGGCCGAGGCTCCGCAGTACGACATGGCGAACTGGCCCGCGCTGCACGCCCGGCTGGAGGCGATCTTCGCCACCCGCGACCGCGACGACTGGGCGGCCCGGTTCGAGGGCACGGACGCCTGCGTCACCCCGGTGCTGACGCTCGCAGAGGCCCCCGGGCACCCGCACAACGCCGCCCGGAACACCTTCACGGCGGGCAGCCCGCCCCAGCCCTCGCCCGCCCCGCGATTCGCGGGCTCCAACCCGCTTCCGGAACCCGAGGGCGCGGTGCTCTCGGTCGCCGAGGCCCTGACGCGCTGGAGCCATGGGATCCGCCCGACGGACTCATCCGTCACCGAACCGCAAAATCTTGCCTGACCGCCCTCTGGCGTGGTGACCATCGGTCCGTTCAAGGCTATGGAACGGGCGAACCGGTCGCGCGTTGGAAGGCCGATCCGGGGGAGACGCCATCCATGAAACGACTGATCGCCTGTCTGGTCCTGACCAGCGCCATGACCGCCGCAGCCTGCAGCGATCCGCAGGAGTCGAACGAGCCCGAAACCGCGGACGCGACGATGGAGGCCCCTGTCGCCCCCGCCGCCGAGGACGCCGGCGTTCCGGCGGCCGAGCCCAGCGCGGTCGATACGCCGCCTGTGGATTCGACAACTCTTCCCCCCGAAAAGCGGTCGTCCGAAGAGTCGGTCAAACCCGAGAGTGAAACCCTCTTCTACTGATCGCCGATGATCGGCGGCGGCTCTCCGTCCTGACGAAAGTTCCAGTTTGACGCCAAGGCACGCCCTGTTTCTCGTCAGCACGGCGGGTCTCGCTCTCCTCGCGTCCGCCGCCCATGCAGACCCGCGCGCCCGGATTCGCGGCGAGATGGACGCCGAGCTTCGCGAACAACTGGAGCGGGCCGTAGGCGAGGTCGATGCGCCGCCCACCAACCGGTTCGAGGCGCGCCGGCGCGCGCGCGGGGCCATGCAGGCGGCCGAGGCCCTGCTGAGGTCCGAGGGCTATTATCAGCCGGTGCTCGAGGACGTCGTCGAGGGCGAGGAAACCCCCGTCGCCATCGTTCAGGTCACCCCGGGCCGGCGCTTCATCCTCACGGATCCACGCATCCAGTGGACCGCTCCGGCTCCGGATCCCGCTTCCGAAGCGGCCGCCCTCAGCGAGGTCGCGGTCAAACCGGACCAGGCTGGGCGCGCCGGCGACGTGATCTCCGCCGAGGGCCGCGCCGTGGCCGTCCTGACACGCCGGGGGTATGCCGACGCCGAGGCCGAACCCCGGCGGGTGGTGGTCGATCATGCGGCCTTCACCGTCCAGCCCAACTACCGGCTCTCCTCCGGCGCCCTGGTGCGTCTGGACGGCGTCAGGCTCGAAACCCGGGGGCCCACCAATCCCCACTGGGTGGCCGGTCTCGCGCCCTGGTCCGAAGGGGACGTCTACGATCCCGAGGACGTGGCCGAGCTGGAGCGCCGGCTGCTGGAAACCGGGGTCTATGACGGCGTCGGCGTGGCCCTGGCCTCCGCCGATCAAGGCCTGGCCAATGGAAACCGGCCCATCGTCGTCACCCTGACCGATCGGCCGCGCCGCATCCTCGAGGCGGGCGCCACCTTCTCCACGGCCGAAGGGTCGGGCGTCGATCTGCTCTGGACCTGGCACAACCGGTTCGGACGCGCCGACACCCTGGTGTGGGAGGCGCGGGCGGCCAATATCGACAGCCGCATCGGTGCCAGCCTCAGCCTGCCCCACTGGCGGCATCCGGGCGAGACGCTGAAACTCTCCGCCGCGCTCGTGAACGAGGACACCGACGCGTATCGGCGTACGGCCGTCGCCCTGGCCGCCGACCTGCAGCAGCGGATCGGCAAGACCTCGTACATCAGCTACGGCGTCGGCATCGACGCCGGCAAATACGACGAGAGCCGCTTCGACCCGATCACCCAGCTGCCCGTCGCCCTCGAGCGCGATCTGATGATCCTGACCGGCCGCGCCAGCGCCTATCTGGACCGGTCCAACGATCCGCTGAATCCGACAACCGGCTGGCGCCTGTCCATCTGGGCCCAGCCCACCGGTGTCGGTGGCGACGATTCCCTCGCCTTCCTGCGCGCCGAGGCGCAGGTCTCGGCCTATCTGCCGCTTCAGGACAATGCGAAAACCGTCCTGGCGGGACGGGCGCGGCTCGGCTCGATCGTCGGCGGCGATGAACTGGCCATCCCCTCCGACCGCCTGTTCTATTCCGGCGGCGGCGGTTCGGTCCGCGGGTACGAATATCAGGGCGTGGGCCCGCGTTTGCCCGACAATACGCCGCGCGGCGGCCTGAGCCTGGTCGAGGCCTCAATCGAGATACGCCGCGACGTCTGGCGCAGCTTCCAGGCCGTGGCCTTCATTGATGCCGGCGCGGTCGGCTTCCAGGAAACCCCGAACTTCAACAATCTGCGCTACGGCGCGGGCGTTGGCGTCCGCTACATGCTGCCGTTCGGACCGATCCGGGCTGACATCGCCATTCCGCTGGACAAGCGGGAAGGCGACGCCGACTTCCAGCTCTATGTCAGTATCGGACAGGCGTTTTGACCGCCGCCCCGCCGCCTGCGGACGCGCCTGACACGCCGGCGGAAACGGCGAAGAAGAAGCGCACGCGGCTGCAGGCCATCGCCTTCTTCGGCGGCATGGGGGCCGCCATCCTCGCCGCCATCCTGATCGTCGCCCTGGTCGGCGGGCGAATGTATCTGTTGTCTGATCCGGGTCGCGAACTGGTCACCAGTTTCGTCGCCGGAAAGAAGATCGGCCGCTACGGTCGGATCAATGTCGAGGGCGTGCGCGGCGACCTGTTCGACGACTTCACCATCGACCGCGTCACGGTCACCGATGCGAAGGGCGTCTGGCTGGAAGCGCGCAAGGTCCGCGTCGACTGGGACTGGTGGCCGCTGATGGCGCGCGAGTTCCACGCGACAAACGTGGAGGCCCAGGTCATTCGCCTGATCCGCCGCCCCGAGGTCGAGCCTTCGACCACTCCGCCCGGACCTCAGCCCCTGTCGGTCGACATCGACCGCTTCTCCGCCGACGTCGAACTGCTGGAAGGCTTCAGCCGCGAATATGGCCGCTGGCGTCTGACGGGCGAGACCGACGCGCCCCGCAAGGGTCCGAAGAAGGCGATCCTGAACGCCGCCAGCAACAGCCGGCCGGGCGACTATCTGCGCATCAACGCCACGCTCGGTGAGAAGATCACCGATCTGCGCCTGAACCTGCGCGCCAACGAGGCCCAGGGCGGTCCGATCGCGGGCGCGCTCGGCTATTCCCCTGACCAGCCGTTCTTCGCCACGGCCGTGGTCAACGGCTCGGTCGTTGACGCCGTGGTGCGCACGGGGAACTTCATCCCCTTGGTGATCAAGGGCCGCTACGGCGAGAACCGCACCCGAATCGCAGGATTCGCCGACTTCTCGGGATCGGACCTGCTGGCGCCGTTCGCCGAGCGCGTCGGACGTACCGTCAAATTCGGTTTCGCCACCTCGACCGACAGCGACAGGGACGGGCTGCACGGCGTCGGCTGGCGGTTGATCGCTGACAATCTGAACGCCAGCGCCAGCGGCGACATCCGCCTCAGCGACCGCAGCAGTCCCGATGGCATAACCCTGGACATCTCGACCCCGTCCCTGACCCGGCTGATCGGCCAGCGCGCCGCGGGTCCCGCCGCCTGGAGGGGCCTGTTCAAGGGCGACGCCTCGTCCTGGACCCTGACCGGATCGGCGGATCTGCTGGGGGTCGAGGTTTCGAGCTACCGGGCCCAACGTGTCCGGGGCCCGCTGAGCGCCCGCATGCGGCAGGGGCGGCTCGGCCTGGACGGCGACCTTCGCGCCGCCGGGGGCTCCAACGCCGGCATTGTCGGCGGACTGCTGGGAAGCCAGCCGCGCATCACCTTCCAAGCGGCCCGGCTGGCCGACGGCGCCATCCTGCTCGAGCGGGTTCAGGCCACCGGCCAGGCCTTGACCCTGTCCGGGTCCGGCGGACGCAGCCTGACTGGCGGTCTGGGCTTCCGCGGTCAGGCCCAGGTCACCGATGTCTCCCGCCTCCGCAAGGGCGCGCGCGGCGCGTTTGGCGGCCCGATCACGGCCTCGATGGCGCGGACCGGCCAGCCATGGCGGATCACCTTCGACGCCCGGGGCCGCCGGCTGGCCACCGGCATGGCGGAGCTGGACCGGCTCCTCGGCCCGACGCCCCGGCTGCAGGCGACCGGCGCCCTCAGGGGTGGGCGGATCGAGATAGAGCGGGCGGCGCTGACCGGCGCGCGGGGAACCGCCGGCGCACGGGGCCTGATCGAGGGCGACGGACGGCTGAGGCTGGCCCTGAACTGGGATGCTCAGGGCCCGTTCGGCGTCGGCCCGGTCGCCATCGACGGCGCGATGACCGGCGAGGGCGCCCTGACCGGGACCCTGGCCCAACCGCGCGCCGATCTAACCGCGAAATTCGGCAGGCTGAGCGCCGGGCAGCTGGTCCTGACGGACGCGGACATGATCCTGAGCTTCCGGCGCGGCGCGGACGCGTCCGACGGCCGCATCGCCCTGGCCGCCGGATCGAACTACGGCCCCGCCCGGGCCAGCGGAAACTTCTTCCTCGGAGGCGATCGCATCCGCCTGACGGACGTCGACCTGAACGCCGGCGGCGTCACGGCCCAGGGCGCGATCGCCCTGTCCAACAGCTTCCCCTCCAGCGCCGACCTGACCTTCACCGCCCGGCCCGGCGCCTTCCTGGCGTCGGGGACCGCCAACGGCCGCGTCCGCCTGACCGACGGCGATGGAGCCGAGACGGCGATCCTCGATGTCACAGGCCGAAACGTCCGGCTGACGGGGTCGGCATGGGTGATCCGGACCCTCGACCTGAACGGCCGGGGAACGCTGTCCCGCCTGCCCTTCACAGTCAGGACCGACGTCGGTGGCGCGACGCCCGTCTCCTTCGACGGAACGGGCGTCTACTCCCGCAGCGGGAACGCCCAGTCGGTGCTGCTGGAAGGAGCCGGCCGCGTTCGCGAGATCGCCTTCACGACACGCAATCCCGCCGTCATCGCCCTGGCGGGAGACGGCCGCGTCGCCCGGGTCGATCTCGGCATCGGCGGCGGCGTCCTGATGGGCGAATTGCGGCAGGATTCCCGCGCGGCCGTCATCGAGGCCAATCTGACCAGCGTCGATCTGGGCACAGTGGTTCGCGACATGCGAGGATCCATCACCGGCCGACTGTCCTTGCGCGGCGCCGGCGATGATCTGTCCGGTTCGGCCAACCTGACGGCCCAGGATATCCGCAGCATCGACGCGCCGCGGGGTCTGGCGGTCGACGGAACGCTGAACGCCATCCTCGTCAACAACAGCCTGCGGGTCCAGGCCCAGGCCAATGACGGCGACGCGGTCCAGGCCGAAGCCGACCTCACCCTGCCCGTCGTGGCTTCGGCCGTTCCCCTGCGGCTGGCCGTCGTGCGGACGCGCGAAATGTCGGGCGACATCTCCATACAGGGGCAGATCCAGCCGATCTGGGACCTGCTGGCCGGCGGCGAACGGTCCCTCACCGGTCAGGTCAACGCCCGCGCCAGCGTGGCGGGGTCGCTGGCCGAGCCGCGCATCAACGGACGACTGGACCTCCAGCAGGGTTCGTTCCGAGACAGCGCCACCGGCGTGCGGCTCGAGAACGTCACCCTGGCCAGCCGTTTCGACGACACCACGGGCCTGGTCGAGGCCTTCAGCGCGGTGGACGGCGCCGGCGGATCGGTTACCGGCAATGGCCGCATCGGCCTGCGTCAGGGCTCGGGCTCCAGCTTCCAACTGCTCCTGAACCGGTTCCGGATCATCGACAACGACATCGCCGAGGCCAAGGCGTCCGGTCCGCTGACCGTGACCCGCGGCGAGGACGGCAACATCACCCTGACCGGCGAGATGGACATCGACGAAGCCCGGATCGAGGCCAATCCGCCTGGATCGACCGGCATCGTCCGTATGGACGTCGTCGAAATCAACAAGCCGGGCGGCGACATTCCGGAGCAGGAGCAGAACCGCCAGCGCGGCCTCCAGTTCGGTCTCAACATCGGCCTTAACTCGCCGGGCGGCGACGTGCGGGTGGTCGGCCGTGGCCTGAACGTCGAGATGAACGTCAACGCCCGCGTCACCGGCACCATCAGCCGGCCCATCCTGAGCGGCACGGCGCGGGTCGTGCGCGGCGACTATGATTTCGCGGGCAAGCGGTTCGTCTTCGATCAGCGCGGCTCCGTCAGCCTGTCGACCAATCCCGAACTGATCCGGCTCAATCTGACCGCGACGCGCGAAGACCCCGCCCTGACCGCCACCATCCGCGTTACGGGCACTGCGGCGCGCCCCGAGATCGTCCTGACCTCGACGCCCTCCCTGCCCCAGGACGAAATCCTGTCACAGGTTCTGTTCGGGCGCTCCGCGTCGCAACTGTCCGCGTTCGAGGCGGCCCAGCTGGCGGCCGGCGTCGCAGCCCTGGCGGGCGGCGGCGGCTTCGACGTCATCGGCAATCTGCGCGAACTGGCCGGCCTCGACCGGCTGTCGTTCGGCGGCGAGGCTTCCGGCCTGACTGTCGCGGGGGGCCGCTACATCAGCGACGATGTCTATCTGGAGATTATCGGCGGCGGCGAGAGCGGCGCGGCCGTGAATGTCGAGTGGCAGGTGCGGCGCAACCTGACCATCAGCTCGAAGGTGAGCGGCGCGGGCGACGCCAGCCTGTCGATCCGCTGGCGCCGCCAGTCGCGGCAGCCGGGCGCCGGTCGCGAGGACCGGCGCCCGAACCGTTAGGGTCTAGTAATTCTGGGCGGCGCTGGTGCGGATCTTGTCCAGGGCGCTGGCGCCCCGGATGGCCGCGATATGGGCGATGGCCGCGATCAGGAGCAGGACGATCGTCAATGCCGTCAGCCACATCGGCTGCCCGGCCGAGAAGGCCGGCACGAACAGCGAGATCAGGGACGTGCCCAGACCCCAGATCACCAGGACGAGGAACAGGATCGGCAGGACCTGATTGGGCTTCCGCCATTGCACGGCGGCGAGGATCAGATGAAGCACCACGAAGACGCCGGTCACGATCAGACCCGTCTGCGTCTGTTGCGCCATCGCGGCGGCGTCCGGCGCCTGACCGGTGAATTGCTCGACCATGCGCGCGGCCCCCTCGGCTGCCGCCGGGGTGGTGGAGTACCAGCCCGCCACCACCTGGTTGATCGCGCCAATCACCATGCCGACTGCGCTGACGCGGGCGGCGGCCAGCGCCGTCTCCTCGTTCGTCAGGGGCGCGGTGGGGTTCATCGCCTTGATAAGATCGGTCATTCTCGTGTTCCTCCCGAAGATGCCTGAGCCTAACCGGCCCTGACGACAAGTCGATACCCGGCGTCGCCTTCACCTTTGCCGTCGGCCCGGCTAGGGTCCGCCGGCATGCGAATTCAGCCCTCCGACCAACTCGTGCTCGACCATGTCGCGGCGCGCGAAACCGCCATCGTCGGCCGGGCGGTCGACTGGGCCGCAATCAACTCGGGCAGCCGCAACCCAGAGGGCCTGGGCCGGATGCTGGATCGGCTGGAGGCGGAAGCCGCCCGTCTGCCCGCCACGGTTGAACGAATCGCCACCCGGACCTCGACCTCCATCGACGACGACGGCGCGGTGCGGACCGAGGCCCACGCCGACGCCCTGAAGGTCACCGCCCGACCCGCGGCCCCGATCCAGATCGTCCTGACCGGCCACTATGACACCGTCTTCCCCAGAGAGAGCGGTTTCCAGACCGTGTCGACCCGTCCGGACGGCGCGCTCAACGGTCCCGGCATCGCCGACATGAAGGGCGGGATCAGCGTCATGCTGGCCGCCCTGGAGGCCTTTGAAGCCCATCCCGGTCGTGAGCGCGTCGGCTGGACGGTGCTGCTGTCTCCGGACGAGGAGATCGGTTCTCCCGCTTCGGCCCCCTTGCTGGCGGAGCTGGGCGCGCGCGGCCACATCGGCATGACCTATGAACCGGCCCTCGCCGACGGCACCTTGGCCGGCGCGCGCAAGGGCAGCGGCAACTATCATCTGATCGTCAGCGGCAAGGCCGCCCACGCGGGTCGCGCCTTCCACGAGGGCGCCAACGCCGTCGCGGGGGCCGCGATTCTCGCCGCCCGCCTCCACGCCCTGAACGGCCAGCGCGACGGCGTCACCGTCAATGTGGCGAAGATTTCCGGCGGCGGGCCCCTGAATGTCGTGGCGGACAACGCCGTGGTCCGTTTCAACGTCCGGGTTCCCGATCAGGGGGCCTCGGACTGGATCGAGACCGCGGTGCGCGAAATCGCGGCCGACCCGCCCTTCCCCGGCCTGACCCTGCATCTGCACGGCGGCATGACCCGCGCGCCCAAGCCGATGGACGTGTCGCAGACCGCCCTGTTCGAGGCTGTGCGCGACGCCGGCGCACTGCTGGGGCAGACCATCGCCTGGAAACCGTCGGGCGGCGTCTGCGAGGGCAACAATCTGCATGCCGCGGGTCTGCCCAATATCGACACCCTCGGCGTGCTGGGCGGCGACATCCATTCGGACCAGGAATTCGCCTGGCCCGCCAGCTTCGTCGAGCGCGCCCAGCTCAGCGCCCTGATCCTGTGCAAGATCGCCTCGGGCGAGATCGACGCCCTGAAACTGAAATCCCTGCGTCTGGAGACGATGTAACCCCATGCTCGTCGTCCGACCCGCCGCGCCCGCCGACCTCGACCACCTGCTGGAACTGGCCATCCTCAGCGGCCCGGGCTTCACCAGCCTGCCCGAGGATCCGGACCAGTTGGCGGACCGGCTGGAGGTCAGCCGCGACAGCTTCTCGGCAAAGCTGGCGCCAGAAGAGCGCTGGTACACCCTGATGCTCGAGGAATCCGAGACCGGCGACGTCGACGGAATCGGTTCGGTCAAGGCGGCGGTCGGCCTGCACCGGCCCTTCTTCTCGTTCCGGGTGGTGACCAACACCCAGTCCTCGCCCTCGCTCGGCATCAGGCTCGAGCAGAAGACCCTTGTCCTGGTCAATGAATGCACCGGCTGGACCGAGGTCGGCTCCCTGTTCCTCAAGGCCGACCGCCGCAAGGGCGGCGCAGGGCGGCTGCTCAGCCAGTCGCGCTACATGCTGATCGGCGCCCAGCCCGAGTTGTTCAATGAGAACGTCCTGGCCGAGCTGCGCGGCGTCTTCACACCCGACGGGGCCTGCCCGTTCTGGGACCATGTGGCGCACAAATTCTTCCCCATGGAGTTCGACGAGGCCGACCGCATGACGGGCTCGACCGACAAGCAGTTCATCCTTGACCTGGCTCCGCGCCACCCCATCTACGTCGACCTCCTGCCCGAGCCCGCTCGCGCAGTGATCGGCAAGGTCCATCCGCAGGGCGTGCCCGCCATGGCCCTGCTTGAGAGCGAAGGCTTCCGGCCCAACGGCCTGATCGACATCTTCGACGCCGGGCCCACGGTGTCCTGCGGCCGCGACAACATCCGCACCGTCCGCGACGCCCGCCGCCTGACCGTGGCCGTCGCCGCCGAGGTCGAGGCCGAGCTGCCGGCCCTGATCTCGACGGACAGCGTCTCCGACTTCCGCGCCGTCCGCCAGCGCGCCCATATCGAGGGCGACACAGCCACGCTGAACGCCGAAACCGCCGACGCGCTGAAGGTCAGCGCGGGCGACACGGTGCGAGTGAAGGCCTGAACGACCATCTGATGACCATGACCCATTTCAAATCCACCGATCCCGCCACCGGCGAAACCGTCTGGGAGGGCGCAGCCGCCTCTCCCGCCGAGGTTCAGGCCGCCGCCGACCGCGCCCGCGCCGCCTTCCCTGACTGGGCCGACCGCCCGCGGCAGGATCGCATCGACGCCCTCAAACGCTATCAGGCCGTCCTCAAGGACCGCGCCCCTCGGATGGCCGAGACGATCAGCCGCGAGACCGGCAAGGCCCTGTGGGAAACCACGGCCGAACTGGCCGCCATGGCCGGCAAGGTCGACATCTCGATCCGGGCCTATGACGAGCGCACGGGCGAGCGCAGCGCAGACACCGCCTTCGGCCGCGCCATCCTGCGTCATCGTCCTCATGGCGTGGCGGCGGTGCTGGGGCCGTTCAACTTCCCCGGCCACCTGCCCAACGGCCACATCGTCCCCGCCCTGCTGGCCGGCGACACCGTGGTGTTCAAGCCGTCGGAAGAGACGCCCCTCATCGGCCAGCTTATGGCCGAGGCCTTCGAGGCGGCCGACCTGCCCGAGGGCGTGATCAATGTCGTCCAGGGCGGGCGCGACACGGGCGCGGCCCTGCTCGACGCCGGCATCGACGCCCTGATGTTCACCGGTTCCGGCGCGGCCGGCGCCCATTTCCGGCGCAAATTCGCCGACGACCCGCACGTCATCCTGGCGCTGGAGCTGGGGGGCAATAATCCGCTGGTCGTCTGGGACGCCGCCGACGCCGATGCCGTGGCCGGCATTGTCGTCCAGTCCGCCTTCGTCACCACAGGCCAGCGCTGCTCCTGCGCCCGCCGTCTGATCGTGCCGGAAGGCAAGGCGGGCGACGCGGTGATCGAGGCCGTCATCGCCCTGGTAGATCGGCTGGTCATCGGTCGTTGGGATAGCGATCCGGAGCCCTACATGGGGTCGCTGATCTCGGAGCGCGCAGGCGAGGACGTTCGCGGCCGCGCCGGTGAGCTGGCTGATCGCGGCGGGCGCATCCTCAAGGGTTTCGGCCGCGTCGATACCGAGCGCAGCGGCGCCTTCTGCTACCCTGGCCTGCTCGACGTCACCGGCGTCGAGGTGCCGGACGAGGAAATTTTCGGCCCCATCCTGCAGGTCCGCCGCGTCGCCAGTTTCGACGCCGCCCTGCATGAGGCCAACAACACCCGATACGGCCTGTCCGCCGGTCTGGTCAGCGACGATCCCGCCAACTGGGACCGGTTCATCCGCCGCATCCGCGCAGGCGTGGTCAACTTCAACCGTCCGACCACCGGCGCGGCCGGCGACATGCCCTTTGGCGGCCTGGGCGCCAGCGGCAACCATAGACCGTCCGCCTATTACGCCGCTGATTACTGCGCCTATCCGGTGGCCAGTTTCGAGGCCGAATCGGTGAAGAACATCGAAAGCGAGATCAAGGGCTTGCTGCCGTGACCTCTGCTGTCGAGGCAAACGCCGACGGCCTCATCGGACCGACGCACTCCTATGCCGGCCTGTCGCCGGGCAATCTGGCCTCCAGCCTCAACGCCGGCGAGTCGTCCAACCCCCGCGCCGCAGTTCTGCAAGGTCTCGACAAGATGAAACGGCTGGCCGACCTCGGCCTGCCCCAGTTTGTCCTGCCGCCGCACGAGCGGCCCGACATCCCCTTCCTGCGCAGCCTCGGCTTCAGCGGCTCCGACGCCGCCGTGCTTGAGACCGCCTGGAAGACCGCGCCGTCCTTCGCCGCCGCCGCCTGTTCGGCCTCCCCCATGTGGGCCGCCAACGCCGCCACGGTGACTCCGTCCGCCGACGCCGCCGACGGCCGGGTCCATTTCACCCCCGCCAATCTGGCCACCAACCTGCACCGCTCGCTGGAGCATGCGCAGACGAAGCGGGCGCTGGACGCCCTCTTCCCCGATCCGGCCCGCTTCGCCGTCCACGACGCCCTGCCCTCCGTCGCCCACCTGGCCGACGAGGGCGCCGCCAACCACGTCCGTCTGTGCGCCGACCACGGCGAGCCCGGCGTCAACATCCTCGTCTGGGGCCGCGAGGCGTACGAGCCCTGGTCCGGCGCCTTCCCCGCCCGGCAGACGCGCGAGGCGTCCGAGGCCGTCGCCCGCCGCCACGGCGCCGCGCGCGCCGTCTTCCCGCGCCAGTCGGGAGCCGCCATCGCCGGCGGGACCTTCCACAACGACGTCGTCTGCGTCGGCGCCCTGGAGACCCTGTTCTTCCACGAACTGGCCTTCGAGGACACGGAGGCTACGAAGGCCGACATCCGCGCCGCCGCCGCCGGCCTGTTCGAGCCGATCTTCGTCGAGGTCTCCTCCGCCGACCTGCCGCTCGCCGACGCCATCTCCAGCTATCTGTTCAACTCGATGCTGGTGCGGATTCCGGGTGAGGATCGGCTGACCCTGATCTGCCCCACCGAGACCCGCGACAACCCGCGCAGCCACGCCGTCGCCGAGCGGCTGGCCGCCTCCAACGGCCCGATCGGCCGGGTCGAGTACGTCGATGTCCGCCAGTCCATGCGCAACGGCGGCGGCCCCGCCTGCCTGCGTCTGCGCGTGGTCCTGACCGAGGCCGAGCTGGCGGCGGCCAACCCCGCCATGCGGATGACCGACGCCCTCCACGCCCGCCTCTCCGCCTGGGCCGCGGCCCGGTATCGTGACACGCTCGCGCCCCGGGACCTCGCCGATCCCGCCCTGCTGGACGAAGGCCGGGCGGCGCTGGACGAACTGACCGGCATCCTCGGCCTCGGCCGCGGCTTCTACCCCTTCCAGCGGGTCTGATCGGTGTCGGCCTTCTCGATCCGCATCGCCACCGAGGCGGACATCCCGGCCCTGGTCGCCCTGATGGACCGGTCCATCTCCGGCCCGCTCGCCGCCTTCCTGACGCCGGAACAGATCGCCGCCAGCCGCAGGCTGATGGGGCTGGACAGCCAGATCATCGCCGACCGCACCTATTTCATCGTCGAGGTCGACGGCGTCCTGGCCGGCTGCGGCGGCTGGAGCCGGCGCATCACGACCTATGGCGGCGACCACACCCCGGGCCGGGAGCCCGCCCTGCTGCATCCCGGAACCGACGCCGCCCGCGTCCGCGCCATGTACACGGCGCCGGAATTCGTCCGCAGGGGCGTCGGCCGGCTGATCCTGCGGGTCTGCGAGGACGCCGCCCGCGCCGAGGGTTACGACCGCGTCGAACTGGTCGCCACCATGGGCGGCGAACCCCTCTACGTCGCCAACGGCTATCGCGAGATCGAACGCTTCGAGGACGACCGCGGCGGCGCGCCCGTACCTCTGGTCAGAATGGGCAAACGACTGGATGATGCGCCGCGTTGAGGGAGCGCGTCTTGCATAATTTCAACCCATGGCTGCTGGCCGGCGGCGCGCTCAGCGCCGCGGCCTCTCTGGCGCATCTGGCCGTCATCCTCGGCGGGCCTCGCTGGTACGCCTTCTTCGGAGCCGGAAAGCGAATGGTTCGGCTGGCCGAACAGGGCGCGCCATCGGCGACCCTGACCACCCTGGCGATCGCCGCCGTGCTGGCCGTATGGTCGGCCTACGCCTTCTCGGGCGCGGGCCTGTTTCCCCGTCTGCCTCTGCTGCGGTTCGGCCTGGCCGCGATCAGCGCCGTCTATCTGGTCCGCGCCGTGGTCTTCGTGCCCGCCGTGATCATCCAGACCGGCCAGGCCGGGACCTTCGCCTGGGTCAGTTCGGCCATCGTGCTGGTGTTCGGCCTGACCTACGCCATCGGGACCTGGATGGCGTGGGAAAGCCTGCGATGACCCCCGCCCGCCGCCTGCGCAATATCATCGGCGGATCCGCCGGCAATCTGGTCGAGTGGTTCGACTGGTACGCCTATGCGGCCTTCACCCTGTATTTCGCCCCGGTTTTCTTCCCCAAGGGCGACTCGACCGCCCAGTTGCTGAGCACCGCCGCCATCTTCGCCGTCGGCTTCTTCATGCGGCCGGTCGGGGCCTGGGTCATGGGCGTCTATTCCGACCGCAAGGGGCGCAAGGCCGGCCTGACCCTGTCGGTGACCCTGATGTGCACGGGCAGCCTGATTATCGGCCTGACGCCCGGCTACGCGACGATCGGCGTCGCCGCCCCCGCCCTGCTGCTGTTCGCCCGCCTGCTGCAGGGCCTCAGCGTCGGCGGGGAATACGGATCGTCGGCCACCTATCTGTCCGAGATGGCCACGGCGAAGCGCCGCGGCTTCTGGTCCAGCTTCCAGTACGTCACCCTGATCTCGGGCCAGCTGCTGGCCCTGCTGCTGCTGATCCTGCTGCAGACCACCATGGACGAGGCCGATCTCAAGGCCTGGGGCTGGCGCATTCCGTTCTTCGTCGGCGCGGCCCTGGCCGTCGTCGTCTTCTGGCTGCGCCGCCGCCTCGACGAGACCCGCGCCTTCGAGGGCGACATCTCGGGCGCGCCCAGATCCAGCGCCCTGCTGCTGATCCTCAAACATCCGCGCGAGGCGCTGCTGGTGCTGGGCCTGACCGCCGGCGGCACCCTGGCCTTCTACGCCTACACGACCTACCTGCAGAAATTCCTCGTCAACACGACCGGCTTCTCCAAGGACACGGCCACCCAGATCAGCGCCGCCGCCCTGTTCGTCTTCATGCTGCTCCAGCCCGCGGTCGGGGCCCTGTCGGACCGGATCGGCCGCAAGCCGGTGATGATCGCCTTCGGGGTGTCAGGCGTCCTGTTCACTGTCCCGATCATGACGGCCCTGGCGACCGCCGACAGCCCGTTCGTCGCCTTCCTGCTGGCCATGACCTCGCTGGTGATCGTCAGCGGCTACACGGCCATCAACGCCGTGGTGAAGGCCGAACTGTTCCCGGCCCACATCCGCGCCCTCGGCGTCGCCCTGCCCTATGCGGTGGCCAACGCCGCCTTCGGGGGTACCGCGGAATACGTCGCGCTATGGTTCAAGTCGAACGGCATCGAGAGCGCCTTCTTCTGGTACGTGACCGGCATGATCGGTGTCTCGCTGCTGGTCTATCTGTTCATGCGCGACACGAAGCATCGCAGCCTGATCGTCCACGAGGACTGATCAGCCCGGCGACCTGAGCCGCTCCAGGGCCCGTGGATAGCGGCGCGACAGCGGTGCCTCTATCGGACCGAGCTCGACGGTCCAGTCCCCCGACCCGTCGGGTCGCAAGCCGGTGACGCGGCCCGCATTGACCAGCCACGACCGGTGCGCCCGGACGAAGCCGAACCGTTCCAGTTCCACCTCAATGGCCGCGAGCGTCGCGCGCATCAGTGGGCGACGTCCATCCGCCAGCCAGAACTCGACATAGTTGCCGGCCGAGGACACCGCGACGATGTCCGGCAGGGCCGCCCGGATGATGCGGGCGCCGTCGCGGATGTCGAAACTGACCGGCCGCACCGGCTCATCACGCCGTCGACGCAGATAGCCGATCAGCCAGAAGATCCCGACATAGGTGGCGTAGCTGATCAGGTCCTTGCGCAGTTCGTAGATGAACCGGTCCCCGAACTCATAGGGGCCTGCGTGCATAAGATCGTAAGCGACCGTGCGCAGCACGACGAAGCCGGCCACATGCAAAGCCGAAAAGCCCAGCAGGGCCGCGAGATGGATCAGCACGAACCGTACCTTGGGCCGCCAGCCTTCGGCCGCTGCCTCGTCGGGCGGCGCCAGGGCCGTGGCCAGCCAGGGGACCGGCATCGCCAACATGATGGCGATCGCGCTGCTGATCTCCCAGACCCACGGCTCCCACGGTGCGATGTGGGGCATGTCGCTGAGGTTGGTCAGGGCGTTCACCGAAATCACGATCGCCGTGACGGGTGCGATGACAAGCCAGGCCGTGCGCAGGTCGCGGCCATCCAGGGGCGCCCGAACCCAACCGCCCGTCACAGGATGCGCGCCGGTCGTCACAGCCTGGCCGGCCGTGTCCCGGCGATTGCCCCGTCCGTCCCCGCGCGGTTGCCCGACGCCGGCTCCGGATGGGACCCCGGGGGATCGTTCATCGCTCATGGAAAAACCGCCATGTCGTCCACACTACCCCCCGCCGCCGCCCCGGGCGCCCTCCGCCGATACGACCTCGACTGGATCCGGGTCGGGGCCTTCTTCCTGCTGATTCTCTACCACGTGGGCATGCTCTATGTGTCGTGGGACTTCCACGTGAAGAGCCCCCACATCGTCGAGGCGGTCCAGCCGTTCATGATGATCACCAGTCCCTGGCGGCTGACCCTGCTGTTCGTGGTTTCGGGAGCGGCGACGCGTTTCATGGTCGACGGCTTTGAAGCCCGGGGCGGACACGCCGGCCGACGGCTGGCCGGGTCGCGAACCCTCCGGCTTCTGCCCGCCCTGCTCTTCGGCATGTTCGTGATCGTTCCGCCCCAGAGTTATTTTGAGGTCTTCCAGGCGGCGCAGGGACTGGGCGTGGCGGACCCGGCGCATTCTCCGTGGCTGCAGGACTTCTGGATCAAATACGCCACCGCGTCCGGGGGCTGGTGCGACGCTGACGGCTGCCTGACCACCCCGACCTGGAACCACCTTTGGTTCGTCGCCTACCTCCTGCCCTATGGCCTCCTTGTCGCCGCCCTCGTCGGTCTTCCGGGAAAGCCGCTGGGCGTCCTCGGCCGGTGGACCGAACGGGCCTGCGCCGGCTGGGGCCTGCTGATCTGGCCGATACTGTATCTGGGCGTGCTGCGCTTCACCCTCGCGCCGATCTTCGAGGTCACCCACGCCTTCTGGGGCGACTGGTATAACCACGCCCTGTCGTTCGGCGCCTATCTGTTCGGCTTCCTGATCGCGCGGTCGGAGGTGCTCAAGGCGAATTTCGTGCGGCTGCGCCGGCCCGCGGCGATCCTTGCGTTGGTCAGCTGGGCGGCGTGGGCGACCTATGCGTGGATCTACCGGGCCGACGACGCGGCGCCGCCTGAAGCGCTGCGCAATGCGATGCGGGTCGTCTACGCCGTCGATCAGTGGGCCTGGATCGCCGCCATCATGGGCTACGGCGCGCGCTATCTGAATCGCGGCGGACCCGTGCTGCGTTATCTGAGCGTCGGCGTCTTCCCGTTCTACATCGTCCACCAGACGGTGATCATCGTCGCGGCCTGGTATCTGATGCCGCTGAACCTGCCCCTGCCGGTCGAGGCGGGCCTGGTCATCACGGCGACTTTCGCCGCCTGTTTCGCGGCCTATGAGATCGCCCGGCGGTCGGGATGGCTGGGGCTGTTGCTCGGCGTCAGGCCCCGGTCAGGGCCGGCGGGCGGTCAGGCCGCGAACCGTCCACCCTTGCCGGCATAGGCCTGGGTGCCCCGGGTGAAGACCCGGTCGGTCGGCAGAATGGCGTCGATGGCGATGTCGTCGGCGCCCTTCAGCCGGTCGTAGATCGGGCCGAAATCCTTCAGCGTCTCGGCCTTCAGCTGCTCGATCGAGTCGATGACGAAATAGACCTGCTGGAAGTCGTCGATCCGGTACAGGGTCCGCATCACCCGCTCCAGATCGAAGCCCAGCCGGTTCGGCGAGGGATCCTCCAGCGAGAAGACGCTCTCGGTCGCGGACGAGACGATCCCGGCGCCGTAGATGCGCAGGCCGCCCGCGTCCTGCATCAGGCCGAACTCGACCGTGTACCAGTACAGCCGCGCGAGATTCTGCAGCATGCCCAGCGAGGCCGCCCGCTGCCCGCCCCTGCCATAGGCCTCCATATAGTCGGCGAAGTCGGGATCGCTGAGCATCGGCACATGGCCGAAGACGTCATGGAAGATGTCCGGCTCCTGCAGATAGTCCAGCTGGTCCGGCTTGCGGATGAACTGGCCCGAGGGGAAGCGCCGGTTGGCCAGATGGTCGAAGAAGACATCGTCCGGCACCAACCCCGGCACGCAGACCACGGTCCAGCCCGTCAGGGCCTGCAGCTTGGGGTTCATCACGGCGAAATCGGGAATGCCGCCCGTGTTCAGATCCAGGGCCGTCAGACCCTTCAGAAAGACGTCGGCGGCGCGGCCGGGCAGGATTTTCATCTGGCGGGCGTAAAGCGTGTCCCAGGTTCGGTGCTCGACGTCGGTGTAGGACGCCCAGTCCTGCGGAATGGTCCAGTCAGCTGCCGCGCCCTCGGGCGGCTTGTCGAACACATGCTCGAAATCTGACATGGAAGCCTCCTGGAAACACGGGCTCTGACTGGCCCTTGCCGCCAATCTAGGCTCGCGGCCGCCGGCACGCCAGCCGCCCTCAGTGAATGGCGTGCGTTAGCGGCGCGTGACGGCCCTGCGCGTCGACCGTGAACCAGCGCTGCTCGGCTTCCCGGCTCAGCGCCGACAATTCGGGGTCGTGCTCCAACGCCGTCTCGGCGGCATAGGCGATGAAGCCGCCGTCCGGACCGATGGCCAGGACCTTGTACCAGGGCTGATCGGCCCTCGCCTCGCGCGTCTCCGCGGGATCGCCCGTATGGCTGGCGTCGATGTCGATCACAACGCCGCGGAAGGCGGCGTCGCGGTGACGGACGATCTGGCCGAGGCCGAATTTCGCGACGGATGACTGGGTCATGGCCGCAGAATGCCGGACCCAACCTGAGCCATATGCGCGTGCTCCTGTTCATTTTCGCGTCACATGCGCTTGGCGCGGACCATTTGCCGGTCCTAAGGTGTCCGGGACGGGCGCCGTTTCGGACCGCCCACCTTGAAAGTTTCGGCCCATGCCGGAGACCGACGGCGCGCCACGGCGTGACGAGCGGTCCCAGCTCCGAAAGCCCGACCGACAGCGCGCCCGGGGCGGCGCCGTCGGCGGAACCGGGGCGTCAGGTCGCGACGCGCCCCTGTATGGCGCGCTCGATCTGGGGACCAACAATTGCCGGCTGCTGATCGCCAGGCCGGCGCGCGATGGCTTTCGCGTCGTCGATTCCTTCAGCCGCATCGTCCGTCTGGGCGAAGGCCTGTCCCGCACGGGCCGGCTGGACGACGCGGCCATGGACCGCGCCTACGAGGCCCTGGTCCTGTGCGGCGAACGCGTCGCCAAGAAGGGCGTCGACCCCGCCCGGCTGATGGCCGTCGCGACCCAGGCCTGCCGTCAGGCCGACAACGGCGAGGCCTTCATCGAGCGCGTCCGTCAGGGCACCGGCCTCAAACTCCGGATCATTGACCCGGTCGAGGAAGCAAGGCTGGCGGTCGAGGGCTGCCTGAACCTGTTCGACCATTCGGCCGAGGCGGTTCTGGTCGTGGACGTCGGCGGCGGCTCGACCGAACTCAGCTGGCTGAGGCGTCAGGGTCGCGAGAATTTCGTGCTCGAGGGCTGGATGTCCGCGCCGGTCGGCGTCGTCACACTGGCCGAACGCCATCCCGAACCGGACGTGGGACTGGACGCCTGGTATGAGACCATGGTCGCCGACATGGGCAGCGCCCTCGCCGCCGCGCCTGTCAGCCCGGATCTGCGGGACATTTTCACCGGCGGACGCGGCCATTTGATCGGAACGTCCGGCGCCATCACCAGTCTGGCCGGCATCCATCTGGGCCTGCGCCGCTATCAGCGGAATCTGGTCGACGGCCTGTGGATGACCAGCGGCGACTGCGAGCGCGCGGCCGAAAAGCTGATGGCCCTCGGGCCCGCGGGCCGGGCGGCGGAATCCTGCATCGGGCCGGATCGGGCCGATCTGGTCCTGGCCGGAGCCGCCATCATGGAAGCGGTCCAGCGCGCATGGCCGTCCGAACGGGTGCGCGTCGCGGATCGCGGCCTGAGAGAGGGCCTGCTGCTGCAACAGATGCGCGCCGCCCGGACGCCCTCCCGCCGGCGTCGTCGTGGACGCGGTTCGAACGGCGGCGGCCGGAGCGAACCGGCTAGTTGACCACCTGAACCGGCAGGGTGATGTCGCAGACCGAGAAGTCGGCGCCGCGCGCCGCGCGGGTTTCTTGCACCAGCGCCCGGAAGCGCGGCGAATCCGTCGCCAGAACCTGAACCGTGGGCCGTTCGGCTTCAGGAATGTCCGCGGCGACGCGTACGCGCGTCATCCGGTCCGGCTGGGCCTCGGTCATCATGCCGTTGTCGCCGTCGCCGACCTGCAGGCTGCGCACCACGTCCAGCCCCGACACCGTCACGCCCCAGATGGTGTAGCGCTTGTCCAGCGCCGGATAGGCCTGCCGCATGATGAAGAACTGGCTATTGGCCGTGTCATTGCCCTCGTCGCGCGCCATGCCCGCAACGCCCGGGCAGTACAGCCCCCAGGCGTGCACCTTGCCGTCGGCGGTCAAGGCGAAGGCGGAATCGGGCTGGGTCTGGACCGGCAGGGAATGGAAGAAGCCGACCCGGGCCCCGGCCGGCTCGGCCACGGCGGCAAACGGCATGGTCGCTTCACGGCGGAAGGTGAACTCGGCCTTCAGGTCGGGATAGGGGCTCTGGCCCTCGCCGTTGCCCAGCGGATCTCCGGTCTGGGCCATGAACCAATCGATCACCCTGTGCCAGGGCACGCCGTCATAGAAGCCGCGCCGCGCCAGCAGCTTGATCCGCTCCACGTGCAGCGGCGCCGCCTCGGGCGTCAGTTCGACGAGGATCCGCCCCTTGGTGGTGTCGATGACCAGCAGGTTCTCGGCGGTCGCCGTTCGCCATTCGGGCGCGGCGACCGTCGTCGCGGGCGTCGGCGCAGGAGGTGGTGGAGGCGGCGTACCGCCCGAATCCTGCGCGTTCGCCGCGCCGGCTGCAAGGAGACCCCAAAGGACGCCCGGAACTGCGAGACCGAGAAACTGCCGCATCGTCTTCCCCCTCATTTCTGGATCAGCCGCCGGTCACTTCGGCCGGGGGCTGGACCTCACAGATCGTAAAGCGCGCTCCCAGCTCGGCCCGTTTCTGTTCGACCAGGGCCGCGAAGGCCGGGCTGCGCGGCGTCATCACGCGCGCGGTCGGGCGCTGCCCCTCGGGCATGGCCGCCGCCGTCCGGGCGCGGATCATGATGTCCGGGTCGGCGACCTGGCCGTTTCCGGCCTCGGCTCCGGCCTTCAGCGCCTTGACCACGTCCAGCCCTGACAGGACCCGCCCGAAAGGCGTGTACAGGCCGTTCAGAGTCTCATTGGGCCCGGTCATCAGGAAGAACTGGCTGTTGGCGCCGTTCGGGTCGTTATTCCGGGCCATACCCGCCACACCCGGACAGAACAGGGCCTGGGCGGCCGTCTTGAAGTCGGCCGTGACCATCATCTGCGCGTCCGGCTGGGTGAAGACCGGCATCGAGCCGGCGATGCCCAGCTGGCCGGTTGGCGCGGAGACCAGATTGACGAAGCCGAGATCGCGCCCGCGACGGAACTGGAATTCGCCGGCGACGTCCGGCAGCTCGCTCCCGCCCGCGCCGGTGCCGAGGGGATCTCCGGTCTGGGCCATGAACCCCGGGATCACCCGGTGGAATTTCAGACCGTCGTAGAAGCCCTGATCGGCCAGGGTCCGGATGCGCTCCACCGACAGTGGCGCGACGACAGGATCCAGCTCGACGACGATGCGACCCTTGGCGGTGTCGATGACCAGCAGGTTCTCGGGCGCGACGGCGCGCCATTCGGCGGCGGGGTTTTGGGCGGCGGCGGGCAGGCCGGCGGCGAGAAGCGCTATCGAAAACACGCCGATGGTTGCGATCCTGAGGCTCATTCTATCCCTTGACCTTGTCCCGGACCGCCTTGGCGACGGCCGGACTGACGAAACTGTCGATCGCGCCGTCCAGACGGGCGATTTCCTTGACCAGCCGCGAGGCGATGGCCTGATGCCGCGGGTCCGCCATCAGGAAGACCGTCTCGATGTCGGCATTGAGGCGCTGGTTCATCGCCGTCATCTGGAATTCGTATTCGAAGTCCGCCACGGCGCGCAGGCCGCGCACGATGATGCTGGCGTCCAGGTCCTCGGCGAAATGCATCAGCAGGCTGGAGAAGGCCCGGACCTCGACCTTGGCGCCCAGATGGGCCACCTCGGAGCGGACCATTTCGACCCGTTCGTCGGTCGTGAACAGCGGCCCCTTGTCATCGTTGCGGGCCACGCCGATGACCAGTTTGTCGACCAGCTTCACTGCGCGGCCGATGATGTCCATATGTCCGTTGGTCACGGGATCGAACGTGCCCGGATACAGGCCGATGCGCATGCAGTCCTCCCCGCTTTCCAGCGGTTTAGCAGCCGCCGCCGCCACAGCCTAGATCGGTTGAACCGGGTTCGACGCCCATGCGGCCTGAAGCCGGTCGATCATGGCCGGGGACGTCGCGAACGCATGATCGCCGATGGCTGTCACGGCGCAGGCCGGGGTGGCGCTGTTGCAGATGAAGGCGCCGTCGAAATCGGCGAGGCTGTCGACATGAACCGGCGCGGTCCTGCCCGTCAGACCTGACTGGCGCAGGCCGCGCTGCACCAGCGCCTGCGCGACTCCCGCGAGCATCGGCGCCTGAGGCCAGATCACCTCATCTCCAGAGATAAATCCTATGTTCCATAGGCTTCCCTCTGAAACATAACCCTCCGAATCCACAAACAGGGCATCGTCGAAGCCTGCGGCGCGCGCCAGCCGACGTGCGCGGATCAGGCCGAACGTCGCCACATGCTTCAGATGCGGCGCTTCGCGGGCATAGGTCTGAACCTGCAAGCGCACGCTATCCGCCAATGGCCGAGCCGGCGGCGACGCCGCGGTCATGACACTGGGCCGGCCGTGCCAGTCCGGCGTTCGTGGTCCGATCTCCGGCGAAAACAGACTGACGCGCAGCCAACAGGCCTCGCGCCCCGCGACGGCCGACCGCATCCACTCACGCAGACGTGTCTCCCCGACCGGTTCGCCGAACAGTTCGACCGCCTCGGCTTCAAGCCGCTCCAGATGCAGGTCCAGCCCTCGAACGCCGCCTTGCTCCACCCCGAACGAGGTGTAGGCGCCGTAGTTGACCAGCGCCACCTGGGTCAGATCCTCCGGCGTGGCCGGTGCGCCGTCGACACTCGGTTCAACGGCGCCCGTCATGGATCAGCTTTCGCCGCCCTCGCTGTCCGGGACCTCGGCCTCCCCCGCTTCGTCATCGCCGCCGCCGCTGTCGGGCAGCCGTTCGACCGAGACGACACGCTCCCCTTCGGCGGTGCGGAAGATGGTCACGCCCTGACTGGACCGGCCGACGATACGGACCTGAGCCACCGGTGTGCGGATCATCTGCCCGCCGGAGGTGACCAGCAGCAGTTCGTCGCCGTCCTCGACCGGGAAAGACGCCGCCAGGCGCGTACCCGCGCGGCCGCCCAGACCGTGGGCCGTCAGCCCCTGCCCGCCGCGCCCGGTGCGCCGGTATTCATAGGCCGAGGAGCGCTTCCCGAAGCCGGTGTCGGTGACGGTCAGGATGTACTGCTCGGCCGCGCCCAGTTCAGCGATCCGCTCGACGCTCAGCGCGGCGTCGGCCGAGCCTTCGCCACCCTCTTCGTCGGCCTCGACCGCCGGCGCCTCTTCGTCGCCGTCCGTCGCCCGGCGCATGGCCGAGGCGTGTTTGACATAGGCGGCCCGCTCGTCCGGCGTCGCATCGACCCGGCCCAGCACGGCCATGGAGATCACCTCGTCATCCTTCTGCAGCCGCACGCCGCGCACGCCGGTCGAATCCCGGCCCTTGAACACGCGCACGTCGTCGGCCTTGAAGCGGATCGCGCGGCCCAGGGCGGTCGTCAGCATGACGTCGTCCTCGGCGGTGCACAGGGCGACGCCGACCATGTGATCGCCGTCCTCCAGCTTCATCGCGATCTTGCCGGCCCGGTTGACGGTGGCGAAGTCGCTCAGCTTGTTGCGGCGCACGTCGCCCGACTTGGTGGCGAACATGATGTCGTAGTTGGCCCAGTCCGCCTCATCCTCGGGCAAGGGCAGGACGTTCATGATGCTGTCGCCCGGCTCGATCGGCAGCAGGTTGACGAAGGCCTTGCCGCGCGACTGCGGATTGCCCAGCGGCAGCCGCCAGGTCTTCAGCTTGTACGCCTTGCCGTTGGTGGCGAAGAACAGCACCGGCGTATGGGTCGAGGCCGAGAAGACGCCGACGACGGCGTCGTCCTCCTTCATCGCCACGCCCGAACGGCCCTTGCCGCCGCGATGCTGGGTCCGATAGGCGTTCAGCGCCACCCGCTTGACGTAGCCGCCGTGGGTGACCGTCACGACCATGTCCTCGCGCGGGATCAGGTCCTCGTCTTCCAGCTCGAAATCGCCTTCGCCGATGAGGGTGCGGCGCGGAACGGCGAACTCCTCCTTCACCAGCAGCAGATCCTCGCGGATCACGGCCAGGATGTTGGCGCGGTCGCTCAGCAGGGTCAGGTGGCCCTGGATGATCTCGGCCAGGCCGCGCGCCTCGCCGAAGATGTCGTCGCGGCCCAGGCCGGTCAGGCGGCTCAGGGTCAGGCCCAGGATGGCCCGCGCCTGCTCATCGGTCAGGTTCAGCTTGTCGCCGTCGACCAGCATCGAGCGCGGATCGGCGATCAGCTCCACCAGGGCGATCATGTCGCCCACCGGCCAGCTCTTGCCTTGAAGCCGCTCGCGCGCCTCGGCCGGGTCGGCCGAACTGCGGATGATGTGGATGACCTCGTCGATATTGGCCACGGCCACGGCCAGGCCGACCAGCACGTGGCCGCGATCGCGGGCCTTGGCCAGTTCGAACTTGATGCGGCGGACGACAACCTCTTCCCGGAATTCCAGGAAGGCTTCCAGCAGCTGGCGCAGGCCCATCTGCTCGGGGCGGCCGTGGTTCAGCGCCAGCATGTTGACGCCAAACGAGCTCTGCATGGCGGTGAACCGCCACAGCTGGTTCAGCACCACATCCGCGGACGCGTCGCGCTTCAGCTCGATCACCATCCGCATGCCGTCGCGATCGGATTCGTCGCGGACGTCGCTGATGCCCTCGATCCGCTTCTCGCGGACCATTTCGACGATGCGCTCGATCAGGGTCTGTTTGTTGACCTGATAGGGCAGCTGGGTGACGACGATGGCTTCGCGATCCTTGCGGATCGTCTCGATCGTCGCCTGGCCGCGCACCATGACGGAGCCGCGGCCGTCGCGCAGGGCGTTGCGCGGCGCTGTGCGGCCCATGATCTCGCCGCCGGTCGGGAAGTCGGGACCGGGCACGATGTCCAGCAGGGCGTCGTCGCTGACGTTCGGATCGTCCAGCAGCGCCACGCAGGCGTCGATGATTTCGCCGAGGTTATGGGGTGGGATGTTGGTCGCCATGCCGACGGCGATGCCGCCCGCGCCGTTGACTAGCAGGTTCGGAATTCGCGCCGGCAGGACGACGGGCTCCAGCTCCTTCTCGTCATAGTTCGGCTGGAAGTCGACCGTGTCCTTGTCGATGTCGGTCAGCAGGGCCGAGGCCGCCGGCGCCATCCGGGCCTCGGTGTATCGCATCGAGGCCGGCATATCGCCGTCGACCGAACCGAAATTGCCCTGGCCGTCGACCAGCATCAGCCCCATCGAGAACGGCTGGGCCATGCGCACCAGCGCCATATAGACCGAGGCGTCGCCGTGCGGGTGGAACCGCCCCAGCACGTCGCCGACGACCCGCGCGCATTTCGAATAGGCGCGGTCGGGCGTCATCTTCAGATCGTGCATCGAATACAGGATGCGGCGGTGCACGGGCTTCAGCCCGTCGCGCGCGTCCGGCAGGGCGCGGCTCACGATCACGCTCATGGCGTAGTCGAGATACGAGCGCCTCAGCTCGTCTTCGATGGTGATGGTGGAGATGTCGCCGCCGCCGCCGCCCGAAGCCGGGGGAAGCGCGTCGTTATAGCTGTCGTCAGTCAAGGAAATCAGGCTTTAAATGGCCGGAATCGGAACGTGATCCGCGAACGGGTTTTCTAGCATCCAGAGACCCACGTGGCAAAGCCAGGCCGCCGGAAACGCTCCGCCCAGACAAGGATTCCAGACCATGCGCCTCGCCCGCCTCTCCGCCCTCGCCGCCCTGCCCCTGATGGCCGCCCTGGGCGCCTGCGTCAGCGTCACCGCCAACGACTATTCGGCTGGTCCCGACCGCGCGTCCCCCGGAGATTTCGGCGAGGCGACCTTGATGAATGCGAGCGGCGCTCGCGTCGGCCGGGCCATACTGACGCAGGGGGCGACCGGCCTGCTGATCCGTATCGAGGCCGAGGGCCTGACCCCCGGCTGGCACGGCGTCCACATCCACGCCACGGGCCAGTGCGCCGCGCCCTTCACCTCGGCGGGCGGCCACATCAACCATGGCGACCCCAAGGCGCCTCACGGCCTGCTCAACGCCGGCGGCCCCGACGACGGCGACCTGCCCAATATCTTCGCTGACGCGCAAGGGCGGGTGAACGCCGAGGTCTTCACCACCCGCGCCCGCATCGCCCGCAACGGCCCCGGCCAGTGGCTGTGGGATGCTGACGGCTCAGCCCTGGTGATTCACGCCAATATGGACGACCAGACCAGCCAGCCCATCGGCGGCGCCGGCGACCGGGTGGTCTGCGGCGTGATGGCGGCGGGCTAGTCCGCAACGGGCCGCGTCAGGTCGAACTCGACCCGCAGATAGCGATTCGGCCGGCGCAGTTCATAGGCGAATATCTCCGCAGGCCGGACCTCGACCGCCCAGACATTGGTGTTCGACACCGTCGCGTTGCGGCGGGTGAACAGGTCCTTCGAGAACTGGTCGACGGGAAACTCCTGGCGAGTCGCCGTTCCGGCGTCCGTCGTGTCTCCGCCGTATTGGCTCAGCTCGTCCTCGGTCCCGTCCTCATGCCGGTGATCGTGCTTGAGCCGCACGCCCGAGGCCGTCCGGGTGATGACCCAGGTCCGCGACCGGTTCTCGCCGACCCAAAACGGGATCCGCACCTCGTTCGTCGAACAGTCCCGTACATGCATAAGCAGCCGCGACCGGGCGAAGTCGGCGTCGGCGGCGTCGGTCGTCACCACCCGTCCCTCGAACCGTTGGCCGCACAGGGCCCTCAGACTGGCGAAGAAGGCGTCCTGCGGCGAGGCCGGGACCGGCGCGGTGGCGCAGGCGGACAGGGCGATGGCGGCGGCGGCGAGGGCGGCGATCTGTTTCATGTCCCCAGCCTCGCATGACAGGCGCGTCTCGCCTAACCTGCCCGGATGGCTGACACCGTGACGCTTCGCCTCACCATCGACGATCCGGTCCCCGGAGTGCGCTACAGCCTCCAGAAGGACGACATGCCGTTCGAGCCGGTCACAGCCGGCGACGGTCCGATCTCGTTCGAGGCCCCCATCACCCTCCACCCCGACGGCCGCATGACCGGCCCCTTCGTGCGCCGCGAGGGCCCGACGCGCCGCTTCGTCTATATCCGCATCGGCATCTCAGCGGGCGACCACGCCAGCCCGTGGAGCCGCCGCGCCAAGATCGACATCCACGACATCCCGCCCGCCCTGCTGACGCCCGGCGCCGTTCTGGAGGTCCATCTGCCCGGCCGCGGCAAGGACGGTTCGCCCGCCTGCGCCACCGTCCGGAAGCTCGGTGAGTGGAAGCCCGCAAGTCGCCGTTGACTTCCGGTCGCGCCTGAGTATGTTCCGCGCCTCTTATTTTAGCGGCTTTCGCCGTCGCAGAGGTAATTCCCGATGGCCAAACCGGCTTCCATCAAGATCCGCCTGAACTCCACGGCCGACACCGGCTTCTTCTATGTCACCAAGAAGAACGCCCGCACCATGACCGAGAAAATGGTGGTCAAGAAGTACGACCCCGTCGTGCGCAAGCACGTCGAGTTCAAGGAAGGCAAGATCAAGTAAGGGCAACGCCCTGCTGGATTTGAAGACGCCCGGTGGAAACACCGGGCGTTTTTCTTTGCCGTGCCAGGATGCCTGAATGAGTGACCAGACCGACGAACACCCCGCGCCCGAAACGCCGGACGAGAGCCCCGTCCAACGTGCGCTTCGGCTGAAGAAGGCGGCGATCGAGGCCCGGGAGAAGCCGCCCCGCGGCGGCCGTTTCCAGCGCGAACAGGCCGCGCGGATCACTGCCGGCAAGTCCAGGCCCTGGATGAGCCGCTAGCAGCCGTCAGGCGGCCCGCGCGATGACCTGGTTCCGGCCGTGGGCCTTGGCCTCGTAGACACCCTCGTCGGCCCGCTTCAGCAGGGCCTCGGGCGTATCGCCGTTGCCGTCGCTGGACGCCACCCCGATCGAGACCGTGATCGTCAGTCCCTCGGCGCCGTTCATGATCGGAAACGGCTGTGAGGCGACGTCGCGCCGGATACGGTCGGCGACCCGCACTGCGTCATCCATGGTCGCCCCCGGCATGACCACCACGAACTCCTCGCCGCCCAGACGGCACGGCAGGTCGATGGCCCGCACATTGGTCGCCAGACGCACCGCGAACTCGCGCAGCACCTCGTCGCCGGCGTCGTGGCCGAAGCCGTCGTTGACCAGTTTGAAGTGGTCGATATCCATCACCAGCACGGCCACACCCTCGCCGCCCTGCCCGGCCCGGTTCATCAGTCCCTGCAGCTGACCGGCCATGTAGCGGCGGTTGTGCAGCCCCGTCAGGGCATCGGTGACCGCCATCTCCAGGCTGTAGTCCAGCTTCTGCTTCAGGAAGTCGGCGTATCGCTTGCGCTTGATCTGGGTGCGCGTCCGCGCTTCCAGCTCTTCCGGGTCCACGGGCCGGGGCAGGATGTCGTTGACCCCCAGTTCCAGCGCCTTCAGCAGGCGCGGCCGGTCGGACTGATCGACGACCGCCAGGATCGGCAGGCGGCGGGAAGCCTCGGTCGACCGCACCTGGGCCACGAACCGCAGGCCGTCGAACTCCGAGCTCGACACATTGACGATCATCAGATCGACCGGTCCCCGCGCCGCGATCAGCGCCGCGGCCGGGTCGGCCTCCACCGTCGGCCGGTGCTCGCCGGCCAGGTGTTCGACCATCTTCTCGGCTTGGCGCCGGTTGTCGTCGACGATCAGCACCCGCCCGCCCGAACCGCGCAGACGCCCCGCGCCGTCGGTGTCCACGCCCAGCTTGCGTCCGCTTTCCTCGCGCTCGCGCAACTCGTCCATCACGGACTTCAGCCGCACCAGCGATTTCACCCGGGCGAACAGGACCACGTCGTCGATCGGCTTGGTGACGAAGTCGTCGGCCCCGGCCTCCAGTCCCTTGATCTTGTCCTCGCGCCCATCCAGCGCCGTCACCAGCACGACGGGGATATGGCGGGTCACCGGATCGGCCTTCAGCCGCCGGCAGGTCTCGAACCCGTCCATCCCGGGCATCATGACGTCCAGCAGGATGATGTCGGGCCGTTCGTCCGACGCGATCTGCAGCGCCGTCACGCCGTCGCAGGCGGTCAGCACCTCATAGTATTCGAGCGTCAGCTTGGCCTCGAGCAGGCGGACGTTCGGCTCGACGTCGTCAACAACGAGAATACGCGCCGTCATCGATCCCTACCCCAGATGTTTCCGAACCACGTCGAGGAAATGCATCACCGAGATGGGCTTGGAGATGTAAGCCTCGCACCCGCCCTGGCGGATGCGTTCCTCGTCGCCCTTCATGGCGAAGGCAGTGACGGCGACGACGGGGATGTGGCTCAGTTCCTCGTCGTCCTTCAGCCATTTGGTCACTTCCAGGCCGCTGATTTCCGGCAGCTGGATGTCCATCAGGATCAGATCGGGCTTGTGCAGGCGCGCCAGGGCCAGAGCCTGCAGACCTTCGCGGGTCTGCAGCGTCTCGTAGCCCTGGGAATCGAGCAGATCATGAAAGAGCTTCATGTTCAGCTCGTTATCCTCGACGATGAGGACTTTCTTGGACATCATCACCTGGCCTGTCGCCTCATGGAGTGCGGCTGCACGGAGGCTTGTCGCCTTCTTCGTGCACTGTGCCCCCACGGGTCTTAAGTTGGGGTGAAGCGCTGCCACAGGACCCCTGACGTGCCGATCCGCGCCATCTGCCGCGACTGCCTCTGGACCGGAGACCATCAGGTCGACCGGTGTCCGGCCTGCGATTCTCGCCGCGTGGTCTGCCACGACGAGCTGGACCAGCTGACCATCGCCCATCTGGACTGCGACGCCTTCTACGCCTCGGTGGAGAAGCGCGACCGGCCCGAACTACGCGACAGGCCCGTCATCGTCGGCGGCGGCAAGCGCGGCGTGGTCTCGACCTGCTGCTACGTCGCCCGCCAGTACGGCATCCATTCGGCGATGCCGATGTTCAAGGCGCTGAAGGCCTGCCCGGAGGCCGTCGTCATCAAACCCGACTTCCGCAAATACATCGCCGCCAGCGAAGCCATCTTCGGCGCCGTCGGCAAGCTGACGCCTCTGGTCCAGACCCTGTCGCTGGACGAGGCCTGGATCGGTCTGGCCGGCACCGAGCGACTGAACGGCGGTCCGCCTGCATGGCAGCTGATTCGCCTGCAGAAACAGATCGAGCAGGACACCGGCCTGACGGTGTCGATCGGCCTGGCCGCCAACCGTTTCCTCGCCAAGGTGGCGTCCGAACTCGACAAGCCGCGGGGGTTTTCCGTCCTCGGTTCCGAGGCGAAGGACGTCCTGGCCCCGAAATCCATCCGCATCCTGCCCGGCGTCGGCCCCGTCTTCGCCAGAACCCTGAACAGCGACGGCTACGCCACCGTCGGCGATCTGGCCGCCGCCGAGGTTCGCGATCTGGTCAAACGCTACGGCGAATCGGGCCTGCGCCTGCACGACCTCGCCCACGGCCGCGACGCCCGCCTGGTCAATCCGACCCACGACCGCAAGGGCATGAGCGCCGAAACCACCTTCAACGAGGACCTGACCGCGGCCGGGGATCTGGAGGCCGAACTCTGGCCCCTGTGCGAGAAACTGGCCTCCAAGGCGCGCCGCGACGGCGTCGCCAGCCGGATCATCGTGCTGAAACTGCGCCGCACGGACTTCAAGATCGTCACCCGCCGCGTGTCCCTGCCCGAACCCGTCCAGACCGCCCGCGCCCTGTTCGCCGCCGGCCGCGCCCTGATGGCCCCTGAACTGGGCCGGCCCTACCGGCTGATCGGCATCGGCATGGGCGAGGTTGTCGACGCCGTCGATGCACCAGCCCTCTTCGACACCGTGGAAACGCGGGCCCTGAAGACCGAGACGGCTATCGACGCCCTGCGGGCAAGGTTCGGAGCCAGGGCTGTAGTGGCGGGGCGGGCGCTGAAGGACTGAGCGGCCGACGCACGTCCGTCACAGAACCATGATGACCGCGACGCCCTCCCCCGTCATAAGCGTGGCCATCAGCCCGGAGTCTCCATGCGTCCCCATCGTCGTGATCTGATCGCTGGCTCCACCGCCGCTCTCGCCTTCGCCGGACTGGCCCGCAGCGTCCACGCCCAAACCGTTGCGGCGGAGGAAACCTACGTCAACGAGGTCCCCGGCTACGGCCCCCTGGTCTCCGATCCGAACCGCCTTCTCGACCTCCCGGAGGGGTTCACCTACCAGGTCATTTCCCAGAGCGGCGACACCATGGACGACGGACTGTTCGTCCCGGGTCAGCCGGACGGGATGGGTTGTTTCGATCTCGGCGGCGGCAAGCTCGCCCTGGTCCGCAATCACGAACTCAAGGGCTCCAGCGCCCTGCACCGGAATCTCGGCCCCGGCGGCTTCCATCAGGAACGGATCGATCGGCTCGACGCGGCTCGCGCCTACGACACCTACAAGGACGGCCGGGTTCTGCCGGGGGGCACAACCACGCTCGTCTACGACCTCGCAACCCGGCAGACTGTGAGCCAGCATCTCTCCCTCGCCGGCACCAGCACCAACTGCGCCGGCGGCCGTACGCCCTGGGGCAGCTGGCTGACCTGCGAAGAGACCGAACAGACGTCCGCCGACGCCGATGTGACCAAGGCCCACGGGTACGTCTTCGAAGTGCCGGCCAACGCGGTCGGCCTTGTCGATCCGGTCCCGCTCAAGGCCATGGGCCGGTTCGAGCACGAAGCGGTCTGCGTCGATCCCCGGACGGGCGTCGTCTATCTGACCGAAGACAAGGTTGACGGCCTGTTCTACCGCTTCATCCCCACGACGCCTGGAAAGCTGGCGGACGGGGGCCGGCTTCAGGCCATGGCGATCCGGGGCAAGCCTGCCGCCGACACCCGCAATCACGAGACCCGCGAATGGGCGGTGAACGACTGGCGCGAAGTCGTCTGGGTCGACATGGAAGACGTGGAATCGCCCAACGGCGACCTGCGCCGGCGAGGCCATGCCGCGGGCGCCGCCCTCGTCGCCCGCGGAGAGGGCGTATTCTGGGGCGACGGCGAGTTGTACATGACCGCGACGTCCGGCGGGCCGCTCCAGCGCGGCCAGATCATGCGCTACGTCCCCTCGCCTGCTGAAGGCGCGCGGGGCGAAGTCCGTCGACCCGGGCGTCTCCAGCTCTTCTTCGAAAGCGCCGACATCCGGACCATGAACATGGGCGACAACATCGTTGTCGCGCCGTGGGGTCATCTGATCGTCTGCGAGGACAACTATTCCGCCGACCTGCGCAACCACCTGAAAGGCGTCACGCCCGACGGCAAGGTCTATACGCTCGGCCGTAACGTCTTCACCGGCAACTCCGAGTTCGCCGGGGCCTGCTTCTCTCCCGATGGTCAGGTGATGTTCGTCAACATCATGTACCCCGGCGTCACGCTCGCGATCAGAGGCCCCTGGACCTCGGTCCGGACGTAAACAGCCGCGCCTGCGAGCGCCGCACCAGCCACAGGTTCACCGTCGCGGCCGTCAGCACCAGCACCGCTCCGGCCTGGTGCAGCGCGCCCAGCCACAGCGGCACGGCGTGAACCAGCGTCACCACCCCCAGCAGCGCCTGCAGCCACAGCACGCCGGCCACGACGAAGGCCGAAACGCCCAGCCCCTCAGCCAGCCGCCAGCGCCAGGCCTGCACCGCATAGACCGTACTCCCGGCCAGCAGGGCATAGGCCCAGATCCGATGGTTGAACTGCACCAGCGCCTGGTCGTGCAGGAAGGCCAGCGCGCCCTTGCCCCAGTCCACCGGCGCCAGAACCGCCCCGTTCATCATCGGCCAGTCGGTATAGACGAACCCCGCCTTGGCCCCCGCCACCAGGCCGCCCAGCAGACACTGGACGAAGACCGCGCCCAGAAGGACGGCCGCGCCCCGGCTCCATCCCTGGGGCGCCCGCGAATGCGCCTCCCCGTTCCAGGCCTCCAGCCCGGTCCAGATCAGGCCCATGAAGATCAGCAGCGCCAGACCCAGATGCGTCGCCAGCCGTTCCGGCGCGACGTCGACCCGCTCCGAGAGCCCGCTCGACACCATCCACCAGCCGATGAACCCCTGCAGCCCGCCCAGCGCCAGCAGCACGGCGCAGCGCGCGATCAACCGTCTCGGAATCTTTCGCAGCAGCAGGAACACGACGAACGGCAGGAAGAAGACCGCCCCGATCAGCCGGCCCAGCAGACGGTGCGCCCACTCCCACCAGAAAATGCCTTGGAACTCGCCCATGCTCATGCCGGCGTTGACCTGGGCGTATTGCGGGATGGCGCGATATTTCTCGAACGCCTCGTTCCAGTCGGTCGGGTTCATGGGCGGCAGGGCCCCCATGATCGGCTTCCATTCGGTGATCGACAGCCCGGACCCGGTCAGGCGCGTCACGCCCCCCACCACCACCATGGCGAACACCAGCGCGGCGCAGGCGAACAGCCAGATGGCGACGGCCCGGCTCTGATCGCCCCCGATGAAACGCTTCATTCGACGCCTGCCGTCCTGACCGTTACAGTGCCGGCGCGTCACTGGTCCGACGCCGGACTGAGCGGTATGCCCGCCCGGCGCGGCGAGATCGAGTCGCTTTTCGGCGTCGCATCGCCACAAGTCAGGAGAGGCCCTTGCAGTACGCCGACATCGCCATCGCCGTTCTGGGCGCCTTCGCCCTGGCCTGGCTGGCCGACCTGTTCACCGGCCGTCGCGGCCTGTTCGCCACCTCGCTGGTGTCAGGCGTCGCCGCCGTCGCCGGCTGGTTCCTGGCCATTCGGGTCTTCGGCATCGGCACGATGGACGAATGGGGCTGGGTCGGCTGGTCTCTGGCCGCCTCGGCCCTGGCCTTGGGCGGCTTCTTCCTGTTCCGCAGCAAGCGCTGACCATGGGTCCGCGCACGCGCCGATTCGTCGCCATGCTGGGCGTGATCGCCTTCCTCGTCGTCTGGATCTGGGGCGCGATCGCGATCCGGGGGCTGCTGCCGGCCTCGCCGCTGATCGACCTGCTGGTCTACGCCATCGCCGGCGTCGGCTGGGGCGTGCCTCTGTATCCGCTGTTCCGCTGGGCCGAGGGCGGCGGCAGGCGGTAGACCGCCAATTGCAAAGGGGCCGCCCTGAGGCGACCCCTTCAACCAACCGTTTTCGCGAGGAAAATGGTCGGAGCGACAGGATTCGAACCTGCGACCCCTTGACCCCCAGTCAAGTGCGCTACCAGGCTGCGCCACGCTCCGAGAGGCGCTCCCTATAGACGGGGTTCGCGGCGCCGCAAACCGAAAAAACAGCCCTCAGGCGCTTCTCGACAGGACGGCTTCCAGACGAGCCCGCGCGCCCTCCAGTTCGGCCAGCACCTGACGCAGGCGGATGGACGATGGCGCGGCGGGCGACGGGTTGGCGGCGGAGGTCGAAACAGCGGCGGGCGCAGCGCCTTCCGGCTCGAACGTCACTGTCCCGTCGGGGTCGCCGTAATGGGCCAGACGCTTGAGCCCCTGTTCCTTGTGCAGCCGCTGCACGCCCTTGATCGTCAGGCCTTCCTCGTGGAGCAGCCGCTTGACGGCCTTCAGCACCACAATGTCCTGCGGCCGGTAGAACCGCCGTCCCCCGGCCCGCTTCAGCGGCGTCAGGAATGCGAATTTCGTCTCCCAGAAACGCAGCACATGCTGGGGCGCGCCGACTTCGTCAGAGGCTTCTGAAATCGTCCGGAAGGCGTTGGGGCCCTTGGTCACAGGCGTCAGGCGGGCACGACGGCGTCGTGAACCCGGCCCTTCATGATTTGCGAGGCGCGGAAACTGATGACCCGGCGCGGATGGATCGCCGCCGGCTGGCCCGTCTTGGGATTACGGCCCATGCGGGCGCGCTTCTCGCGCACCTGGAATACGCCGAAACCGGACAGCTTCACGGTTTCGCCGCGTTCGAGCGACTCGATGATCAGCTCCAGCGTCCGCTCGACCAGCGACGAGCACTCCTGCCGGGAAAGGCCGACTTCCTCGTGCACCGCTTCACACAGGTCCGCGCGCGTCAGGGTCTGGTGTTCGGCCAAGGTCCGCTCCCCTCCAAAGGTCGGTTCCCGACATAAAAGGGCAAGCGTCGTCAAATGGAAAGCCGGAAATACGCCCTACAGACGAAAGGCGCAGGCGCCCCAGGTCAGACCGCCGCCCATGGCCTCCAGCAGGACCAGGTCGCCGCGCTTGATGCGGCCGTCACGGATGGCCGCGTCCAGGGCCAGCGGGATCGAGGCGGCCGAGGTGTTGGCGTGCATGGCGACGGTCGAGATGACCTTGTTCTCATCCAGCCCCAGCCGGTCGCCGACGCCCTTGATGATGCGCTGGTTGGCCTGGTGCGGCACGAACCAGTCGACGTCCGCGATCTCGATGTTCGAGGCGGCGCAGCAGGCGGTGATGGCTTCGGCGATATTGACCACGGCGTGGCGGAAGACCTGATTTCCCGCCATGCGCAGATGGCCGACCGTCCCCGTGGTGGCCGGGCCGCCGTCGACGTACAGCAGGTCGGTCTTGGTCCCGTCGCTGCGCAGGGCGAAGCCGAGCAGGCCGTGGTCTTCCTTGGTCCCCTGCCCTTCGCGCGGCTCGACGACGACCGCGCCGGCCCCGTCGCCGAACAGGACGCAGGTCGACCGGTCGGTCCAGTCCATCAGCCGGGTCATCTCCTCGGCGCCGATGACCAGGGCGCATTTCGACAGGCCGCGCGCGACGAACCCGTCGGCGACGCCCAGGGCGTAGACGAAGCCCGAACACACCGCCTGGACGTCGAAGGCGATACAGGTCGGCGCGCCGATCTTGCGCTGCACGATCGAGGCTACCGAGGGGAAGGTCATGTCGGGCGTCGTCGTGGCGACGATGATCATGTCGACCTCGGCCGCCGTCCGGCCGGCGTCGATCAGGGCCTTCTTCGCCGCCTCGACTGCCAGATCGCTGGTCGGCTGGTCGTCGCGGGCCTTGTGCCGCTGACGGATGCCGGTCCGCTCCTGGATCCACTCGTCGGAGGTGTCGACGATCTTCGCCAGGTCGGCGTTGGTCACGACCTGTTCCGGCAGAAAGGAGCCGACGCCGGTCACGGCGCTGCGAATGACGCTCACTGGGAAGTCTCCATGGCCGGGTCCGCAGGGGGTGCGGGCGGCTGTTCGAGGACGGCGGTCAGGCGGTTGAAGCTCTGGCTGACCTTGATCAGATAGTCGCTGCGGGCCAGTTCGACCGCTACCCGGATGGCGGCGCCGAAGCCGCCCGGGGTCGCCCCGCCGTGGCTTTTCACGACAATGCCGTTCAGGCCCAGCAATGGCCCGCCGTTATTGGCGTTGGGGTCGATCTTCCGGCTCATGCGCTTCAGCGCCGGCATGGCCAGCACCGCGCCGGCCTTTGACGTCAGGCTGGAGCCCAGCGCCTCCTTCAGCAGCCCCGCGATGAATTTGGCCACGCCTTCGGCCGTCTTCAACGCGATATTGCCGGTGAAACCGTCTGTCACGATCACATCCACCGTGCCCTTGGCGATGTCCGTGCCCTCGACGAAGCCGAAATAGTCCAGTCCGAAGCCGCCCTCCCGCAGCAGGCGCGCCGCCTCGCGCACCTCCTCGTGCCCCTTCATGTCCTCTGAGCCGACGTTCAGAATGCCGATGGTCGGCCTGGCGATGCCGTGAACGGCCGTCATGAACGCCTCGCCCATGATGGCGAACTCGACCAGCTGGGCCGCGTCGCTCTCGACATTGGCCCCGACGTCGAGCACGGCCGTGACGCCTCTCGGAGTCGGCCAGCCGGCCACAATGGCCGGCCGCTCCAGGCCGGGCGCCGACATGCGCAGCAACAGCTTGGAAATCGCCATCAGGGCGCCGGTGTTGCCGGCCGATACGACCGCTCCGGCCTCGCCCGACTTCACGGCTTCAATGGCGTTCCACAGGCTCGAGCCCTTGCCGCGGCGCATGGCCTGGGCCGGCTTTTCGTCCATGGCCACCATCTTGTCGGTGTGCCGGACGATGCAGACGTCTTCCGTCAGCGCGCATCTGGCCATCTCGGCCCGGATCGCCGTCTCGTCGCCATGCAGCAGGAAGCGCACGCCCTCGCCGCCGTGGCGTTTGCGGTACTCGCGAACGCCGCCGACCACGACGGATGGGCCGTGGTCTCCGCCCATGGCGTCGAGCGAAATCAGGATCGGGGATGACAAGCCGTTTCGACTCCGTCGCGCCGTCCGTGCGGCGCTTGTCAGTGAGGCGACGATAGCGCCGCAGCGGGGGGATGCAACCGCGCCGACGCTGCGTCAACCGTCGTTGGAAGGCCGAAGTTGTTTCAGCACCGCGAAGGGCGAGATTTCGGCGGGTTCCGGCGGCTGGACGAACTCGGCGCCCGGCTTGCGGGGGAATGGATCAAGCCGCAACGCCAGCTGTTCCACCGCATACTGGCCCAGGTCGATCTGGCCGTCCTCGATCAGGTCGGGCGATTCGTCGTCCAGGGTGATGATGATCTCGTCCGAATCCTCGTCCACGGCCTCCGCGAGGGAAATCGAGAACGGCGCGTCGATCTCGACAGGCAGCGGCTCCAGGGTGATGCCGCAGGTCTGGGCCAGGCTGGCGCGGACCCGCCCGGACAGGCGCCAGCCCGCTGCGGTGGGAGCCAGATCCATGTCCGCCTTAAAGGAGTCGAGCGAGGCCAGATCCAGCGCCTTGGCGATCCGCGCCCGGGCCGCCGCGTCGGGCTCCAGCGTCCGCTTCACCCCGCCGGCCACCTGATGGAGGCGAACGGGCTCGCTGTAGGGAAGGCCGGGAACACTCATGGGTTTACCTCCGCCCAGTCGGGACCAGCGACGACGGCGTCGAAATCCTGCGCCGCCAGACGGGCCCGGCTGATCAGCGCGTAGTCCGCCAGCCTGACGCCGGTCGCCGCGTCCTCGCTCTCGTAAATGTTACGCGCCAGCCCGGCCGACAAGGTCGCGGCGTCACCGTCGCGCAGCGGCGCTTCCCAGGCGGTCATCCGGCCGTACAGGGCCTCGCCCAGCTTGCGCATCTTCTTGCCCACCGAAATGTCGCCGACGCCCAGTTCGCGCAGGGCGTGGTCCAGCGCAGAGACATAGGTGTCGAACAGGTCCTGCCCGGCCTGCGCCCCGCGCTCGCCCTCATCGCGCAGGCGCATGACGAGCAGCAGCACATGCAGGGTGTAGAGCTCGAACCGCGCATCGATGCGGTCGGCGACGCCCAGCTGCGTATAGAAGCCCGGTTTGCGGGCCTGGCGCACCGCCAGTTCATACAGCGGCTGGCCCAGACGCTCTCGGGGACGGGTACGGAACAGATTCTGAAGCATGGTCATACGGCCCCTTTTCCGCCGCGCCGTTGAACTAAGGCTCGGGTCCGGTTAGGTCAAAGACCTTGTTGAAGTCGCAGGCGCCGCAAATGCTCCGTTCCAAGCTCCTTATCGTCGTCCTGTCGGCCACCGCCCTGACGGCTGCGTGCGCTCCGGTGATCGGTCAGAACGGCTTCCAGGCGATCGACGCCAAGCCGGCCGACATCGTCGCCGGCACGGACACCAAACAGACGGTGTTGACCAAACTGGGCACGCCCTCGACGACCTCGACCTTCGAGCGCGACAACGTCTGGTACTACATCAGCCAGGTCACCGAGAAATACACCTACAACCGCCCGCAGGTGACCCAGCGGTCGGTGACCGAGATCACCTTCAATGACGCCGGGCAGGTGTCGGCGGTGAATAACCTCGGCCTCGAGGACGGGCGCGTCGTGGCCATGAACGGCCGCGAGACCCCGACCCGCGGTCGCCAGCTGACCATCCTCGAGCAGCTGCTCGGCAACGTCGGCCGCGGCCAGCTGCCCCGCACGGACGAGGACACCCCGGGCCAGCAGCGCCGCGAATAGGACTTCTGCCCGAGCAGACGAAGAAGGCCCCGGAGAGCGATCTCCGGGGCCTCTTTCGTTTCGATGGCCGGCCCCTCCGGCGAACCGGAGAGGCCGATCGCGATCAGACGATCTTGCCGCTCGCCAGCACCGCCAGCAGAAGCAGGGCGACGATGTTGGTGATCTTGATCATCGGGTTCACCGCCGGGCCGGAGGTGTCCTTGTAGGGATCGCCGACGGTGTCGCCGGTCACCGCGGCCTTGTGAGCCTCGGATCCCTTTCCGTGAACGACGCCGTTCTTGTCGGTGAAGCCCTCCTCGATCACCTTCTTGGCGTTGTCCCAGGCGCCGCCGCCCGAGGTCATCGAGATGGCGACGAACAGGCCGGTGACGATCACGCCCATCAGCATGGCGCCGAGGGCCGCGAACGCGTCCGCCTTGTCCGACAGGAACAGGATGGCCACGAACAGCACGATCGGCGACAGCACCGGCAGCAGCGACGGTACGATCATCTCGCGGATCGCCGCCTTGGTCAGGATGTCGACCGCGCGGCCGTACTCGGGCTTGACCTCATAGGTCATGATCCCCGGGTTCTCGCGGAACTGGCGACGGACCTCGGCCACGACCGATTCAGCGGCCCGGCCCACGGCCATCATCGACATGCCGCCGAACAGGAAGGGCAGCAGCCCTCCGAACAGCAGGCCGACGACGACGTACGGATTGGTCAGGTCGAAGGCGACCTCGCCCATGTTGGCGAAGAACGGATACAGGTCCGGATTGGCGGCGAAATACTCCAGGTCGGAGGTATAGGCCGCGAACAGCACCAGGGCGCCCAGGCCGGCCGAGCCGATCGCATAGCCCTTGGTCACCGCCTTGGTGGTGTTGCCCACGGCGTCGAGGGCGTCGGTCGAGTGACGGACTTCCGGGGGAAGCCCCGCCATCTCGGCGATGCCGCCGGCGTTGTCGGTGACCGGACCGAAGGCGTCCAGCGCCACGATCATTCCCGCCACGCCCAGCATGGTCGTGGTGGCGATGGCGATGCCGAACAGGCCCGCCAGCTGATAGCTGGCGATGATGCCGACGATGATCGTCAGCGCCGGCAGGGCGGTCGATTCCAGCGAAACGGCCAGACCCTGAATGACGTTCGTACCGTGGCCCGAAACCGAGGCGTTGGCCACCGAACGGACCGGACGGAAGTTGGAGCCGGTGTAGTATTCGGTGATCACCACGATGGCCGCGGTGACGCCCAGACCGACCATGCCGGACCAGAACAGGTTCATGGCCGAAATGGCCTCGCCGTTGACCGGCTGGATCATCGCATTGCCGGGCAGCAGTTGCTCGATCACCAGCCAGACGGCGCCGATCGACAGAACGCCGGTGACGATCAGGCCCTGGTACAGGGCGCCCATGATGTTCTGCTTCTTGCCCAGGCGGACGAAGAAGCTGCCGATGATCGAGGTCAGGATGCAGACGCCGCAGATGGCCAGCGGCAGCAGCATCATGGTTTCGACATAGGGCTGGTCGCGGAAGAAGATCGCCGCCAGCACCATCGTCGCCACCGTCGTCACCGCATAGGTCTCGAACAGGTCGGCGGCCATGCCGGCGCAGTCGCCGACGTTGTCGCCCACGTTGTCGGCGATGGTCGCGGCGTTGCGGGGGTCATCCTCGGGGATGCCGGCCTCGACCTTGCCCACCATGTCGCCGCCCACGTCGGCGCCCTTGGTGAAGATGCCGCCGCCCAGACGGGCGAAGATTGAGATCAGCGAGGCGCCGAAGCCCAGGGCGACCAGGCCGTCGATGACCTCGCGGCTGGTGCTCTCGAAGCCCGCGCCGGCGGTCAGGAAGGCGTAGTAGCCGGCCACGCCCAGAAGCGCGCCCCCCGCCACGAACATGCCGGTGATGGCGCCCGAGCGGAAGGCCAGGTCCAGACCCTTGGCCAGGCTCTCCGACGCCGCCTGCGCGGTGCGGACGTTGGCCCGGACCGAGATCAGCATGCCGGCGAAACCGGCCAGGCCCGAAAGCACCGCCCCGATGACGAAGCCGATGGCCGCGTACGGGCCGATCAGAAGCCAGGCCGCGATCAGGATCACGACCCCGACCATGCCGATGGTGGTGTATTGCCGGCGCAGATAGGCCGAGGCCCCTTCCTGGATCGCCGCGGCGATCTCGCGCATCTTGTCGTTGCCGGTGCTGGCCTTCATCAGCGCGGCGGTCTGGATCAGTCCGTACAGGACTCCCAGTGCGCCTGCGGCGATGACCAGCCACAGATAGTTACTCATGGCGTTTCCAAACCCTGTGTGTTCAGGCGCCCGGTTCCTTGGCGCGGCGGGCGTTATTCGCCTCTGTCCGCCTTCCGGTCCCCCCGTGCGCACCGGACGCAGGTTGCGTCCTTGGGGAATTGCGGCGGAAACGTGCCAAATGCCGGGGGCCGACGCAACAGCGTTGGTGAACGAAGTTCAGCCGGCGGCGACGCCCGTGCGGCGGCGGGGCGCCTGGCTGACGATCTCGACTCGCGTGACCGAGCCCCGGCCGGCGATCGCGGCGGCCGAACGCACCAGACTGGCCGACAGGGCGGCGGTGTCGATGACGGTCCAGTCGTCCGGAACCGTGAACGGCGTCCGATGACCCGCACGCACGAGGGCGTCGCGCAGGAAGGCCTCTTTCGACCGCATCGATTCGGGGGTCGCCGATCCGCCCAGATGCAGTCTCAGCGACACGAAGACATAGTTGCGCAGCCGCCCGCCCGCGATGATCGGCAGGCCCACGCCGGCCATGCTGATGCTGGCTCCGCCCGGCGCCGGCCGGTCGCTGGCCAGGACTTCGCTCCCGGCGGCGAGAACCGGCAGGGCGGCGGAGGCGGCGATGAGATCACGACGGCGCATGACGGCACCTTGACCGCCACGCCTTGAGATTTCGTTGTCAGCCGTGGGTGAAGCCCGGTCTTTCGAACGCGACCGGCTTGCCGCCGAACCGGGCCACCACTCCCTGCCCCGCCGTCACCCGCCCGATCCTCGTCAGGCGCAGATGGCGGCGTTCGGCCTCGCGTCGGATGGCCGCCTCGTCGCGTGGCCTTGCGGTGAAGGCGATCTCATAGTCGTCGCCGCCCGTGACCAGCTTCTCCAGCGCCGCCTGCTCATCGACCCGTCCATCGAACCAGGCCTGACCGGCCGCGGACAGGGGCACGCTCTCCAGATCGATCTCGATGCCTGCCCGACTGGCCTCGGCCACATGGGCCAGATCGGCGATCAGCCCGTCCGAGACATCGATCGAGGCGCTGGCCATGTCCCGCACGGCCCCGGCGAACTCGATGCGCGGCATGGGCGTGCGGTAGTGGTCGGACAGGGCCGCCATCCGCTCGGGCTCCAGCGACAGCCTGCCCTGCACCGCCTCCAGCCCCAGCCAGCCGTCGCCGATCGCGCCCGTCACGAACACCAGATCGCCCGGCCGCGCCCCTGCCCGTCCGACAGTCCGCCCCTTGGGGACCCAGCCCAGCATGGTCATGGAAAAGCTCGCCGGTCCGGGCGTCGCCACCGTATCCCCGCCCAGCAGGGCCACGCCGAACGCCTTCTGGTCGACCCGCAGGCCGTCGCAAAACGCCATCCGCTCGGGCCAGCCGCACCGCCCGGACCAGTGGCAGGCCAGCAGGTAGCCGAACGGCTCCGCCCCCTTGGCGGCCAGATCCGACAGATTCACCCGCATCAGCTTGCGCGCCACCGTGTCCAGCGGATCGTCGGGCAGGAAATGCACCCCCTCGACGATGGCGTCCTTGGTCAGGACCAGATCGTGGCCCGGGCGCGAAGGCACGACAGCCACATCGTCCAGCAAGCCGCGTCCCCACTCGGGATGGGCCAGCGGCGCGAACAGGCGGCGGATGGTTTCGAACTCGCCGGCGACGTCGACCGCGGGCATCTCCGCCTCAGCCCTTGGGCCGCGCGTCTCGGGCCACGCCGTCCAGCGCCGCATTGACGAATTTGGCCTCGGCGTCGTCGAAGAAGGCCTTGGCCAGTTCGACATATTCGTCGATGACGATCTCGCGGGGCACATCCTGCCGCTCGCGCAACTCCCACGCCCCGGCCCGCAACAGGGCCCGCAGCGTCGAGTCCAGACGCTCCATCCGCCAGTTCGACGCCAGACGCGCCTTGACCGCGTCGTCGATGCCCCGCTGGCCGCTGACGACCCCGCGCACGATTCCGGCGAAATAGTCCTCGTCGGCCTCCGCCAGCGGCTCGCCCTCGATGTCGGCGTCGAAGCGGTGGTTCTGGAACTCGGAGATCACGGTCTCGACGCCTTCGCCGGCCAGCTCCATCTGATACAGGGCCTGCACGGCGGCGAGGCGCGCGACGGTTCGCGCGCGGCGCTGGCGGCTGGTCAGCTGCGGCTCTGCGCGCTGTTTCTCGGCCTCGGCGAGCTGGGCGAGGACGGCTTGGATGCTGGCGGGTTCGGTCACGCGCCCAGTCCTACGCGCAGCCGCTTGCGCAAGGCAATGAGGTCCAGGCAGGCGCGCGCGGCGCCACCCCCCTTGTCGCCCTCGCTGCGGCGGGCCCGGGCCCAGGCCTGGTCCTCGTCCTCGGTCGTCAGAATGCCGTTGCCGACCACCACGCCGCTCAGGCCCAGCTGGGTGATTCCGGCCGCCGACTGATCCGAGACGATCTCGAAATGATAGGTTTCGCCACGGATCACGCAGCCCAGGGCGACATAGCCGTCATAGCGCGGCGCCGTCGGATAGCGGCCGGCCTCGACCGCCAGGGCGATGGCTGTCGGCACTTCCAGCGCGCCCGGAACCGAGACGACGTCGAACTCGACATCCTGCGCGCGCAGGGCGTCCTTCGCCCCTTCCAGCAGGGCGTCGGCCAGGTCGTCATAGAAGCGCGCCTCGACGATGAGAACGCGGACGGGCTCGCTTACGATTGGTCTTCTCCGTCCATGTCGCGCCAGCCGACGATGCGCAGGCCGTAACCTTCAAGCGCAGCGGGATTGGGGCGGGTCGAGCTCATCACGATCATGTCGCGCACGCCGAGGTCCAGCAGGATCTGCGCCCCGACTCCGTAGTTGCGGATCGAGCGGTCGACGGCGGTGGGCTTTTCGACCCCTGCCAGCCGCTCGGCGAGTCCATGCAATTCGGGATCGCGCAGGAAGACGGTCACGCCCGCGCCGGCGTGCTCGCTGATCGCCCGCAGGGCGCGGGGCACATAGTCCTGGCGCGCCTCGACGTGGCCAAGCAGGTCGGCGGCGAAATCGACCTGGTGCATGCGGACGAGGGTCGGCTTGCCCGGCTCGATCTTGCCCTTGACCAGGGCGACATGCTCCACCCCCTCGATGGCGTTGCGGTACAGCATCAGCCGGAACGGTCCGCCGTGGACGCTGTCGAACGGCGTATCCATCACCCGCTCGACCATCCGCTCGGTGCGGCGGCGATAGGCGATCAGGTCGGCGATGGTGCCGATCTTCAGCCCGTGCAGCTGGGCGAAGGCGACCAGATCGGGCATCCGCGCCATCGAGCCGTCGTCGTTCATGATCTCGCAGATCACCCCGGCGGGCGTCAGCCCGGCCATGCGGCTGATGTCGACCGCCGCCTCGGTGTGGCCGGTGCGGACCAGAACGCCGCCGTCGCGGGCGACCAGGGGGAAGACGTGGCCGGGCGAGACGATGTCGTCGGCGCCCCGGGTCGGGTCGGCGGCGACCTGCACCGTGCGGGCGCGGTCGGCGGCGGAGATTCCGGTCGTGACCCCCTCCTTCGCCTCGATCGACACGGTGAAGGCGGTGCCCATGCTCTCGCGGTTCTCGGCGGCCATCGGCGGCAGCCGCAGCTGGCGGGCCCGGTCGGCGGTGATGGCGAGACAGATCAGACCGCGCGCATGACGGGCCATGAAGTTGATCTGGTCCGGCGTGGCGAACTGGGCCGGAATGATGATGTCGCCCTCGTTCTCACGATCCTCGGCGTCGACGAGGATGTAGGGCTTGCCGTTGCGGGCGTCCTCGAGGATGTCCTCGATGGGGCTGATCGGGCTGTCGTTCATGTTCGCGGCCAATTGCATCACGCCGTCTCCTGCCACCGCGCGAGATATCGCGCCAGCATGTCGATCTCCAGATTCACCGCATCGCCGACCTTCAGACCGCCCAGAGTGGTCGCATCCCAGGTGTGCGGGATCAGATTGACGTCGAACCGCTGCCCCTCGACCCCGTTCACCGTCAGCGAAACGCCGTCCACGGTGATGGAGCCCTTGGGCGCGATGAAACGGTGCAACGGCGCCGGAACCTCGATGTGGACCCGGTGCGATCCGCCTTCCGGCTCGATCGCCGCCACCCGGCCGAGACCGTCGACATGCCCCGACACCACATGCCCCCCCATCTCGTCCCCGAGCTTCGCCGCGCGCTCCAGATTGACGCGACGGCCCTCGGCCCAGTCGCCCAGACTGGTCTTCGACAGGGTCTCGCCCGAGACCTCGACCGCGAACCAGCCCGGCCCCTTCTCCGTCACGGTCAGGCAGCAGCCGGCATGGCTGACCGAGGCGCCCAGATCGATGCCCGCGGTGTCCCAGGCCGTCTCGATCTCATAGCGCCGGTCGCGTTCGGTCTGCCTGACCGAACGGACGCGGCCGATGTCCGTGACGATGCCTGTGAACATCAGAGCGCGTCCCCGAAAAGTGGAACCCGGTTTTCGGTTAAGGACGCGCGACTAATCATGGACTCTCTCGTAGCGTTCCCACAGGTCGTCACCGCAGGGCTCGACCGCAAGGCGCCTGAACCTCGGAGCATCCGCAAGACGGGCCAGCGCAAGGGCCGCCACGCAGGGCCGCCCCTCTCCGCCCAGCAGGATCGGCGCCCGGAACCACTCCAGCCGGTCCACGACGCCGGCGCGCAGGAAACTCGCCGCCACCTGCCCGCCGCCCTCGATCAGCACCGACGACACGCCCCGGCGCTTCAGCGCCGAAAAACACGCTTCGACGGACGGACGACCGTGGTCGGCCGCGACACGTTCGACGACGGCGGCGCCGACCGGCGCGGGCTCCACGACGGTCAGGATCAGGCTGTCGCCCTTCGCCACCCGGGCGGTCGGCGGCGTCCGCAACCGGCTGTCCAGAACCACGCGCAACGGCTGATCCACCGGCCGGCCGGGCAGGCGCGCCGTCAGCTCGGGGTCGTCGTGCAGAACGGTCCCGACGCCCACCAGAATGGCGTCATGGGCGGCCCGCAGCCGGTGCCCTTCCAGCCGCGCGGCCTCGCCGGTGATCCACTGGCTCTCACCGGTCGCGGTGGCGATCCGGCCATCCAGCGACGTGGCGAGTTTCAGGGTGACGCGCATCAGCTTTCGTCCAGACCCTCGTCGCCCAGGAACCGGGCGAAATCGCCCGTGTGGCGGAAATCCTTGTACACCGAGGCGTAGCGGACATAGGCCACCTCATCGACCGACTTCAGCGCCTTCATGATGAAGTCGCCGACGGTCGAGGACGGGATTTCCGTCTCGCCGAGGCTTTCCAGCTGGCGGGTGATGCGGCTGACCAGCTGTTCGACCTGTTCGGCCTGAACCGGTCGCTTGCGCAGGGCGACATTCAGCGACCGCTCCAGCTTGTCGCGATCGAACGGCGTGCGGCGGCCGTTGCGCTTCAGGATCATCAGCTCGCGCAGTTGCACCCGCTCGAAGGTGGTGAAACGCCCGCTGCACTGCGGGCAGGACCGGCGGCGGCGGATCGCAGCGCCGTCATCCGACGGGCGGCTGTCCTTCACCTGTGTATCCTGATGTCCGCAGAAGGGGCATTTCATCAGAGAGTTATCCGTAAATCGGGAAGCGGCGTGTGAGTTCACGCACTTCGCCCGCCACGCGTTGCGACACGCCGGTGTCCGCCTCGTCCGTGCCCTTCATGGAGTCGATCACATCGGCGATCCAGTGGCCGATCTGCTCGAACTCGTCGACGCCGAAACCGCGAGTCGTGCCCGCCGGCGTACCCAGACGGACGCCCGAGGTCACCGTGAACGGGGCGGTGTCGAACGGCACGCCGTTCTTGTTGCAGGTCATCAGCGCGTGTTCGAGGGCGGCTTCCGTAGCCTTGCCTGTCACGCCCTTGGGCCGCAGGTCGACCAGCATCAGATGGCTGTCGGTGCCGCCCGAAACGATGGCCGCGCCTCGCTCGACCAGTACGGCGGCCAAGGCCTGGGCGTTGGTCACCACCTGTTTCGCATACATCCTGAATTCGGGTTTGAGCGCCTCGCCGAAGGCCACGGCCTTGGCGGCGATGACATGCTCCAGCGGTCCGCCCTGCAGGCCCGGGAACACCGCCGAGTTGATCTTCTTGCCCAGTTCGACGTCGTTCGACAGCACCATGCCCCCGCGCGGCCCCCGCAGGGTCTTGTGGGTGGTCGTCGTCACCACATGGGCGTGCGGCAGCGGGTCCGGATAGACGCCGCCTGCGATCAGCCCCGCATAGTGGGCCATGTCGACCATCAGATAGGCGCCGACCGAGTCGGCGATCTCGCGGAAGCGCCTGAAATCGATGTGGCGGCTGTAGGCGCTCGCCCCGGCCAGGATCAGCCTGGGCTTTTCCTTCTCCGCCATCTCGGCGACGTGGTCGTAATCGATCAGGCAGTCATCCTCGCGCACCTTGTAGGTCACGGGCCGGAACCACTTGCCCGACTGATTGGCGGGCGAGCCGTGGGTCAGGTGGCCGCCGGCCGCCAGATCCATGCCCAGGAACGTATCCCCCGGCGTCAGCAGCGCCTGAAACACCGCCTGGTTGGCCTGCGCGCCCGAGTGCGGCTGGACGTTGGCGAAGGCGCAGCCGAACAGCTGTTTCGCCCGGTTGCGCGCCAGATCCTCCGTCACGTCGACATATTCGCAGCCGCCATAGTAGCGGCGGCCCGGATAGCCCTCGGCGTATTTGTTGGTCAGGACCGAGCCCTGCGCCTCCAGCACCGCCTTCGAGACGATGTTTTCGGAGGCGATCAGCTCGATCTGCTCCTTCTGCCGGCCCAGTTCGCCCTGGATCCCGCCGAAGATGTCGGGATCGGCCTCGGCGAGGCTCTTCGAGAAATAGTCGGCATGGGTGAAGGCGGTCACTGATAATCCCCGAGGCAGGAGCGGCGGTCCGGAAGGCGACCTATCTAGGCTCCTGTTCCGCCGACCACAACATCTGGGGTCCGGCCGCCGCCGGCACCCCGCATCCGCCTACCAGCTGTTCCGTCCGTCCATCGCCTGGATGGTGAGGTCCGACAGGTCGAGATCGTCGATCATGTTCAGGTTCACGGCCGCGACCTTCCGTTCCGGGACGCCCTCCGCCTCCCCCGGCTTCAGCGTGCCGTCGCTGTTGTATTTCGAGGCCCAGTCCGGCGAGAAGCCGTGCGTATTGCCACCGCAGGTCCCGCAGAAATGATGCAGGTTCAGTCCGGTAGCCGAATAGACGCGGTCCTCCGTCGCCACGACGGTCAGGTCCTCGGGCGCATAATAGCCCCACACCGCCCCGGTGCGCTGGCAGTAGCTGCAGTTGCAGGTCTTGGCCTCGTCCGGAGGCCCGGGCAGGGAGATCTTCGTGGATCCACAGTGGCAGGCGGCGGTCAGGGTCATGTCGGAACTCCGTGGGCTTGTCCTGGTGACCTATCATCCATCGATGTCAGGAGTTGTCAGCAGCCTGTCAGCGGTTCAGGGCCCGCCTCAGCTTGGCGACAGCCAACCTCTCGACCGCCTTGGGCTCACGTGCAGGGCCGATCGCTACCGCCTCCACGCCCGTAGCCACATGCACGGCGCAGCATTTCAGGTAGATGCCGCTGCGGGTGGTCTCGAGGATCACCTCGCCAAGATCGTCGCTCACCACAAACTCCGCTCACCCCGGCGAATGCCGGGGCCCAGACGCCATGACTCGGACGAAGCATCAGAGAGAACCGCGCAAAACGCCAGCCTTCAGCGCCCTGTGATCCAGGTCCCGGCATTTGCCGGGATGAGCGGTATTGGGGCTCAGGCGACGGCAGGCAGTCGCGCCACGTTGCAGTGGGTCCACAGGGCGTCCATGGCGCGGACGAGGTCGTCCATCATGGCGTCGGTGTGGTTGGGCGAGGGGGTGAAGCGCAGCCGCTCGGTGCCCTTGGGCACGGTGGGATAGTTGATCGGCTGGACATAGACGCCGTGGTCTTCCAGCAGCATGTCCGAGATCATCTTCGTGTGCACCGGGTCGCCGACGAACACCGGCACGATGTGGCTTTCGGACGGCATGACCGGAATGCCGGCGGCGGCGAGCCGGGCCTTCAGGGTGGCGGCGCGCTCCTGATGGGCCGCGCGCAGCTCCGGATGGGCCTTGAGCCAGCGCACCGAGGCCAGGGCCCCGGCCGTCAGGGCCGGCGGCAGGCTGGTGGTGAAGATGAAGCCCGAGGCCCAGCTGCGCACCGCGTCCACGATCACCGCGTCGGCGGCGATATAGCCGCCCATGACGCCGATGGCCTTGCCCAGGGTGCATTCGACGATGTCGATGCCGTCCAGCACCCCGTCCCGCTCGGCCACGCCGGCGCCGGTCGCGCCGTACAGGCCGACCGCATGG
>NZ_JARKMV010000002.1:0-634241 GCF_037626195.1 Brevundimonas sp. BR2-1 | reverse complement strand
TTCCGCTAAAACCGGAAGGCCGATCGGCCAGCCTTCGGCCTCAAGCAGGCCGAAGGCCGGCAGGCCAGACAAAAAGCAGCCCCCGGTCCTCGAAAGAGGGCCGGGGGTTCTTGCTTTGTGGGGCGGCGGGGTGGCCAAGGCGGCGGCCGCTCGCTATCTCGGGCGACTGTTTCAACGGATGACTTCCCATGCGCGTGGCGATGATCGGTACCGGCTATGTGGGGCTGGTTTCAGGGGCCTGTTTCGCCGACTTCGGCCATGAGGTCGTGTGCGTCGACAAGGACCCGTCCAAGATCGAACGGCTGGAGCGGGGCGAGATTCCGATCTTCGAACCGGGTCTGGATGATCTGGTTGCGGCCAATGTGCGCGGCGGCCGGCTGGCGTTCGCCCTGGACGGCGCGGAAGCGATCCGGACGGCGGATGCGGTGTTCATCGCCGTGGGCACGCCGTCACGGCGCGGCGACGGCCACGCCGACCTTTCGTATGTTCATGCGGCGGCGGAAGAGATCGCCGGCCTGATCGAGGGCTTCACCGTGGTGGTGACCAAGTCGACCGTGCCGGTCGGCACGGGCGACGAGATCGAACGGATCATCCGCGCCCGCCGTCCGGACGCCGATTTCGCGGTCGTGTCCAATCCCGAGTTTCTGCGCGAAGGCGCCGCGATCGAGGACTTCAAGCGGCCGGACCGCATCGTCGTGGGTACGGAGGACGAGCGCGCCCGGGCGGTGATGCGCGAACTGTATCGTCCGCTGAATCTGAACGAGACGCCGATTCTGTTCACCGGACGGCGCACGTCCGAGCTGATCAAATATGCGGCCAACGCCTTCCTGGCGATGAAGATCACCTTCATCAACGAGATGGCGGACCTGTGCGAGGCCGTCGGCGCCGATGTGCAGCAGGTCGCACGCGGCATCGGGCTGGACAAGCGGATCGGCGCCAAATTCCTGCACGCCGGGCCCGGCTACGGCGGCTCCTGCTTCCCCAAGGACACCCTGGCCCTGGTGCGGACGGCCGTCGACGCCGGCGCGCCCGTGCGGCTGATCGAGACGACGGTCCGGATCAACGACGCCCGCAAGAAGGCCATGGCCGGCAAGGTGGCTGCGGCCCTGGGCGGCGATCTGAAAGGCAAGACCGTGGCCCTGCTGGGCCTGACCTTCAAACCCAACACCGACGACATGCGCGACGCCCCCTCGCTGGATGTCGCCCCGGCCCTGATCGCCATGGGAGCCACGGTCCGGGCCTTTGATCCCGAGGGCATGGATGAGGCCGCCAGGCTGCTGGACGGAGTGGCGTTCCGGGAGGGCCCCTATGACGCGGTCGAGGGCGCCGACGTCGTGGTCATCCTGACCGAGTGGGACCAGTTCCGCGCCCTGGATCTGGACCGGATCAAGCTGCTGATGCGCCAGCCGGTGATGGTCGATCTGAGGAACATCTACCGGCCCGAGGACATGCGGAACCGCGGCTTCCGCTACGCCTCGATCGGAAGGGCCTGAGGGCTAGCGAAGGGCGACGCGGGTAAGGGCGGGCGGTTCGGCCGCCACGGCCTCGGCCCGGGGCATCAGGGTGCGGCCGGCGCCGATGACCACGGTTGCGGTCAGCACTGCGGAGACCGCGGCGATGGCGGCCAGTTTCACGCCGTCGGCGAATTCCTGGTGGTTCGGGCGCAAGCGATTCCCCCGCAGCGACTACGGATCGTATCCAGCATCTGACGCGGTCCGCCGCAAGTCACGGAACGGTGTGTGCTCGCAAAAAAGGACGGAGCCGGAGCCCCGTCCCTGATTGTCGGCGCGCCATCGCTCGCGCCGCGGTCGCTCAGGCCGGGCTAGCCGCGGAACGGGCGGATCAGGATTTCGACCCGGCGGTTCTGCGCCTTGCCCTCGGCCGTATCGTTGCTTGCGATCGGGGCGCTTTCGCCGCGTCCGTCGACGTACAGCCGATCGGCGAGGACATTGCGGCTGACCAGCGCCTGGGCCACCGAGGAAGCGCGCTGGCGCGAGAGGTTCAGATTGTAGTCCTCGGCGCCGTCGGAATCCGCGTGGCCGACGATGTCGATGATCGACTGGTCATAGCGGTTCAGCACGGCCGCGACATCATCCAGAGTGGCGTTGAAGCGCGGCGTGATGGCCGACTGGTTGGAGGCGAAGGTCACATCGGACGGCATGCGCAGGATCAGGTTGTCGCCCTGACGCGCGACGCCGACGCCTGTGCCGGACAGTTCGGCCTCGAGTTCACGCTGCTGACGGTCCATGTAGGCTCCGACCGCCGCACCGCCCAAGGCGCCGATGCCGGCGCCGATCAGGGCGTTCTTGCGGCCCTGTTCGGAGTCTGAGGTGTTGGTCAGATAACCCAGGAGCGCGCCGGCGGCCGCGCCGGCGAGGACGCCCGTGCCTGTGTTGTTGCGGCGCGGCGTCGAGCTGTAGGGGTCCGTGGTCGTGCAGGCGGCGCCGCCCAGGAGGATGGCGACGCTGACGCCGGTGAGAAGAACCTTGCTGCGCATATGTGGATGTCCCTGTCCGTGAAAATCGGCTCGTCGCCGAAACGTGGGCCTACGGTGAAGGTTCCGACCTGTACCGCTCATGAACGCGCGCCGCGGCTTTGCCAAGGTCCCGGATTAGGGCGTAAGGAACCGGGAAATCGATCCTGCGAGGCCCTGCCGTGAGTGCGACCCTGACCCCCGAAACCGTCCCGACCGCCAAACGCGCCATCGAGCCGGTGTCGATGAAGCTGTACGACGCCGACTTCCAGGCCTTCGCCGACAAGCTGGGGACCTCATTCAAACGCTACGGCTTCGCGGTCATCGCCGATCACGGCCTGGACGAGGGCGTGATCGAGGCGGCCATCGCGGACACCAAGACCTTCTTCGCCCTGCCGGAGGAGACCAAGCGCAAATACCATCAGCCGGGCACCGGCGGGGCGCGCGGGCTGACGCCGTTCGGAGTCGAGGCGGCGAAGGGCGCGGCCACGGTCGATCTGAAGGAATTCTGGCACGTCGGGCGCGAGCTGCCCGAGGGTCATCCGTACCGCAAATACATGCGCGACAACGTCTGGCCGACCGAGGTCGAGGGCTTCCGGGAGCATCTGTACGGCATGTTCGCGGCCATGGACGAACTGGGCGCGAAGATCCTGCGCGCGATCGCCCGCTATCTGAAGCTCGGCGACGACTTCTTCGAGGACAAGGTCGAGATGGGCAACAGCATCCTGAGGATGCTGCACTATCCGCCCGTGCCGGCGGGCGCCGCGGGCGTGCGCGCCGGAGCGCACGAGGACATCAACGTCATCACCCTGCTGCTGGGCGCCGAGGAGGCGGGCCTGCAGCTGAAGGACGCCGACGGCGAGTGGCTGGACATCGCGCCGCCGCCGGGCGCGCTGGTGGTCAATATCGGCGACATGCTGCAGCGGCTGACCAATCACGTCCTGCCGTCGACCAGCCATCGGGTGATCAATCCGGCGCCCGAGCGGGCCAGTTTCGCGCGCTACTCCACGCCCTTCTTCCTGCATTTCAACCCGGACTTCGTGATCGAGACCCTGCCCGGCATGATCTCGGCGGAGAACCCCGACCGCTACGCCGGAAAGGCGATCATGGCCGAGGATTTCCTGACCGAACGGCTGAGGGAAATCCGGCTGATCTGAGGGCTGCATGAACTGCAAGGGGCCGACGGCAGGCCGCGCACAAGACGCACTCCCTGCCGTCGGCCGCCGGTTTCAGACTACCTGGATATTCGCAGCTGGGTGATGTCGCGGCCGATGGCGGCGAAGGCTTCGGACAGATCGCCGCCGCTCGCCGGCAGGAAGACATTGGCGGGGGTGGAGGCGCAGTCCGCCAGCAGGGTGGCGGCCTGGCCGCCGGCGGTGATCTGGAAACCGACGGTGTAGACGATCACGCCCTGCGCCTTCATGGCGGCGCACATGGCGGCTCCCTGGGTGAAGGGATCGCCATTGTCGGCGTCGCAATCGATCTTGGCGGAGCTGCTGCCGGATCCCGAACCCGCATCGCGGGCGATGACGCCGGAGCAGTAGGGCGTGTTGAACTCGCCGTCCGTCATGATGATCACGGCCTTGAGGGTTTCCGCCGGGTTATAGGGGGCGGCAGCGCCGGAGGGCCACAGGCTGTTCCACTCGGGAGAGACCATGTACCAGCCCCAGCCGATGCCGATCTGGCCCGCTGTGCCGCCTTCGACGTCAAGGGCGTCGATGCGGCTCTTGATGGTGGCCGCGCTGCTGGACAGGGGCAGGATCGTATCCCCGATGCATGTGCCGTAGATGTTCGGATAGTGCAGACCGACACGGGTTGAGGCGCTCGAGGGGACCGTCTCGGTGTAACGCTGCGAGCCCGTCCGTTCGGTGACGCATCCGCTGACCCGATGCGTCTGCAGGTCGCCGTTCATGTTCTCGAAGGCGAAATAGGTGGTGCCGCCGCCTCTGGCGCTCCACGACCTGCCCCCCGAGGTGTAGGGCGTCAGCACCGATTCCGTCAGATCGATCGTGTAGGTGTTCACGGTCGAGTTGCCGACCAGATGACTCTGGTCGTTGATCTGGGTCATGCCGTTCACATCGGTGATGTAGACGTACTGGTTATTGACCAGACCATGCCCGGGCGCGGTGATGGTGATGGAGCAATCGTTGTTCTGGCATTTCTGGACCCGGCCGGCCGTGCCCGTATACGAGCTGTAGTAATCGCCGTTCACCCGGTAGCCGTTCAGGCGGTAGAGCTGGAAGGTGTTGGTCGTCTTGTTGGTCACCACATAGGGCTTGTTGTTCAGCTGGGTCATGCCCGTCGCGCCGCTGATCCAGACAACGTCGCCATTGGCGAAGCCGTGGCTGGCCGAGGTAATGACCACCGGGTTATCCCGCGTGGCCCCCGTGATCGTCTTGGCCGTGCCAGTCAGGTTGATGACCGCATTGGTGATGTTGACCGAGCCGGTGATCGCGCCGCGCGCGGTGGTGACATAGGTTCCCGGATTGACCGAGTTCGAATACGGCACGAGGGCAATTTTGGAATAGTAGGGCGTCTGGACCGGCTGGACGACCAGGTCGACCAGCTCCTTGGCCGCCGCCTTGAGGTCTATGATGCGTTGGCCGGCCATGGAGCCGGTGATGTCGAGGACCAGGGCAACCTCGATGTTCTTTGACGACCGGTCGACCTCGGAATGGGCGCCCACCGGCAGATAGTCGTCCATGAACTTGCCGTATGGCGGCAGGAAGATGTTGGCGACCAGGGTCTTCACATCGACCTTGGAGTTGGCGACCACGACGTCGTCGCTGTTCAGCACGAAGGTGGTGTCGGCCTCACGCAGGGTGATATTCGGATAGGCCTGGAGATTGGCCCTGAGCGAGGCCAGGCCGACCCGCTGCAGGTCTGTGTTTTCCGTATAGGGAGAACGGGCGGCGGCAAGGGCGGCGGCGTCGAGGGCGTCCTGCAGGTTCACCCGCACGGTCGAGGCGCGGTGGATGTCCACCCCGCCCACCGTCATCAGGATCAGGACAGGCAGGCTCAGACCGAACAGCATGGCGACGTTGCCGCGCGCATCGTCCGCCATGCGGCGGGTGAAGGCCCGCAGGGATCGGCCCATGCCGGTCATCCAGGTTTTCAGCCCCATCGAGACATCCGCCATCAGCCGCGGACGCAATCCGCCCACGCTCATCCGGCCGAAGATGAACCAAGCCGGTTAAGAGAAGGTCCAACGCCGACGGTTAACCGCCGCCGGTCGTCAGGAGTCCCAGCCGCAGTCCTTGCCGCGGTTCTGGACGGTCAGCCAGGCGTTCAGGGGGGCGAAATAGTCGGTCACCGCCGAGGCGTCGTTGCCGCTTTCGCCCGTGAAGGCCTGCATGGCCTCGGGCCACGGGCGCGACTGCCCCATCTCCATCATCCGCTCGAAACGCTCGCCGACTTCCTTGTTGCCGTAGATGGAGCAGCGGTGCAGCGGTCCGGTCCAGCCGGCTTCCTTGCAGGCCGCGCGCTGGAACTGGAACTGGTAGATGTGGGCCAGGAAGTAGCGGGTGTAGGGCGTATTGCCCGGGATGTGATATTTCGCGCCGGGGTCGAAGGCGTTGGCCGGACGCGGTCCGGGCGGGACAAGACCCTGGTATTTCAGCATGTTTGCCGACCAGGCGTCGTTGTATTCGGCCGGGCTGGTCTCGCCGTTGAACACGCCCCAGCGCCAGCGGTCGACCATCAGGCCGAACGGCAGGAAGGCGATCTTGTCCAGCGCCATCTTGAGCAGGAAGGGGATGTCCTCTTCCGCGCCCGGCACGGTCTGCAGCAGGCCGATCTGGTTCAGATAGGTGGGCGTCAGGGCCGACAGGCCGACGAAGTCGCCGATGGCTTCGTGGAAGCCGTCGTTCGCGCCGTTCTTGAACAGGAACGGCTGATCCTTGTAGGCGCGCTGGTAGTAGTTGTGACCCAGCTCGTGGTGGACGGTGTAGAAGTCGTCGCCGTTCACCTGGGTGCACATCTTGATGCGGATGTCCTCGAGGTTGTCGAGGTCCCAGGCCGAGGCGTGGCAGACCACCTCGCGATCGCGCGGCCGGGTGATCATGGACCGTTCCCAGAAGGTTTCCGGCAGCTCGGGCAGGCCCATGGAGACGTAGAAGCCCTCGCCGGTCTCGACCATCTTCCTTGCGTCGTAGTTGGCGGCGACGAGCCGTTCCGTCAGGTCGTAGCTGGAGGCGCCGCCTTCGGCAGGGGCGACCACGTCATAGATGTTGCCCCACTGCTGCGACCACATATTGCCCAGCAGGTCGGCGCGGATCGGGCCGCTGTCGGGCTGGACCGCGTCGCCGTATCTGGCGTTGAGGCGTCCGCGCACATAGCAGTGCAGGTTCTCGTAGAACGGCTTGACCTGGGTCCACAGACGGTCGGTCTCGGCGGCGAAGGCGTCGGGTTCCATGTCATAGCCGGCGCGCCACATCGCCCCGGTGTCAGCGAAGCCCAGTTCACGGCTGCCTTCGTTGGCGATCTCGACCATGCGGGCGTAGTCGGGGGCCATGACCGGCGAGATGGTGCGCCAGCCCTCATACAAAGCTTTCGTTTCGGCCGGGTCGCGGCTCTCGGCTATCAGGATGGTGGCGTCGTCCAGAGTGATCTGGCGGCCCTTGAACTCGAACTTGCCGACCGAATAGGTCGAGTCCAGGCGGGTAGTGATCTCGGCCAGTTCGCCGGCGGCGCCGGGGCGGTTCGGGGCCGGCAGGACGATGCCCAGACGCAGCAGGTTCAGCTTGCGACGGACGTCTTCGGGGACCTGGACGTCGTTGAACCGGGCCGCGCCGTTGGCCAGTTCGACCTGCAGCTCGGTGTATTCGGCGTTGATCCGGCTCTCCAGCCACATGGTGTCGTGGGTGATGTTGGTGGCGCGGGTCCACTGGATGCGGGCGGCCTCCTCGCTGAGGGCGGCGAGGCGGGTCTCGGCGTCGGCGACAAAGGCGGTCGCCGCTTCGGCTGTGGCGGGCTGCTGTTCGCCCGCCGCGGCCGGCCTCGCAGCCGCGGCCTCTTCCATCGCGTCGAGCCGCGCCTCGTCTTCCGAGCTCCACTCACCGCCAAGAACCGTGACGCAACCGGCGCTCCCGATCGCAAGGGCGCAAACGGCGGCGGCGGTCATCAGGGTGCGTTTCATGGACTTCCTCCTCGCGCGGTTCGCCCGCGTCGCTCGGCGGGCAGAGGAATGGAGCGGAGCCGTGGCGTCAAGCGTGGCTGTCAGCCCAGGACGCAGGACGCCAGACCGTCGTTGCGCACCGTGCCCATGGCCGCCTGGATGCGCGAAGTGCGTCGCCGCACGTAAGGTCCGGGGCTGGCCGCGTCGTAGCGGCGGGGGCTGGGCAGGATGGCGGCCAGACGCGCCGCCTCGCGGGCGGTCAGGTCGTCCGCCGACTTGCCGAACCAGTGCCGGGCGGCGGCCTCGGCGCCATAGACGCCCGGGGCCCATTCGGCGACGTTCAGATAGACCTCCATGATCCGCCGCTTGCCCCAGACTGTCTCGATGGCGACGGTGTAGCCGGCCTCCAGACCCTTGCGGATCCAGTCGCGGCCCGGCCAGAGAAAGGCGTTCTTGGCGGTCTGCTGGCTGATCGTTGAACCGCCGCGGATGCGGGTGCTGCCCCGCTTTTCCGACCGGGCATTGGCCTTGAGCGCCTTTTCGATGGCCTTCATGTCGAACCCCCGGTGGGCGCAGAAGGTGGAGTCCTCGGACGCGATCACCGCCTGGACGAGGCGGGGCGAGATGCGGTCCAGCGAGCGCCAGCGGTAATCCCAGCCCTCGCCCTCCATCAGGCGCGTGGTCATAAGGAAGGTGGCGGGGACGGGAATGAACCGCTGAAGCAGTATCCCGCTGGAACCCAGGAGGAGCAGCAGCAGGAACAGGGTCAGCAGGGGCCGGCCCTTTTTCACGGTCCTGGTCATTCCCGACATGGGTGGATGCAGCACGGCGAAGGCAGGCTTGGCAAGCGGTCAGATGACCGCCACGCCGGCCTGTCCGTCTTCGTCGGCCCAGGCGACGCGCGTGACGTCGGGGCTCATGGCCAAAGCGACGATCGGCGCGCCGCGCTCGGCCTTGAGGAAGTTCAGTCCCTGACCCGCCGGATCGGCCAGCCACACGCGGCCGTCGGTCAGGCCGGCGGCCAGCAGGCCGTGCTTCGGCTGTGAAGCCACAAGGGCCACCAGACTGCCCTCGTCGAAGCCGATCTCGGTCGCCTCGCGCCCCATCGGGCCGTTGGCGCCGACGAAGGGCCACAGCACGGCGCCTTGGGCGCCCGAGGTGGCCAGAAGCTGGCCGTTGGACAGGAAACTCATGGCCCGGACCTTGGACGGATAGCCGCCCATGCGCAGATTCTTCTGATCCTTCAGCCGCCAGCCGTGCAGCTGGGCGTCCTGCATGGCGGTGATCACGAAGGCGCCGTCGGGCGAGAAGGTCACGGCGGTGTGCGAGCCGGCCCATTTGAGGAAGGTCGGCTTCTGCTTCTCGATGCGGGCGAACCACAGGGCCGCGCCGCCATAGGTCGAGGTCGCGATGCGCCGGCCCTTCGGCTCGAAGGCCACGCCGGAGACGGTGCGTTCATGCTGGAAGTCGCGGCGGAAGGCGGCGTCCTTCGCGTCGATGACGGTCAGGGTCTTGCCGGCGGAGAAGGCGATCAGGCCGCTTTCGGCCGAGGCGTCGACGGCGTCGATCCACTGGCCCCTGGCCGTGGCCAGAACGCCGGCCTCGCCGCGGCGGTGCCAGATCAGCCGGCCGTCGTCGCCGCCGGTCAGGACGCCGTCGCCGGACGGATGGGTCACGGCGCACAGGATGGCGCCGTCATGGGCGGCGCTGAACTCGCCGCCCTCGAACCGGACCGAGCCGTCGCCGAGGGCGAAGATGGCGCCCGTGTCGTCGAAGACGGCGGCGGTGATCTGGGCGTCGAAGGTGGTGGTCCTCACGCGGCGCAGGCCTCGAACCCGGCCTTCAGCGCGGCCTCGTCCAGGTCGCGGCCGATGAAGACGGCGCGCGACCAGCGGCGCTCATTGGCGCCCCACGGCTTCTGAAGATCGCCCTCGAGGATCATGTGCACGGCCTGGAAGACCAGGCGGCGGTCCTCGCCATTGACGTCGATGATGCCCTTGGCGCGCAGGATGTTCTGGCCCTGCTCGCCCAGCAGCCGGTCCAGCCAGGCGGTGAATTTGGTCCCGTCCATGGGCCGCTCGAGCGAGAGGGAGACGCCCTTGATGTCGTCCTCGTGCGCATGCCCGCGCGCGCCGTGCGCATGGTCATGGTCATGGTCATGGTCATGGTCATGGTCATGGTCATGGTCATGGTCGTGGTCATGATCATGATGGTTGTGGCCGCAGTGTTCGTCGTGGACGTGGCCGGCCTCGCCGTGGGCGGGGTTGGCGAACTGGGGATTGATGTCGAGGATCCGGCCCAGATCGAAGCCGCCGAGGCCGAGTACCTGATCCAGCGGCACATTGGCGTGCTCGGCGCGGGTGATGGGGGCCAGCGGATTGAGCTTGCGCAGCCGGCGCTCGACCTCGACCAGTTCGGCCTCGCTGACGAGATCGGTCTTGTTGAGGATGATGCGGTCGGCGAAGGCGACCTGTTCGCGGGCTTCCTTCGAATCGTCGAGGCGGGCCATGACGTGTTTGGCGTCGACCAGGGCGGTGACGCTGTCCAGCTGCGTCTTCGCCTTGACGTCCTCGTCGACGAAGAAGGTCTGGGCGACGGGGCCGGGGTCGGCCAGGCCGGTGGTCTCGACGATGATGGCGTCGAAGGCGGGCTTGCCCGGGCGCTGGCGCTTCATCAGGCCGGCGACGACGCGGATCAGGTCGCCGCGCACGGTGCAGCAGACGCAGCCGTTGTTCATTTCGAACACGTCCTCGTCGGCGCCGACGACCAGGTCGTTGTCGATGCCGATCTCGCCGAACTCGTTGACGATGACGGCGTAGCGTTTGCCGTGATCCTCGGTGAGGATGCGGTTCAGCAGGGTGGTCTTGCCGGCGCCGAGGTAGCCGGTGAGCACGGTGACGGGAATCTTGTCTGTCATGGGAGGCCTTTCGGCGGCTGAGATAGTCAGCCGGGACGCGAGATGAAAGAGACTTAACTTGCGGAAGGACGGAAGCGTGGCTGGAGTCCCGGCTTTCGAAAGGAGCCGCCATGCTGATCAGCCTCGCCCTGTCCCTGCTCGCCGCCGACCCCGGCTGCGACGCCGCCTTCGACACGCTCAGGAACGCCAATGCGGTCGAGTCGGGCTACGTCGCCCATGTCGGCTTCGTCCGGGCGCGTATCGGCGAGATGGGCGAGCCGGTGTGGCTGCTGCTGGACACCGGGGCGAACCGTTCGGCGCTGGATGCGGCTTTCGCCGCCCGGGCCGGCCTGCCGGTGCTGGACGGGAGTCAGGTCGAGGGCTCGGCCGGGGTGATCGAGGCGGGCGGCACGCGGGTGGAGAACCTCAGGCTGGGCGGGCTGACACTGCCGGTCATCGAACCGACGACCTCGGACCTCAGCGGGCTGCAAGGCCCGGGCGGTGAACCGGCCGTGGGAATCCTGGGCTCGGACGCCCTGTCCGGACTGGTGGTCACCCTCGACTTCGCCGGCGGCCGGATCGCCGTGTCGGCGTCGTGGGAGGCGGCCGCGCGGGCGGCCGAATGCGGGCGCGTCGTGGCCACGCACGACGACAACGGCATATTGCGACTGGACGCAGCCGTCGACGGCCACGCCTTGCCGTTGCGCTATGATTCCGGAGCGGGGCTGTTCGACGATCCTCACGTCTGGATCAACCTGAGCCAGGGCCAGTGGGCGCAGGTGCGCGGCGAACGGCCGGAGACGGCCCCGATCGCCACCCTGGGCGGCAGCGGAACGGGCGGGTCTCTCAGCCTGCCGGTCCATCTCGGCGAGCGGCTTGAGATCGGCCCGCTCGCCTGGGACGCGCCGCGCCTCATCGTCCAGCCGCCGCAGGGCTATTTCGCGCGTCCCGAGGCGGTGGGCTTTGTAGGCAACGCCCTGTTCTGGTCGCGGGGGACGGTCGTGATCGACTATCCCGGCCGTCGGCTGATCCTGCCGTCCGCTGACTGAGCCGGTCAGCAGGCGGGGCAGTCCGCCAGCGGTTCCGCCTCCAGCTGCAGGGTGGCGTGGCCGATGCCGAAACGGGCGCGGACCATGGCCTGGGCCTCGGTGAGCAGGGTCTTGGCGTCGCCGCGCCCGTGGCACAGGTGGGCCGTCAGGGCCGTCTCGGTCGTCGACAGGCCCCAGACGTGCAGGTCGTGCACGGCGGTGACGCCGGGCAGCTCGAGAAAGGCGGCGCGGATGGCCTCGACGTCGACGCCGCGCGGGGCGGCATCGAGCGCCAGATTGACCGAGTCCTTCAGCAGGCCCCAGGTCCCGACCAGGATCACGGCGACGATGCCGAGGCTAACCAGCGGATCGATGATCGACCAGCCGGTCATCCAGATCACCCCGCCGGCGATGACCACGCCGATGGAGACGGCGGCGTCGGCCATCATATGAAGGTAGGCGCCCTTCGCGTTCAGGTCCGAATGCTGGTCGCGCATGAACAGCAGGGCGGTGCCCAGATTGATGACGAAGCCGATGGCGGCGACAGCCATGATCAGGCCGGACATGACCGGGGCGGGTTCGGCCAAACGGCGCACGGCCTCGAAGGCGATGGCCCCGCAGGCGAAGATCAGCAGAAGCGCGTTGCCGAGGGCGGCCAGCACGGTGGCCTTGCCGTAGCCGTAGGTGTTTTGCGAGCCGCTGGCCCGCCGCGCCAGCCATGCCGCGCCGCCGGCCATGGCCAGGCCCAGCACGTCGGACAGGTTATGGCCCGCGTCGGCCATCAGGGCGGTGGAGCCGCTGAACAGGCCGGCGCCGAACTCGACGCCGACAAAGACCAGATTGACGACCAGACCCACGGCGTAGCGCCAGTCGCCGGTGTCGACCGGGCCGTGATGGTGTCCGCCGTGACCGTGGTCGTGCCCGTGGGCATGGCTGTGGTCATGATCGTGATCGTGGGAGCCGTGCGCCATGCCTCTATCCTTAGTGCTGGCGCAGGAAGACGAGAAGGCCGATCAGGATCAGGGCGAGGCCCAGGACCACGCCTTCGTAGCGGGCCCAGCGCTCCAGCCGCAGCACCGACCAGCCGGCGCGGGCCAGGACGGTGAACAGGGTCATCCCCAGGACGGTGCCCGCCGCGAAGGCCAGGGTCAGGGCGGCCAGCACCAGCGGACCCTCGGTCGCCTGCGACAGATAGATGGGCAGCAGCACCTCGCCGGGCGAGATCGCCATCATCGCCACCAGTCCCCAGAAGGCGGCGGCGTGGGAGACGGTCGGCTCGGACAGGGCCAGTGACGGGCCGCCAGCCATGATTGCGGGACGCAGCAGGGCCTTGCCGAGGTAGAAGGTCCCGAACAGGAAGAGCAGCCCCGCGGACAGGCCGGGCAGGAGGCCCGAGATCCACTGATCCATGGCGAGGCCGGCCGCCACGATCAGGCCGCCGACGACGGCGGTGGTGAGAATATGGGCGAGGCCCGCCGCGGCGACGGCCGTCAGCACCTGCGGCAGGCTCCAGCGCTGGCCGCGCCCGACCAGCACAAAGGGCAGCCAGTGGGTCGGCAGGGCGGCGTGCAGGAAGGCCGTGGCGAAGCCGGCGCCCAACAGGGACAGCAGGACGGGTTGTTCGAGGTCGGACGGCGTCATCGCCGTCTCTGTAGCGTGTTACTTTATAACAGTCGAGGGGGAGATTCAGGTTTTCGGCGGCGGCGGCCAACCCCCGTTTTTTCGCCCGCCCGCGTTGACTCGGACACCCCTCTGCGTCTATGTCGCCGCTCTTCGCCCGAGGGGGTCCCCCGTCGGGCTTATTCTTTTTGCGTTTCGCTGAGGCTTCAACATGTACGCGGTGATCAAGACCGGCGGCAAACAGTACCGGGTTCAGCCGGGCGACGTCATCGTGGTCGAGAAGCTCGACGGCGATGTCGGTTCCGACGTTTCGTTCGGCGACGTGCTGATGCTGGGCGGCGACAAGGGCGTGACCTTGGGCGCTCCGCTGATCAAGGGCGCTGCCGTGGCCGCGACCCTGGTCGAGACCCGCAAGGGCGAGAAGATCAAGATCTTCAAGAAGACCCGTCGTCAGGGCTACCGCCGCACGAACGGCCATCGCCAGATGGAAACCGTGCTGCGCATCACCGGCATCGACGGCGCCGGCGAAAAGGCCAAGTGGGACGGCGAAACCTCGCTGATGACCAAGGCCGAGATGAACCTGCGCGCCCGCGGCCTCGCTCCGCGTGTGGAAGAAACCGAAGCCAAGCCGGTGAAGGCCCCCAAGGCCGCCGCCGCTCCGAAGGCCGAGGCCGCCGCTGAAAAGCCGGCCGCCGCCAAGAAGGCTCCGGCCAAGAAGGCTGCGCCCAAGGCCAAGCCCGCCTCCACCGACGAAGCGTAAGAACAGTTAGAGACAGGGAGCAGACCTATGGCTCACAAGAAATCCGGTGGTTCGTCGCGTAACGGTCGCGACTCTCATTCCAAGCGCCTTGGCGTGAAGAAGTTCGGCGGCGAGAACGTTCTGGCCGGCAACATCCTCGTGCGCCAGCGCGGCACCACCTTCCATCCGGGCGACAATGTCGGCCTGGGCCGCGACCACACCCTGTTCGCGACCGCCCACGGCGCCGTCAAATTCACCAAGAAGGCGAACGGCCGTTGTTACGTGTCGATTCTTCCGACCGCCGAACAGGCCATGGCCGCCGAGTAGCGCAAACCGACTGACACCCGGATCGCGCAAGGCTCGAGAGCCGCGATCCGGACCAGGGAAATATTTCCGCGGGGAGTCTGGATCACCAGGCTCCCCGTTTTCGTTTCCCCGCCTCGACGCCGCCCGAGCCCTCCAAGGAGGCGGCAGATCGAACGAGGCCGTGTCATGTGCGTGATTGAACCCTCTCCCGTCGTCGAGACGCGGCGTCTGGCGCTGCGTGCGCCCGGAGCCCAGGACATCAGCCGTCTGGCGACCCTCGCCAACGATCCGGATGTGGCGCGGATGACCCTGCGCATGCCGCACCCCTTCGGCATCGCCGACGCCGAGGCGTTCGTGCTGCAGGTCGCCGTGCAGGACCCGAAGCGCGCGCGCACCTTCCTGATCGAGCACGAGGACCATGGTCCCGTCGGGGTGATCGGCCTGTTCGAGGACGCCGATCCCGCGCCCGAGGTCGGCTACTGGATCGCCCGGCCGTTCTGGGGGCGGGGCTATGCGACCGAGGCGCTGCAGGCGGCGACGGTCTGGGCCGCGAAGTCGTGGAAACGGCGGGCGCTGATGGCCGGCCACTTCTCGGACAATCCGGCGTCGGGCCGGGTGCTGGAAAAGGCGGGCTTCCTGTACACGGGCGAGGTCCGCAAGGACTTCAGCCGCGCGCGGAACGCCCAGACCGAAACGCGCCGGATGGTCTGGCTGCCTTGATGTGAAGGGAGCGCTAACGCTCGCGACGCGGTCGCTCGCTACTTGAGCGTCGATGGCCTTGGTGCGTCAGGCCGCGTCGGGTCGGGAGGTCCCGAAGGGCCGACGAGCGCGGCTAACCAAAAAGCGTGGGGCCGAAGACGGCCGCCATGGCGATGGCTCCACCCGCGACGGCCACGACCGCGCCGGCGACGAAGGCCGCCCAGGTGCGGGCGGCGCGCTTGCGCCGCAGCCCCGAGGTCTTGACCGATCTCAGCATGACGCCGGGCTTGGGTCCGAAGACTTCCGAGCCGGAAATATTGTGCTGGGACATGAACGCGCTCCCTGATCCACCGCCCCTTGCGGGTCAGGAAGACCGAAGCGGTCCTGAAAAGGCGAAACAATGGCGAACGCCGGTCACCCACTGATCCGTGACCGGACGAACGTCCTTCGGCGAACGCCCTTAACCGCAGTAGATCAGGCGGCCGCTGTACGCGCGGTAATAGCCGGAGCGCGGGTCGTAGGAGCGGTAAGTCGCCCGGCACCAGTCCGCCCGGCTGCCGTGGCCGTGGGAGCCGTAGCTGCGCCCCCCTGCCGGATAGACCAGATCCGGGCGGCCATAGGCCCCGTAATACGCCGCGCCGCCCTGATTGTACCCGTAGCTTGAGCCGTAGCCGCGATGTCGCGCGGAATAGCCGTAGCCGCCATGGCCGTGCCGGTCGTAGCCATAGCCGTCATGGCCATACGATTCGCGCCTGTAGCCGGCCAGTTCGCGGTAGTCGCTGCGCGCCCGAGGGCTGACGCGGCGGCGCTGGTCGCGCCAGCCCGCGCCGCAGTCGGTGCGGTTCGCGTCCCAGAAGGCGTCGCAGCGGTAGTCCCCCGGCCGGTCCAGCTGGCTGCGCCAGTCGAAACTCGAAGGAACGGCGTTCCAGCCGCTGCGCCGGCCGTAGCTGTAGCTGTCATGCTCCCCGTAACGGCTGTCGCTGTAGTCGTAACGGCTGTCGTAGGTCCCGCCCCAGGTCTGGGCGGCGGCCGGGGCTGCGGCGACGGTCAGGCCGGCGGCGAGGAGCAGGGCGAGGCGGCGCATGGTTAACTCTCCGAAGCGGCCAGTTACGCGGCCTCAAAGACGACAGGCACTGGTGGTGTCAGGCTAGAGGGTCACTCCGACCCGGCCGCCGCGCGTGGCCACGTTGCGCATCAGCACGATGCGGTCGCCGCCCGCGCTGACCGGGGAGATCACGAACCAGTTGCCGTCCGGCAGATTGTCGAACTGGAAGCGGTTGTTCTCGCAGGAGGTCTGGCGGACGAACGAGCGGTAGTCGGCGTTGGGGTCGGCCACGGTGCGGGCGCGGACCACGGCCTCGGGGATCGCGGCGCGGGTGGTCGAGCCGTACAGGGTCTGGAACCGGGCGCGGGTGTAGGGGGTGTCCGGCGTCAGGGCGACCGTGCCGGTGCAGTTGAAGGTCTGGCCGTCGCGGCGGTAGTCGACGCGGCCGTCGATCGAGGCGCGGCCCGACCGGGCGGACCAGGCGAAGTCCTGGGCGCGGAATGCGCTGGACGCCGGGCCAGAGCCGGACATGGGACCAAAACCGCCCGACGGGACGGTCTCGCACGCCGCCAGGGAGGCGGCCACGGCGGCGATGGCGATCAGGTGGCGGGCGGACATGGCTCTACTCCGTCTTGGGCGCGGGTCGAACGTCTGGGATCAGACGCTGAACGCCGTCATAAGGTCAAGGTTGCGAGGCGCCGGGCTGTGGGCCAAAAGCGCATCAACCCGGCCAGACCATTTTTTGCTTCAGGTCGATTCGACCCGAATCCAAAAAATGGTCCAGCATTATGCCGGAGCGATTTCTGAGCTCGGATGCGAGGGCATCCGAACCGAAATCGCTCTGGACCGGGTATAGGGACCGCTCATGACAGTCACTTTCGACGACATTCTGGCGGCGCAGAAGCGCATCGCCGGCCAGGTGGACCGGACCCCGGTCAGATATTCGCGAAAGCTGTCGCAGCTGACCGGGGCCGAGGTCTGGGTCAAGTTCGACAATCTGCATTTCACCGGCAGTTTCAAAGAGCGCGGCGCCCTGAACCGGCTGCTGCAGCTGACGCCGGGAGAGCGCAAGCGCGGCGTGGTGGCGGCCTCGGCGGGCAATCACGCCCAGGCCCTGGCCTACCACGGCGCGCGGCTGGGCGTGCCGGTGACCATCGTCATGCCCGAGGGCACCCCGTTCGTGAAGGCGGACGGCACCCGGGCGCACGGCGCGACCGTGGTCATCAAGGGACTGGACTTCACCGGCTCCACCGAAGAGGCGCACCGCCTGCGCGACACCGAGGGCTTCGTCTTCGTCTCGGCCTTCGACGATGAGGGCATCATCGCCGGCCAGGGCGTTTGCGGCATCGAGTTCATGGAGGACGCGCCCGATCTCGATGTCCTCATCATCCCGATCGGCGGCGGCGGGCTGATCGCCGGCACGGCCATCGCGGCCAAGGCGATGAAACCGTCGATCCGCATCTTCGGCGTCGAGGCGGCCATGTATCCGTCCTATACGGCGCGGCGCGAGGGCCGCCCCCCCGTGTGCGGCGGCCAGACCATCGCCGAGGGCATCGCCATCAAGGCCGTGGGCGAAATCCCCTTCGCCCTGGTCGATCCGCTGATCGAGGACGTGCTGGTCGTCGGGGAGGCCGATTTCGAAAAGGGCGTCGCCTTCCTGGCCACGCTGGAGAAGACGGTGGCGGAGGGCGCCGGGGCAGGCGGACTGGCCGCCCTGCTGGCGTACCCGGACAAATTCCGCGGGATGAAGGTCGGCCTCGAACTGACCGGCGGCAATATCGACGCCCGCATGCTGGCCGTGGTCCTGAACCGCGAGCTGGTGCGCGAGAAGAAGATGATCGTCTACCGCATCCTGGGCGACGACCGGCCGGGCATGCTGTCCAAGATGAGCGCCGTCATCGGCGGCCTGGGCGGCAACATCATCGACGTGGTGCACAACCGGCTGGCGCTGGACGTGCCGGCCAAGGGGGCGGAGTTCGACATCATGGTCGAGACGCGCGGCGAGGCCCACGCCATTGAAATCAGACACGGACTGGAAGAGGCAGGCTATGCGCTACGGATGGGTTAGGGGCGTCGCGGCGCTGTCGATGATGGCGGCGTTGGCGGGGCCTCTGGCCGCCTGCAATCGCGAACCGGCCGCGCCGGATGAAACCGCTGCGCAGAACCTGCGGGCGGCCGAATTCTTCCTGTCGTCGAACGCGAAGTCGGAGGGCGTGAAGACCCTGCCCTCGGGCGTGCAGTACAAGGTGATCCGGTCGGGTCCCCCGGGCGGCGAGACTCCCGATCGGAACGATCTGGTCCGCGTCGACTATGAGGGCACGCTGACGGACGGCACGGTGTTCGACAGCTCGTTCCAGTCGGGTCAGCCCGCCGTGTTCACCGTCGGCGACGTGGTGCCGGGCTGGACCGAGGCGCTGCAGCATATGCGCGTCGGCGACGAATGGGTGGTCTATGTGCCGCCGGCGCAGGGCTATGGTGAACAGGGGCGGCCGGGGATTCCGTCCAATGCGGTGATGGTGTTCCGGATAAAGCTGCTGGACATCGCCCGCGCGCCCGGCGGCGAGCGCGGCGGAGCGATCGCGCAGGGCTAAAGGGCTGGCCGGAGGCGCCGAATTGCCCAGACGGCGGCGTCGCGAACCACGGGGTCAGGGTCGTCCAGCAGGCGTTCGGCCGACGGGATCAACTCCGGGTCGGCGCTGTTGCCGATGGCGTACAGGACGTTGCGGACGAAGCGGTCGCGGCCGATCCGCTTGACCGGGCTTTTTGAGAAGAGGGTCCGAAAGGCGGCGTCGTCCAGCGCCGCCAGATCGGCCAGCCGGGGCGAGACCAGGGCCTCGCGCGCCTGCACCCGCGCCTCGTTCGAGGCGGCTGCGAACTTGTTCCACGGACAGACGGCCAGACAGTCGTCGCAGCCGTAGATCCGACTGCCGGTCGCCGTGCGGAACTCGTCCGGCCAGGGTCCGGCGAACTCGATGGTCAGGTAGGACAGGCAGCGCCGGGCGTCGAGCTGGAACGGCGCGGGGAAGGCGTTGGTGGGGCAGGCGTCCAGACAGGCTGTGCAGGTGCCGCAGTGCTCGCCTTCGGGCGGGTCCGGCTCAAGCTCGGCCGCCGTCAGGATGACGCCGAGGAACAGCCAGTTGCCATGGGTGCGGCTGAGCAGATTGGTGTGTTTCCCCTGCCAGCCGAGGCCGGCGCGCTGGGCCAGCGGCTTTTCCATCAGGGGCGCGGTGTCGACGAAGACCTTGACCTCCTCGGCGGTCCGGGCGGCGATCTGACCGGCGAGGGTCTTCAGCCGGCCCTTGATGACCTCATGGTAGTCGTCGCCGCGGGCATAGACCGAAACATAGCCGGCCGAGCGGTCGGCCATTTCGGGCAGGGGATCGGTCTCGGGGCCGTAGTTGAGGCCCAGCACGATGGCGGTGCGGGCGCCGTCCCACATGGCGGTGGGATGGGCGCGGCGTTCCAGCGTGGTCTCCATCCAGCCCATGTCGCCGTGGCGGCCCGCCTCGACGAAATGCGCCAGCCGCTCGCCTGCGCTCCACGGCGCGGAGGCCGAGGCGAAGCGGCAGGCGTCGAAGCCCAGGGCCTCGGCGCGCTCGCGGATGAAGGGACGGACATCGACCGGCATGGGCGTCGTTTGACGCGCCGAACCCTAGAAGTCGAGATCGGCGTACCAGGCCGAGGCGGCGACGCCCGGAAAGCGGTCGACCAGCAGAGGGCGGAAGCTGGGGCGGGATTTCAGCTTCATGTACCAGGTTTTCAGGCCCGGCCAGTTGGCCCAGGGGACCTCGCCGAAATAGTCGAGCACCGACAGATGGGCGGCTGCGATGAAATCCGCCTGACCGACCCGGCGTCCGGACAGCGCATCCCGATTGGCCAGCAGGTCTTCCAGCATGGCGAGGTGGAATCTCAGCGCCTCGCGTCCGGCGCGCAGGGCGCGGGCGTCGGGAGATCCGAGACGCAGCAGCGGCTTCTCCATTCGCTCATGAAGCAGGACGGCGTTGACCTCGTCGGTGAAGCGGCGGTCGAACCAGCCGATCAGGCGGCGCGTCTCGGCGCGCTCGGAGGGGTCGGTCGGCATCAGGAAGGGATCGCGCGAGCCGTCCTCGAGCCAGCCGAGAATGGCGGCGGGCTCGCACAGGGTCAGTGACCGGCTGTCCCCGGTGACCTGAAGCACCGGGGGCATGCCCGAAGGGTTCAGGCCGGCGACCGGGCAGTCGTCCTCCCACGGACGAACGAGGGTCTCGGTGAATTCCTTTTTGGCCTCGCCCAGCGCGAGACGCACGGCGCGGGAGCCCGGATCGAAGGCGAAATGATACAGGACGCAGGCCGACATGGCCTGTTCATGCGCATGAGGGCGTTAAGCCCGCGTTAGCCAAGCCGTCAGGCCCAGGGGCCTTTTTTCGATTTCGGCGGCGCGGGTTCGACCTCGTCGGGTGTTTCGGCGAAGACGCCGCCATGAATTTCCGCCCGGCCGCGGGGATCAGGGTGGATCAGGATATCCGCGCGGGGCCAGCCCGCCAGCAGCCGGTTCTCGGCCTCGACGACGATGGCGTGGGCGGCCTCGAGGGTCAGGTTGGGGTCCAGATCGACGTGCATCTGGATCATCACGACGGAGCCGGCCATGCGGGTGCGGAGCTGGTGCACGCCGGAAATCCTCGGGTCCGACAGGACGGCGGTGGTCATGGCGATGCGGTCGCTTTCAGGCAGAGCCTTGTCGACCAGATGGTCGGCCGCTGTCTTCAGCATTCCGTAGGCGCCCCAGAACAGCCAGACCGCGACGACCAGCCCGGCCGCGGCGTCCAGTCCCGGCGCGGACAGGAAGGCGCCGGAGATCACGCCGATCAGGACCACGGCGTTGGCGGCCAGGTCGGCCGCGTAGTGGGCGCGATCGGCCTCAACCGCCATGGACCCGCTGGTCTTGATGGCGCGGCCCTGCATCCAGACCAGCCAGCCGGTCAGGGCGATGGAGATCAGGATGACCAGGACGCCCCAATAGCCCGCCGTCACCGGGCGGGGATCGAAGATGCGCTGGATCGCCTCCCACCCGATGAACAGGGCCGAGGCGAACACCAGCCCCGCCTGCACCATGGCGGCGAGGGCCTCGCCCTTTCCGTGGCCGTGACGGTGGTCTTCGTCGGGCGGGGCGGCCGCCCAGCGCACCGCGAAGAAGACGCCCAGCGAGGCCACGAGATCGAGGGCTGAATCCGCCAGGGAGGCGAGGATGGACACGGACCCTGACGCGCCGAGGGCGAAGGCCTTGAGCGCGATCAGGATCACGGCCACCCCGACCGACAGGCGGGTGACGGCGCGGGTCGCGGAATGGACCTCGTCGAGAGCGCTGGCGGGGGCTGGGATCGTCATCGCGGTCTTGTCGCGGAAAGGGGCCGTCATGCCAAGACCGCGCAACTGTCGCGGGCGTTAGCTTCATCGTCACGAAACCACCTCATCCTTGATGTCCGATGGTTCCCCGAGGCCGAAACGTTCGGAGGCTCGCGTGCAGATGGCGGATACAGCCCACTGGATCGGGCGAGGCGAGGCGCTGGCCCGATTGGGGGTCAAGTCGCAGACCCTTTACGCCTATGTGAGCCGCGGCCGGATCGCGGCCCGGCCGGATCCTGACGACTCGCGGCGCAGCCTGTACGCCGCCCATGACATCGCCCGCCTCAGCGGCGAGGCCGTCGAGGCCGAGGATTCCGCCGTCTATAGACGCACGCCGGGCGGCGCGGCGCGCGGCGAGGCGGACGTCTGTTCGTCCCTGACGGCGATCGCCGGCGGCCGGCTGTTCTATCGCGGCCTGGATGCGGTCCAGCTGTCCGAAACCGCGACGCTGGAGGATGTGGCCCGGCGACTGTGGGACGCGCGGGCGACCAATCCCTTCGCCGAGGTCAGGCCGCGCATCGGGGCGGTTCCCGGGGGCTCGATCCGTGCGCGCCTGTTCGCCGCCCTGGCTCGCCGCGCCGAAGAGGATGCAGATCCGAAAACGCGCTCCGTCGAAGAGCTTCGGCTGGAATGCGCCCGGGTGCTGGACGAGGCGGTGGACGCCGCGGTGGGCTCTGGCCCGCGCCTGTTCCTGCATCAGCGGCTGGCGCGCAGCTGGAAGACGCCCGAGCGGGACGCCCATCTGATCCGCCGCGCCCTGGTGCTGTCGGCGGATCACGAGATCAATCCGGCGGTGGTGGCGACGCGCGCCGCGGCCGGCGGCGGGGCGGCCCCGGCGGCGGCGGCCTTCGCCGGCCTGCTGACCATGGCCGGATCGCCGATGATGGCCGAGCTGACCCGCGCCTCCGACTGGATCGTCGCCGTGCGGCGCCAGGCGGCGGACGCCGCGCGCCGGGCCCACGAGATGGGCCGTCTGGTCGGTTTCGATGCTCCGGAAGACTATCCAGCGGGCGATCCCCGCGCCGCCGCCCTTCTGGCCGCCGCCGACCTGCCGGCCGATCTGGCGCGGGCGGTGCAGGAAGGCGAGGCGGCGACGGGCCGCAAGGCGAATTTCCCGCTTGCGCTTGCGGTGATCGCCCGGCGGCTGGAGCTTCCGCGCGATGGAGCCGCGGACCTGTTCCTGCTGGGCCGGCTGACGGGCTTGCTCGGTCATGCGCTGGACCAGGCGACGAACGGCTCGCCTATCCGGTCGCGTCTGCGCTATGTGGGACCCGAACCGGGCGCGCACTGACGACCCGATCTGTTTGACGGGGCGTATATGGCGGACTGGCTGGCGGCGATCATCCTCGGTCTGGTCGAGGGACTGACCGAGTTCATTCCGGTGTCGTCGACGGGCCACATGCTTCTGCTGGGCCATTTCCTCGGCTTCGAGAGCAACGGCAAGACCTTCGAGATCGTGATCCAGCTGGGCGCCCTGCTGGCCATCGTCAGCGTCTATTTCAAACGGCTGTGGACGCTGGCGACGCGCTGGCCGTTCGACCCCGAGGCCCGCCGCTTCCTGATCGGCCTGCTGGTCGCCTTCGCCCCGGCCGTCGTGATCGGGTTCCTGGCGTACGACTTCATCAAGACGGTGCTCTTCGAAACGCCGCTGGTGATCTGCATCGCCCTCATCGTCGGCGGCCTGCTGTTGCTGTGGCTCGACCGGATGAAGAAGGTTCCGACCTTCCTCGAGGCCGATCGCTACCCCCTGCGGGTCTATTTCCTGATCGGCCTGTTCCAGTGCCTGGCGATGATACCGGGCGTTTCCCGTTCAGGCGCGACCATCGCGGGCGGTCTGCTGCTGGGCACGGACAAGCGGTCCGCGGCCGAGTTCAGCTTCTTTCTCGCCCTGCCCACGATGGGCAGCGCGGTCGCCTATGACCTGCTCAAGAGCTGGGACCGGCTGGACTTCAGCGACGCCGGCCTGATCGTCATCGGCTTCGTCACGGCCTTCCTGACGGCGCTGGCCGTGGTTCGGCTGTTGCTCGACTTCGTGAGCCGCCACGGCTTCGCGCCGTTCGCTTGGTGGCGGATCGCGGTCGGCGTGGCCGGGATAGCGGGACTTGCGCTGACCGGCGGACTCTAGGACCGGCTCAGGCCGCCGCAGCTTCCGCGAACTGCCCGCCGCGGCGGTAGCGCCACAGGTAGGAGGGGGCGATCGCCTCGACACCGGTCGGCTGAATGCCCAGTTCGGCCAGACCCTCGGCGCCGTCGGCGACGACATTGTCCTTCTCCAGCAGAACGACCTGATCGCGGGTCAGCACCGGCGCAATGCCGACCATGGCCGTCAGCTGGGCCAGCGAACCGATGGCGCGGGCGGCGAAGAAGGGCAGGGGGACCAGGCCGTTCGAACGGTAGGTCTCGCGCAGGATCAGCTTCAGGACGTCCTCGAACGTCATGACCGCCGGTCCGCCCAGTTCGAAGGTGCGGCCCGCCGCCTCGGGCAGGACCGTGGCGCGGGCGATGGCCTCGGCCACGTCGCCGACATAGACGGGCTGGAACCGGGTCTTGCCGCCGCCGATCAGCGGCAGGAAGGGCGAGAACTGGGCCATCTGCGCGAACCGGTTCAGGAAGTCGTCTCCGGCGCCGAAGACGATCGAGGGCCGGATCACCACCGCGTCCGGCTTGACCTCGCGCACCGCCATCTCGGCCGCGGCCTTGGACAGGGCGTAGTCCGAGTCGCTTTCGGGATCGGCGCCGATGGCCGAAATCTGCACCAGCCGGTCGATGCCGGCGGCCGCGACGGCCTCCGCGATGTTGCGCGAAGCCTCGACATGCACGGCGTGGAAGCTGCGGCGGCCCGCCTCGTACAGGATGCCGATCAGATTGACGGCGGCGTCGGCGCCCTGCAGCGCGCTGGCGACCTCGTCCGGATTGGTCGCATCGCAGCGCACGGCCTGGATCTGGCCGACAGAGCCCGAGGTCTGCAGCTTCCAGGCGCGGTCGGGGCGGCGGCAGGCCACGCGCACGCGCCAGCCCCGGCGGGCGAAGGCGCGCACCAGCTGGCTGCCGACGAAACCCGAACCGCCGAAAACGGTGACCAGGCCGGGGGCGACTTCGCTCATCACAGGGACTCCAACAGGCGGCGGCGGGCGCGGGGCAGACCCTGCGCCGGGGCCGGATTAGACGATGGCCGCGGGCGTCGCAACGCAAAGCCGATAAAAGCCTGTTGACCCGCTGGGGGGCCTGCCTTAAGGGTCCGCGCCTTCCGGACGGAAACGCACGCAGGTGCGAAAACGTCTGGGCCCAGGTGGCGGAATTGGTAGACGCGCTGGCTTCAGGTGCCAGTGATCGAAAGGTCGTGGAGGTTCGAGTCCTCTCCTGGGCACCACTTTTGAACGGCGCTGCATCATCGATGCGGCGCCGTTTGCATTTGGAGCGCATGTTTTTCGCCCTATCGCTTCGCGCGCGGCGCTCAGCTACTTGAGGGCGGATATTTCTTTCGAACGAGCGTCTGACCCTCAATGACCGTCCATTTCCATGAAGGCGACCTGCCGAACGGCCTGGATCTGGGGCCTGAGGTCGCGATCGACTCCGAGACCATGGGCCTGCGTTTCCGCCGCGACCCCCTGTGCGTGGTCCAGCTGTCGGCCGGCGACGGCGACGCCCATGTCGTGCGCATGGACCGCCCCGGCTATGACTGCCCGAACCTGAAGCGGCTGCTGACCGATCCGGCGGTGCTGAAACTGTTCCACTTCGGCCGCTTCGACATCGGCATGTTCCAGTTGCATCTCGGGGTCGAGACGCGGCCGGTCTATTGCACCAAGATCGCCTCGCGCCTGGCCCGCACCTACACCGATCGCCACGGCCTGAAGGACGTGGTCCGGGAACTGGTCGGGATCGACCTGTCCAAGGCGCAGCAATCCAGCGACTGGGGCGCCGCCGAGCTGTCGCCCGCCCAGCTGGAGTACGCCGCGTCCGACGTCCTGTATCTGCACGCAGCCAAGGCGAGGCTGGACGAGATGCTGGCCCGCGAGGGCCGCACCGAACTGGCCCGCCAATGTTTCGACTTCCTGCCCAGCCGCTCTGCGCTGGATCTGGCGGGATGGGACGAAACGGACATCTTCGCGCACAGCTGATGACCGATCCCGCCGACATCCGGGACCAGGCCGACGAGGCGCGCGTCGCCGCCACGGCGCAGGCGTTCCGCACCCGATCGCGGCGGGTCCAGCTGCTGCGCCGCATCCTGCCGGTGGCGATCATCGTCCTGGCCGGCGGCACCGTCAGCTGGATCGTGCTGCGCAGTGTGATGTCGGATGTCGAGCGCAAGGCCGGAACCAGCCGCGAGGTCCGTCTGGACAGCGCCATGTTCCACGGCCAGGACGCCGAGGGTCGCAGTTTCATGATCGGGGCCAAAAGCGCCATACGCGACCCCGAGACCGGCCAGTTCCGGCTGATCGGACCGGCGCTGAAGCTGAATCTGGGCGGCCGCAAGGTCACCACCCTGACGGCCGACGGCGGAACCTACAATGAAGCCGCGAAGTCGGTCACCATCGGCCCCAATGTGCGGATATCCGACGGCGGGTCCGGGTTCGTCCTCGTTACGCCCGAGGCGGTGGTGAACACGGCGACCGGCGTGGTGACGGGCTCGAAGGGGGTTCAGGGGTCCGGCCCCCTTGGAACCATCTCCGCTTCGTCCTATGCGATCTATGAACAGGGACAACGGGTCGTGTTCAGCGGCGCGGGTGATAACAAGATACGCGGCACCATCAACGCCGGAGGGTCCAGCAGATGAGCATGAGCAGAGTTTTGAGCGCCGCCGCCGTCGCGCTGGCCATGGTCGCGATCCCCGTCGCGGGCGAGGCGCAGAGCCCCGTCAACAGCAGCGACGCGCCGATCTCGTTCGGTGCGGATTCCGGCGAATACGTCGGCAACACCGTCACCCTGCGCGGCCGGGCCGAACTGATCCAGGGCCAGAACCGCCTGCGCGCCGACAGGGTCTCGGGCCTGAGCCAGACGGGGGAAAGCCGTATCGAGGCGGCGGGCAACGTCTATTTCGTCACGCCCGAGCAGACGATCCGCGGCGACAGCGCCGTCTATACGACCGCCGACGACATGATCGTGGTGACTGGCGACGTCATCCTGACCCAGGGCCAGAACGTGCTGACCGGCTCGCGCCTGACCTACAACGTCCGCACCCGGACGGCCCGGATCGAGGCGGGCGGACAGGGCGGCCGCATCCGGGGGGTCTTCTATCCCCAGAACAGCGGGAACTGAGCCCCGGATTTGGCCCGCAAGGAACTCTCAGCCCTCAATGTGAACGAGGCCCCGGCCGAGCCGGCGGTATCGGCGCCCGCGCGCGCCACCGGCCTGAGGGTCGAGAACATCGCCAAATCCTTCGGCCAGCGGCAGGTGGTGCGCGACGTCTCCCTGCACGTCCAGCGGGGCCAGGTCGCCGGCCTGCTGGGCCCCAACGGCGCGGGCAAGACAACCTGTTTCTACATGATCACCGGCCTGATCCCGCCGGACCACGGGACCATCTGGCTGGACGGCGAGGACATCACGGCCCAGCCAATGTACCAGCGCGCCCGCATGGGTCTGGGCTATCTGGCCCAGGAGGCCTCGATCTTCCGCGGCATGACGGTCGAGCAGAACGTCAAGGCGGTGGTCGAACTGCACCACACCGGCGCGGCCGCCATCGCCGAGGAAACCCGCCGCCTGCTGGAAGAGCTGCGCATCGATCATCTGCGCCACGCCCCCGCCTCGGGCCTGTCGGGCGGCGAGCGGCGCCGTTGCGAGATCGCGCGGGCGCTGGCCGGCAAGCCCAGCTTCATGCTGCTGGACGAGCCTTTCGCCGGCATCGATCCCCTGGCCATCGCCGACATCCGGCAGGTGATCCGCTATCTGGCGGGCGAGGGCATCGGCGTGCTGATCACCGACCACAATGTCCGCGAGACGCTGGAAATCATCGACCACGCCTCGATCATCTCGGGCGGTTCGGTGCTGTTCGAGGGCAAGGCCGAGGACGTGATCCGCGATCCGGAAGTGCGCCGGGTCTATCTGGGCGACATGTACGGCTGAGGTTCAGTCCCCGCCGAGGCTCAGCCGGCTGATCAGCACCGCCGCCCGCTGCGACTGGCGCACCAGACTGTCCAGATCGATCCATTCGCCGTCGGCGTGAGCATTCCCGCCCGCGACGCCCAGACCGCCCAGCGTATCCACGTCGGCGGCCACGAAACCGCTGTCGGCGGCGCCGCGCCGGGCGGGGTCGTATTCGGCCATTTCGGGCAGGCCGAGGTCGCGGTTGACGGCGTTCAGCCGGGCCAGAAGGGCGCGGTTGCCTTCTGTGGGCGCCATGGGCGGATAGCCGCCCTCGCCGAAGACCAGTTCGGCCTCGGTGCGGGGCAGATGGGCGTCGACGATGGTCTGCATGCCGGCCCGGATGCGGGCGTCCTGTTCGGCGGTCAGGGTGCGCAGGTCGCCGCGGGCGATGGCCGTCGAGGCGACGATGTTTGTCTTGCCAGAGGCCGTGACGCTGAAGCCCTCGGCGTCGATGGCGGCGGGCGTGCCACCGGCGATCACACCGACATTGTAGGTCAGGTTCGGCTCGGGCAGTTCGCGGCGAAAGCCGTCGAGGATGCGCGCCATCTCGTAGATGGCGCCATAGCCCAGCGTGTCGTTGAACACGCCGCTGGAATGGCCGGTGCGGCCGCTCGTCCTCAGGGTCCAGTTGTTGGAGCTGCGGCGCGCGATGGTGCCGAAGTCCTGTTCGTCCTCGACGGCCAGGTTCTCGAATTCCAGGGCGAACGCGGCGACCCTTCCGGCCTCGACCAGATCGCGGCGGGCGATGGCGGCCGGGGCCCCGATCCGCTCCTCATCCCCGGTCAGCACGACGGTGATGCTTGCATCCTTCAGAGTGCCGGCCGCCTGCATGGCGCGCAGGGCGGCGATGATGACCACCACCCCGCCCTTGTCGTCGCCGATCCCCGGGCCTGTGGCGCGGCTGCCCGTTCGCTCGAAGCGCTGGAACGGGCTCTCCGGTTCGAACACCGTGTCCAGATGGCCGATCAGCAGGATGTTGCGGCCCCGGCCCGCGTGGGTGGCGACCAGATGGCCGGCCCGGCCGGTTTCGGTCATGTCGACCCAGCGGACCTCGAAGCCCAGCGGCTCCAGCTCGGCCCGGGCCATGTCGCCCACGGCGCGCACGCCGGCGAGGTTCAGCGAACCGCTGTTCTGGTTCACCATCCGCTCCAGCAGGGCGATGTGGCGGTCATGCTCCTGCGTCACGGTCTGCATCATCGCCCGCTCAGCCCCGGTGGGCTCTGCGTGAGCGGCCGGGGCGGCCGGGGCGGCCAAGAGCAGCAGGGCGGCGAGAAACAGGCGCATGGAAACCTCGGGCTGGGCGAGGCCCCAGCGTTCCCGATCCATGGCGCCGAGTAAAGGTCGCGCCCGCCGGCGCCCGTTTAGAACCCCGTTAACCGGTTCGGCGACACAGTCGCCGCAGCAAGTTTCGGGCCACTCGCCCGGCAGGGGGAAAAAGTGCTCGGGCAGAGGCTGGAGATCAGGCAGGGCCAGGGGCTGGTCATCACGCCCCAGCTGCAGCAGGCGATCAAGCTGCTGCAACTGTCGAACCTCGAGCTGGACGCCTTCGTCGAGGCGGAGCTGGAGCGCAATCCGCTGCTGCAGCGCGAGGACGCCGAGCCCGCCGAACGCGGCGAGGGCGAGGCCCCGGCAGCGGTCGAGGCCCATGACTCCGCGGAAATGAGTTTTGACGACGGCCGGGTCGCGGACGCCGACCGGTCGCTGGATGCGCGCTCCGACGACGTCTATGGCGACGCCAGCCCCGGCGAGCGCACCTCGGACCGGATGGAGGACGTCGGGACCGGCGAGGCCCAGGTCGGGCTGAACGACTGGTCCCGGGCCGGATCGGGCGGCGGTCTGCCGGACGGCGAGGGGCGCGAACAGCCGGACAGCCGCGAGGCGACCCTGTGGGAGCATCTGCAGGGCCAGGCCTCACAGGCGGGCTTCTCGGCCTCCGACCACGCCATCGCCCTGACCCTGATCGACGGGGTCGACGAGGGCGGCTATCTGCGCGGCGATCTGAACGAGGTGGCGGACCGGCTGGGCGTTTCGCTGGAGCGGGTCGAGGCGGTGCTGACGGTCTGTCACGGCTTCGAGCCGACGGGCGTCATGGCCCGTTCGGTGCCGGAATGCCTGAAGCTGCAGCTGATCGAACGCAACCGGTTCGACCCGGCCATGGCCTGCCTCCTCGACAATCTGGACCTGCTGGCCAAACGCGACCTGACGGCGCTGAAGAAGGCCTGCGACGTCGATTCCGAAGACATGGCCGAGATGATCGCCGAGCTGAAGGCGCTGACGCCCCGGCCCGGCGCGGGCTTCGGCGCCGAGCCGGCCCAGACGGTGATTCCCGACGTGCATGTGCGGGCCGACCCGGCCGGCGGCTGGAAGGTCGAGCTGAACTCGGACACCCTGCCGCGGCTGATCATGGACAAACGCTATCATGGCGTCGTCGCGGCGGGCTCGCGCTCGGACGTGGAAAAGACCTTCGTGGCCGAATGCGCGGCCCAGGCCAGCTGGTTGGTCAAGTCGCTGGATCAGCGCGCGAAGACGATCCTGAAGGTCTCGTCCGAGATCGTGCGCCAGCAGGACGCCTTCCTCGCCTTCGGCGTCGAATTCCTGCGGCCGCTGAACCTGAAGACGGTGGCCGACGCCATCGGCATGCACGAGTCCACGGTCAGCCGGGTCACCTCGAACAAATACGTTTCGACGCCGCGCGGCGTGTTCGAGCTGAAATTCTTCTTCACGGCGGCCATCCAGTCCTCGGACGGCGGGGCGACCCATTCGGCCGAGGCTGTGCGCCATCGGATCAGGGCCATGATCGACGGTGAGGGCCGCGACGGCGACGTCCTGTCCGACGACCGGATCGTGGAGATACTCAAGGAGACCGGCATCGACATCGCCCGCCGCACTGTGGCGAAATACCGCGAGGCGCTGCGCATCCCGTCGTCGGTCGAGCGCAAGCGGATGCTGCGAACGGGCTGACGGCCCCGCCGTCTCTCGTGTCTCACGCGCCCGCCGTCCAAATCCCGGGTTAGTCGTCGAAATCCGTCGCCGAATTCCCCGGCGCTGAAATCTTCGAATTCTTCGCGCCTTTCATCGTCCAAGCTCCTCTCGCCACCACATTTCGGTGATCGGCGTTGACACCATTCCCGTTCGGTCGCGTTCTATCGACATGCAAATCCAAGTCAGCGGCAAGCACGTGGATGTCGGCGACGCGTTAGGCTCGCGCATCTCCCAGGAACTCGAAGACGGGATCGGCAAATATTTCGAACGCGGCGCCCAGGACGCCGAGGTCGTGGTGTCCAAGGACGGCCACGGCTTCAAGGTGGACTGTTGGGTCCGTCTGGCGTCCGGAGAAGCGATCGTCACCAGCGGATTGGGCGGCGACGCCCATGGGGCGTTCTCGGATTCGCTCGAGAAGCTCGAGAAGCGCGTCCGCCGCTACAAACGCCGGCTGAAGAACCACCACGCCGGCCCGCGGGGCCTTTCGCCCGAAAAAACCGAGAATGCGGCCCGCGACGTGGCGCGCAGCATCGTTCTGCGCAGCCCCGACGAGGTCGAGGACGAGGAGTTCGGCGATGCGGGCGCGCCGGGCGAGCCGCCCCCCGTGGGAATGGTCATCGCCGAGACCGAGGCGGAGATCCGGACCATCACCGTCGGACGCGCGGTGCTGGAGCTGGACATGACGGGCTATCCGGTCGTGCTGTTCCGCAATGCGGCCCATGGCGGCATCTCGGTGGTCTATCGCCGGCCTGACGGAAACGTGGGCTGGATCGACCCTGAGCGAACTGCAAAATCGATCAACGGACACGGTTCGGTAAACGGTAAGAGCGTATAGTCTTCCCCAATGGAGGCGGGTGGTTTAAACGGCCCCCGCCCGTTCGGGATGTATGGGCAGAGTCGGGAACTCCTCATGGACATCGGTGATTTGCTGGCGGACGGCGGCGTCGTCCTGCGCAGCGGCGCGTCGTCGAAGCGTCAGGCCTTGCATACGGTGGCCGAGGCCGCCGCCCAGGCCCTCGGAATGCCGGAAAGTCGCGTGATGGAAGCGTTGCTCGAGCGCGAGGCTCTGGGCTCGACCGGGCTCGGTTCGGGCGTGGCCGTGCCGCACGCCCGGCTGGAGGGCGTCGAGCGGGTGACGGCGGTCTTCGTGCGTCTGGATACGCCCGTCGCCTATGGCGCGGTCGACGATCGTCCGGTGGATCTGCTGTTCGCCCTGTTCGCCCCGCCGCGCGACGGCGCCGAGCATCTGCGCGCGCTGGCGGCGGTGTCGCGCGCCCTCAGATCGCCGGAAATGCGCGAGCAGCTGCGGCAGGCCCGCACGACCGACGCGATTCGCGCCCTGTTCGTCAGGGACCAGGCCCCCGCCACGGCGGCCTGAGAAAGCTTCCAGTACGCTGACGGCGCGCGCGGCGCGCGCCTGACCGGCTCAGTGGACCGACACAGGCTCCAGTTCGTGGGCCACGGCGGCGGCGAAGGCGGTTTCGCGATCGACCATGACGGCCAGCCGCTCGCCGTCCGCGGCATGAACCGCGAACAGGGTCGCCTGCGGGTCGATCTTCAGATTTCCGGCCTCGTGCGGGATGACGTCAGCGAGCACGTCGGCCGCCGGAATTTCGCGCACATAAACGAGGTCGGGCGAACCCAGGCCCCTGAAATCTTCGTTGGTCATTACTATCGGCGTCATTGCGACCGCCTCCTTGCACTGAACTAACGCCCACAGGGCGCTAAGGGTCCGGCCCCGAAAGCGGCGGCCGGAAAACGCAGGCTTTCAGCCTGTCGTGATGGGGATGCGCCTGATCGCGGGCAGGTCCTCGGGCCGGCTCATGTCGACATGCAGCAGGCCGTGCTCCAGCCGCGCCTCCTCTATTTCCAGCCCGTCGGCCAGGACGAAGCTGCGGACGAAGCCGCGGCCGGCGATGCCGCGGTGCAGGAAGGCCTGGTCGGTCTTGTCCGCGGGTTCGCGCTTGCCTGCGATGGTCAGCTGACGGCCTTCGAGCGTGACGGCCAGGTCCTCGGGCCCGAAGCCGGCGACGGCCAGGGTGATCCGCACGGCGTGTTCGCCGCGCTGCTCGACGTTGTAGGGGGGATAGCTGTCGGCGGCGGCCCGCGCAGCGCGGTCGATCATCGCCCGGGTGTGGTCGAAGCCCAGCAGGAAGGGGCTGTCGAACAATATGGTTCGCGTCGTCATGGTCTCATTGCCCCCGAAGCAGGCTGTCCCGCCGTCTGCGCCCCCCGTCATCGGCGAGGCGTCGGCCAGGATATCCAGATGGGGCCGAAAGGCGCGGAGATCAACAAGACCCCGGATGGGACGAAGGCCCCGCGGTTTCCCGCGGGGCCTTCGATGGTGGAGCTTAGCGGAGTCGAACCGCTGACCTCTTGCATGCCATGCAAGCGCTCTACCAGCTGAGCTAAAGCCCCGAACCTTATCGGTCGGATCGCGGCGGGTCTCGGGAGGCCCTGCTGCGAGGCGGCGGAACCTATGTCAGGGTCTGATTGCGATCAAGCCCGGTTCAACCATTTATTTTCGTCTCCGCCGGACCTTTGAAAAACTGTCCGGCGGAGGTCCGAAAAAGCCTATTCGTCGTCCTTGGGCGCCTTGATCTCATCCTCGAACGCGTCGTCGTCCTCGTCCTCGATGAACGGGACCGAGTCGTCGTCATCGTCAGCGAGGACATCATCATCCTCGACTGCTTCGCCCATGCCGGGTTCCTCGGTGGGATCGACAGGCGTCTCATCGTCATCGTCGTCCGGGGTCAGGATCGGCTCGTGGCCTTCCTCGTCGATCTCGGGCGTCGCGACGGCTTCTTCTTCCTCGTCCTCGTCGCCGTCGGCCTTCTTGTCCTTGACCTGATCCTCGGCCTCGTCGTCGGCGGGATAGCCGGCCGGACGGCCGCGGCGATTGCGCAGCTTCAGCGCCTCTTCCGGATCGAAATCGGTCGCGCATTTGGGGCAATGAGCCGGGCGGCGGCCCAGGTCATAGAATTTGGCCTGGCAGTTCGGGCAGACCTGCTTCTGGCCCAGTTCGGGTTTGGCCACGGTTAAAGACCTTTGGCGGGAGTGGGGAAATGGGGCGGCTCCCTTGCCACCCCCTGACGCCGCTGTCAAAAACCATCTCCGCGCGCCCGCGTCTATTACCGTCCCGGAGACCGCAGGGTGTCGACCCCGGATCATCTGACAGCCCGCCGCAGCGCCCCGCTGAACGGCCTCGTGCGCGCTCCCGGCGACAAGTCCACGTCCCACCGCGCCCTGATCATGGGAGCGATGGCGACAGGTATCACAGAGATCGAGGGCCTGCTGGAGGGCGCCGACGTCCTGGCGACCGCGCGGGCTGTGGAAGCCTTCGGCGCGACGGTTGAGCGGCTGGGCGAGGGCCGCTGGAGAGTCACGGGGCGGGGCGGGTTCAGACAGCCGGCGAGCATCATCGACTGCGGCAACGCCGGCACCGGCGTGCGGCTGCTGATGGGCGCGGCGGCTGGCTATCCGCTCACCGCGACGTTCGACGGCGACGCCAGCCTGCGCAAACGGCCCATGAAGCGGGTGACGGGTCCCCTGGCGGAGATGGGGGCGTGGTTCGGCTGGAAGGCTGAGCCGGATCGCCTGCCCGTCGAGATCCAGGGCGGGTCGCTGTCGGCGATTGATTTCATGCAGCCGGTGGCGTCGGCCCAGGTGAAGTCGGCCATCCTGCTGGCGGGGCTGAATGCGGACGGCGTGACGACGGTGACCGAGCCCGAACCGAGCCGCGACCATACCGAGCGGATGCTGCGCGCCTTCGGGGCCGAGGTGGGGGTGTTGCCTTTGGACGCCGGGTGGCGCGTCAGCCTGAAGGGCGGCCAGCCGCTGACCGGAACCTCTGTGACCGTGCCGGGCGATCCGTCCTCGGCCGCCTTCCCGCTGGCGGCGGGCCTGATCGTTCCGGGGTCCGAGGTGACGGTCGAGGGCGTGATGCTGAACCCGCTGCGCACCGGCCTGTTCGAGACCTGGCGCGAGATGGGGGCCGATCTGACCGTATCGAACCGCCGCATGGCGGGCGGGGAAGAGGTGGGGGACGTGACAGCGCGGCATTCGGCCCTGACGGGTGTCGTCGTCCCGGTAGAGCGCGCCGCCTCGATGATCGACGAATATCCGATCCTCGCCGCCACGGCGGCTTTTGCTGTGGGCTCGACGGTCATGCGCGGGATCGGCGAGATGCGGGTCAAGGAGAGCGACCGCATCGCCTTGATGGCGGCGGGGCTGAAAGCCTGCGGTGTCGCGGTCGAGGAAGAGCCTGAGGGCTTCACCGTGACCGGCGGCCCTGTCCGGGGCGGCGCGCCCGTCACCACCCACGGCGATCACCGCATCGCCATGAGCCATCTGGTGCTGGGTCTGGCGGCCGACGAGGCGGTCACGGTCGATGAGCCGGGGATGATCGCGACCAGCTTCCCCGGCTTTGTGGAGTTGATGCGCGGCCTCGGGGCCGATATCGCAGCCTCCGAATGACCCGCTCCCTGATCATCGCCGTCGACGGCCCCGCCGCCTCGGGCAAGGGCACCATCGCCGCGCGGCTGGCGCGTGAGTACGGCCTGCCGCATCTGGATACCGGCCTGCTGTACCGCGCCGTCGGACTGGGCGTGCTGGACGGCGGCGGGTCGCTGGATGACGAAGCCGCGGCCGTGGCCGTGGCGCGCGCCCTGAGCACGGAGAAGCTGAGCGACACCGAGCGGCTGACCAGCGGCGACGCGGGCGAGGCGGCCAGCCGGGTGGCGGGCTATCCGGGCGTCCGCGCGGCCCTGCTGGAGTTCCAGCGGGCGTTCGCCGCCCGAGCCGGCGGCGCGGTGCTGGACGGGCGCGACATCGGCACGGTCATCGCGCCGGACGCTCCGGCCAAGCTGTTCGTGACGGCGACCCCCGAGGTGCGCGCCCTGCGGCGCTGGAAGCAGCTGACCGGCCGCGGCGACGCCATCGCCTATGAGGACATGCTGGCCGACATCATCCGCCGGGACGAGCGCGACGCGGGCCGGGGCGCGGCCCCGATGGTGCAGGCTGACGACGCCGTCTTGCTGGATACGACCGATATGGATATAGAGACCGCCTTCGATGCGGCCCGCCGTATCGTCGAGGCGGCGCGTGTCCGGAACGGTCTCTAGAGACCTCAAGGCAAATCCAGCGCGTCATCCTCGGCTTCCGCGGGCGTTCTGGCTTCATCTGCCTCGCATCCCGACGACCTGATTACCCTTTCACACTCACCTCGCGCGGGGCCGTCCGGCCGCGCGCCACAACCGTTAGAAACCCAACCACCGTATGACTGACACCCAGAGCTTCTCCCCCTCGCGTGACGACTTCGCCGCGCTGCTCGACGAAACCCTTCAGGGCCGCGACCTCGGCGAAGGCCAGGTCGTCCACGGCCGCGTCGTCGGCATCGAAAAGGACATTCTGATCATCGACGTCGGTCTGAAGACCGAAGGCCGCATCCCGGCCCGCGAATTCGGCATCGGCGAAGGCGCCGTGATCCCGAAGGTCGGCGACAATGTCGAAGTCTACCTCGAGCGCGTCGAGAACGCCCTGGGTGAAGCCGTCATCAGCCGCGACAAGGCTCGCCGCGAAGAAGCCTGGACCCGTCTGGAAGTCGTCTTCGCCGAAGGCCAGCCGGTCAACGGCGCCATCGTCGGCCGGGTCAAGGGCGGCTTCACCGTCGATCTGGGCGGCGCCTCGGCCTTCCTGCCGGGCTCGCAGGTCGACATCCGCCCGGTGCGCGACGTCGGCCCGCTGATGGGCAAGGAACAGCCCTTCGCCATCCTGAAAATGGACCGTCCGCGCGGCAACATCGTCGTCTCGCGCCGCGCCATCCTGGAAGAGGCCCGCGCCGAACAGCGCACCGAACTGGTCGGCCAGCTGCTGGAAGGCGAAGTCCGCGAAGGCGTGGTCAAGAACATCACCGACTACGGCGCGTTCGTGGACCTGGGCGGCATCGACGGCCTGCTGCACGTCACCGACATGTCGTGGAAGCGCGTTTCCCACCCCTCGCAGGTCCTCGCCGTCGGCGACACCGTCAAGGTCCAGATCGTCAAGATCAACCCGGACACCCAGCGCATCAGCCTCGGCATGAAGCAGCTGCAGACCGATCCGTGGGACGGCGTCGAAGCCAAATACCCCGTCGGCGCCAAGATGACCGGCCGTATCACCAACATCACCGACTACGGCGCGTTCGTTGAGCTGGAAGCCGGCGTTGAAGGCCTGGTCCACGTCTCGGAAATGTCCTGGACCAAGAAGAACGTCCATCCGGGCAAGATCGTCTCGACCTCGCAGGAAGTCGACGTGGTCGTGCTGGACGTCGACGCCTCCAAGCGCCGCATCTCGCTGGGCCTGAAGCAGGCCCAGGACAATCCGTGGGATGCCTTCGTGGCCGCCAACCCGATCGGTTCGACCGTCGAGGGCGAGGTCAAGAACGCCACCGAGTTCGGCCTGTTCATCGGCCTGGACAACGACATCGACGGCATGGTGCACCTGTCCGACCTGGACTGGAACGTCTCGGGCGAGGAAGCCATCCAGCGCTACCGCAAGGGCGAGACCGTCAAGGCCAAGGTGCTGGACGTCGACGTCGAGAAGGAACGCGTCTCGCTGGGCATCAAGCAGCTGGGCGGCGATCCGATGGAAGGGGATGCCTTCAAGAAGGGTCAGCAGATCACCGTCACCGTGACGGCGGTCGAAACCGGCGGCATCGAGGTCAAGTTCGGCGAAGAGGACGCTCCGGCGACCGCCTTCATCCGCAAATCCGACCTGTCCCGCGACCGCAACGAACAGCGCACCGAGCGCTTCTCGGTCGGCGATCGTGTCGACGCCATGGTCACCGGCATCGACAAGGCCTCGCGCCGCGTCTCGGTGTCGATCAAGGCTCTGGAAATGAAGGACGAGGCCTCGGCGATCGAACAGTTCGGTTCCTCGGATTCGGGCGCTTCGCTGGGCGACATCCTGGGCGCGGCCCTTCGCGAGAAGGCCGGCGCGAAGGAATAGTCTTCCTTTTGAGCTGAGTACGGATCAGGCGGCGGGAGCGATCCCGCCGCCTTTTTCGTGCGAGCGACGGGCAGGTTTGTGAACGTTAACCGACATTTCGCCGGTCAAACCGCTGCGCGGGGCTTTTTCCTGCGGCGGGCGGAGGCTAGGGTGGCTTGCATCCTGCGCTCGGATGCACCCGTATGCGTCCTGGGGAAGCGCGGAAGAGGACGGGGGCCTGCCAATGATCAAGTCTGAGCTGATCGAAAAGCTCGCTGCCGAGAACACCCATCTGACCCATGCCGAGGTCGAGCGGGTGGTGAATATCGTGCTCGGCCAGATGGTCGAGTCGCTGGGCGGAGGCGGACGTGTGGAGTTGCGCGGCTTCGGCGCCTTTTCCGTCCGGGCCCGTCCGGCGCGCGCAGGACGCAATCCCCGCACGGGCGAGACCGTCGACGTTCCGGCCAAGGCCGTGCCCTTCTTCAAGAGCGGCAAGGAACTGCGCGAGCGGCTGAACGCCGGCGACGCATAGGCGGGGACCGACCATGGGCCTGGTGACCGAGTTCAAGGAGTTCATCGCCCGCGGCAATGTCATCGACCTGGCGGTCGGCGTCATCATCGGCGCCTCGTTCGGCAAGATCGTCACCAGCCTGGTCGAACAGGTGGTCATGCCGCCGATCGGCCTGCTGCTGGGCAAGGTCGATTTCTCGAAGCTCAAATGGGTGCTGGCTCCCGAGAATCCCGCGACCGAGGCGGTCGAGGAGGTGGCGATCCAGTACGGCGCCTTCATCAACACCCTGATCCAGTTCGCCATCGTGGCGCTGGTGGTCTTTCTGATGGTCAAGGCGATCAACGAGCTGCGCCGCGAGAAGGCCGCCGAACCTGAAATCGCGTCCGCGCCGACGGCGACCGAGGCCCTGCTGACCGAGATTCGCGACGAGCTGAAGGCGCGGCCCCGGGTCTGATTTCCGATCAAGGATACGGAACAGGATTCTCTGTTTGACTCTGACGGCTGTTGGAACAAATAGTGAACATCTGGATTTCCGGACTCTCATGACGCCTTCGCCCCTGTCATCTCCCGGCCTGTTTCCCGAGCGGCCCGCGCCGCTGGAAGAGGCCTGCGCGGCGGGTCCCCGAGACGGGGCGGCGCTGATGGCCTTCGCCCTGTCGCGACGTCTGGAGGGAGATGGACGGCCGGTTCTGATGACCGCGACGCGGGCGTGGCTGGGCGAGCATGGCCGGCCCTATGGTCCCGGCCTGTCGGGAACGGCCCTGATCCTTGCTCCCGTGAATACGGCGGCCGAAGCGTTGTGGACGCTGGAGCAGGCGTTGCGGTCGGGGGCGGTGTCCCTGGCCTTGGGCGCGGTGGACGCGGCGACCCTGACCCAGACCCGGCGGCTGGATTTCGCGGCCAAGCAGGGCGGATGCGTGGGACTGGTGCTGCCGCGCGGGCTGGACGAGCTCAGCGCGGCGCGGAGGCGTTGGCGGATCTCGACCCTGGCCAGCGCCGTCGATCCCGATGACGCCAAGGCGCCAGGGGCGGCGCGGCTGACGGCCGAACTGGTGCGCGGGCGCGGGGAACGGCCGGGGGCCTGGATGCTGGAGCAGGATGATGAGACGCATCGTCTCCGTCTGGCTGATCGACTGGCCGATAGCGGTCTGGCGGCGATCGGCCATGCGGGCGCGCCGTCCGGCCTCGCAGCCTGACCCAGCGCTCGATCCGAAGAACCCGTTCGCCCTGATCCTGAAGAACAGCCGGGGCGCGGCGATCATTCACGCCCTGAATCCGGCCGCGCGCTCGGCCGGCCTTCGGCGCGGCCAGACCCAGGCCGACGCCCTGGCCATGATCCCGCACCTGATCTGCAAGCCCGCCGATATCGAGGCCGACGCCCGGGCGCTGACGGCGCTGGCGGTCTGGGCAGAGCGCTGGTCGCCGTCGGTCAGCCTCGATCCGGCGGGTGAGGGGCTGGAGGGGCTGTTCCTCGACGTCACGGGCGCGACCCATCTGTTCGGCGGCGAGGCGGCTTTGCTGGCCCAGATCCGGGGCCGGCTGGCCGGGGCCGGGACGCGGGCGCGGGCCGCCATGGCGCCGACGCCGGGCGCCGCCTGGGCCCTGGCGCGCTGGGGCGAGGCCGAGGGCGGCGATTGCATCGCCGACGAGGACAATGCGCGGGATCTGCTGTCGGCCCTGCCGGTCGAGGCCCTGCGTATCGACGACCGCACCCTGACACAGGCCCGGCGGTTCGGGCTGAAGCGGATCGGCGACCTCTATCCCATGCCGCGCGCGGGGCTGGCGCGGCGGTTCCGCGACGGCGACGGCGTCGGTCTGGTGCAGCGGCTGGATCAGGCGCTGGGCTTCGCGGGGGAGGCCCTGACGCCCGTGCGTCCGCCGCCGAAATACCGGGCGTGGCAGGCCTGGATGGAGCCGGTCGGCGATATGGAGGGGGTGGAGGCGAGGCTGGCGGATCTGACCGCCGACCTGTCCGCGCCGCTGGTGCGCGACGGCCAGGGGGCGAAGGCCCTGACTCTGACAGGCTTCCGCTCGGACGGCCGGACCACCAGCCTGTCAGTGCGCATGGGGCGGCCCGGACGGGAGGCGGGCGTCTGGCTGCGGCTGTTCCGCGAGGCGGGGCTGGGCCGACTGGAACTGGGGTTCGGCCTCGACGCCATGATGCTGACCGCCGACGAGGTCGAGGAGATGGCGGCCCGGCAGGGGGCGCTGGAAAGCGAGGCCGAGGCGAAACAGGCCGAGAGCCTGGCCGCCCTGATCGACCGCCTTACGGCGCGTCTGGGCGAGGACCGGGTGCTGACGCCCGAGCCGGTCGACAGCTGGCTGCCCGAGCGCGCCGAGCGCTGGCGGCCGGCGCTGGGGCGGTCGCCGGCCGCCGCTGAGGGCGACGCGCGCCGGCCCATCCTGCTGCTGGACCCGCCCGAACCGGTCGAGGCCCTGGCCGAACTGCCCGACGGGGCGCCGGTGAGGTTCACATGGCGGCGACTGTCGCGGCGGGTGACCCGCTCTGATGGTCCCGAACGGTTGTCGCCCGAATGGTGGCGGCCCCGCCCCGACGACCGGCAGGTGCGCACCCGCGACTATTACCGCGTCGAAGACGAGGCGGGCGGGCGCTATTGGCTGTTCCGCGAGGGGCTGTACGGACGGGAATACTCGGGAGCGGCGGAGGAGCGCGCGCCGTCGTGGTGGATGCACGGGGTGCTGCCATGACGGCCCCGGGATCAGGCTGGGACGGCCAGTACGCCGAACTGGGAGCGATGACCAACTTCAGCTTTCTGGAGGGGGCGTCGCATCCGGGCGAGATCGCGATGCAGGCGAAATCGCTGGGGCTGGCCGCCATCGGCGTGGCCGACCGCAACACCCTGGCCGGCATGGTGCGGGCCCTGATGGGGGCCGAGAAGGTCGATATCCCTCTGGTCGTCGGGTCGCGCCTGGGGTTCACCGACGGGACAGAATTGATCGTCTTTCCCCGGGACCGCGCCGCCTACGGCCGCCTGTGCCGCCTGCTGTCGCTGGGCAAGAGCGAGGCGGTGCCCCAGCCGGGCGCCGATCCGGGAGCGGCGCGGATCGAGAAGGCCGAGACGCGGCTGACCTTCGAGCAGGCGGTCGGGCTGGGCCAGGGGATGATCGCCCTCGCCCCCGCGCCGGAACAGCCCGACGCGGCGTTCGAGGCGCGGCTGGCGGCGTGGCGCAGGGCCTGGCCCGACGTCCTGTATCTGGCGGCGGCGCCCCTGTGGCGCGGGGACGACCGCAAACGGCTGAACCGGCTGGCGGCCATGGCGCACCGCACCGGCGCGCCGATGATCGCGACCAATGCGGTGCTGTACCACCACCCCGACCGGCGGCAGCTGCAGGACGTCCTGACCTGCATCCGCGAGGGGACGACCATCGACAAGGCCGGCCGCCGGCTGCAGGCCAACGCCGAACGTCATCTGAAAGCGCCGGCCCTGATGGCGCGGCTGTTCCGCGGCCATGAGACGGCGCTGGCGAGGACCATGGAAGTGGCGCGGGTCTGCCGGTTCTCGCTGCGGGAACTCGAGTATCAGTACCCGGACGAACCGGTGCCGAAGGGCTGGACGGCGCAGCGGCGGTTGATCCGGCTGACGTTCAAGGGCGCGCGGGAGAAATGGCCCGACGGTGTCGATCCGAAAATCCGGGAGACGATCGTCAAGGAGCTTAAGCTGATCAAGCTTCTGAAATACCCCAATTACTTTCTGACCGTGCATGACGTCGTCCACTGGGCGCGAACGCAGGAGAAGCCGATCCTGTGTCAGGGGCGGGGCTCGGCCGCCAACTCGGTGGTCTGTTTCTGTCTGGGCGTCACTAATGTGAACCCGGCCGAGCAGGACGTGCTGATCGAGCGTTTCATGTCGGCCGACCGTGACGAGCCGCCGGACATCGACGTCGATTTCGAACATGAGCGGCGCGAGGAGGTGATGCAGTACGTCTATCGCCGCTACGGCCGTGACCGGGCCGCCATCGTGGCGACCATCATCCACTACCGGCCCCGCTCCGCGATCCGCGACGTGGGCAAGGCTCTGGGCCTCACTGAGGACGTCACCGCCCGGATGGCCGACACCGTCTGGGGCTCGTGGGGCGACAGCGTGACGGGCGAGCATGTCGACCGGACCGGCCTGAGCCGCGACGACGCACGGATGCGACTGGCGCTGGAGCTGACGTCCGAACTGATCAGGTTTCCACGCCACCTCAGCCAGCATGTCGGAGGCTATGTGCTGAGTCAGACGCCGCTGCTGGAGATCGTACCGATCGGCAACGCCGCCATGCCGGACCGCACCTTCATCGAATGGGACAAGGACGACATCGACTTCCTGAGGCTGATGAAGGTCGATGTCCTGGCGTTGGGCATGCTGACCGCGCTGAGGCGCGGCTTCGATCTGATCGCGGACCACTATGGTCGACGGCTCGAACTGGACACGGTCCCTCCGGACGATCCGGAGGTCTACGACATGCTGTGCAAGGGGGACTCTCTCGGGGTCTTTCAGGTCGAGAGCCGGGCCCAGATGTCGATGCTGCCGCGGCTCCAGCCGCGCGTCTTCTACGACCTGGTGGTGGAGGTCGCCATCGTCCGCCCCGGGCCGATCCAGGGCGGGATGGTGCATCCCTATCTGAAGCGGCGGGCGGAGCGACGGGAGGCTGAGCGGTTGGGCCGGCCTTTCGTGATCGGCTTTCCCCATCCCCACCCGGACCACGGCGACAGGGATGAGCTGAGACGGGTGCTGCACAAGACCCTGGGCGTGCCCCTGTTTCAGGAGCAGGCCATGCGGATCGCCATGGAGGCGGCGAAATACACTCCGGCCGAGGCCAACAGCCTGAGGCGGGCCATGGCCACCTTCCGGCACATGGGCACGATCGGAGAGCATGAGGAACGGTTCACCGGCCGGATGATCGCCCGCGGCTACGATCCCGATTTCGCCCGCAGCTGTTTCGATCAGATCAAGGGGTTTGGAGAGTACGGCTTCCCGGAAAGCCACGCCTGTTCGTTCGCCCTGCTGGTCTACATCTCGTCCTGGATGAAGCGCTGGTATCCGGAGGTGTTCACCGCCGCCCTGCTGAACAGCCAGCCGATGGGCTTCTACGCCCCGGCCCAGCTGGTGCGGGACGCCATCGAGCATGGGGCCGAGGTCCGGCATCCGGATGTGAACGTCAGCGGCTGGGACGCCTCGCTGGAAGCCCGCGGCGAGGGCCAGCCCTGCGCCCTGCGGCTGGGCATGCGGTCGATCGACGGCTTCAAGGAGGACTGGGCCCAGCGGATCGAGGCGGTGCGGGGGACGGCGCCCTTCGCCGATCTGGAGGATCTGAGGCGGAGGGCGAATCTGCCGCCCTCCGCCCTCGACCGGCTGGCCGAGGCGGACGCCTTCGGGTCGCTGGAGCTGACGCGCCGGCAGGGGCTGTGGGCGGTCCGGGGCGCGCCGCCGGCGTCGACGGCGCCCCTGTTCGAGGCCATGGGACTGGTCGAGACGGACGGCCGACCGCCCGAGGCCCTGCCGGTGCTGGCGCCGTCCGAGGAGGTGGTCGGCGACTACCAGACCATCCGCCTGTCGCTGAAAGGCCATCCGGTCAGCTTCCTGCGCGAAAGACTGACGGCCCTCGGCGCGCTGACGGCGAAGGACTATCCGCAAAGATCCAACGGCCGGTCCGTCACGGTGGGTGGCGTCGTGCTGGTGCGCCAGCGGCCCGGCACGGCCAAGGGCGTCTGTTTCATGACGGTCGAGGACGAGACCGGCGTCGCCAATCTGGTCCTGTGGCCCGACGTGTTCGAACGGCTCAGACCTGTTGCGATGGGCGCGCGCATGGTGCTGGCCCGGGGCAAGGTGCAGACGGCCGAGGGGGTGACCCATCTGGTCGTCGATCATCTGGAGGACTGGACGCCGATGCTGGGCTATCTGACGCCGGACAACGCGCCCGGTTCAGGTCATGCGCCGGCGCGCGGACGGCATCCGCGCGACGTTCGGGTGCTGCCCGGATCGCGGGATTTTCACTGAGGAGCGCCGGTCTGACGGCGACCCGGATACGGCCACAAGGCGCGTGTCGCTCCTTGCGGGCTCACCGGGCGGGCCGCAGCATCGGAACGAGCGTCGGCGAGGACCCGACCTGAATTTCGCCCAGCGGTTCGAAACCGTAGCGCTGGTAGAACGGAATGTTGCGCGGGTTCGATGATTCCAGATAGGCCGGTGCATGGTCCCGATCACACCGGGCGACCGCATAGGCCATCAAGGCGGCGCCGTGGCCTTCGCCCTGATGCGCCGGGTCGGCGCCGATCAGGGGCAGGTACCAGTGTGGTTCGGACGGATGGTAAGCAGCCATCTGCTCGAATATGGAATCCGTTTCAGGGCGAAGGGCGCGGGCTACCGTACTGTCGATTACCGCGCCAAGCCCTTCCTCGTCGGAATGCACGCCGGGCGGCAGCCACAGCGCAGTCGCGGCATAGCCATCTGTGCAATAGGCGGTTCCACTCGAGTACGCGCTGCTTGCGAAGGCCCGGACCATTCGCGGCATGGCCTCAAGGTACTGGTGGGCGAGCGGCCAGGTCCATCGCGCCATGGGGTCCGCCGCAAACGCCAGCACGACCGTTTTGGTCGCCGGATCCTCATCGGCGGAGGTCATAACTCTGATTGGCAGCGATCTCACACGGCTCTCCGCGATCTCGAAACGGCTGACCCCTGCCGTCCGGCATCTCTATCCGAACTCAAGCGGGCAGTGCGCGGTTCCCGTTCCGTCTCTTCTACCCCCTCCGTTGAAACCGCCACTTCCAGATGCGGTACCCCACGATCGGCGCGAACCCGCCCACGAGCGCCGCGACCAGAACCGTCCAGAACCCGCCGCCCAGTCCGTATTCGCCGACCGCCGCCCCGACCATGGCCGCGAGAAGCGGACCCAGCCAGGGCAGCCACGACGGGGGTCTAGGCATCCACCTTGATGACGCCGCGCCGGATCTGGTCCAGCTCGATGGAGTCGAACAGGGCCTGGAAATTGCCCTCGCCGAACGCCTGGTTGCCCTTGCGCTGGATGATCTCGAAGAAGATCGGCCCGAAGGTGTCCTGGGTGAAGATCTGCAGCAGCAGGCCGTCCTCGTCCGAACCGTCGATCAGGATTCGGTTCTTGCGCATCCGGGCCACGTCCTCGCCGTGGTTGGGCAGGCGTTTGTCGATCAGGTCGAAATAGGTCTCGATCGTATCCTGGAAGGGGATGCCGCGGCGCTTCAGCTCCTCGACGGTCTCGAAGATGTCGTCGGTGGCCAGGGCGATGTGCTGGATGCCCTCGCCGTTGTAGCGGCGCAGGAATTCCTCGATCTGGCTGTTCTCGTCCTGGCTCTCGTTCAGGGGGATGCGGATGGCGCGGTCAGGCGCGATCATGGCCTGGGACAGCAGGCCGGTCGCCTTGCCCTTGATGTTGAAATATTTCTGCTCCTCGAAGGCGAAGACGTCGCCGTAGAAGCCCGACCAGGTCCGCATCTGGCCCCGGCGCACGTTGTGGGTCAGGTGGTCAAGGCTGAACAGGCCGACCGAGTTCTTGCGCTCGGCCTCTTCCCAGCCCTCGATCTCGTCCCAGCCGTCGTAGAGCGAGCCCTGGTCGCCGTACTGGTCGATGATGTAGAGCAGCGACCCGCCGATGCCCTGCAGGATGTAGGAATAGCCGCCGCCAAGGGCGCCGCCATCGTGGCCCTCGGCCGGACGGGCGCCGCGCGACACCGCGCCTTCATAGGCGGCCTTCGCGTCCGTGACGCGGAAGGCCATGCCGTTGGCCGAGGGGCCGTGCTCGGCCGCGAACTCGCTCGCCTGTCCCTTGGGCGAGCGATTGACCAGCAGGGTGATGTCGCCCTGCTTCAGCCGCACCACGTCATTGGCCGGGTTCACATGCGTCTGGGTGAAGCCCATCAGCTCAAGGCGGGAGATCATGGCCGCGGGATCGGGACCGGTGAACTCCACGAACTCGAAGCCGTCGACGCCGAGCGGGTTTTCCTTGTCGAGGCGGGTGGCCGCTTCGGATTGGGGCGCGTCGTGCATGGGGCGTCTCCTGAGGGCGTCGGCGTTGGTCGCCGCTTTCGGGCGGAACCTAGTGACCGGCGGCGGCCAAGCCAAGCCGCCGCCGGTCACAGTTGAGTGGGAGGGCCCGCGCCGCGCCTAGGGCCGGCCCACCACCGCATCGACCGAACCGGTCGTCACCGGGTGATAGCCGGGCCGGGCCCGGGCGTAGATGCGGCGGGCGATGGGACGGCCCCAGTCGCCCTCGGCCCACAGGCTGGTGAACAGCGGCAGGACGAATTTACGCCGGCCCTGCGTGGTCAGGAAATGCTCCAGCGTCGGGACGGCTGGCTGATAGCGGTGCTGGACCGCGATCTGCAGCCAGGCGAACAACACCTCGGCATTGCCCTCGCTGCGCAGGTTCAGCGTCGATTCCAGATCGGCCAGCTGGGCATCGGTCAGCCAATCGGCGCCGCCCTGGGCGCCTTCGGGACGCCAGGCGAGGAAGCGCTGGCGCTCCTGTGTCGACCAACCGGCCCATGGAATGGCCGAGGCCGGGCCCTTGTCGGCGAAGAAGGCGCGGGCGGCCGCATCGACCGGACCGAAGGCGCCCGAGACCGGCGGCTGCCAGTTCGACGGCATGCCCGGCTGATAGATCCAGGCGTCCATCATCAGCTGGCGCTCCAGACCGGCGTCGCCCGCGATCAGATGGGCGCGGATGTCCTGCAGGAACAGTTCGGTGGTCATGGGACGGAAGGCGTTGCGCTCGAAATACCCCTTCAGCCAGCTGTCGAACCGATCGCGTCTGACGATCCGTTCGATGGTGAACAGGAAGGCGGCGCCCTTCTCATAGGCGACGTCGGTCAGACCCTCGTCGGGATCGCGTCCCTCGAGATTCAGGTGCAGGCGGGTGTCGGCGGGCGGCAGGCCGGCCATTTCGTCCTGCAGGTCGCCCCAGCCCAGCGAGGCCAGCATCAGGGCGCGATCCCGGCCGTACAGGGCCTCCATGATCCGGTTCTCGAAATAGACGGTGAACCCCTCGTTCAGCCACATGTCGTTCCAGGTGGCGTTGGTGACGAGGTTGCCCGACCAGCTGTGCGCCAGCTCATGCGCCACCAGCGAGACCAGCGACTGGTCGCCGGCGATGATGGTCGGGGTGGCGAAGGTCAGGCGCGGGTTCTCCATCCCGCCGAACGGGAACGAGGGCGGCAGGACCAGCAGGTCGTACCGGCCCCAGCGATAGGGGCCGTAGAGACGCTCGGCTGCGTCGACCATGTCGGCGGTGGGAGCCAGTTCGGCGCGGGCGGCTTCCAGACGCGAGGGCTCGGTGAAGACGCCCGTGCGCTCGTCGATGGCGGCGAAGGCCAGGTCGCCCACGCCGATGGCGATCAGATAGGGCGGCACCGGATTGGTCATGCGGAACCGCCAGGCCTTCATGCCGGGACCCGCGGCTTCGCCCTCCGGAGTCAGTTGCTGGGCGCTCATGACCACGCGCAGGTCGGCGGGGGCGACGATGCGGGCGTCATAGGTCTGGCGGATGCCGGGGCTGTCCTGGGTCGGGACCCAGGTGCGGGTCAGGATCGCCTGACCCTGGCTGAACAGATAAGGCTTCTGACCCCCCGCGGTCTGGGACGGGGTCAACCACTGCAGGGCGGCGGCGTCCGGGCGGGTCGAATAGCTGATCACGATGCGGCGGGTCTCACCGGCGGTCAGGGCCGGGAAGCGCACCGTCAGGGGCTGGCCCTTGATGGCGTCGTTTGCGCCGGTTTGGTACTGCAGCGGCGCACCGGCGGCGTCGGCGACATTGCGGATGTCCAGGTTCTTGACGTCCAGCACGATCTCGTCGGCGCCCTGAACGCCCTGGATGTCGAGCGCGGCGGTTCCGGACAGGGTGCGGGCCTGGAAGTCCGCGGTCAGGTCCAGCGCGACGTGGCGCACATGGGCGATCTCGGGCCGCGCATAGGTGTGGGTGTCGCGCGCGTATTCGGCGGGCGCGGCGGCCGAGGCCGGCAGCGGCGGCATGTCCGAGCCGGACGAGGGGCCGAAGCCGGGCATCGAGGCGCATCCCCCCAGAGCCGTCGCGAGCGCGAGGGCGGAGACCAGTCCAAACGTGCGGATCATCGAGAGTCCTTGACCAGAAGGCCCGCCGTCCCTTGCTCGGACGGCCGGGCCGGGTTCGTTTCCTGCCGGGACAACGCTCCGACAGACGAAAAAGATCAAGAGGGGGCGGGCGCCGGAGTGGGGTTCCGCGCCTTGAACAGCCGTCCGCGCTCCGCGATCAGGACGAAGCCCAGCGCCGTCAGACCGAGGGCGACGAAGCCGAGGGTCATGGGCGCGGCCGAGCCGTTGAACTGCTGACCGATCAGGAAGCCCAGCGTCGCCCCCCCGGTGGTCGAGATGAAGCCCTGGGCCGAGGAGGCGGTGCCGGCGATATGACCCATCGGCTCCATGGCCATCGAGCCGAAATTGCCGGCGATGAAGCCGAAGCAGAACATGGTCAGGGCCTGCAGGACGGCGAAGGTCCAGATCGTCTCATGGCCCGACAGCGCGACGGCGGCATGGATCGCCGACATGCTGATGAAGCCCAGCAGGGCCGTGTGGGAGATCAGCCGGGAGCCCAGCCGCTCGACCAGCCGCGCGTTCAGCAGGGAGGCCACGGCGATGCCGCCCGCCACAACGGCGAAGACGACGGTGAACAGCTCCGGCTCGTGGAAGACGTCGAAGAAGATCTGCTGGCTGGAGTTGATGAAGCCGAACAGGGCGCCCGAGATGGCGGTGATGGCGAAGGTGTAGCCGATCGACTGGCGGTTGGTCAGGGCGGTGCGGAAGGCTGCGGCGATGCGCGCGACCTGGATCGGCATCCGGTCCTCGGGATGCAGGGTCTCGGGCAGACGGATCGCGGCCCAGGTCGCGAAGGCCGCGCCGCCGACGGCCAGGACGCCGAACACCCAGGGCCAGGGCGCGACGGTCAGGATCGCCTGCCCCAGCGCCGGGGCCAGGATCGGCACGCCGAGGAAGACGAGGAAGCTCAGCGACATCACCCGCGCCATGGTTCGGCCGGAATAACGGTCGCGCACGATCGAAACCGCCAGGACGCGCAGGGCGGCGGCGCCGACGCCGGTCCCGACCCGCGCGGCGATCAGCAGTTCGAACGTCGGCGAAAAGGCGGCCAGCACGCTGAACACGACATAGAGCCCCAGGCCGGCCATCAGGACCGGCTTGCGGCCGAACCGGTCGGCCAGCGGGCCGTAGACGATCTGCATCACGCCGAAGCCCAGCAGATAGGCGGTGATGACCCACTGGCGGCTGTTCTCGGATACGACGCCCAGCGCCTCGCCGATGGCGGGCAGGGCGGGCAGCATGGAGTCGATGGCCAGCGCGTTGAGCGCCATCATCATGGCGATCAGGGCGACGAATTCGGGAAACCCGGGCCCCTTCACGGCGGCGGCAGGCGCAAGGGTCGGGGCGATCATCCACGGCCAGATGCGGACGGCAGCCGCCATTCGCAACCGCGGAGCGCGCGAAATCGCAGCCCGGAAACCTGAAGTGAGCGCCTCAGCCGGCGCTTTTCAGAGCGGCTGCAGCGATGCGATCTCCCTCGGTTGAGCGCCCGCTGGCGCGGCGCTCGCTGTAGCGGTCGACGAGATAGTCCGAACGATCCCGGGTCAGCAGGGTGAATTTCACGAGCTCCTCCATGACGTCGACGATGCGGTCGTAATAGGCTGACGGTTTCATGCGGCCGGCCTCGTCGAACTCCTGCCACGCCCTGGCGACCGAGGACTGGTTGGGGATGGTGATCATCCGCATCCATCGCCCGAGCAGACGCAGCCCGTTGACGGCGTTGAAAGACTGGGACCCGCCCGAGACCTGCATGACGGCCAGCGTGCGGCCCTGCGTCGGACGGACGCCGCCGCTGTTCAGGGGCAGCCAGTCGATCTGACTCTTCATCACGCCGGTGACCGCGCCGTGACGTTCCGGACTGCACCAGACCTGTCCCTCTGACCATTCGGAGAGGGTCCGGAGCTCCTCGACCTTCGGATGGCCGGGGTCGGTCGCGTCCGGCAGAGGCAGACCTCGCGGGTCGAAAATGCGGGTCTCGCAGCCGAGGCTGTCGAGAATGCGAGCGGCTTCTTCGGTGGCGAAGCGGCTGTAGGACCGTGCCCGCAGGGAGCCGTAGAGCAGCAGGATGCGCGGCGGGTGGCTGGCGCGGGTCGGGGGTTCCAGACGGGCCGCATCCGGCGGGGTCAGGTAACGGACGTCGAAGAGCTCTTGATCGGACATTTATTTCTGATATTCCAGAAATATGGAAATGACAACCGCCGTCGAAAGTCTGGCCGCTCTCGCCCACGAGGGGCGGCTGAAGGCGTACCGACTTCTGGTGCAGGCGGGGCCCCAGGGTCTGGCCGCCGGCGAGGTGGCGCGTCGGCTGGCGACGCCGGCCAACACCCTGTCCGCCCATCTGACCATCCTGGGTCACGCCGGTCTGGTGCAGTCCCGCCGTGACGGGCGGTCCATCATCTATGCGGCGCGGTTTGACCGCATGGGCGCCTTGATGGCGTTCCTCGCCGAGGATTGTTGCGGTGGAGCGCCCGAAGTCTGCGCCCCGGTGGCCGCCGCCGCCGCGCGGTCACGCTGCGCTCCAATGAAAGCCTGAGCCATGTCCCTGTTCGAACGCTGGCTCAGCCTCTGGGTCGCCCTGTGCATCGTGGCGGGCGTCAGCCTCGGCTGGCTGTTCCCCGAGGTCTTCGCCCTGGTCGCCCGGGCCGAGGTCGCCCGGGTCAATCTGCCGGTTGCTGGACTGATCTGGCTGATGATCACCCCCATGTTGTTGCGGGTGGACTTCGCCGCGCTCGGACAGGTCAGGCGGCACTGGCGCGGCATCGGCGTGACCCTGTTCGTCAACTGGGCGGTCAAACCCTTCTCCATGGCGCTGCTGGCCTGGCTGTTCATCGCGATGCTGTTCCGGCCATGGCTGCCGGGCGACCAGATCGACAGCTACATCGCGGGCCTCATTATCCTGGCGGCCGCGCCCTGCACCGCCATGGTCTTCGTCTGGAGCCGCCTGACCAACGGCGAGCCGAACTTCACCCTCAGCCAGGTGGCGCTGAACGACGTCATCATGATCGTCGCCTTCGCGCCGATCGTCGGCCTGCTGCTCGGGCTGGCGGCCATAACCGTGCCCTGGGCCACGCTGCTTATCTCGGTCGGCCTCTACATCATTCTGCCCGTCATCGTGGCCCAGATCGTGCGGCAGGCGGTGCTGGCGCGGCGGGGCGAGGCCGGACTTGAAGGGCTTCTGAACCGGCTCGGCCCGGTCTCGATCACCGCCCTGCTGGCCACCCTGGTTCTGCTGTTCGGCTTCCAGGGCGAACAGATTCTGGCCCAGCCGCTGGTCATCGGCGTTCTCGCCGTGCCGATCCTGATCCAGGTCTATTTCAACTCCGGTCTCGCCTACTGGCTGAACCGGGCGACCGGCGAGGCGCACTGCGTGGCCGGGCCGTCGGCCCTGATCGGGGCGTCCAACTTCTTCGAGCTGGCCGTGGCGGCGGCGATCAGCCTGTTCGGCATCAACTCCGGCGCGGCTCTGGCGACGGTGGTCGGCGTGCTGATCGAGGTGCCGGTCATGCTGTCGGTGGTGTGGATCGTGAATCGCTCCAAGGGCTGGTACGAGGCCGGGCCGGCCGTCCTCCGGAACACCAGAAAGGAACGCTAGATGTCCCAGGACTTTCCCGTGACCGTCTTCCACAACCCCGCCTGCGGCACCTCGCGCAACGTTCTGGCCATGGTCGAGGCCGCCGGCTACCAGCCCGATGTGGTTGAATATCTTCAGGTTGGCTGGACCGCCGACCAGCTGCGCGACCTGTTCGCCGAGGCCGGTCTGACGCCGCGTGACGCCCTGCGCGAGAAGGAGGCGGCGACGACCGTCCCGGCCCTGCTCGACCCCGCGACTCCGGACGACCTGATCCTGGAGGCGATGCTCGCCCATCCGGTGCTGGTCAACCGCCCCATCGTCCGCACGCCGCGCGGCGCCGCCATGTGCCGCCCGTCCGAGAAGGTCTTCGACCTGCTGGACCGCCGGCCCGACCGCTTCGTCAAGGAAGACGGAGAAGTGGTCGAGTTGGGCTAGCGCCCTCGCCGGCCCCCCCGCATACTCTCTCCAGCAGGGGAGATTTCCGGATGCGTTTTTCGATACTCGCGGCTGCGCTCGTGCTCGCTTGCGCCGTCCCCGCCGCCGCCCAGACGACACCGCCGCCTGTTCCGGTTTCGACCGCGGCTCCGGCCGATGTCGCCACGCCCGAGGCCATAGTCGCGGCGCTGTATGATGTGATCTCCGGCGACGCCGGAGTCGCCCGCGACTGGAGCCGTTTCCGGTCCCTGTTCCACCCCACGGGCCGGCTGATGCCCTCGGGCATGAACCGCGAGGGTCAGGGCGTTGTCCGCTCGATCACGCCGGACGAATACATCACCCGCAGCGAGCCCCTGCTGGTCGGCCAGGGCTTCCACGAACGCGAGATCGCCCGCCGGTCGGAGCGGTTCGGCCAGATCGTCCACGTCTGGTCCAGTTATGAAAGCCTGCACAGCCTGTCGGACCCGCAACCGTTCGCGCGCGGCATCAACAGCATCCAGCTGTTCAACGACGGCGCCCGCTGGTGGATCGTCAGCGTCTACTGGCAGGCCGAAACCCCGGCCGCGCCGATTCCGGCGGAGTATCTGCCGCCGGCGGCGTGACAGACTGACTTTCGGTGATGGTGCGGGTGGCCGGGGTCGAACCGGCACTCCTTTCGGAACCGGATTTTGAGTCCGGCGCGTCTACCAATTCCACCACACCCGCGTGTCGTGCCGGCGCCGGAGCGCCGTGGTCGAAGTGACCTATCTGCTCCGCCGGTCGTCGGCAAGCATCACGCGGTCATGGCCGGATACGCCGTCCTGCGTCGCCCGGATCATTCGCTTTCCGCGCGACGGGCGGCCCGTTCTTCACGCTGCAGCCGGCGGCTCTCGCGTTGCCGCTCCACATCCTCGCGGGTCTGGTAGCCTTCCATCAGGAAATGCGTCTTGTAGAGTACCCGCGTGACCGGCAGCGGGGCGCCGGGGTCTGCCAGATTCTGGAGCCGGGCCCGGCGGACAGCGGCCAGCGCAGCCTGGCCGAAGCGGCCGTCTCTCGGATGTTCGGACTCGATGGTGCAGTCCCGCAGCGATCCGTCGGGATTGCTCACACAGGTGGCGACGGCGAAGCCGCGGGCGTACCGCGTCGATGGAAAATTCGGCCGGGGACGCACAGCCCAGGCGAGGTTCCGGGGAACGCCGTCCTCCTCCAGGGCCTCCAGTTCCGCATCGCGCGGATCCACCAGCGGCCGGCCGCAGGCGGTCAGGGTCTGGTCGATCGAACTGGAGGAAGCCGGCAGGGTGAGATCGTACAGCAGGTTGCGCCCGTCCGGCGCACCGTTGGGAACGAGGATGCGCAGACGCCCGCCGGCGCGCAGTTCGCGCGCGAAGGGGGCGGGCAGTTCGCTGATGGCGATGGTGTCGTCGGTCGCCACCCCCCATCGGCTGTCGCTCAGGTCGTCGTCTCCGAAGGCGATGCGCAGCGGACGGGTCGAGGCCCGGCCCGCCGGCGGCAAGCCGGAGATGACCGCCTCAAAGCCGCCATCGGCGCACCGCGTGCCGATGCTGACGCCGTTGTCGAACCGGGCATAGGCGACGAGCAGGTTCTTGCGCTGATCCTGCGCCAGATCCCAGTCGGCCGAGGCGTCCTGGGCGAGGGCCGGAAGCGCCACGGCGCAGGCGAGAAGGGCGGTCAAGGCACGCTTCATGAAACAATCCGAACGGGTTCGTTGCTGCAACCTTGCGGGGATCGGAAGGGGTCCGTCAAGCCGCGCTTCAGGAGACCCTGAACCGGATCGTGAAGCCAACGCCGTGCCGATGACCAGCAGCGCGCCGCCGGCCAACAGCCCCACGTCTGCCGCATGCCCCAGAGGCCGAAGGCGATCAGGGCGCCCCAGAGCGTGGGCATCATCCACATCAGCTCGGGCCGCAGCGTCCGTTTCTGCCGATTGCGCAGCAGGATCACGATCACGGCGATGCAACCCCGATCAGCGGGCCGTACTGTTGAGGCGTCATGGCCGGCGTTCCCGCCGAGCGGCCTGAATTGGCCGCGGAACTGTCGAAAGCTTAATCCGTCCCGCGCATCCGTAAAGGCGCGCCGCCGCCTCTGCCCCGTGGAAACCGGAGGTCGAGATGAAGCGCGTGGTGATGGCGGTGATGGCGGGTCTGCTGCTGTCCTGTCAGGGACCGGCGGCGGTGCTGGCGCAGCAGGCGACAGCTCCGGCTGAATGGGCGCTCAACGGGACGCGCGAACGGCCGGGCGGTTCAGGTCGTCATCCCATCCGGAAGCGGGTCACGAAGGAGACCCGCCGGCCCTCAATGCTTTCCGACGAGCCCCGGGGCGCCGCGACTTGCGCCGTCCTGTGCGCGGCGGAAGTCGCCGCCCGGCCAAATCCGGCATCCTCGGGGAACTCGCTCTCGACCGCGCAATCCGTCAACCCGCCGCTCGCCCGTACGTGACAGGTGATGGCGGCGAGGCCGCCGCCTATGTTGCGAGACACGGCGCGCTCTGGATATTCGGCTCTGGATACTTTTCTCCAGATCAGTCCCCCCAGTTCCTCGCCGGTGGGCGCCGCATCGCGCTCGGACGGCTCGAGTTCTCGCCCGCACGCCTGGAACACCCGCTCGACGGATGCAGCGGACCGCGGCAGGTCGACCACAAAACGCCGACTGGCTTCACCATCCGGCGCCGTGACGGACAGGCGACCTCCCCGGCCCAACTCGGCCGCCATCGAGCGCGGCCAGATCGCGAAAGCCGAATTGCTGTCGTGCCCCGAAATCCACCGGGACTCGATCTCCGCCCGGCCGCCCATTCGATATCCGAGCGTCCGCTCTCCTGATGCGACAGGAAGGCCCGACAATACCACGCTGAGGCTGCCATCCATGCAACGGACGGCGACGCCGAAGTTCGGGAACGTCACCGCGGCGATCGAAAGCCTGCGGGCGGGGTCCTCGCCGAAGTCCCAGTCCCCGTCATCCTGGGCGACCGATGGCCCATTCGCGAGCAGAACGATCGCCAGCAAGGCGTACACGCCCGTTCGTCCCGTGTTCATCGGAGCCTCCCTCAAGGCATCTTTGTGCTTCGTGACGATCGCCCGCAGGCTCAGACGCTTTCGACCGTCTGTTCGATGGCGCCGAAGATGGAGTGGTGCCTGTCGTCCAGCATCTCGATGCGGACGGTGTCGCCGGCCTTGAGGAACGGCGTCTCGGCCTTGCCATGCAGGATGGTTTCGACGGTCCGGACCTCGGCGATGCAGGAATAGCCCAGGCCGCCCTCGGCGACGGGCTTGCCCGGGCCGCCGCCCGCGTCGCGGTTGGACACCGTGCCCGAGCCGATGATCGTGCCGGCGCACAGGGCGCGCGTCCTGGCCAGATGGGCGATCAGGGTGCCGAAATCGAAGGTCATGTCGACGCCGGCGTCGGCCTTGCCGAAGTCCGCGCCGTTCAGCTGGACGGACAGTTCGCCTTTCAGCTTGCCGTCGGCCCAGCGGTCGCCCAGGGCGTCCGGCGTGACGAAAACGGGCGACAGGGCCGAAGCCGGCTTGGACTGGACGAAACCGAAACCCTTGGCCAGTTCGGCCGGGATCAGGTTGCGCAGCGACACATCGTTGACCAGGCCGACCAGCCGGATGTGGGTCAGCGCTTCCTCGCGCGTCACGCCCTGGGGCACGTCGCCGGTGACCACCACCACCTCGGCCTCGAGATCGCAGCCCCAGCTTTCGTCGGCCAGGGGGATGGGATCGCGCGGGGCGAGGAAGCCGTCCGATCCGCCCTGGTACATCAGGGGGTCGGTCCAGAAACTGTCGGGCATTTCGGCATTGCGCGCCTGCCGCACCAGGGCGACGTGGTTCACATAGGCCGAGCCGTCGGCCCACTGATAGGCGCGGGGCAGGGGCGCCGCGGCCTCGCGCTCATGGAACCGGCCGCGCGGCACGCCGCCGTGTTCGAGACTCTCGGCCAGGGCCAGCAGATCGGGCTCGACCCGGTCCCAGTTGTCCAGCGCCGCCTGCAGGGTCGGCGCGATCAGGAAGGCGTCGGTAAACCAGGCCAGATCGTCGGAGACGAGAACGAGGCGGCCGTCACGGCCGTGCTTGAGCGAGGCGAGTTTCATGGCTCAAGGCTTAGGCGGTTTTGTCCGGCGAGGAAACCGGGCGCGGCCCGTCAATGACCGGCGCGCGTTCCGCTGATCCTGCCCGCCGCCGGCCGTTTCGGACCGGGGTTCGACAGTTCGGCATGGGCGGCGCGCAGCTCGCGCACGCGTTCGCGGCGCAGGCTCCAGTGGTCGTTGAAATGGCCGATGGCGACACGCAGGGCGTCGTTGCGTTCCTGAACGGTCAGCGGCTTCTTCCCGTCATGGTCGCCATGGTGAGCCTCGGCCGGCTTGTGGTCGTCGCCCTTGCCGTTGTTCACGATGACGGTGACGCCGCCGACGGCGGCGGGAGCGGCCTCATGACGCCCGTGCTTGTCGTCATGACCCCCGCCATGGCCATGATCGGCAGGGGCCGCGTGCGGCTTGTCGGCGGGCTCGCCCTTCATGGCGTGATTGAGCGCCTTGACCAGCTTGCCGGCGCCGCCCGCGACGCCGAGCGTCTTGCCCAGCCGCCGTTCGATGGTCCGCACCAGCGCCGAAGCCCTGGCCGGCAGGGAATCGCCGTCGGCCTTCATGGCGTCCTTGGCGGCGTCGTCGATCTCCTCCCAGATCGAGTCGGCGGCGTCGACCCGCGCTGTCCGGGAGCCCTGACCGAAATACCAGCCGATCAGCGCGGCGGCGGCCAGACCCAGCAGCAGTGCTCCCCACATGATCGGATCGGCGCCGATCATCAGGGGCGCGTCCAGCGGCGCGTTGGCGGGGTCGGCGGTGGCGAAGTCGGCGCCATAGGCCATGCGGCTGTCCCTCCCGGTCTGCGCGAACGCGTGCAGGGCTCATCTTGCCCCGACGGCCCAGCTTGGCAACGGGAAAGGTTAACGGCGCTCCGGATTCGGCGTCAGCGCGGCGGGGTGATCAGCGCCTTGGCCTCCGCGCCGGTGCGGGCCCCGGCGCCGCGCACCTCGACCTCGACGGCGATGGCCCCCTCTGGCTCGTGGGCCCAAAGATAGCGCCGCTCGATCTCGACCTCGCGGCCCGAAGGGGCGAAACCGGTGAAGCTGTCGCCCCACGGCGTCACCTTCTTCATGTCCGGCCACGGCAGGGCGCAGGCGATGTCCAGTTCTTCGATCGCCATGGCCGACAGTTCGTCGTCGCTCACAGCCATCGGCGCACCTGCTGGCGGTAGGCCTCGTAGGCGGGGCCGAATTTGAGCGAGAGGTAGCGCTCCTCGCGCTGGATGACGAACCGGTCGACCACCCAAAGGCAAGGAACCAGAAGGATCAGCGCCATCCAGCTGTTCATGGCGATGGCCAGTCCGACATAGGTCACGGCGAAGCCGACGTAGATGGGATTGCGGCTGAGGCGATACGGGCCTTCGATGATCAGGGCGGTGGATGGTTTCCACGGCTCGACCGCCGTGCCCCGGCGGCGGAACAGGCCGGCCGCCATCCCGTCCAGCAACAGACCGCCGACGATCAGGGTCAGGGCCAGGCCGCGCCTGACAGGCGAGTCAAATCCGAAACCGGCCGCCAGCCAGCCCATGCCTGCCTCGACGGCCTCGGGTCGGGCGCCCAGCTCGGCGAGTCCCCAGCCGGCGAGCAGGAAGCCGAGATAGATCAGGGGCGGCGGGGCGAGGACGCCGGGCGTGTCGGGCTTCTTCATCAGATCGTCTGTCCCTGCGGCGCGGTGAATTCCGAGACGGGCGCGTCGCCGGTGTTGATGACCTCGGACGGCTCGAAGATCAGCACCTCGGCCTCTTCATCGGCGGCGGTCCGGTGTTCGACGCCGCGCGGCACGACGATGAACTGGCCGGGATCCAGGGTGACGACGCGGTCCCGGAACTCCACCCGGAACCGGCCTTTCCAGACCAGGAACATCTCTTCGGCCCCGGCGTGACTGTGCCATGGGAACACGCCCTGAACCTTCACCAGCCGCACGTCCTGACCGTTCAGCTGCGCCGCGACGCGCGGACGCCAGTGATCCTGGATAGCGGCGAACTTCCCGGCCAGATCGACGGCGGCGCCCTGGGTCATGGCCGCAGGGTCTCGTCGCCATAGATGGCCACCCGCGCCGGTTCGCTGGACGAGACCGCGCCGCGATACATGCCAGAGGTGGTCATGGCGAAGGCCGGCCGGCCCTGCAGGTCCATGACGATGACCCCGCCCGATCCGCCCAGCGACAGGGCGTCTTCGACCTCGGCCTGACCGGCGGCCTGGCCCGAGGCTCCGGCATGGATGCGGCTGCAGATGTCGCGGGCGACCGAGGCGCGGATATAATATTCGCCGTCCCCCGTCGCGGACACCGCGCAGCCGTCGCGGTTGGAGGCGTAGGTCCCCGCGCCGAGAACCGGCACATCCCCGACCCGGCCCCACTGCTTGGCGGTCATGCCGCCGGTCGAGGTGCCGGCCGCCAGACGGCCTTCGCTGTCCAGCGCCACGGCGCCGACGGTGCCGAATTTGCGCTCGTTCAGCGGCGGGGCGGGCAGGTCGTTGGCCGCCTGCGGGCCTGGCGCGCCGACGGGGCGTTCGGGAATGGGCAGGTTCTGCTGACGCAGCGCGCGCTCCAGCCCCTGCCAGCGGCGTTCGGTGAAGAAGAAGGATGGATCGACCTGCTCCAGTCCGACCGAGGCGGCGAAGCTGTCGGCGCCCTGGCCGATCAGCATGACGTGGGGCGAGCGCTCCATGACGGCGCGGGCCGCCGCGATCGGATGGCGGGTGGTCGTCAGGCCCGCCACGGCGCCGGCGGTCAGGTCGGTCCCGTTCATCACCGCGGCGTCCAGCTCGTTGCGGCCGGCGGCGGTGAAGACCGCGCCGCGTCCGGCGTTGAACAGCGGATCATCCTCCATGACCTGGATCGCGGCCTGGACCGCGTCCAGCGCCGCGCCGCCGTTTGCGAGCACGGCCGAGCCGGCCTCCAGCGCCTTCTTCAGGGCCGCGCGATAGGCGGCGTCCTGCTCGGCCGTCAGGCTTTCACGCTCGATGACCCCGGCCCCGCCGTGGATGGCGAACGACCAGCGCGGTGCATCCTGGGCCATGGCGGGCGCGGCGGACAGGATCAGCCCGAGCGCGGCTGGAACGAGACGGGCGAGGGACATGGTCGACCTTTTCAAAACGAAGATGAACTTCGGCCAGGCGCGGGCTCAACTCAAGGGGCCGCCGCAACAGGGGCAGCCGTCGACCTCGACGCCGAACAGGGCGCGGATGCGGTCGGGGGCCAGGGCGCGGGCCGGCGCACTCAACTCCGCGCGGTCCGGCCCCAAGGCCAGAATGCGGTCGGCGCGCGCGGCGAACGGCAGATGATGGGTCGAGGCGATGACGATACGGCCCTCTCCGGCCAGCGTCCGGATCGCGGTTTCGACGGCCCGGGCGTGGGCGGGATCCAGCAGGGCCAGCGGCTCGTCCAGCAGACACAACGGCGCGTCCTGCACAAACAGGCGGGCGATCAGGACCAGCTGCTGCTGGCCGCTGGACAGGCGGTCGAAGGGCCGGTCGGCCAGATGACCTGCCTCCAGCCGGTTCAGCGCGGCGCGGGCCGCGTCCAGATCGGCGGGGGCGAGGCCGGATGACCAGCGGCGAAGGTGCGATCGCCCCAGCGCCGTCAGATGCAGCGCCGAAAAGCCCGCGCTGACCACGCCCGGCGGCGGCAGCCAGGCTGCGCGGGGCCGGACGATGGAACCCGCCACCGGCGGCAGGAGGCCCGCGAGGGTCTTCAGCAGGGTGGTCTTGCCCGCGCCGTTTGGCCCGATCACGGCGACGACCTCGCCGGCGAAGATGCTCTGGTCCAGCGGCGGCAGGCGGAATCCCTTGCCGCCCTCCGCCACGCGTCCGGCGACCAGACCTTCCAGCCGCAGGTCTTTCATGACCGCCTCGAGGCGGTGACGAACAGGAACAGGAAGGCCGGGGCGCCGATGGCGGCGGACAGCAGGCCGACGGGGATTTCGGCGGGACCGAAGGCGGTGGCCAGCCGGTCGATGATCAGGGCGAACAAGGCGCCGATCGCCATCGAGGCGGGGATCAGCTGGCCCGCCCGCTCGCCGACGATCAGCCGCGCCGCGTGCGGCGCCAGAAGGCCGATCCAGCCTACCACGCCGGCCAGGGCCACCGCCGCGGAAGTCATCAGCGCCGCCGCCGCCAGGGCGGTCAGCCGCAGGCGACGCGCCGGCAGGCCCAGCGACCGCGCCTGCTCGTCGCCCAGGGACAGGACGTCCAGCCGGAAGCCCAGCCAGAGCAGGACCGCCCCGCCGAGACAGATCGGTCCCAGCGCGAACAGCGCCTCGGCCAGGGTCGCCCGGGTGAAGGAGCCGAGCAGCCAGTAGGTGATGGCCGGCAGCTGCGAATAGGGCTCGGCGACGATGACCACCAGGCCCAGTCCCGCCGAGGCGAGGGCTCCGGCGACGACGCCGCACAGGATGAGGGCCAGCCGGCCGTCGCCGCTGCGGGTCAGGGCCGCGCATCCGAGGGCCAGTCCGCCGATCGCGAGCCCCCCGGCGAAGGCCGCGCTCTGGACCAGCACGGTTCCCGCCCCGAGCAGCAGGGCCAGGGCCGCGCCCAGTCCCGCGCCGGACGAGACCCCCAGCAGGTCGGGCGCCGCCAGCGGATTGCGGAACAGGATCTGGAACCCCGCCCCGGCTCCGGCCAGCGCCGCGCCGCAGGTCAGGGCGGCCAGCAGCCGCGGTCCGCGCAGGGCCAGGACCAGCTCCGCCTCCGGCCCGCCATGGCCGAACAGGGCTGACAGAAGATCCGCGGGAGGGATGGCCAGCGGACCTGTCGTCAAAACCGCGATGACACAGGCCCCGACGAGCAGGATCGCGACGAGGGCCGGCAGGGTGGATTTCAGGCGGCTCACGAGATCCATCGCGGATGGCCGATCTCGACCGGGGCCATGCCGTAGATGCGGCGGCTCAGGGCGCCGAGGGTCATGGTGGACCCTTCCGGATCCGCCAGCCAGGCGCAACCCAACAGCCGGTTCACTGACGGCGGCCGATCGACCCAGCCGAAAGGCAGGTCGGGCAGCAAGAGCAGGCGGCGGCGTTCGCCATTTCGTCGCCAGCGCCAGACCGGATCGTGGTGGATGGCCCTGGCGAAGCCGCGGTCGAGCGTGACCAGAACCTCGGGGTCCCAGGCGGCCACCTGTTCGCGTGTCACCCGGCCGATGTCACGGGAACCCTCGGCGACATTGGTCCAGGCCGCACCTTCCAGAACCTCCGTGGCCAGGGCGCCGCGGAAGCCCGTTTCCAACCCGTCGACGCCACGGGCGTAGTAGAAGCTCGGCCCCGGCGGCGCTTGACGCCAGTGTTCCAGCACCTCGGCCGCCTGTTCGGCCAGCGGGACGGCCCTGGGCCCGGCTCCGAGGAGGGCCCCGGCTTCGCGGATCGCATCGGGAATCCGGTTCAGGGCTCCGTCGATCAGCCGCCAGTCCGCCCCCAGACGGACCTTCAGGCGCTGCGCCAGAACCTGATACTCGGAATCGGTGTCGCCATAGTCGATGATCAGCCGGGGTTTGAGCGCGGCGATGGCCTCGAGATTCGCCTGCCGGCTATTACCCGTCAGACTCCCCAGTTCAGGCAGGCCGGCGGCGAGCGCGGGCAGGGCCGACAGGGTCGCCCGCCCCGGGGTTTTCGGCCAGCCCGCCAGCCGCTCGCGCGCGACGGCCCAGACCAGCAGCGCCGCCGGCGAGCCCGCGGCGACGACGTCACGGCCCCCGGCGTCGCCTCCGGAGGGCCCGCGGGAACAGGCGGAAAGAGCCAGGGCGCCCCCGAGTCCGATCAACGCTGACCTGCGTGTCGTGGTCATCAAACGCCCCATGCTGCGAATCGCTCGCATCGTGCCGCCCCGACGCGTCGGGCGCCACCTTCCAGCCAATTTACCCTTAACTCTTGTCCGGTCTTGCTCCGCGTGCTGCTTATGCGCCCATCGCGCGTCAGGTGGGGCGCAGCAACAAGGGAGTGAGCCGTTGAGTACGACGGACGCAGGGGGGCCGGTTTCGGCGACGCCTCAAAAGACTTTTCTGGGACACCCTCGCGGGCTGGTGATCCTGTTCTTTACCGAGATGTGGGAGCGCTTTTCCTTCTACGGCATGCGCGCCCTGCTGGTCCTCTACCTGACCCAGCATTTCCTGTTCGGCTCGGCCGAGGCGCAAGGCATCTACGCCGCCTATGCGGCGCTGGTCTATCTGATGCCGGTGCTGGGCGGCGCGATAGCTGACCGCTTCCTGGGGTCGCGCAAGGCCGTGACCATCGGCGCCCTGCTGCTGGTGGCCGGTCACTTCACCATGGCCTTCGAAGGGTCCGGCGGGCGCGAGTACATCCAGTACGGCGGCCAGGAATACCGGATCGAGGTCGAGGGCCGCGACACCAGCCGTCAGCTGTTCGCCATCGTCGGCGAGGAGCGGGTTCCGATCTCGGTCGGACCTGAGGGCATCCGCGTCTCGGGCATTCCGACCACGGCCGAGGCCGCTGTCGCGCGCGCCGAGGCGGCGACCCCCGCCACCGTCCCCGCCGCAGCCACCGTCACCGACCCCGAAGCGGCCGCCGTGCCCGCCGACGGTCCGGCGACCGCCGTGGCGACCGCGCCGGAAACCGTGGCCGACGCCGCGCGTCCCGCCGCCGCCGCCGCCGCTGCTCCCGGCGCCCTGCCCGCCATGATCGGGCCGGATGACTACGAGATCCGGAAGTCCGTCGATACTTCGGGCCAGTATGTCCTGTTCTTCGCCCTTGCCCTGATCATCGTGGGCGTGGGCTTCCTGAAGCCGAACATCTCGACCGTCGTGGGCTCCCTGTATGAGCAGAACGACCCGCGCCGCGATTCCGGTTTCACCATCTTCTACGTCGGCATCAACCTGGGCTCGATCCTGGCCACTGCGTTGTGCGGCTGGCTGGGTATCGAATATGGCTGGCGCTACGGTTTCGGCCTGGCCGGCATCGGCATGCTGGCTGGCCTGATCACCTTCTGGATGGGCCAGAAATGGCTGGGCGGACGCGCTGATCCGCCCGCCAGCGCCAAGCTGGACAAGAAGACCCTGGGAATCCCGCGGGAAGCCTGGATCTACATTCTCGGCATACTGTTCGTCATCCCGACCTGGCTGATCGTGCAGCAGCACGACGCGGTCGAGGCGTCGCTGCTGTACCTGGTGCCGACGGTGTTCGCGGGCCTGCTGATCTACTCGCTGATCTTCCTGCGCGGCGACGACCGCTGGAAGATGCTGGCGGCGATCATCCTGACCATGTTCTCGGTGCTGTTCTGGACCCTGTTCGAACAGGCGGGCTCGTCGCTCACCCTGTTCGCCGACCAGTCCACGCAGATGCCGAGCTGGTTCAACGCGGCCCAGACCCAGACCTTCAACCCCGGCTTCATCGTGGTGTTCGGTCCGGTCATGGCGGCTCTGTGGGTGCTTCTGGCCAAACGCGGCCTGAACCCCAGCGTGCCGCTGAAGTTCGCCTTCGGCCTGATCCTGGTCGGGGCCGGCTTCCTGCTGCTGGTGTGGGCCTCGACGGCCTTCGTCACGGCGGACTTCAAGGTTCCGCTGCTGTGGCTGTTCCTCGCCTACTTCCTGCATTCGATCGGCGAGCTGTGCCTGTCGCCTGTAGGCCTTTCGATGATCACCAAACTGTCGGTGGCGCGGATGGTCGGCATGATGATGGGCGCCTGGTTCATGGCCTCGGCGCTGGCGCATATCGTCGCCGGCATCATCGCCAAGTCGACGGCGACCGAGACCGTCGGCGGCGTGGTCACCAACCCGCAACTGGCGCTGGAAACCTACGCCGGCGTGTTCCAGACCATCGGCCTGTATGGAGTCGGCATCGGCTTCGTCCTGCTGCTGATCTCGCCGATCCTGAAGTGGATGATGCGCGGCGTTCAATAGCGCGCGTCACGGCGAAAACAGAAAGGGCGGGGCCTCGCGGCTCCGCCCTTTTTCGTGCGCGGGGGTGGCGCACAGCAGTTGTGGGGTCTTGAGGCGCGCCTTCTTCAGAAGGTCTTTCTTATCTGGACGAACAGCCACGGGCTCATCTGGGTGCGGCGCACCTCCTTGAAGGCCAGCGGCGCGGTGTCGCGCGGCCCGGAATGGATTTCGCGGTTGTAGCCATTCCGGCGGTTGGAGGCGTTGCCGAGATCGACCCTCACCGTCAGGTCGCCGCGGGGCTTCCACTGACCGAAGGCGCTGACGCCGGGCTCCGAATAAAAATAGCGGATCTCACGCACCCGATAGGCGGCGCCCTTGTCGACATTGCAGCCGTGGTCGAAGCCATAGGACCAGCGGCCCCCCTTCAGGTCCTGATTGAAGGCGATGCCGCAGCCGAAGGCCTGGTTGCCCTGGAAGCGCCGCTCGTCGCCGGTGACCGGATCGACCACGGAGGTTTGCGACCAGCTTCCGCGCACCTGCAGGCGGCCGTTGGGCACGCCCAGTCTGTCCGTTGGCAGGGTCAGGCGGGTCTGGAAGAAGTTGGAGGTCCCGTCGCCGATATTGCCGACGCCGTCGAACCCGCCGGTCAGCGGGATGACGTCGACCACATCCTCGATCTCGGCGTGGCTCAGGGTGAAGTCCAGCACGCCCTCGCCCCAGAAGCGGCGCTCATAGATCGCTTCCAGCACGGTCGACTTCTGCGGCTCCAGATCGGGATTGCCGCCCTCGACCTGGCCGATATCGATGTCGGCGGAGGCGACGAAGTCGCCGAAGTCCAGCTGGCCGACCTCGCGCTCGGCGCGGAAGCGGAATTGATGGCCTGTCCACGGCGTCCAGGTCATCTGGATGCGGGGCTTGGGGAAGATGAAGGATTTGGATTCGTTGCTGTCGCCCGACTGGCTGATCTCCGAGACCTCGACCCGGACGCCCGCTTCAAGCGTGAATTCCGGATTGGGCCGCCAGGTCGCCTGACCGAACACCTCGCCGCGCAACTCCTCCACCCGGACCGCGGCCGACGGCAGGGGGATGACCACGCCGTTTTCCTCATAGGCGTTGGCGCTGTCCAGGAAGTTGAAGGCGATCTCGCCGCCTGTCTCGACGGCGTACTGATCGTCGGGCCGGTAGCGCAGGGTGGCGCGGACGATCGACTCGCCCATCGTGGCGTCGGCGGTGAAGGTCGAACTGCCGCCGGCGCCGGTCGAGACACCGGTGTAATCCTCGGTCCCGTAGCGCTGCAGCCCGGTCAGCTCCAGCCCCATGCGGAGGCCGAGGTCGCGGGTCCAGTTGACGCCCAGTTCACCGGTGACCTCGTCGTTCTCCTCGTCATTGAAGCTGTCGCTGCCGGCCCCCGAGCGGATCAGCAGATCCTGGGCGTTCTCGTTGCCGAACCAGCCCAGCAGACCGTTGACCTTCAGCAGGCCGCCGGCCACGCGGCGCTGCACGGCGCCGGTGGCCCGCACCGTGCGGATGCGGTCCCACAGCACCAGATCGGCATCCTGGATCAGATTGCCGGCGGGATCGTAGCGGCGGCGGAATCCGTCGCCGGTCCCGTCCGTGCGATCGGTGAAGGCGTTGATCGAGCCCTCGATCTGGTTGTCGCCCTCGCGCCGCGACCAGCGCGCCGCCACTACCGGACCGACGTAGCCGTCAGGATAGAAATAGGCGTTGGCCTCGATCACCCGCTCGGTGACTACGGTGCGGACCAGGATGACGTTGGCGATCACCGAACGGCCCTGCATGTCGATGCCCGGGGCGCCGCCGCGGATCAGTTCGATGCGGGCCACTCCGGCGGCCGAGATGCGGCGCAGGATCTGGTCGAGACTGTCGCTCTTGGTCGAGGGCCGTGCGCCGTCGATCAGGACGTTGCCGGCCGTTCCCGCGAGGCCGCGGGTGCCGCTGTCGCCGGTGTCGAGACCAAAGCCCGGCAGGCGGGCGATCATGTCCAGCGCGGTGTCAGGCCGCGAATCGGCGAAGAAGGCCGGTTCGAAGATCAGCACGCCCTGCTGGGCTGCATCGACTTCCGGCGCGCTGGCGATCGGGCCGGTGGGAACGGGCGTCTGCGCGGCCGACTGGGGCGTGGCTGTCCGGGAGGGCGCGGTCTGCGCCAACGCCGGGCCTGCAAATGCGCACAAGGCTGCGCCGGCCAGCCAGACTGCTTTTCTCATCGACCCTCTCCCGGTTGCGGCGAAGGTGCGCGAGAGCCGGCGAGGCCTCCAGTTACAAGCTGGACAGGTGGATTAATTCGCCGACAGGCTTGGGGCGGCCCTGAGGCCGCCCCTCTGTGCATGGGTCAGAATGTCTTGCGCAGACGCAGGGAGACGAAGGTCCGCGGGTCGATGTAGCGGTTCTCGTAGAAGGCGACCGGCCGGGCCTGGGTGCGGTCGGCGAAGACCGTGCGCTGGACCTCGAAGTCGTCCCAGATGTTGATCTGGGCCCGCAGGGACAGGGTCGCGGTCGGCTTGTACTCGGCCCAGAGCTCGAAATAGTCCGCGCCGCGGAAGCCCGAGGTCTGGTCGGGGTCGTAGCTGAACTGGTGCAGGGTGGCGATGTAGGCGCCGCCCCACTGCAGCTTCCAGGAGTTGATGTCCTGGGCGATGGTGAAGACCGGCTGGGAGGGCCGAAGTCCCGAGATGGCGCGCGTCTCGCCGGTGGTCGGATCGGTCACCTCGGTGTGGTTCCAGGTGTTGCGGAAGCCGAGCCGTCCGCCGGTGAAGCCGAACCTGTCCATCGGCACCAGGATGTTGACCGCCAGCTGATCCAGCGTGCCGTCGCCGATGTTGCCCACCGCCGACAGGCCGCCGTCCAGGGGGATGACGTCGATGGCGTCGACGATCTCGTCGTGACGCAGGCCGATGCTGATGATGCCGTCGGTCCAGAAGCGGCGCTCATAGGTGGCTTCGGTGATCCAGCGCTGTTCCGGCTCCAGATCGGCGTTGCCGCCCAGCACATTCTCCTCGTCCAGATCCGAGGAGGCGGCGAAGTCGCCGAAGTCCAGCTGACCCAGTTCCCGTTCGAAGCGGAACCGGAACTGGTTGTTCGGCATCGGCGTCCAGGTGGCCAGGATCCGGGGTTTGGGGAAGAAGAAGCTCTTCTCCTGCTCGGCGTCGCCGGACTGGGTGATGGTCGAGGCCTCGACGCGCAGGCCGCCTTCCACCGTCAGGGTCGGGCGGACGCGCCAGGTCGCCTTGCCGAAGGCCTCGCCGCGCATCTCCTCTACCGTGACCGAGGCCGACGGCAGGGGCACCGGAACGCCGCCGACGGTGAAGGCCTGTTCGGTCTCCAGCATGTTGTAGGCGACCTCGCCGCCGCCCTCGAAGGTCAGGGCCGCGGACCGTTCGAAGCGCAGCAGGGCGCGGGCGATGGTTTCGGAGGAATTGCCCTCGGAGACGAAACGCTGCTCGGCGCTGTCCACGCCGTTGTCGCGGGTGCGCGCGGGCGACAGGCTCTCGAAGTCGTTGAACTGGTGGATGAAGCGGGTTTCGAGGTTCAGGCGGGTGCTCAGCGGACGGGTATAGACGGCGCCGAACTCGCCGCCCGAGCCGTCCTCCTCGTACAGATTCTCGCGTCGCACCGTGGGCGAGGTCTGCAGATTGATGCTGTAGTAATCGTTGACGCCGTAGCGGGCGGTCAGGTCGATCTTGCCGCCGTAGAGCGGCGTGGCGAAGTTGCCGCGGGCCGAGGTGCCGCCGCCGTACTGGTCGTTGGTATAGGTTTCCTGGCGGATGACGGCGCCGCTTGCGTTGCGGCGGATCACCGGGCCCACGCCGTTGGCGTCGCTCATGGAGATGCCGTCGCTGAGGGTCACGCCCCAGGTCGTTTCGCCCTCCTTGGCGGTGAACTGGTAGGAGCCGCCCCAGATGTCCTGATTGACGGCCACGATGTTGGCGTTGAGCGTGAGGATGTGCTGGCGGCTGGATTCCGACCTGGTGATCACGTTCACGACGACCGCGAAGCCCTGCATGTCGATGCCGGGGGCGCCGCCGCGGATCAGCTCGATCCGTTCGACCTGGCCGGCGAGGGTGCGGCCCAGCACGGCCGAGCCCGTGTCGTTCTTGGAGGCCGGGCGGGATCCGTTGATCAGGATGTTGCCGACAGAGCCCTCGAACCCGCGGCTGCCGTCACCGTCGACGACGGCGAAGCCCGGAACCCGGTTGACCATGTCCAGCGCGGAGTTGGGACGCTGGTCGGCGAAGAAGGCGGGTTCGAATATCAGCACGCCCTGTTGCGACGCGTCCGCCTGGGGTGCGGCCTGCTGTTCGCTGGGCGTCTGGGCGGACGCCGCGCCGGCGGTCAGGAGAAGCGCTGTCGTCGCCAGCAGGATGGTCTTGGTCATTGCAGGATTCCCCTCGTCGTGTGACGCGAGGTGTGGCTGTGTGTCGCGGCTTGCTCCAGTTACAAGACAGACAGGTGGATTAAATCGGAGACAGGATTACGTGAGTGTAATCAATGTGTTCCTATTTAGTCTTGGCGTTACTCGGTTGATATTGGATAGCGAGGTATAGTCGTGGCGCGCTCCTTGACCTGTCTTCTGGCCGCCGCCGCGCTGGCCGGAGCGCCCATTTCCACCGCTTCGATGGCCCAGACGCCCGAGCCGGAAGCCGCCTCGACCCTGGACGATGTCATCGTCACCGCCCGGCGGGCCGGGGCGCCGATGTGGACCGTCGAACGGGGCGACAGCGTCGTCATCCTGATCGGGTCGATCGAGGGCGTACCCCGCGACTATGCCTGGCGGCCCGAGGCGTTGGAGGCGGCGACGCGGGAATCCCGGAGAATCCTCTATCCGATGGAGGCGCGAGCCTCGGCGGCGGACATCCTGCGGATGCTCTGGCGCATCCGCACCATCGCCCGTCTGCCCAACGGGACGACCATCGCCGACCACGTGCCGCCCGAGCTGCTGGTTCGGCTGGAGCGACTCAAGGCCGAGGAGCGGTCCGATTCGTGGCGCACCGAAAGCCTGATCGGTCTGAGCTTCGACCTGTTGCGGGACGCGGGGCGGGAGCGTCGCGGGCGCGGCGCGCCGACCGTGGTGCGGGACGCGGCGCGGGCCGCGCGGATTCCCGGCGAACCGGTCGGCGTGGTGCGGGGCGACGAACTGATCGACAATCTGATCACCCTGCCGCCCTCGACCTATCTGCGCTGCGTCGAGGTTGCGACGACCGCGGCGGAAGCCGGTCCCGCCGGAGCAGCCGCGAGACTGGATGCCTGGAGCGGCCTCCGCGTGCGGGAGGTCCTGGCCAACCCGCTGGATCAGGCGCTCGGCCTGTGCTGGCCCAGCGGCGATCCGGACATCGCGCCGGTGGTGCGCACGCGCTGGGCCGAAGCGACGAACGCGGCCCTCGATCAGCCCGGGGTGACTTTGGGCGTGGCGCCTCTGCGAATCCTGGCGGAACCGGGCGGAGTGCTGGATCAGTTGGAGGCGCAGGGTCTCGATCCGCGTGGACCCGAGTGGAAGCCGGCGCCCTGAAAAACACAGTGCACGGCGTGCGGAATGTCGGCGCGATCTCCATGGCGGGCATGATGGCGCCCGCCTGCGTCAGAAGCGGTCGTATCAGACCGCCGTGCCGCCCACCGTCAGGCCGCCGATCTTGAGGCTGGGCTGGCCGATGCCGACGGGGACGCCCTGACCGCCCTTGCCGCAGACCCCGACGCCGGGATCGAAGGCGAAGTCGTCGCCGATCATCTGCACCCGCTGCAGGGCCGTGGCGCCGTCGCCGATCAGGGTGGCGCCCCGCACCGGGGCGGTGATCTTCCCGTCCTCGATCAGATAGGCCTCGGTGCACTGGAAGACGAATTTGCCGTTGGTGATGTCGACCTGGCCGCCGCCGAAATTCGCGGCGTAGAGGCCGCGCTTCGTCGAGGCGATCATGTCGGCCTGCTTGTCCCGGCCGCCTTCCATGAAGGTGTTGGTCATGCGCGGCATCGGCATGTGGGCGAAGGACTGGCGCCGGCCGTTGCCGGTGGCGCTGGCGCCCAGCTGACGGGCCGACATGCGGTCATGCATCAGCCCGACCATGATCCCGTCCTCGATCAGGACGGTGCGCGAGGTCGGCGTGCCCTCGTCGTCGATCGATAGCGAACCGCGACGGCCTGCAATGGAGCCGTCATCGACGACGGTGACGCCCGACGCCGCGACGCGCTGGCCCATCATGCCCGAGAAGACCGACGACCCCTTGCGGTGGAAGTCGCCCTCGAACCCGTGGCCGATGGCCTCGTGCAGCAGGACGCCGGGCCAGCCGGCGCCGAGGACCACGTCCATCTCGCCGGCGGGACAGTCGACGGCCTCCAGATTGACCAGCGCCTGACGCAGGGCCTCGTCGACCTGGCCCTGCCAGCGGTCCGGGGCGATCCAGGTCTCGAAGCCCGCGCGGCCGCCGGCCCCGGCCGAGGCGCTCTCGCGCTTGCCGTTCGATTCGACGGTGATGGAGACGTTCATCCGGACCAGCGGGCGCAGATCGCGCACCAGACGGCCGTCGCCGCGCAGGATCTCGATCTGGCGGCGCTCGCCGACCAGACTGGCCGAAACCTGCACGACACGTGGATCGCGGGCGCGGGCCCAGGCGTCGATCTCGGACAGCAGGGCGATCTTGTCGGAGAAGGCGGGCGAGGCGAGGGGGTCGACCGCATCGTAAAGCTGCTGGTTGGTGGCGCGCGGCGCCTCCGCCGTCACGCCGGCGTGGCCTGACCTGGCGAGGGAGGCGCTGTCGGCGGCGCGCCGGATGGCGGGGCCGCTGATCTCGTTGGCGTGGGCGTAGCCTGCGGTCTCGCCCGCCACGACGCGGAGGCCGAAGCCTTCGCTTGCGTCGTATGCGGCGGACTTCAGCCGGCCGTCGTCGAAGACCAGCGATTCGCTCTCGGACCGTTCGAGGAACAACTCCCCGTCGTCGGCCCCTGCGAGAGCGCCTTGCAGAATGGAGAGGGCTTCGTCGGCGCCGACGTCGGCGCTGTCGAGGATGGCGGGAGGCGATACGAGGACGGTCATGGGCCCTAAGTAGGGGCTGACCGCCCTCGCGTCACCGGGTCAGTTCTGGTCGATGTCGCCCGAACCCGAGACGGACTGCGTCAGATTGGCCGGCCGGCGGGTCAGATCGACGTCGCCGGACCCGGAGATGTCGATCCGCGCCGTCCCGGTCGGGCCGACCCGCAGGTCGCCCGAGCCGGAGGTGTCGACGTCGGCGTCAGTCATCCGCAGCGCAGACAGATCGGAATCGCCGGAACCGGTGGTGTCGATCGTCGCCTTCCGCGTCTCTCCCGCGGCGTCCACGTCCCCCGATCCGGAGACGTTCAGATCGAACGTCGGCTGGTCGTAACCGCGGATCGACAGGTCGGCGGAGCTTTCGAGATCGAACCGCTTCACCGAGGGGGCGGTGACGACCACGCGGAGCCGGCTGTTGTTGTGCCAGCCGAAGACCACGTGATCGGTGTCGTCATCGCCGTCAGCCCAGGTCAAGCGGCCGTCGATCAGATTGACGCGGTCGACCATGGACTTCCTGCCGGTGATCACGACCGAAGGCGTGTCGCCCTGGACGTAGGTCACGTCGCCCGGGATTTCGACGGCCAGGGCGTCGCCGCCGGTCCAGGCCAGGTTGCGCGTCACGGCCGGGCTGTCGTCGCCCCGCTCGAAGTGGACCGTGTGGTCCTCGCCGTCGTCGCGGAAGGTCCAGGTCCAGCCGTGGCGGGCCAGGTCGTTGCCGCCGATGGCGGCGGCGCCGGACAGGGTGGCGACGCAGAGCACGAGGCTGGCGCCGGTGATGATGAGAAGCGTGCGGATCATGTCGGTTCCTCCCTCAGAACTTGCCGTCGGCCGGGGTCTGTTCCCCGAGCGCAGGCTTCAGCAGGCGATAGTGCAGGCGCGCGTACCAGACGGTGGCGTTGACCAGCAGGATGGTGACGATGGCGGTCAGGGCGCCCATGGCGGTGGCCCCGGCCATCAGGCCGATGCCGCCCAGGATCGCCGTGGCGACGCCGCCGGGGAAGCCCGCGAAGGGCCCGGCGATCATCACCGCGCCTCCTCCGATGAACATGCCGACGGCGGCCATGAAGAAGCCGAACAGGACGCCGACCACGCTCATGAAGATGGGCAGCAGGATCAGCAGGTCGATCGCGCCCAGTCCCAGGACCGCGAACACGGCTCCGGCGGCGGCCGACGGGTTCTTCTCCTGATGCCAGCGCTGGGCCCCGGCCTCGGCGCGTAGTTCGCGGGCCAGACGGTCGGGATCGCCCAGGGCGGCCGCGACCTCGGCCTCGGAGCGGCCGGCGGCGGCTCCGTCCTCGAAATGGGTCTCATAGTCCGAGGCGATGTCGGCGGCGGCGGCGGTCGGCATGCCGACCAGTCCGCGGCGCAGGCGGCCCATGAATTCGGCGCGGGTCATAGTTCAGCTCCCTTGTCGGCTTTTGTCGCGACCGGTACGGCAGGCGCCGCGCCGTCGAGGACGGATTCCACCGCGCGGGCGAAGGCGCGCCATTCGGCCGTCTGGGCCTCCAGGGCGCCGCGGCCGGCGTCGGTCAGGCGATAGTATTTGCGCGACGGCCCGGACGCCGATTCGACCATATAGGTCTCGACCTGTCCGTCGGACTGCATTCGCCGCATCAGCGGGTAGATCGTCCCTTCGCCCATGTCGATCGCATCCGACAGGGTCGCGGCGATCTCATAGGCATAGCTGTCATGCCGGTTCAGAAGCGCCAGGACGCATAGCGTCAGCACTCCCTTCTTCAGCTGTATCTCGATTGTTTCGGGCACAGGGCGTCCTCCTTCGATGCCCAAGACGTATCGCAAGGTATCTGGTGACGCAAGGTAGCTGTCATAACATGACGCCGAATTAATCCGTGGGCCGATGGCCGCAGCCGGACGCAATATATTCCTCATCGCTTGGCAAGCGTCAGACGGGGCGATATGGACCGCCCGAAGAACCGCTCAGGGCGTCAGCCTGGGCGCCTGTTTGCGATTGTCTCGCAAGCGTTTGCGACGAAACGGTAATATGAGGATGTCTCGCATGGGGATGGGCACGCGGGCCCGGGCGTCGATCGGCGGTGGAGTCACCGCCCTGTGCCTGGCCGTATTCTCCGCCACGCCGACTTGGGCGAAGGAACTGGTGGGTCAGCCCACGGACGGGGCCCTCGGCCTGCAGCCGGCCGCTTCGCCGCTGAAGGTCCAGGCGCACTTCTTCCACGACATCGTCCTGATGCCGGTCATCACCTTCATTACCCTGCTGGTGCTGGGTCTGCTGGTGTGGATCGTCATCCGCTACAACAAGAAGTCCAACCCGGTTCCGGCCAAATGGAGCCACAACACCCTGGTCGAGGTGATCTGGACGGTCCTGCCCGTCCTGATCCTGGTCGGCATCTCGCTGTTCTCGTTCCGCCTGCTGTTCGCCTATCACGACATGCCGACGCCGGACCTGACCATCAAGGCGACGGGCAACCAGTGGAACTGGGCCTATGAGTATCCGGACCAGGGCATCGCCGAATACGTCTCCAACATGCTGCCGGAAGAAGAGCTGGCCCAGCGCGGCATGCCGCACAGCCTGTACCGCCTGGCCGCCGACGAGCCGATCGTAGTGCCGGTCGGCAAGACAGTCCGGGTCCTGGTCACCGCCGCCGACGTCATCCACGCCTTCGCCCTGCCGGCCTTCGGTCTGAAGACCGACGCCGTCCCCGGCCGCGTCAACGAGACCTGGTTCCGCGCCGACCGCGTCGGCACCTTCTACGGCCAGTGCTCGGAACTGTGCGGCGTCGACCACGCCTTCATGCCGATCCAGATCAACGTCGTCACCCAGGCCGAGTTCGAAGCCTGGGTCGCCTCCAAGGGCGGTTCGATGACGCCGAAGACTCCGGAACAGGCGCCCGGCGGCACCGCCGCCCAGGCCGCGGCCGGCACCACGGGCGCCCCGACGATCGCCGAAGGCGCCGTCGCCGCCCCGACTTCCATCCCGACGGTCGGCGCTCCCGCCGCCGCTGCCCAACCCGTTGCCTCCGCCCCGGCTCCCGCCGCGGCGCCGGCGGCCCAGTAACGATCCGCGAGAGCCCCCAGATCATGGCCACCGCAGCCGAAAACCTCGCCTATGACCACGACGGTCATGACGACCACGACCACAAGCCGGGCTTCTTCACCCGCTGGTTCCTGTCGACCAACCACAAGGACATCGGCACGCTGTACCTGCTGTTCGCCATCATGGCGGGCCTGGTCGGCGGCATCCTGTCCGGCTTCATCCGCCTCGAGCTGGCGGAACCGGGCATCCAGTACTTTGTCCAGGGCGGGCTGATCGACAAGCTGGGCCTCGTCGAGGCGTCCAAGCACGGCTACAACGTCACCGTCACGGCCCACGCCCTGATCATGATCTTCTTCATGGTCATGCCGGCGATGATCGGCGGGTTCGGCAACTGGTTCGTTCCGATCATGATCGGCGCGCCGGACATGGCCTTCCCGCGCATGAACAACGTCTCGTTCTGGCTGCTGGTCGCGGCCTGGGTGCTGCTGTGCCTGTCGATGTTCGTCGACGGCGGACCGGGCAAGGGCTTCGGGGGCGGCTGGACCATCTATCCGCCGCTCTCCACGACGGGCCACACCGGCCCGGCCATGGATCTGGCGATCTTCTCGCTGCACGTCGCGGGCGCCAGCTCGATCCTTGGCGCGATCAACTTCATCACCACCATCTTCAACATGCGCGCGCCGGGCATGACCCTGCACCGGATGCCGCTGTTCGCCTGGTCGGTGCTGATCACCGCCTTCCTGCTGCTGCTGTCGCTGCCCGTCCTGGCCGGCGCCATCACCATGCTGCTAGCCGACCGCAACTTCGGCACCAGCTTCTTCGACCCGGCCGGCGGCGGCGACCCCGTCATGTTCCAGCACCTGTTCTGGTTCTTCGGCCACCCGGAGGTCTACATCCTGATCCTGCCGGGCTTCGGCATCATCAGCCACATCGTCTCGACCTTCTCGAAGAAGCCGATCTTCGGCTACCTCGCCATGGCCTACGCCATGGTCGCCATCGGCTTCGTCGGCTTCATCGTGTGGGCGCACCACATGTACACGGTCGGCATGAGCGTGAACCTGCGCGCCTATTTCATCGCCGCCACCATGATCATCGCGGTGCCGACCGGCGTGAAGATCTTCAGCTGGATCGCCACCATGTGGGGCGGCTCGATCAGCTTCAAGACGCCCATGCTGTGGGCGATCGGCTTCATCTTCCTGTTCACCGTCGGCGGCGTGACCGGCGTGGTCCTGTCCAACGCGGGCATCGATTACAGCCTGCATGACACCTATTACGTCGTGGCTCACTTCCACTACGTGCTGTCGCTGGGCGCCGTCTTCGCGATCTTCGGCGGCTTCTACTACTGGTACGAAAAAATGTTCGGGGTGAAGTACAACGAGTTCCTCGGCTGCCTTCACTTCTGGATCATGTTCATCGGCGTGAACCTGGTCTTCTTCCCGCAGCATTTCCTGGGCCTGCAGGGCATGCCGCGCCGGTACATCGACTACTCGGACGGCTACGCCTTCTGGAACCAGATCTCGTCGATCGGCTATGCGATCACGGCCGTGGGCGTGCTGGTCTTCCTGGTCATGCTGGCCGAGTCGGCGATCCGCCGGCGCAAGGGCGTCGCCAACCCGTGGGGCGAAGGCGCCACGACGCTGGAATGGACCCTGTCCTCGCCGCCGCCGCACCACCAGTTCAACGAACTGCCGGTGGTGAAGAGCGACGACCACTAGGAGGGGCTCGATCCCGAACTGACATACGGGGGCCGCTCTTTCAGCCGAAAGGGCGGCCCTCGGGTTTTTGAAAGAGCGATGACCGAAACGACCCCGCAGCCCGCGATCTCGACCGCCCAGCCGGAAGACTTCTTCCAGCTGCTGAAGCCGCGCGTCATGTCGCTGGTGGTGTTCACCGGAGCCACCGGCCTGGTGGTGGCCAAAGGCGGCATCGACTGGATTTCGGCGGCCATCGCCATCCTGTGCATCGCCGTGGGCGCGGGGGCGGCGGGGGCGCTGAACATGGCGCTGGAGGGCGAGACCGACGCCCTGATGCGGCGCACGCGCGGACGGCCCGTCGCGGCGGGCCGCGTCCGCAAGAACGACGCCATGGCGTTCGGCGTCATCCTGTCGATCTTCTCGGTCATGCTGCTGGGCATGTCGACCAACTGGCTGGCCGGCGGCCTGCTGCTGGTGACCATTATCTATTACGCCGCCTTCTACACCCTGCTGCTGAAGCGGCGGACGCCCCAGAACATCGTCATCGGCGGCGCGGCCGGGGCCTTCCCGCCGGTCATCGGCTGGGCCGCCGCGACCGGTCAGGCCCCGTGGCAGGCGTGGCTGCTGTTCCTGATCATCTTCCTGTGGACCCCGCCGCACAGCTGGGCCCTGGCCCTGTATTCGGCCGGCGACTACGCCCGCGCCGGCATTCCGATGATGCCCGTGGCGCGAGGGGCGAAAAGCACCCGGTTGCAGATCCTGCTCTATACCCTGATCTTCGTGCCCGTGGCGATCGCACCGGGTCTGACGGGGCTCGGCGGCCTGCTGTATCTGGCCGTATCGATCCTCGGCGGCCTGGGCTTCCTCTTCCTGGCCGTGCGCCTGTATCGCAGCCGCGCCGGCGACCAGCCCGACAAGGCCGAGGCTGTGGGACGAGAGGCCGCATTGTATGATGTCCGCGCCGAGGCCAAACCGGCGCGCAACCTGTTCGCCTTCTCGATCCTGTATCTGATGGCGCTGTTCGCGGCCCTGCTGGTCGAGAGCGTCGCCGCCATCCCTGGACTGTAACGACCATGACCCGCCTGACCCCGGAACAGCTGCAAGCCCGCAACAGGCGCAACCTGGCCATCGCCGGGGCGCTGGTGGCCTTCATCGTGCTGGTGTTCGGCGTGACCGTGCTGAACCTCAAGCGCAACATCGACGCCCGCAAGGATGCGATCGAGGCCGGCCAGCCCGTGGGCTACGCCGGATGAAGCTGTCGCGGAACGCCATCGCCATCGTCTGCGTGCTCGGCGTCATGGGCATGACCGGCGCGGCCTTTGCGGCGGTGCCCCTGTACCGGATGTTCTGCCAGGTCACGGGCTTCGACGGCACGGTGCGCAAGGCCGAGAAGGCGCCCGACCACATGCTGGACGAGACGGTGCTGATCCGGTTCGACACCAATGTGCGGGACCTGCCGATGACCTTCCGCGCCGAACAGGTCACCCAGAGGGTGCGAATCGGCGAGACGGGTCTCGCCTATTTCGACGTGACCAACACCTCGGACCAGCCGATCCACGCCACGGCGGCCTACAATGTCGTGCCGGAGCGGGCGGGGCCCTATTTCCAGAAGCTGCAATGCTTCTGCTTCGAGGGGCAGACGATCCAGCCCGGCCAGACGATGAAATTCCCCGTCCAGTATTTCGTCGCGCCCGAGATGGCGACGGATCGCGAGAGCCGCGGCGTCAACGAAATCACCCTCAGCTACACCTTCTATCCGACCAAGTCCGCGGAGCTGGCGGCCAACGGCGCCCAACCCACTGGCGCAGCCGGATAGCGGACGCTATAGCCTGCCCCATACGTATCTCGACCGCTTCAAGAGACCCTGATGGCCGACGCTCACGCCACTCCTCATCACGACTACCACCTGGTGAACCCCAGTCCCTGGCCGTTGGTCGCCTCCATCGCGGTCACGATCATGATGGTCGGCGCCGTGGTCTGGATGAAGGGCATCGTCGGCGACGACGCCGGTCAGCTGGCGACTGCCCTGCTGGCCAAGGGTCACAACGCCCTGTTCTTCGCCGGTCTGGCCGGCGTGCTGGTCTCGATGTTCGGCTGGTGGGCCGACGTGATCAAGGAGAGCAAGGCGGGCGATCACACGCCGGTCGTCTCCATCGGCCTGCGCTACGGCATGATGCTGTTCATCGCGTCCGAGGTGATGTTCTTCGTCGCCTTCTTCTGGATGTTCTTCGAGATGGCGGTCTTCAACGAAGCGCGCGCCCATATTCCGGAAGTGGCCAACTGGGCCGACACCGCCGCCGCCTGGTCGACCTGGCCGCCCAAGGGCGTCGAGACCCTGGACGCCTGGCAGCTGCCGCTGCTGAATACCGTCATCCTGCTGCTGTCGGGCACGACCGTCACCTGGGCGCACCATGCGCTGCAGGTCGGCGACCGCAGCGCCGCCAAGACGGGGCTGCTGATCACCGTCGCGCTCGGCATCCTGTTCACCGCGGTGCAGGCCTATGAGTACAACCACATCATCCACGAGAACCTGTTCTTCAACGAAGAAGCGGCGAACTCCGGCCTCTACGGTTCGATCTTCTTCATGGCGACGGGCTTCCACGGCTTCCACGTCCTGATCGGCACCATCTTCCTGCTGGTCTGCCTGCTGCGCCTGTACGCGGGCCAGATGAGCCCGGCCAAGCATTTCGGCTTCGAGGCGGCCGCCTGGTACTGGCATTTCGTGGACGTGGTCTGGCTGTTCCTCTTCGCCTTCGTCTACGTCACCTTCGGGTGATCCCGGCTTCCGCCGGGACAAGCCATGGCCAGTGAAAATTCCAGCGGCCTGCCGGCGCGGATCGATCCGATCCGCGCCGGTCTGCTTTGCCGCTGTCCCAACTGCGCCAAGGGCCCGCTGTTCGCGGGCTTCCTGAAGGTGGTGGACCGGTGCGAGGTCTGCGGCTTCGATTTCACCCGGCTCAACACCGGCGACGGCGCCGCCATCTTCATCATGCAGATCGCCGGCGGGATCGTGGTGTTCGGGGCCCTGTTCGTACAGGTCGCGTACAATCCCCCGATCTGGGTCATGCTGGCCGTCGCCCTGCCGCTGGTGGCGGCGCTGTCCATCGGGCTGATGCGGCCGGGCAAGGGTGTGATGATCGCCCTGCAGATGCGCAACAAGGCGGGACAGGCGCGCAATGACGACTGAGACCCCCGGACGTTTTCCCTGGGGTCTGACGATCGTCTGCGCCCTTGCGTTCGCCCTGCTTTGTTCACTGGGCATCTGGCAGGTGCAGCGGATGCAGTGGAAGGGAGACCTGATCGCCGACGCCGAGGCGGCGGCGATGCATCCGCCCGTGCCGGTGATGCAGGTCTATCGGCCCGATCAGGAATTCCGCAGCGTCATGATCGACTGCCCCGGTCTGGCCACCGCGCCCTTCGTGGAGATGCGCACCGTCGAGAACGGCCAGGTCGGCGTTCGACTGATCTCGGCCTGCGCCTTGCCGAGCAAGCCGTTCGTCACCCTCGTCGACCGGGGTTTCGTCTCCGAAACGGTTTCGGCCCGACCGCCGGTGACGCCGTCGACCGAGCCCGTGCGGATCATCGGTCAGCTGCGCATGCCGCCGGAGCCGTCGTCCTTCGCCCCGCCGCCTGAAGGCAATGTCTTCTACGCCCGCGACCACCTCGCCATGGGGCGGGCGTTGGGTGTCAAGAAATGGCTGGCCAGCCCCATGATTTACGCCACGACCTCCTCCAACCCGGAATGGCTGGCGCTCAGGCCCTCGGCTCCGCCCGCCGCCTTCTCGAACAACCACCTCGGCTACGCCCTGACATGGTTCGGACTGGCGCTGGCGGTGCTCGGTTTCTACATCGTCCTGCTCCGGCGAACCCTCCTCAAACAGCCCCGCTCCGCCAGCGGGGCGACAGGCAAAGAAGAAGACTCCTGACCGCCACCCTCCACACCCTGTCCAACGGCGTCCGCGTCGTCTGCGATCCCATGCCCGGCCTGCGCACCCTGGCCCTGACCGTCGCCGTCCGCGGCGGAGCGAAATGGGAGACCGAGGCCACCTCCGGCTGGTCCCACTGTCTCGAACACCTGGTCTTCAAGGGCGCCGGCGAGATGGGCGCCCGCGAGATCGTTGAGCGGATCGAGGCCGAGGGCGGCTCGCTGAACGCCTCCACCGGCTATGAGCGCACCAGTTTCGAGGTGCGGGCGCTGGACGGCTCCCTGTCGCTGGCCATGCAGGTGGTGTCGGACCTCATCTTCCGCCCCACGCTCGATCCCGACGAGATCGAGCGCGAGAAGGACGTGGTCGCCCAGGAAATCGCCGAGGCTTTCGACACCCCCGACGACCACGTCTTCGAAATGGCCCAGACCCGGGCCTTCACGGGCCAGCCGCTGGGCCGCCCCATCCTCGGATCGGTGAAAAGCCTGAAGCCCATCACCCGTGCCTCGATCACCGACTGGCGCGCCCGCCTGTATTCACCCGACCGGATGGTGGTGGCGGTGTCCGGGGCGGTCGACGAGACCGAGCTGCTGGCCCTGGCCGAGCGCTGGTTCGGCGACCAGACGGCGGCCCCGGCGGCCGAGCCCGAGACCCCGCGCTTCACCGGCGGCGACGCGGCCCTGTCGCGGCGAATCGAACAGGCCAACATCGTCTTCCAGCTGCCGGCCCCGGCGGCCGGCGACCCCGCCTATGCGGCGGCGCGGCTGATGACCGAGGTCCTCGGCGGCGGCATGGCCTCGCGTCTGTTCCAGAGCGCCCGCGAGGAGCGCGGTCTGGCCTATGCTATCGACGCATACCATGAGCCCTATGAGGACGCGGGTATTCTGGGCATCTACGCCGGGGCCGCGGCCGAACGGGCGGTGGAACTGGCCCGGGTCTGCGCGGCCGAGCTGAAGGCCCTGGCCGAAACCGGTCCCACGGCGGCGGAGCTGTCGCGGGCCAAGGCGGTGATGAACGCCGGCCTGTGGATGTCGGACGAGAGCCCATCGGCCCGCGCAGGTCGGGCGGCGGCCCAGGTGCTGATCTTCGGCGCCCCGATCCCGTCGGAGACCATGGCCGAACGGATGCTGGCCCAGACCGTCGAGGACGTTCGGACGGCGGCCGCCCTGTCGCTGACCGCGGGCAAGGCCGCGACCGCGGTTCTTGGGCCCAGGGCCGCCGCGCCCGCCGGTGCGGCGTTCCGCGAGGGCCTTTTCGGCTGAGCGGCGGCCCGCTAATCTGCGGTCATGGCCCTGCTGGACTGGATCAATGAGGCGACCGGTCCGGTCGTGAAGGGCGCGGGGGTTACCCTGAGGGCTCCGCGCGCCGGAGACCACGAGGCCTGGGCCGCCCTGCGCCAGACCAGCTACGCCTATCTGCAGCCGTGGGAACCCAGCTGGCCCGAGGATGATCTGACCCGGGCGGCCTTCAAACGGCGGCTGACGATCTATGCGCGCGAGATGGAGGCCGGCAACGCCTGGCCCTTCTTCATCTTCGCCGACGTCGATCAGGCGCTGGTCGGGGCGATCACCCTGTCGAACGTGCGGCGCGGCGTGGCCGAAACCGGCACGCTGGGCTACTGGATCGGCCAGCCCCATGCGAAACGGGGCTACGGCACAGCCGCGGTGCGGGCCATGGTCGCCTACGCCTTCAAGGACCTGAACCTGCACCGGGTCGAAGCGGCCTGCGTGCCCGCCAACCTCGCCTCGCGGCGGGTGCTGGAAAAAGCGGGCTTCGAGCTCGAGGGACGGGCCCGGGCTTATCTCAAAATTAACGGCGCTTGGGCAGACCATCTGTTGTTCGGCGTCGTGAATGACGGAGCCGCGCGCGGCGGCTGATTTCGGAGCCGTCCTGTCAGGACCGGTAAGGCGTTTGAACACTCGCTCCAGAAGTCTGGCCTGGGACGCGACGACCGCCATCGAGGCGTTGGCCGCGGCTGACACGGCGCTGTGGATCTGGACGCCCGCCGACGACCAGATGCGTTTCACCGGGGCCACCCGCGCGCTCGGGCTGGGACCGCTGGCGCCGGAGTGTTCGGGCGCCGCCTTCGCCGCTGTGGCCTCGCCGCAGGACCGCGCCCTGGCCGAAAAGATCCTCAAGCCGCAGGGGGAGGGGACCGAGGTCGCCGTTCGCTTGCGCATGCGGGACGCAGAGACCTGCATCTGGCGCGGCGTCTGGCTGGAAGACGGGTTGCGCGCCGCCGGGGTGGTGGCGCTGGAAAACAAGTTCGCCGCCTCCCACCGCGATCATCTGACCGGCCTGCTGGACCGGCGCACCTTCCTGGCCCGCGCCGGCGAGGCCCTGACCCAGCCCGGCGACTATGAGCTGGTCGTGGCCGACGTGGACCGTCTGCGCCGCCTGAACGAGGCCCTGGGGCACGCCCGGGCCGATCTGGTGCTGGCCGCCCTTGGCTCGCGCCTGAACGCCGCCTTCGCCCATGACGCCAACGCCGCCCGCATCGGCGAGGACGAATTCGCGGTCCTGGCTCCGCGCGGCGCCGGGATGGTGGCCGAACGGGTGCGCGAGGCGATGGAGCAGCCGCTGCGCATCGCAGGCTTCGACATCTATCCGACCGTCTCGATCGGCTCGGCCTCGGCCGAGGGGGGGCCGGACGCGCCCGATCCCGCCGAACTGCTGCGCCGCGTCGAACTGGCCGTCGAACAGGCCAAGCTGGCGGGTCGGGGCGGCGTGGCCGCCTATGGCCGGGCGCTGGAGAGCGACAGCCTGTCCCGTCTGGCGCTGGAGGCGGATCTGAGAAACGCCTTCGTCCGCGGCGAGATCGAGCCCTTCTACCAGCCGATCGTGAACCTGCTGACCGGGGCGGTGGCCGGCTTCGAGGCCCTGGCCCGCTGGCGCCACCCCAAGCGCGGCCTGGTGCCGCCCGACGAATTCCTCGGCCTGGCCGACGAAATGGGCCTGATGAACGAGCTGGGCCTGCTGATGATGACCTCGGCGTCGCGCCAGCTGGCCGAATGGCTGACCCGCCATCCCATGGCGGGAAAGCTGTTCTGCAGCGTCAACCTGTCGGTCGGCGAGATCGAACGGCCGGATCTGGTCGACGACGTCACCCGCATCATCACCGACGCCGGCCTGCCCAGGGGCGCGCTGAAGCTGGAGGTCACCGAAGGCGACATCATGCGCGATACCTCGCGCGCGGCCGAGACCCTGACCCGCCTGCGCGAGGCGGGAGCGTCGCTGGCGCTGGACGATTTCGGCACCGGCTTCTCGTCCCTGACCTGGCTGGCCAAGCTGCCGTTCGATACGCTGAAGATCGACCGCTATTTCGTTCTGACCATGGACAAGGACGAGGGCTCGGCCACGATCGTCAAGTCGGTGGTCAACCTGGGTCGGGACCTTGGGCTGGACGTCGTCGCCGAGGGCGTCGAGAACGCCGGCCTCGCCAAACTCCTGCTTGAGGCCCAGTGCCACTACGGCCAGGGCTTCGGCTACGCCCAGGCCCTGCCGGCCCAGGAGGCCGAGGTCTATCTGAATGAGTCGCTGGCCGACGGCACGGCCCCGATCAAGGCGCGCTCGGCCTAGGCCCGGCCGATCTGGCCCGACAGCCGGGCTGGATCCACGCCCAGCCCGGCCAGCACCCGGCCCCATTTGCTCTCGTGGTCGGGGTCGAAGATCAGCTCGGGATCGGCGTCGGCGACCAGCCAGACATTCTCGCCCAGCTCGTCCTCAAGCTGGCCGTCGCCCCAGCCGGCGTAGCCGAGCAGCAGCACCGACCGGTGCGGCCCCGTCTCGGGATCGACCATGGCCAGCAGGGCTTCTCGCGTGCCCGTCATGGCGAAGCCGGCGCCGAAGGCCAGCGAGGCGTCGTCGACCAGCCAGTCGTCGGTGTGCAGGACGAAGCCCCGCTCACGGTCCACCGGCCCGCCGATCAGCACCGCGCGGCTGTCGGCGTCGGGGGGAAGGGGAGTGTCCAGCTTGGTCAGCACCTTCTTCAGGTTCACGCCCGGCGCGGGCCGGTCCAGCCTGAGGCCCATGGCGTGATCGGGCCGGTGGGCGCAGATCAGGATGACCGCATGCTCGAACCGGGGATCGCTGATGCCGGGCATGGCCACCAGCAGCCGCCCGGCCAGGGATTGGAAATCGTCCATGACCCTATCATTGGTGCGGACGGCGGCGTTCGCAAGGCGGCGGTTGGCGGGAGGGGCGGCAACGCCTATCTGATCGGCACGTTTCGTCCTCACACCCATTTCCGGAGCCTGCCCATGACCGTCCAGATCGGCGACCGCATTCCCTCGGCGAACCTGACCCGCGCCACCGACGACGGCCCCCGGCCGGTCACGACGGACGATATCTTCGCCGGCAAGACCGTGGCCCTGTTCGCCGTCCCGGGCGCCTTCACCCCGACATGCTCGGCCAAACACCTGCCCGGCTTCAAGGACCTGCGCGAGGACATCGTCGGCAAGGGCGTGGACACCATCGCCTGCGTCTCGGTCAATGACGCCTTCGTCATGGGCGCCTGGGCCGACAGCCAGGGCATCGGCAAGGACGAGATCGTCATGCTGGGCGACGGCAACGGCGACTTCACCCGCCAGCTGGGCCTGTCGATGGACGCCAAGGGCTTCGGCATGGGCGAGCGTTCGCAGCGCTATTCGATGCTGGTCCGGGACGGCGTCGTCGAACAGCTGAACATCGAACAGCCGGGCGAGTTCAAGGTGTCCTCGGCCGAGCACCTGCTGGCGCAGCTTTAAGGGCGATACCGCTCGCGCCGCGGGCGCTCGCTGTTTCAGCGCGGGGTTTGTCTGGTGAGCACCGACGTCTTCACCCCGGAGGAGCGCAGCGCCGTCATGCGCCGCGTGAAGAGCCGCGACACGGCGCCTGAACTGGCCGTGCGCCGCATCCTGCGCGCGGCCGGAATCGGCTACCGGCTGGGCGGCGCGGGCCTGCCGGGGCGGCCCGATCTGGTGATGAAGGGGCGGCGGGTCGCGGTCTTCGTACACGGCTGTTTCTGGCACGGTCACGACTGCGCGCGAGGCTCGCGCAAGCCGAAGGCCAACGGCCCCTACTGGACCGCCAAGATCGACCGCAACCGGGCTCGCGACGAGACCAGCCGCGCCGCGCTGACCGCCGCCGGGTGGCGCGTGATCACGATCTGGGAGTGCGGGATGAAGGCCGAAGGCTTCGCGGACCGGCTGATCGCCGATGTGCGGAATCAGGCCGCGACGGTTTCCGCCTCGACGTCGTCCGACTGAGCCATGGTCATCACATGGGTGATGGCGCCCAGCAGCATCGGCGGGGTGATCGGCTTGGGCACGAAATAGGTCATGCCGGCGGCCGTGCAGGCGGCGATGTCCTCGGCCGCCGTGTCGGCGGTGACCGCGATGATCGGCACGCCGGCGTTGGGGCCGTTCCCGGCGCGGATGCGGCGGGTGGTCTCGCGGCCGTCCAGCTCGGGCATCCGGACGTCCATGAAGATCAGGTCGAAGGCGGTATGCTCGCAGATCTTCAGCGCCGCCATGCCGTCCGCGGCCGTGGCGATGTCGCAGCCCAGCGGCTGCAGGATCAGCTGGATGGCGCGGCGGTTGATGTCGTGGTCGTCGACGACCAGTACCCGCATGGGACGGCCCTCGTCCTCCTCGTCGGCGTATTCGGCCTCGGGGGCGGCGACGTCCTCGACCACCAGCTGGGCGGGAGCCGGCGGGGCTTCGTACAGCGGCTGGGGCGCGGCGATCTGTTCGGCTGCGGCCGATCGGCGGCCGGACAGTGAGCGGGCGATGGCGTCGCGGCTCTGCTGGTCCAGGGCGGGGGTCGGGATGGCGACGGCCTCGCCGGCCTGGAAATGCAGCGACAGGGTGAACCGGGCGCCGGAGCCGGGGCGGCTCCGGGCGGTAAGTCGACCGTCCATCAGTTGCACCAGCTGACGACTGATGGCCAGGCCCAGGCCCGTGCCGCCGTGGACGGCGCTGACGCCGGCGATGGTCTGGTCGAAGGGGGTGAACAGACGGGCCAGCTGGTCGGCGGTCATGCCCGGACCGGTGTCGGCCACCTCGATCAGCACGGCGTGGCCGCCGGGCTCTTCAGCCCAGGCGTTGAGACGCAGGGTGATCGATCCGGTGTCGGTGAATTTCATCGCATTGGAGATCAGGTTGTTCAGCACCTGACGCAGCCGCATCGGATCGCCGCGCACCGAATCGGGGATGCAGGACGCGCCTTCGACGCGCAGCTTCAGCCCCTTGGCCCGGGCCGGTCCGCGCCACAGCCGGACGGTCTGGTTCAGCAGTTCGCGCAGGTTGAAGTCGACCTGGTCGACCGTCATGTGGCCGGCGTCCAGCTTGGCGTGGTCCAGCAGGTCGTCCAGCAGCGCCTTCATCATGAAGCCGGCGTCGGTGATCAGCTGGGCCTGCGATCGGGCCGAGGTGTCGGCCGCGCCGCGCTCCAGTTCGGCGGCGCCGGCCAGGATGGCGCTGATCGGGGTGCGAAGATCGTGGCCGATGGCGGCCAGGAAGGCGCTGCGGCCCTCCATGATGCGTTCGGCGTCCATCCGCTTCTGGTCGGCCTCGACCCGCGCGGCGCCTTCGGCCAGCCGCGCCTCGTTCATGCGCTGCCACGTCGACAGGCAGTAGGTGATGAAGACGCCCACGGCGATGGCGGCGGCGGTCACAAAGCCCGTCGAGGCGCCGTAGATGGCCATGAAGACCGGCGTGGCGGCCAGATACAGGAACTGGACCGAGGCCGTCATCAGCATCACCGACGTCGACCGCGGTGCGTTGATCACCGAATAGATGGCTCCCGCCGAAAGCAGCATGACCGCGCAGATGCCGCCCATCGGGCCCCCGAGAAGCCACATCGGGATCGACAGGCTGCCGAAAAACCCCGCGTTGGCGGTCAGCATCATCCAGCCCGCGACCCAGCGCAGGCCGGTCAGCTGCTCGGCCCGCCCGCTGTTGATCGGCGAGAAGACCCAGACGTCCAGGGCCTGAATGGTGAAATAGCCGAGCACCCACGCGACGCTCAGCGGCCAGCCCAGCAAGGGGCTGAAAATCATTGCGGTGGCCGCGCCCATGCCGAGCCGCTGCAGCAACGCCTTGCGCCGCTGGCGAATTGCAGTCGCCCAGTCGCCTTCGTGAGCGGCGCCGTGAGCTTGCGTTCCGACTTTGGCGATCGCCATGCAGTTCCCCGGACAAGGCGTTTTCGCCTCGCGCGCACTATGCCCGCGTTGCCCTAACGCTCCGTCAACGGGCCGATCGGGCGGCCTCGGAGACTGTGGAGAAGCCGTCGGCGCGCAAGCGGGCGGCCAGGTCGCGCTTAATCCGCCCGACCAGACCGGGCCCCTCGTAGATCAGGGCCGAATACAGCTGAATGGCGGCCGCCCCGGCCCGGATGCGGGCGTAGGCCTCCGCGCCGGAATCGATCCCTCCGACCGCGATCAGGGGCAGACGGCCCGCCGACGCGTCCACGGCGGCGCGCAGGGCCTCCATCGCGCGGACCTTCAGCGGCGCGCCGGACAGGCCGCCCGCCTCGGCGCGATCCCGCGAGCGCAGGCTGTCGGGCCGGTCCAGGGTCGTGTTGGAGACGATCAGGCCGTCGATCCGGTGATCGAGACTGGCCTCGACGATCAGGGCGATCTCGTCCGCCGTCAGATCGGGCGCGACCTTGAGGAAGACCGGCGTGGGATCGCCGGCGCGGGCCTCGTTCAGACGGCCCAGCAGGTCGTCCAGCGCCGCCCGCCCCTGCAGGGCGCGAAGCCCCGGTGTATTGGGCGAGGACACATTGACGGTGATATAGTCGCTGAGTCCGCGCAGACGCTTCAGTCCGGCCACATAGTCCGCCGCCTTGTCCTCCGTATCCTTGTTGGCCCCCAGATTGGCGCCGACGACGACGGTCCTGGGCCGGTTCGCCAGACGTCCGGCGAAGGCCTCAAGGCCCAGGTTGTTGAACCCCATCCGGTTGATGATCGCGCGGTCTTCCGACAGCCGGAACAGGCGCGGCCTCGGGTTGCCCGGCTGCGCGAGGGGCGTGACCGAGCCGCATTCCACAAAACCGAATCCCAGCCGCGCCAGACCCGCCAGGGCCTCGCCGTTCTTGTCCAGACCAGCCGCCAGACCGACGGGGTTGGGCAGGTCCAGCCCGGCGATCGTGGTTCGCAGGATGGGGTCGTCAGCGGGCGCCGCGGGCAGGGGAAGGGCCTGAAGGGCGCGGATCGCCAGACCGTGGGCGACCTCGGGATCCAGTTGGCGCAGCAGGGCGGCGCCGAGGTCGCTCAGGGCCATCCGACCGCTCCGTCGTCGAAACGCATCACGCCCTCGGCGTCCACCGACAGCGGCCGTTCGCTGACCGCGGCGGCGACCGGCAGAGGGGCGTAGAGATGCGGAAACAGGGCCCCGCCGCGCGACGCCTCCCACCTCAGGTCGTCGCCCAGGGGCCGCAGGTCCACGGCCACCAGCATCAGGTCCGCGCGGCCCGCATAGTGCCGCCGCGCGGTCTCGGCCAGCTGGCCGGCGTCCGACAGGTGGATGTAGCCGTCCGCCAGATCGACCGCCGACCCGGCATAGGTCCCCGCCTCACGGGCAGCGGCCCATTCGCCCCGATCGACCAGCTTGTAAGCGGCGCCGGTCATTCGCCGACGAGATCGCGCGGCTGCAGGAAGCCTTCGAAGGTGCAGCGCCCGGCGACATCGACGATGAAGATGGCCGCCGCGCCTGGCGGGAAGCCGCCGCTCATCCGGTCCAGCACCGACGGCGAGGCGGCGCTTTCGATCAGATATTCGACCGCCAGCACATGGACGCCGGGATTGTGGGCCACCACCATCAGGCAGCCGGCCTCGTCCTCGGCCCCCTCGATATAGCGGCGCAGGGTGTCGGATCCGCCGTTGTACAGCGGCTCGGGCTCGCGCACCTGCACATCGCCGAAGGCGTCGTGCAGCAGGTCCCAGGTCTGCTGCGTCCGGGCCGAGGGGGAGACGAACGCCAGATCCGGCCGCATGCCCCGCGCGGCCAGGGCCCGGCCCATGGCGGCGGCGTCGGCCCGGCCCTTGTCCGACAGGGGACGGTCGCGGTCCTGGCCCGAGGCGGAGCTCTTCTCCGCCTTGGCGTGGCGCATCAGGATCAGTCTCTGCATGGCCGTGGCTTTAAGGGCGTTCGCGCATTCCCGCCAGATCGCCGCCGGCCAGTTTTTCGGCGAGTTTCTCGCGGCCCGTCCGGTTCGCGGGCCGGGGCTGCAGCGCCGGGGTCATGACCGGGACCGTCGCCACGGCTCCGCCCGGCCGGATGCGGGCGTATTCCCGCCGCGTCGCCTCCAGCAGGATGACCCCCGCCGCGCCGGGCATGATCCGTTTGCCGACCTGTTCGAATCCGTCCGCCAGCGGCAGCAGCGGGCCCCAGGGCGGCACATACAGGGTTTGGGACCAGGCGGTCGGCTCCAGCCCCGCGGCCCGCACCAGCCGCTCCAGCTGCCCGCGCGTGAACGGCCGGCCGTGTCCGAACGGCGTGGTCTCGGCCCGCGCCCACAGCCCGCCGCGCGCGGCCGCCACCAGAATGATCCGACCCGCCGGCGACAGGGCGCGCACGGCCTCGGCCATCAGGGCCTGGGCGTCGTCGGCCTCTTCCAGCGCGTGGACCAGCAGGATGCGGTCGAACGATCCGGCGGCGAAGGGCAGGCGCCGGTCGTCGACCAGCAGGGTCCGGTTCTTGCCGACCGAGGGCCACAGCTCGACTCCCTGTCCGCCCGGCATGGCCGCGACCACGCGCCGCGCGCCGACGAAGGCGTCCAGCCACGGCGTGGCGTAGCCGAGGCCCAGAACATCACTGTTCGTCGCCTCGCCCCAGGCGTCCTCCAGACGCCGCGCCAGCAGACGGCGCGCCAGGGCGCCGGCCGGCTCGCCGTAGAAGATGCGAAGGTCCTCGATACTGCGCCGCATGGGGGGAGCATAGGCCGGGTCGGGGCGGGCTGCTAGGATGGGCGCATGACCCTCGATGTCCGTATCTTCCCCTGCCTGAACGACAACTACGGCTTCCTGGTCCGCGACGCGGGCTCGGGCATGGTCGCGGCCATCGACACGCCGGACGCCGCCGCCATTCTGGCCGATCTCGAGCGGTCGGGCTGGGGTCGGCTGGATCTGATCCTGAACACCCACTGGCACCCCGACCACACCCAGGGCAACGCCCGGCTGAAGGACGAGACCGGCTGCGAGATCATCGGTCCCGAAGAGGTGCGCAAGGCCGCGCCGATCGACCGCATAGTCGCCGGCGGCGACGTCGTGATGCTGGGCGAGACCGTTCTGGAGGTGACCCACGCGCCGGGCCATACGCTGGGCCATATCGTCTATCGGTCGGCGGCGGACGCCCAGGCCTTCGTCGGCGACGTGCTGTTCAACATGGGCTGCGGCCGGCTGTTCGAGGGAACGCCGGAACAGATGCACGCCAGCCTTCAGACGCTGGCGGCCTGGCCGGACGAGACTATGGTCTGGTGCGCCCATGAATACACCGCCGGCAACGCCCGCTTCGCCCTGAGCGTCGACGACCGGCCGGAAATGCGGGCGCGGGCGGACGAGATTTTCGCCATGCGGGAACGGGGCGAGGCGACCGTGCCGACGACCATCGGGGCGGAAAAGGCCTTCAACCCCTTCGTCCGGGTCAAGGACGCCGCCGGGTTCGCCGTCCGGCGGGCCGCCAAGGACGTCTTCGCCGGCTGATCAGCGTCGGCGGGTCGTGGTCGCGGGGGTCAGGAAGGCGTCGATGACCCGGGCCGAGGACGGCCGGCCCGCCACGCCCTGGGTGGGCGCCACCACGATGCGCAGGTCGCCGCGGGCGTAGGTCACCGAGGCGCGGGGCCCGTCGACGATGGTGATGCTGCGCAGCCGGTCCAGCGACGACCGGGCCGAGGGCGACCGGGCGATGCGCAGGGCCGCGTCCGTCGAGAGGATCAGGGCCTCGACCGTCAGACCCTCGGCGGCGCCGTCGGTGTCAACATTGATCTCGATCAGCCGGCCCAGCGCCTGGCTCAGCATGGCGCTGCGGCGGGTCATCAACTGGAACATCTGGGCCGGACCCAGGGTCGGCGGCGTCAGGCTGGGGGCCGGGCCCGACAGCGAGGCGGGCGATCCGCCGGGCGCCCGCGGCGTATAGACGGTCATGCCGCCGCCGGGCGTGACCCGCAGCAGCTGGTCGCCGGCGTCGTTGCGATAGATGACGTCGCCGCGCGGGGCCGCGGTCGGGCGCAGCACCCAGGTCTCGTCGCGGCGATCGAAGCGCAACAGGGGCCGCTGGCCCGAACGATCGAGGATGAAGCCTTCGCCTGATTCCGCGACATACCGGCCTGTGGGCGGCAGGGCGCGGGAAGCCCCTCCGCTGTTGCGCAGGGACTGGCTCTGTTCGGCCTGGGCGTTGCCGCGGGTCTGGGCCTGGGCTTCGGAGGACGTGGACGCAAACGACAGCGCCGCCGCCGCGAGGGCGATCGCCATCGCGGGCGGAAGCGGCGTTCGCGCCGTTCTGGACCCTGCCGTCAACTCCATGGCGAAGAGTGGTGAAACCAGCGCGCGGCGGATTTTGGGCAGGGCCGGATCAGCCGACGAGATACTGACCACCGTTCAGCGACAGTGTGCAGCCTGTGACATATCCGGCACGTTCGCCAGACAGCCAGGACACCATGTCGGCGATTTCCTCGCCTTTTCCAAGCCTTCCGACCGGGATCTGGGCGATGATCCCGGCCAGGACCTTCTCGTCCATGGCCCCGACCATTTCGGTGTCGATATAGCCGGGGGCGATGCAGTTCACCGTCACGCCCTTGCGGGCATTCTCCAGCGCCAGCGCCTTGGTGAAGCCGATCATCCCGGCCTTGGCGGCGGAATAGTTGGTCTGGCCGATCTGGCCCTTCTGGCCGTTGATCGAGGAGATGTTGACGATCCGGCCGAAGCCGCGATCGCGCATGCCGTTGATCACCTGGCGCGTCATGTTGAAGACGCTGTCCATGTTGACGCGGATCACGTCCGACCACTGGTCCGAGGACATCTTGTGGAAGAAGCCGTCGCGGGTGATGCCGGCGTTGTTGACCAGAACGTCGATCGGCCCCAGCTGGTCCTCGACCTCCTTCACGGCGCGGGCGCAGTCGTCGAACGAGCCGACATTGCCCTTGACGATGGTGACGCCCAGCTCCTTCGCCGTGGCCTCGGCGGCCTCGACATTGCCGGAGTAGCCGGCGGCCACGGACATGCCGTCTTCCTTCAGCCGCTGGACGATCGCCTTGCCAATGCCGCGGGTGCCGCCCGTGACCAGTGCCACTCGAGCCATGTGCGTTTCCTTGTCCCTGACGGCGCCGTCTGACGCGGCGCCTGTTCGTCAACAGGTGTAGCGGCTGCGGGGTTGCGCGGAAAGGCTCGCCTCAGATCCGCGTCATATCCAGAACGAACCGATAGCGGACGTCCGACTTCTCCATCCGCGCATAGGCCTCGTTGATCTGGTCCGGAGCGATCAGCTCGATGTCGCAGGCCAGGCCGTGTTCGGCGCAGAAATCCAGCATCTGCTGGGTCTCGCGGATGCCGCCGATCAGCGAGCCGGCGACCGAACGCCGCCGCCACAGCAGGCCCATGGCGTAGACCGGCAGACCCTCGGTGGTCAGGCCCAGCATGACCATCGTCCCGTCCTTCGCCAGCAGTTGCACATGGCTGGCGATCTCGTGCGTGGCGGAGACGGTGTTGATGATCAGGTCGAAGCTCTCGGCCGCCGCCTTCATCGCCGCCTTGTCGGAGTTGATAAGGAAATGCTTCGCCCCCATCCGCTCGGCGTCCGCCTTCTTGCGGTCCGAGGTCGACAGGACGGTGACCTCGGCTCCCATGGCCGCCGCCAGCTTGACCGCCATATGGCCCAGACCGCCCAGACCGATCACCGCCACCTTGGAACCCGGGCCGACCTTCCAGTGCTTCAGCGGCGACCAGGTGGTGATGCCCGCACACAGCAGGGGCGCGGCGGCGTCCAGCGGGATGCTGTCGGGAATGGTCACGACATAGTTCTGGTCAACCACGATGGCGGTGGAATAGCCGCCCTGGGTGATCGTCTGACCGACCGCCGCGCCCTTGGGATCGGGCGAGCCATAGGTCTGGGTCATGCCGGGGACGCAGTACTGCTCCTCGCCCTCGCGGCAGGGGGCGCACTGGCGGCAGCTGTCGACCATACACCCGACGCCGACGCGGTCGCCGACCTTGAAGCGGGCGACGTTGCCGCCCACCGCCGTCACCACGCCCGCGATCTCGTGGCCCGGGACGATCGGATAGGTGGTTCCGCCGCCCAGCTCGTTCTTCACCACGTGCAGGTCCGAGTGGCAGACGCCCGCGAATTTGATCTCGATGGCCACGTCGTCCGGACCCGGATCGCGCCGGTCGAAGCTGAGGGGCGAAAGCGGCGCCGTGCTTGAGGTGGCGGCGAAGGCGCGGGTGGCGATGGGCATGGATGTCCTCGAGGCTGGCTTCAGGGGCAGGTGCCTACGCCGGGATCAATCCGCAAGGTCACCAGTCGTTGCGGCCGTCGACATGCAAAACGGGAACGGTGGGCAGGTCCAGATCGTCGAACAGGCGGGCGTTCAGAATGATGCGCGCCGGTCGGTTCTCGCCCTCGTCCGTGGTCCAGGCGGGCGCCTCGTTGAAGACGCCGCAACCGCACGCGGCGCAATGATGAAAGGTCATCATCCGATCGCCCCACTGGTAGTCGGCGAGGCGGTCAGGCGAGAGGGTGAGTTCGACCTGATCCGGCGCGTAATAGGCCGCCAGCGCCCCGCGTTTCGAACAGATCGAACAGTTGCACTGCGTCACGCTCTCCGGCGCCGGAGCGGAGAACCGTTGCGCCCCGCAATGACAGGCGCCGTGAAGGATCAAAGCCGTGGTCATACCTAGTTCTCTCATGTCCGGTTGCGCGGGTCCCGACGCCAAGGCAAGGTCCGCCTGCCGATGGGAGGCCCCGATGTCCGACGCCCGTCACCGACCGATCATACTCCAACCCGGCGAGGGCCGCGCCTATGCGATGGGCGCCATGAGCGCGGTGTTCAAGGCGGACGAGGCCGAGACCGCCGCGACCTATTCCATCTCGGAGTGGTTCCTCGAGCCGCACAGCAAGGGCCCGGGACCGCACAGCCATTCGGATCACGACGACATCTTCTACGTCATCGAGGGCACGATGAGCCTGCTTGTCGGAGACGAATGGATCGACGCCGGCGTGGGCAGTTTCGTGCGCGCGGCGGCGGGCGTGACCCACGATTTCGCCAACCGCACCGACAAGCGCGCCGGGGTGTTGAACATCTATATCCCCGGCGGCTTCGAACGCGACATGGCCGGCATCGTCGAATGGTTCGAGAACCAGCCGAAGGCCTGACGGTCAGCCCAGCTTGGCGATCAGCGCCTGCGCCGCCGCCGGATTGCGCACCTTCGCCCCGGCGATGAAATAGGCGAAGACGTCGCCCTTCTTCGCCCAGTCGCGGGTCTGTCTGACGATTTCGTCCAACTCGGCCGAGGTCATGCCGGTCGGCTCATCCTCGCGGCTGGACATCAGGCGTGCATATTTGAAGTCGGCGGTGTCCTGATCGATCCGCGGCCACTGCGGGGCCTCGTCGTCGTGGCCGTAGACGATGGCCGCACCGTATTTCCGGGCCAGGTCGTAGAACTGTTCGTTGTCGAAGGTGCCGCTACGGACCTCCAGGGCGTGGCGCAGGCGGACCCCGTCCTTCTCCTTGGGCAACAGCTTCAGGAAGCCCTCGAAATCGACGGGGTCGAATTTCTTGGTGGCCATGAACTGCCAGTTGATCGGCCCCAGCTTGTCGCCCAGCGCCGTCAGCCCCTGATCGAGGAACCGGTCGAGGCTGTCGTTGCCCTCGGACAGCACCTTGCGGTTGGTGCAGAACCGGCTGGCCTTGACCGCGAAGACGAAGTCGTCAGGCGTCTCGTCGCGCCACTTCATCCATGTCTCGGGCTTGAAGCCCGAATAGTAGGTGCCGTTGATCTCGATCGAGGTCGTGTGCCGGCTGGCGTATTCCAGCTCGCGCTTCTGGCTCCATTTCTCGGGATAGAAGACGCCGCGCCACGGCTCATACGTCCAGCCGCCGATGCCGACGCGAATGGTTCCGGTCATGGTGTCTCCGTGGTCGGTTGGCCGAACGTCAGCCAGAAGCCGTTGAGGTCGCGGATGATGAATTCGCGCATGCCGTAGAAGGTGTCATGCGGCGGCTCCACCACGACCGCGCGATCGCCAATCTGCGCGAACAGGGCGTCAACATCGGTCGCATGCAGATACAGGTCGGCCTCGCGCCGTGGGGCGTCCGAGGCCCGGCCGCCGGCGTTGAGCATCAGCCGGCCGTCGCCGCAGCCCAGCAGGGCGAAGACCGGCTCGACCCCGTCCTCGCCGATGTCGAGGACATCGAATCCGATCGCCGCGTACCAATCCGCAGCGGCCCGTACGTCGGGGACATGGATCATCGGCGTCAGGCTGGCGCGCATGGGCGCACCATCGTCCCGAGCCGTCGCCCGATCAAGCCGCGACCAGCGCCCGGTACGCCGCCGTCGCCTGTCCGCGCGCCGTCTCGTCGTCCAGCAGGCGGCGTGAATGGCCATAGGCCAGCACGATGCCCTTGAACTGGAACAGCTTCAGCTCCAGCGCCGCCTCGTCGGCCTCGGGATACAGGGCCCGGAATTCGCGCTTCAGCGTCTTCGCCCAGCGGATCTGGCTGCCCTTCAGCGTGTCGCGCAGCGGGCCGGGCTGGTCGTCCAGCTCCATCGCCGCCGCCTTCAGCGGACAGCCGCCGGGCCGGTCCTCGCCGTCGATCCAGTCCAGCTCGCCCTGGAAGATGCGGTCCAGCCGCGCCCGGCCCGGTTCCAGCGGCTCGGCCGGGTCCCAGACGGCGGTCTTGAAGCGGTCGATCATGGCGTCGACCACTTCGGCCTGCAGCGCCTCCTTGGACTGGAAATGCTTCAGCACCGCGCTCTTGGACACGCCCGCCGCGCCCGCGACATCGGCCAGACTGACCGCCGCCAGACCGCGCACGGTGACCTGGGTCATCGCCTCGTCGATCAATCGGGCGTGTGTGGCCTCGCCTTTGGGCGGCATTCAGAAATCCTCTTGACTCGAAGTAACCGATCGGTCACTTATGGGTGCACGAACGGTCACTTTTACACAAGACCGTCCGTCATGACCAGCCCCGGAGGATATCATGCTCATCCTGTCCCTTATGGCGGCCCTCGCCGTCCAGACCGCCGCCACCGCTCCCTCGGGCGCAGCGGCCACCCTGCTGGAACCCCGCGAAATCCAGCTGAACCTCGACGGTCGCAACTGGAACTGCAGCCCCGACGGCGCCTGCGCCGGCCGTGGCGGCGGAACGACCCAGCCGCTGATGCGTGAATGCCGCCGCTTCGTCGGCCGCATGGGCCCGGTCTCGACCTTCGCCCGCGCCGGTCTGGCCCTGACGGAAGCCGAGCTCGCCCGGTGCAACTCGGCCGACATCGCCCGGGCCCGCCGGAATGGCGGTCCCGCCTGATGGCGGGCGCGGACAACCGCGCGGCGCTGGAAGCCATCTTCGAAGGTCTGGCCGTCGGTGACGGCCGGGCCTTCGTGGAGGCGATGGCTGACGACTTCACCTGGATCATGATCGGGTCGACCGACTGGTCCGGCGTCTATCGCGGCAAGGCGGCGGTGCGCGGCGAACTGCTTCGGCCGCTGATGGCGCGATTCAAATCCTATCGGAACACGGCCCAGCGGTTCATCGTCGAAGGCGACTGGGCCGCCGTTCAGTGCACCGGCGACGCCGAGACGACCGACGGCAAACGCTATGACAACACCTACTGCTGGGTGGTGAAATTCCACGACGGCCAGTTGGTCGAACTGACCGAATACATGGACACCCGGCTGGTCATCGAGGCGCTGGGACCCTTCGAAAGAACGGCCACGGCCTAGTAGGCGAAGTCCCGGTACATCCGGCTCACATCGCCGGCCCACTCGCCGTGATACAGCTCCAGAAGCCGTTCGGCCGGGGTGACGCCGCTGTCGGCGATGTCTTCCAGCTCCGACAGATAGCCGCGCTCGTCGACCATTCCGCCCGAGAAACGGGCGCGGTTCTTCAGCCCCTCGCGGGCGATGTGGACCATGTCCACGGCCACGTCCCGCACCGACCGGCCCGCGACCTCGGCCTTGAGGCCCAGACGGGTCACGTCGCGGCGCAGGCGCTCGTGGTCGGCGATGTCCCAGTCCTTGACCAGGTCCCAGGCCGCGGCCAGGGCCGCGCCGTCGTACAGCACCCCGGCCCACAGGGCCTGCAGCGCGCAGATACGGCTCCACGGCCCGCCGTCGGCCCCGCGCATCTCCAGATAGGCCTTCAGCCGCACCTCGGGGAAAAGCGTCGTCAGATGGTCGTTCCAGTCCTTCTTCGTCGCCCGCTCGCCCGGCAGGGCGTCGAGGCCCTCGGTCATGAACTGGCGGAACGAACGGCCCGACAGGTCGACATAGGCCTCCCCGCGCTTGGCGAAATACATCGGCACGTCCAGCGCATAGTCGGCGTAGCGCTCGTAGCCGAAGCCGTCCTGGAAGACGAAGTCCAGCATGCCGGTCCGGTCGGGGTCGGTGTCGGTCCAGACATTGGCGCGCGACGACAGGAAGCCGCTGGGCCTGCCCTCGATGAAGGGCGAACAGGCGAACAGGGCCGTGGCGATCGGCTGCAACGCCAGCGAGGTGCGGAATTTGGCGACCATGTCGGCCTCGTCCGCGAAGTCCAGGTTCGACTGGATGGTGCAGGTGCGCAGCATCATGTCGAGGCCCAGCGACCCCTTCTTCGGCATATAGGCCCGCATGATGGCGTAGCGGCCCTTGGGCATGACGGGCACGTCCTCCCGCCGCCACATCGGGTCGAAGCCGGCGCCGAGGAAGCCGAGGTTGATCTGGTCGGCGACCTGTTTGACTTCCATCAGGTGGCGGCCGGTCTCGTCGCAGATTTCGTGCACGTCCTTCAGCGGCGCGCCCGAGAGTTCGAACTGGCCGCCGGGTTCCAGGCTGATGGAAGCTGTAGTGCCGTCCGGGTTGCGCCGCTCCAGGGCGATGACGTGGCCCGCCTCCTCGACCGGCGCCCAGCCGAACCGCTGCAGGCCGGTCAGCATGGCCAGGATGCCGTTCTCGCCCTCGTAGGCCGGACGTCGCAGGGTGGTGCGGTCGAAGCCGAATTTCTCGTGCTCGGCGCCGATGCGCCATTGATCCTTGGGCTTGGCCCCTTTCGACATGGCGCCGATCAGGTCTTCCCGGGAAAGCGGCGCAACGTCAGCCATATGGTTCTTTCAGCCCCAGAGCCCGAAGGCTGTCGTGGCGGCTAGATGGGGCGAAACTTTGCGTTCCTCAAGGGATGTCGCGATGGATCATGCCGTGTTTTCTGCGCGCGGTGAACGGCGTCATGACGCTGACGAAGAAGGCGACCGACCATCCCAGCAGGATGGCGCCCGCCACGCCCTCGATGGCCCCCAGCAAGCGCCACTCCCGCGCCATCAGCGCATCGCTGTAGCCGATCGAGCCATAGCTGATGCTGGAGAAATAGACCGCCTCGCGCAGATCCGGCACGGCGCCGATCAGCGTATACAAGGCAGCGTACATCCAGATCTCGACGCCATGGACCACGAACAGGCCCAGAACCACGGCGATCGTCAGCGCCGCGTGCCGCCACAGCGGACCCTCGACATAGGACCGGCCGGCCCGGATCTCGTAGATCTCCAGCCCGCGGCCGAGGCTGAGCAGGCCGAAGCCGTGGATGCCGACGGCTAGCAGGGCCATTACCGTCGACAGGGCCAGTTCATTGATCATGCTGCATCCTGCCCCGAAGCCGACGGTCCCGCTAGCGGTCCCAGTCGCCGACCGCTGCCTGCCACAGGGTCAGGGCGGCGATGGCGGCGGTGTCCGCGCGCAGGATTCTCGGTCCCAGCGATACGGCGGTGGTGAAGGGCAGGGCGCGCAGCCGGTCCCGTTCCTCGGGCGAGAAACCGCCCTCGGGACCGATGAGGACGGCCCACGGGCCCTCGCCCGCGTCCTGCAACGCCGCGCCCGCCGGCTCCCCGCCGGTCTCGTCGCAGAACATCAGCCGCCGCCCGGTTTCCCAACCGTCCAGCAACTCGGCCAGTTTCACCGGTTCGTCGATCATCGGCACGTCGACGCGGCCGGTCTGCTCGGCGGCCTCGATGGCGATGGCGTCCAGCCGGTCCATGCGCACGTGCTGGGTCTGGGTCCGCTGGGTGACGACCAGCCGGATGCGCCGCACGCCCAGCTCGGTCGCCTTCTCGACGGCGAACTCCAGCGCGCTTTTCTTCACCACGCTGATCAGCAGTTCGACGTCGGGGCCGGTCGACTGCGGCTGGACCTGTTCCTCACCCCGCAGCACCACGCCCTTCTTGAGCATTTCGGCGATGACACAGCGCCACTCCCCGTCGACGCCGTTGAAGACCAGCAGGCTGTCGCCGATCTTCAGCCGCATCACCTGGGTCAGGTAACGCGACTGGTCCAGCGTCGGCAGGACGGCGGCGTCGGGGGACAACTCTCCAGTTACAAACAGACGTACCAACCAAACCTCCGCTCATCCCCGCGAAAGCGGGGACCCAGTTCTTTCGTTGCGCGCTTTGCCCACGGCCACGGGTTCAGAACAGATCGTCGAACAAATCGCGCCAGCCCGGATTCTTCTTTTCGATCAGCTCCAGCTTCCAGACCCGGTTCCATTTCTTGATCTGGCGCTCACGGACGAAGGCGGCATGGCGCGTCTCATGCCATTCATACCAGACGAGGGTCGCGCATCCGTATTTTGCGGTGAAGCCCTTGAACAGCTTGTCCCGATGCTGGGTCGTTCGGACGATCAGCGAGTCTGTCGATCCGGTGTAGAGCGTCCCTTTCCGACCGCTTGCAACGATATAGGTGTAGAACGCCACAGCCTGCCTCGCGAAAGGACTGGGTCCCCGCTTTCGCGGGGATGAGCGGAGTGAATAGCCCGGTCAGAGCGTCCGCGCGATCAAGAGCTTCATGATCTCGTTGGTCCCGCCATAGATCCGCTGCACCCGGGCGTCCTTGTACAGCTGGGCGATCGGATACTCGTTCATATAGCCGTAGCCGCCGTGCAGCTGCAGCATCTCGTCGATGACCTCGCCCTGGATGTCGGTGACCCAGTATTTGGCCATCGAGGCGGTCGCGGCGTCCAGCTTCCCTTGCAGGTGCAGGCCTAGGCAGTGATCGACGAATACCCTGGCCACGGTCAGCTTGGTCTTCACCTCGGCCAGTTTGAACTGGGTGTTCTGGAAGTCGATGACCCGTTTCCCGAACGCCTTGCGCTCCTTGACGTAGGCCAGCGTCTCCCGAAGCCCGCGCTCGGCCGCGGCCACGCCCTGGACGGCGATGTTCAGCCGTTCCTGCGGCAGCTGCTGCATCAGCTGGATGAAGCCCTGACCCTCGCCGCCGCCGATGATGTTCTCGCCGGGGACCTTCACGTCGTTGAAGAACAGCTCGGAAGTGTCGTTCCCCTCCATGCCGATCTTGTGCAGGTTCCGGCCGCGTTCGAAGCCTTCCGCGCCGTCGGTTTCGACCACGATCAGGCTGGTCCCCTTGGCGCCCTCGCTGGGATCGGTCTTGGCCACGACGATGATGAAGTTCGCCAGCTGGCCGTTGGTGATGAAGGTCTTGGACCCATTCACCACATACTGGTTGCCCTGCTTGATCGCGGTGGTCTTGACCCCCTGCAGGTCCGACCCGGCGCCCGGCTCGGTCATGGCGATGGCGCCGACCAGTTCGCCCGACTGCAGCCGCGGCAGCCAGCGCGCCTTCTGCTCCTCGGTGCCGTAGTGCCAGATGTAGGGCATGACGATGGCGTTGTGCAGCGAGATGCCGAAGTGATCGGCCCCCTTCCAGCCCAGCTGGCGCATCAGCACCACCTCATGCCGGTAGTCGCCGCCCATGCCGCCGTCTTCCTCCGGCATCGACAGGCCCAGCAGCCCGGCCTCGCCCGACGCGGTCCACAGCTCGCGCGGCACGGACGAATTGGCGATCCACGACTGCACCGCCTCTGGCGGCGCATGTTCGTCGATCCATTTGCCTACGCTGTCGGCGAAGAGGACGATCTCCTCCTCCTGCATGAAGGCGGGCTCGGGGACGTTGAGGACGTTCACGCTCAGAACGCCTCGGCCGGCATCTGCATCAGCACTTCCGCGCCGGTTTTCAGCTTGGCCAGATGCGCGCCGGTGTCGGGCAGGATGCGCTCGACGAAGTAGCGGCCGGTCATCAGCTTGTTGGCGTAGAACGGATCGGTCGAACCCCCGTCGACCTTCGCCTGGGCCGCCTTGGCCATCTGGGCCCACATATAGGCCAGCGCCGTCAGGCCGAAGATGTGCAGATAGTCGGTGCTGGCCGCCCCGGCGTTGTCCGGGTTCTGCATGCCGTTCTGCATCAGCCACATGGTGCCTTCCTGCAGCTTCTTCTTCGCGTCGGCCAAGCCGTCGACAAAAGGTTTGACCGGGCCGTCGCCGCCGTTCTCGGCCACGAAGGCGTCGATGTCGGCGAACCAGCTCATGATCGCGCGGCCGCCGTTGGCGGGCAGTTTCCGTCCCACCAGATCCAGCGCCTGGATGCCGTTGGCGCCCTCGTAGATCATGGTGATCCGCGCATCGCGCAGATACTGGCTGGCGGGGAAATGCTCGGTGTAACCGCTGCCGCCGTGCACCTGCATGGCCAGGCTGGCGACGTGGAAGCCCTTGTCGGTCAGATAGGCCTTCAGCACCGGCGTGATCAGACCCATGTAGTCGCGGGCCTTCTGGGCCTCGGCCTCGTCGTTCGAGTGCTGCAGATCCGCCTGCAGGGCGGTCCACAGGGTGAAGGCCTGACCGCCTTCGACGAAGGCCTTGGCCTCCAGCAGCATCCGCCGCACGTCGGGGTGGACCATGATCGAGTCCGCCGGGCCGTCCGGGTTCTTCGGACCGGTCAGCGAGCGGCCCTGAAGCCGGTCATGGGCGAACTCGACAGCGGCCTGATAGGCGGCGGTGCCGATCGAAAGGCCCTGCAGGCCGGTGCCCAGACGCGCCTCGTTCATCATCACGAACATGGCCGCCATGCCCTTGTTCTCGGTCCCGACCAGCCAGCCTTTGGCGTTCTCATAGGCCATGACGCAGGTGGCGTTGCCGTGGATGCCCATCTTGTGCTCGAGGCCGGCGCAGGCCGCGCCCGCGTTGCGCTCGCCCAGGCTGCCGTCCTCATTGACGAACACCTTGGGCACCACGAACAGGCTGATGCCCTTGATCCCGGCCGGCGCGCCCTCGATGCGGGCCAGCACCAGATGGATGATGTTGTCGGTGAAGTCGTGCTCGCCGGACGAGATCCAGATCTTCTGGCCGGTGATGTTGTAGCTGCCGTCGCCGTTCGGAACCGCCTTCGTCCGGATCAGGCCCAGATCCGTGCCGCACTGCGGCTCGGTCAGGTTCATGGTGCCGCCCCACTCGCCGGTCGCCATCTTCGGCAGGTATTTCGCCTTCAGCTCGTCCGAGCCGTTGGCGTTCAGGCCCCAGTAGGCGCCGGCCGTCAGCCCCGGATACATCGAGAAGGCGGCGCTGGCGGCGGCCGTCATCTGGCCGAACGCCATGGCCACGACGGACGGCATCCCCTGGCCGCCATGCTCGGGCAGGGCCGACAGTGCGGGCCAGCCGGCCTCGACCATGGCCTTGTAGGCTTCCTTCCAGCCGGTCGGGCCCGTGACCTTGCCGTCGACCCATTTGCAGCCTTCCTGATCGCCGACGCGGTTCAGCGGGGCGATGACCTCTTCCGCGAACCTGGCGCCTTCCTCGAGGATCTGGGCGACCAGATCGGACGAGACGTCGGCGAAACCGGGCTGGTTCGCATAGCGGTCGATCTCCAGCACCTCGTCCAGAATGAACGTCAGGTCGCGGACAGGCGCCTTGTAGGCCATGGAACTACGCTCTCGCTTTGAAGGGCTGGTGGTGGGGATCGGGATTCAGCCGGGCCTTCAGCAGGTCGGCGTATTCCTCGGCGCCCGGCAGAAGATCGGGGCGGAACTCGCCCAGCTTCTTCTCCATGACGGCGCAGGCTTCCTCGGCCGTCTCTATGGCGGCGTCGAGGTCTTCGCGCTGCTGTTTCAGCGCGGCGATCTGGGCCCGGTGGCGGCGCAGGGCGACGGCCATCTGATGGGCGTTGTGATTGTCGTGGTCGTAGAGGTCCAGCATCTCCTGGATCTCCAGCAGGCTGAACCCGATGCGCCGGCCCCGCAGGATCAGCTTCAGCCGGGCGCGGTCACGGGCGTCATAGACGCGCGTCTGCCCCTTGCGGGCGGGCGTCAGCAGACCCTTGTCCTCATAGAAGCGCAGGGCCCGGGCCGTCGCGCCGAACTCGCGGCACAACTGGCGGATCGAATAGGTGCGATGATCGTCGGCGGTCGCCATGCATGATGCATAGCTCAAACTTGACGTGAACGTAAAGGGAAGTTCTGACGCGCCAAACCCTGACTTCAAAGTAACTTGGCCCCGCCTGTCGCCCGTGCGGAACTGTCCCGGATCAGGAGGGGCGAGGTGATGACGGAGATCGGAAGACGGGTGGCGGGGATGGCTGCCGCCATGATGCTGGCCTGCGCGCCGGTCGCGGCGTCGGGTCAGGAGACCGGACCGGAGGCCGTCTTGTCCGCCGAGGAGGCGAGGACCGAGCTGGACCTCCTCTATGCCGGGCTGGAGCAGGCGCACTACGACCTGTTCGCCCATCGGCCGCGCGCCGATTACGATCGCCTGCACGCGCGGATGCGTGGCGAAATCAACGGCCCGATGACGCGGCAAACCGCGGCGATCCTGTTCCAGGCGTTCGCGGCCTATGGTCGGGTCGGCCATGCGCGCGTGGATGCGCCGATCCAGGGCTTCGTCTCCCATATCCAGCATGGCGGGCGAATCCTGCCGGTCTTCATCCGGGTCGACGAGGGGCGGGTGATGTTGACGGAGGCGGCGGACGCAGAAGGGCGGTTCCCGGCCGGCACGGAGGTGCTGGCGCTCAACGGCGATCCGGTCGCGGTCTGGCTGGAGCGGCTGGGGGCGTGGGTGTCGGCCGAGCGGCCCTCCATGGCCCACGCCCAGATGGAGGAATCATTTCCCGCGCTGCTGTGGTTCGCCCTTCCGGAGGCGGACGGGATCGACATCACCGGACGGGGCGCGGACGGTGCGATGATCCAGGGCCGGGCGCGGGCGGTGACGATCGCGGAACTCGGTGCTCTGAGGAAGACGTGGCCCACGCCGTCGCTCTCCGCCGACTTTTCGGCTCGTGAGTTCCGGCTGCTCGGCGACGGCATCGCCTATCTGCGTCCGGGTCCGTTCCAGGAGCCCGAGGCCGCTGCCGAGACCGGCGCCTTCCTCGCATTCGTGGACGACGCCTTCGGGCGTTTGATCGAGGCGGGAACGACGGACCTGGTCCTCGATCTGCGCAACAATCCCGGCGGAGACAACAGCTTGAGCGACCCGATGATCGCCTGGTTCGCCGACGAGCCTTTCCGCTTCGCTTCGAGCTTCACCCTGCGGGCCAGCGTGCAGGCGAAGGCTTGGTACCAAGCGCGGGACGGCATGGCGGCCGGGGGAATTCTGGGCCGGCTGGCCGCCGCCGAGGCGGTGCAGCCGAACGGAGCCCGTTACCCGTTCGAGCTGGAGATGAATGCACCTCGCCCCGAGCCGCGCTTTCACGGCCGCGTCCATGTTCTGGTGAACCGCCATTCCTATTCCAACGCGGCCTCTGCGGCCGCGCTGATCCAGGACTACGACTTCGGCGAGATATGGGGCGAGGAGACGGCGGACGTGCCGACGACCTACGCCTCGGTGATTGGATTCGAACTCCCCGTGACGGGCTTCACCGTGACCTTCCCGAAGAGCCGTATTGTCCGGCCCAGCGGGGACGAGCGCCTGATCGGCGTCATCCCTGATCGACCGCTGCCGCGTGAACCGATCGGCGTGGCTGAAGACCTGGTGCTGGCGCAGGCCCTGGTGGCCATCCGATCGACGCGCTCGCGCCCTTGAGGCGGAGGATCAGCGAACCTCGCGGGCCCGCATCCACAGCACCGGGGCGGTCATCGCGATCAGGATGAGGTTGGTCACCGCGGGGCCGACGTCCATGCCGAAGGCGTGCAGGCCCAGCATGACGACTTCCAGCGCCAGCAGGCCCGAGGCGGCCATGACCAGCAGCGGACGGCCGTGCTTCCACGACACCAGCGGCGCCAGAACCAGAACCGCGAGAATGATTTCCGCGACGCCGAGGCCGCGGACCATGTTCTCGCTGACCAGGGCGGGCCAGCGCATCAGTTCGATCAGATTGGTCATCGGCTCGCTGAGCTTGGCGTAACCGGCGCCGATGAAGAACATCACGAGCCAGCCCTGCAGCGTCCACAGGGTCAGGTTGCGATAGCTGGCGTTCAGGCGCGAGCGGGCGGGGGTGAGAGTCTGAGAAGTCATATTCTTGACGCCGGGGAGGGCGCTCTTGTGATTGGCAACAGTGGCGATGTCGGATCGCGCAATCCATTCCGCAAGGGTGCGAAGCGAGACCGTAACCATCCGTGACCGCCTTCTGCGAGAGCTACGGGGCCGAAGCGTGGCCGTATGCATAATTCTCTGTAATGCGGCCGGCGTTGAGGGCGGGTTAAGGTCAAGCTTGTGGCCGGGGGAACACGGGCAGGGGTTCGGCATGGCGGCTCCTCCGATCAGGTGACGGGGCCGGCTGCGACCGGCCTGCTGTCCCTACCGCCACCTTGCTGCCAGCCTGCTGTCAGCAGTCGGTCAGGGCCCAGGCTTCCCCGGCTTCGCGAACGCGCCGGATCTTGCCGTACAGCGCGCCCCAGTCGTCATCGTCGTCGATGGCCGTCCAGATTGCCTCGACCTCGTCGATCAGCATTTCCTCGGGCTCGGGGCGGGCGAAAACCGGGTGCTCCAGCCGTTCCGGACGGTCGGGCGCGTGTTCGAACAGGGCGAAGCGGAAGGCGTCGAAGGTCTCGCCCTGGTACAGCTTGCCCCGGGGGCCGCCCAGCGCCCGGGCGGACGAGGCGAAGCCGCCGAACCAGTCGAAGAACAGCGGCTCCCACCGCAGGGCCTCGCCCCCTTGGCGCAGCAGGGCCAGGGTCGTGTCCAGCAGCCGCTGGTCCGCAGCCTCGCCGAGGCTCTGCACACCCAGCCGCGCCAGGAAGGCGGCGCGCAGTTCGCGGATATAGGCCGCGCCGAAACCGTTCAGGGCGTCGGTCAGGGGTCCTGCGTCGGCGACCAGCTTCAGGGCGCCGCCCAGCTGGGTCAGGGCCCAGAACACCGCCTCGGGCTGGCGGGCGAAGGCGTACAGGCCCGTCTGGTCGAAATAGGCGGCGGTGAAGCCGGGCTCGTAATGCGGCAGGAACCGCCAGGGGCCGTAGTCGAAGCTCTCGCCCGTGACGTTCAGATTGTCGGTGTTCAGCACCCCGTGGACGAAGCCGGCCGCGATCCACCGCGCCGTCAGCCGCGCCGACGCCTCGACCACGGCGCGCAGAAAGCCGGGCGCGTCTCCCGGGGCGACGGCGGGGTGATACAGGGCGCGCGCGTGCTCGACCAGGGCCTCGATCATGTCCCTGCGGCCCAGATACGCCGCCCGCTGGAAGGTGCCGAAGCGGATGTGGCTGTGCGACAGCCGCACCAGAACGGCCGACCGCGTCGGCGAAGGCTCGTCGCCGCGCTGCAGGGCCTCGCCGGTCTCGATCAGGCTGAAGGCCCGGCTGGTGGGAACGCCCAGCGCCTCCAGCATTTCGGCCGCCAGCACCTCGCGCATTCCGCCCTTCAGCGTCAGCCGCCCGTCAGCCCCGCGCGACCACGGCGTCTGGCCCGAGCCCTTGGTGCCCAGATCGAGCAGCCGGCCGGCATTGTTTTCCCTGTCGCTCACGCCGCGGGCGCTCGCTGCTTGAGGGCGCTCCCGCAGCTGCGCCGCCAGAAAGCCGCGTCCATCGCCGAGGTCGGGGTTGTAGGTGCGGAACTGATGGCCGTGATAACGCATGGCGACCGGGCCCGGTTGACCGGGCAGGGGTTCGAACCGGCCGAAATGCGAAATCCACTCGGCGTCGGTCAGGGCGTCCAGACCCACGCTCGCGGCCGCCCGGTCGTTGCGGACGCGCAGGATGGCCTCGGGAAAGTCCGCCGCCGCGACGGCGTCGCCATAATCCTCCCCCAGATCGAAGAAACGGGGATCGGGGCGGTAGGCGGGCGAGACGGGCATTCGGCGCAAATGCGGCCTCTGGCCCGCCGGCGCAACCGTCGGGTTACGGTTGAACGGCCCGCGCGCCCCGCTATTGTGTCCCCAGAGATCAGGCCGGACTTTTCCGGTCAGGCCGGCGCGCCTCCTCATTGCGCGCGAATCCGGTCCGGCGTCCGTCGATAACCTGACGCCACGACAGACCTTTCTGATCCGGAGGCCGCCGTGGCGCGCAAACTGACTCTCGACTTCCTCAAGACCGAGGCGGGTTCCGGCATGGTGCTGGGCCTCGCCGCCCTGACCGCACTGATCGTCGCCAACTCGCCGCTGTCAGGGGCCTATTTCGGCTGGCTGAAGAGCGAGCAGGTCCTGCAGGTCGGACCCCTGATCCTCGAGATGTCCATCTCCGAATGGATCAAGGAAGGCCTGATGGCGGTCTTCTTCCTCGTGGTCGGGCTCGAGATCAAATACGAGATCCTGCGCGGCGAACTCAGCGATCCCCGCAATCTGGCCACCCCGGTTCTGGCCGCTGCCGGCGGCATGATAGCGCCCGCCCTTGTCTATCTGGCCATTTCCGGCCTTCTCGGCGGCCCGCACGGCGGCTGGCCGATCCCGCTGGCGACGGACATCGCCTTCGCCCTCGCCGTCTTCGCCGTCGCGGCGCGCAATCTGCCTTCGTCGCTGCGGGTCTTTCTGCTGACCCTGGCCATCGTCGACGATCTGGGCGCGATCGCCCTGATCGCCGCCCTGTTCTCTTCCGGGATCGATCTTCCGCCGCTCCTGGGAGTCGGGGCCCTTCTGGCGGTGGGCTTCCTCGTCGCGCGCAATCGGAAGATTCCGGCGCCGTTCTGGGTCCTGGGCTTCGCCATGGTCTGGTATCTGACCGTGCGGGCGGGCCTGTCGACATCGCTGACCGCCGTCGCCTTCGCCGCCATCGTGCCCATCGTCGATCGCCGTTGCGACGGTCAGAGCCCGCTGCGGGAGGCCATGCACGACCTCCACCCCTATGTGGCCTTTCTGGTCCTGCCTCTGTTCGCTTTCGCCAAGGCCGGGGTCAGCTTCGCCGGCCTGTCGCTGGATCAGATGCTGGCTCCGCTGGTCCTGGGCGTCGCCTTCGGCCTGTTCGCCGGCAAGCAGATCGGCGTGCTGGGCGCGGCCTGGCTGGCCTCGGCGCTGAAGGTCGGCCGCAAGCCGACCGGCGCGACCTGGCTGGAGCTCTACGGCGTCAGCCTGCTGTGCGGGGTCGGGTTCACCATGAGTCTGTTCATCGGGGCCCTGGCCTTCCCCGGCGCCATCGACTCGCCCGAACAGATCGAGGTCAAGCTCGGCGTCCTGTTGGGATCGCTGCTTTCTGCGACGGTGGGTGGAGTCGTACTGGCCGTCGCCTCCGAGCGGCGCAAGATTTTGGCCGAACAGACGCCGGATACTATCCCGGACTAGGCGAATATTGACCTAGCGTCATCGATTTCTGTCGCTTTTGCGTCACAGTCATGCTTGCGCCATGGCGGAAACAGGGCCGGAAACCCTCGCGCTGCTTGTCGCTGAGTCCGGCTTGGATTACCCCGGAAGTTGGACTTTCCGTGCTCCACAGAAGGGCGCGGGCCAGGGATCAGGAAACGCCGCGGTCGCCGTCCATGACGGAGTCCCGGCCCATGTCGGGGAGCGACCATGCGCCTTACCAATCTTCTTCGCACAACTGTGTCGGCCGCCGTCGTCGGCGCCTGCGCATTCGGCATCGCCGGCGCCGCCTCGGCCCAGCAGGCGCCGCAGGACCAGCCTACGACGATCGACGACATCATCGTCACCGCCCAGAAGCGTGAGCAGAACCTGCAGGACGTGCCGATCGTGGTCACCAGCCTGTCGCAGGAAGTGCTGCAGGACGCCGGCGTCCGCGACATCAAGGACCTGCAGATCCTGACCCCCGGCATGACGGTCACCTCGACCTCGTCGGAAGCCTCGACCACCGCCCGCATCCGCGGCGTCGGCACGGTCGGCGACAACCCCGGTCTGGAAAGCTCGGTCGGCGTGGTCATCGACGGCGTCTACCGTTCGCGTAACTCGGTCGGCTTCGGCGACCTGGGCGAAATGGCCCGCATCGAGGTGCTGAAGGGTCCGCAGGGCACGCTGTTTGGCAAGAACACCTCGGCCGGCGTCATCAACATCATCACCGAGGCACCGTCGTTCACGCCGGGCTTCAACGCCGAACTGACCGCCGGCAACTACGGCCAGATGGCCGCCTCCGGTTCGGTCACCGGCCCGATCACGGATCAGCTGGCCTTCCGCCTCTACGCCGGCCGCCGCGTCCGCGACGGCCTGATGGATGTCGACACCGGCGACGGCCCGCGCTCGGAAACCACCGACGGCAACCAGGACTTCGGCACCGTCCGCGGTCAGCTGCTGTGGCTGCCGAACGACAACACTTCCGTCCGCGTCATCGCCGACTATTCGTCGCGCGACGAGTTCTGCTGTGTCGGCACCCAGATCCGGACCGGTCCGACCTATCCGTTCGTCGACGCCCTCTCCAACGGAACCGGCCAGCGTCCGCCGGCCGCCGGCTTTGGCCCGCTGCCCTTCCTGCGCACCGGCTACGCCAACCGCGCGACCGGCCAGGAAGTCGAGGACAAGGGCGTCTCGATCGAGGCCAACATCGACCTGCCGTCGATGTTCGGCGGCGCGACCCTGACCTCGGTCACCTCGGCCCGCAAATGGACCTCCAGCCTCGGCCAGGACATCGACTACACCGGCGCTGACCTGCTGTACCGCGTCCAGGACGGCGACTACGGCTTCTCGGTCGAGAATCTGACCCAGGAGTTCCGCCTCGCCGGCTCGAACGACACGCTCGACTGGCTGGTCGGCGTCTTCGCCACCAAGGAAGACATCAACCGGACCGACAGCTACTACTTCGGCGCCGACTACACCCCCTTCCTGTCGCTGCTGCTCAGCGCCCGTCTGAACGCGGCGAACCCGGCCCTGCCGATCAGCCCGTCGACCATCGGCTGCTACACCCGTCCGGGCCAGGTGCCCAGCAACCCGGTTCCGCCCTTCGGCTTCCTGCAGTGCCTGGGCTCCGGCGGCGCGGTGGGCGGCGGCGGCCCCGGCTTCATCGTCGGCCAGGGCGTCGAGGACAACTACGACCAGGAGTCGACGTCCTTCGCCGTCTTCACCAACAACAGCTGGCACGTCACCGACGCCTTCGACATCACCCTGGGCCTTCGCTACACCCTGGATGACAAGTCGCTCGAGGCGCAGCAGCGCAACATCAACGGCAACGGCGCCACCTGCGCCGCCGCCCTCGGCAACGCCGCCGCCATCGGCGCGGTTCTCGGCGCGAACACGCCGACGATCCTGGGCAACTTCTGCCTTCCCTGGGCGAACGCAGCCTTCAACAACCGCAACGTCTCGGAGAGCTTCGACGACGGCGAACTCAGCGGCACGATCAAGGCGTCCTATCGCCTGAACCCGTCAATCCTGACCTATGTCTCGTACGCCCGCGGCTACAAGAGCTTCGGCTACAACCTGGACCGGGTGCAGACAGGCATCACGCCCAACGCCTCGCTGCTGTTCCCCTCGGAAGTGGTCGACAGCTACGAAGCCGGCGTGAAGATGACGCTGCTGAACCGCACCCTGCTGCTGAACGCCACCTACTTCGACCAGACGTTCGAGGACTTCCAGCTCAACACCTTCCTCGGCACCGCCTTCGTGGTGGAATCGATCCCCGAACTGACCTCGCGCGGCGTCGACGCCGACATGGTCTGGTTCACCCCGATCGAGGGCCTGAGCTTCCAGGGCGGCGTCACCTACACCAATGCCGAATACGGTAACTTCACCGCCGCCGACCTGACGAACCCGGGCAACTTCCCGCAGCTCTCGCTGCTGCCGGGCGCCCGCGCCTCGTTCGCTCCGGAATGGTCGGCCACCGGCTCGATCAACTATGACCGCAGCATGGGCAACGGCCTGCGCGCCGGCTTCAGCCTCGCCGCCAAATACATGGACGACTACAACACCGGATCGGACCTGCTGCCCTACAAGCAACAGGAAGCCTTCACGACCCTGAACGGCCGCGTCATGATCGGCACCGAGGACGAGCGCTGGACGGCCGAGTTCTGGGTCCAGAACCTGACCGACGAAGAGTACATCCAGGTCGCCTACAACGCCCCGCTGCAAGGCTCGGCGTTCCAGACGACGGTCCAGCCGAACGGCACCTACTACAACCCGGCCCTGGACACCCAGACCTACGACGCCTTCCTGGGCCAGCCGCGCACCTACGGCGCGACCCTGCGCTTCAAGTACTAAACGCTTCGCCGCAAGGCGGGACGACCAGCCGGCCGGGGGAAACCCCGGCCGGTTTTGTTTTGGGGTGAATTCCGTGGCGCCATGCGCAGAGCCGAAGCCGCCCGTTCAGTCCGTCACCCTCAAGGAAATGGCGGCGCCATCCGGCAGGTGTCCGGTCTGGCGGTAGATGTCTGCGGTGAAGGAGAACCATTCACGCCATGGTGCGACCCGGACGTTCTCTTCCGAATAGCTTCCTCCGAAGACCGGAAGCGTCGTGAAGGCGTAGCATTGGTCCACAGCCAGAACCTTGCCGGCGGCCCCACAGGCATCCGCGAGGCGGCGCAGTTGCCAACCCTCTTCATCATTCTCGAGTGTGCGCCAGGAAGGCGTCCCCGAAGAGGTTGGTCCGGAGAACTTGCGGCCTGGGCGCAGGATCGGGCCCCACCCCGAGAGGTGCCACGTCGGCAGCATCGGAAAGGAAGTTGGGAAGCGCCATGGGCGCATCCTGCCTCGCATCCGCGACATCCGCTACGGTCGGAAGCGGACGGATGAACCGCCCGCTCCCCCATGGTCCCGCGGCCTACTCCGCCGTGGCGGTCGCTTCCGGCTGGCCCGCCACATGGCGCTGGCCCGCGAACATCTTGCTCATGCGCCGGGCGAAGAAGCCGGCGATGTCGTCCACGATGGTGAAGATCGGCGGAATGAACAGCAGCGACAGGAAGGTCGAGGAGATCAGCCCCCCCACCACGGCGATGGCCATCGGCTGACGGAATTCGACGTCCGCGCCCCAGCCGATGGCCACGGGCATCATGCCCGCGCCCATGGCGAAGGTGGTCATCAGGATGGGCCTCGCCCGCTTGTGGGCGGCGTCCATGATGGCGTCCAGACGCTTCATCCCGTCCTTCTCGGCCATGACGATATAGTCGACCAGCAGGATGGAGTTCTTGGCCGCGATCCCCATCAGCATCAGCACCCCGATCAGCGACGAGATCGAGAAGCTGGAGCCGCCGATCATCAGGGCCACGAAGGCCCCGCCGATGGCCAGCGGCAGCGAGGCCATGATGGTGATGGGATAGGCGAAGCTCCGGAACAGCAGCACCAGGACGGCGTACATCAGCAGGATGCCGGTGGCGAAGGCGACGGCGAAGCCGGTGATCATCTCCTGGATGAATTCGGCGTCCCCGGCCGGCACCTGACGCACCCCGGCGGGCAGGTTCTTCACGGACGGCAGCTTCTTGACCGCCGCGTCGGCCTCGCCCGAGCGGATGCCGTCCAGTTCGGCGGTGATCGAGGCGATGCGCGAACGGTCCTGACGCAGCACCTGCGACGGCCCCGATCCGAACTGGATGTCGGCCACGGCGCTCAGCGGCACGGCGCCGCCGTCGCTGGTCGGCACCCGCAGGGTCTCCAGCACCGACAGGTCCTCGCGCGCCGCCTCCGACAGCTGCAGACGGATCGGCACCTGACGGTCGCCCAGATTGTATTTGGGCAGGTTCTGCGCGACGTCGCCGATGGTGGCGACGCGGATGGTCTGGGAAATGTCGCCGGTCGAGACCCCCATCAGGGCCGCCTGGTCCGGACGCGGCGTGACGAGGATTTCCGGCCGCGCGATCGAGGCGGTGTTGACCACATTGGCCAGCCCGGGAACGGTGCGCATCTCGGCTTCGATCTGGCGGGCCGCGGCCTGCAGGGCCGCCGGATTGTCGCCCAGGATGGCGAAGGTGTAGCTGGTCCCGTCCGACGGGCCGCCGCCCTGGTTGCCGGTGCCGGCGCCGATCCGGGCGCCCGGAATGGCCTTCCAGCCGTCGACCATCTGGCGCGCGAACTCCTGCTGGCTCAGCTCCCGTTCGCCCTTGCCGACCATGTCGGCGTAGACATTGGCCTGGTTGACGTCCTGGCCCCCGACGGCGGCGTAGACCGAGGTCACCTCGGGCCGCTGCCGCAGGTCGCGGGTGACCCGTTGAACGATGGCGTCGGTCTGGCGCAGGGTCGCGCCGGGCGGCAGCTCGATCGAGAAGGCCGCGCGCGACTGGTCGCCCGAGGGCGAGAATTCGAACGGCACCCGCGTCGCCAGAATCCCGCAGCCGATGAACAGCACGGTGCCGAGGGCGAACACCTTCCAGCGGTTGGCCAGCGACCAGCGCAGGGACTTCAGATAGGCCCCCATCCAGAACGGGTCGGCGTCCTCGTGCTTCTGGTGCTTCAGCAGATAGGCGGCCATCAGCGGCGTCAGCGTCCGCGCCACGACCAGGGAGAAGGCCACGGAGACGCAGGCGGCCAGGGCGAAGGCCTTGAAGAACTGGCCGATGATGCCCGGCATGAAGCCGACCGGCGCGAACACGGCCAGAATGGTGGCCGTGGTGGCCACGACGGCCAGACCGATCTCGTCCGCCGCCTCCATCGAGGCGTGATAGGGCGACTTCCCGTCCCGCATGTGCCGGACGATGTTCTCGATCTCCACGATGGCGTCGTCGACCAGGATGCCCACCGTCAGAGACAGGGCCAGCAGGGTGACCACGTTCAGCGACTGGTCCAGCGGCCCGAGGATGGCGAACGCGGGAATCAGCGACAGCGGCATGGCCGTGGCGGTGATGAAGGTGGCGCGCCAGTCCCTGAGGAAGATGAACACCACCACGACCGCCAGGCCGGCGCCCAGCAGCAGGGCTTCGATCGAGGCGAGATAGCTTTCCTCGATGTATTCGACGCTGGAGGTGACCTTCTCGATGGTCAGTTCCGGGTGGGCCTCGTCGATCTCGGCGACGCGCTCGCGGACCTTTTCGGAGACCTTGACCTCCGACGCGCTGCGCGAGCGCAGGAAGTTGAAGGTCACCGCCTCCTGTCCGTTGTAACGGGCCAGACGGCGCGGCTCGCTCCAGTGGTCGGTGACCGTGCCCAGATCGCCCAGACGCGCCGAACGGCCGCCGGCCAGCGGGATCAGGGTCTCGCGCAGCTGCTCGATCGAGCCGGCGGCGCCCAGGGTGCGGATCGACCGTTCCGAGCCCGAGATGGTCACCCGCCCGCCGGGCAGGTCGTTGTTGACCGAGGTCAGGGCCTGGCTGACCGAAGCCGCCGTCAGGCCGAACGAGGCGAGCCGGTCCGGATCCAGTTCGACGCGGATCTCGCGATCCACCCCGCCCGAACGGTTGACCTCGCCGACCCCGCTGATCGCCAGCAGGGAACGGCTGACTTCGTTGTCGATGAACCAACTGATCTCTTCCGGCGACATGGTCGACGACCGGACCACCCAGGTGATCAGGGCGTCGCCGGTGATGTCGATGCGCTGGACGCTGGGTTCCTGCATGTCCTGCGGCAGGTCGGCGCGCAGGCCGCTCATGGCGTTGCGGACGTCGTTGGTCGCGCGTTCGGTATCGGTGCCCAGCTCGAACTCGATCGTCGTCTGGGACGAGCCGTCCAGCACCTGCGAATTGATGTGACGCACCCCCGGCAGACCGGCGAGGCTGTCCTCGATCAGCCGCGTGACCTGGACTTCCATCTCGCTGGGGGCGGCGCCGGGCCGGCCCGCATAGACGCTGATCAGCGGGAAATCGATGTCGGGGTTGTTGTTGATCCGCATCCCCATGAAGCCGTTGACGCCCGCAAGCGTCAGCAGCACGAACATGAGGATGATCGGGATCGGATTCTTGATCGACCAGGACGAGATGTTTTTCATCGTCGGGGCCTTACTTCTTCGCCGGAGCGGCGGCGCGAACCGGGGCAGGGCGGGTGGCCGGCGCCACGGTCACCCGGTCGCCTTCGCCCAGGAAGCCTGCGCCCGCGACCACGACCCGCGCGCCTGCGGCCAGACCGCTGACGGCCGTCGAATCGGTCGTGCGCGACAGCACCGTCACCGGCTGGAAATGCGCCCGGTTGTCAGTTCCCAGCGTGAAGACGCCGGCCCGGTTCTCGCGGTACAGCACCGAGGCCGTCGGCACGGTCACCGCCGGCTGATCGCCGACCTGGATGCGGGCGCGGGCGAACATGCCGGGGCGGAAGCCGCCGCCGTTCAGGGCGATGCGGGCCACGCCCAGACGCGTCCCGGCGTTGACCTCGGGGGTCACGATGCGGACCCGGCCCGTCGTCTCGCCGATCTGGTCGGAAGAGACCGCCGCGCTCTGCCCCGCACGGACCAGCGCCAGATCGGTCTCCGGCACCTGGGCGTCCAGCTCGAGCCGGCCGTCGCGGACGATGCGGAACAGTTCGGTTCCCGGCGAGATGATCTGGCCGCGCGTGACGCTGCGGCTGATGACCAGACCCGAAACGGGCGCCTTGATCGTCGCCTGCGACAGGCGGGTGCGGGTTTCGGACAGCGCCGCCTGGGCCGCCGCCACATTGGCGCTCGAGGCGCGCTGGTTGGCCAGGGCCGTGTCCAGCGAGGCCTGGCTGAGGAAGCCCCGCTCCTTCAGCTCCTGCGCCCGTTGCAGCGCCGCCTGATCGCGCGCCGCATTGGCGTTCGCCGTCTCCACCGCCGCCTGTTGTTGGCGCAGCTGGGCCCGCAGCAGGGCGTCGTTCATCTGCACCAGCGGCTGGCCCTGACGCACATAGGTTCCTTCGTCGACATAGACGCCGGTCGCCGTCAGCCCACCGGTCTCGGCGCCCACCGGCACCTCTTCCCAGGCCGAGACGCTGCCCGAGGCGGTCACGGTGCGCGGCAGGTTCTGCAACGAGGCGACGACGACCGAGACCGTCTGGGTGGACGCGCCCCCTCCGGCCCTGGCGCCGGCCTTTTCGCCCGCCTTGGCCTCGGCCTTCCTGGCGTCGCCTTCGCCGCCGCAGGCCGCGAGGGCCAGACCGACAAGTACGACCGCCGCGCCGGCACGCATGTTCCGCTTGATGTTCGCCACGTCTGATCCCCTGTTGGGCGCCGCAGCCGGGGGGACCGCGCGCCGACCTTCGGCGCCGCCCGGGCGCTCTGTCATCAGCCGTTGAATAGCGGTTCCGGCGATGCTTCTCAAACCCGAAAGCACCCCCTTACGGCGAAGTAATCCGCCACTATCGCGGTTGCCGGGCATGGGCGGCGGCGCGGTCCGCGTTGGCGATTCCGCCCCGCCGTGCTACCGGCGCGGCCATGACGACCCCTCCCATCGACCGTATCCGGAATTTCTCCGTTGTCGCGCACATCGACCACGGCAAATCGACCCTGTCCGACCGCCTGATTCAGGTGACCGGCGGCCTGACCGCGCGCGAAATGTCGGCGCAAGTCCTTGATAACATGGACATCGAGAAGGAGCGGGGGATCACCATCAAGGCGCAGACCGTGCGCCTGAACTACCGGGCGAAGGACGGGCTCGACTACGTCCTCAATCTGATGGACACGCCGGGCCACGTCGACTTCGCCTATGAGGTGTCGCGCTCATTGGCCGCCTGCGAGGGATCGCTGCTGGTCGTCGACGCCTCCCAGGGCGTGGAGGCCCAGACGCTGGCCAACGTCTATCAGGCCATCGACAACAATCACGAGATCGTCCCGGTCCTCAACAAGATCGACCTGCCGGCCGCCGAACCCGAGCGCGTGCGCCAGCAGATCGAGGACGTCATCGGCATCGACGCCTCCGAGGCCGTCCTGTGCTCGGCCAAGTCCGGCATCGGCATCGAGGATGTGCTGGAAGCCATCGTCACCCGCCTGCCGGCGCCCAGGGGCGACCCGAACGCCCCGCTCAAGGCCCTGCTGGTCGACGCCTGGTACGACCCCTATCTCGGCGTCGTCGTCCTCGTCCGCGTCTTCGACGGCACGCTGAAGACCGGCCAGCGCGTCAAGATGATGCAGAACGGCTCGACCCATCTGATCGACCGCGTCGGCGTCTTCCTGCCCAAGAACACCCCGGTCGACCAGCTGGGCCCCGGCGAGGTCGGCTTCATCACCGCCCAGATCAAGGAGGTCGCCCACGCCGCCGTCGGCGACACCATCACCGACGAGAAGAAGCCGACGGCGGAACCGCTGAAGGGCTTCAAGGAGGTCCAGTCCGTGGTCTTCTGCGGCCTCTTCCCGGTCGACGCCGCCGACTTCGAGGACCTGCGCGCCGCCATCGGCCGCCTGCGCCTCAACGACGCCAGCTTCACCTATGAGATGGAATCCAGCGCCGCCCTCGGCTTCGGCTTCCGCTGCGGCTTCCTCGGCCTGCTGCATCTGGAGATCATCCAGGAGCGGCTCAGCCGCGAGTTCAACCTCGACCTGATCGCGACCGCCCCGTCGGTGGTCTATAAAATCGCCCTGCGCGACGGCTCCGAGATCGAGCTGCACAACCCGGCCGACCTGCCGGACGTGATGCAGATCATGGAAATCAGCGAGCCGTGGATCAAGGCGACCATCCTGACCCCCGACGAATACCTGGGCGGCGTCATCAAGCTGTGTCAGGACCGCCGCGGCTCCCAGGTCGAGCTGTCCTACGTCGGCAGCCGCGCCCTCGTGGTCTACGAACTGCCGCTGAACGAGGTCGTCTTCGACTTCTACGACCGGCTGAAGTCGATCTCGAAGGGCTACGCCTCGTTCGACTACGAGCTGTCGGACTACAAGGTCGGCGACCTGGTCAAGATGAACATCCTCGTCAACGCCGAGCCCGTCGACGCCCTCTCCATGCTGGTCCACCGCGGCCGCGCCGAGATGCGCGGGCGCAGCATGGTCGAGAAGATGAAGGAGCTGATCCCGCCGCACCTGTTCGTCATCCCGATCCAGGCGGCCATCGGCGGCAAGATCATCGCCCGCGAGACGGTGCGGGCGTTGCGCAAGGACGTGACGTCCAAATGCTACGGCGGGGATGCGACGCGGAAGAAGAAGCTGCTCGAGAAGCAGAAGGCCGGGAAGAAGCGGATGCGCCAGTTCGGGAAGGTGGAGATCCCGCAGGAGGCGTTCATCGCGGCTCTGAAGATGGACGAGGATTGAGGGGCGGCAGCCTCAGCGTGGGTGAGGGTTAGGATAGAACTGGTGCAAGCACTCGACTTGCGGTTGGTAAGCCCTTGTTCTTGACTTGTTCTCCTGGCAGAATCTCCTCAGTCTGCCACCCTCAACAAGCGCGGAATCGCCGTGTCGGAGTATGCCCTAATGGTGAACCAGGCCGGACAGGCGACCGCCGACGCGGTGGTAAGCTTGGATCCTGTTGACGGTCCGGTCACGCCTGCGGCCCCGCAACCCAGGCTGAAGCTGCTTCGTGGCGGAAAGGATCAGCCGCCCGCTGACTTCACCTTCATCGACCTGTTTGCCGGTATTGGCGGCCTGCGGCGCGGGTTCGAGTCGATCGGCGGGCGCTGCGTCTTCACGTCCGAGTGGGACAAGTACAGCCAGCAGACCTACGCCGCGAACTTCCCCGACGACGACCATGAGATCAACGGCGACATCACCAAGGTGGATGTCGCCGACATTCCGGCGCACGATGTCCTGCTGGCCGGTTTTCCGTGCCAGCCGTTCTCGATCGCGGGCGTGTCCAAGAAGAACGCCCTGGGCCGCGCTCACGGGTTCGAGGACAAGACCCAGGGGACGCTGTTCTTCGATGTGGCGCGGATCATCAAACATCATCAACCGGCCGCCTTCCTGCTGGAAAACGTCCGCAACCTGATCGGCCACGACAAGGGCCAGACCTTCAAAACGATCAAGGAAACCCTTGAAGAGCTCGGCTATACGATCGACTATCGGGTGATTGACGGTCGTCACTGGACGCCGCAGCATCGTGAGCGGATTTTCATCGTCGGTTTCCGCGAGGATCAAGGCTTCCGCTTTGCGGATATGAAGCTGCCGGACGCGGCGCCCAAGCTGGTCGAGATCCTGCACCTCGAAGGCGATGAGTCCGAGATTCCGGACCAAAAGTATACTGTCGGCAACTCAGGTCGCGTGGCGGACAAATACACGCTGACGGATCATCTCTGGAACTATCTTCAGCGGTACAAGGAGAAGCACCAGGCGGCCGGCAACGGTTTCGGTTTCGGGCTGGTTGGTCCCGAGGATGTCGCTCGGACATTGTCCGCCCGCTACTACAAGGATGGGTCGGAAATCCTCGTCAAACGTGGAGAGGGAGAGACGCCTCGCCGTCTTACGCCGCGCGAGTGCGCGCGGTTGATGGGCTTCGATTCGCCTCGCGGCGCGGAGTTCGTGATTCCGGTCTCTGACACGCAGGCCTATCGCCAGTTCGGCAATTCTGTTGTGGTGCCGGCTGTGAAAGCCGTAGCCGAACATATGAAGCCGCACCTCTTTGCCGCGCTCGGGAAACGGCCGAAGGCCGAGGTTGGCTGACGTCGTCGATCCGGCGACCCGTAGCCGGATGATGTCCGGCATCCGGGGGAAGAACACCAAGCCGGAGTTGATGATCCGCAAGGCGCTCCATGCGCGCGGGTTTCGCTATCGGCTGCACTGTGATCTGCCGGGAAAGCCGGACATCTGCCTTCCGAAGCACCGAGCGGTAATCTTCGTGCACGGGTGCTTTTGGCATGGACACGACTGTCGCCTGTTCAAATGGCCGAAGACGCGACCGGAGTTCTGGCAGGCCAAGATCGAACGAAACCGTGCTGTGGATCTCGCCTCTCAGGACAAGCTCTTCGGAGCTGGTTGGCGGATCGCTACGGTGTGGGAGTGCTCTTTAAAAGGGCGCGAGAGATTGCGCTTGGAAGAGGTTATCGACACGCTGGCGAACTGGCTGGACGGACACTTGCGCCAGGTTTCCATCCGGGGGCGAGATAATGCCAGTGACGAGTTTGCCGGACTGGATAGCCCAGTACGCCCAGCCTGATCATATTTGGTTCGCCAAGCGTCTGTCGGCTAACGACACGCAACAGACAAAAGGTCACCAGGCCGGGCCATACATCCCGAAGGCATTGCTCTTCGATGTCATTCCGCAACTGAAGGATCCTACGCAGAAGAACCCTCGCGTTCCGCTTGAGGCGTTCATCGATTCGCATCCCGATATCCGAACTGTTGCGCCTATCTGGTACAACGGAAAGCTGTTTGGAGGGACCCGGAACGAGACGCGGGTTACGGGGTGGGGCGGCGCAGATTCGGCTTTGCTTGACCCCAACAGCACCGGCGCGCTCGCCATCTTCGTGTTCGAAGGAGGCGCGGTCGGAGCCGCGAAGAGCCTCCATGTCTGGGTGTGTGACGGCTACGAGGACGAAGTCTTCGAAGACATTCTGGGACCCATAGATCCCGGTGGGAACATAACCTGGCGGCCCGGTGATCCGATCGGCTTGTTCAAGGGCGGGAGCGCCGTAGCATCTTGCCAGCTCAGCACGTCGCAGATGCCACCGGCGTGGCTGACCGCCTTCCCCTCTGCGGCAGAAATCGTGCGCAAGTCAGTGGAGCTCAGGCCTCTGCAGAGTGAGTTGCCTGACGTTCGTCTCCTGAAGCGGCGCGATTGCGAGTTCGAGATTTTCAAGGCTGTTGAGGAGGCGGTGGAAGGCTCCAAGGTGGCTTCGGGATTTACGGACCTTGGCCATTTTCTTGGATTGGCGCAGACCATTCTACAGCGCCGAAAATCGCGTGCCGGTCGGTCCCTCGAGCTTCAGACCAAGGAAATTTTCCTTGAGGAAGGGTTGGTACAAGGTCGGACTTTCAGCCACGGCGCAATCTCCGAGGATGGCAAGAAGCCTGACTTCCTGTTTCCATCCGAGGCGGCCTATCGCGACCCGTCCTATCCTAAGGACAAGCTCCGCATGCTTGCCTCCAAGACGACGGTTAAAGACCGCTGGCGACAAATTCTCAATGAAGCTGATCGGATCGAAACCAAGCATCTGTTGACGCTCCAGGAAGGTGTTTCGATGCCGCAGTTTGCAGAGATGAAGGCTGCAAACGTGCGGTTGGTCGTACCGGCGAAGCTGATTGATAAATACCCGGAGCCGATAAGGGGCGAACTGGTGACGCTCGATAGCTTCATCTACGAGGTGCGAACTCTCGGGTAGGGAACTATGCGTCGCGGTACGTCGTTGCCGCGCCACCTCACCCGTCGGGACTCGCGGAAGATTTTTTCCTCGCATCCCGATTCCGGCCCCGCCTGCATTTGCGCGCCGATTTTCGCTCTATTCCCGGCGCCCTTCCGGGCGGGCTTATCCTTTCCGGATGACCCGAGCCTATGTCGAAGCCCCCGCCACCCACTATCGCCTGAGCGACGAGACCTGGGCGATCATCGCCGAGGAATACCGCAACGGCGCCACCGCCAAGGACGTCGCGGCCAAGTGGAAGGTCGCGCCCTCGTCCGTGTACCGCCACGCCTGTCAGGACGGCTGGACCAAGAAGAGCATGGGCGACGCGCGAGCGCGGGCGCATGCGCGGATGGTTGAGGAGGAGGAAGAGGCGTCGCGGGGGCTGAAGCCGGTCGGGTCGCGGGCCCTGAAAAGCCTGTTCGCACCCGCGCGGCCCGATGATCCCGATGCGGGCGATCCGGCGGCGCTGGCGAAGGTGGCCACCCTGGCCTCGGGGCGGGCGATGACCGGGCGGCTGTGGGCCGAGGCGCGGGCGCTGGCGGGGCTGGCCGAGAGCTATGCGCGGCTTGGGGAGCGGGTGCAGGGGCCGGGGGCTGTGATGGAAGCCGAGATCAATCTGGGAGCCGAGAGGGCGAGGTACTATCTGGACGGTTTCGAGCGGGGGCGGGAGAAGACGCTGGCGGCGCTGGGCGTGCCCTACGATCCGGACGCGTGGGATGAGTGCGGTGATCTGAAGGCCGAGGGGGACGAGGGGTAGGGCGGCGGCTGGTTCGCGCGTTGTCATCCCGGACGCCGCGCAGCGGTGATCCGCGACGGGGGGCGTCGCGCAGGGGTCTGACCTGTCTGCCGGATAGCGGCCGGCGCCGCTTCCGGGAGGACGTGGTGAGGGAGAGCAGGCGTCCCGGATCGCCGCCTTGCGGCGGCGTCCGGGATGACAAGGGTTCGAGCCCTAGTCGTGCCCGTGCCCGTCCGTCTCCGCCTCCGTCGCCCCCGCGGCCCAGCCTTCGCCGCCGGCTTCCGCGAACCAGAACGGCGCCCGCGCCCTCTGCCGCGGCGCGACCTCGTCCATCCGGCTGTCGTACACCCGCCCGTTGGCCACCGTGTAGGCGATCGAGGTCGTGTTGCGGATGTTGTCGAGCGGATTGGCGTTCAGCACCACCATGTCGGCCAGCTTGCCGACCTCCAGCGAGCCGATGTCGCGGTCCAGACCCAGCGAGCGGGCGCCGTTCAGGGTGCCGGCGCGGATGATGTCCAGCGGGGCCATGCCGCCCTGGGCCAGGCTCCACAGCTCCCAGTGGGCGGCCAGACCCTCGCGCTGGCCGTGGGCGCCGATGGAGACGCTGACGCCCTGATCGGACAGGCGGCGGGCCTCGCGGGCGATGGAGATGTGGTTCCACTCATTGTCCGGCAGGGTTTCGGGCCGGCGGGCGCGGCTGTCGAGGATGCGGCGCGGGACGTATTGCGTCAGGATCGGGTGGTTCCAGACCTCGCTCTCCTGATACCAGTAGTTCTCGCCGTAGCTGCCGCCATAGGCCACGACCAGGGTCGGGTTGTAGGCGACGCCGGTCTGGCGCCACAGCTGGTGGACGTCGTCATAGAGGACGGCGACCGGGATCGAGTGTTCGATGGTGGTGTGGCCGTCGACGATCATCGACATATTGTGCTGGAACAGCGAGCCGCCCTCGGGGACGACCATCATGTTCAGCTGGCGCGCCGCCTCGATGATCTGCTGGCGCTGGTCGCGGCGGGGCTGGTTGTAGCTCTTGACGCTCCAGGCGCCGGCCGCCTGCATGCGGCGCAGGGTGGACAGGGCGTCGTCCAGACTGTCGACCTTGACCGTGCCGGCGGTGGTCGCGCCGTACAGGATGGAGCCGGTCGAGAAGATGCGCGGGGCCACCACGCGGCCGGCGCGGGCCAGCTCGCTGTGGGCGAAGATCTCGCTGGTGTCGCTGGACGGGTTGTGGATCGTGGTCACGCCGAAGGCCAGGGAGGCGTAGTCGACCCAGCTCTGTTCCGGGATGATCTCGTCCGAGCCCATCGAACCGTGCCAATGGGCGTCGACGAGGCCGGGCATGATGGTCTTGCCCGCCATGTCCATGACCGGGACGCCGGCGGGGACGGGGGTGGAGGCGGCGGGACCGATGGCCTCGATGCGGTTGCCGTCGACGATGACGACGCCGTTCTCGATGACCTCGGCGCCGTTCATGGTGATCAGCCGCGCGCCGGTCAGGGCCATGCGGCCCTCGGGCTTGTCGGCCGTGGCGGTGAAGCCGATGTTGATCCCGTGCTCGTCCGGCTTCGGCAGTTCGTCGGGGGCGCCGTCCACGAAGGTGAAGGACCGGTTCAGGTCGCGGCTGAACAGCTCGGGACCTTGCGACCATTGCAGGCGGCGGCTGTCGCCGGACCAGCTCAGCCACTCGCCGGAATCGCGGGTGACCCGGGCCTGGGGCAGGGCCTTGCCGTCGGGGGCGATGGCCTGGGGCCGGCCGGCGGCCACGAACGGGGCGACATAGGCCTGGAAGCGCTCGGTCCAGCCGACCCAGTTTCCATCGGGCGAGACGGCGAACTCGGCCGCCCATTCGCTGGTCAGGTGGGTGCGTTTGTCGTCGCCGTCCAGATCGACCGAGATCAGGGCGCGCTTGTCGCCGTCGCGGGCGGTCAGGAACAGGCGGTCGCCGTCGGCGCCGAACTGTGGACCCTCGCCGTCGTCGGTGATGTGCACCGGCGCGCCGCCCGCCGTCGGGATGCGGTAGACGCCCGGATCGCGGCTCCACAGGGCGGTGGTCAGGAAGCCGTCGCTGGTGGTGCGGTAGACGATGGTGCGGCCCTCGGGGCTGAAGGTCGGCTCGACGTAGTGGCCGGGGTTCGGGGTGACCACCCGGCCCGTGCCGCCCGAGGCCGGGACCACGCGGATGGAGCCCAGCTCCTGATCGTCCCAGGTCGTGTAGACGATCGACCGGCCGTCGCGCGACCAGGACGGATAGAGTTCGAAATGGTCGCTCTGGCGCGTCAGGCGCCGGGCCGTGCCGGTGGGCAGGTCGCGGATCCACAGATTGCCGAGCGCCTCGAACACCACCTTCGTCCCGTCGGGCGAGGGGCGGGCCCAGCGCAGCATCTTCACATCGAATTGGTCGGGCGCGACCTCGACCGGGAAGCGGACGGCGTCCTGCACCCGGCGGGTGTCAGCGACGTGGAACGGGATGTCGGCGACCTCCTTCGAGGCCACGTCGACGCGCTGGATGCGGCCGTCGGCCCAGAAGACGATGGAGCGGTTGTCGGGCGTCCAGCTGATCGCCGGATAGACGCCGTGGATGGCCCAGGTCTCCTGCATGTCGCGGTCGAGGGCCGAGAAGACGGGCGTCTCGCGGCCGGACTCGATGTCCATGACATAGAGGGTCGACTGGTAGCGGACGCGCCGGATGAAGGCCAGGGACTTGCCGTCGGGCGAGGGCGTGGGGCGGATCGAGCCGCCGGGGCCGGTGACATAGGCGTCGATGTCGCCCGTCTCGCGGTCGAGGCGGCGGATGACATAGATCTGGTCGTTGACGTCCTTGGAATATTCGAAGGTCGTCCCCGGCGTGGCGTCGTCGCTGAAATACAGATAGCGGCCGTCGGGCGAGAAGGCGGGCTCGCCCGTGTCCTTCTGCTGCGTCCGGCGCTCGGTCATCTGCACGCCGCCGCCGCCGCTACGATGGTACATCCACATTTCGCCGGCTCCGAGCGAGCGGGACGAGGTGAAATGCTTGCGGCCGACGACGAACTGGCCGTCGGGCGTCCATTCGGGCTGGTTGACCAGCCGGAAGGTCTCTTTCGAGACCTGCGTCGGGTTCGAGCCGTCGGCGTCCATGATCCAGATGTTGTCGCCGCCGCCCCGGTCCGAGGTGAAGGCGATGTGGCGGCCGTCGGGCGACCATTTCGGCTGCATCTCCCAGGCCACGCCAGAGGCGATGGCGCGCGCCTCGCCGCCCGATACGGGCATCACATAGATGTCGCCCAGCAGGTCGAAGACGATGGTCCGGCCGTCCGGGCTGACGTCGAGCGACATCCAGGTGCCGCGGGTCACGTCGATGGGGATGTCGCGCGACGGTCCGGGCGGGTTCTGCACGTCCCATTTGGGCGTAACGGCCGGAGCGGCGGCAGCGGCGGCGGGAGCCGCGTCCTGCGCCTGGACCGGGGCGGGGCCCTGGGTCGGAGCCGGCGTCGGAGCCGGCGTGGGCGGGGCCGCGAGCGGCGACGGCGGTTCCGGCGTCTGGGCCATGGCGGGGAAGGCGAGCGCCATCACGGCGGCCGTCGTCAGGAGTGCGCGCTTCATCGTTTCATGCCCCAGCACCGGACGTCTGAACCGCCCCCGGGGCGCCGCGTCCTTGTCGGGCGGCAACAGAGCATCGCCGGGCCCGCCAAGTCCAGCCGTCGCATCGCCGCCCCACCGCGCGCTTGCGTGAATTCTTTGTCATGCGGGGACAGGTTGTGACCGCGCGCAGCCTGCGTCATGGTTCCCGCCGTAAAGAGAACATAGAGACGCCAATGCGCATCCAGATCATCTTGGCCGGCGTCGCCGCAGCCGCCCTGACGGCCTTCCCCGCGGCGGCCCAGGACGGTCAGTACCGCGACCAGCTGAGCCGGATCATCACCGAGGCCGCCGGCGGGACCTGCCTCGCCGCCCTGATGGGCCCGTCCCTGCTGGACGCCTGCAACGCCCAGATCGAAGGCATGGGCCCGGCCCTGACCGCGCTCGGCGCGATCGAGTCGGTGACCTTTGTCGGCGCGGAAGACACGCCGGGCGGCCGGGTCGAGACCTGGGCGGTCAAATTCGCCGGCGGGACGACGCTGAACTGGTTCATCGGCGGCCAGCAGCCGGACGGCAAGTTCGACATCGTCGGCACGGGCCAGGGCTAGTTGACCAGTCTGCCGGTCCTTGTCCTCGCCGGACTGATCGCGGGTCAGGCTCCGCAATCGCCGCCGATCTTCCAGCCCGGCGCCCCCGGCGCGGCGGCGCGGATCATCACGCCCGGCGAGGCCGTGGCGCTCAGCCGCTCGACCTTCACCGCCGCCGACGTCGCCTTCATGCAGCATATGATCGTTCACCACGCCCAGGCGGTGGAGATGGTCGGCCTGCTGGAAACGCGCGGCGCCAGCCCCGCCGTCCGGATGCTGGGCCGCCGCATCGCCCTCAGCCAGCAGGCCGAGATGGACCTGATGCGCGACTGGCTGACCCAGCGCGGCCAGCCGCTGGAAATGGCCGGCATGTCCGGCCACGACCAACACTCCGGCCACGGGGCTGGCCACGCCATGCCGGCCAGCGACACGCCCGTCATGCCCGGCATGCTGTCCCCGGCGCAGATGCAGACCCTCGCCGCCGCCTCCGGCCCCGCCTTCGACCGCCTGTTCCTGCAGGGCATGATCCAGCACCATCAGGGCGCGCTCGACATGGTCGACGCCCTGATGACCAATCCGGGCGCCGCCGAGGACTCCCTGTTGTCCGATTTCACCGCCTCCGTCGTCGCCGATCAGTCGACGGAGATCCTCCGCATGCAGTCCATCCTCTCAGACCTCTGACCCCACGCCCCAAGGAGCGGCCATGAACGTTCGCAGCACCCTGCTTTCCACCGCCGCCGTTCTCGGCGTCCTGATCAGCGCCAGCCTCGCCCACGCCCAGGCGCCCGCCGCCCAGGTCATCCCGACCGACGCCCGCAGCGCCCTGTCCGGCGGCATGTTCGACGCGGGCCAGTACGCCAGCGGCATGGTGCTGGAGCATTCGGTCCGGCCCGCCCCCGGCTTCTTCGAGCAGGAGGCCCTGTTCTCGCCGCCGCGCACTCCGGCCGAGGGCGCCGCGCTGCAGGAACGGATTCGGGCCGACCCGCGCTTCGCCCCCCTGGCCCTCGCCAACAGCGACATGGCCATGTCCAACGGCCATCTGTTCGTCGGCAATTTCAACGGCTTCAACGCCTATGACGTCACGAAGGGCGGCGCGCCCGAACTGGTCATGTCGGTGGTCTGCCCCGGCGGTCAGGGCGACGTCTCCGTGGTCGGCGACCTGCTGTTCATGTCGGTCGAGGCCAACCGCGCCCGCCTCGACTGCGGCACGGCGGTGGCCGAGGGCGACGTCAACGCCGAGCGCTTCCGCGGCGTCCGCATCTTCGACATCAGCGACCTGAACGCCCCGCGCCAGATCGCCGCCGTCCAGACCTGCCGCGGCTCCCACACCCACACCCTGGTGCCCGACCCGACCGATCCCCGCAGCCTCTACATCTACAACTCGGGCACCGCCGACGTGCGCAAGACCGAGGAACTGGCCATCTGCACCGACGGCCAGCCGGACCAGAACCCCGACACCGCCCTGTTCTCGATCGACGTCATCAAGGTCGACCTAGATCGGCCGCAGGACGCCGCCATCGTCAACCGTCCGCGCATCTTCGCCGACGCCAGCGGCCGCGTCGCCGGCCTGTGGCGCGGCGGCGCCGCCGGCCTCGCCAGTCAGCGCACGGCCCAGACCAACCAGTGCCACGACATCACCGTCTTCCCCGAGATCGGCCTCGCCGCCGGCGCCTGCAGCGGCAACGGCATCCTGCTGGACATCTCGGACCCGCAGAACCCGGTCCGCGTCTCCGACATCTTCGACCCCGACATGGCCTACTGGCACTCGGCCACCTTCAACAACGCGGGCGACAAGGTCGTCTTCACCGACGAGTGGGGCGGCGGCATCGGCGCGCGCTGCCGCGCCGAGGACCCCTCGACCTGGGGCGCCAACATGGTCGCCACCATCGAGAACCGCACCCTGCGCGGCCGGGCCTTCCACAAGCTTCCCTCGGCCCAGGGGTCCGACGAGAACTGCGTCGCCCACAACGGCATGATCGTCCCCGTTCCCGGCCGCGACCTGATGGTCCAGGCCTGGTATCAGGGCGGCGTCTCCATCATGGACTTCACCGACCCGACGAAGCCGGTCGAGATCGCCGCCTTCGACCGCGGCCCGGTCGAGGACGGCAAGCTGTTCGTCGCCGGCTCGTGGTCGGCCTACTGGTTCAACGGCCGGATCTATTCCAGCGAGATCGCCCGCGGCCTCGACGTGCTGAAACTGGTCCCGAGCGAGCATCTGTCGGCGGCCGAGATCGCCGCGGCCGAGGCCGTCCGCTCGGACCAGATCAACCCCCAGACCCAGACCCGTATCGTCTGGGCCGACACCCCCGACGTAGCGCAGTCCTACCTCGACCAACTGATGCGCGCCCCCGCCGCCGACGCCGCCCTGACCGCACAGGTCCAGGCGGGCGTCGACCAGTGGCGCCGGAGCGCCCGCAACCGTCGCGGCGCGGCTGAACTGGCTGCAGCGCTGACCGCGGCGGCGGAGAAGGAGACGGGCGTGATCGCCAAGGGCCGGCTGACGGCGCTGGCGGGGATCTTCACGCGGCGGGCGGGGTAAAGCCGGACCCTCCGCGTTCCCCGGGGATGCGGAGGGTTTGCCTGTGAGAGCCGCCGGCCCGCTCGCCCGTCGCTCTCGCAGGAACACCCGGAGCGGGGAAGCGTTGTGTCGGGAACCCGAAAGAGGCTCCCATGTACAGGCTTGTTCCCATCACCTCCGCCCTCGTCCTCGCCCTCGCTGCGCCGACGGCGGTCTTCGCCGACCCCGGCAATGGCAAGGGCGGCGACAAACAGGAACGCGGCCAGCGCGGCGGTGAGGCCCGCGACTCCGGCGCCGCCCATGCCGGGGGCCACGGCGCGCAGGACAATCCCTCCGCCGGCCGCGGGAACGGCCGCCCGGACCGGCCCCCGGAGAGCGCCCGCAACGGCCCGGGCCGTACCGCCGAACGGGGCCCGGACCGGGCCGAAGCCGTCCGCGTCCCCGACCTCGTCCGCGGCGATCGCGGCGACGGCCGGCGCGATGCGAACAGCGACGTCCGCCGCGAAGTCGCGCGTCAGGTGTTCCAGACCCGCGACGGCCGCCCCGTGGTCTATTTCAGCCGCGACGAAGACCGCGGCCTGATCGCCGGCTGCCCGCCCGGACTGGCGAAGAAGAACAACGGCTGCCTGCCTCCCGGTCAGGCGCGCCAGATCGCCCGCGCCGCCGGCGCCGACCGCTATGACTGGCTTTGGCGCATGGGCGGCGGCGACGGCCGCTATGAGTATCGCGGCGGCTATCTGTACCGCGTCGATCCGCAAGGGTCGCCGCTGGGCTGGCTGCCCGTGCTGGGCGGGGCCCTGTCCCCCGGCGCCGTCTGGCCAGCGCAGTACCGGTACCAGCCGGCGCCCGACTATTATTCCAGCTATTTTGGCCTGCCGGCGAACCGCGACTACCGCTACGCCAACGGGGCCCTGTACGGCGTCGATCCGCAGACCCAGATGATCAGTCAGGTCGCCGCGCTGCTGACCGGCGAGAACATCGGCGTCGGCCAGCGCCTGCCGGCCGGCTACGACGTCTACAACGTGCCCTATGATTACCGGAGCCGGTATGTCGACGGGCCCGACGCCATGTACCGCTACAACGACGGCTATGTTTACCAGGCCGATCCGAAGACCCAGCTGGTGACGGCCGTCATCCAGCTGCTGACCTGATCCGGACCGCGACAGAGGCATGACCATGAAAACGATGATGCGCTGGACGCTGGCTCCGCTCGCCGTGATGGCGCTCGCCGCCTGCGGCGCCGACGACAAGGACGGCGAGGCCAAGGCCGCCGCCGCGCCCTCGAACAAGACGATCACCGCGACGCTGAAGGACGACCGGTCGTTCGGCGTGCTTGAGCGGGTGCTGGACAACGCCGCCCTCGGCGACGTGCTGGCGGGCAAGGGCCCCTATACGGTGTTCGCGCCGTCGGACGCGGCCTTCACCGCCTCGGCGGGCGATCTCGGCGACGAGGCCATGAAGGCGCAGGGGGCGGCCATGCTGCGCGCCCATATCGTGCCGGGAGCGCTGACCCGCGCCGACATCATCGCCGCCATGGAACGCGGCGGCTCGGGCACGGCCCAGATGCGCACGATGGCCAATAGCCTGCTGACCTTCTCGAAGGAGGGCGACGCCATCATCGCGACCGGCGACAACGGCGCCCGCGCGCGCCTGACCGGCGGCGAGACCCTGGCGTCGAACGGCGTCGTCCAGCCGGTGGACGCCCTGCTGGTCGGGCCGGCGGCGAGCTAGCGCGCGCCCAGCAGGTCCGACCAGCGCCAGCTGGCCTCGCCCAGCGCCAGCCGCGGGGCCGCCGGGCCGTCGGCGAAGGCGATGACGGCCAGACCGCGCATGGTCTGGGTCCGGCACTCCCTGGGCGAAAAGGCGACCTCCAGGGCGATGGCCTGACGCACCCCGGCCAGTCCCTTGCCGGCCTGTCCGGGGTCCTGAATCCAGTCGCCGTTCCAGACCAGGATGGCGCGGCCCGAGGCGGGCATGGCGCGGTGGGCGCGGGCCACGGCGTCGCGCACCTCGGGATCGGCCCGCAGGGCGTCCTGCAGCCGGCGGACCATGTCGCAGGCGCCGCCGGCGCCCCCCGACCCGCCGCCTCCGCCCGATCCTGAACCGGCGCCCCCGCCCTGACCGGTCCCGGCTGTCAGGGCGCCGGCCAGCTGGGCCTCGCCGATCACCGCCATGGGGGCGACGACGGGCGCGGGGTTCGCCGGGACGGTCCGGACCTCCGGCGGCGGGGGCGTGCGGACGGGCCGGGGGCGCGGCGCGGCCCGGGCGGGAACCGGCCGCGGCGGGGCCGGCGAAGGGGCGGCGGCCGTCTCCGTCCTCGCCGGACCCGGCGGCGGCTCGGCGACGACGGGGGCCGGCGGCGGAGGAGGCGGGGGCGGCGGCCGGGTCAGGGTGACGACCACGGCCCTCGGTTCGGGCTCGGGCGGAAGAATTCTGACCGGCGGCGAGGGGGAGGAAACGAGCGCCGCGAACAGCACCAGATGCGCCGACAGGCTGAGCGCGACGGCCGGCGTCCAGGACCGTATCCAGCGCCGCGACCGGGCAGGGCGGCGCCATGCGGGCGACGCCTCGGCGGCGGATTTTTCCGTTTGCGTCTCAAGGTTTGGCGGCACGGGAAGGGTCTCGACCGGCGGGCCCGTCTGCGCCCGCATCGCTCTGAAGACCACCCGTCCGCGTCAACACCGTGGCGCCTCGGGGGCGTCCAAGCGCCCGTCGCCTACGGCTCAGCTAATGGTCAAGGTGACGCCTTTTGGCCCCGAGCCGGCCATCACTCCGCCCTCCGGGTTACGGCACCGTCACGTCCGCGCACCTATGCGGGAGCCGCGCACCCGCCAATCAGGAGACGACACTTGACCAGATCGAAACTCAGGACGGCGACCATGACCGGCGTGGTTCTCGCCCTCGGCCTCGCCGCCAGCGGCTGCGCCAGCCACAAATTCGTGCGCGAGAATCTGGCCGTGGTCGACGAACGGGTGACCACGGTGGATACGCGGGTGACCGAGGTCGACGGCACCGCCCGCCAGGCTCTGGACCGCGCCACTGCGGCCCACAAACTGGCCGAAGGAAAATTCCTCTACGAGGTGGTGCTGTCGGACGACTCGGTGAAATTCCCGGTCAACCGGGACGCCCTCTCGCCCGAGGCCGAACAGCGTCTGGCCGAACTGGCCCAGCGTCTGAAGGGCGAGAACCGCAACGTCTATCTGGAAATCCAGGGCTATACGGACGCCAGCGGCGACGCCGAATACAATGAGCAACTGGGCGCGGCCCGGGCCGAAGCGGTCCGACGCGCCCTGAGCCGCCAGGGCATCGCCCTGAACCGGATGGCGACCATCTCCTATGGCGAGGAAGCTCCGGTGGCGCCGAACGAGACGCCGGAAGGCCGCGCCCAGAACCGGCGCGTCGCCATCGTCGTCCTCAGCTAGGACGACCCTTCGAGCAGGCGGCGGGGCCTTCGGGACCGGCCGCCTGTCCGGGCCATGAACGTGGGCGATTGACGGCGCGCGTCCGCTCGCCTCTTGTGTCGGGCCTTCCGTTCCAGAGTTGACCATGACCGACGCCCAACCCCTCGTCTTCACCGACAATCCGATGAATCCGCTCGAGGAGGCCCTGTACGAGGGGCTGGCCGACGCGTCGCGGATGGGGCTGTTCGAGCGGCTGATGCTCGAGGCCGATCTGTACGCCGTGCCCGAGCCGGGCAGCCCGGGCGGCGCGCCCGGGGACGACGGGAACAAGGTGTTGCGCCAGGGCGAGCAGCTGATCCTGCGCGGCGTGGTGCTGAACGACGGCCGCAACAGCGTCACCCTGTTCACCGATCCGCGCCGGGCCACGAAGATGTTCGGCGAGGAGTCGCGCATCATCGCCATGCAGGGCCGGGCCCTGCTCGACATTCTCAAGGACGCCGTGGTGCTGCTCAATCCGGAGGGCGGCAAGGGCCTGCTGATGAACCCGGACCAGATCAAGGCCGTGCTGGGACACGAGCCCGTGCGGCCGCTGCGCCCGGTTTCGGGCCGCGTCGAACTGCATGAGGTCGAGCCCGGGAACGAGCCGGTCATGCTGACCCACGCCATCCGGGAGACCTTCACGGGGACCATGGTCAAGGACGTCTGGCTGGCGCGCGCTGTCTGGCCCGACGTCGGCCAGATCGGCTGGTTCCTGGACATGCGCTCGGACGGCCCGGCCGACGAGATCAAGGCCCTGGTCTCCCGCTCGGTGCGGGGCCTGAAATTCGGCACCGAGACGATGGACGTTTCGGTGGGCAAGCCCGGCGGCAAGCCGGGCGTGGGCATGAAGCTTATCTAGAATCGCACCACGGTCCGCACCGCCTGGCCGTCGGCCAGACGGTCGAAGGCCGCGTTGATGTCCGACAGGGGGATGACCCCGGTCAGAAGGCGGTCGACCGGCAGCCGGCCCTGCCGGAACAGGGCGACATAGCGGGGGATGTCGCGGCCGGGCACGCAGGTTCCGATGTAGCTGCCCTTGAGCGTGCGCTCTTCCGCGACCAGCGAGACGACGTTGACGGCCAGCGCCGCCTCGGGCGGAGGCAGGCCGGCGGTGACGGTGGTCCCGCCCCGGCGGGTCATGCGCCAGGCGGCGTCCAGGGCGCGGACCGATCCGGCCATCTCGAAGACGAAATCGGCCCCGCCGCCCGTCAGGGCGCGGACCTGTTCGACGGCGTCGGCGGCGCCGGCGTTGACCGTCTGGACGGCTCCGAGGGTGCGGGCCAGCGCCAGCTTGTCCTCCGACAGATCGACCGCGACGACCGGCGAGGCCCCGGCGGCGATCGCCCCCAGCACCGACGACAGGCCGACCCCGCCCAGACCGACGACGACCACGCCCTGGCCCGCCCGGACCCCGGCGGTGTTCACCACCGCCCCGACGCCTGTCAGTACGGCGCAGCCGAACAGGGCGGCGTGTTCGAACGGCAGGTCGGGGTCCACCTTGACCAGCGACCGGCGCGAGACGACGGCGTGGCTCGCGAACGCGGAGCAGCCGAGGTGATGGTTGAGGTCGCCCGCGGCGTCATGGATGCGCCGGCCGCCGGTCAGCAGCTCGCCCTTGCCGTTGGCGGCGGCGCCTGGCTCGCACAGGGCCGGGCGGCCCTCGGCGCACGGATTGCAGTGGCCGCAGGAGGGCATGAAGACCATGACGACGTGGTCGCCGACCGCCAGATCCGCGACCCCGTCGCCCAGCGCCTCGACCACCCCGGCGGCCTCGTGGCCCAGGGCCATGGGCAGGGGGCGGGGGCGGTCGCCGTTGATGACGCTGAGGTCCGAATGGCAAAGGCCCGCGGCCTTGATCGCGACCAGAACCTCGCCCGGTCCCGGAGCGTCCAGGGTTACGCTCTCGATCGAGAGCGGACGGCTGTCCGCATAGGGGCGGGCGGCGCCCATGCTGCGGAGGACGGCGGCGGTGGTCTGCATGCCGACACGCTAGGCGCTTGACGCCGCGTCCGCCAAGCCCAAGGCTGCCCTCAAGCGCGCACAGACGCGCCGGGAAACATCGCGCTCAAGCAGCGAGGCGCCGCGCGCCGAGCGGTAGCGCACCAAAGAGGGATTTCATGACGGGCACGATCGAGCGGACGAAGCGCGGCGACTATCGCCGGTTCCAGGCCATATCCACGCGGTGGATGGACAATGACGTCTACGGCCATGTGAACAATGTCGTCTATTATTCGTGGTTCGACACGGCGGTAAACCGGCTGCTGGTCGTCAACGGGGTGCTGGACATCCATCACGGCACGACCATCGGTCTGGTGGTCGAGACGGGCTGCCGCTATTTCGCCCCGACCGCCTTCCCGGACGAGATCCAGGCCGGGGTGCGGGTGGCCCATGTCGGCACCAGTTCGGTCCGCTACGAGATCGGCCTGTTCCGCAACAATGAGGACGACGCGGCCGCCGTCGGCCATTTCGTCCACGTCTATGTCGACCGCGAAACCAAGCGGCCCGTGCCGGTGGATGAGAAGATGAGGGGCTTCCTGGAGAGCCTGAAGACCTAGTCGTCCAGACGTCCCATCAGGGCCAGGGCGCCGACAGCCGTCAGGACCCCGAGGGTGAAGGCCGCGACGATCGATCCTGCCGCAACGGCGGCGGACACGGTGACGGGGCGGGCTTCGTACCATTCCACGATGTCGGCCTCGTCGAGATCGCCGTCGTGATACAGGTCGGCATCATAGATGACGTCTTCGGCGGTCATGGAAACGGCTCCGGTTGGGATGCAACAAGAATGTCCGCGGAGGCGGGCGGTTCCTGTGTCGTGACAGCGCACCCGGCTTCGGCTAGATGCGCTGCCTGATCCAAAGCCGTGCGCCCTCACGTAGCGAGCCGCCGCGCGGCGAACGATAGCGCCCACTTCAAGAGAGCTTCATGGCCGGCCATTCCAAGTTCAAGAACATCATGCACCGCAAGGGGCGCGCCGATGCGCAGCGCTCCAAGCTGTTCTCCAAACTGTCCCGCGACATCACCGTGGCCGCCAAGCTCGGCATGCCCGATCCGGCCATGAACCCGCGCCTGCGTCTGGCGGTCAACAACGCCAAGGCCGAGAGCCTGCCGCGCGACGTGATCCAGCGCGCCATCAACAAGGCGGCGGGCGGCGACGTCGATACGATGGAAGAGGTCCGCTACGAGGGCCGCGGCCCCGGCGGCGTCGGCATCATCGTCGAGGCCCTGACCGACAATCGTAATCGGGCGGCCTCCAATATCGGCGCGGCGTTCAAGAAGAATGGCGGAGCGCTGAGCGAGATGAACTCGGTGGCCTTCATGTGGAACCGCGTGGGCCGGATCATCTACCCGGCCGAGGCGGGCACCGAGGACGCGGTCATGGAAGCCGCCATCGAGGCCGGCGCCCAGGACGTCGAGAGCGATCTGGTCAAGCCCGACATCTACGAGGACGCGCCGGGCCACACGATCTGGACGACGTTCGAGGACCTGAACGAGGTCGCCGAGGCCCTGTCGAAAATCCTCGGCGACGCCAAATCCACGGCCCTCGTCTGGCGACCCCAGAACGAAGTGCCGGTCACCGGCGAGGCGGTCGGCACGCTGATGAAGCTGCTGGACGCCCTGGACGCCGAGGACGATGTGCAGAACGTCTATTCGAACGAGGACATTTCGGACGAGGATCTGGCGAAATACGCGGGCTGAGGCCGGTCAGGCGAAGCTGCGAAGCTCGTCTGTGACCCAGCCGTCGGGATGACGTATCGGCCGGCCGGGACGGCGGAAACGGAGCACGACGTGCAGGGCGTCGGTGAGATCGAGCAACTGATCGTCGGACAGTTCGACCGCGGCGCGCAGCACCTCGGCCTTCAGGGCCGAGAAATTCTCGACGTCGAGACACCGGTTGGTCGGGCCGTGCATCGCCCCCTCCTGTGAAGCGGCGAACGCGGGCCGCATCGGCCCTTAACGCCATGCGCGCCGCGCCGGTTCCCCACGCGCCTCAAGGCGTCGAGGCGCAGGCCTTGAGCAGGCCGAACAGAAAGTCCCGGCCCTCATAGAGCGAGCGCACGCGGATGCGCTCGTTCAGGCCGCTGTCCTCGACCGAGGCCAGCGCGGAACGCCGGGGCGGAACAGCGGGGCAGGCCTGACCGTTGCCGCAGGATGGACATCACCCATCTGCCCGGCTTCGCCCTGCCTCTGCTGGCCGCCGTCCTGGCCGGCGGGCTGATCGGGTTCGAGCGCGAATGGCGCGGCAGGGCCGCCGGCTTCCGCACCCACATCCTGGTCTGTCTGGCCTCGGCCCTGCTGATGGAGGCGGCGGTGTCGCAGGGCGTCTGGCGGTTCGCGCCGCTGGAGGGGACCCAGATCGTCAGCGACCCGACCCGGATGGCGCACGGCGTCCTGACGGGCATTGGCTTCCTGTGCGCCGGCGTGATCTTCCGGTCCGGCTTCTCGATCCACGGACTGACCACGGCGGCCTCGTTGTGGATCACCTCGGCTCTGGGGCTGCTGTTCGGGGCGGGGCTGTTCCTGCTGGGGGCCACGGGCACGGTGCTGACGTGCGCGATACTGGTGGTGCTGAGGCTGGTCGATATGAAGCTGCCGAAAAAGTCGGTGGTGGATGCGGAGATCGTCTGGCGGCGAGCGGATCCTGACGCCGAGGGCCGGATCGAAGCGGTGCTGGAGGGCGTTGACGAAGCGCGCCGGGCCGACCGGTTCGAACTGATCGACGGGGGCGACAGCGTGCGCCGCAGCTTCAGTATGAAGCTGGACGGCGAGGCCGCGTTGAAGGATCTCGCCGCACGGCTGCGCGGCGTCGAGGGCGTTACGGCCTACAAACTGGATCCCCGCAACGACTGACGGCGTTCGCATCGGCTTGATCGCGGGCCGCGGCCGGGACTAGGTTGAAGATTCGTCAGTTTGCGGAGCGATTTACACACATGAACTGGGATCTGGTCTGGCCCGTCGCGGCGGCCATGACAGCCGGGGGGCTGATCGGCATTGAGCGCACCTACCACGGGCATCCGGCGGGATTTCGCACGCATATCCTGGTGTGTCTGACCTCCTGCCTGCTGATGCTGGCGGCCATGCATCAGGCGACCTGGGCCTTCGCAGCCCTGCCCGGCCAGACCGTGGTGATTGATCCGACCCGGATGTCGCACGGCCTGCTGACCGGCATCGGCTTCCTCTGCGCCGGGGTCATCTTCCGCGAGGGCTTCTCGGTTCACGGTCTGACCACGGCGGCGTCGCTGTGGGTCACTTCGGCGATCGGGGTGCTTTTCGGCGTCGGCATGCTGGACCTGGCGCTGATCGGCTCCGGCGCGACCCTGGCCGTGCTGGCGGTGCTTCGCCTGCTGGACGCCAAACTGCCCCACGTCGGGGTGATGGACGTGGTCCTGCGCTGGAAGCGGGGCCAGGCGCCCAGCGGCATGGCGGTCCGTGACCTGCTGCGCGGCAACGGGGTAAAGGTGGTCCGCCTCGGTCACGTGATGAGCCACGACGGCGCCATTCATGAGCACCATCTCAAGGTCAAGGGGCACGTCCCCATCGACATCGACCGCCTGGTGGCCCAGCTCAGCGCCGAGGACGGCATGGCGGGCTTTTCCATCCTGCCCCGCGAGGAATGACGGCCGGTCATTGTTCGTCAACCTCGTTTGAGGCATGAATGGAACGAATGACGAACACCTTGATTCCAGATGGGGCGACCCGCATCCTCGGCCTTGACCCCGGCCTTCGCCGCACCGGTTGGGGCGTGGTCGTCGCCGAGGGGTCGCGTCTGCGCTGGGTCGCGCATGGGGTGATCAGCCCGCCCGAGGCCGCCCCGTTCAGCGAACGGCTGCTGTTTCTGCTCGAGGCCGTCGGTGAGGTCTGCGCCTCCCACGGCTGCGACGAGGCGGCGATCGAGGAGGTGTTCGTCAACATGAACCCCTCGTCGACCCTGAAGCTGGGCCACGCCCGCGCGGCCGTCATGCTGGCCCCCGCGCGCTGCGGCCTGCCGGTGGCCGAGTATTCGCCGAACCTGATCAAGAAGGCGGTGGTCGGGGCCGGCCACGCCGACAAGAGCCAGATCGCCTTCATGGTGAAGCGGCTGCTGCCCTCCGCCGGCGAGGTGAAGGCTGACGCCGCCGACGCCCTGGCCGTCGCCATCACCCACGCCCAGTTGCGCAAGCGGGCCCTGCTCACCGCCCTGCGGGGGGCGGCATGATCGGCCGTCTCCGGGGCGTGCTGGCCGAGGTCGAGTCGGACCACTGCCTGATCGACTGTTCGGGCGTCGGCTATGTGGTGTTCTGCGGCGCGCGCACCCTGCAGCGCCTGCCGGCCCCGGGTGACGAGGCGACCCTGCAGGTCGAATCCACCTTCAACGCCGAGAGCGGTCCGCGGCTGTACGGCTTCCTCACCCGGGACGAGCGCCGGGCCTTCCTGACCCTCAACGGCATCCAGGGGGTCGGCCCCAAGGCGGCGCTCAGCGTGCTGGACGTCCTGCCGCCCGGCGATCTGGCGGCGGCGGTGGCGCGCGAGGACAAGGCGGCGGTGGCCCGGGCCAACGGCGTCGGCCCCAAGCTGGCGCTGCGCATCGTCACCGAGCTGAAGGGCAAGCCGCTGGGCGACGTCTCCTTCACCCCGACCGCTTCCGGCGTCCACGCCGAGGCGGCACCCCCGGTTCCCAGCGTCACGGGCGAGGCCGTTTCAGCCCTGATCGGTCTGGGCGTGGCCGAGGTCAACGCGCGCCGCGCCGTCGACCAGGCCCTGATCCGCCTCGGCGAGGACGCCGAACTGTCCGCGGTGATCCGCGCCGCCCTGCAGGAGCTGGGGCGGTGAGGTCTCTCATACCGCTCATCCCGGCGAATGCCGGGACCCGGATCCCAAGCCCGAAGGGCCGGGATTGGCCCGCCGCGATGTCTGTTCCCCCGCTATCGTTCGCCATCTGGGTCCCGGCATTCGCCGGGATGAGCGGGTGTTCCAATGTCTGACGACCGCATCGTCTCCGGCGCCCCCGTCCCCGGCGAGGTTCACGATCGCGCCCTGCGGCCGCAGACCCTGTCCGAGTTCGTCGGACAGGAGCAGGCCAGGGGCAATCTGAAGGTCTTCATCGACGCCGCCCGCGGCCGGGGCGAGGCGCTGGACCACGTCCTGCTGTTCGGCCCGCCCGGACTGGGCAAGACGACCCTGGCGCAGATCGTCGCGCGAGAACTGGGCGTCGGCTTCCGCGCCACTTCCGGGCCGATCCTGGCCAAGGCAGGGGATCTGGCCGCCATCCTGACCAATCTCGAACCGCGCGACGTGCTGTTCATCGACGAGATCCACCGTCTTGCCCCCACGGTCGAGGAAATCCTGTACCCGGCCATGGAAGACCATGTGCTGGACCTGATCATCGGCGAGGGCCCCTCGGCCCGGTCGGTGCGGATCGATCTGGCCCCCTTCACCCTGGTCGGGGCGACCACGCGCGCGGGCCTGCTGGCCACGCCGCTGCGCGACCGGTTCGGCATTCCGCTGCGGCTGGAGTTCTACACGCCCGACGAACTGGTGCGGGTCATCACCGGGGCGGCGCGCAAGATGGGCGTGGCCATCGACGACGAGGGCGCGGGCGAGATCGCCAGCCGCTCGCGCGGCACGCCGCGCGTGGCCGGCCGGCTGCTGCGCCGGGTGCGCGACTTCGCCGGGGAGGGAAAGATCGACAGGCTGTCGGCGGCGCGGGCGCTGGCGCGGCTGGAGGTCGACGAGGCCGGCCTGGACGCCAACGACCGCCGCTTCCTCAAGGCCCTGATCGAGAACTACGGCGGCGGGCCCGTCGGCATGGACACCCTCGCCGCCGCCATTGCCGAGGCGCGCGACGCGGTCGAGGACGTGATCGAACCCTATCTGCTGCAGCAGGGCTTCATCCAGCGCACCCCGCGCGGCCGCATGGCCTGCGCCAGGGCCTACGCCCACCTCGGCCTGACCGAACCGCCGAAACCGGCCGGGACCGGACAGGCGGCCCTGTTCGACTGACTATTGCGCGGCCGGCGCCGGCGTCGGCGTGAAGCGGAAATTCAGCGCCTGGATGGCTGTCGGCGTCGTCGGCGCCAGCAGAAGCCGCCCCTCGACCACGCCCTTGTCGCAGGTCCAGCGATAGGTTCCGGACAGGCCGCCCGTCGGGGTGATCGGTGCGTCCGTCGCACAAGCCCCCGCGTCGGTCTTCAACTGGCCCAGCACCGTGCGCCAGTTCTCCACCGATCGGTCCATGAGGAAATTCATCGCCAGCCGGTCGTTCGCGACACCGACATCCCCGGCGGCCCAGATACGGCCGACATCGGCATAGCGTTCGGTCAGGATAGCGCTCGCAGCGGTCGGGCGGACGGGGGCGACGCCCGCGCGGACCAGGGTGGCCGCCGCGTCGAACAGCGGCCCCGCCGGCCCGGCGTAGGTCCGGTTGGCGAAGGCGAACAGCCCCGTTCCCCGTTCGGGCATCAGGATCATGAAGGAGCCATAGCCGGGATAGCCGCCCCCGTGCGCCAGATAGACGCCCAGATTGCAGTCGACTCCGGACTGAAGTCCCATCCCGTAGGCGCTGGCGTTCGCGCAGGGCTGGCCGTCGGCCCCGGTCCCGCCGCGCGGCTGGACGAAGTTCGAGCCCTGGGCCATTTCGCGCACCGTGGAACGGCGCACCGGACCCGTCTCGGGATCGTCGCGGGCGGGCCAGGCCGACAGCAGGAAGGCGATCCAGCGGGCATAGTCCTCGGCGCTGGTCTGTACCCCGCCCATCGATCCGAACACGCCGTGCCGCATGTCGGGCTCGCGCGACCAGGCGTCGTTCTCCCAGCGATAGCCCAGCGCGCGGCGATCCTGCGGCGCGGCGAAGACGTCATAGCCGCTGGAGGTCATGCCCAGCGGCCGCATGATCTCGGCCTCGATATAGTCATTGTAGGGCCGGCCCGAGACGTTGGTGACGATCCGCCCCAGCAGGGCGTAGCCGAAGTTCGAATATTCGAACGCCGTCTGCGGCGCGCGGGTGAAGGGCACGCCGTCCTCCAGCATCCGCGTGAACTCCGCCTCGGTCAGGACCTGCTGGCGGTCGCCCCACGGATCGTCCGTGACGAAGCCGCCCGTGTGGTTCAGCAGGTCGCGAACCCGGATGCGCGGGGAATCGGCGGTCGGATAGGTCCAGTCCGCCAGTTCCGGCACATAGGTCTCGGCCAGGGCGTCCAGCGACAGCCTGCCCTCGTCGCGCAGCTTCAGGATCGCCAGGGCGGTGAAGGCCTTGGACATGGAGGCGATGCGGAACAGGGTGTCGGGCGTCACGGGGGCGCCGTCGACGGTCTTCACGCCCGTCGCCCGCAGATGGATGATCTCGCCGTTCTGGACGACGCCATACACCAGCCCGGGCGCATGGGCGTTGGCCTGCCAGCGGTCGAAGGCGGCGTCGATGACGGGGATCGCCTCGTGAAGGCTGGCCGGCGTGGCGGCGGCGGCCGTCACGGGCGGCGTCTGCGCCTGAACCGGCGGCGCGGCCCCCGCTCCCATGAGCAGAACCGTCATGATCAGAGCGTTGCGTCGCATGATCCCCTCCCGGATTGTGATCGAGACCTAGCATCGGGCGGAGCGACGGCCAATCCGCCGGCGGGCTTCACCTGCGCGCCGAACCCCGGCATGGTCGCGGCCGAAGGAGACGGCATGGCGCGAAGGGTGATCCGAACCGAGCGGCTGATCGCGGTGCTGGGCGCGGCGGTGCTGCTGCTGGGCGCGGTGATCCTGTGGAAGGCGATCGAGGCGTCGCGCCCCGGCTTCACCGAGGAGGCCCCGGAGCGCCGGGTGCTGCGTCAGGCCCGCGAACAGCTGGGCCGGACCGCCGAAATCCGCCTGCTGGACGAAGGGCGCGGCCGGGTCGTCTGCGGCTATGTCGGGCGGCGCGGCGAGAGCGCGGCGTACAGTTTCATCTCGCGGCCCAACCGGATCATGATGAGCGACGACCCCCTGGCGACCGAATTCCAGGCCATGCTGCGCGCCGACTGCCCGAACCTGCCCAAGCCGCCGACGCTCGTGGCCGTCCCATGACCGACCTGCCCACGACCGGCCGTTTCCAGGGGCGCGAACACCGCCTGCCGGTCCGGGTCTATTACGAGGACACCGACTTCACCGGTCTGGTCTATCACGCCAACTACGTCCGCTATTTCGAGCGCGGGCGGTCCGACTGCCTGCGGCTGATGGGGATCGGCCATGCTGACCTGCTGGACGGCGACCAGCCCATGGCCTTCGTGGTCACGAAGATGCAGCTGAACTTCCTCAAGCCCGCGCGGATCGACGACGCCCTGATCGTGCGCACCCACTATGACGCGGTGAAGGGGCCGCGCCTGCTGATCTCGCAGGCCGTCACCCGCGGCGACGACGTGCTTTGCCGGGCCGATGTCGAGGTGGTCTGCATCCATATGGACGGCCGGCCCCGCCGGCCGACGCGGGCCCTGGTCGAAAAGGTCGGGCCCTGGCTGGCGCGCGAAGCGTAGCCGTTTTCACCGCCCGGCGGGTGTAGACGGGTGACGCCGCCGCCACACCCCGCTAGACCCGGAGCAATTCGCCACACAACCGCCACGCCCGTCCGGTGCACAGGGACGGACAGACGGAAGGATTCCGATGACCACCGCCGCTGAAGCCTCGATGATCAACCCCGTGACCCTGTTCCTGACGGCCGACATCGTCGTTCAGGCCATCATGCTGGGACTGGCGGTCGCCTCGCTCTGGTCCTGGGCCGTGATCATCGACAAGGCCGTGCGGTTCTCGGCGCTGAACCGTCAGGCGGACAGTTTCGAACAGGCCGTCGGCTCGGGCCGGTCGCTGGAAGAGGTCGCCGCCCAGGCGGGGCCGAACCCCACCCATCCCCTGCCGCGCATGCTGGTCATCGCCCTGGCCGACTGGCGCGAGGCCCGCACGCGCGGTCCGCTGACCGAGAACCACGCCAACCTGCTGATGTCGCGCATCGACCGCGCTCTGGACAGCCTGATCGCCCGCGAGGGTCAGCGGGTCGAGAACGGTCTGGGCGTCCTGTCGGTGGTGGCGACGTCCTCGCCCTTCATCGGCCTGTTCGGCACCGTCTGGGGCATCATGAACGCCTTCGGGGCCATCGCCCTGTCCGGCAACACCAATCTTTCGACGGTGGCCCCGGCGATTTCCGAGGCCCTGTTCGCCACGGCCCTGGGCCTCGCCGCAGCCATCCCGGCCTATATCGCCTACAACAAATTCTCGATCGACGCCGGCAAGTTCACGGGCCGGCTGGAAAGCTTCGCCGACGACCTGCAGGCCGCCGTGGCGCGCCGTCTGGGCGGTTCGACCGCGGCGTCGTCGCCGCCGGTCACCACGCCTCCTGCAGGCGATTACAGCCGTCGGGAGCTCTGAGCCATGGCTCTGGCCGGAGGCGGCGGAGGCGGACACGTCCGGGGCCGCAGACGGGCGCGCAAGCGGCCGCTGAGCGAGATCAACGTGACGCCGCTGGTCGACGTCATGCTGGTGCTGCTGATCATCTTCATGATCTCGGCGCCCCTGCTGACGACCGGGGTCGAGGTCGAACTTCCCAAGACCGAGGCCAGCGCCGTCGAGACCAATCAGGAGCCGGTGGTCGTCTCCATCGACCGCGACGGCGCCATCTTCGTCGCCGAGAGCGAGGTGCCGTGGGATCGTCTGGTCCTGGCCGTGGCCCAGGAAGGCGGCGAGGGCGCGCGCGACAAGCCCGTCTTCGTCCGCGCCGACGGCCGCGCGCCGTATCAGGCCGTGGCGCGGGTCATGGCGCGGCTGTCGGGCGCCGGCTTCACGAAAATGAACCTGATCACCGACACCTCGGCCCAATCCTCAGGATCAGGCGGGGAGGGCTGACGCCTTGGAACGGCCCGGCGCGGCTCTCATCGGCTCGGTCCTGGTCCATGGGGGCGTCATCGCCGCCGTGCTGGCCATCGGCCTGTTCGCGCCCAAGGCTGCGCCGCGCCCGATCGCCAGCGCCGTGCCGGTCTCGATCGTGTCCGACGTGGTGATCGCGGCCGCCGCCGCCGACAATCCCAGCGAGGAGCTGGTCACTGAGGACGCCGCCACCGCGCCCGTCGCCCCTCCGCCCGAGCCCGTTCCTGCCCCGCCCGAGCCCAAACCCGTTCCGCCGCCGCTCCCCACCCCCACGCCGGTGAAGAAGACCACGCCGCCGCGTCCGACGCCGCCGCGCACCCAGCCGCCCCGGCCAACGCCGCCCCGTCCGACCCCGCCGCGCCGCGAGGAAACCCTGGACCTCGACGCCCTCGCCGGCCCGCCGCGTCCGGCCACGCGTCCCGGCACGCGTCCCGCCACGGGCCAGCAGGGGCAGGGCGCGGCGCCCCGGGCGACCGGTCCGCAGATCACCGCCATCTTCAACCAGGTCTATCCGAACTGGATCCTGCCCTGCGACATTCCCGGGGCGCGCGACCTGCGAATCCAGATGGACGTCACCCTCGACGCGCGCGGCCGGATCACGTCCGGCCCGACCCTGATCGGCGCCCGGTCGGACCCCGTCTGGCGCGCCGCGGCTGACAGTGCGGTGCGGGCGATTCGCCAGACCGCGCCCTTCGACGTGCCGGAAGGCTTCCCGGGCGGGCCCTTCCGTCCGACCTTCATCACCGAACGCGCCTGCGCCAATCGCTGAGAAGCGTGACAGGGCCTGAAAGTCGCCCCAATCACGGCCATGCTGGCCTTATGCGCACGGTCTGGCGATAAGGACCGGCGTAGGTCTGAACTGCGGGAGCCCCTGATGCGACTGAACCGACTTCTGGCGAGCGTCGCCCTCGTGGCGATGACGGCGACCTCGGTCACGGCCCAGACCCCGCCTCCGCAAGACCCGGTCGAGGTCGAGATCGATCAGGGCGTGCTGCGCCCGCTGCAGATCGCCGTGGTCAATTTCGACGGTCAGAACGGCTCCGACCTCGGCAACGTCATCCGCGCCGACCTGCGCCGCTCGGGCTATTTCGAGCCCATGGACCCGGCCAGCTTCGTCGAGACCGGCCTGACCCTGGCCAACGCCCCCAACTTCCCGCAGTGGACCTCGATCGGCGCCCAGGCGGTGCTGTACGGCGCGGTCACGCCCCGGCCCGACGGCCGCAACGACTTCGGCTTCCGCCTGTACGATCCCTATCGCCAGTGCCAGCTGGCCTCGTACCAGTTCACCGCCACGCCCGAGCAGTGGCGCCGCATCGGCCACAAGATCGCCGACCTGATCTATCAGCGCATGACCGGCGAGACCGGCCTGTTCGACAGCCGCGTCGTCTTCGTTTCGGAAAGCGGCACCCAGCTGAACCGCCTGTCGCGCCTCGCCATCTCGGATCAGGACGGGTTCAACCCCGTCTATCTGACCCAGGGCGACGAGATCATCATGTCGCCGCGCTTCTCGCTCAGCGACCCCAACGAGATCACCTATGTGGCGCTGGGCAAGGATTACAGCCGCATCTATCTGTACAACCTGTCGACCGGCCGCCGCGAAAGCCTTGGCGAGTTCGACGGTCAGGTTCTGGCCCCGCGCTTCTCGAACGACGGGTCGAAGATGGCCTTCTCGATCATCCGGGGCGGCAATACCGACGTCTATGTGATGGACCTGTCCAGCCGCCAGACGCGGCGCCTGACCACCGACCCCGGCATCGACACCTCGCCCTCCTTCAGCCCCGACAACAGCCAGATCGTCTTCACCTCGGACCGCTCGGGCAGCGCCCGCCTGTACGTCATGCGCGCCGACGGCTCGGGCCAGCGCGCCATCGCCCGGGGCGGCGGCCTGTACACCGCCCCGAACTGGAGCCCGCGCGGCGACCTGATCGCCTTCACCAAACAGGGTGGGGGCCGGTTCTCGACCGGCGTCATGCGCCCCGACGGCTCGGGCGAGCGCATCCTGTCGTCCAGCTATTTCGAGGAGGGCCCGTCCTGGGCCCCGAATGGCCGCTACATCATGTTCGCGCGCCAGAGCCCGGGCGGCGACACCCGGCTGTGGACCGTCGACCTGTCCGGCCGCGTGGTGTCCCAGGCCGGCTACAGCGGCCGCGGTTCCGACCCGGCGTGGTCGCCCCTGCTGGACGAACAGCCCTCCAACCTCGGCGGCGGCGGCCCGGACGGCTGCCCCACCTGACCCCAAGCGGAGCCATTCGGCTCATTCCGGCGTTATCGTCACTGGCGAAACCGCTGGCGCCTCAGTAGCAACCTTTTATAGCCAAGCTGGAGGCCGCGGCCTCACCCAAGGAGACGATCCGATGATGAAGCCCTCGACCCTGGTCCGTCTGGCCGCCGTCGGCCTGGCCGTAACCGCCATCGCCGCCTGCACCCCGCGCCGGCCCGCCGAATCCGCCGCCGGCGAAACCGTCCCGCCCGCCGGCAACGAACAGTACACTGACAACAGCCCGCCGATCAGCGGCGGCGCCGTCGGCGCGCCCGCGCCGGGCTCGGAACAGGACTTCGTCGTCAATGTCGGCGACCGGGTCTATTTCGACCTCGACAGCTATCAGCTGCGTCCGGAGGTCTATCCGCGCATGGACGCCCAGGTCGCCTGGCTGCAGCGCTATCCGAACGTGACCGTCCGCATCGAGGGCAACGCCGATGAACGCGGCACCCGCGAATACAACCTGGCTCTCGGCGCCCGCCGCGCTGAATCGGTCCGCACCTATCTGGTCGAGCGCGGCGTCAACGCCGGCCGTATCGACACCATCAGCTACGGCAAGGAGCGTCCGATCGCCGCCGGCTCGACCGAGGAAGCCTTCGCCCGCAACCGCAACGCCCACACCGCCATCGTCTCCGGCGCCACGCGCTGACACGATCCTCCGCCCCGTCGCACGCGCGGCGGGGCGGAGACCCTGGGACGACTGAAGACATGCTGAAGCTGCCCGCCGCCCTCCGCACCCGCAACGCCCTGGTCTCGGTCCTCGGCGTGATCCTGATCGCCGGGACCACGACCGTCGTGGCCCAGACCGCGCCGCTGGAGCCGATCCAGTGGGACAAGCGCCGGCTGGACCAGCTGGACCGCAACGTCCGCCGTCTCGAGCGCGCCGTGACCCAGCGCAACGCCGCCGGCCAGCCCGTCATCATCGAGCCGGACCCCGAGGTCGTGGCGCTTCAGGGCCGCGTCGGCCTGATGGACCGCCGACTCGCCGACATGGAAGCCACGGTCCAGCGCGTGAACGGCGATCTCGAACGCCTGACCTTCCAGCTCGACGAATCCACCCGCGACAACGCCGCGCTGAGCACCCGCGTCCGCGACGCCGAGGGCCGCATCCGGGCGATGGAGGCCGCCGCCGCCCGCGAGGCCGAGCTGAACGCCCCCATTCCGACGACCTCGCCCACCGGCGACGCCGCCCGCGACCTGACCGCCGCCGCGCGTCTGGCCGCCAGCGATCCGGCCCGCGGCGACCGCGCCCTGCAGACCGTCGTCCTCGCCTGGCCCGACACCCCCCAGGCGGCCGAGGCCAACAGCCGTCTGGGCGACCTGCGCGTCTCGGCGGGCGACCACGCCGGCGCCGTCTCGGCCTACGCCGCCGCCCTGCGCGGCTGGCCCACCGCGGGCTGGGCCCCGGCGACGACGCTGGAGCTGGCCAATGCGCTGAACGCCACCGACCGCAAGACCCAGGCCTGCACCGCCCTGACCGAGTTCGCGCGCCGCTACGCCGAGGCGGCCACTCCGGCGGTGCGCACCCGCGCGGCCGAGACCCGCACCCGCATCGGCTGCGCGGCCCCCGCGGCAGCCCGGCGGCCGGGCTGACCCCGACGCCTGAGGACTGGACCGCGCCGGTCAGGGACCGCCTGTCCGCCCGGCTGGAGCGCAACGCCGGTCATCCCGTGGCCCTGGCCCTGTCCGGGGGCGGAGACTCCATCGCCCTGCTGCATGTCGCCGCCGGCTGGGCGCGGGAGAATGGCCGTCGGCTGCTGGCCCTGACCGTCGATCACGGCCTGAGCCCCGACAGCGCCGCGTGGACCGCCTTCGCCGGACAGGCCGCCCGTGACGCCGGCGCCGACTGGCGCGGTCTGCACTGGACAGGCCCGAAACCCTCCACCGGCCTGCCCGCCGCCGCGCGCCGCGCTCGCCACGCCCTGATCGCGGATGCGGCGCGCGAGGCCGGAGCTCGCGTCGTCCTGCTCGCCCACACCGCCGACGACATCGCCGAGGGCGAGGTCATGCGGGACGAAGGCTCCACGCTCGGCCGGCTGCGCGACTGGGGCCCGTCCCCGGCCTGGCCGGAGGGAAGGGGGCTGCTGCTGCTGCGTCCCATGCTGGATGCGGGCCGGGCCGAGGTGCGCGACTGGCTGGCGGCGCGCGGGGCGGCGTGGATCGACGACCCGGCCAATGACGACCCGGAATACGCCCGCAGTCGCGCACGCTCATCCCTTCTCCCTGTGGGAGAAGGTGGCCCGAAGGGCCGGATGAGGGGCGACCGGTTGAGCGGCGAAGCCGCCCCCGGACATCCGACCCTCACCCTTTCGCGCCAGAACGACGGCTCCGCCGCCGTGCGCTCAAGCCCTCTCCCAACAGGAGAGGGATCATTCGAGGTCGGTCGAGGGACGGACGCCCGAACCCTCGCCGCCGTCCTCGTCTGCGCCGGCGGCGGCGACCGACCCCCGCGCGGCGATCGGCTGACCGGGCTTCTGACCCGCCTCCGCTCGGGCGAGGCCTTCACTGCCACCCTCTGCGGCGCCCGCATCGAAGCCGCAGACCGCGTCAGCATCACCCGCGAACCCGGCGAACTGACCCGCCGCCGGCCGCCGTCCCTGCCGCTGACGCCCGGGGTTGAAGTCGTCTGGGACGGACGATGGGCCGTCACGACCGACGAGCCCGGCTGGTCCGTGGTCCCCGCCGCCGGCCGCATGGCCGCCCTGTCCGACGCCGACCGGGCCATGCTCAAGACCCTGCCGCCCGCCGCCCGCGCCAGCGAACCTGTCCTGATCCGGAACGAAATCGCCGCCCCGGTTCTTGCACGGACGGCGGCGAGGGCGCGGTCGCTGGTCGAAGAGAGACTGGCGCTCGCGCTGGACCGAATGACGCACGAAAGGGACCTGGGCGCCGTCTTCCATGGCGAAACGCTCCGGAACCCCCTATTTTCGACCTGACATCAGTGAACGGGCGTTTCGCGCCCGAGGAACAAGACGAGCATGAACCTGCGCAATTTCGCCATCTGGGGCGTCATCATCCTGGGCGCCATGGCCTTCTATGTGGCCGTCAGCCGTCCGGGCGGCATCGCCGCCCCGGCCGCCGGCAAGGCCGCCGCCGAGCGTCCGCAGGTCATGACCTATTCCGACCTGCTCAAGGCGCGGGACGCCGGCGACATCACGCGTGTCGAATCGCGCGGTGAGACGCTGAAGGCGACCCTGAAGGACAGCCGCGTCGTCACCGTCACCACCCCCACGCCCAACGGCCCCCTGCTGGACAGCATCGCCGCCTCGGGCGCCCAGGTGGACGCCAAGAGCACGCGTCAGTCGATCTGGGTCAGCGCCCTGATCGGCCTGCTGCCCTTCGTGCTGATCATCGGCCTGTGGGTGCTGATCATGCGCCAGATGCAGGGCGGGGCGCGCGGGGCCATGGGTTTCGGCAAGTCCAAGGCCAAGCTGCTGACCGAGCACAAGGGCCGCAAGACCTTTGACGACGTCGCCGGCGTGGACGAGGCCAAGGAGGAGCTGCAGGAGGTCGTCGACTTCCTCAAGGACCCGGGCAAGTTCCAGAAGCTGGGCGGCAAGATTCCCAAGGGCGCCCTGCTGGTCGGCCCTCCCGGCACCGGCAAGACCCTGCTGGCCCGCGCCGTCGCGGGCGAGGCGGGCGTGCCCTTCTTCTCGATCTCGGGTTCTGACTTCGTCGAGATGTTCGTCGGCGTCGGCGCCAGCCGCGTGCGCGACATGTTCGAACAGGCCAAGAAGAACGCCCCCTGTATCATCTTCATCGACGAGATCGACGCCGTCGGCCGTCACCGCGGCGCCGGTCTGGGCGGCGGCAATGACGAGCGCGAGCAGACCCTCAACCAGCTGCTGGTCGAGATGGACGGCTTCGAGGCCAACGAGGGCATCATCCTGATCGCGGCCACCAACCGGCCCGACGTGCTGGACCCGGCCCTGCTGCGTCCCGGCCGCTTCGACCGCCAGGTCGTGGTGCCCAATCCCGATGTGAGCGGACGCGAGAAGATCCTCCGCGTCCACATGAAGGACGTGCCGCTGGCCGCCGACGTCAACGTCAAGACGATCGCCCGCGGAACCCCCGGCTTCTCGGGCGCCGACCTGGCCAATCTGGTCAATGAGGCGGCCCTGATGGCGGCCCGCAAGGACCGCCGCATGGTCACCCACCGCGACTTCGAGGACGCCAAGGACAAGGTCATGATGGGCGCCGAGCGCAAATCCATGGCCATGAACGAGGAAGAGCGCCGCCTGACCGCCTATCACGAGGGCGGCCACGCCATCGTGGCCATGAACGTCAAGATGGCCGACCCGGTGCACAAGGCGACCATCGTCCCGCGCGGCCAGGCCCTGGGCATGGTGATGCAACTGCCGGAAGGCGACCGCTATTCCATGAAGTACCAGCAGATGGTCGACCGCATCGCCATCATGGCCGGCGGCCGCGTGGCCGAGGAGCTGATCTTCGGCAAGGAGAACATCACCTCGGGCGCCAGCTCCGACATCCAGCAGGCCTCCAAACTGGCCCGCCGCATGGTCACCCAGTGGGGCTTCTCGGACATCCTCGGCACCGTGGCCTATGGCGAGAACGAGCAGGAGGTCTTCCTCGGCCACTCGGTCGCGCGCAGCCAGAACGTCTCGGAAGAGACGGCCCGGATCATCGATTCCGAGGTCAAGCGCATCGTCAGCGCCGGCTGGGACGAGGCCCGACAGATACTGACCGACAAGGCCGCCGATCTGGAAACCCTCGCCCAGGCCCTGCTCGAATACGAAACCCTTTCGGGTCAGGAGATCAAGGACCTGCTCGAGAAGGGCCTCGCTCCCAATCGCGACGAGAGCAACTTCCCCAACGTCGGCCCCTCGGTCTCCGTGCCGATCACCCCGGTGTCGGACGGCACGTCCGTCGAGGTGCAGACGGTTCACTGACCCGCTGAACGTCAGGACCCGCCGCCGGAATGATCCGCGGCGGGTTCTTTCTGATGAACATGTTTGCATTATAAACTAGTCTATGAGATATGGCGTGCGTCAACCAAGGGGAGGGCGCCATGTCGTCATCTGAAGTCCGTCAAACTGACCGCCTGCACGGCCTCGACGCCCTGCGCGCCGCCGCCCTGCTGCTGGGCGTCGTGCTGCACGCGTCCATGTCCTATTTTCCGGTGACCATCTGGATCGTGCCCGACACCGACAATTCGCCGGCCGCCGCCGTCCTGTTCTTCGCCATCCACCTGTTCCGGATGACCAGCTTCTTCCTGATCGCCGGCCTGTTCGCCCACATGATGCTGGGCCGGCGCGGGACGTTCGGCTTCATCAAGGACCGCATGATCCGCATCGCCGGACCGCTCGCCGCCTTCTGGACGCCGGTCCTCGCCGCCATCATCGCCGGGTTGATCTGGATGGCCGCCATCCGCAACGGCGGGACGATTCCGACCGACGGCCCGCCGCCGCCGCCGCTGACGGTCGCCACCTTCCCCCTGACGCATCTGTGGTTCCTGTACGTCCTGCTGATCCTCTACGCCGGCATGCTGATCCTGCGCGCGCCCTTCGCCATGCTGGATCGCAACGGCGCCTGGGGCCGGTTCGTCGACCGGGTGACCGGCGTCCTGATCGGACCCTGGACCCCGGTCGTCCTGGCCGCGCCGCTGGCCCTCGCCTTCTGGCTGGCGCCGAACTGGACGCCCTTCTTCGGCATTCCGACGCCGGACACGGGACTGGTCCCCAATCCCGTCGCCCTGACCGCCTTCGGGACCGCCTTCGGCCTTGGCTTCCTGCTGGACCGCCGCCGCGACCTGTTGAACCGAATCGAGCGGCTGTGGCCGCTGTTCACCGTCGTCGCCCTCGGCGTCGGCGCGGCCGCCCTGGTCATGGCCGGCGGACCGGTTCCGGACCTGGCGCCCGTGACCGCCCCCAATCTGAAGGCGCCGCTGGCCGCGGTCATGGCCCTGGCCATCTTCGCCTCGACCTTCGCGGTCCTGTCGCTGGCCCTGCGCTTCGCCTCGGGATACAGCGCCGCCCGCCGCTATCTCGCCGACGCCTCCTACTGGATCTACATCGTCCACCTGCCGCTGGTCATCGTCGGCCAGATCCTGGTGGTCAACCAGACCTGGCCGTGGTTCGTGAAGCTGGGCGTCGTCATCGGCGGAACCACGGCCGTCAGCCTGCTGACCTACGAACTGCTGGTCCGTCACACCTTCGTCGGCCGCTGGCTGAACGGCCGGCGGGTCCCGTGGCGCCGTCAACCCCGGCCCGCGCTCGCGCCCGCCGAATAGCTTGCCAACACCAGCCGGCTCGTTCACGCCAGGGACGAGCCGGCCCCGGAGAATCGTAATGCCCGCCAAGCCCCGCCTGCATTCGCCCGAGGACGACCTCGCCTTCATGCGCTCGATCGTCGAGGGCGGCGGGCGCCCGCCCATGACCCTGGCCATCTGCTACCTGGCGGGCGGCCTCCTGTACGGGCTGCAGTGCCTGTTCCACGTCGGTCAGGCGACGGGGCTGATCCGCTGGCCCGATCTCGTCAACCTGGTCTTCGTCGTCGGGATCAGCGTCGCCTTCCTGTCGATCCTGACCTGGGCCATCCTCAAGGATCGCAAGACCGGCGCCTCCAACCGGGGCCCGGTGGCGACGCGCACGCTCAACGCCGCCTTCAGCGCCACAGGCATGGCCAACACCGCCGTCATTATCGTCTTCGGCGTCGGCGCCTACCGGGATCAGGACTTCGCCATCTGGCTCTACTACGCCGCCATCGTCTTCGCCCTCCAGGCCGCGGCCTGGTACATGGCCTGGACGCTCAGGCGGAAGGGCTGGATGCTGGCCACGGCCCTCGGCGGCTGGGCCACGGCCGTGGCGCTGGGCGTGCTGGTGCGTGAACCCATGTGGTACCTCGGCGTCTGCACCGTCGCCCTGTTCGCCCTGTTCGCCCTGCCCGGCTGGGTCATGTACCGCGACGCCCGCGCCGGATCGAAGGCGGCCTGAGCCATGGGTCTGGCCGATCTCGGACGGATCGACGACGTCATCCACGGCCGCATGCGGCTGGGGATCATGGTCTATCTGGCCGATTCCGACGCCGCCGACTTCACCGAGCTGAAGACCGTGCTGGAGGCCACCCAGGGCAATCTGTCGGTGCATCTGAAGACGCTGGAAAAGGCCGGTTACGTCGCCATCGACAAGAGCTTCAAGGACAACAAGCCCCTGACCCGGGTGTCGATCACCGCCGAGGGCCGCAAGGCCTTCTCCGCCTATCTCGACGCGCTCGGCGGCCTGATCGGGGGCGGGAACGAATGAGCGGATCGGGCTTCATCGAAGGGGCGCTGGACGTGATCTTCGGAGCGAAGCCGAAGGCGGGACAGACGCGCGTCATGGGCATCGTCAACGTCACGCCCGACAGCTTCTCGGACGGCGGCCGGCTGGCCGACGTCGAGGCGGCCGTGGCGTATGGTCTGACGCTGACGGAGCAGGGCGCGGACATTCTCGACGTCGGCGGCGAAAGCACCCGGCCGGGCGCCGAGCCGGTGGATGCGGATCAGGAAATCGCCCGCGCCATCCCGGTCATCGAGGGCCTGCGCCTGGCCGGCTGGAACGGTCCCGTCAGCATCGACACCATGAAGCCCCAGGTCGCCCGGGCCGCCGTCGCCGCCGGGGCGACGATGTGGAACGACGTCAGCGCCCTCGGCCATGCGCCGGACGGTCTCGAGACCGCGGCGTCTCTCGGCTGCGACGTGGTGCTGATGCACATGCGGGGCCAGCCGCGCACCATGCAGGAGGCGCCCGTCTATACCGACGTGGTCCCCGAGGTCTTCGAATGGCTCCTCGCCCGCGCCCGGGTCGTCATGGCCGCCGGTGTGGCGCGCGAGCGGATCTGGCTGGATCCCGGCATCGGCTTCGGCAAGACGGCCGACCACAACCTGGCGCTGACGGCGCATCTGGACCGGCTGACCGCGACCGGCTTTCCGGTCCTCTACGGGGCCAGCCGCAAACGCACGATCCAGTCCATCGACCCGACCGCGACCGACGCCGGCGACCGCCTCGGTGGTTCGCTGGCCCTGGCGCTGGAGGCGGCGCGGCGCGGCGTCTCGATCATCCGCGTCCACGACGTCCGCGAGACGGTTCAGGCGCTGAAGGTACAGGCCGCAGTCGCGGACGCAGGGCCCTAGCGTCCCTTTGCCCCGCGCGAACTCACAGCCAATTTCTCCACCAGTTCGGGCGTGATGGGCTTGCTGGTCGAGAAGGTGACTCCGGTCTTCGTCGTCTTCAGTTTCAGCGAAGCGATCTCGTCGGCATGAGCGGCGATCGCGCCCGGATCGACATACAGGCCGCACTGTTTGCTGAACGCCGCATACCCCGCGACGATCGTGTCCCCGATCCGAAACCCGGGCATGCCGTACATGATGACTTCTTCAGCGTCCGGCAGCGCCCTCGACAGCCCGGCGCGCAGCTGACGCAGCATCGGGCGAAACGCCTCCGGCGCGGCGGCGATATAGGCGTCGTGGTTCGCCGTCATGCGGGCGCTCCGACCTCAGGGCAGGTTGATCTGCCACGACACGCCGAACCGGTCCTGGGCCCAGCCGAACCGCTGCGAAAAGCCGTAGTTGTTCGGCGGCATGAGCAGTTTGCCGCCCTCGCCCAATGCGGCCGCCAGAGCGTCCACATCCTCGGCCGTGTCGACGATCAGGAAGGTCGAGGTTGACGGGGTGAAGTCGAAATCGTGCACGGGCGGGGAGTCATTGGCCATGATCTCCAGCCCGGCGATCGACAGCCGCGCCATGGCCACCGTGCCGTCGGGCTTTTTGTCCAGCGCCGCGATCCGGGCGCCCGGAATGGCCTGGACATAGAAGGTCAGGGCCTCTTCGCATCTGCCCTGGAACATCAGGAAGGGTGCGGCGGTGGTGATCATCGGTCGTCTCCTCTCAGGCCTTGCGGCGATAGTTTGTGACGGTGAAGTCGCGCCACTGCCCGTCCTGACCGACAAGACGGCCGGTCAGGCGGCGCTCGTCCGCAGAGACGATTTCGAAAACGTCGTCATAGTCCGTCTCCTCACCCTCGACATCGAAGCTGGGGCCGCGGCTGCGCATGTGAAGCCGGCCGTTCTCGACGGCGCCGTCACAGGTCCACAGGTGCGGATCCTCCCAGTTCACGAAATCGCCCGTGACCTTGCCGGTAGCCGGGTCGAGCGCGAGCTGGAACCGGGCCCCGTCGCTGGATTCGATGACGATCCACGCGCCCCGGCGGGTGACGGTCTCCGCGCCCGTTCGGCGGCGGGCCGGATTGTCGGGAACGCTGCGGCCCTCGAAGGTCCATTCCCCGACCAGCTGGTCCAGCCAGTCCTTGCTCATCGCCCGGTCTCCGTTACCCGTTCAAGATTGTCGAGGATCATGGCCCAACCCTTCGACGCTCCCTCGACGAAATGCGCCCATTCGGCGGGCAGGGCATGTTCGAGCACGACCAGACAGCCGTCGCCGCGCGCCGAGAAGGTGACCGTCACCAGAACCGGCGGGTCGTCGCTGTACCGGGTCTCGAAGACGATACGGCGCGGCCGGTCGATGTCCACGAAGGCGCCATGGTGCTCGGCCAGTTCCTCGCCGCGCCGCTCGAAGACCTCGATCCGACCTCCGGCCCGGGGCTCGTACAGAACATGCTCCATCACGCCCGATGGCGTGGCGTAGAGCCATTCGCCCACTCGCGCCGGGTCCAGGAAGGCGTCGAACACCCGCTCGGGCGGGTGCCGGAAGAGTTTCTCGACACGAACCCGGCTCATGCGTCCCTCCATCCGGCCACGCGTGCGTCCGGATGACGGTCCAGGACGAAGCGCGGCTCGATCCCGTGTTCCAGCCAGATCTTGGCTCCCGCAAGAACCAGGGCGAAGCCGCCGGTCGAGTCGAGCGCCCTGGCGACCTGTTCATCGGGCGCGCCGTGAAATCCGCGATTGAAGACCTCGACCCAGGTTTCGCCGCCGCGGGCCTCGAAGGTCCATTCGACCTCGGTCGGAGCGCTGTCCACATCCCAGTCGACGAGGATCCGCCGGCCCGGCTCGACCGCCTTGACCACGACATCCGTCCCGACGCCATACATCTTCCAGTCCCAGCGAACGCGCGCGCCGGGCTCAAGCCGTCCGCTGCCCTCGCTGAACCAGAAGCGGGACGTCACCGCCGGATCGGCGAAGGCCTCGAAAACCTCTGCGACCGGACGCCGGATCAGCATGCCGGCCGAGGCGACCGGGGCGGTCACGCCGCGCCCTCCAGCCGGGCGGCGTAGGCGTCGCGCAGGGCGAACCAGCGATCCCACGACCAGGGATGGCGTACGCCGCGCACAGCGTCGTCCAGACCCTCCATATGATGGTGCCAGCCGCTGAGCACATTGTTGCGCGCGCCCGCCCACGATTCCGGCACGCGATGGATCAGCGTCAGATGGGTGCCGTCGCCGTCGGGCTCCAGCCGCCACGACACGACCGACTCCGGATTGCCGCCGAAGGTGTGCTCGAACCGGCTGAAGGGGCGGGCCACCAGCACCTCGTTCGACTGCCGGCGCTTTTCCGGCACATCCGGCATGAAGTCGTGATCGGGCTGGCGGAAATTCAGCTCCATGCGGCCCCCCGGCCGCGCCTCGATATCGGCCTCGGCCAACCAGCAGGCCAGACCGTCGCCGGTGGTCAGCGCCTTCCACACCCGTTCGGGCGAATGGCGCAGCCGCCGCTCGAAGCGCAGTTCCCAACCGCCCTCTATTCGGCGGCAGGTTCCCGCCTCCGCATCCAGCCGGACGGAATCCGCGGTCCCGGTCATTGGGGGAACTCCTTGTCGAGATGCGCCTCCAGCGCGTCGAGTTTGCCCGCCCACAGACTGCGGTAACGGGCCAACCAGATATCCAGTTCGGCCAGCGGCGCGGGATTGAGGCGGTACATTCGCCGCTGGGCGTCCTTGCGCACGGTCACCAGTCCGGCTTCGCGCAGCACTGACAGATGCTTCGACACCGTCGGCTGGCTGATCGGCAGGGCGTCGACGAAGTCTCCGGCGGGCCGTTCGCCCTCAGCCAGCATCGACAGGATCGACATCCGGTGGGGTTCCGACATGGCCTGAAGGGCGGCGTGCATCAAGATCGTTTAATGGCAATATAGACAAAGTACAATATACAATCCGGCTTGCCGTTTCGGTCGCGATTGGTCATCCAGCGCCCATGACTTCCCCCCTTGGACGCGTCCTGATCATCGCCGGCTCGGATTCGGGCGGCGGGGCGGGGGTGCAGGCCGATATCAAGGCGGTCACCGTCATGGGCGGCTATGCGGCGACCGCGATCACCGCGATCACGGTGCAGAACACCTTGGGCGTCCACGGCGTCCATCCGCTGCCGCTGGACCTGATGGAGGCCCAGGCGAGGGCCGTGCTGGACGATATCGGCGCCGATGCGATCAAGACGGGCATGCTGGGCTCCCGCGAGGTCGTGGAAAGGGTCGCCGCCATTCTGGACAGCTGCGGCGCCCCGGCGGTCGTCGACCCGGTCATGGTCGCCAAGGGCGGGCACAGCCTGCTGGCCGACGACGCCGTCTCGGCGGTCAGGTCGCTGATGATCCCCCGCGCGGCCCTGCTGACCCCCAACGCGCCCGAAGCCGAGGCCCTGACCGGCCTCTATGTCGCCGATCTGGACGGTCAGCGCCGGGCCGGGGAGTTCCTGCTCGGCCTCGGCGCACAGGCGGTGCTGATGAAGGGCGGGCATATTCCGGGAGAGACGGTCGTCGACGTCCTGGTCACGCCGACGGGCGAGACCCTGCTGGAAGGCCCCCGTGTCGACACCCGCCACACCCACGGCACCGGCTGCACCCTGGCCAGCGCCTGCGCGGCGGGACTGGCGAAGGGTCTGGCGCTCGAGGCCGCCGTGGCCGAGGGCTGGGCCTATGTCGCCGAGGCGATCCGCCGCGCGCCCGGGCTGGGCCGCGGACATGGTCCGCTGGACCATGGCTGGCCGCTGAGGGGCGACCAATGAGCGATCTTGAAGCACGGCTGGTGGAGATTGTCCGCGCCGATCCCGGTCTGATGCATGTGCTGAAGGGCGTACGGGATCAGGACCTGCCGGACTGGCGGATATTCTCGGGCGCCGTCTACCAGAGCGTCTGGAACGCCCTGACGGGTCGGCCCGCCGGCTATGGCGTGCGCGACTATGACGTCGGCTATTTCGATCCCGACACCAGCTGGGACGCCGAGGACGTCATCATCAAACGCGTCGCGGCGGCCTTCGACGAGCCATTCCGCAGCATGGTCGAGGTGCGCAACCAGGCCCGGGTCCCGATCTGGTTCCCCGCCCATTTCGGCGAGCCCTACGACCCGCTGTCCAGCACCGACGAGGCGCTGGAACGGTTCGTATCCCCCGCCTTCGCCGTGGGGGTGCGGCTGGAAAAGGATGACGCCATCAGCGTGGCCGCGCCGCTCGGGCTGGACGACATCTTCGCCCTCACGCTGCGGCCCAATCCGAACCGCGGCGTGGCCAGGGACTGGCCGCGGGTGATCGAGCGGGCGCGGGTGCGCTGGCCGGAACTGCAGGTCATCGAGCCGGAGGGAACCTGATGCGCCAGTGGATCGTCGACGCCTTCGCCTCCGGGCCCTTCAAGGGCAATCCCGCCTGCGTCGTCGAGCCGTTCGACCGGTGGCCGTCCGACGGCTGGATGCAGGCTCTGGCGAAGGAGAACAATCAGGCCGAAACCGCCTTCCTGCTCAGGACGGCCGATCCGGCCCGGTTCAGCCTGCGCTGGTTCACGCCGGGTATGGAGGTCGATCTGTGCGGCCACGCCACCCTGGCTGCGGCCCATGTGTTGCTGGCCGAACTGGGACTTGAGGCCGGGGCGGTGACCTTCGACAGCCGCTCGGGCCCGCTGATCGTCAGCCGCATGGCCGCGGGATACGAGATGGACTTTCCGGCTGATCCGCCGCGCCGCTGCGCGACAGCCCCAGCCGGTCTGACAGGGGCGCTGGGCGTCGAGCCCGTTGAAGTCTGGGCCGGCCGCTATCTGGTCGCGGTGCTCGCCGACGCCGCAGCTGTGCTGGCCGTGGCCCCGGATATCCGCGCCCTCGCCTCAATACGGGGCGAGGCCGGCGAGACGGGGCAGGTGATTGTCTGCGCCCCCGCCGACTCATCCGACGACGTGGAGGTGGTCGACCGGTTCTTCGCGCCGGGCTGCGGCGTGGACGAGGATCCGGCGACGGGATCGGCTCACTGCATCCTGGGGCCGCTGTACGCCGACAAGCTGGGCGGTCCGGTCGTGCGCTTCCGGCAGGTGTTTCCGGGCCGTGGCGGCGACATCGAGACCGAGGTGCGCGGCGACCGCGTCCTGCTTCGCGGGCAGGCGACCACCGTCATCGAGAGCCGGTTGCGGGTCACCGCACAGGAAAGGGGCGCGACCCTTCCGGATCGCGCCCCTCGGATCTTCGGGAGGAAGATCAGGTCCTAGTAGCGGCGACCGTCACGGTCGCGACGTTCGGCCCGGACCTGGGCCGACAGACGATCGTAGCGACGGTCCAGCTCGGCGCGTTCACGGGCGCTCAGCCCGCCGCGCCTGTAGCTGTACTCAAGACGAACGAGCGCATTCAGCTCGGTCTTGAGGCGCAGGGCCTCGCGGCGGCTCAGCTGGCCGTTGCGCAGGCCGACGTCGATGCGGCGGTCCAGCTGGTATTTGCGCTGGGAGATCGACTGCCAGCCGCCGCGGTGGTCCCGCTCGTACCGGTCGCCGCGATCACCGCGGTAGTCTTGCTCGTAGCGGCCGCGCTCCTGCGGGCCGTAGTTCTGGGCCATGGCGGGGACCGCGACGGAGGCCGCGGCCAGGGCGATGGCGGGGATGAGGAACTTTTTCATCTGTCGTCTCCTTGGCGGTTCACGCTGACCGGGGGGCCGGCGTTGAGACGAAATAACCATTCACCGTGTGAGCCTCGTCTGAACGGTTTGCGTCAGCTGCCGTTCATCGGCGTGAAATCGCGGTAAGCCGCATCCGGCCTGCCCTTGGGGGTCGGCGGTGCACGCGCGAGAGAGGCGGCGCGGAATCGTAAAACATGTCTATGCTGGCCGTTCAGCCCGCGTTCAGAGGCTGGAGCCTAGACCTCGACCCATGATCCGCTTTTCCGCCATAGGACTCGCCGCCCTGATCGCCGCCGCGCCCCTGTCGCAGGCGGTTGCGCAGGACCGTGGTCCGCGCCCCGAGCGCCAGCAACAGGAAGACCGCCCCCGCGTCAGCATCGGCGAGGCCGTGCAGCGCGCCTCGTCGGGCCGTCCCGGCCGTTTCCTCGGCGCCAGCGATCGTGGCGGAACCATTGTGGTGCGCTGGGAGTATCCCGGCGGCCGGATCGCCGACATCATGGTTGACGGCCGCACCGGCCGCGTCATCGGAGAACGCTGAATGCGCGTCCTGCTTGTCGAAGACGACGTTGATCTGTCGCGTCAGCTGAAACTGGCCCTGGGCGACGCCGGCTATGCCGTGGATCACGCCGCGGACGGCGAGGAGGCGCATTTTCTCGGCGACACCGAACCCTATGACGTCGTGGTGCTGGACCTTGGCCTGCCCAAGATCGACGGCGTCTCGGTGCTGGAGCGCTGGCGCCGCGACGGCAGAACCACGCCGGTGCTGATCCTGACGGCGCGCGGCGCCTGGTCGGACAAGGTGTCGGGCTTTGACGCCGGCGCCGACGACTATCTGACCAAACCCTTCCACACCGAGGAGCTGCTGGCCCGTCTGCGGGCCCTGCTGCGGCGTTCGGCCGGAATCGCCTCGGCCACCTTGTCATGCGGCGGCCTGCGGCTGGATCCCCGCGCGGCCCGGGCCACTGTCAACGGCGAGCCCCTGCGTCTGACCTCGCTGGAATACCGGCTGCTGCACTATCTGATGATGCATCAGGGCCGGGTCATCAGCCGCACCGAGCTGGTCGAGCACCTGTACGATCAGGACTTTGACCGCGACTCCAACACCATCGAGGTCTTCGTCGGACGCCTGCGCAAGAAGATCGGCTCCGACCGGATCGAGACCGTGCGCGGCCTCGGCTACCGCCTGACGCCGCTGGCCGGGGAGTCAGAGGCGGCGTGACCGACGGGGCGGGGGGCGACGCGGCTCCGGAAGCCGCCCGGACCTGGGGCCGCTGGTTCGGTCGCCCCGGGCACAGTCTGACGCGGCGGCTGATCTGGCTGGCCTCGGCCTGGATCGTCATAGCCCTGGTCCTGACCGGCTGGACCCTGACCACCCAGTATCAGGAATCGGCGCTGCGTCGGCTCGGCAATATGCTGGCCGACACCATCGACGAGGTGGTGGTCGCCACCAACGCCACGCCCGACGGCGTCGTGGTGGCCGAAATCCAGGACGCCCAGACGAACCGCGCCCTGTCCGGCGAATACTGGGCGGTCGCCGAACTGGATGGCCCGAACGGCCTGCGCTTCATCGCCGGATCGCCCTCGCTGGCGGGCGAGCGGCTGGCCGTGCCGCACGACCTGCCCGGCCGGCTTCGCGCCGCCACGGGCACGATCATCAGCTACAACGATCCGGGCTTCCTTCGTCCGCCCTTGCGTCAGCCCCTGCGCGTCGCCGCCAGTCTGAAGTCGCTGCCGGGGCGCAGCGAGCCCCTGGTCTTCATGGCGGCGGTGGACCGGACCAATATCGACAACGACACCCGACAGTTCGCGACGGTAACCTGGAGCGCCCTGCTGATCCTCGGCGCGGGTCTGGTCATCGCCGTCTTCCTGCAGGTCCAGATCGGTCTGCGTCCGCTGTTCGCCCTGCGCAACGAGATCGCCGACGTGCGCAAGGGCCGCATCGCCCGCATCGCCCGCAGCTATCCGGTCGAGATCCAGCCCTTGGCCGAACAGGTCAATCGGCTGCTGGACCACAATCAGGAAACGGTCGAGCGCCAGCGAACCCATGTGGGCAATCTGGCCCATGCGCTGAAAACGCCGCTGTCGGTCATGCTGGCCGAAGCCGGGACGCAGTCCGGCGACTTGCCTGACATGGTGCGCAAACAGACCGAGCTGATGAAGGCCCAGGTCGACCACCATTTGCGCCGCGCCCGCGCCGCCGCCCGGGCCCAGCTGCTGGGCGAACGCACGCCCGTCGCCGAGGTTCTGGACGAACTGGCGGTCATGCTGGAGCGGGTGTTCGAGACCAAGGGCGTTGAGATCGACTGGCGCGCGCCCGATGAACTGGGTTTCCGCGGCGAGCGGCAGGATCTGCAGGAAATCCTCGGAAACCTGATCGAGAACGCCTGCAAATGGTCGAAGCGGCGCGTCCGCATCTCGGCTGGTCCGACCGGCCTGGGGCAGATGGTGGTGGTGGTCGAGGACGACGGTCCCGGCCTGCCCGCCGAACAGCGCGAGGCGGCCCTCGAGCGCGGCGCGCGGATGGACGAGACCACCCCGGGCTCGGGCCTGGGCCTGTCGATCGTGGTCGAGTTGACGCGGGCCTATGGCGGCCGCATCACCCTGGCGGACAGCGATCTGGGCGGGTTGAAAGTGCTGCTGGAACTGCCCGCCGCCGAGGCCTGACAGCGCCTCCCGAATAATGCTTGTTAACCCTGCCCGTGCACTGTGGGAGATGGCCGGGCGTCTTCCGGCCCGGGGAATGTTGAATGTCGGGGCTGACTGTCGCCCACAAGGTCGCGCTCGCCGCCATGTTGGAGCGGTGCCCCGACGCCATGCTCAGGACCGTGGCGTCCGCCGTCGCCCCCCTGCCGGGCGGCCGGGCGGCCGAACTGCGCATGATGCTGGCGGACGAGCAGCGGGACCGCGTGCGCCGCCAGTTCGTCATGGCGCCGCTGGTTCCCATGTTCCGCGCCCGCGCCGACGGCCTTCAGGCCCTGACCTTCCCGCCGACGGTTCTGGCGCGCCTGTGGAAGGCCGCCAGCGCCCGCGAACCCGAGCTGCTGACCCGCCTCGACGGAGACGAGCCGTCCGTCATGGTCGCCGACCGCATCTGTCTGGCCGCCGCCGCCATCGTGCGCGACAAGCCGGACCTGATCTGGCCCGGCGGAAGCGAGCCCGACCGGCTGACCGGCCTTGAGGATCTGGCCGCCTGCCTCGACCTCTCCCACATGGCGCGGCGCGCCCTGCCGTCGCTGGAGGTCTGGTTGAAACGTCCCGACGGCGACCAGGTCGCCGAACTGCGGCTGCTGCTCAAGGATTGCGCGGGCATCCGGCTGGACGGGACCCAGCGGGTGCTGGAAATCCTGTTCTCACATCTGGAAGACGCGGTCCTGATCCTGCGCATCCTGACCCAGACCTCGTCCGCGGTCGAGCAGGAGGACTTCCTCAGCGCCTCGGAACTGGCCGTCTTCGTCGACCGTCTGATCGCCGGCGTTAACCTGCGCGCGGCCCGGATCGCCGCCTTCAAGCCCGCCGCCGATATCGCCCAGGTCAAGGAGGTCATGGCCGACCTGACCTGGTGCGCCAATGTGCTGGGCGAACTGGACGTGACGCTGACGCTCAATCCGCAAAGCGTCTGGGGCAAGTCCGTGCGCGACGGCCGCGTACTGATCGCCGGACGGTTATCCGGCCTTCTGCGAGCCGCCGACAAGGCCGTGGATCAGGCCCTGCCCTGGGAGCGCGTCCAGACGAGCGGCCGCATGACGCGAAACGCTCCGCAGCTTGACGCGCCGATCGACGGCGACGTCGTTCTGGCCGCGCGCAGCCTGCTGCGGCTCGTGGGGTCGGTTCGGGGACCGGCCTCGACTTTCGGGTGCGAGGCCGACCGGAAGGCCCTTGTCGAGGCCCTGACCGCCCGGCTGACCGACTATGCCGATCAGGTCCTGCGCATGATCAATGACGGCGAGGCGCCCGACGAGGCCCGGGCCATGAAGATCGTCGCGTTCACGGCCCAGTGCCTGGATCTGATCGCCGCGGCCGAGGCCGCCCGCACGGTGCGGCGTCGGGCCGCGGTCGCCGCAGGGCCCTCCGGCGTGGGCGAGGCCTCGTCGCGGGCCGCCTGATCGGCTACAGCGCAGGCCATGACGATTTTCTGGATCCTTTCGGCCCTGATCACGACGCTTGCCGGCCTGCTGGTGCTGGCCGGCGCGCGGCGCGGCGCCGACGAGGGCGCGGGCGTCGCCGGCCTGACCGCGGCCGCCGAACTGGCTGAACTGGACCGGCTGAAGACCCGAGGCCTGCTGGATGAGGCCGGCTGGACCGCCGCCCGCGCCGAGGCGGGACGGCGCATTCTGGCGGCGGAACGCGAAACCATCCCTGTCCGGGCGGGTCGGAACGACCGGTTCCTGGTGCTGGCCGGGGTCGGGGCCGCGGCGGCCGCGACGCTGGGCCTCTACGCCGTCGCCGGAACGGCGGGGCTGCCAGATCAGGCTTTCGAGCGTCGCGTGGACGCGTGGATGACCGACCTCGACCGGCTTGAGGCGCCGCAGATCGCAGCGGTGGCGGCCCGCGTCGTGCGCGAACGGCCCGAGGATCATCAGGCCTTGACCATGCTGGGCTCCGCCCGGTTCGAGGCCGGGGATCCGATCGGCGCGGCCTCCGCCTTCCGCCGCGCCCTGGCCTTGCAACCGGACGACGCCCGGAGCTGGGCGCGGTTGGGCGAAAGTCTGGTCCGGGCCAATGGCGGCAAGATCGATGGCGACGCCGAGGCGGCCTTCGTACAGGCCCTTCGCCGGGATCCCGGCCAACTGGGCGCGCGCTACTTCCTCGGCGAAGCGGCGATGGCCCGCGGCGACCGCGTGACCGTGCGGGCCATGTGGACGCCCCTGATCGCGATGCTGGATCCTTCCGATCCGCGCCGGATCGATCTGGAGCGACGGCTGACGACCATGGAGACGGGCGCGTGAGCTGGCTTCCGAAATCGCCAAAGGCGCGGCGCCGTCTGTGGGTCTTCGCGGCAGTGGCCCCGGTTCTGGCCCTGGCCGTCGGCCTGTCGCTGTACGCCATGCGCGACAGCGTCACCTTTTTCTTCTCCCCGTCGGAAGCCACCGAGGCCAAGGCCCCGGCCGGCCGCGTCGTCCGCCTCGGCGGTCTGGTCGAGGCGGGCAGCGTGAAACGCGGGACCGGAGGAGAGGTCGTCTTTTCGGTCACCGACAATGTCGCCGTCACGCGCGTCGTCTATCGCGGCGACCTGCCCGACCTGTTCCGCGAAGGGCAGGGGGTGGTGGCGCAGGGCGCCTTCCTGCCCGACCGCTCGTTCCGCGCCACCCAGGTCCTGGCCAAGCACGATGAGAACTACATGCCCCGCGAAGTGGCCGACCGTCTGAAGGCCAAGGGCGAATGGCGGCCCGAGGCCAGTTCGGTGGCGGGGGCCCCGCGCTCATGATCGTCGAAACGGGCGCCTTCGCCCTCGTCCTCGCGCTGGTCCTGTCAGTGCTGCAGACCGTCATGGCCGCCGCCGGCCGGATGCGCCGCAGTCCGGTTCTGGCAGGCGCGGCCCAGGGCGCGGCCATCGCTGCGGCGGGGGCCGTCGCGGTCGCCTTCGGGGCGCTGATCGTCGCCTTCGCCGTGTCGGACTTCTCGGTGGCCAATGTCGCGGCCAACAGCCACACCGACAAGCCGATGCTCTACAAGGTGGCCGCCGCGTGGGGCAGTCATGAAGGCTCGCTGGTCCTGTGGTGCCTGGTCCTGACGGTGTTCGGGGCGGCGTTGGCGCGGGCGCGCAACCTGCCGTTCGGATTGAAGACCTCGGCGATAGCGACCCAAGGGTCGCTGGGCGTGCTGTTCCTCGCTTTCGCCGTCTTCACCTCCAACCCGTTCGAGCGGCTGAACCCGGCGCCCTTCCAGGGCGCGTCGTTGAACCCGCTACTGCAGGATCCGGCCCTGGCCTTCCATCCGCCGTTCCTCTACGCCGGCTACGTCGGGTTTTCGGTCTGTTTTTCGCTCGCCGTCGCCGCCCTGATCGAGGGCCGCGCCAACGCCAGCTTCTGGCCCGCATGGGGCCGTTGGGTCCGGCCATGGGCCCTGGCCAGCTGGGCCCTCCTGACCGTCGGCATCACCCTCGGCGCCTTCTGGGCCTACTATGAGCTGGGCTGGGGCGGCTGGTGGTTCTGGGACCCGGTCGAGAACGCCAGCTTCATGCCGTGGCTGGCCGGCGCCGCCCTGCTGCACAGCGCGGTGGTCACCGAGCGCCGCGGCGCCCTGGCGGGCTGGACGACCTTCCTGGCGCTGCTGGCCTTCACCTTCTCCATGCTGGGGGCCTTCCTCGTGCGCTCGGGCGTGCTGACCAGCGTCCACGCCTTCGCCGTCGATCCCGAGCGGGGCCTGATGCTGCTGGCCATCCTCGGCGTCACCGCGGGCGCGGCCTTCGCTCTGTTCGCCTGGCGGGCGCCGCGCCTGACGGGCGGGGGCCAGTTCGCGCCGGTCAGCCGCGAGGGCGCGCTGGTGCTGAACAACCTGTTCCTGACCGCCGCCTGCGCGACGGTCCTGCTGGGCACCCTCTATCCGCTGATCCTCGAGGCGGCGAACGGCGCGACCATCTCGGTCGGCCCGCCCTATTTCGCCCTGACCTTCGTCCCCCTGATGGCCGTCGCCTTCCTGATCCTGCCCGCCGGGCCGCTGCTGGCGTGGAAGCGCGGCGATCTGAAAGGCGTGGGCCAGCGTCTGGCCGTCGCCGCCGGACTGGCTCTTCTGATCGCACTGGCGGGCTGGATGGCGTTCGAACCGCGCAAGGCTCTCTCTGCGGCCGGGATCGGCCTGGGCGGATGGCTGGTGCTCGGCGCCCTGGCCGAGATCGCCGAACGGATCCGGCTGTTCCGCGTAGGGCTTCCTGAGAGCCTGCGCCGCGCCGGCGGCCTGCCGCTGGGCGCCTGGGGCACGGTCCTGGCCCACGCCGGCCTGGGCGTGTTCGTTCTCGGGGCCGTGGTCGAGACCGGCTATCGCGTCGAGGCGGCGCGGACGGTGGCCGTCGGCGAGTCCGTGACCGCCGGGCGCTACAGCGTTCGGCTGGACGACGTCCGCGTTATCGAGGGCCCCAACTATCTGGCCGAGAGCGGCAAGCTGACGGTCTCCCTGCGCGACGGCGGCGCGGCGCGTGTCGTCACGGCCGAGCGCCGGTTCTTCCCTGCAGGCGGCCAGACCACGACCGAGGTCGGGCTGGATTTCCGGGGTCTGGACGACGTCTATGTCGTGCTGGGCGAGCGAGGCCAGACCGCCGCGGGCGCCCCGGCCTGGAGCGTGCGCGTCTGGTGGAATCCCTGGGCGCGGCTGATCTTCCTCGGTCCCGGCCTCATGGCTCTGGCGGGGCTCCTGTCCCTGCTGGACAGGCGGCTGAGACTCGGCGTCGGCAAGCGCGGGGCGGCGGCATGAAGCGCGCGCTGCTCATCGCCCTGGCCGCCGTCGGCCTGATGGCCGCCGAACCCCCGCCCGCACCCGACCGGCCCCTGCCGGACGCCGCCCAGGAGGCCCGCGCCCAGGTCCTGTTCGACGGCATCCGCTGCGTCGTCTGTCAGCACGAGGCCATCGCCGACAGTCCCGCCGGCATCGCCGCCGACATGCGCCGGCTGGTGCGCGACGAGATCGCCGCGGGCCGCACCGACGCCCAGGTCCGCGAGGATCTGGTGCGGCGCTACGGCGATTTCGTTCTGTTCAAGCCGCCGGTGCGCGCCGGGACCTGGCTGCTGTGGTTCGGACCTCTGGCGGCGCTGGCGGCGGTCGGGATCGGCCTTTTCGCCCTGTCGCGCCGCCGCCGCGACGAAACACCGGCGCTTTCGGCCGACGAGGAGGCCCGTCTGGCCGATATTCTCGCCTCTGAAGCGGATCGCCGCGATCCTGACGCAAAGCGGTCTGACGACTGACGTCCGGCGGGATCTATCATCGCGCGATGCGTTGGTGAAAAAGTTCACCGTCCTATATTCATTGTCGAAACGGGCGTCGCCGCGCCCGAAAGGATCGCAAAGAACTCCATGATGAAACGCAAGGAATTCATGCTGGGGGCTGTCGCCGGCCTGGCCTTCGCCGCCGCCGCCACCGCGGGCGGGGTGATCGACTGGCCGACCGCCGCAGCCGGCCCTGTCGCCGGCGTCAGCGGCCGTCTCGCCCCGAACGCGGGCGGAGCCGGTCTGGCCTTCGCGCCGCCGCAGGGCGCGCCCCTCAGCTTCGCCGACATTTTCGCCCAGGTCGCGCCCGCGGTGGTGCAGATCGACGTCAAGACGCGGATCCCCCGTCAGCCCGGCATGATCCAGATTCCGGGAACGCCTTTCGCCATCCCGAACCCCAACGGGCGGGTTCCGGAAGGCGAGGACGGCGAGGATGGAGAAGGCGGCGCAACGGCGATGGGCGCCGGCTCCGGCTTCTTCATCGCCGCCAACGGCTTCATCGTCACCAACAACCACGTTGTCGCCGAAGCGACCGAGATCATGGTCAAGCTGGCCGACGGCCGCGAACTCGAGGCCCGTCTGGTGGGCCGCGACGAAGCGACCGATCTGGCCGTGATCAAGGTCGAGGGGAGCGACTTCCCCTTCGTTAATTTCGAGGAGACGGCCCAGCCCCGCGTGGGCGACTGGGTCATCGCCGTCGGCAATCCCTTCGGCCTCGGCGGCACCGCCACGGCGGGCATCGTCTCGGCCAGCGGTCGCGGCGACATCGACAGCAACACGCCCTACACCGACTACCTTCAGATCGACGCCGCCATCAACCGGGGCAACTCGGGCGGTCCGACCTTCGACATCTACGGCCGCGTCATCGGCGTGAACTCGGCCATCTATTCGCCGACGGGCGGCTCGGTCGGCATCGGCTTCGCCATTCCGGCCACGGTCGCCAAGCCGATCACCGACCGGCTGATGCGGGGCGAGAGCATCGCCCGCGGCTATGTCGGCGTCGGCATCCAGAATCTCACTCGCGAGCAGATCGCGGCCCTGGGGCAGAGCGAGACCTTCACCGGGGCCTGGGTTGGACAGATCACGCCCGGGGGCCCCGCCGAGAAGGCCGGCCTGCAGATCAACGACATCATCACCCGTATGAACGGTCAGCCGGTTCGCGATCGCAACGATCTGACCCGCCGCATCGGTTCGGTCGAGCCGGGTCAGACCATCCGCCTTGAAGTCCTGCGCGATGGTCGCCTCCAGGCGGTCAATGTGCGCGCCGGCGCGAGACCATCGCAGGCCGAACTGGACGCCGACCCGGCCGCGCCGGACACCGCCGACCGGGAAGCGCCGGAAGGCGCCGGCGTGTCGGTGGGCGGTCTGACCGTTGCGCCGATGTCGGAGGTTCTGCGCCGCCGGTATTCGATTCCCGCCAATATCAACGGCCTGGTCGTGACGGGCCAGGACACGGTGGGCGAACTGCGGTTCCGGCCCGGGTTCGTCATCACCAACGGGGCGACTGGCGCGATTCGCACGCCCGCCGATTTCGAGGCCGCCATCGCCGCCGCCCGCCGGGCGGACCGGAAAGTCTTCCTTGTGGTCTGGACGCCGGATCAGGGCAGCGTGCCCGTCGCATTCGATCCTCCGAAACCTGAATAAGCCTTAACTGCCCCCATCGCCGCCGATGCGCTAACATCGGCGGCGATTCCGCATCTGAGGGGCTGATTCCATGCGTATTCTGGTGGTCGAGGACGACGCCGAGGCCGCGACCGCAATGGTCCGGGGCCTGACCGAGGCCGGTCACGAGCCGACCCACGCTGTGGACGGCGCCTTCGGCCTGCTGGAGGCGCAGAAGGGCGGCTATGACGTCTATGTCGTCGATCGCATGATGCCCCGCCTCGACGGCATCGGCATGGTCGAGACCCTGCGCAAGGACGGGGACCAGACCCCGGTGCTGTTCCTGTCCGCCCTCGGCGAGGTCGAGGACCGCGTCACGGGTCTGAAGGCCGGCGCCGACGACTATCTGGTCAAGCCCTACGCCTTCTCCGAACTGATCGCCCGCGTGGAGGCCCTGTCGCGCCGCCGCGAGACCGGCTCGGTCGCCACCATGCTGAAGGTCGGCGATCTGGAGATGAACCTGATCTCCCGCTCGGTGCATCGCGCCGGTCAGGAGATCGACCTGCAACCGCGGGAATTCCAGCTGCTGGAGTTCCTGATGCGCCACGCCGGCCAGTCGGTGACCCGCACCATGCTGCTGGAGAAGGTCTGGGAATATCATTTCGACCCCCAGACCAACGTCATCGACGTCCACATCAGCCGCCTGCGCGCCAAGATCGACAAGGGCTTCGATCACGCCATGCTGCAGACCGTGCGCGGGGCGGGCTACCGGCTGGAGCCCTGACGGCCGCCCGTGAAACTTCCCTCCCTCCTTCGCCGCACGCCCTTCCGGCTGACGCTGCTGTTCCTCGCCCTGTTCGCGGCGGCGGCCAGCGCGATCCTGGCATGGGTCTATTTCGCCTCGGCCGAGGCGGCCCGCACCAAGGCCGAGCGCGACGTGCGCGGCGAGATGCAGGTGCTGACGGGCATCTATGACGCGCGGGGGCTGGACGCCCTGAACATGGCGGTGATCGACCGCACCCTGACCGGCCGCTACGAATATCTGCTGATGGACAAGACGGGGGCCCGGATCACCGGCAGCCTCAGCATCTCTCCCTTCGAGACCTTCGAGGGGAACCGTCAGTGGATCACCTTCCCCTTCACCGACACCCTGCCCGACGGGACGGTGGTCCGGCCCCAGGTGCGCGGCGTCCAGGTGCGTCTGGCGGGCGGCGAGATGCTGTTCGTAGGGGCGTCGCTCATCGACACCGAAGCCTATCTGGCGCGTCTGACCCAGGCCCTGTGGGCGGCCATGGGCATCGTTCTGCTGCTCGGTCTCGCGGGAGGCGTTCTGGTCAGCCGCAATCTGGAACGGTCCATGGGCCGGCTCGGCAAGGTGGTCACCGCCGTGCAGGAGGGCGACCTCAAGGCGCGAGCGCTCGTCCGGAACTCGGGCGATGAACTGGACGAACTGGGCGCCGGCCTGAACACCATGCTGGACCGGCTGGAGGCCTCCATGGCCTCGATCCGCCACGCGGGCGACGCCATCGCCCATGACCTGCGCTCGCCCCTGACGCGGATGCGGGCCAAGCTGGAGGTGGCCTTGATGGACGCCGAGGCGGGCAAGATCGACGGTGTCGACGCCGTGCAACTGGCGCTGGACGAGGCCGACAGCCTGCTGAAAACCTTCAATACAGTCCTGGCCATCGCCCGGCTGCAGGCGGCCGCCGGCCGCACGCCCGATCCGAAGGTGTTCGACGCCGCCGATCTGGCCGCTGACATGGCAGAGCTTTACGAGCCGGCCAGCGAGGACAAGGGGCTGGAGTTCTCGGCCGAGATCGAGCGCGGCCTGATGGTCCAGGGCAACCAGCCCTTCCTGGCCCAGGCCCTGGCCAACATCATCGACAACGCCATCAAATACACCCCGACCGGCGGCGCGGTGATGCTGCGCGCGCGCCGGCGCTCGTCGGGCGAGATCGAATACTCCGTCACAGACACCGGCCCCGGCGTGCCTGAAGAGGACCGCGAACGGGTCATCGAACGCTTCGTGCGTCTGGACAACAGCCGTACCGAGGCCGGTTCGGGTCTCGGCCTGTCCCTCGTCGGGGCGGTCATGGAGGCCCACGGCGGGCGCATCATTCTGGACGAGGGCCCCGGCGCCTATGGCGGCTTCGGGCCCGGCCTGCGGGTGGCGCTGGTTCTGCCGGCGGCGGAATGACCGCGCCTCTGGGCCCGCGCCTGAGCGCCTGCGGGCCCCTGGTCGACGCAGCCGCCGCCGCCCGCGCGCAGGAACGCCTGAGCGAGGCCGCGGCGGACGGCGGCTGGACTTCCACCCTGCAGGCCGCATGGCCGGCTCTGGCGCCTGTGTTCGCCGCCTCGCCCTATCTGTTCGGCCTCGCCCGCCGCTGGCCCGAGCGACTCCGCGGGATGCTTGAGGAGGGGCCCGAGCAACGCCTGTCGGGGATTCTCGCGGCCGCCGAGGCTCTGACCGGCGGCGCCGACGACATCCGGGCGCCCCTGCGGCGGCTCAAGGGCGAACTCCATCTGCTGACCGCCCTGTGCGATCTCGGCGGCGTCTGGGACCTCGACGGCGTCACATCCGCCCTCAGCCGTTTCGCAGACGCCTCCACCCAGGCCGCCCTGGGCGCCGTGGCCCACGACCAGCGCGAACGGGGCAAGCTGATTTCGGCCTCCGACGATCCGCGCGGCCCGATCCCCGGCCTGTTCGGCCTCGCCATGGGCAAGCACGGCGCCTTCGAGCTCAACTATTCCTCGGACATCGACATAAGCCTGTTCTGGGAGCCCGAGGCGCTGGAGAGCGCCCTGGCCGAGGGCGTCGAGCCGCAGAAATTCCTCGACCGCATCGCCCATTCCCTGTCGACGCTGATGCAGGAGCGGACCGGCGACGGCTATGTCTTCCGCGTCGACCTGCGGCTGCGACCCGATCCGTCCTCCACCCCGCCTGTGGTCGCCGTGCCCTTCGCCCTGTCCTACTACGAAGGCGTCGGTCAGAACTGGGAGCGGGCGGCCTTCATCAAGGCCCGGGCCATGCTGGGGGACATCGACGCAGGGCGCGCCTTCCTCCAGGCGCTTCAGCCCTTCATCTGGCGCCGCAGCCTCGACTTCCCGGCCATCCTCGACATCCAGTCGATCAAACGCCAGATCCACGTCCACAAGACGGGCGAGGGCCTGGACGCGGCCGGAGCCAATCTGAAGCTGGGCCGCGGCGGCATCCGCGAGATCGAATTCTTCGTCCAGACCCAGCAGCTGATCCTCGGCGGCCGCGATCCCGCGCTGCGGAGCCCCCGCACGGTCGAGGCGCTGGCCCTGCTGCGCGACGCCGGCCACGTCAGCGCCGAGGCCTGCGCCGAACTGACCGACGCCTACGCAACTCTTCGGGGTCTGGAACACCGGGTCCAGATGCTCGACGACGAACAGACCCACGCCCTGCCGGTCGACCCCCTCCGCCGCGCGGCGGTCGCGGCGCTGGCGGGGGAGGCGGATCTGGCCGCCTTCGACGCCCGGGTCGAGGCGTTGCTGGTCGGGGTCAACCGCCGCTATGGCGAACTGTTCGAGGGCGAGGAGGCGTTGTCGTCGCCCTATGGCTCCCTCGTCTTCACGGGGGTGGAGAACGACCCGGAGACCCTGCTGACCCTCGAGCGGATGGGGTTCGCCGAACCGGCGGGCGTGGCCGACACGATCCGCAGCTGGCACCACGGCCGCATTCCGGCGACCCGGTCGGCGCGCGGGCGCGAACTGTTCACCCGTCTGGCTCCGCGCCTGCTGACGGCGTTGGCCGACACCGGCGCGGCCGACGCGGCCTTCCGCCGGTTCGCGGTCTTCTTCGCCGGGCTCAGCGCCGGGGTGCAGGTTCAGGCCCTGTTTCTCGCCCAGCCACGACTGTTCGAGCAGGTGCTGGGGGTGATGGCCTTCGCGCCGCGTCTGGCCCGCACCCTGGGGCGCTATCCGGCGGCGCTGGACAGCATGCTGGACGCCCGCTTCGCCCGCGTCATCGACGAGGATTCCGGCGTCGTCGAACAGCTGATGGCTGACGCCGCCACAGCCACCGACTTCGAATCCGCCCTGAACGTGGCGCGACGGATGCACCGCGAACAGATGTTCCGGATCGGCGTCCAGACTCTCAGCGGCCGCGCCGACCCCGAGGCCGCGGGCCGGGCCTATACCGCCGTGGCCGACGCCGTCATCGCCGCCCTTGCGCCGGCCGCCGTGTCCGAAGCCGTTCGTCAGGGCGGCGCCTTGCCGGGAGGCGCAGTCGCCGTGATCGCCCTCGGCAAGGCCGGTTCGCGCGAGATGACGGCCAGCTCTGATCTCGATCTGATGACCGTCTACGACGCCCCCGCCGACGCCGTGTCGGACGGCAAGGGCTGGGCGGCGGGCGTCTTCTATTCCCGCTTCACACAGCGGCTGATCGCGGCGCTGTCGGCGCATACGGCCGAGGGCGGACTGTACGAGGTCGACATGCGGCTGAGGCCCGGCGCGGCCAAGGGACCGGTGTCGCTGCGGCTGGATGCGGTTCAGGATTATTACGCCGACGAGGCCGACACCTGGGAGTTCATGGCCCTGACCCGGGCCCGGGTGGTCTGGACTGACGATCCCGCCTTCGGCGCGCGGACGCAGGCGGCCATCGAGGCCATTCTGCGCCGGCCCCGGCCCGGCGTGAACGTGGCGGCCGACGCCCGACGCATGCGCGATCTGATGGCCCGCGAGCGGCCGGGGCAGGGCGAGTGGGACCTGAAGCTGGCGCCCGGGGGGCAGGTGGACGCCGAATTCGTCGCCCAGGTCCGGCAACTGACGGCCGCGCCGTCGGGCGGGCTGCTGACCGTGTCGACGCTGGAGGCCCTGTCGGATGAACCCGCGCTCGCTTCGGCATGGCGGCTGCAGCAGGCGCTGAACCAGATCCTCAGCGCCGCCTTCGACGACAAGCCGGACCCGGATCAGGAGCCCGAGGGCTTCCGCCTCCGTCTCGCCGAGGCGGCGGGGGTGGCCGATTTCGAGACCCTGAAGACGTATCTGGCCGAAATCCGGACGGCGTCGCGGGCCGCCTTCGAAAACGCTCTCCCGGCCCTCCGCGACGGAGACTGATCCGGCCGCCGTTTGAGTCTCCTGACAGGGACGAAGCGGCCGCATCGGGCGGCCATGGAGATCATCTGATGAGAAAAACCCTTCTGGCCGGCGCCCTCGCCGCCCTTACCCTCGCCGCAGGCGGCGGCGTCATGGCCCAGCAGGCTCCGGCCCCGCAAGCCCAAGTCCGGGCGCCTCACGCCCTGCGAGCCGACGCCGACGGCGACGGCCGCATCAGCCAGGCCGAGTTCGTCGGCCGGCGCGTGGGACGCCTGAACGCCGCCGACGCCGACCGCGACGGCTCCGTGGCGCCGGAGGAAATGCGCGCGGCCTTCCAGGCCCGCTCTGCCGAACGCGCCGACGCCCGCTTCCAGCGTCTGGACGCCGACCGCGACGGCGCCATCAGCCGCGCCGAGTTCGACGCCCGGCGCTCGCCTGACGCCCGACCGCAACGCGCGGCTCGCACGCACCGCGGCGGCGGACGCATGGCCCATCGCGGCCAGCGTATGGCGGCCCGCGGCCCGGTCTCGATCGCCGAGGTTCAGGGCAAGGCCGAACAGGCCTTCACCCGGCTGGACGCCGACCGGGACGGCTTTATCACGGTCGCCGAACGTCAGGCGGGAATGCGGGCGTTCCGCGAACAGCGCCGCGAACGCATGACGGAACGCCGCGCGGCCCGTCAGGCGCAAAGGCAGGCGTCGCCTCCGGCGCCCGCTTCGGAGTAAGGATGATGGGCGGGGCGACGGTCCAGGACCGAACGGCCCTTTCGCGAGTAACGGGAGTGGGCCTGATTGGCGTTGATCGCCGACCCCGACGAGGATCTGGTGCGCCGCGTGGGTCAGGGCGACCCCGCGGCCATTCAGGCCATGGTGGCGCGCAAGCTGCCGCGGATGCTGGCCCTCGCCCAACGCATGCTGGGCGACGCCGTCGAGGCCGAGGACGTGGCGCAGGAGGCCATGTTCAGGGCCTGGAAACAGGCCCCCCGCTGGAAGCCGGGGCAGGCCAAATTCGACACCTGGCTGCACCGGGTGGGTCTGAACCTCTGCTACGACCGGCTGCGCCGGCGGCGGGAGGTTCCGACCGAGGCGCCGCCGGACCGGCCCGACGAGGGCCCGTCGCCCGATCGGGGCCTGATGGCGGCGGACGTGGGGATCCGCGTAAACGCGGCGTTGGCGCATTTGCCCGATCGTCAGCGCGAGGCGGTGGTTCTGTGCCATTATCAGGACCTGACCAATATCGAGGCCGCGGCCCTGATGGAGGTCAGCGTCGATGCGCTGGAAAGCCTGCTGTCGCGCGGACGGCGGGCATTGAGACTGGCCCTGGCCGATATGCGGCCGGGAGCTGAAGGAGTTTGAGCGTGATGACGTTGGAACGGTTTCTCGCACTGATCGCGGCTTACGGCGCCGACGCGCGCCGCTGGCCGGAGAGCGAACGCGCGGCGGCCCAGGCCTTCGTCGCCGCCGAGCCCGCAGTCGTACGCGCCGCCCTGGCCGAGGCGGACGCGATTGACGCCCTGCTGCATCTGTCACGCGCCGCCCAGCCCTCCATGGCCCTGCGCGACCGGGTGATCGCCTCGGCCGCCGAGGCGGGTCTGAAGGCGCGGCGCGAAGGTCGTCGCTGGCTGGACCGGCTGGCTCTGGCGTTCGGCGCTGGCTGGGCCGTGGCGGCCTGTGCGGGCGTGGCCGCCGGCGTCATGCTCACCACTCATCTGACCGCCGACGCCCAGGCCGACGCCATACTCTACCAGGCGTCGCTGATGGGGGTGGATGACACCGAGGTGCTGGGATGACGTCGCAGACCCTGAAAGTCGCCCTGGCCGCTTCAGTGGCGCTGAACCTGTTCGCCATCGCCGCGGGCGCAACCCTGCTCGTCACCCGCGCCCAGGTCGAAAGGCGGGTTGAGGCCCAGCATCGGCCTCCGCGCACGAGCTCGCCCATGCTGCTGATCGGCCAACTGGATCCTGCCGTCCGCGACCGGGTGCGCGCCACCCTGCGCGCCTCGGCCCTGGCTGGTCGTCCCGATTTTGAGGAAGCACGCCAGAAGCGGCGCGAGGCCGTGCGTATCGCCTCCTCCGACACCTTCGACAGCGAGCGTGTCGCGAGCCTGCTCGCTCAATCCCGTGAAGCCGAATTGAGGGGCCGCGCCCGGCTGGAGGCGGACGCCGTCGCTGTGCTGGACACGCTGGAAACGGCCGATCGAAAGGCTTTGTCGGAAATCCTGACGCGTCGGGGGCGCGTCGTGGCTCGCGGGGACAATGAAAAGAAAGGTCCGCCGTCGACGAACGGATGACTCAGGCGGCGCGAGCCTGTTCGGTCCTCGCCCCGTCGGGCCGCCGGATCGGCAGGACGAAGCCCACAGTGGTGCCGCGTCCGGGCTCGCTGGCGATGGTCAGTTCCCCGCCGTGCAGTTCGATCAGCGACTTGGTCAGCGCCAGACCCAGGCCGGTGCCCTGGGTGGTCTTGGAGTGCTGGCCCTCGACCTGTTCGAACGGCCGCGCCAGCCGCTCCAGGTCTTTTTCCGCGATGCCGATGCCGGTGTCGGTCACCGCCACCCGCACGCGGTCGTCGTCCTCGCGCGACAGGGCCACGACGATGTCGCCGCCCTCGGGCGTGAACTTCACCGCGTTCGAGATCAGGTTCAGCACGACCTGTTTCAGGCCGCGGTAATCGGCGTCGATCTCGGGCATCTCGGGCGCGTCGACCAGCAGGTTCAGCCCGGCCTCCTGGATCTTGCCGCGCATCAGCCGCGTCGCGTCCTCGACCACCTCCTTCAGCGACACCGCCTCGTAGTGCAGCGTCAGCTTGCCGGCCTCGATCTTGGCCATGTCGAGGATGTCGTTGATCAGGCTCAGCAGATGCTGGCCCGACTTCAGGATGTCGGCGGCGTAGCCCTTGTACCGGGCGTCGCCCAGCGGGCCGAACATCTCGCCGGCCATGATCTCCGAGAAGCCGTTGATGGCGTTGAGCGGCGTCCGCAACTCATGGCTCATATTGGCCAGGAATTCGGACTTGGCCTGGTTCGCCGCCTCGGCCCGGGTCATGGCCACCTCATACTTGCGCGCCAGCAGCGACAGACGCTCCTCGCGGTCCTCCAGTTCCGTGATGGTGATGTGCAGCCGTTCGGTGGCCCGCTGGCGCTCCGCCTCCTTGCGCTTGATGGCGGTGATGTCCGCGGCCGTTACAACCGAACCGCCGTCCGAGGTGAAGCGTTCGACCAACTGCAGCCAGCGGCCGTCGTTCAGCTCGATCTCGCGCGCGCCGACCCGGCCACCGGCCGCGGGCTGGTCCGAAGTGATGGCGAGGGCGGCGATCCGGTTCAGATCCTGTTTGAAGGCGCCCCGCCGGACCACGCCTTCCTCGAAACCGAAGGCGTCCTGGAAGGCCTGGTTGGACAGGATCAGCCGGCCCTGTTTGTCGAACAGGACGAAGGCGTCGGACACGCTCTCGATCCCGTCGCGCAGCCGGCTCTCGGCGGCCTGGGCCTGGGCTTTGGCGCGGCGCGCCTCGGTCGTGTCCAGCGCCACGCCCAGCACGCTGGTGAAGCCCTCGTCGCCCCGGTCGCCCCGGGCCTGGCCGCGCGCGTCGATCCAGCGCGCCCTGCCCTGGGCGTCGGCCACCGGGAAACTGACGTCGAAGGTGCCGAACGTCTGGGCCTGCCGCAGGGCGTGCAGCACCGCCTCATGATAGCGCGGATGGATGCGGGCCATCAGCTCATCGGTCGTGACGACGCCCCTCTCCAGCCCCATCAGCTGGGCCATGTATTCCGAGATGGTGACCGTCTCGCTGTCCGTGTCCCATTCCCAGACGCCGCATCGCGCCGCCTCCACGGCGCCGCGGAACCGCTGTTCCGAGGCCGCCCAGACCTGGGTGATGCCCTGCTGCCGGCGTTGCAGCAGCAGGGCCAGCAGAACCACGAACGCCCCGATGCCGACCGGCGCGGTCAGCACCCAGACATCGTCCAGCAGGGCGTCGGCGCCCACGGTGATCGGCGTCGAGGCCACGCCGATCAGGCCGGTGTCCCCCACCGCGGCGCCGGTGCGGCGAATGGCGTGCCCCTCGTCGCGCAGGGTGACGCCCTGACCGTTGGCCGCCACCGGGGCGGCCGACAGGCCGAGGGTCGCGGCCGTCGTGCGGACGCCGATCAGGACCGTGTCGGGCGCCGACAGGACCGTGCGATCGATGCCGTCCTGCGGCGCCAGCGACGGCAGCGGCGCCCGCCCGACCAGTCGGCCTCCGCCGGTCAGGGGGCGGGTGATCAGTATGGCCCGGCCGTCCGCTGTCAGTCGGGGGCGGCCAGGCGCGGCGGCGAACTGGCGGGCGTCTCCGCCCGTGGTCGCCACGGGCCGTCCGATCCCGTCCAGAACGGCGAAGGCCGCGTCCGGGGCGGCGGCGCGGGCGCGTTGCAGCATGACGGACGGGGACTCGGTCCCGGCGGCCGCGGCGCGGACGGCGGCCTGAACCGGGGCGATCCGGGTTTCCAGATCGAGGGCCAGAAGGCGGGCTTCGCGGTCGACTGCGCTCAGACGCAGGGCGTCCGCCTCCTGGCCCGGCCGGGCCATCTCGCGAGCGAACAGCAGCACATAGGCCGCGACGGCCAGGGTGACCGTCAGAAGGGCGATGCGCACCCACGACGGCGGGCCCTTGCGCCGGTCTACCGCACGCCGCCCCTCGCTGGTTATGCGGCGCTCGTTGCCCCGCAAGGCGCTCTCCCCGAGAAATCGACGTCGATCAGAGGAATCTAGGCTGCGTCGCGGATTCCTGTCGAGCCTTGCTTCCGAACGATCAACGGTTTCAGGCGGCCTGCGTTTCCCGCTGGTTCGCGCCGCCGCCGCTTTCGGTCGGCGAGACCAGAACGTCGGTGACCGTCTTCAGTATGGCGCGGGCCGTACGGGCCAATTCCACCATCTCGGGCGGTGCGTCGTCCGGCGCCTCGTCCACCGAGGCTGCGAGACGTTCGGCCAGGGCCAGAAGCCGGGGCGAGGCCGCGATCAGGCGGGCCTGGAATTCGATCTGGTCGGGGTCGCGGTCGTATTCCGCGCCGGGCACCCGCCATCCGCCCCAGTCGGCCTTGTCGGTCACGACCACGGGATAGGTGCCGGGGAAGGGATGGTGGGGGCAGTCGTCGGCGGACTGCCACTTGTTGCGGGCCCGCATCAGCCGCCATGTCTCGCCGGCGTTGGCGGCCGGGTCCTCGGTCGGCAGCAGCAGTTCGTGGCCCAGGAACTCCCGGCCCAGGCCGACGTCATACGTGACGCGAACGGGTTCCTCGAACCCCTTGGCCCAGACGGGCTGGACCTTCTCGATCTGGGCCCATGCGCCGACGCATTCGACCCAGACCTTCTGACCCTTCTGGAATTGCGCGCGCGCCATTCACGTCTCCGATCCTGAAGGCCCAGAATGCCTTGCGGCGGGTGAACAGCCGGTTCCGCGAAAGGGTGAAGCAGACGTAAACGCCGCTTCACCCTCATGGCGCATCAGGCTCGGGAAATGTCTTCCAGCGCCTCGCCGGCGTATTTTTCCTTCACCCGGGTCGACAGGTCGCCCAGCGAGACGACGCCGACCAGACGGCTGTCCTTGTCCAGCACCGGCAGACGCCGGATCTGCTTCGAACCCATGGCGTCCAGCACGGTTTTCAGGTCGTCGTCGGCGTTGGCCGTGTGCGGGTCGCGGGTGATGTATTCGACCACCGGCGCGCCGGGCGCGGCGCCTTGGGCGAGGGCCCGGACCGTCAGGTCGCGATCGGTGATCGTGCCGATCAGGGTGTCGCCGTCGGCGACGGGCATGAAACCGAAGTCGCCGGCCGCCATGCGCGAGGCGACGTCCTGGACGGAGTCGCCGGGACGGGCGACCTGCACGTCCTTGCTCATTACGTCGCGAACTCTCATCGGGGTCTCTCCTTGAAAAGGGGGCTGCCCGTCAGAACCCCCGCACCCGCCGGCGGTTCCGGTTCAGCTACCTGACTGCCAGACAACAAGACCCTCAGGGTCGGGTCAGGCCCGGCGTGGTTTTCTGCCTCCACGGTCCGCAGCGGATCGGAACGACGAGGAATACGACAATGAAAACCGCCATGATCCGGAAGGCCCTGCTTTCCACGCTGGCGGCGTCGGCGGTCATGACGGCCACGCCGGTGCTGGCCCAGAACGTCACCTTCTCCGTGGGCGTCGGCTCGCCGGCCTACAGTCAGGGGTATGGCTACGGTTACAACCGCCATGGCTCTGATTTGCAGTACCGCGCCCAGCGTCTGGCGGAGCGGATCAACCGCGTGGCCTGGAATGGCCGCGTCAGTCGCGGCGAAGCCCGGCGTCTGAGCTGGGAGATGCAGCAGTACCGGAACCTTGAGTGGCGCTACGCCCGCGACGGCCTGAGCCGTCGGGAGTATGCGGCGCTCAGCAACCGACTGGACCGCATCGAATACCTGCTCCGTCAGGAGCGCCGCGACCGCTGGTAGTCGCGGCATGTGAAACAGAGGGCCGCTCCGGCGACGGGGCGGCCTTTCGTTTGTCCGGCTCTGCCGTTAAGCCGCTCGCTCGAACGGGAGAACGACGATGACGGCGGCGAACGAGGCAGAGGCCATCCTGCAGCGGCTGGGCGTGGACGACGCCGCCTGGGGCGGCGCCCTGACGACCCGGTCGCCCGTCGACGGGTCCAGCGCCGGCGCCCTGGTCGAAACCGGCGACCTCGACGAGGTCGCCGCCCGCTCGGTCGCGGCCTTCCACGCCTGGAAGCGCGTGCCCGCACCGCGCCGCGGCGAACTGGTCCGCCTTCTGGGCGAGGAACTGCGCGCCTCGAAGGACGACCTCGCCCGTCTCGTCACCCTGGAAGCCGGCAAGATCGTCTCCGAGGGTCTGGGCGAGGTGCAGGAGATGATCGATATCTGCGACTTCGCCGTCGGCCTGTCGCGCCAGCTCTACGGCCTGACGCTCGCCTCGGAACGCCCCGGCCACCACATGCGCGAGACCTGGCAGCCGTTGGGCCCGGTGCTGGTCATTTCGGCCTTCAACTTCCCGGTCGCGGTCTGGGCCTGGAACGCCTGCCTCGCCCTCGTCTGCGGCGATCCGGTGATCTGGAAGCCGTCGGAGAAGACGCCGCTGACGGCGCTGGCGACCCAGGCTGTCTTCGACCGCGCCATCTCCCGGTTCGGTGATGCGCCGCAAGGCCTGTCCCAGCTCGTGATCGGCGGCCGTGAGGCCGGCGAAACCCTGACCGCCGACCCGCGCATCGCCCTCGTCTCCGCCACGGGCTCGACCCGCATGGGCCGGGCCGTGGCCCAGATCGTAGCCGCCCGCCTGGGCCGCTCCCTGCTTGAGCTGGGCGGCAACAACGCCATGATCGTGACGCCCAGCGCCGACCTCGACATGGCCGTCCGCGCCATCGCCTTCTCGGCCGTCGGCACCTGCGGCCAGCGCTGCACCACCCTGCGCCGCCTGCTGGTCCACGAAAGCATCGCCGACGCCCTGATCGCGCGGCTCAAGGCGGCCTATGAGACCCTGCCGATCGGCGACCCGCGTCAGGATGGCGTTCTCGTCGGCCCGCTGATCGACGACGCCTCGGCCCACGGCTTCGACACGGCCCTGAAACAGGCGGTGGAGCAGGGCGGCGAGATCGTCGTCGGCGGCGACCGCGTCGACCGCGACGGTTGCTATGTCCGCCCCGCCATCGTCCGCATGCCGGCCCAGAGCGACGTGGTCCGGCACGAGACTTTCGCTCCCATCCTCTACGTCCTGACCTGGTCCGACTTCGACCAGGCCGTCGCCATGCAGAACGCCGTGCCCCAAGGCCTGAGCTCCTGCGTCTTCACCGACAGCGTGCGCGAGGCCGAGCAATTCCTGTCGGCCTGGGGCTCGGACTGCGGCATCGCCAACGTCAACATCGGCCCGTCGGGGGCCGAGATCGGCGGGGCCTTCGGCGGCGAAAAGGACACCGGCGGCGGCCGTGAGTCCGGCTCGGACGCCTGGAAGGCCTATATGCGCCGGCAGACCCAGACCGTGAATTTCTCCACCAGCCTGCCGCTGGCGCAGGGCGTGAAGTTCGAGGTCTAGAGCGCCGCTGCGAGATGCTCGGCGAGATCGCCCTTGCCGACCACCTTGACCCGTTCCAGCCCCAGCCACCCGGCCATCCGCTTCAGCTCAACGGCCAGCCGCCCGGCCGTATCCGCCGTCGCGTCCGGTTCCCGCCACGCCGCCTGCACCAGCAGCGTGCCTGCCTTGCGGTCGGACTTCAGGTCGACCCGCGCCGTGATCGCCTCGTCCTCGAGGAAGGGCAGGACGTAGTAGCCGTGAGCCCGTTTGTGGGCCGGGGTGTAGATTTCCAGCCGCACCTTCACATCGAACAGCCGTTCGGTCCGGTCGCGGGCCCAGATCAGATTGTCGAACGGCGACAGCAGGGCGGAACCCGCCACCTTGCGCGGCGACCGCGCCCCGGCGCTCAGGAAGGCCGGTTGCCGCCAGCCCTTCACCGCCAGCGGCGTCAGCTCTCCGCCCTCGACCAGCTCGGCGATCCGCTCCCGGGCATCGGCCAGCGGCAGCCGGAAATAGTCGCGCAGGTCCGCCGCCGTCGCCACGCCCATGGCCCGGGCGGACATGCGAACCAGCTCGCGCTGGGCGTCCGCCTCGTCGGGCGTCGGCAGGCCGACGATCCGGGCGGGCAGGGCGCGTTCGGTCAGGTCATAGACGCGCTCGAAGCCGTTTCGCGTCTTCGTCGTGATCAGCCCGGCCCAGAACAACCACTCCAGCGCCCGCTTGCCGTCCGACCACGACCACCAGCCGGGCGCTCCACGCGGCCCTTCCGCAAAGTCCCCGCCCGTTACGGGCCCGCGCCGCTCGATCTCGGCCAGAACCCCGTCGATATAGTCCCGCTTCTCGCGGCCGAACCGCGACAGACCGGTCCACATGGCGCCCCCCCGCGCCCGCTCCATCCGCCAGCGGAACAGGGGCTGGGTCTCCAGCGGCAGCAGCGACGCCTCATGCCCCCAGTATTCGAACAGACTGCGCCGCGGCCCCCAGGCCTCAGCCTCCAGCGCCTCGCGCGGATAGTCGCCCAGCCGCGAAAAGGCCGGCAGATAGTGGGTGCGAGTGACCACATTGACGCTGTCGATCTGGATCACGCCCAAGCGCCGCGCGGCGTCGCGGACATGGCTCCGTCCCGCCGCCGCCGGGCGGCTTCTGCCAAACCCCTGGGCAGCCAGGGCGATGCGGCGGGCGGTCTTGAGGCTGATCGTTTCTGTCACCCGGCCAACCTAGTGGGAGTCTTCCGGCGCGCCACTGCGGACGCGCCGGAATGTTCGGCCCCTACGGCGCGTTGCGCGCCGGCAGCCCCTGCGCCGCCCGGACCATCTGCACGAACTCGGCCCGCTCGCCGAACGGATCCTCGCCGCGTGCGCCCTGCGCCTGTTCAAGGATGTCGTTCCAGCCATAGCCCTGCGCCATCCACGGATCGCCGCGCAGCTTCTGGCCGAACGCCGCCACCGCCATGGCCCAGCGTGTGTTCTCCGGCGGCTGCGCGCTGACCCGTCCTCCGCCGCTGTTGGACAGCACATGCTGCATCAGCCGCGAGTCCCGTTCGCCTGGAAGCTTGTAGCGCACCTGGACGAAGCCGACCTCGCCGTCCGGATCGCCGCCGCCGGTTCCGAGGCTGTTGCGGTTCTCGGGATAGCGGCGATCGGGAATCTGGCTCGGCCCGCCGACGGGCGTGATCTCGTACAGGGCCGTGACCGACGCGCCGGATCCGACCTCGCCCGCGTCGATGCGGTCGTTGTTGAAATCCTCCTCGTTCAGCAGCCGGGTCTCGTATCCGATCAGCCGGTATTCGCTGACCCGCGCCGGGTTGAACTCGACCTGGATCTTGACGTCGTCGGCGATGGGGAAGGCGCCCCGGTCGAAGGCCGGTCCGAACAGCCGTCGCGCCTCGTTCAGGTCGTCGACATAGGCCGCCACGCCGTTGCCGGCCTGGGCGATCGTCTGCATCCGGGCGTCCTGGTAGTTGCCGCGCCCGAAGCCGTAGACCGACAGATAGATGCCCGTCCCGCGCTTGGCGGCGACATAATCCTCGATCCGCTGGTTGTCGGTGACGCCGACGTTGAAGTCGCCGTCGGTGAACATGAGGATGCGGTTGACCTTGTCGCGGCCGAAGGCGGCCTCGGCCTGCTGATAGGCGTTGACCATGCCCTGCGCCCCGGCGGTCGAGCCGCCTGCGTTCAGCGTTTCGACGGCGCAGCGCAGCTTCAGCTTCTGGTCGCCGGGCGTCGGCCCGACCGCCGTGCCGACGTCGGACGCATAGAAGGTGACGGCCACCCGGTCCTGGGGTCGCAGCCGGTCGATGATCAGGTTCATCGACTTTTTCGCCAGCGCCAGCTTGTCCGGCGTCTGCATCGAGCCCGAGACGTCGACCATGAAGGTCAGGTTCAGCGGCCGCCGCTCGCCCTCGGGCAGCTCATAGCCCTGCAGCCCCACATGCACGATCTGGCGGCCCGATGACCACGGCGAGGCCGCCACCGCCGTGGTGATGGCGAACGGCTGCGTCGCCGAGGTCGGGCGGTCGTAGCCATAGTCGAAATAGTTGATCATCTCCTCGACCCGCACGGCGTCCGCCGGGGGGCTGCGGCCCTCGTCGATGAAGCGTCGGACGTTGGAATAGCTGGCCGTGTCGACGTCGATCGAGAAGGTCGAGACCGGCTCGTCCGCCACCCGTTTGACCGGATTTGGCGTGGCGTCGGGATAGCGTTCGGTGTCGGGCTGCGGGCGCACGATCTGGCCGATGACGGGCGAAGGCGCAAAGGCGACCCGGTCTTCCCGCGCGGCGGGCGCGATCATATTGGCGTGCGGAACCGCCACGGGAGGCGGCGGCGCGGTCGGGGGCGGCGGAGGCGGCGGCGGGGGAGGCGGCGGCATGCCGCCGGGCTGGACGCGGCTTCCCGTAACCACCACCCGCTCCAGCGAGGTCTGGTCCGGAATGTTGAAGCCGAACGGCGCGCAGGCCGCGCGAGAGACCACGCCGTCCGACGGCTTGTCGGGATCGACCGGCCGGCCATTGGACTGGGCGACGGCCCCGGGCGCGATGGGCGACGCCAAGGTCAGGCTCATCAGCCCCGCCAAGGCCTGTTTCAGCGGAAGGACGGACATCGGCGCTTCTCCCTCGGGTTGTCAGACACGCATCAGGCCGACCCGTCTCGGGCGAAACTGTGGCGTTTCGGCGAGCCGTGTTCGACAGTCTTCGGGGTGGCGCAATCGCGCATCACCCCCCACTATCCAGCCTCGCGCCACAGGGGAGCCGGCATGCACGAGACGACCAGCATGGGCCTGGGCCACGCGGTGGCCCTGCTGGCCGCCATGGTCGTGGCCGCCACCCTGTTCCGTCGTTTCGGACTGGGCGCCGTTCTCGGCTATCTCGCCGCCGGCCTGCTGATCGGGCCGTCGGGGATCGGCGTCGTCGACGACCCCGAGGCGGTGCTGCACGTGGCCGAGTTCGGCGTCGTCATGTTCCTGTTCATCATCGGCCTGGAAATGCGGCCCGCCCGGCTGTGGAGCCTGCGCAAGGAAATTTTCGGCCTCGGCGCGGTGCAGGTCCTGGCCTGCGCCATTGTGCTGACCGGCATCGCCATGGCGGCCGGACTGGCCTGGCACGCCGCCGTCATCGCCGGCTTCGGCTTCGCCCTGTCGTCCACGGCCATCGTCATGCAACTGCTGGAAGAGCGCAACGAGAACGCCGAACCGGCGGGTCAGCGCGTCGTCTCCGTCCTGCTGTTCGAGGATCTGGCCATCGTGCCGCTGCTGGCCCTGGTCGCGGTTCTGGCCGGGACCTACGGCGCGGCGGTCGAAACCGGCAACCCGATCTGGATGACCATAGGTCTCGCGGTCGCCGCCGTGGCCCTGGTCTATGCCGCCGGCCGTTGGGTGGTGAACCCGTTCTTCCGCCTGCTGGCCCGCTACGGCGGCCGCGAGGTCATGACCATGGGCGCCCTGTTCGTGGTGCTTGGCGCGGCTTACGCGATGAATCTCGGAGGCCTGTCCATGGCCATGGGCGCCTTCCTGGCGGGCGTCCTGCTGTCGGAATCGACCTTCCGCCACCAGCTCGAGGCCGACGTCGAGCCGTTCCGCGGTCTGCTGCTGGGCCTGTTCTTCCTCAGCGTCGGCATGTCGCTGGATCTGCGCGTCGTCGTCGCCGACTGGGCCTGGGTGCTGGGCGGTCTGGCGGCCTTCATGACCGCCAAGATGGCCGCGGTCTACGCCGTGGCCCGGTTGAGACAGAAGCACGGCGAAGGCCTGCTGCGCGCCGCCCTGATGGGCGAGGGGGGCGAGTTCGCCTTCGTCCTCTATTCCACCGCCTTCGCCCTCGGCCTGTTCGACGCCCGCACCGCCGCCATCCTGTCCGCCATCGTCATCCTGTCCATGGCCCTGACTCCGCTCCGGGTCATGCTGGCCGACCGGCTGCGGCCGGACGAGTCCCTGTCGGCGGACGAAGCCGATGGCGTGGATCATGCCCGCGACCTGCGCGAGCGGGTGCTGATCATCGGCTTCGGCCGGTTCGCCCAGGTCGTCTCCCAGCCCCTTCTGGCCCGCGACGTCGACGTCTCCATCATCGACACCGACATCGAGATGATCCAGGCCGCCGGCAATTTCGGCTTCAAGGTCTATTACGGCGACGGCTCCCGCCTCGACGTGTTGCGCGCTTCCGGGGCCGAGAAGGCCGAAACCATCCTCGTCTGCGTCGACAAGCCCGAGGTCGCCGACCAGATCGTCTCGGTGGTCAAGGAGGCCTTTCCCCTGACCAAGCTGTTCGTCCGCGCCTACGACCGCGGCCATTCGCTGCGCCTCGTCCAGGCCGGGGTGGAATACCAGCTGCGCGAGACCTTCGAGAGCGCCCTGGTGTTCGGCTACCAGGTGCTGATCGACCTCGGCTTCACCGGCGAGCAGGCGCGCGAGACCATAGACGACGTCCGCCGCCGCGACGAGGAGCGGTTCACCCTGCAGCTGTCCGGCGGCCTCCAGGCCGGACGCGCCCTGATGCGCGGCAACCTCAGCTCGCCCCAGCCCGCGCCTTACATCAAGCCCCGCCGCGAGGGTCAGGCCCTCAACGAGGAGGCCGCCGAGGCGCTCGAGGACGACGAGGAGCGGCAGAAGACGGGGGCGTGATCAGGCCGACGGCCGCCCCGCCCAAGGCAGGGGTTCGTTGCGCGAGAAGCGGCGCGTCCACGGGTGCACCTCCGCCGCGAAGACGCCCAGGGTGACCGCCGGGTCGGCGTCGGTGATCCTTTGCGCCTCCGCCGCGTCGGCGGCGATGATCAGGGCCAGACCGCCTTCGGGTCCGATCGCCCCGCCCGCGTAAAGGATCCCGGTGTCGAACAGGCCCTGCATATAGACGAGGTGTGGTCGCAGATTCTGTCCGCTCATGGGCTGCCCGTCGCGCCAGGCCGGTCCCCGGCGGTAGACGATGGCGTAGACTGTGTTGCCGGCCGGCGTCTGCGCGGTTGCGGCGAAGGGGGCGGCCACGGAGGCCAGGCCCGAAAGCATCAGAAAAAGGCGGCGTTTCATGCCGGTCTCCTGTGGGCCGCGCTGGCGGACAAGGTAGAAGAAGCCGGTCCTCGCCGGCAGGCAACCGAGGAATGCCGATGGCCGGTCCGGCCCCGGCATTGGTGACGGCCCGCCTTTCGGTGTAGAAGCCGCCCGCCATGAACCGCCGCCTCTCGATCGCGCCCATGATGGACTGGACCGACCGGCACTGCCGGGCGTTCCATCGCGCCCTGACGGCTGAGGCTCTGCTCTATACCGAGATGGTCACGGCGCCGGCGATCCTGCACGGCGATCACCAGCGCCTGCTGGGCTTCGACGCGGTCGAGCATCCGGTGGCGCTCCAGCTGGGCGGCTCCGATCCCGACCAGTTGGCCGAGGCCGCCCGTATCGGCGAGGCCTTCGGCTATGACGAGATCAATCTGAACGTCGGCTGCCCGTCCGACCGGGTCCAGTCCGGCCGGTTCGGCGCCTGTTTGATGCGCGAGCCGCAGCTGGTCGCCGACTGCATGGCCGCCATCAGGGGCGCGGTCGGCGTGCCCGCCACCGTCAAATGCCGCATCGGCGTCGACGATCAGGACCCGCAGGTCTCGCTGTTCGAGACCGTCGACGCCTGCGCCGCCGCCGGGATCGACACCTTCATCGTCCACGCCCGCATGGCCTGGCTGAAAGGTCTGTCGCCCAAGGAGAACCGCGACGTGCCGCCGCTGGACTATGCGCTGGTCCGCCGGCTGAAGCGCGAGCGGCCGCATCTGTCGATCTCCATCAATGGCGGCATCGCCTCGCTGGACGAGGCCGAGGCGCATCTGGATGACGGCGATGGGGTCCAGCTGGACGGCGTCATGCTGGGCCGCGCCGCCTATCACGAGCCCGCCATCCTCGGCCAGGCCGACCGCCGCCTGTACGGCGCCTCCACGCCTGACGTCGACGCCTTCACCGCCATCGACCGCTACCGTCCCTATATGGCCGCCCGTCTGGCGGAGGGCGTGCATCTGGCGGCCATGACCCGCCACATGCTCGGCCTCATGCACGGCCGCGCCGGCGCCCGCGCCTTCCGCCGCATCCTGACCGTCGAGGCCATCCGGCCGGGCGCGGGTCTCGACGTCGTGGACCGCGCGGTGGAGGCCGTGCGCGAGGCGGAATCCCGGCTGGAGCGGCGCGGCGAAGCGGCCTGATGCAATCGAGTCACAGGCCATCCCGATCTCGCCGTCATCGGAGTTAACGGCGGAACGGCGCGGCGCCGCTTCGCATTGGTTGGGCAGGAGGCGTCATCCATGACCAAGACCCCCACTGGCAAACCCGACTTGCGCCTCGTCGCGGCCGAGGCCGAAATCTACAATCTGATGCGCGCGCCCGAGACGACCACCGAACGCGTCAAACGCCTGCAGATGGAAGCCCGGGCCCTGGCCGTGGAACAGGTCGAGGCGCTGGAAAAGGTCCTGATGCAGGCCTCGGCCATGGCGAAGGAGATCGCCGAAGGCGGCGACGCCTATCCGGTCGGCGCCCGCGAACTGGCCGGTCGTCTGTCTGCGGACCTGCCGGTCAAGGCCGAGACGCTCAAGGCCATCGTCGGCCGCGCGATCGGCTAGGCGGGCCGGGGCTCGTTCCGGTCGCGGATGCGCCGCGCCAGCCGGAACACCAGCACCGCGAAGACGACCATCACGATCGGGATCAGGATCGGCGCCAGGAAGGCGATGATCACCGTCAGGAAGGCCAGGAAGTCCTCGATCAGCGAGACGACCGGATTGCCGATCCCCGCTGTCGTCGCCGTCGATCCGACCCGCACCCCCGTCTGCGCCGCGTTGAACGCCAGCGCCGCCGGCGCGCCGACGATGATCCCGGCGATGGCCGCCGCCGTCGGGTCAACGCCCCAGAAGACGCTGCCTGCCGCCACCGCCCCGGCGACCGGCCGGGTGACATAGCCGACGGCGTTCAGCGCATGATCGACCGCCGGGATCTTGTCGCCCGCGAACTCGGCGACCGTCGCCGTGGTCAGGGCCGCTATGGCGGGCCACGACACCAGCCAGTCCATCTGGTCGATCAGACGCACGCCGAACATCTCGAACCGCGCCGCCAGCGCCAGCATCAGCAGCGGCAGGAAGGTCCGCAGCCCGGTCGCCGACGCCAGTCCCAGCCCCAGCAGGGCGGGCAGGACCCAGGTCTGCAGCGGCCCCGCGGCGGCGCTGACGGAAGACAGGTCGAGGTCGGGCATGGGGCGGCTCCGTTTCGTCGAACATGACAATGCCCGGGAACGCCTGACCGCTCCATCGGCTTTCCCATCGGTCAGACAAAGGAGCCTGCAATGGACGACCGTTTCGAACCCCGCGCCGAAAAGATCGCCGATCAGGAGCGGAAGATTCAGGCGGAGATCGACGCGAAGGCCGGCGAGTCCGGCGAGGCGGCGGAAAAGGCCGTTCAGGCCGGCGCCCGCGAATATCCGGCGCCGCCCTTCCCGGAACAGCACCAGACCAAGCCCGGCGACGAGGCCGCTCTTGATCCCGCGCCGATGTACGACGCCCCTTTCTGGAAGGGCTCGGGCAAGCTGGAGGGCATGGCCGCCATCATCACCGGCGGGGACAGCGGCATCGGCCGCGCCGTCGCCGTCCTGTTCGCCCGCGAGGGCTGCGATGTGGCCATCTGCCATCTCGACGAGGACAAGGACGCCGCAGAGACGAAAGCCGCCGTCGAGGCGGAGGGGCGCAAGGCGATCGTGCTGAAGGGCGACGCCGCCGATCCCGCCTTCTCGCAGGCCGTGGTCCGGGCGACGATGGACGCCTTCGGCCGGCTCGACGTCGTCGTCCCCAACGCCGCCTTCCAGGAACATGTCGAGGCGCTGGAGGACCTGACCCTCGAGCATTTCGACCGCACGCTGAAGACCAATCTCTACGGCTATTTCAACCTTGTGAAAGCGGCGGTTCCGCATCTGAAACCGGGGGCGTCCATCGTCATGACGGGCTCGGTCACCGGCATCATGGGCAATGAGAACCTGCTCGACTATTCGATGACCAAGGGGGGCATCCACGCCTTCGCCCGTTCGCTGGGCACGCATCTGTCGCAGAAGGGCATCCGGGTGAACGTCGTCGCGCCCGGCCCGGTCTGGACGCCGCTGAACCCGGCCGACCAGCAGGCGGACAAGGTCTCCCAATTCGGTTCGAAGACGGTGATGAAACGCCCGGCCCAGCCCGAGGAAATCGCGCCGGCCTTCGTCTTTCTCGCCTCGCCCCAGATGTCGAGCTACATCACCGGCGAGGTCCTGCCGATCATCGGCGGCTACGGCGGGGGCTGATCCCCCGCCCTCAGGCGAGGATGTCGTCGAACTCGCGGCGCCGTTTCAGCCACGCAACGGCGTAGCTGCAGCGCGGGTTCAGCTTCAGATTTTCGGCCCGCGCATGTTCGGCCAGGGCCTGCATGAACTGTCCGGCCGCGCCCGACCCGCGCAGGGCGGGATCCGCCTCGACGTGGAGAATCACGCGCGTCGAACCCTGCACCGCATAGTCCGCGAAGACCGTCCGCAACTGGCCGTCGGCATCCGTGAAACCCTGCTCGAACCTCTGTTCGTCTCGAACATCGCGGAACTCGGTCATCTGGATACTCTCTGTCTGGAAGCGGACAGTGGGCCAACACAGCGGCCGTAAGGGCGTTCCCCGTCGATCAGGGAAATGCGGGTTTTCACGTGGCGCGTGGCTGTCGCGCCTCAGGCGGTCAGGGCGCCTTGTCCTCGAACAGGCGGATCAGACCGATGATGCTCTTGATCGTGAACCAGACGGTCAGGAAGAACAGCGCCAGGCCCAGCAACAGCCCCAGCGGCACCAGCACGATCCCCGTCACCGGGGCGGCGAAGAAGCTGACGCCGCAGATGATGATCGCGACCCACAGCAGGATCGTCCACCAGAACACCGACCAGAACAGACCGATCTGGGCCTCGATATGGGCCCGCGCCACGCCCGTTGCACCGCTGCGTCCGGCATAGGCGACGATCAGGCCGACGATGACCAGCAGGTTCGCGCTGGGCAGCGACAGGATGTACAGGCCCCAGGCGATCAGGGCCGCCGGCTTGCCCTCGGACTCATGGCCGGGGCGGGGTTCGATCGCCTTGCCTTCCACGGGGTTCGCATCGGCCATCGGTCGTCCTTCCGTCAGATCCACCAGCCGCGCGGATCGGCGATCGCACGGCCGGACTTCAGGGCCCAAACGCCCGAGGCGCCGCGAAGCACCAGCCACAAGGCCAGAAGGAACAGAATCGGCACGCCCAGGGCGAAGGGCGCCGCCAGCAGGATCAGGCCCGCCACCGCCGCGACGGCCGCGGTCCACAGGGTCCGCTGCTGATAGATGAAGTGCGAGCGCGACAGCGCGTCCTCGGGTCCCGACCGGCCGGTGACGGCCAGCAGGCCGATCACGGCCGCCACGCCCAGCGTCGGCACCGCGAACAGGATCAGGGCGTAGACGGCGTACAGGCCCATCCCTCCGCCCGGCAGATCGGCGCCCGGATCGCGGCGACGTCGTTGCATGGGCGTCTCCGGCGTGCGCTGGAATATGGACGCGGCCTCGACGGGCGCGGGCTCGACCGGGGCGGGCGCGACGACCTCGGGTTCCGGCTGCGGCTGGACGGGGGCGGAGGTCCAGACCGTGCGCGAGGTAAAGAGATCGGGCGCCGGTTCCGGCTCGGGTCCGGGTCCGGAGGGGACCTCGGGAGGAGCCGCCGGCTGGATCTCCGGCTCGATCGCCGGCGCCGGTTCCGGGACCTCGACGGGTTCCGCCTCCGGCTCGCGCGTGCGGCCCTCCAGCGACGCCGGCGTGGCGAAGCCGATCAGGTCGTCGTGATCATCAGCGTTCGTGGGATCGCCCGGTTCGGCCATCAACGGGTCCTTGTCGTCTGGTTCAAGTAATGACGGCCCCTCGCGGCCCGCGCAACCATCAGGGCGTCAGCGCGACAGCACGACCTCGCAACCGGCTGCGGCCGCGCCCTCCAGAGCGCCCGGCTTCTCGATCCGCACGGTGCAGCGCCGCACGCGCGGGTCGGCCAGGCAGGCCGTCGCCAGCCGCTGGGCGAAGGTCTCGACCAGTCCCACATGCCCTTCGGCGACGATGGCGCGCGCCGCCGCGGCCACGGTCTCATAGTTGACCGTATCGCCCAGCCGCTCCACAGGCGCGGGCGTCAGCTCCAGGGTCACGTCGATGACCAGCCGCTGCAGCCGTCCCAGTTCGTGGTCATGGATGCCGATGCCGGCGTCGAGCGTCAGCCCGCGCACGAAGACGGCAAGTCCTTCGAGACGGGGCGCGTCGGCGCCGGACCCATCGATTCCAGGGAAGGGCAGGGGGGTCACGCTCACGGCCTACTCCACGATGTCGGGGGTTCGCCACGCCAGATGCTGACCCCCGTCGACGGCGATCATCTGGCCCGTCACCAGCTCCGCGTCCACCAGCCAGCACACGGCGGAGGCTACCGCCTCGGGACTGCCGGCGCGTTGCAGGGGAATGGCGCGGGCCTCGGCCTCGAAGTCCGCCGCGCTCTGATGCACCGAAGGCAGGGTCGGGCCCGGTCCGACGCCGTTGACGCGGATGCGCGGCGCCAAGGCCTGCGCCAGGGTCCGCGTCGCCCACCACAGGCCGTTGCGCGACAGGGCGTAGGAGATGAAGCGCGGATCGGGCTTCAACACCCTCTGGTCCAGCAGATTGACGATCGCCGACCCGTCCGGCGCCTGTTCCGCGAAGGTTTCGGCCAGCACGATCGGCGCGCGCAGATTGGTCTCGATGTGGGCGTCCCAGGTGTCTCGGCCCAGCGAACCGACCCGGTCGTCCTCAAAAACGGAGGCGTTGTTGACCAGTACGGTCAGCGGCGCGCCGATGGCGCGCGCGGCCTCGGCCACCAGCGTCCGGACCTGCGTCTCGACGGCCAGATCGGCCCTTACCGTCGCGGCCTTGCGGCCCAGCGCCCGCACTTCGTCGGCCACGGCTCCGGCCGCGTCGCCTGACGCGCGATAGTGGATGACGACGTCGAAGCCGGCCCGCGCCAGCTCAAGGGCGATCGCGCGCCCGATCCGCTTGCCGCCGCCCGTGACGAGCGCGGCGCCAGACCGGGCCGGACGGTCAGTCAACCCGGCCGAACTCGATGAAGTTGATGGCGGCCAGAACCGCGACGAAGCCGAGGATGATGTAGAGGGCCAGCATGGAAAGCTCCTTGAACGCTGTCCGCATTAACGGCCCGCGCCTCGCTATTCAAGAACGCGCGACCGCCCGCGGCCGACGGCGGACCACGACCACGCCGGCGAGCGACGGAAGCGGCGACCCATGGCCGTGAAAGTCACACAGGCCACTCTTGAAAGGAGCCCCCGGATGCTCATCCCCCGCCGTGTGCTTCTGGGGCTGGCCCTCGCGGCGAGCCTGACGCCCCTGAAAGCGGTCGCGCAAGGCGTTTCGGGCCGGGCCCGCGCCATTTCCTTCGGAAGCCACCCGCTTCAGACCCTCGACCTCTATCCCGGTCCCGACGAGGGAGCCGTCCTGCTGTTCGTGCACGGGGGCGGCTGGAGCCGGGGCGAACGGGGCATGGTCCATGACCTGCCGGCGTATGCGGCCCGCCATGGGCTGACCCTGGCCTCCACCTCGTACCGGCTGGTCCCGGAGGTCAGCGCGCGGGAGGCGGCCGCGGATGTCGCCGCCGCCGTCGCCCGCCTGAAACAGGACCTTCCCGGCCGCCCCCTGTTTCTGATGGGCCATTCGGCGGGTGCGCACCTCGCCGCCCTGGTCGGAGTCGATCCCGACTATCTCGGCGCGCATGGGCTGGCCCCTGCCGCCATCGCCGGCGTCATACTGCTGGACGGGGCGGGCTATGACGCCACGGGCGATCGGGGCGGCGGGATGGTCGGGCGGGCGCTGGGCCGGATGTATGAACAGGCGTTCGGCGCCGCCGCCGCCGCCCTGTCGCCGACGCTGCGGGTCGGACCCGGCCGGGTCTACCCGCCGTATCTGATCTTCCATATCGCCAGCCGACGGGACTCCGCCGCCCAGAGCCGGGGTCTGGCCGAGGCCCTGGTCCGCGCCGGCGGCCGCGCCGAAGTCGTCGTCGCGCCGGACGACAGCCATCGCGGGATCAACGTCGGCTTCGGCGCACCCGGTGATCCGGAGGGGGAGCGCGCCGCCCGCTTCATCGCCGCGGAGTCCTGACGTCTCGCGCGAGCTGGCGGAGGCGTGCTAGCGGTTCCGTCATGAACCCCGCCCTCTTCTCCATCATCGCCGTCGTCCTCGCGGGCGGGGCCACCGCCCTTCAGGCCCCGACCAACGCGAAGCTGATGGGCGCCATGGGCTCGCCGGTGAACGCCGCCTTCGTCTCCTTCGCCGTCGGCACGGCGGCGCTGGGCATCGTCGCCATGGTCCTGCAGACCCGGCCCGACGTCGCGGCCGCCCGCGCCCTGCCTTGGTACGCCTGGGTCGGCGGCCTGTACGGCGCGATCTTCGTGGTCGCCGCGGCCTGGGGCGTGCCGCGCCTCGGCGTCGCCATGACCATCACCCTGATGGTCGCCGGTCAGCTGCTGGTCGGCCTGATCCTCGACCATTTCGGCGCCTTCGGCATGCCGCAGCAGCCGATCAGCCTGGGCCGCGCCGCCGGTGTGGTGCTGGTGCTCGCCGGCGTCCTTATGGTCCGCCGCTTCTAGGCCTATATCGGTCCCGATGACCGAGGAGCTCCTTCCCGCCGATTCGCCGCCGACCGCCCTGGTCGCGGCCGACCTGATCCGCGACGAGGCGCGGCGGGCGCCTGACAAGCCCGGCGTCTACCGCATGTATGGCGAGGACGGGACCTGCCTCTATGTCGGCAAGGCGCGGTCGATCAGGAAGCGCATCCTCCAGTACGCGCAAGGGCGCTTCCACACCCAGCGCATCGGCCTGATGGTGTCCCTGACCCGGTCGATGGAGCTGGTCATCACGGCCTCCGAGACCGAGGCCCTGCTGCTGGAATCCAGCTACATCAAACAGCTGAAGCCGCGCTTCAACGTGGTGCTGCGCGACGACAAGTCCTTCGCCGAGCTGATGATCCGCAAGGACCACCGCGCGCCCCAGGTCCGCAAGCACCGGGGAGCCCACTCCACGCCCGGCGACTATTTCGGCCCCTTCGCCTCGACCTGGGCGGTGAACCGGACGCTGAACACCCTGCAGAAGGCGTTTCTCCTCCGGTCCTGCTCGGACAGCGTCTACGAGACCCGCACCCGGCCCTGCATGCTGCACCAGATCAAGCGCTGCTCGGCGCCGTGCACGGGCCTGATCTCGCTGGAGGACTATGGCGTCCTCGTCGACGAGGCCTCGGCCTTCCTGAAGGGCAAGTCGCGCGCCGTGATCGCCCGCCTGTCGGCCGAGATGAGCGCCGCCGCCGAGGCCATGGACTACGAACAGGCCGCCCGCGTCCGCGACCGCATCCGCGCCCTGTCCGCCATCTCGATGGAGAATTCCGTCAGCGCCGACAGCGTGGCCGAGGCCGACGTCTTCGCCCTGTTCAGCGAGGGCGGTCAGGCCTGCGTCCAGGTCTTCTTCTACCGAGGCGGCCAGAACTGGGGCGGCCGGGCCTATTTCCCGCGCGTCGACAAGGCTGACACCGACCCCGAAATCCTCGCCGCCTTCCTCGGCCAGTTCTACGAGGACAAGCCGATCCCGCGCCTGATCCTGTCCAACGTCCGCCCGCACGAACTGGAGCTGCTGGAGGAGGCCTTCTCCCTCAAGGCCGAACGCAAGGTCGAGATCGCCAACCCGCGGCGCGGCGACAAGCTGGCCCTCGTCGACCATGCCCTGACGAACGCCCGCGAGGCTCTTGGCCGCAAGATGGCCGAGGGTTCTGCCCAGGGCAAAATCCTCGACGAGCTCTGCGAGGCCTTCGGTCTGGACAGCCGGCCCGAGCGGATCGAGATCTACGACAATGCCCACATCCAGGGGACCAACGCCGTCGGCGGCATGGTCGTGGCCGGGCCCGAGGGCTTCCAGAAGTCCCAGTACCGCAAGTTCAACATCCGCGGCGAGGACCTGACCCCCGGCGACGACTACGGCATGATGCGCGAGGTCATGCGCCGTCGCTTCTCGCGTCTGGTCAAGGACGAGGACGCGGGGGAGGAGGTGGTCCGCCCCGACCTGCTGCTGATCGACGGCGGGGCCGGCCAGCTGGCCGAGGTGCTGGCCGTTCTGGCCGATCTGGGTCTGGACGACATCACCGCCGTGGGCGTGGCCAAGGGGCCCGACCGCGACGCGGGTCTGGAACGGTTCTTCATGCCGGGCAAACCGCCCTTCATGCTCCCGCTGAAGTCGCCGGCCCTCTATTACATCCAGCGCCTGCGCGACGAGGCGCACCGGTTCGCAAACGGCGCCCACCGCACCCGCCGTTCGATGGACATCAAGAAGAACCCGCTCGACGAGATCGAGGGCATCGGTCCCGGCCGCAAGAAGGCTCTTCTGCACGCCTTCGGCTCCGCCAAGGGCGTCAGCCGCGCCTCGGTCGTCGATCTGGTCAAGGTCGAGGGCATCAACCAGTCGATGGCCGAACGCATCCACGCCTTCTTCCACCCGACCGGGCGCTAGGATCTCACGGTCGCGGGCTCAGAGTTCCGCGTCCAGGGCGTCGAAGGTTTCGTGAAGCAGGTCCTCGACAGGCCGCTCGCCGCCTTCCAGAGACAGGGTGTCGAAGGCGAGCCGCATCGCACCCATCCCCAGCATCGCCACCAGCTTGAGGCCGGTCTCGCGCCCGGGGTCGGGCCAACGTTCGCGCAGCGCCTCGAACAGCGTCCGCTCATGCTGGACGTAGCTTGCCTGCTTGCGGGCCTGAACGACCGGGCTGGAGCGCATCAGGCGGTCGAGCGTGACCATCTCGGCGGCTGGCCAGCGCTCGCAGACCTTGATGATGGCGTCGCGGATCGCATCCAGCGGCCGTCGGCCATCCGGCGCGTTCCGGAGCTCGGCGACGATCATCTCCCCCATGCCGCTCTGGGCGGACAGCAGAATCTCGTCCTTGGATTTGAAATAGTAGAAGAATGTTCTTCGGGAGATGCCGGCCCGGACCGCGATGTCGTCCAGCGTCGTGGAATCATAGCCCTTCTCGATGAACAGGCTGATTCCGGCGTCGGTGATTCGCTCCAGGGTCGCGCGCCGTTTGCGCTCCCGCAGGCCGCCAGCGGCTGGTTGCGGCCCCGCGTCCTCGCTCATCGGAAAATCGACCTTGAAAATTACACTCGGTGTAATATGATTTTACATCAGGTGCAGTTTTTTGGAAAGTCAGCCCATGCGATGGACAGCCTCGGATATCCCGCCCCGGCACGGTCGCTCCGCAGTCGTCACCGGAACCGGGGGACTGGGCTTCGAGCACGCCCTGGCCCTCGCCCGGGCGGGGGGCGACGTCATTATCGCGGGCCGCAATCCCGGGAGCGGCGCGGCGGCGGTGGCGCGGATCGTCGAGACGGTCCCGGACGCGACGGTCCGCTTCGAAAAGCTCGATCTCGCCAGCCTCAGCTCGGTGGCGGAGTTCGCCGAACGCCTGCGAACGCAATGCGACAGCCTTGATCTGCTTATCAACAACGCCGGCGTGATGACGCCGCCGCGGCGGCTCGAGACCGAGGACGGGTTCGAACTTCAGCTCGGCGCCAACTACCTGGGTCATTTTGCATTGACGGCCCGGCTCATGCCGCTTCTGCGGAAGGGCAGGGATGCCCGCGTCGTCTCTGTCTCCAGCGTCGCGGCGCGCGCGGGGGTTATCGAGTTCGATGATCTGAATGCGACGAAGCGCTACAGCCCGATGCGGTTTTACGGCCAGTCGAAGCTGGCCTGCCTGATGTTTGCCCTGGAGTTGCAGCGGCGCAGCGAGGCCGCGGGGTGGGGCGTCGCCAGCATCGCCGCCCACCCGGGCGTGTCGCGGACCAACCTCCTGCATAACGCGCCCGGCCGGTGGAGCGGGACCGGGCTGGCCCGCAGCGTGCTTTGGTTTCTGTTCCAGCCGGCGTGGCAGGGCGCCCTCCCGATCCTGTTCGCCGCGACGGCGCCCTCCGCGAGGGGGGGCGCCTACTACGGACCCGACGGCATGGGCGAGATCAGGGGCTTTCCCGCCGAAGCGACGATACCGCCCCAGGCGCTCGACGCTGAAACGTCAGCACGGCTGTGGGCCGTTTCTGAAACGCTTGCGGACGTGAGCTTCGGGGCCGATCCGCGGGTCCCCCCCATGGCGGAAGGTCGGTAAGCCCGGCGCTGAAGCGCGTGTCCGGGGTCTCGATCGCCCCACGCACGATTGACCAATTCCCGGACGCCGGCGGGTTCACGGACGTCATCGCCTCTCCCCCCGGGACGACGGATTGCCTATACCGACGCCATGACCGACGAATCCCGTGACGCCCTGCTCTCCGGATACCGCCGCTTCCGCGAGGGCCACTGGGAGCAGGCAAAGGCCGAGTACGAGGCACTCGCCGAAAAAGGCCAACGCCCCCATACCCTCGTCGTCGCCTGTTCCGACAGCCGCGCCGACCCGGCCCTGATCTTCGACGCAGCGCCCGGCCAGCTGTTCGTGGTCCGCAACGTCGCCAACCTGGTCCCGCCCTACGAACCCGACGGCCACCTGCACGGCGTTTCGGCGGCGCTGGAGTTCGGGGTCAAGGTTCTGAACGTGTCACGCATCATGGTCATGGGCCACGCCCTGTGCGGCGGGGTGAACGCCATGATCCACGGCGCTCCGGCGGACTGTCAGGACTTCGTCGCCCCATGGGTAGCGCAAGGCCGGGACGCCGTCCGGCGCGTCTGCGAGGAATGCCCGCCGGAGGATGTCATGCAACGGGCCGAAGAGGCGGTGGTGCGGCTGTCGCTGGACAATCTGCGCACTTTCCCGTGGATCGCCGAACGCGAGGCGGCCGGAACGCTGGCGCTCAGCGGCGTCCATTTCGGCATCGCCGACGGCGTGCTGAGGTCGCTGCGTGAGGGCCAGTTCGTCTCCCTCGCCTGAGACCGGACAGGTAACCGCCTCGCTTCATGCAGCGAAGCGTGGCAGATCGCGTTGAGGTATCGGAGCGCCCTTATGACACCCAATCCCCACGCCAATCCCATTCCGAACATCCTGACCGGCCTGCGCCTGATCGCGGGGGTCATCATGTTCCTGATCCTGGCGGGGGCCGCGCCGCAGGGCATCCCCCTGCTGTCCGAATATCTGAGCCCCGACGACCAGTTCCGCTTCGGCCGGACCGCCTTCGTCATCTTCGTGGTCGCGGCCTCGACCGACTGGGTCGACGGCTTCCTGGCCCGCCGCTGGCACGCCACGACCCGCTGGGGCGCCATCCTCGACCCGATCGCCGACAAGGTTCTGATCACCGGCGCCATCCTCGGCGTCCTGGCCTGGGGCGCCCTGCCTCAGATCGCCATCCCCTGCGGCCTGATCCTGTTCCGCGAGTTCGCCGTCTCGGCCCTGCGCGAGACCGTGGCCGGCAAGGTCAAGCTGCCGGTCACCCTGCTGGCCAAGTGGAAGACGGTGCTGCAGATGATCGCCCTGGGCTGTCTGCAGATCGCCCTGCTGTGGGACGGCTTCGGCCTGCCGCTGGAATGGCAGCCGCATTTCCAGACCTTCTCCTACGTCCTGATCTGGATCGCCGCCATCGTCACCCTGTGGACGGGCTGGCAGTATTTCGCCAAGGCGCAGCAGAAGATGAGCCAGATCTAGGAGGCGACCATGAAGGACAAGGAAGCGGCCTTCCTGCCGCTGTGCATCGGCATAGGGATAAGCCTGGGCGTCGCCCTCGGCGTGGCGACGGACAATCTGGCCCTCGGCATTTCGCTCGGCGTAGCCATCGGCGCGGGCCTCGGCGTCGCCCTGATGGGGGCGGCCAAGGCCCGCAACCCGGACAAGAAGGACATCGACGAAGGCGGCGAAAAGTAGCCGCCGTCCCGCCTCAGCGTACGCCCAACTCCCGCACCAGTCCGTCCATGCCGTAGACATCCCGCAGCGCCGTCGTCACCGCGCCGGTGGTCACGATCACCGAGCGGTTGACGTTGCGGTCATAGCCATAGGCGTTGCGCTGGGTCAGGACGGTGGAGTCGAAATTGGCCCCCACGATCTCGCCGGCCGCCGTCACCACCGGCGAGCCTGACGAGCCGCCGATGGTGTCCGAAGACACCGCCATGTTCAGCACCGTGTCGCCGTTGATCCGGTCCTTCGCGGCCAGCAGCTTCGGAGCCACGTCGAACGGCGCGGAGCCCGTCGCCCGGTCCCACAGGCCGTTGAAGGTGGTGAAGGGGCCGAACCGCTGGCCAGGAACATCCGTGCCCTCGATCTTGCCGTAGGTCAGCCGCAGCGTGCCCGTCGCATCCGGGTAGACGGCGTCCCCATAGGCGGCGAACCGGGCGGCGGCCAGTCGTTCCGACGCCCGGTCGGTCGGCGCCTGAACCCGCGCCTCCCAGTCCGAGCGCGCGGCGCGGGTCTCATCCTGGATCGACAACAGATACCGGATCATCGGATCGTCCGAGGCCTCGACGGCGGCCAGACCACCCTCCCACAGCGCCCGCCGCACCGCCGGATCGGCCAGTCCGGTGCCGCTGACCAGACGCGCCGACAGGCCTTCCGGCGACTCCTGGCCCAGCAGGCCGCGGACCGCCGGATTGTCGACGGTCAGCCATTCGCGGGTCTTGGACAGCCACCATTCCATGCGGACCTGTTCCAGCGCGGGATAGACCGGCCGCTCGGCGAACAGGCCGGACTGGACCCCGGCCAGCCGGCTGTCGGCGAACTCGGGCAGACGTTCGGCCGAGGGCTTCTCGCGCTCCTGGGCCCCGCGCACCAGCGTCCGCGCCCACAGGAACAGCTGCGATCCGCCGGCCACCGGGGTCGTGCCGGCGCCGGTCCCGCCTTCCAGCAGGGCCACGGTCGCATAGGTCTCGCGCATGATCGGCTGCACCGCGGCCAGCTCCGCCCACGGATCAGCGCCGCTGGTGTCGGACCGCGCCGCATAACGTCCGCGGAAGTCCGCCTCATTGGCCGCCCGCGTCGCCATGAAACCCGGATCGACCAGCGCCCGCATCCGGCCCAGCCCGCGCTTGTAGGTGTTCTCCAGCCCGACGATCGGGTCCATGGCGATGAAGGCGTTTTCCTCGCTCTCCTCCGAGAATCGGATCAGACGCCCGCGCAGCTCCGAGGCGATCAGCTGATCCATCGGCAGGACCACGTCGCGGATCGTGAACAGCTGCTCCTGCGTCAGCAGACGCTGCGTCGCGCCGGGGCTGCCCGAGACGAACACGGGCGTGCCCTCGACCGGCTGGTCGGCCTTCCAGGTGAAGTGGGTCGGCGTCGCCGCCGGGGCGCCGTTCTCGTACAGCCGGATGAAGGCGGCATCGATGGCGAAGCGGGGGAAGCTGAAATTGTCCAGATCGCCGCCGAACGTCGCGGCGCGGTCCTCCGGCGCCCACGCCAGCCGGACGTCCGAGTATTTCTTGTAGGTGTAGAGCTTGAACTGGCCGCCCCGGTACAGGCTCACGACCTGGCAGCGTTTGTCCGTCGCGGCGCCGCAGGCCTCCTGCTCGATCCGGCCCGCCTCGGCGTCGCGGGCGCGGGTGAAGGCTTGGCCTTCCAGACCGGCGCCGGCCGCGTGCATCCGCTCGGTGACGTCGGTGATGTCGGTCAGGATCTCGGCCGTGCCGCCGGGGCATTTCAGCTCTTCCTCGCGGCTGCGCGGGGTGAAGCCGGTCTCGGCGTAGTTGACCGCCTGGGTCGACAGATTGGCCACGCAGGTGGCGACGCAGTGGTTGTTGGTCATCACCAGACCCGCGCCCGAGACAATTCCGGCCGAACAACCGCCGAACTTGACCGAGCTCAGCCGCACCCGGTCCAGGAAGGCCTGATCGATGTTCGTGCCCAGCGTCGCATTGGCCCGGGCGATAGGGAAGTTGTCGAACGTCCACATGCCCTCCTCGGCGCGGGCGGCGCCCGCTGCGAGGGTCAGAAGAGCGGCGGCGAGGGCGGGGGTGAGGCGGCGCATGATGATCTCCGAACGGCGCGGTCGCGCCACCTTACCCTTCTCCCCTCGGGGGAGAAGGTGTCATGCGCAGCATGACGGATGAGGGGGCTGGCGGACGAGGTCTCCGGGCGGCGACGGACGCGCGGCCATATCCCCCTCATCCGACCGCCTCCGGCGGCCACCTTCTCCCCCGGAGGGGAGAAGGGACCTTGTGACTTACCGGACCCCCAGCTCTTCCAGCAGGTTCGGGCTCGGATAGATGTTCCGCAGCGCCTCGGTGATGGCCGCCGTCGACACCGTCACCGTGCGGTTCAGTTCACCGTCATAGCCGAACGACCCGCCCAGCGAGTGGATGTTGCCGTCGAAGGCCGCGCCGATCACCTCGCCGTCGGCGTTGATCACGGGCGAGCCCGAGTTACCGCCGATGATGTCGTTGGTCGAGGTGAAGTCATAGACCGTGTCCTTGTTGACGCGGGCCTCGTTGTCGATGAAGGCCTGCGCCGCATTGAACGGCTCGGCGCCCGTGGCCCGCTCGTACAGGCCGCCCATGTAGGTGAACGGAGGCACGGTCACGCCGCGGTAGGTCCAGCCCGCCACCTGGCCGTAGGACAGGCGCAGCGAGAAGGTCGCGTCGGGATACAGGTTGGTGCCATAGGCCGCGAACCGGGCCTGGGCGACCTTTTCGGCGGCGCGGGCGGTCGGGGCGTTGACCTCGGCGGCCCAGCGGTCGCCGATGGCCTTTGCGGCGTCGTCATTGGCGATGACGAAGGCCAGCAGCGGATCGGCCTCGGCCAGTTGGGCCGTGGTCATGCCGGCGGCCTGGGCGCGGAAGGCGGCGTCGCCCATCCGGGTGTTCGAGATCAGCCGGTCGGCCAGGGCTTCAGGGCTCTCACGGCCCAGCATCGCCTTCACCTGCGGATTGTCGACCGTCAGATACTCGCGCGTTTTGGACAGCCAGTAGCGCATGCGGATCTCTTCCATATCCGTCGCGATCGGCGTCTCGGCGCCGACCATGGCCACCAGACGGGCGCGCTGGGCGTCGGTCATGGTCGTGTTCTTCGACGCCCGCACGATGGTCCGCGCCATCTGGTACAGGGTCGAGCCGCCGCCGGCCGCCTGTTCCAGCTGGCGGAATGGCAGGTAGAGGTCGCGCGCCACGGCCTGGACGCGTTCCAGATCACCCCACGGATCGCCGATCTGCTGAAGCAGGGCCGGGTCGGCGGCGACGCGGGCCCGCAGCTCGGCCTCGGCCTCACGCTTGGCGGCCATGAAGGCGGGATCGGTCAGTGCGCCCTGCTGGCCGTAAAAGACCTTGAAGCTGTTCTCCAGGCCGAAGATCGGATCGAACGACAGTCGCTTGGCCTCGTCGCCGGTCAGCGAATACTCCAGCAGACGTCCGCGCAGTTCCGAGTTCTGGATCAGGGTGACCGGCAGCTGCTGGTCGCGCAGCCGCTCCAGCTGGCTCATGGTCAGCAGGCGCTGGGTCGTGCCGGGGTTGCCGGCCACGAAGGTCACATCGCCTTCCTTGGGCGGGTTCGGGTTCCACTTCAGAAAATTGGGGCTCTCGACCGGCTGGCCGTTCTCGTAGGCGCGCAGGAAGCCCGCATCGAGGGCGTAGCGCGGGAAGTTGAAGTTGTCGGGGTCCCCACCGAAGAAGGCCGCCTGGTTCTCGGGTGCGAACACCAGCCGCACGTCGTCATAGCGGCGGAATTTGTACATGGCGTAGCGGCCGCCACGATAGAAGCTGATCACCTGGCAGCTGAATTTCGGATCGCCGGCGCAGGCCTCGGTCTGGATCGTGTTGGTTTCGGCGGTGCGGGCGGCGTTGAAGGCGGCGCCTTCCAGCCCGGTCCCGGCGGCCAGCACCCGGTCGGTCACGTCGACGATGTCGACCAGCACCTCGGCGGTCTGGCCGGGGCAGCGCTTCTCTTCCTCGCGGTTCCGGCTCAGGAAGCCGTTCTTCACATAGTCCTGCTCGGGTGACGACAGCTCCTGCGCGCAGCCGACGACGCAATGCCAGTTGGTCAGGATCAGACCTTCGTCGGACACGAACGAGGCCGAACAGCCCTGGATGCGGACGGCGGCGTTGCGGACCCGGTCCAGCCACGCCTGATCGATGCGGGTGCCGTATTTGTCGTTCACCGTCTGGATCGGGAAATTGTCGAAGGTCCACATGCCTTCGTCGGCGCGCGCCGGGGAGGGGGCGGCCATCACGGCCATGACGCCGGCGACGGCGGCGATCGAGGCGGTCGCCGATATGGCGGCGCGAAGCGAACGAAGCTGCATTCTGCGAAATCTCCCATGTCCGGCGTTGATCGCGGACTGTTGCCGTTACCTAGACCCGATGAGCCGATCCCGTCCATCGCCTCGCGGTCGACCGCCGAAAGCGTACCGCCGGTCGCCTTACCCCGATTTAACTTGGTTCCAGCGAACGTCGTCGTCACATAGCGCTAACGCCTCGGGGATCTGTCCTTACCAATGTCGCTCGCACTATCCACGCTGCTGTACGAGTGGCGGCGCTATATGGCCGCCGTGATGGCGCTTGCGCTGTCGGGTTTGCTGGTGCTGGCCATGACCGGCGTCTTCATCGGCATCGGCAAGGGCTTCACCGCCACCATCGAGCGCTCCAGCGCCGACATCATCATCATGCAGCCCGGGGCCAAGAGCCTGATGGGCGGCCCCTCGGGCGTGCCGCGCCGGTTCATTCCCCTGGCCTACCGCAACCCGGCCGTGATCGAGGTCCAGCCGCTGGACGGCGCCGGTGGCTCGTTCCAGTCGGTCAAGAATGTCGACCCCACCATGTCCCAGGCCGAACGCGCCCGTCAGGGCGCCCCGCGCCAGGAGTTTGTTCAGGCCAGCATCATCGACACCACGCCCGGCGCGGTGACCATCCCCACCGACTATTCCCAGGAACTGGTCGACGCCCTGCGCCAGCCCTACACCGTCGCCATCGACGAAACCGCCGTCGCCAAACTGGGCGTCAAACTGGGCGACAAGGCCCTGTACAACGGCCAGACCGTGACCGTCGTGGGCATCACCCGCGGCTATCCCAACATGATGCAGGCCACCATCGTCATGTCGCGCGACACCCTTCGGATGCTCGGTCAGGCCGACACCGGCCCGCGCGTCGGTCCCCTGATGGTCAAGCTGCGCGACCCGACCCAGGCCGAACGCGTCGCGGTCGAGCTGAACGAACAGGGCGACGGCCAATGGAAGGCCTGGACCCGTCAGGAACTGGCCGACGCCAACGCCTCGGCCATGTTCGAGGAAGGCATCCTGGTCATCATCATCGGCGGCTGCGTGGTGCTGGGCACCATCATCGGCGTGGCCATCACCTGGCAAACCCTGCGCGGCGCCATCATGGCCAACATCAAGGAGTTCGCCTCCCTGCGGGCCCTGGGTGTCGGCATGGGTTCGCTGAACCGGATCGTCATGGAGCTCAGCTTCTGGGTCGGCCTGGTCGGCGTCGGCGCGGCCATCGGCCTGACCCTGCTGGTGCAGATGCTGGCCGCGGCCAACGCCGTCATCATCGCCCTGCCGCCCATCCTGCTGATCGTCGTCGGCGGCGGCCTCGTCATCATCGCCATGCTGTCGGGCCTGCTGTCCCTCGGCATCCTCAAGAACAGCCAGCCCGCGGACCTGCTGCGATGACCGGTCACACCAAGGCTCACGGCAAGCACGGCGACTTCGCCATCGAGGCCAAGGGTCTCGTCAAGCGCTTCAAGTCGGGCAAGTCCTACATCGACGTGCTCAAGGGCGTGGATTTCGACGCGCGCCACGGCGACCTGACCATGGTCATGGGCCCGTCGGGCTCGGGCAAGTCGACCCTGATCGCCGCCCTCAGCGGCCTGCTGCGACCCGAGGAAGGCCGCGTCGACACGCTTGATGTCGACAATCTGTGGAAGCTGTCCCCGGGCAAGATCGACAAATTCCGCCTCGACCACTGCGGCTTCATCTTCCAGGGCTTCAACCTGTTCCCGGCCCTGTCGGCCCTGCAGCAGGTCGAGGTGGTGCTGAAATTCCAGGGTCTGTCCAAGGGCGACGCCAAACGTCAGGCGACGGCCACCCTTCAGGAGGTCGGCCTCGGCTCGCGCTTGCACCAGCGGCCCTCGGCCTTGTCCGGCGGCGAGAAACAGCGCGTCGCCATCGCCCGCTGCCTGGCCAAGAACCCGCAGATCCTGTTCGCCGACGAACCGACCTCCGCCCTCGACGGCGAGAATGGCCAGATCGTCATCCGCCTGCTGCGCCGCGCCGCCACCGAACACGGCGCCGCCGTGATCTGCGTGACCCACGACCCGCGCCTCGAGGAATGGGCCGACCGGGTCATCAAGATCGAAGACGGCGTGATCATCGACGACCAACGCCGCATTCCCAATCCCGACGCCACGCTGGCTTCGCACTGACGCCTCCAAGGACCTTCGACATGCCCGCCTTCCTCAAGAACAAATGGCTCTGGATCGGCCTGGTGCTGATCGTTGCGCTCGTTGTCGGCTTCAACGTCATGCAGGGCGCCTCAAAGGCGAAGAAGGCCGAGGAAGAGAAGGCCAACGCCAAGGCGAAGGTGGAAAGCCCCTATGCGGCCATCGCCAACGGCAAGGTCGACATCGAGGGCGGCATCATCCAGATCGCGGCCCGCCGCGGCGGCGTCGTCCGCGAGGTGCTGGTGCAGGAGGGCGACCGCGTCGCCGCCGGCCAGATTCTCGCCCGTCAGGAGGATGACGAGCCCCGTCTGGCCCTGCAAAGCGCCAACGCCGACGTCGCCCAGGCCGAAAGCCAGCTGCGCCTGATCCAGGTCGATCTCCGCACCGCCCAGCGCGAGCACGACCGGCTTCAGCAGCTGGTGGCCTCCAACTTCGTCGCCGCCTCGCGCATGGACGCCGCCCGCGACGCCATCGCGACGGCCCAGGCTCGCCTCGCCAACCAGCAGGCCGCCGTCCAGACCGCCCGCGCCCGCCGCGACCAGGCCGCCTACAATGTCGAGCTGACGGTGATCCGCGCGCCCCAGTCGGGCCGTATCGTGCGCCGCTACGCCAACCCCGGCGCCGGCGCCTCGACGTTGAACGTCTCCAACATGTTCGACCTCGAGCCCGACGCTCCGCGCATCGCCCGCGCCGAGATCGTCGAGAGCGACATTCCCAACATCACCCCAGGCCAGGCCGTGGAGATCACCCCCGAGGGCGATCCGTCCAAGGTCTATGTCGGGGCCGTGCTGCGCCGCGCCGCCGTCTTCGGCGCCCGCAAGCTGGCCTCGGACGATCCCTCGCAGCGCTCGGATGAACGCGTCGTGGAAGTCGTGGTCACCGCCGGCGACGCGCCGCTGCTGATCGGCCAGCGCGTGCTGGTCAAGTTCATGAAGCCCGGCCAGACCGCGGGCGCCCCTCGCACGGTCGCAGCCGGCGTCCCCGCCGCCCGCGCCATGCGGGCTCCGGCCCGCGAGGGCTAGGTCCGGACCTGGGACGAGGCGACGCCGCCCGGCGCCTGTTCGGCTCCGGGCGGCGTTTGCGTTTCAGGCCGTGTGCACGCGGCCCAGGAAGTCGCGGATCCGCTCGACGGCCTGGTCCAGATGCGTCTCCAGCAACCAGTGTCCGCCGTCCTCGAACAGGTGCACCTCGGCGTCCGGCAGGTCTCGCAGATACGCCCGAGCGGCGCCGGCCGGCATGTAGCTGTCGTTCGGGCCCCACAGGATCAGCGTCGGCGGCCGGTGTTCGCGCAGCCAGGCCTGGTAGCGGGGGAACCAGTCGCGGTTCTCTTTCAGACCGGCGATAACCTCCAGGGCGATCGCCCGCCGCCGCTCGTCGGTCAACGCCCAATGCAGGGTCCACAGGTCCGGCGGGATGCGGGCGCCGACATTGCCTTCGCTGCCATTCAGGAATTCGTGACGGTAGCCTTCAAGGGTGATCGCTTCGGCCAGCTTCGCCTTCTCCGCCGGGGTCGGGTTCGCCCAGTAGGTCTTGAGGGGATCGTAGCCGGGGCCCAGCTGGTCCTCGTAGATGTCGCCGTTCTGGACGATCAGGGCGGCGATCCGCGCCGGGCGCCGGATCGCCAGCCGGAGCCCGATCTGCGAGCCGAAGTCGTGCAGGTACAGGGCAAAGCGCTGCGCGCCCGTCGCCTCGGCAAACTGTTCCAGGAAGCGCGCATAGCCGTCGAAGTCGTAGGCGAACCCCTCCGGCGTCCCGCTGTAGCCGCAGCCTGGAAAGTCGGGGGCAAGCAGCCGCCACCGGTCCGCCAGCCGCGGTATCAGGTTGCGGAACTCGTACGACGAGCAGGGATAGCCGTGCGGCAGCAGCAGGACCGGGGCGTCGGCGGGCCCCGCCTCGCGGTAGAAGGTTTCGATGCCGTCGATCAGGGCGATCCGGTGCAGCACGTTGGGCATGCGAAGCTCCGTGGGCTGGAAGCCTCCGAACGCATCCGCGCGCTTCCGGGTTCAACACCCGTCAGCGGCCGGTGAAGTCCGCCGGCCGCTTCTCAAGCGCCGCCGTCACGCCTTCCAGATGGTCGTCGCCCAGGTGCGCCAGCGCCTGCATCGAGGCCGTCATCTCCAGGATCTGGTCGAAGGTCGCGTCGCGGCCCTGACGCAGCAGGGCCTTGGTCATGCGCAGGGCCTGGGGGGCGCGGGCGGCGATCTCCTCCGCGATCTCCAGCGCCTCGTCCATCAGCCGTTCGGGCGCGACCACGCGGCTGACCAGTCCCCACTCCATGGCTGTGCGCGCGTCCAGCACCCGGGCGGTGAACAGCATCTCGGCCGCCCGCGCATAGCCGATGTTGCGCGGCATCAGCCAGGCTCCGCCGTCGCCCGGCAGTATCCCCAGCTTCAGGAAGGGCACGCCGAAGCTCGCCGTCTCCGAGGCGATGCGAATGTCGGCCAGCCCGGCGATGTCGCAGCCCAGCCCCATGGCCGGCCCGTTGACCGCCGCCACCAGAGGCGCCTCCAGCCCGTACAGCGACCGCACGATCCGGTGCACCACGCGGCGATAGCGCTCGCGGATATCCGCGCCAGAACCCGCGAACATGTCGCGCCGGGCCTTCATCGCCTTCAGATCGCCGCCCGCTGAAAAGGCGCGTCCGGCGCCGGTCAGCACCACGCACCGGACGTCCGGATCCGCGTTCACCGCCTCGCAGGCCGCGGCGAAGGCTTCGCCATCCTGCAGATCGGGCAGGGCGTTCAGCTGGTCAGGCCGGTCCAGCGTCCAGATTTCGATGTGCGCTCGGCGTTCCCGGCGGATCAGGGTCTCGGTCATGGACCCGCTGTGCCGCAAGCGCGGCGTCGCCGCAACGTCAGGAGCCGGGGACTTTCCGCGCCACGGACGACCAGGCCCGCGTCAGGGGTCGTTCCGCGGGCTCGCGGACCGCCGCCTCCGCGGCCTGTGCGGCGAGGCTGACGTAACGTCGGACGACCGCTGCTCCGTGAGCCAGAATGTCATCGGCGTTGAGGAAGCTTGCAGGTTCGCTCGCCACGGTCGGCCCGGCCTCGGCTGGCGCCATGATGACCGCCTGGCGTGCCGGCGCCCGGACGATGAAGTCGACCCCGCGGTCCGGCGCCCAGCCGCTCCGCCTCGACCGCGCGGCTGTTGTCGCGACCAAGGTCGCCTCAAGCTTCAGCATATGCGCGCCCCTCCCGCAGAAGACTGGCACGGATTTCGTCCCGGCGCGTGTATCCCGCGTGCGACAGAAGAATTGAAAAAGCCCCGGACCTTGCGGGCCGGGGCTTTTGTCAGGTTCGAGCCCAGCGCCCTAGCGGCGCTTCTCGATCTTGATCGGCACGAAGTTCGACGGGTGGCTGACAACACGGTCGCCCGCCCCGTTTGTGTTCTTCGTATTGACCAGCATCCCGCCCCAGAGGGCGAATGACATCATGGCGTGCTGGAGATTGCGGTCTCTGTCGTTCATCCTTGGCGTCTCCTTTCGATGGAACGATTGAAAAGAGACGCGTCGTGCTTTTCGGGAATCTCACCGTCATAGTCGTTTCGCGTCAGCATCCATGTAACTTCGGCGGCTGAAAATTGCAACGATTTTTACTCCGCTACCGGACCATATTTCGCACTGATGTCATCGACTGTCGCCCAAAACCCACAGACGCCGCCGCGCAGCATCGCCACGCCCTGCATCAAGGTGTGCGTCGTCGACGGCGCTTCCAGCCTGTGTCTGGGCTGTTTTCGCACCCTGTCCGAGATCGCCGGCTGGAGCGGTCTGACCGACGATCAGCGCGCCGCCGTGATCGCCGACCTGCCGGCCCGGCGATCCCGCGCCGATCCCGGCCTGCCGGGTTCCGCCTGACCGGCCCGCGTTAAGCCGGCGCAAACCATCCCCCTTCACCGCATCCAAACCCGCCCGTGCGATACCGGAGCCGTCGCAGAAGCGGCGCTTCAGGACGAGTAACGCATGCGTTTCGACCTTTCCTCGATCGGCATCATGGCCGCCGCCGTCGCGTCGGCCCTGACCACCGTCTGGTGGATGGATCAGGCCGGTTTGCGCGGTCAGGCGCAGGCCGCGACCCCGCCCGTCCACGCCTCCTCGCCCGCCGGCGGCGCGTCCGCCCGGGTGCTGAAGGGCCTCGACGGTCACTACTGGGCCGACGCCCTGATCGAGGGCCGCGCCGTCCGCGTCATGGTCGACACGGGGGCCAGCGTGGTCGCCCTGACCCGCGACGACGCCGCTCGCCTCGGCCTCAAGCTTACGTCCGAGGATTTTTCGGGCTCCATCATCACCGCCTCGGGGCCGGTCCGCGCCGCGCCGGTCGAACTTGAGGCCGTCGCCGTCGCCGGCGCCCGCGTCGAGCGCGTTCAGGCCATGGTGGTCGAGCACGGCCTGCCGCACTCCCTGCTGGGGATGAGCTATCTGGGTCGTCTGTCGGCGTTCACCGCCACGCCCGCCAGCCTGACGCTGCGGCCCTAGAGGGCCTTCACCACGACCGACAGGGCTGTGGCCAGCAGATAGACCGCGAACGCCTTGCGCAGCACCCGCCTGTCCAGCGCATGGGCCAGTTTCGCGCCCCACGGCGCCACCGCCGTGGTCAGCACCGCCATCACTATGGCTCCAGGCACGTTGACATAGCCCAGAGACAGCGGCGGGCGGCCCGCCGCATCCCACCCGAACGCCACGAACCCCAGCGTCGCAGCGGCTCCGATCGCCACGCCGAACCCCGACGCCGTCGCCACCGCCTGATGGATGGGCCGCCCGCACAGGGTCATCATCATGCCGCCGAAACTGCCGCCGCCGATCCCCATCATCGCGGACAGCCCGCCGATCAGGCTTCCGATACCGCGCCGCGCCCAGCCCGTCGGCAGGTCCTTTCTCAGGGTGAACCGCTCGGGCATCAGCCCCAGCTGGGCCGCGATCAGGGCAAGGCAGACGCCATAGACGATGGCCAGCCCCTCCATGGAGGTCACGCCGGCCACGGCCGCCCCGATCAGGGCGCCGAAGCCGACCCAGGGCGTCCAGGTCTTCAGCGCCACTTCATCGACCGCCCCATGCGACCGGTGCGCCTTCAGCGACCGCCAGCTGGTCGCGACGATGGTCAGCAGGGATGTCCCGATGGCGGTGTGCAGATTTCCCCCGCCTCCGACCCCCAGCACCTCGAAGGCGTAGAAGACCGCCGGCACGATCACCGTGCCCCCGCCCACGCCGAACAGGCCGGCGACGATCCCGCCGGCCAGCCCCGCGGCGATCAGGGCGGCGAACAGAAGCAGCAGGTCGGGCAGGGGCAGGGCGGTCATCCACCCTGTCTAGTCTGACTCGCGGTGAAGGGGACGCCCTCGGCGGGGAGCAACCTTCCTCGTCGACCGCCGTTCTTTCCGCGACAGGCAACCGCCGGAAAGACAAGTCCCATGACATCGATCAAGACCCTCACGGCCCTCGCGGCCGGCGCCTTCGTGCTCACGGCCGGCTCGGCCGCCTTCGCCCAGACGCCCTACAGCTCGACCCCCTATGGCCAGACCCAGACCGATCCCATAGGCGCCATTCTCGGGGCCCTGTTCGGCGACCGGTTCGGCGTTTCAACCACGCTGGACAGCGAATGGTCGCGCGGACGCCGTCCGCTCGGCGCCAACCGCGCCCAGTTCGAAAGTCGTCTGGACGCCGACGTGCGTTCGGGCGCCATCTCTTCCTCGGCCGCCCGCAGCCTGACTGCCGAGTACGACGCGCTGGTCACGCTGGAGGCGCGCTACACGGCCGATGGTCGCGTCACGACCACAGAGCGCGCCGACCTGACCGAACGCTATCGCGCCTTCTCGACCCGCTATCAGGCCGGCGGACAGGGCGGCTATGACGACGGCTTTGACGACTGGCGCCCGTTGGCCGAGAGCCGCAGTTCGTTCAACGCCCGCCTCGACGCCGGGGTGCGCAACCGCACCCTGACCCGTAGCCAGGCCAACCGCCTGTCGACCGATTTCAACGCGCTCGTGCAGCTGGAAACCACCTACGACCGCAACGGCGTCGACAGCCGCGAGCGTCAGGATCTGGAAGCGCGCTGGGCCGATCTGAACCGCCGCGTCGGCGACAACTACGACGGCGGCTACACGCCGGACGACAACTACGGTTCCGACCCGCGCGGCGCGCAGATCGAGGCCCGCATCGCCGCCGGCGAGCGCAACGGCTCGATCAGCCGCACCGAGGCCTCCAGCCTGCGGCGGGAGTTGCGGGACCTGACCCGCCGCTGGACCGAACTGGAAGCCCGCGTCGAGGCTGCGCGGCGCTAGACCGCGCCGGGGCGCCGGGCGGCGGGCGCCCCTATTCGGTCAGCCAGAACAGATCCTCGACCGTCGTGCCGAGCGCGCGGGCGAGGCCCAGCGCCAGCAGGGTCGAGGGCACGAACACGCCGTTCTCGACCGTGTTCACGGTCTTGCGCGACACTCCGGCGCGTTCCGCCAGATCGGCCTGGGTCAGGCCGGCGGCGGTTCGCACCTCCTTCAGACGGGAAGCAAGCCGTGGATCACCCATCCTGACCCGCCTCGCGGTCCAGCCACGCGAACCGGACGCCGGCGGTCGCGCCGCCCGCGGCGAGCGCCGTCAGCACGGCGAACGCGCCCAGCTCGGGTCGTATCAGAAACAGCGCGAACGCCGCCGTGGCTCCGGTCATCACCACCAGGAAGGCGGCGGTCATGGCCCGCGCCCGGATGACGGCGGTCAGCTCATCCTCGAGGAAGCGCCGGTTCGCCCGGGAATTGTGATCCCAGCCCATGGCGATCGACGCCGTCACCCATGCGTAGAGAACGGGCAGCAGGATCGACAGATAGTCCCGGAGGCGGCCTTCTCCCTCGACCACATGGCGGACGGGCTCCAGCGCCAGCGCCAGAAAGATCACGGCCACGGCCGGAAACAGGAACAGCTGGCGCGATCGCTGCGCCTGCAGCCGGTCCCGCTTGCCTTGTGGGGCTTCGGACATCCAGCGCGTGTCGCCCGGCCGGTTCCACCACGACCCAAGCGCGCCGATCAGGATGAAGCTGAAACCGAGGCCCGCGATGACGCCCGCGAAGGTGGCTGCATCCCCCGTCAGCCCCTGTCCGGTGATGAAACCGAACCCCATGGCGAGGACGCCCAGAACGGCGAGGCAGATCGCCGACCAGAATTTTCGGGTCCGTGTCCGTCCCGCCTTCGCCAGTGCCTGCTCGTCCATTTCGCAACCCCAGAAACGCGTTGTCACCTTGGGGTTACATATCACCTATGGGTTACATCGAGTCAAGGGACTCAGATGAGCAGGGCGCCCTCGTGCCGCAGCAGCCAGCCCTTGCGCTCCAGCCCGCCTCCGAAGCCGGTCAGCGATCCGTCCGCGCCCACCACGCGGTGGCAGGCGAGGATCAGCGGGATCGGATTGCGGTTCAGGGCCACGCCCGCCGCCTGGGCCGCGCCGGGCTCGCCCGCACGCTTCGCCATCTCGCCATAGCTGATGGTGACGCCCGCCGGCACGTCCGCCAACGCCTTCCAGACGCGCGGCTGGAACCCGTCCGACGCCGCGCCCTCCAGGGACCACAGCACGCGGTTCAACGCCTCGCAGTCACCCTCGAAATAGGCCGCCAGTTCCCGGGCCACCGCCGCCGGCGCCTCGCCGTCAGACAGGACCGCGCGCGGATATTCGCGCCGCATCGCCTTGATCAGCCCGTCTCCGAACGACACCCCGCGCACCACGCCCGCCTCGTCGCAGGCCAGCGCCAGAGGCCCGATCGGGCTCTCGACCCAGGACAGGATCAGGCGGTCCGAAATGGTCATTCCGCCGTCGGCATCAGGGCGTTGACTTCGGCCCAGCCCAAGGCGCCTTCGCCCAGCGGTTCGGACCGTCCATCGCTCAGGAAGGCCTCGGCCAGGGCCGCCGCCCGGCCCCAGGTCGCGCCGACGATGCCCGATCCCGCGCTCAGCCGCCGCACGCCCAGTCCCTCCAGCGTCTTCGCGTCCGGCAGGCCGGGGAAGGCCAGCAGGTTCAGCGGCAGGGCCGTCATCCCGACCATCGCCGCGATGTCCGTCTCGTCCGTCAGCCCCGGGGTGAACAGACCGTCCGCTCCGGCCGCCGCGTAGATCGCACCCCGCCGCGCCGCCTCGGCCACGGGCCCGTCCTTCGCCAGCCCTCTCAACCAGACATCGCAGCGGGCATTGATGAACAGGTCCGGCCCGACCGCCGACCGGATCGCCGCGATCTTGCTTGCCAGCAGCTCCGGGGAGCCGCCGCCGTCCTCGATATTGATCCCGGCCGCGCCCGCCTCGACCAGCCGCTTCGCCTGCGCCGCCACCGCCGCCGGATCGTCGGAATAGCCGCCTTCGAAGTCGATCGACACCGGCAGCCCCTGCGCCGCCCGGGCCACGTCGCGCGTGACCTGCACCACCCGGTCGACGGGCAGGGCGTCCCCGTCCGGCCAGCCCAGCGCCCAGGCCACGCCCGCGCTGGTCGTGGCGATCGCCCTGGCCCCCTTCGCCCGCATCAGGGCCGCCGAACCCCCGTCCCAGGCGTTGGGCAGGATCAGCAGGCCCGAAAGGTGCAGGTCGCGGAAGGCGGTCATGGGATATCTCCGTTGATGCGGAGGAGTTCACACCGCAGCGCCCGCGACGTCCGGCGGTTTCCGGACTCGCACACCTGTAGGGCCGTCGACCTGGCCGGAATTCCGCGGCTTGACGCCCGCCGCGCCGGCCGGAGCGGCCTTCTCCCGGGAGCGGCGCGCGCCGCCCCCGGGAAAGCCGTCCCTGGCCCTAGAACGGCCGGTAGTTCAGGCTCAGGAAGAACCGTCGGCCGAACAGGTCGAAATTGTCCGCCGAGGTGTTGCCCAGCCAGCGGGCCGGCTCGGCGTCGAAGGCGTTGACCACCCCGGCCCGGACCGTGGTGTCCTCGCGCATGTTCCAGCGCACAGAGAAGTCGTGCTGCGAGAAGTCGCCCGTCTCCAGATATTTCAGCGTCTCGTAACGGTCGAAATTGCCGTAGCCGATGTTGTCGACGTCCTCGATCTCCTGGCTGGCCTGCCAGTCCCAGTCCCAGGTGAAGGCCAGGGTGTCCGAGGGCTCCCAGGTCACTGTGGACAGGAAGCGCACGCGGGGCATGCCGACGGTGTCCTCGAAGTCGCTGGAATCCGTGGGGTCGGCGATGTTGACGAAATCATGCTGCTCGATCAGCCAGTTGCCGCGGATCGAATGGCTGAACCGGCCCCAGTTGCGGCCGCCCCACTCCGGCAGGTCGAAGCCGTAGCGGGCGGTGAAGTCCACGCCCTTGGCCGTCAGGGCGGCGTAGTTGAGCGACCCCTGGATGAAGCTGCTGACCAGGAAGGTGCCGGGGTTGCGGGTGATGGTGGCGCAGGCGCCGGTGTTCACCTGGTCGCCGCTGACGCACTGGTTGGCGGCCGCCTGGGCCGACACGGCGTCGATCGCGTCCGAGATCTCGATGTCATAGTAGTCCAGCACGATCGACAGGTTCGGGATCAGATAGTCGGGTGTCCAGACGCCGCCGATGGTGAAGCTCTCGGACGTCTCCGGCTGCAGGAAGGGGTTGCCGCCGGCCAGGCCGGGCACCGATCCGCTGCCGTAGTTCGGCAGATAGGCGTTCGGCGCCGACGGGTCGCTGAAGGTGAAGGTGAGGCCCGCGGCGGTGGCCAGGGCGGTGCAGTTGGCGATGCGGTTGTCGGCGACGGTGCGGTCGGCCAGGTTGTTGATCACCGTCGCGCTGCAGGGGTCGGAGAAGCCATTGGCGAACGTCTGGCCGTAGGGCTCGCTGGTCTCGGACAGGTTCGGCACCCGGATCGCCGTCGCGGTCGTCGCCCGGAACAGGAACTGGTCCGTCGGCCGCCACTGGAACTGGGCGCTGTAGGTGTCCTGTTTGCCGACGTGGGAATAGTCGGACACCCGATATGCGCCGCTGATCTCCGACGAGCCCAGGAAGGTGTCGGTGAACAGCGGCAGCCGCAGTTCGGCGAAATAGTCGTTGGTGTCGTAGCTCGCCTCGGCGAAGTCGGGTCCGCTGTTCAGGAACAGCAGACGGCCGGCGGTGTCGGCATCGCGTCCCACGCCGCTGGTGATCTCCTTGCGGTACTCATAGCCCAGGGCGATGCCGATCGGGCCAGCGCCCCAGAAGTCCCACAGGTCGCCGGTGGTGAAGGCCAGGAAGTCGTGCTGCTTGTTCTGGTCGGTGACCGTGATCGCCGCCTGAAGATAGTCGAGTCCCTCCTGGGTGAAGCCGCCGGCTCCGAACACGCGGACGGGCGAACAATCGTTGATGACCGCACCCTGCCGGGAATAGGTTACGCCCCCCAGGACGACGTCCGGAACGGCGATGCCCTGGGCTGACAGCAGCTGCACGCGGCAGACGATTTCGCCCGGCGTGCCGTTGACGATGCCGGCGGTGTCGACCACCGCATCGGCGGCGGCCTGGTAGCGAACGATGTCGACCCCCAGCTCGGTGTTCGAGTTGTTCATCTCGCCGTAGGTGTAGCCGGCTTCCCAGGTCACGTTGCGATAGAAGCCCAGGTCGCCCGCATCGCCCCGCAGGCCCACGACATAGCGTTGCAGGTCCCGGCTGTTGTTCTGGGTCCGGGGCGGGCCGTACAGTTTGTGCTGGGCGCGCGGATCAGCGACGTTGCCCGTCACCGCTCCCGCCGAGTTGAAGATGTCGCGGCGGTTGGTCTGAATCGCCGTGCGGACGTTGGCCGGCAGATAGGCGTTGTCCAGGCCGATCTCGAACGCCGAGGTCGCGGTGATGGCGCCGACGGTTCCCGGCGCGAACTGGCGGATGTTGAAGTCATGGAAGACGCGCTGGCCGGCGTCGTAGGTTTCTTCCTCGACGTATTTGGCTTCCCCGAAGACTTCGATGCTGTCGGTCACATCGAAGTTGAAGCCGGTCTGGAAGCGGTAGTTGGTGGATTCCGGCAGCCGGCTGGCCTGGGCCTGCTCCGTGTTCTGCACCATGCCCAGCCCGCCGTTGCTGGAGTTGCGGGTGAAGCCGGCGCCTTGCCGGATCGATCCGAAGACGACGGGTTGGGACGCGCCGCTGTCGTCGTACAGGAAGCCGTTGTCCAGGCGGTTGGACGGGGCCAGCGAGAAGCAGTTGGCCGAGAAGGTGGTCGCCGAGCAGGTCTGGAACGGAACATCGCGGTCGTTGGCGGGGCTGGGCTGCACACCCGTCGACAGGATGGTCACGCCGCCGAAATTGGTGCCGCGGATGTAGGTGCGAAGATCGCGGACCAGGATCAGGTCAGGCACGCCGTCGCTGGGCGCGGACGCCGGATCGACGTCGTTGGACAGCAGGCCCCAGGATTCCCGCTTCCAGTCGATGTCGGTGTCCAGCACCTCGTCGTTGCGCTGGTATTCGCCCGAGACATAGACGTTCAGCCGATCGTCGAGAAGATTCGTTCCCCACAGCGCCGACAGGCGCTGGCTCAGCTGGTGATCGTCATTGATCTCGGCGATCGAGGCGTCGATCTCCAGACCCTCGAAATCCTTCTTGAGGACGAAGTTGACCACGCCGGTGACGGCGTCGGCGCCGTAGACGGCCGCGTTGCCGCCCGTCACCACCTCGACGTTGTTGACCAGCAGGCGCGGAATGGTGTCGACGTCCACCGACAGGGTGCCGGGGCTCGATCCCACATGGCGGCGTCCGTCGACCAGGGTCAGCGTCCGCACCGCGCCAAGGGCGCGCAGGCTCAGCAGCGACAGGCCGCCGTCGTTCAGGTTCGAGCCCGTGGTGTCTTCCGGCACCACCGAGGTCGACAGGGCGGGGATGTCGGCCAGGAAATCGATGACATTGACCTCGCCCGACTGCTGCAGCTCTTCCTGCCCGATCTGGATCAGCGGCGTCGGCGAATTGGTCGGATCGCGACGGATGCGGGAGCCGGTGACGACCACCTCGCCGAGGTCCGAGGCTTCAGGGTCCTGCGCCGGGGCGGTCTGGGCGCTCGCCGCGGCCGGGATCGCGGCCGCGAGCGTCAGGGCGGAGACGCCGGCCAGCAGGGAGGAGGTCATCAGGAACGGCTTGGTGCGCATGTTGGGATACCCGAGTGATCAGAACGAAAGTCCAGCGTTGCAGTAGCGGTCGCCTCCACCCCTTTTGCAACTGAATAGACACGAACCGAACACAGCTTCGACACAAGCGTGGTTCGGTCACCACAGTGCGGACGCGGGCCCGGTCACGTTTCCGCTGCGGCCCTCCCGCCCCTAGCCGTGGGCGGCGTCCCGCCCTACCTTGCGTTCATGGCTCGTTCCCCTTCCCGGTCCCCCGGAAAATCCGGCAAGCCCGTTCACGTCCCCGGCCAGTCCGCGGGCGTATCGGAGGCCGCGGCCCCCTTCATCCTCGATCCGGCGGCGGCGAAGAACCGCATGCCCATGTTCGCGCCCGTCGCCGGCCCGCGCCTGACGCCCGACGAGCCTCCCGGCAAGCCCGCCGACTGGACGCCGCACCGCCCCGACCGGCCGCAGGACCGCAAACACATCCCCTTCCGGCTGGAGACGAAATACACCCCCGCCGGCGACCAGCCCGCCGCCATCGCCGAGCTCGTCGAGACCGCGAAGGCGGGCGAGCGCGACCAGGTCCTGCTGGGCGTCACCGGCTCGGGCAAGACCTTCACCATGGCCAAGGTCATCGAACAGACCCAGCGCCCGGCGCTTATACTTGCCCACAACAAGACGCTCGCCGCCCAGCTCTATTCCGAGTTTAAGTCCTTCTTCCCGGATAACGCCGTCGAATACTTCGTATCATATTACGACTATTATCAACCGGAAGCTTATGTCCCGCGCACGGACACATATATTGAGAAGGACTCAAGTATAAACGAGCAGATCGACCGCATGCGGCACTCGGCGACGCGGGCGATACTGGAGCGGGACGATGTGATCGTGGTGGCGAGCGTGAGCTGCATCTACGGCATCGGGTCGGTGGAGACCTATACGGCCATGACCTTCACCCTGAAGGTCGGGGACCAGATCGACGAGTCCAAGCTCCGCGCCGACCTGATCGCGCTGCAGTACAAGCGGAACGATGCGGCGTTCGAGCGGGGGATGTTCAGGAAGCGCGGCGACACCCTCGAGATATTCCCCGTCCACATGGAAGACCGCGCCTGGCGCATCCAGCTGTTCGGCGACGAGCTGGAATCGATCCAGGAGTTCGACCCCCTGACCGGCAAGAAGACCGCCGACCTGACCGAGATCACCGTCTACGCCGCCAGCCACTACGTCACCCCGCGCCCGTCGCTGAACCAGGCCATCACCGGCATCAAGGCCGAGCTGAAGGAGACGCTCGACTGGATGGTCGAGAACGGCAAGCTGCTGGAGGCCCAGCGCCTCGAACAGCGGGTACGTTTCGATCTGGAGATGATGGAGGCCACCGGCTCCTGCGCCGGCATCGAGAACTACAGCCGCTGGCTGACCGGCCGCGCCCCGGGCGAGCCGCCGCCGACCTTCTTCGAATACATCCCCGACAACGCCCTGCTGTTCGTCGACGAGAGTCACGTCACCGTCGGCCAGATCAGCGCCATGTACCGCGGCGACTACCGCCGCAAATCCACCCTGGCCGAATACGGCTTCCGCCTGCCCAGCGCCATCGACAACCGCCCGCTGAAGTTCGACGAATGGGACGCCATGCGCCCCCAGACGGTCTTCGTCAGCGCCACCCCCGGCCCGTGGGAGATGGAGCGCACCGGCGGCGTCTTCACCGAACAGGTCATCCGCCCCACCGGCCTGATCGACCCCCCGGTCGAGATCCGCCCGGTCTCCACCCCGACCCGCACCCAGGTCGACGACTGCATCGACGAGGTCAAGGCCGTCGCCCGCGCCGGCTACCGCAGCCTGGTCACCGTCCTGACCAAGAAGATGGCGGAGGACCTGACCGAATACATGCACGAGCAGGGCGTTCGCGTCCGCTACATGCACTCCGACGTCGACACCATGGAGCGGATCGAGATCCTGCGCGACCTGCGCATGGGCGCCTTCGACGTCCTGATCGGCATCAACCTGCTGCGCGAGGGCCTCGACATCCCCGAGTGCGGCCTGGTCGCCATCCTCGACGCCGACAAGGAGGGCTTCCTGCGCTCCGAGACCTCGCTGATCCAGACCATCGGCCGCGCCGCCCGCAACGTCGACGGCCGCGTCATCCTCTACGCCGACCGCATGACCGGCTCGATGGAGCGCGCCATCGCCGAGACCAACCGCCGCCGCGAGAAGCAGGAGGCGTACAACGCCGAACACGGCATCACCCCGGAGTCGGTCAAGCGCGACATCCGCGAGATCATGGCCAGCCCCTATGAGTCCCGCGCCCTCGACAAGCTGACGGCGCCGGGCGTGGCCGAGGCGTCCAAACCCTTCGTGGGCTCCAACTTCCAGGCCGCCCTCAAGGACCTCGAAGGCCGCATGCGCAACGCCGCCGCCAACCTCGAGTTCGAGGAGGCCGCCCGCCTGCGCGACGAGATCAAGCGCATGAAGCTGATGGACCTGGAGTTCGCCAACGAGGTCCTGACCGCCGAGGGCGAGGAGGTCGACAAGTCGGCGCCGAAACGCTGGCGGGCCGATGCGGCGGCGGAGAAGGCGGAGGCGTTCCGGAAGAGCAGGCTGTAGGGGGAAATCAGAAGCGGCGCGAGGTCCGCGGGCGCATGCAGATCGAACAGATGAGATTGAAGCGCTTGAAAATTCGCGGCCGTGTGTTGGGGGCCTATGTCACTCCCCGCCCATCAGAGGTGTATTCGCCAGTGCCTCTAGAACTTCGGCAGCTTCGGGCACATTGAAGACCTCTGCAGGCTGCTCAGGCAGTGGCATATTCGGGGCCGGAACCGCTCGAATCGGCCGAACCTGATCCAACAAGCGAACCATCACAGGCCTCCGTGACCGAGATGCCTTGCCGACCACAATCCCGTGCCGAGGCTTTAGGTTTGGCAGCGACCGAACATGGAAGGCACCCATGTAGTTCTTCAAAAAATCGAAACCAGTCTCGTCAAAAGCTTGGAACGACATAATGGTATTGCACTGGTTCAGAACGCTCTTCGTAACGTTGGCTGTGCGCTGAGAAACGACCAAGAACCCTAAGCCATATTTGCGAGCCTGAAGTACGATCTGGGAGATCCTGTTTACCTGATCTTGCATTCCGCGTTGAGGGTTGAAATTCCACTCCGGTACGAGGAGGTGAGCTTCTTCGAGAACTAGCAGAATCTTGGGGCTGGGATTGCTAACATCTTCGTCAGATCGGTGAGCCTTGCACCAGTCGAGGCATTTGTTTGCTGCTGCATACGTTTGAACAATTGGATCCATGTCTGACGATGCCGTCTCGATTATTCCGATCATGTGATCGGGAGATTCAATGAACGCATCAAGAGAGCCTCTACCGTTCAGTATTACTGCATCGGGAAGGTGTCGCTGATAGTCGCCAGTCGGGTCGATGCATATGACCTTTATGCTCTTGAGAGCAGAAGTTTCGATGATGTTATAGGCGAGGAAGGATTTTCCGCTTCCTGTCACACCAAGTACTGCCGTATGGTAAAGGACAAGATCGGAGATATTCAGGATCACCGGATAGTTGGCGTCCGGTATCGTTCCGATCTGAAATTCGTCATTGTCCAGAGCGTAGGCCGGGGCCGGCTCGTTGCGGTCAGCCAAGTAAACAAGCGCCCTTTCACGGGCCACCCAATCGTGTGTCTCGAACCCTCCACGCGTGTTGTCCCAGTACCCTACTTGCTCGGCTTCCCCCTCCACGAACGCCCTGCCGCTGTCTTTGAAGCCAGCCTCTTCCTCGACGACACCGTCAAATACTTGATAAAATACCGGATTATCGTGTGTGCTTATGTTCAGCAGGTTCCCAGCGGCGATCTTGGGATCGCCGAGAATTTCGAACTTTACGCGAGAGATATTGGTGCCGCTGGCAACCGTGCCGACCACCTTTTTGAAAGCTTCGACCTGGCTTTCGTCAACTGATGGATCGCAAGCAGCCCGCTGATCCTCCGAAAGCGTCACGAGCAAAGACTGTTCAGTAAGACCGGCCTCGCTCACGGTGGTGCCGAGTAGAGCCACCGCTATCCTCGTCTCGCTTGCAGAAGTTCTCTCGCCGATCACAACGCCGAGGCTGTGGCAAAGACTCGAGAGTGAATTTGTGAAGCCTACGACGGCGTGGAGGGGTGGCTTGCTGGTACCGAGGCTCCGGCAGAAAACGATCGAAGGCGCAAGAAACGAGTGGGCGGACCCCACCAAATGAACTGCGGTTCCTTTCCTCATAGAGAAACTGCGAGATAGAAGTTCTGGCAGCTTAATTTGGGAACTCAGAAGCAAGATGCCCCAGAAGACCACATAAACTACCGAAGTTGTGCTCTGTAAGTTGAAGTAGGAAATAAGAGATAAAATGAACACCAATGAGAAAATTACTTCGGAGCGGCCAACGCCGATGGTCAATCCGTAGAGAAGTGCTCGCCAGCGGTTCTCAGATAAGCGTGCCGCTCTTCCAGGGTCCCAAGCCAGGACAACCGCAGTCACGCCGCAGATGAGCGCGCCCCATCTCAGGAGATTCCACCAGATTCCGTATGGGGGATCGGACAACGTCGAGGTGGCGGCAAACACCACCATGCAGTTGACGAACACGTCGTTCGGCTTGGGGTAGCGATACTCAACGATGAATTTGGCGATCAGCAGGGTCAACAATCCGGCGTGAAACCAGATCGCGGACTCGCCTGAGGGCAGCGACAATGACCCGGTCCAAAGCCAGACCAAGCCTAAGAGGCCGACGGCTAGGACTCCAAATACGGCTAGGCTGTAGTTCTTTACCACTTCGGGCACCCCTCAAGTTGACCGAAGAGTGCGATGTTTTGCTTCCGCAATTCAATCGTCGGTGATCGCTAATCGACGAGGCTGACGTAGAACGGGAGCTAAGGCTAACTCCCTGACCATTCACCCGCTACGGTGGGTGGATGGGGCAGGACGACAATCACTGGTGTGGGCTCGGCTTCGCCGAACAGGCCGTCGTCTTCAAGGGGCCGACCCAGAACGCGCGGGTCCGGACCGAGGGCTGGGTCGCCGCCCATCTGTTCTGTCCCGGTTGCGGCGCCGAGGCCCTGAAGCCGCTGCCGAACAACGCGCCGGTCGGGGACTTCGCCTGCGCGGCCTGCGCCGAGGAGTTCGAGCTCAAGGCGAAGAACGGCAGGCTGGGCGCCAAGGTGCTGGACGGCGCCTACAGCGCCATGACGGCGCGGCTCAAGGCGCGTAACAATCCCAATCTGCTGGTCATGAGCTATGACCGCGACGCCGCGCGGGTCACCGACCTGATCGTCGTGCCGAAGCAGTTCTTCACGCCGTCGATCATCGAGCCCAAGGCGCCGACCTGGCCCAAGGGACGCAGCGCGCCCTGGCAGGGCTGCAACATCCTGATCGGCAAGGTGCCGGCGGCGGGGAAGATCAGCCTGATCCGCGAGGGTCGTCCGGTGGCGAAGGCGGCGGTGCTGGAGCAGTGGCGCGCGACCCTGTTCCTGCGCGACACCAGCCAGACCGCGCGCGGCTGGCTGCTGGCCGTCATGGGGGCTGTCGAGGCGGCCATGGACTCTGGCGGGCGGCCCGAGTTCACGCTGGAGGAGGTCTATGCGCAGGAGGCGCGGCTGGCGGCGCTCTGGCCGGGGAACAACAACGTACGGGCCAAGATCAGGCAACAGCTTCAGGTGCTACGCGACCGGGGCTGGCTGGCGTTCGGGGAGCGGCGCGGGACGTATCGGCGGACCTGATCCTTCTCCCCTTGGGGGAGAAGGTGGGCGGCGGAGCCGCTCGGATGAGGGGTAAAGTCGAACTGGACCGGCTGACCGCCGTTATTTCCCCTCATCCCCCTCATCCGGCCCTCCGGGCCACCCTCTCCCCCGAGGGGAGAAGGGACTCTGATGCGGACCGCTCAAGCCCTCTCCCATCGGGGGAGGGTGCGTCCAAATTTGACGTACCGCCGTTCCATACTGCCGCCCATGTTCGAAGGCTCCTCCCGCAAGCTGCGTTCCGAAGAGACCTGGGCCGAGGTGCGGCGGGGGTGGGAGAGGGGCGAGACCGGGGCGTCGCTGGCGCGGCGGTATGACGTGGGACTGGCCAACCTGTGGCGGCGGCGGGCCTCGGAAGGGTGGCGGCGGCGCGACGGGGAGAACGATCCGGCGCCCGAGCCTCTGGAGGGCTGGGACCGCCATGCCCGGCGTAGGCTGGATGAGTACCAGGTGCGGGTGGAGGAGACGCGGATGCTGGCGGAGTCGCTGGCCGGGGCGATGACAGGCGGGCCGCTGAAGGGAGTCCCCCTATGGCATGTTGCGTTTGTGCTGAGGTGGCGGGCGGAGCGGCTGGGGCCGGAGACGGCGGCCGAGGACCGTGAGTATCTGAGCCAGTATCCGTGGACGGCGGGGTTCTGGGACGGGGACGGGCGGCTGGCGGCGCTCGAGGATCTGGACGCCATGGTTCTGGACGCCAACCGCGAGCAGTGGCGGGAGGAGATGGGCCTGCCGGTCGGGGCGGCGGAGAGCGTGCCGTGACGGGCTGAAACCTTCCGACCGCGCCGAGGCGGCCCTCAGGCCATGCCGGGGCGGCGGCGGCCGCCTGACGGTCGCCGCCCTGCGCACCCACCGTGAAAAAACCGACGTATCTGCAACTTGCGGTGCGACGGAAAGCTTTCGGCGGTCCGTTCAATCCGGCGGAGGCAGTAACCATGACCGAGACCAAACCCACGACCGGACGTCCGCGCGGCTTCGCCGCCATGTCGCTGGAGCAGCGGCGGGCGATCGCCTCCAAGGGCGGCGCCAGCGTGGCGCCCGAACAGCGCACCTTCTCGCGCGACTCCGACCTGGCCCGCGCGGCCGGTCAGAAGGGCGGGCTGAGCAAGGCCGACAAGACCAGGGGCTAGGCGCGCCGGCGTCCCTCCCCATGAAGGGGAGGGAGAATCCGCTATACCCGCTCCATGCCTTCGTCCCGCGCCTCCGCCCTGCTGGTCCTGATCGCCTCGGCCTGCGTGCTGGGGTTCGCGCCCATACTGGTGCGGCTGGCGGATGCGGGACCGGCGGCGGCGGGCTTCTGGCGGTTCGCCTTCGCCCTGCCGTGGCTGCTGGCGATGACGATGCGGCCCAAATTCCTGATGGGGGGCGGGGAGGGGATCGGGCGGCCGTCCGGGTGGATGGCGCTGGCGGGCGGGATGCTCGTGCTCGACCTGGCCTTCTGGCACTATTCGATCGCCTTCACCTCGGTGGCCAACGCCACCACCCTGACCAATCTGACGCCCGTGGTGGTGACCCTGGTGGGCTGGTGGGTGTTCCGCGACCGGCCGAAGGCGCTGTTCCTGGTCGCCCTGGCCGCGGCCATCGCCGGGGCGGTGACCATGTCGCTGGGGGCCGACGGGGGGCAGGGGTCCAACCCGCCGCTGGGCGACGCCTTCGCCGCGGTCACCGCCCTCTGGTACGCGGGCTATTTCATCGCCGTGAAGGCGGCGCGCGGGCGGTATTCGGCGGGGCGGGTGATGCTGTGGTCGACGGCGATCGCGGCGCCCGGCCTGCTGCTGGCGGCGCTGGCGCTGGGCGAGCAGATCCTGCCGGGCTCATGGGGCGGCTGGGCCGCCTGCGCGGGTCTGGGGCTGATGCATGTGGCCGGGCAGGGCGGGGTGGCCTGGTCGCTGGGCCGGCTGCCGGCCGCCCTGACGGCGGTGACGGTGCTGATCCAGCCGGTGGTCGCGGCCCTGCTGGGCTGGCTGATCTTCGCCGAGACCCTGACGCCGGTGCAGGCTGTCGGCGGGGCGGTGGTGCTGGCCGCGATCGTGCTCGCCCAATGGTCGGCGGCCCAGCCCCCGGGCCGCCCCCGGGTCCGACCTTCGGTCGGCCCGAGGACAGGCTCCGGGTCGGGAGATCCCGAAGGGTCGACGAGCGCGGCCCCGACAAAAAAGAAGGGCGCGGAGGCCGAAGCCGCCGCGCCCGTCCCATGATGCTGTCAGTCGTGGATCAGAGCAGCTTGAGGTCGATGGCCGACGTCTTGCCGCGCTGGGATTCCAGCTCGTATTCGACCTTGGCGTTCTCATCCAGGCCTTGCAGGCCCGCCTTCTGGACCGCGGTGATGTGGACGAAGACGTCCTGTCCGCCGCCATCAGGCTGGATGAAGCCGAAACCCTTGGTCGGGTTGAACCACTTGACCGTACCGGTCGCCATAATGCGTCTCCGTGAACGCGCTTGCCAGGCAGGCGTCCCGACGGGACACCCGTCAGCCCATCTGGACGAGCTCATTCAGCGAAGGAGCGGGCACGGTGGTGGAGGCCGCGCGAAATCCGGACTGCGGCGACTTTTTCTCGCGCAATTCGGAAGCGGTCAATCGCAAACCAACGGGGCCTTGAGAGAACGTGGTTACCGCGATCAGGCGCAGAGGCTGCGCGGCGCGCCGTCCAGATGCAGGTGGTTGCGGTGCGCCTCGTTGTAGTCGGGCGTCAGGACGGTCGAAAACGCGCGGCAGGCGCCGTCGCGAATCCGCCTGAGGAAGCTCTGGCCCTCGGCGCCGGCGGGGCCGGTTCCGTCCCAGTCGTTCAGCACCGAGACGCGGCGGCCGTCGGCCAGGGTCATGCCGCCGATGTCCAGGGCGTTGGCCCGCGCATGCTCGCTGGGCCGGGCGTCGGTCGCGGTCAGGCCGTAGATGCGGCGGCAGGAATAGGTCCCGACCTCGTTGATCCGGGCGACGCGGCTGCCGAACGCCGCCTCGGCCGCCGGCTGCAGCACCTGGCGCTCCCAGATGACGTAGCGCACGGCGAGCGGGCACTGCATGACGGGATTGCCGGCCAGGGGGGTGACATCGCCGCCGGTGATCCGCACCGCGCCGCGCACGACGCAGAAGCCGCCGTCGTCGCGGTCCTCGGCGCGTTCGACCTGAACGCCGGCCTCGCGCAGCACTTGGATGCAGGCGTCGGTGACGGCGGTGGTCTCTTCCGGCGCGGCGGTGCGGGGCAGTTCGAAATCGGCCACCTTGGCCGCCGTCGCCTGTCCGATCGGATGGCTGAGATCCAGCGGCTTCCACGGCAGGTCCTGGCCGGGGGCGAAGGCGTTCAGCAGGGCGAACGCGGCGCAAAGGCCGAGCGTCAGCTCCCACATCAGGTTCCAGAAATCGGCGAAATCGCGCTTCATGCCCGACCAGCCTTACCCGGCTCAGGCGGCGCTAGCCACCGCCATCAGCCGCTGGATCAGTCGCCGGCAGGCCATGGCGCCCTTCGCCGCGTCGTTGGAGCAGGCGATGAAGCCCAGCCCCCGGTCCGGCGCCGCCACGACCATGGCGTGCCACAGGGTGTTGGAGCCTTCGTGGCCGATCGTCCGGCCCATGTCCCCCGCGGCGGGCGCCGGCCTGATGATCCAGCCGGGAGCATAGGCCGGATCGGCCTCGTCCGTCCTGGTCAGCCGAGTCAGGCTGTCATCGCCCAGCCAGCCCTGCGGCCCGCCGCCCAGCACGGCCTGCAGCCAGCGGGCGTTGTCGGCCAGGGTCATGTGCGCGGTCCCCGCCGGCCCCAAGGCCAGGGGATTGTCAGCTCCGGGACTGGCTGGATTCACGGGCAAGGGCTGGCCGCCGACGGTGCGATGACCCCAGGCGTTCGGGTCGGGCGGCGGACCGAAGCCGGCGCTGGACAGGCCCAGGGGCTGGAACAGTTCGGCCCGGATGACGTCCTCCCACGCCTGTCCCGTGATGGCCTCTATCGCCGCCCCGACGATAATGTAGCCGGCGTTGCTGTAGGCGAAGGCGCCGGCCGCTCCCGACGGCGGCCGGCCGAAGGCTTTTGCGGCGAGGGCGGCGCGCTGGGCGGGCAGGCTGCGCGGATCGGCCCGGGCCACGCCCAGCCAGTCCATGCCGATCACATCGGCGTCGGCCAGTCCGGATCGATGGCGCATCAGCGTCGTCAGAGGCGTCGCGGGCCATACCGGATCGAGGGTCAGGCCGGGGAAGGCCTCGGCGACAGTCATCTCCCAGTGGGCGCGTCCCGCCTCGACGAGCCGGGCGAAAACGGCGGCGGTCATGGCCTTGGTGTTGGAGCCGATATGCCAGCGGTCCTGCAGCGTGACCGGCTGGTCTCCGCCCGCCTGTCTTGCGCCTCGCACTCCGGACCAGCTCAGGCCCGCCCGGGTGACCATGGCTCCGGCCAGCGCGGGCGGGGCGGTCGAGGCGAAGACCGCATCCAGCGCCTCGTCCGGCGCCGAACGGACCTCACCCGCCCGGGCAGGCAGGGCGAGCGCGGCAGGGGCGGCGAAGAACCCTCCCAGCAGATGGCGACGATGCATCGTCCGGCCTCCCTCGATGTTCCCGGCTCTTTTACCGCCCGTACGGATCGCCGGCACGTGAGAAGGCGTTCATCTTGCGGCCCTTCGGCCGTCGGCGCAGTCTGCCGATCCATCAGAAAGCCCCCTGCATGAGCAAGACCGACGACTACCAGACCGAACTCGAACGCCTGCAGCTGAAGCTGGTCGAGGCCGAGGCCTGGGCCATCGAAAAAGGTCAGAGGACCGTGATGGTTTTCGAGGGGCGCGACGCCGCGGGCAAGGACGGATCGATCACCCGCCTGACCGAATATATGTCGCCGCGCCAGACCCGCGTCTTCGCCCTGCCCAAGCCGACCGAGCGCGAAACCGGCCAGTGGTATTTCCAGCGCTATGTGCCGCACCTGCCGACGGAGGGCGAGACGTCGATCTTCAACCGCTCCTGGTACAACCGCGCCGGCGTCGAACCGGTCATGGGCTTCTGCACGCCGGAACAGCACGCGCAGTTCCTGAAAGACGTCCCGCGGTTCGAGCGGCTGCTGACGGACGCCGGCATCCTGCTGATCAAATTCTGGTTCGATATCTCGAAGGAGGAACAGGCCCGGCGGCTGGAGGAGCGGGCGACCGAACCTCTGAAGCTGTTCAAACGATCGCCGCTGGACGCCCAGGCGCAGAAGCGCTGGGACGCCTATTCGGCGGCCCGCGACCGGATGCTGGCGGAAACCCACAGCGTCCACGCGCCGTGGACGGTCGTGGCGACCGATCACAAGAAGACCGCCCGGCTGAACGTCATCCGGCATGTCCTCAACCGGCTCGACGGGCCGGGCTGCGCGGATGAGAAGGTCGACAAGGATGTGATCTTCCCGGCGGACAAGGCCGAAGGCCGTCTTGCGCCCTGATCAGAAGCCCAATTCGGCTCTCAGGGTTTCAGGGCTGAGCCCCCTGGCGCGCAGCTCGCCCAGGGTGACGGACCGGTCGCGCTTGGCGTAGCGCCGGCCGTCCTCGCCGACCATCAGGGCATGGTGGCGGTAGATGGGCGTCGGCCAGCCCATCAGCGTCTGGATCAGCACCTGGATATGGGTCGCCTCGAACAGGTCCTGACCGCGGATGACGTGGGTCACGCCCTGCAGGGCGTCGTCGTGGGTGACCGCGACGTGATAGGCGGTTCCGGCGTCCTTGCGGGCCAGGACCACGTCGCCGGCGGTCTCGGGCCGCGCCCGGACCAGGCCGCGTTCGCCGTCGGGGCCCGCGCCCTCCTCGACGAAGGCCAGCGCCTCCCAGGCGCGAAGGCCCAGCAGATCGCGCGCGCGGTCCAAGGACAGACGCCAGGCGAAAGGGCGTCCCTCGGCGAGGAAGGCGGCCTCCTCTTCCGCGGGATGCGGCCCGGGCCTGGCGGCCTCGGCGGGCCCATGCGGCGCGTCGCCGATGGCGTCGAGGATGTCCTTGCGGGTGCGGAAACAGCGGTACAGCAGGCCTCGTCGATCCAGCACGTCGACGACGGCCGCGTATTCGGCCAGATGCTCCGACTGCCGCCGCACCGGCCGTTCCCAGTCCAGTCCCAGCCAGGCCAGATCGTCAAGAATCGCGGCCTCGAACTCCGCCCGGCATCGGGTTGGATCGATGTCCTCGATCCGCAGAAGGAACCGTCCGCCCTCCGCGCGCGCCGCCGTCCAGGCCGTCAGGGCCGAAAAGGCGTGGCCCCGGTGCAGATGGCCGGTCGGCGAAGGCGCGAAGCGGGTGGTGAACATCCGCCGATCATAGCGGGAAGCGGACCTGATCGTCAGCGGCTGGCGCGCGGGGATTGTCGCGGGTTCCGGCGGGCGTCAGGTTCCGCCATGGCCATTATTCCAGACCCCCTCCAGATCGCCGCTTCCCGGGACGCCCTGATCGCGCTGGATCCCTCACTTGCCCGCGCTCATGCCCAGACGCCGGCGTTCGACTGGCGCTGGCGCACCGGCGGGTTTGAGGGTCTGTTTCACATGATCGTGGACCAGCAGGTCTCGGTCGCCTCGGCCGCGGCGATCTGGGCCCGCGTGGTGCAGGGACTGGAGGGCGAGGTGACGCCGGAGAAGGTGCTGGCCACGCCGATTGAAACCCTGCGCAGCTTCGGCCTGTCGATCCAGAAGGCGACCTATGGCCACGAGATCGCCCGGGCCCATGTCGAGGGCCGCATCGACTTCGATCATCTGGAAAGCCTGTCCGATGAAGAGGCCGTCGCCCGGCTGGTCGCCATCAAGGGCGTCGGCAAATGGACGGCCGAAACCTTTCTGATGTTCTGCGAGGGCCGGCTCGACGTCTTCCCGGCCGGCGATATCGCCCTGCAGGAGGCGATGCGCTGGGCCGACCGATCCGGGGACCGGCCGCGCGAAAAGGAGGCCTACGCCCGCTCCGAGATGTGGAAGCCGCATCGCAGCGTTGCGGCGCACCTGCTCTGGGGGTGGTATGGAGCGGTCAAGCGGGGCGAGGTCGTGCTGGACGACCATCCTTCCGACCCGGCCAGCGCCGCGCGCGAGACGACAGAGAGCAAGACCGAGTGAGCCCGATCGTCGACCCCGCCCTGGCCAATCCCGAGACCGTGCTGGGCGCCCTCGACTTCGCGGGCGTGGCGGTCTTCGCGGCCACCGGGGCGTTGGCCGCGGCCCGGCAGCGGCACGATCTCGTCACCTTCGCCTTCTTCGGCGCGATCACCGGGGTCGGCGGCGGCACCTTGCGGGACCTGCTGATCGGGGCTCCGGTCTTCTGGGTGCAGGACTGGCGCTACATCGCCGTCTGCCTGTTCGCCTCGGTCGTGGTCTGGATGCTGGGCGCGCGGACGTGGCGGTTCCGGGCCCTGTTGTGGCTCGATGCCTTCGGCCTCGCCGCCTATGGGGTGATGGGGGCCGCCAAGGCCGAGGCCTATGAGGTCGCGCCGCTGATCTGCATCGTCATGGGGGCCCTGACCGCCTGTTTTGGCGGGGTGGTGCGCGACCTGCTGGCCGGCGAACCCTCCATCCTGCTGAGGCGGGAAATCACCGTCTCCGCCGCCCTGCTGGCCGCGACGGTCTTCGTCGTCGCCCGGTTCGCCGGACTGGACGCCTGGCCGGCGGCCCTGATCGCCGCGCCTTGCGGCTTCGCCCTGCGCGCCGGGGCCCTGATCTGGGGCTGGAGTCTGCCGGCCTTCCCGGGCACGCCGACCCGCGGCTGAGCGTTGCGAAACCGTCGCCGGGCGGTCATCGCCAAGCCGTCGAATCAAGACTAGGCTTTGAGCTCAGACAAGGAAGGAGACCGGTCTTCAGTCCGTTCGCGTCCATGTTCCGTTTCCTGACGGCGAGGACTTGATGCAGGTCCTGAGCCGCCCCCCGTCCGGCTGGCCCGCGCTGGTGCTGAACGCCGACTTCCGCCCCCTGTCCTACTATCCGCTGTCGATCTGGCCGTGGGAGGAAGTGGTCAAGGCGGTGTACCAGGACCGCGTCGACGTGGTCTCGACCTACGACAAGGTCGTGCGCAGCCCGTCGATGGAGTTCGTCCTGCCCAGCGTGATCGCGCTGAAAAACTACGTCGATCAGGACCGGCAGCCGGCCTTCACCCGTTTCAACGTCTTCCTGCGCGACGGCTTCACCTGCCAGTACTGCCACGCGACCGAACAGCTGACCTTCGACCATGTCGTGCCCCGGTCGCGGGGCGGGCGCACGACCTGGGAAAACATCGTCGCCGCCTGTTCGCCCTGCAACCTGCGCAAGGGCGGGCGCACGCCGCAGCAGGCCGGCATGCCCCTGCGCCGTGCTCCGCATCGGCCGAACGCCTGGCAGCTGCAGGAGTTCGGGCGGCGGTTCCCGCCCCACTATCTGCACCAGAGCTGGCTCGACTATCTCTACTGGGACATCGAGCTGGAGCCCTGACGCGCGAAAGCCCGCGCCGGCGGCGCGGGCCTCCCGTCATTTTCGTTACTTAACGCGGACGCTGGTTGAACTGGCTTTCGGTCCACCCGGTCACCAGCACATTGCCGTTGGCCGAGACGCTGCCGGCCGGGACGGTGCGGGTGGCGCCGTCGGCGGAGCGGACCACGAAGGATGTGGCGCGGCCGGCGGCGTTCCGGGTCACGTCCACGACGGAGCCCAGCATGGCGCCGTCGGAACTGTGGACCATGGCGCCGGTCTGGATGGCGGCGTCAACGGCGACCCCGTCGCGGTTGGCGCGGGCGTCGGCGCGGGCATTGGCGTTGGCGTTCACATTGGCGTCGGGGCGCGCGTCGCGCAGGGTCTCACGCGTCTCACGCACTGTGTCGCGGGTCATGTGCGCTCCGTCGCGGGCGATGGAGCCGACGCCCTGGGTGACAGGGCCGGTCTGGGGAATGCCTACCCCGACAGAGCCGCCGACCTGTCCGCCGACGCCGCCGACGACCTGGGCTGAAGCGCCGCCCGCGAGAAGCAGGGCGGCGGAGGCTACGGTCACGGATAGAAGGGTTTTCATGATACGGGTCCTCGAAATTGCGTGCAGCCCCTGCCCGCAGAGAACGATTGGCCGTTATGGGGGTTCCTGCTCGAGGGGCCGGCGGCCTCCCGGTTCCCGTCCCGACAACCCTCAGGGTCTCCATGAAAATCCGCGTCCGCGCCGACCTGGTCTACCGCTTCGATCCGCCGACGGACGCCATCTACAAAATTCAGGTCGCCCACTGGCCGGGCCAGACGGTGCTCGAGGAAAGCCTGACCACCGCCCCCGCGATCGACTTCATCCAGGACGAGGACGAGGAGTTCGGAGCCCGCACCCTGCGCGCCCATCTGTCGGGCGAGGTGGCGCTGACCTATCAGGCGGTGGTCGATAACGGCGTGCTCAAGGGCCTGCCGCCGGTGACGGTCCAGCACGACTGGAACGACCTGCCGGCCGAGGTGCTGACCTATCTCAACCCCAGCCGCTACTGTCCGTCGGACCAGTTCGGACGGTTCGCCGAGCGCACCTTCGGCGGCACGGTCGGGGGCGACCGGGTGCTGAAGATCCTCGAATGGATCAAGGCCGAGATCGACTATGAGCCGGGCGCCTCTGACAGCGAGACGACGGCGGCGCGGACCTTCATCGACCGGGCCGGGGTGTGCCGCGACTTCACCCATATGGGCATCACCCTGTGCCGGGCCTCGGGCATCCCGGCGCGGGCGGTCAGCGCCTTCGCCCATCAGCTGAACCCGCCGGACTTCCACGCCATCTTCGAGGTCTGGCTGTCGAACGGCTGGTGGCTGGTCGATCCGACGGGGCTGGCCCCGGTCGAGGGGCTGGTGCGCATCGCCTGCGGGCGGGACGCCGCCGACATCGCCTTCCTGACCACCCAGGGATCCTGCCAGCTGGTCCGGCAGTCGGTGACGGCTGAAGCGGTCTAGTCCGGCGAACCCGCGGCCTGCCAGGCCTCGATGAAGTCCAGGCGGCGCAGAACCTTGTTGGCCGGGTCGATCAGGACGTGGGCGGTCGCGGGCGCGGCGATGCGGCCGTGGCCGTCCGTCATGGCCACCGTCTGAAGGCGGCCGTCGATCTCGATCTCGACCGGCATGGGGAAGACGCCGCCGTCGCCCGTGACCCATTCCAGCACCAGATCGTCGCCTTCGCGGGTCTGTTTCAGGTCCGGCAGGGCTGCGTTGTACAGATAGCCGCGGAAGAACCAGGTCAGGTCGCGGCCCGTCTCCTCATTGACGATGGCCAGCAGTTCGTCGGTCGTGCCGTAGCGCGGGCGGAACTGGCCCGGACGGGGCTCGGCCGCGCCATAGACGATGCGCGTCACCGAGCGGAAGAAGGCCTCGTCGCCGATCAGCATCCTGAGCGAATGGGCGATCAGCGAACCCTTGTTGTAGATGTCGAGACCGGGTCCGACGTCGCCCTTGTAGACCTCGTCCTCGGACTTCTCCACGCCGGAGACGACGGGGAATTTGTTCTTCAGGTCGCGGCGCTGTTCCAGCAGGCTGGCCTGCATGAAGCGGTCGCCGTTCAGCCAGCGGTCGTAGAGCGGCTGCATATAACTGCCGAACCCCTCGTGCAGCCACATGTCGTCGGCGTTGCGGTTGGTCAGCTGGTTGCCGAACCATTCGTGGCTCAGTTCGTGGTGCAGCAGCCAGTCGAAGCCGCGGCCGTCGAGCTTGTACTCGTTGCCGTAAGCGTTGATCGTCTGGTGCTCCATGCCGAGGTGGGGCGTCTCGACGACGCCCATCTTCTCGTCGCCGAAGGGGTAGGGGCCGACGGTCGCCTCGTAGAAGTCCATCATCGGCGCGAACTGGGCGAACAGCGCCTGGACCCTGGCCGGATCGTCGCTGCGCAGATGCCAGTAGGACAGGGGAATCACATTGCCGAACCGGCTGTGGTAGTCGGCCTTGACCTCGTCGTACGGCCCGATGTTCAGGGCGATGGCGTAGGTGTTGGGATGGGCCGCGCTCCAGTTCCAGGTCGTCCAGCCGTCGCCGTGATCGACCGTGCCGAGGAAACGGCCGTTCGAAGGCGCCGACAGGTTCGAGGGCACGGTGATGTGCAGATCCACACGCCCGGGCTCGGCCAGCGGGCTGTCGATACAGGGCCAGAAGATGTCGCAGCCCTCAGGCTGGACGGCGGTGGCGATCCATGGCGTTCCGTCCGCCGTATTGGCCCAGACGAAGCCGCCGTCCCAAGGGGCTTGCGGGGCCACGCGGGGCTTGCCGGCGTAGGCGATCCGCACCGAGACCTTTTCGCCGGCGGCCAGGGGGCGGGGCAGGGGAATGGTCATCCGGCCTTCGGGATTGGTCCATTCGCCGGCCGGAACGTCCCGCCCGTCGACCTGCACCGATGACACGGCCAGCAGGGTGTCCAGCTCGACCACGACGGCGCCCAGCGGCGCGATGGCGGTGAAGTCCAGTACGGCGACGGCGTCGATGGCCCTGTCGTCGGGGATGACCCTGATCGACAGGTCGGCCTTGTCGAAAGTCATGGCCAGCTGTTCGGGCGTGCGCGGCTGGTCGGTGCCGAGGGTGAAGGCCGTCGATTCCCGCGTCGGGGCGACGATGGCGACGGGTTCGGTCGACAGCGGAACAATCGTCACCGCGGGGTCCGTCGTGCAGGCGGCGAGGGCCAGCAGGGAAGCGCCGGTCAATGCGGCGCGGCAGGCGGTGAAGGACACGAACAACTCCCCGAGGACTGGGCCCAGCCTGTGACAGGCGCGGCGGCGGTGCAAGTCTACAGCCCCCGCGCCTTGCGCTGGCCCTTCGTCGCCCGCCGGGCCCAGGCCTTGTCGATCTGCTCGCGCAGACGGTCGTCGTCGGCCGCCTCGTAGCGCACCAGCACGGCCGGCCAGCCGTCGAAATGCGGCGTCTTGAAATAGGTCTGCGGCTCGGTCTCCATCAGAAGGTCGATGTCTCCATGGTCGAGCGACAGGGAGACGGCCTCGGGCAGACGGGTGTCGTTGATCAGCAGCTTGCCCCTCAGGCGCACGCAGCGGGTCCCGTGCACCGTCGACTCCTCAACCTCGGGCAGGGACAGGGCGTAGGCGTACATCTCGTCGCGGGTCATGGCGGCAGTTTGCCATCTCGCGGCCAAAGAAAAAGGCCGGTGTTTCCACCGGCCTCTTCAAATCTTCAGCGCGCCGGCCGATCAGGCGGCGGCTTGCTCGGCCAGCTTGGCCTTCACCTGGCGCTTGATGCGCTGGGCGGCGGTCGAGAGTTGCTCGTCCTTGGCCTTGACGATGAACGGGTCCAGCCCGCCCTTGAAGTCCAGGGTGCGCAGGGCGGCGTTCGAGATGCGCAGGCTGAACGACTGGCCCAGCGCTTCCGAGGCGACCTTGACCGTCTTCAGCGACGGCAGGAAGCGGCGCTTGGTCTTGACGTTCGAGTGGCTCACGCTGTGGCCGACCATGGGGCCGATACCGGTGAGTTCGCAGCGACGCGACATCTGACTATCCTTGACGGAGCGGCCCACGAACGGTGCGGACGCATGAAACAAAGGCGCGCAGGGATCGGGTCCCCGCGCGAGAGGGGGCCGTATAGTGGAAGTCACCGCGCCGCGTCAAGGCTTGTAGCGGTCTTCAGCGCGTTCAGCCGCCGTTCAATTCCCGCCATATATCGCTTCTATCCATGCGGCGAAGCTCCGCCGCCGAGGTCCATTCGATGAAGATGTCCGTCCTGCTCCGCACCGCCCCCGTCCTGATCGGCGCCCTGCTGATGGCCGGCGCCCCGATGGCTGGTCCGGCCGCGCCGGTTCAACTGGAGTCCCAGCCCGTGCTGCCGGGCTATTGGGAATACACCACCCGCGCGCTGGGCCAGGGCGACACCGAGACCAAATGCGTCCGCCCCAGCGAGATCAACCGCTTCTTCGGCGGCCTGTCGACGCGCCGCTGGCGCTGCACCTATCCGGTCCGCCAGGTCGGGGCCGGCAACGCCCATTTCGAGGGCACTTGCGAGGATCGCAAGGGTCGGCGGGTCAACGTCCGCCTGAGCGGGACGTATCAGCAGGAGAGCTTCCGGTTCCGCGGCGGCGCCCAGCTGGCCAGGGGCACGCCCTACATCCCGGCCAGCATCACGGCCCGCCGTCTGGCGGCGCAATGCCCGGCGAACGCCGAGTATTTCTAGACCGGGGCCACGCGGGCCACGACATAGGTGTGCTGTTCGCCCGACGGCAGGGTGAGGCTGACGTATTCCCCGGCGACAAACCGCTCCTCGCTGAAGCGGAAACCGCGGGCGTCGGCGGCGTTGCCCCCTTCCAGATCGAGAGTCCATCGGCCGCCGGGGCCGTGCTGCAAGCGACCGGTCTCGACCGTCTGGTCGTCGGAAAAACGCCTTACATGCCCGCGCTCCGGCTCGGCGCGCAGGGCCTCCCCGTCCAGCCGACCGTCGGCGTCCAGAGGCGCGACGATGTCATAGCCTTCCGTGGGGTCGCCCGCCGGATGACCGGGCTCGCGCGCGAGTTCAAGACGCACATGGTGGAACTGGGTCATAGGCGCTCTCGCTGGAACCGGATGTCGATATCCGCAGGATAGCGAGAGATCGCGCCATCCGAATTGCTATGGATCAAGCCGGGCGCGGCTTCCGCATGCTAGAGGAAAACCGGCCGTTGTGGCGGCGATGACGGGAGGATCGAGAGATGACGGGTCGACCCTGGATCTTGCTGGGTGCGCTGGCGCTCGCGGGCTGCGCCGGCGAGACCGCCCGCCAGACCGAACCGGAGCCCATGATCATGGGATCGGCGGACCGGGGCGCGATCCTCGTGCGACAGAACTGCGCCGGTTGTCACGCGGTCGAACGGTCGGGGGACAGTCCGATGGCCGCGGCGCCGCCTTTCCGCGATATGGGCGTGCAGTATCCTGTACAGGATCTGCAGGAAGCCTTCGCCGAGGGGCTGGTCACCGCTCACCCGGCCATGCCCGCCTTCCAGTTCGAGCCCCGCCAGATCGCTGATGTGGTCGCCTATCTCGAAAACGTCTCCGGGACAGGCCAGCGGCAGTGAATTCAAAAAGGCCCGGGATTGCTCCCGGGCCTTTCGTTTCGGCGATGCGCGTCGAAATCAGGCCGCTTCGGCCTCGGCCTCTTCCGCGGCTTCGGCAGCGGCGATGACGGCCTTCTTGGCGCTCAGCGACTTGGCCAGCAGCTGGACGGCCGCATCCTTGTCGATGCGGTTGGCGGCGGCGACTTCGCGGGCCATGCGGTCCAGGGCCGATTCATAGAGCTGACGCTCCGAATAGGACTGTTCCGGCTGGCTGTCGGCGCGGTGCAGGTCGCGGACCACCTCGGCGATCGAGATCAGGTCGCCCGAGTTGATCTTGGCTTCGTATTCCTGGGCGCGGCGCGACCACATGGTGCGCTTGACGCGGGCGCGGCCCTTGAGGGTCGTCAGCGCCTTGGTCACCACATCGTCGGCGGCCAACGAACGCAGGCCGGCGGTCTTGGCCTTCCTGGTCGGGACGCGCAGGGTCATCTTCTCGTGGTCGAAGGTCACGACATAGACCTCCAGCGACATGCCCGCGACTTCCTGGGTCTCGACCGCCGCCACCTTGCCGACGCCGTGCGCCGGATAGACGACCGCGTCGCCAACCTTGAATTCCAGACCAGTCTTGTTCGTCATGTCATTCCTTTCCCGGCGCAGGGCGGATGAGACGGTTACGCAAGTGACAGCTACGCTCTTCGGCGACGGCGAACCGTCGGCGGCGCAGCTATATCAGTCGTCAGGAGCGAAAACGGATCACCGAACCTCTGGCCGACCCCGCCTTCGTGGGCGGAGTTCTGTCGCAAACGCGGGCGGCGCGAGAAAATCGCTTACCGCCCGACCCAATGACAGGAACCTATCACAAAATTGCAGAAATTCAAAACGTCCACAGCGCTAGCGTGGCTGTGACTGTAAATCCCCACCGGATCGGTGCAGGGCCCCGTTCACCGTCCACACGACCCCGGTGAGGGCGAAGGCCAGCGCGCATGCGACCCATTCGCTGCGCTCTCCCGGCGCCGCCAGTATGCGCGGCGCGTGCACGAGCAATATCCACGAGGCGAACATCGCCCCGACGAGGGCCGAGGCCGGTCGCGCCAGAACGCCCGAGGCGATGGCCAGTCCCGCGGCGATGTTTGCGCCCCCGGTGAACAGCGGCCAGACCGAACGGCCCGGCATCCAGTCCGGGATCATCCCGGCGATGGCCCCGACAAACAGCCAGTGGACGACGCCGAACACGACCAGCATCAACCCGATCGCAACCCGGGTCGCCAGCCGGAAATCCGCCCGGCCGGGCGCGGCGATCAGCATGCAGGCGGCCAGCAGGCCCAGCACCTCCACCGCCGAGACCCAGCGCACCGGATTGGCGGGTTCGGCGGCCAGCCCCGGCGCATGCACGAACAGCAGCAGTGTCAGAAGCGCCCACAGCGCCAGCGCCGCCTTCGAGGCGACGCGGGTCCACGCCAGTCCGATCCCGCCCAGCACCAGGACGGCGCTGTTCAGCCAGACGCCCACGGGGTTCAGCGCAAACGGCTGCAGCCCGTCCATGGCGTGATGGAAATGCAGACCGGTCAGGCCGAAGCCGATCAGTCCCGCCGCCAGCATCAGCCGGCCGGCCGCACCGAGGTCAGCGTCCAGATAGCGCATGGCGAGAGCCCTCCCGCCGGCAGAACATCACGACTGCGGCGTTTGCGCGCGCAGGAAATGCGGATCAGGAACCCTTGCCGGGCTTTTCGGAGAAGTATTTCTCGAACTTGCCGGTCTCGCGTTCGAACTGTTCGGCGTCGGCCGGAGGCGTGCCCTTGACCGTGATGTTGGGCCAGACCTTGGCGTATTCGGCGTTGACCATCAGCCATTTGCCGTCCGGCTCGTCCTCGGTGTCGGGGACGATGGCGTCCACGGGGCATTCCGGCTCGCACACGCCGCAGTCGATGCATTCGTCCGGGGCGATGACGAGGAAATTCTCGCCCTCGTAGAAGCAGTCGACCGGGCAGACCTCGACGCAGTCCATGAACTTACATTTCACGCAGGCGTCGGTGACGATGTAGGTCATGGGGCGGTCTGGGCGCTATCGGCTGGCGGGAGGAACGGGCAGCGCACATGACCCCGCCGGTGAACGCTGTCAACTAAGGGCTTGCCGCAGCCGGCCGATGTCGCGCCGCGATCCTTCGCCCCTCCGGCCCGCGTCACGTCTCCGTACCGGGCAGGGTGTAGAGGGTGCGGGCTTCGTCGGCCGGACCCCGCCGCTCTCCGAGCCTGGCTATGGTCAACTCCACCAGTCGGCCGCCGAGGGCGAAAACCATCGCATCGCCGACGTGGACAGAACGGCTGGGCTTGTCGAGCCGGGTCTGGATCCCGTTGTGGGTCAGGCGGACCACGCCGCGTTCGACCATGGCCGCGGCCAGCGACCGCGTTTTGGCGAACCGCGCGCGCCACAGCCAGATATCGACCCGGCAACCCGTCTCGCTCATGCGGTTCCGGCCGACGGGTTGCGAGGGCGGCGCGGCCGGCGGCGTTTGGCGCGGGCGGCCGGGGCCGGCGACGGCGCGGTCAGCACCGACAGGGCGGCGAACGGAGAATCCTTCGCCGGCTTCGGCGTCTGGCCCGGACGGTCGGGCTGGCGGGCGCGGGTGGTCTTCAGGGCGGCGGCCAGCGCACCGGCCTCGGCGGCGGTCAGGCCCAGTTCGGCCAGATCTTCATCGGAGAGCGCACCACGCCCCCTGGCGCGCCGCTCGGTCATCGTCTCCAGCAGCTCGACGGGCGCGGCGAACCGGCCGACCGCGCGCAGACCGAAGGCGGACAGGAGGCGCGGCGCCGGGACGGGATCCGCGAGGGGGGTCAGGCCGTCGCTGCGCAGGCGGAACGGCTGGCCGGCCGTGAACGCCTGCGCCAACGCCCTCGGCCGCGCCTTCAACAGGGCGGGCAGCCAGACCGAATGGGCCCCCATCCGTACGCCGAAGGTCCTCAGCGTCCGGCGTTCGACCTGACTCAGCGCGGCCAGATCACGGTCGACCTCGCGCCGGTCGACGATCCCGCCGGCCTCCAGCAGGCGGAAGGCCAGGCCGCGCGGCAGGCCTTTCAGGGCGCCGCTTTCGATCGCCGTCTTGAGCCGCTTCAAGGGTTTGAGCGCCCGGCCCGCCTCGGCCGCCAGCCAGGCTTCCAGCCGCCGCTGCGCCCGCTCGCGCGCCGCCGCCGGACCCAGTTCGCCCAGCAGCCGGACGCGCGGCGCGAACCAGTCGCCGCCCGCCACCTGACCGGCCTGTACGCCGCGCCACAATACCGCGCCGTCGGGCGCGACACCGAAGGCCTCATCCGCGTCCGCCGCCAGCCGGCCCAGTCGGCGCGCGATCTCGGGCGTCACCGCTTGACGCGCCGCATGCCGCAAGGCCCGGTCCTCGAGCGCAGACGAGCCCTTGTCGATCTGGAAGTCGACGCCGGTCAGCCGTCCGACCGTATGGCCCTCGACGAGCACCGCGCCCGCGTCGCCGACCTCGGCGACCGCGTCCTCGCGTACATTCAGGGCCCGCATCAGGGCGGTGGTGCGGCGGTCCACGAATCGCGCGGTCAGCCGTTCATGCAGCACGTCGCTGAGCCGCTCCTCCAGCGCCCTGGTGCGGTCGCGCCAGCCCTGGGCCTGATCCAGCCAGTCGGGCCGGTTGGCGATATAGCTGAGGGTGCGCACGCCGCTGAGCCGGGCCGAGAGCTGGTCGATCTGGCCGTCGTCGCGGTCCAGTTCGGCGAAGCGGGGCGCGATCCAGTCCTCGACCAGCCGGCCGCGCCTGCCGGTCAGGGCCTGGAAGATGTCCTTCGCCAGTCGGCCGTGCTCGTCCAGCGTCGTCTTCTGGAAGTCGGGCAGCTGGCACGCCTCCCACAGCCGCATGATGGCGCCGCGCGAGCGGCCGATGCGGGCCACCTCCTCGTCCTTGATCAGGCGGCGCAGCAGGGTCTCGTCCAGCGCCGGCTGGGTCAGGCTGAGACCCGCGCGGCCCGGCGTCACGACCAGCGAGCGCAGCAGGTCGGGCAGGGTGTCGAAATCCAGCCGGGCGTTGCGCCATTCCGCCGCCTCGACCGGGTCGAAGCGGTGCTCGACCACCTGTTCGACCAGGTCGGGGTCCAGCTCCAGCGACTCGCCGGTGACCCCGAAGGTGCCGTCGCGCAGGTGGCGGCCGGCGCGGCCGGCGATCTGGCCGATCTCATGGGCATGCAGCCAGCGGGTGCGCCGGCCGTCGAATTTGCGCAGGCCTGCAAAGGCGACGTGGTCGACCTCCATGTTCAGCCCCATGCCGATGGCGTCGGTGGCGACCAGGAAGTCGACCTCGCCCGACTGGAACAGTTCGACCTGGGCGTTGCGGGTGCGCGGAGACAGGCTGCCCATGACCACCGCCGCCCCGCCGCGCTGGCGGCGGATCAGTTCGGCGATGGCGTAGACCTGCTCGGTGCTGAAGGCGACGATGGCGCTGCGGGCGGGCAGGCGGGTCAGCTTCTTCGAGCCGGCGTACGACAGCGTCGACAGCCGCTCGCGCGAGACGATCTCGACGTCGGGAACCAGCGACCGGATCAGCGGGGCCATCGTCCCGGCCCCCAGGAACATGGTCTCGAACCGGCCGCGGGCGTGCAGCAGCCGCTGTGTGAAGACGTGGCCGCGCTCGGGGTCGGCGACCAGCTGGATCTCGTCGACGGCGAGGAACTCCACCGACCTTTCCATCGGCATGGCCTCGACGGTGCAGACGAAATAGTGGGCGCGGGGCGGGACGATCTTCTCCTCGCCGGTCACCAGCGCGACCGCCGACGCCCCGCGCCGTTTGACGATCCGGTCGTAGATCTCCCGCGCCAGCAGCCGCAGCGGCAGGCCGATCATGCCGGAGGCGTGACCCAGCATCCTTTCGACCGCCAGATGGGTCTTTCCGGTATTCGTGGGGCCCAGCACCGCAACGACGCGCGAGGGGGCCTGTCCGGCGCCGTGACTGCTCATGATGCTGAAAAGGTGGCGTGTCCCGTCCGGTTCCTCAAGCGGCGCCGTGACGGCGGGACGAGTTGTAAACAGCCAAGGTTCCGTCGGCGGAACAGGGGCGAAACGAATCAGGACCGAATCACCGACACGGCCCGATTCGGGGTTTGTTCCCTACAAGATATTGTATCTTAACGGCTCTTAATCACAAGGCGAAACGCGGTTCTCCCGGCGTGAGTCCAGGGTGTGCGCCCGTGAGCGGCCGGAAAACGCATCAGGCCGCTTCCCCGACGCCGCGCCAGACGCTAGGTCAGCGCTGCGTGGCCCCGTAGCTCAGCCGGATAGAGCAAGGCTTTCCTAAAGCAGAGGTCGGGGGTTCGAGTCCCTCCGGGGTCGCCACCCTCCTCACAGTCGTCGCTTTTCCGACCGGATGCGTCCTCGTTCATCCACAGAATTGCGGATGTGACGAAATGGTTTCCCCGTTTACCGGGTCTCGGGCGTCGGTCCGCAACCGCGCACGCTAAGGTAGATTTGAGTATATTTTTCTATCCCGCAGCGTAGTTTGTGCCGTCATTTCTAAGAAAATTTCCAGAAATCGCTGTGCCAACAAACTTGTTTTGCGGATTCAAGGAAATGAATTCACTCTCTATTTGGCTACAATGGAAGTAGATGGCCTGATAGGCTGCCAGTATACGAGATATGCTCTCCAATAGTTGAACATAATCATACCCAATGTTCGATTCAGATACAGTAACGCTGACTCGATATCTCGCTGATATCGAAGCAAAAACCGGGATTTTATCATATCATTACTGCGTTAATTCTATTAATTAACTAGACCAGTAAGGCCCAGGTTAAGCTATCAGCGTTCATTGAAGCATGGATGGAAGGTTCAATCGGGGGCTGTCGGGACATGCATGCGGGACGAGGCGAAGGCGGCTACGGGAAATTGCGTGAGGAGGCCGAGGCCGGGCACAACCCGCAGCGACGGGCCTTCGGCGCGCCCTATGAGAGCGTCACCTTCTCCACCGCGACCCGTTCACGCTGTGAACTGACGGTCACCCTGGCGTCGCAGCCGGTGTTCGACCTGGCGTCCTCGACACCGATCTGCCAGCGGCTGAAACGCACCATCCGGCGCACCGGCGAGCGCTCGATCTTTGAACGCAAGACGCTGGAGCTCGACGACCTCCGGCAGATCGACATCCTGACCATCGAACACGGCATGCGCCTGTTGCGGCTGGGACCAGGGGACACGGCGATCGTGCCGGCCTTCTGGCGGACGTTGTCCGGCGGGCGCGGCCCCTATGCGTTGCAGTGCGCGGCGGTCCAGCACAGTTCGGAGCCCGGCAGCCTGCTGATCGAGGTCTTCGGCGTCCTGGAGCACACGCCGGTCCACGTCATCGACGAGACCCTGGCGCATTTCCAGACCCAGACGCGGGGAGTCGTGCTGCATATCGCGCCAGACGTCGATACGGCGCGGCGTCTCGACGGGGTTCACGCCCACTGCCTGGCCATCGACTTCGCCGGGGTGGCGCACGAAGGGGCCCGCGACTGGATCAGCGCCGCTGAACTGGTCGGGGGCGCGCGTCAGATCTGCAGCCAGCTGCTGCTGGTCAACCTTCGCCCGGACAGGGCGCTGGCGGCCCAGGCGGCCGGGGCCACCCACGCCGTCTTCTCGACCCTGGAGCCGCGGTCGCTCTAGTCAGTGATCGTCAGCGGGGCCGGGCTGCGGCGGCGGCGTCTGGTCTCGCTTGCGCGTCAGGATCATGCGCAGGCTCATCCCGAGGACGACGAGGGGCGCGAGAACGAGCAGCCACGACAGTATCCGTTCGATGGTCATGGCCGGACCCCTCCCTGAGGCGCCGGCACAGGGCGCGCCGCCGCCTCTGATGTCAAACGGAGCCTAGCGCCACTTCGACCCTTCGCCGTGGCCGCCGATGCTTTCGAACTCGGGCGGGGCGGCCTTGTGGATGTACTGCTCGGACACCAGCCAGCCCTTGAGCGGACGCAGGACGGCCAGACAGCCCAGCACCAGCAGCGGCATGGTCACGACCAGGTGCACCCAGATCGGCGGATGGACGCCGAACTCGAACCACATGAACAGGGCCATGCCGAGCAGGCCGACCAGGCTCATGCCGAAGAAGGCCGGTCCGTCGGCGGGTTCGGCGAAACCGTAGTCCAGACCGCAGACGGGGCAGGCCTCGCGGATGGTGAGGAAACCCCTCAGCAGCGGGCCCTCCCCGCATCGCGGACACCGGCAGCGCAGGCCGGTGGAAAGGGTGCTGAGGCGCGGATACTCGGGGTCGGTCACGATGACGGTCCTGACAGGAAGCCGGACTGCATGTCGGCCCCTCGGAGCGCCGCCGCAACCGGGCCAGTTGTCGCGGGGAACACCGCGCGGCCCCCGCCGTTCCTCGCCCATGACCGAGACCCTGGGATCCGCCGTGCCCGCCGACATCGAGGCGCTGGTCGATGCGGTGCTGAAATCCGCCTCCGACCACGGCGTCACCCTGTCCACGGCCGAAAGCTGCACGGGCGGCCTGATCGCCTCGATGCTGACCGACGTCGAGGGCCGGTCCCACGCCTTCGAGCGCGGCTATGTCGTCTACACGGATGACGCCAAGGTCGAGGAATTGGGCGTCCCCCGCCGGCTGATCGACCGGAACGGCGCGGTGTCGGAGCCCGTGGCCCGGGCGATGGCCGAAGGTGCGTTGAGAGACTCCCGCGCGGGGGTGGCGGTCTCCGTCACCGGTTTCGCGGGCCCGGCCGGTCCGGACGACGAACCGGGACTGGTGCATTTCGCGCTCGCCGCGACAGGCGCGCCGACGGTGCATGAGGAGCATCATTTCGGCGACCGGGGCCGCGGGCCCGTGCGGCTGGAATGCCTGCGGGTGGCGCTGCGGATGATGCGGGACGCCTTGCCGGGACAGGGCGGAATGGTCACCAACCGTTAACCGCGTTGTAAGGCCGGTCGCGCGAGGGTGCGCGCGTATGTCCGGGGCAACCATCAGCAAACGCGTTCTCAGAACCACCGTGGCCGCCGCCGCAGCGGGCGCGGTCGCGTTCGCGCCCATGGCCCCGCTGGCCCAGGAGGCCGGCGCCGCCCTCGACCCGGTCTCGATCCGCATCGGCGCCAACGCCGAGTTCACCCGCCTGGAATTCGCCGGCGTCATCGGCGCGCGGTCGCGGGTCCGGCGCGAGGGCCGCGACGTCATCGTCCGCATCGGTTCGACCGCCGCGCCCGACGTCTCGCGTCTGAAGGTCGATCCGCCCAGGGGGGTGGAGAAGGTCGAGACGCGCGCCGTCCAGGGCGCCACCGAACTGGTCATCACCCTGGCCGAGGGCGCCGACGCCCGCAGCGGTTCGGCCGACGGCGCGGTCTATGTGAACCTGTTCGCCTCGGCCCCCGACGCGCCGGCTCCGGCCATCGTTGCGGCGTCGAACGTGCCCGTGACCACCCGGGCCACCCCGGCCAAGGTCTCCATGACCTTCCAGTGGGACAAGCCGGTAGGCGCCGCCGTCTTCCGGCGTGGGGGGGCGGTCTGGGTGGTGTTCGACACCCCCGCCCGGCTGGACATGTCCGGCGCCCGGCAGCTGGGGCCGGCCTCCGACGCCCACTGGACCGCTGCACCCGACCACGTCGCCGTCCGCATCGCCGCGCCCGAAGGGCTTGCGGTCTCCGCCGTCGCCCAGGGGACCAACTGGACCGTCGTCATCGGCGGCCAGCCCGTCGCCGTCGCCGGCGTGCCGGTAGAGCGCGACGACACGGGCGAGCCCGTCCTGGTCGCCCGCATGGCCGGGGCGACGAAGGCGATCTGGCTGACCGATCCCCTGGCCGGAGACCGTTTCGCCGCCGTGACGGCCCTGGCGCCTGGCAAGGGCTTTGCGGACCGCCGCCGCACGGTGGATATGGCCCTGCTGCCGACGGCCCAGGGACTGGCTGTCGAGGCTGCGTCGGAGGACCTCGGCATCCTGGCCGAGACGGACCGCGTCACCTTCAGCCGGCCCACCGGCCTGATCCTGTCGCCGCCATCGGCCGCGCTGGACGCCGCCGCCGATGAGGGCGGGGCGCCGAAGAAGGCGAAATTCCCGGGCCTGATCCTTTCCGAATGGGCCGATGTCGGCCACGCGGGCTTCTCGGCCCGCTATCGCCAGCTTCAGGACGCAGCCGCACAGGAGGCGATGGCCGCCGGCGACGACCCCCGCGCCCCGGCCGAGGCGCGCTTTGCGTTCGCCCGCTTCCTCGTCGGCTCGGGCCTCGGCTACGAAGCCGTCGGCGTGCTGAACAGCATCGTCGCCAAGGCCCCGAACATGGCCGGCGAGCCCGAGCTGCGCGGTCTGCGCGGCGCCGCCCGCGCCTCCATCGGCCGAATGGATGAGGCCGAGGGCGATTTCGCCGCCTCGGCCGTGGCCGGCGACCCCGCCTCGGCGATGTGGCGCGGCTATATCGCCTCGACCCAGGGCGACTGGGCCGCCGCCCGGCAGGCCTTCGCCGCCGGCGCCGTCGCGGCCGATTCCTTCCCCGCCATCTGGCGCGCCCGGTTCGGCGCGGCCCATGCTCTGGCGGCGCTGGAGACCGGCGATCTGCCCGCCGCCCGGGCCCTGCTGGCCTACAGTTTCAGCCAGGACGCGCCCGCCGCCGACCAGCTGACCGCCCATCTGGTGCAGGCCAAGCTGTTGGAGCTGGACGGCCAGTCCGATCGCGCGCTCGCGGTCTACGCCGCCGTCAGCCGGGCGCCGCTGGACGCCGTCTCGGTGCCGGCCAAGCTGGGCGTCGTCCGCCTGTCGCTGGCCAAGGGCAGGATGAAGCCCGGCGACGCGGCCAACGAACTGGAGGCCCTGCGCTGGCGCTGGCGCGGCGACGCCACCGAACTGGCCGTCATCCGGCAGCTGGGCCAGCTCTATCTGTCCCAAGGCCTGTACCGCGAAGCCCTGACCGCTCTGAAGGGCGCGGGGCCGGGCCTGAACCGTCTGGAAGGCGCCGCCGACATCCAGGCCGATCTGGGCGACGCCTTCCGCATGCTGTTCCTCGAGGGCGGCGCCGACGGCCTGCAGCCCGTTCAGGCGCTCGGCCTGTTCTACGATTTCCGCGACCTGACCCCGATCGGCGCCGACGGCGACGAGATGGTGCGCCGGCTGGCCCGGCGGCTGGTCGACGTCGATCTGTTGGATCAGGCGGCGGAACTGCTGAAATATCAGGTTGAGAACCGGCTGGAAGGCGTGGCCAAGGCCCAGGTCGCAACCGATCTGGCCACCGTCTATCTGATGGATCGCCAACCCGAGCCGGCGCTGCAGGCGATATGGGCCTCGCGCTCGACCCTTCTGCCCGGTCCGCTGAACGCCGAGCGCCGGGCGTTGGAAGCGCGCGCCCTGACCCAGCTGGGCCGTTACGACCATGCGCTGGAGATTCTGGGCGACGACGCCTCGCCCGAGGCGCGCGAGGTTCGCGCCGAGATCTTCTGGAAACAGCAGAAATGGGTGCAGGCCGCCGCCCTGTACGAAGCCCGTCTGGGTCAGCGGTTCGCCGATCCCGCGCCCCTGACCGCAGAGGAAGAGGCGCGGCTGATTCGCGCCGGGGTGGGCTATTCGCTGGGCCACGACGCTGCGGGTTTGAACCGGCTGTCGCGGAACTATCGTCCGTTCATCGCGGGCGCGCGGGCGAAGACGGCGCTGTCGATCGCCCTGGACGACGACGGCGTGGCGCCCGGCGACTTCGCGGGCCTGACCGCCTCGGCCGACACCTTCGCCGGCTGGGTCACGGCCATGAAGGCCGAGCTGAAAGCGAAAACGGGCGGGAACCGTGTCGCGGCCCCCGCCCGTCCTCAAGCTCCGGCGCCAGCTGCGAGGCCGGCTGCCTGAGACCTTTCGGTCTTACTTGTTCACCGCATCCTTGAGCGGCTTCGAAACGCGGAAGCGCACGGCCTTCGAGGCGGCGATCTTGATGGTCGCGCCGGTGGCCGGGTTGCGGCCTTCACGGGCGGCGCGGGCGGCGGTGTCAAACACGCCGAGGTTGGAGATGCGCACGTCGCCGCCGCCGATCAGCGACTTGTGGATGTTCTTGACGAGGGCGTCGAGCATGCGGCCGGCGTCGGCCTGGCTGACGCCGGCGTCCTTGGCGACGGAGGCGATGAGTTCTGCTTGGGTGGTCATGTGGGTCGTTTCCCGATGAAAGCTCGCCCCGATTCAGGGGCGATGACGGACGGATTGACGCCGCTTTTTCTTCCCTTGGCAAGCGACTTCGCCGCTGTAAGCCCCACGGGGTGGGGATTTATCCGGTACCGGACGCTCTCTGGAAGCTCTCGACGAGGCTCCCGGCGACCAGTCTCCACCCGTCCACGAGCACGAAAAAGATCAGCTTGAACGGGAGGGAAATCACTACCGGAGGCAGCATCATCATACCCATGGACATGAGCACGCTGGCGACCACCAGATCGATCACAAGGAACGGAACGAAAAGGAGAAATCCGATTTCGAAAGCCTTCTTCAGCTCGCTGATCATGAAGGCCGGAGTGACCACTCTCAGGGGCAGGTCGGCGGCCGCCGTCGGGGCCTCCAATTGGGACAGCCGGACGAACAGCGCCAGGTCGTCCCGGTCCACCTGGGCCAGCATGAAAGTCTTCACAGGTTCCGACGCCGCATCGAAGGCCTGGGGCAGCTCCATCTGCTGATCCAGCAGGGGTCGGATGCCCGAATCATAGGCGTCCTGCCATGTGGGAGCCATCACGATGGCGCTCAGGAACAGGGCCAGGGACACCAGAACCGCGTTCGGCGGCGACTGCTGCATGCCCAGGGCGGTGCGCAACAGGGACAGCACAACGACGATTCGCACGAAGCTGGTGGTCATGATGACGATCGACGGCGCCAGCGACAGGACGGTCATCAGACCGACCAGCTGGACCACGCGTTGCGTCAGGCCCGCGCCGGTGCCCAGGTCGACGTTGATGGCCGCGCCGGGTCCGCCGGCGGCGGCGATGTCCTGGGCCAGGGCGCCCAGCGGCCACAGAAGGCAGGCGAGGGTGGTGATCAGCGACAGTATGGCCGCGCGCTTCAGCTCGGCGCGCGAGGGCATGACGAAGACGCCCCTGGGAGTCACTTGACGGCCCCCGAAACCGGATCGGCGCCGCGTGGCTCGATCAGCTCGCGGCCCTCGCCCAGCATCAGCACCCGCTCCTCGCCGTCGATGGAGACGAGCACGAGGCGGCGCGCGGGGTCCAGCATCAGGGTCTCGACGACCTTCATCCGCTTCTCGCCCCGCTCGGCGCTGAGGCGGGCCAGCAGCGACGGCGCATACCGCCGCGCGCCCCAGGCGGCCAGGCCGATGATTCCGAGGGTGATGGCGAGCGCGAAGATGGCCCGGAACAGATCGAGGAAGTCCATGCGCCAGCCTTCGGCGATCATGGTTAACGCCGTGTTGAGATAACCTCCCGTTAACCATGCAGGCGGCAGTTACTGCCTATCTCGAATGGGCGATCCGCGCCCGAAGGGGCTCCCCCGTGGGTTTCACCGACCTGCCGCTGCTCAGCCAGATCAAGGGCCGACTGTCGTGGCTGGACGAACGCCAGCGCGTCATCGCCCAGAACGTCGCCAACGCCGACACGCCCGGCTACGTCGGCCGCGACCTGAACCAGCCGACGGACTTCGCCGCGGCGATGCGCGAGGGCGGCGGCGGGGTCCGCATGGTCCGCACCAGCGCCATGCATATCGCGCCCGCCGGTCAGGTCGCCCGCTTTGAAAGCCAGGCCGCGCCGGATTCGGAGACCACGCTCGACGGCAACTCCGTCGTGGTCGAGGAGCAGATGCTCAAGATGGCCGAGAGCCGCATGGCCTATGACGCCGCGATCGGCTTCTACCAGAAGTCCATGCAGATGCTGCGCATGGCCGCGCGCGCGCCCGGCCGATGAGGAGCTGACCGATGCCTGACCCCATCCCCCCGCGCAACAGCGCCATGGCCGTCGCCGCCAGCGCCCTGAAGGCCCAGCAGTCGCGCATGCGGGTCATCGCCGAGAACATCGCCAACGCGCAATCCACGGCGCAGGTGGCCGGCGGCCAGCCCTACCGGCGTCAGGTCCCCGTCTTCCAGGCGCGCGAGATCGACGGCGCGACCGGCGTCACCCTCGCCGAGGTCCGGCCCGACATGAGCGACTTCCGCAGCGAATACGATCCGGGCCACCCGGCCGCCAACGCCGAGGGCTATGTCCTGCGTCCCAACGTCGACACCCTGGTAGAGGCCATGGACATGCGCGAGGCGCAGCGCGCCTACGAGGCCAACCTCAACATCATCGAGACCGCGCGTTCGATGGACAGCCGCACCCTCGACCTGCTGAAGAAATAGGGCCTGAGCGATGAACCCCTTGATGGCGGCCAAGGCCTATGCGGCGATCCAGGACGGCGCGTCGCCGGTCGCGGGCGGCGCGGGCGTCGGCCAGTCCGGCTTCGCCGACATGCTGACCAGCGTCATGGGCGACATGACCCGGAGCTCCCGCGCGGCCGAGACCCAGATGGCGTCGGCGGTGCAGGGGCAGGGCAGTCTGATCGACGTCGTAACGGCGGTGTCGTCGGCCGAGGCCTCGCTGGAAACCGTCATGGCCGTCCGCGATCAGGTGATCCAGGCCTATCAGGAGATCATGCGGATGCCGATCTAGGGTCTGTCAGGCCCGCGGCGCCCGCCCCCTGAGCCACTGCGACAGCACCCATTTCTCGCCCCGCGTCGGCGGCAGGCCCGCGTGGCGCGTCCGCCGGTCGATCGAGCCGTCGGGCAGGGTGTTGGCCCACAGCAGGGCGTCGCCCTTGCGGCCCCGGTGGCGCAGACCGCCCGCCTCGAACGCCGTCTCCCCGCCCTCGAAATCGTCATTGAGGAAGACCAGCAAGGTCGCGATCCTCTGCCCCCGCGCCGCCAGATCGGCCGCATAGCCGGGCGTCGCCGGATCCAGCCAGTCCACATGCCAGTCGAACGTCTGGCCCACCTCGTAGTGCAGCACCTGGGTCCATTCGAGTCCCGGAACCGGCAGACCCGCCGCCCGCGCGATCCGCTCCCGCACCAGCGCCAGCACCACGTTCATCTTCTCCAGATCGAACACCGCCGCCGTATTGGTGCGCACGCTCTCGCGCCGTCCCGAGCCCGTGGCGTGGTCGTAGACGAGGGCCGGCTCGACCAGGGCCTCGGCCCGGGCGATCATCCAGTCGCAGACCTCGGGAGACAGGAAACCGTCGATGGCGAGGATCGCGGGTCCCTCGGACAGGACCCGGGGTCGCGGCGCATTCAGCCAGGCGGCGATGTCGATCGCGCGGTCCGCCGAGCGGCCGGCCAGCAGGGCGATCTGCTCCCTGGCGGGCTCGAACCCCAGGTCCGCCGCCCGGCCGAGCAGTTCCATCGCCCGGCGCCAGTCCGGCGGCACGCCCAGTCCTATCCCGGTGAGCACGGCCAGTTGCGCAGCCGCAGGCCCGTCCCCGGCTTCGGCGGCCGCGAGGAGGGCGGATGGGTCGGCGGCTGAGCTGGTCACGGTCCTTTTCTAGATCGCCGGCCCGCCCGGGCCAAGGGAACCCGCGCCCGGTCCGGACGCTCGACTCCCGGAACCTTTCAGGGAGACCGCCATGCTGAAGGACCGCAACTCATCCGCCATCGTCGCCGTCAGCGACCTGAAGCGCGCCAGGACCTTTTACGCCGACACCCTCGGACTGCCCGAGGGGGACGGATCGGGCGACGACGTGCTGGTGTTCCGCACCGGGGCGACCAGCCTGGTCGTCTACACGTCCGAATTCGCAGGCACCAACAAGGCCAATGCCGTGGTCTGGGCGGTCGGCGACGAGATCGAGACCATCGTCGCCGGCCTGCGCGGCAAGGGCGTCGTCTTCGAACGGTACGACATGGAGGGCGCCACCTTCGCCGACGGCATCCATCGCTTCGGTGACTTCCGCGCCGCCTGGTTCAAGGACCCCGACGGCAACATCCTGCACGTCAACAGCGAGGGCTGAGAGTTCAGCCTTCCAGCGAGACCACCGGCTGAAGACCGGCCGGCGCGCGTCGCGTCCGGCCCTTCAGCCAGGCGCGAATGCGGTCCTGAACGGGCGTGTCGATCGCGACATGGAACAGCCATGCGAAGGCGAAGGCCGCCGCCACGCCGCAGGCCCACAGCGCCCACTGGGCGGAGACGGGCAGGGCGAACCGGACGATGGCGACATTGGCGACGCCGAACCAGGCGATGCGCACGACCTCATTGGTGATGAACATCGAGAACGAGACCTGCGCCGCCTTCTCGATCCATTTCGAGGGACGCGGCGTCGGAACGGCGCCCGCCGCCAGGATGATGATCGAGATGCAAGCCAGGGAGACCAGGGCGTTCTTGTCGAAATACTGGGCGACGGCGAGGCCGAGCGCGGCGGCGACGCCGGCCCAGCGCGCCAGCTTCGGCGCGATCCAGACCTTCTGGGCGAACCAGGCCAGCGACATGCCGAGGAAGAACAGCGGCAGGGCCCGGAAGAAGCCGAAGCCCATGGGCATCTGATAGACCGGATAGCCCAACAGGCTCCAGGTCAGCTGGTTGGCCAGAAGATAAAGGCCGACGCCCAGCGCCAGCACGCTCCACGGTCCCAGTCGCACCAGTCCCTTGAGGATCCACGGGAAGGCCAGGTAGCAGCCGATCAGGGCCGAGATCGACCAGCTTGGCGCATTCCAGCCATAGCCGCCGGGAATGCCGAAAGCCTGCACCAGCCCCATCTGAGCCGGCAACTGGCCCCAGTCGAACCACTCGGGCGCGCGCGGCGCCAGACCCAGGGCGGCGCTGCCGAGGACAAGGGCGATCAGGCTGAGGCCCATCATGATGTGCGCGGGCCAGACCCGCAGGAAGCGTTTGGCGAAGAAGGCGCCGGCCGACATCCGCCCTCCCGAGACGGAGGCCCCGTAGACGCGCATCAGCACATAGCCGCTGTCGATCAGGAAGAAATTGGTCAGCAGGAAGCCGCCCCGTTCGAACACGGGATGCAGGCTCTCGGCGAGGGGCGCCGGGCCCGCGCCCTGGAAGTGGTGCAGGATGATCAGCCCGGCCACAATGAAACGCAGGGCGTCCAGCCACCCGCCCCGAACGATGGGCGTTGTTTCATTTCGGGTCGATATCGCCGTCCAGGCCATTGCGAGGGCCTCCTTTGAGGCGACTTCCGCAAGGACCGGGCCGCGATGACCCTCTGCTACAGCTTGCCGAAGGCGACCCCGCGCCAGCCCCAGCCGGCCTCGAGGACGGCGGCCTTCACCGGCTTTTTGATCTCGGTGGTGTCGAACCGGTAGTCGTAGACTTCGCCGAACGACCCGTCCTCGCGGAAGGCGTAGACGGTCTCGAAGCTCTTCTCGAACTGCTGACCACGCGAGGCGCTGCCGCTGGCGCTCAGCGTGGGCACGCCGGCCCGCCATTCGACTTCCCACAGCTCATCGACGGCCCGGACCTCGCCCTTGGCCTCGTCGAACTTCATCAGGACCTTGAACACCTTCTTGATGCCGGCCTTGGCGAAGATCTCGTACCATTTGGCGTCGACGATCCGCCATTCGGCGACCATGTCGACCCCTTCCTTCTTGCCGTCGCGGATGACGAACGGCGCCGTCTCCCGGTTCACGGCCATCAGGCTCTTGCGAAGATTGGCCACGGACTGGCGCTTCACGCCGGCGGGGGGCGCCTTGCTTCCTGTCAGAAAATCGAAAAGTCCCATGGCCGTCCCTCGATGAATGTCGGGCGACAGTGGTCGATAGAGGGGCCGAAGACCAGAGGCCTCAGCCGCCCCGCACCAGCCTCAGGAATTCCTCCCGCGTCCGCGCGTCGTCGCGCAGCACGCCGGTCAGATGGCTGGTGATCAGACTGGTGCCGGGGGCGTTGACGCCGCGCAGGGTCATACAGCTGTGCTCGGCCTCGATCACCACGCCGACACCCTGGGGCTGAAGCACTTCCTGGATGGCCTTGGCGATCTCGGACGTCATCTTCTCCTGGATCTGCAGCCGGCGGGCGTAGCCCCGCACCACCCGCGCCAGCTTGGAAATGCCGACGACCCGGTCGGTGGGCAGATAGGCGACATGGGCGCGGCCGATCACCGGCAGCATGTGGTGCTCGCATACGCTGACGAAACGGATGTCCCTGAGCACGATCAGTTCGTCATAGCCGCCGACTTCCTCGAAGGTCCGTTCGAGATATTCGCGCGGGTCCACGTCATAGCCGGCGTACATCTCGCGATAGCTGCGCATCACCCGGTCGGGGGTGTCGGCCAGGCCCTCGCGGTCCGGATCGTCGCCGGTCCAGCGGATCAGGGTGCGGACGGCGGCGCGCACCTCGTCCTCGCCCGGCAGGTCCGTTTCGGGCCGCTGGCCGCCGCGGCGGGGCAGGGGGGTGCCGGCGGCGCGCGCCAGGGCTTCGCGTTCCCGCCAGCTGCCGTCGCAGTCTGCATCATGGACGTGGCGGGGGTCGGTCATGGGGAATCCTCAACGCGGCGACTGCGGCCTTAGCTGGGGCGTCATGACATCAGGGCAAGGCCCTCGTCCATCCTAACGGCTCGTTAACCACGCTCCCGGCATTTTCTGCCCGGTTCGGCCTCAAGCAGGCCGAAGGCCGACAGGCCAGTGTAATGCGGAGTAGGATTTCGATGAACGGCGCGGAAGTACTGGATGTGGGCCGCGACGCCCTGTGGCTGACGATCCAGCTCTGCCTGCCCGTACTGCTGGTCGGTCTGGTGGTCGGCGTGGTCATCGGCCTGGTCCAGGCCCTGACCCAGATCCAGGAACAGACCCTGATCTACGCGCCCAAGATCATCGCCATCTTTGTGGCCCTTCTGCTGTTCCTGCCGCTGATGGGCGCCCTGCTGGGCGGCTTCATGCGCGAGATCGCCGCCCGCATCGCCGGCATGTGATCGTCTGACCGGTGGAGCCTTACGCCACATCGGATCAGGTCTGGCAGGGCGCGCTGATCTTCGCGCGGATCGGCGCGGTCCTGATGATGCTGCCGGGCGTGGGCGAGAGCTACGTGCCGCCGCGCATCCGCCTGTCGCTGGCGCTGGTGGTGTCGCTTGCCCTGTGGCCGGTCATTTCCGGCGTGTTGCCGGCCCTGCCGGCCAGCGTCGGCGGCATGGCCGGATGGATCATCCGCGAGGTCATCGTCGGCCTGATGATCGGCGCCCTGCTGCGCAGCTTCACCACCGCGCTGGCCACGGCGGGCGAGATCGTGGCCCTGCAGACCACCCTGGCCTTCGCCCAGACCGCCAACCCGATGCAGGCCCAGCCGGGCGCGACCCTGGCGGCCTTCCTGATGTTGCTGGGCACCACCCTGGTGTTCGCCACCAACACCCATCACCTGTTCATCGCCGGACTGGTCGGCTCGTATGAGCTGATCGCTCCGGCCCGGCCGCTGGTGACCGGCGACTTCGCCGAACTGGCCATCCGCACCCTGGGCGACGCCTTCATGCTGGGGGTCCAGCTGGCGGCGCCCCTGCTGGTCTTCGCCCTGATCTTCAACATCGCCTCGGGACTGATCGGCCGGGTCATGCCGCAGTTCCAGGTCTTCTTCGCCGCCGCCCCGCTCAGCATCATCCTGGGCCTGTCGGTCTTCGCCCTCAGCCTCGGCGTGATGGGTACGGTCTTCATCGACCGCTACCGCGCCCTGGCCCAGCTCTTCGTCGCCGGATCGGGAGGGACTGCCGGTGGCTGAAGGCGCCGATCCCGAGTCGAAGACAGAAGAGGCGACACCCCGAAAACTCGAGGACGCGCGGAAAAAGGGCGACGTCGCCAAGTCGCCCGACGTCGCCTCGGCCCTGTCGCTGGCGGGCGCGTCCGCGGCCGTGCTGATGACCGGCGGATATTTCGCCACCTCGATGGCCGAGCAGTTCCTGCCCTTCATCGCCTCGCCCCATATGATGCTGGGCGGGCTGGAGACGGGGGCCGGAGTCGAGATCGGCGTGACCGCGCTGTGGGCCGTGGCGCCCTTCTTCGGCGTGGTGATGCTGGCCACCATTCTCGGCGGGGTCGGCGGCAATGTCGCCCAGTCCGGCCTGATCTTCACCGCTGAAAAGCTGAAGCCCGACTGGTCCAAGGTCAGTCCGCTCAAGGGCTTCAAACGCATCTTCGGTCCCGACGGCCTGGTGCAGTTCCTCAAGACCTTCATCAAGCTGGTGGCCGTCGGCGTCATCTGCTGGTTGGTGCTGAAGCCGCATCTGCGCGAGCTGGAGAACATGGCCGCCATGCCGCCGGCGATGATCCTGCCGATGGCGCGCGACCTGATTCTGGCGCTGGTGACCTCGACCCTGATCCTGCTCGGCTTCACTGCGGGGGCCGATTTCCTGTGGCAGAAATTCCGCTTCGCCGAGCGGATGAAGATGACCAAGGAAGAGATCAAGGAAGACTACAAGCAGTCCGAGGGCGATCCGCACGTCAAGGCCAAGCTGAAACAGATCCGGGCCCAGCGCAGCCGCCAGCGGATGATGCAGAACGTGCCGAAAGCCACGGTCATCGTCACCAACCCGACCCACTATTCCGTCGCCCTGCGCTACGAGCCGGGCGAGGGCGATCCGGCCCCGGTCTGCGTCGCCAAGGGCGTCGACGCCCTGGCCCTGCGCATCCGGGAGGTCGGGCGGGAACACAATGTGCCGATCGTCGAGAACGTGCCCCTGGCGCGCGCCCTCTACGCCGCCGTAGAGGTGGACGAGACCATCCCCCGCGAACATTTCGAAGCGGCCGCCAAGGTCATCGGCTTCGTGATGCAAAAGCGGAAGAAGCGGTGATCGTTCAAGACTCTTAACCCGGCATTTACCATGAGCCCGGCAGTTTCTGCCTGGCGGGCCTGAGTCAGTACCCGCGAGTATCGGGGCGGGACGCGTGGGCGGCTTCACGGCGGCGTTGCAGAGATTCGGGATCGGTCGGCTGACCGTGGTGCTGGGCGTCGCCGCCGGCATCACGATCGCTCTCATCCTGATCATGATGCGGGTCGGCCAGGCCCCCGACGCCCTGCTGTACTCCAACCTCGACCTGCAGGAGGCCTCCGAAGTCACCTCGGCGCTCGACAGCGCCGGTATCAAATATTCGTCGAAAGGCGACGGCTCGACCATCTTCGTCAGTCGCGATCAGGTGGGCGAGGCCCGCATGCTGGTCGCGGGCAAGGGCCTGGTGACCTCGGGCAGCGTCGGCTACGAGATTTTCGACAACCAGTCGGTGCTGGGCCAGACCGAGTTCCAGCAGAACCTCAACGCCAAGCGCGCGCTTGAGGGCGAACTGTCCCGCACCATCATGAGCATGCGCGGCATCAACTCCGCCCGCGTCATGATCGCCCTGCCGCAGCGCGAACTGTTCCAGTCTGAAGCCGCCGCCCCGACCGCCTCCATTGTCGTCGGCGTCACCGGCGGCCAGCTGGCCGCCGCCCAGGTCCAGGCCATCCGCAACGTGGTCGCCTCCTCGGTGCCGAACCTGAAGCCGGAAAAGGTCACCCTGACCGACACCTCCAACCGCACCCTGGCCGCCGGCTCGGACGCCGAGGGCTTCAGCGCCGCCTCCGCCCAGGACGCGCAGGAAACCACCGAGGCCCGACTGCAGGCCCGTATCAAGGACATCGTCGAGGGCGTCGTCGGCGTCGGCGGCGCACGCGTCCAGGTCACGGCCGATATCGATCACAGCCGCTCGACCACCCAGGAACAGCGTTACGACCCGGACGGCCAGGTCGTGCGCTCGACCTCGACCAACGGCACCGAGTCCAGCGACACCACCCCGACCTCGGACGGCGGAGCCACGGCGACCAACAACATCCCCGGCGGCGCGGCGGCCGACGCGGGCACGGCCGGCTCGCGCGACACCGCCAACACCGAGACCACCAACTACGAAATCTCCAACACCACCACGACGACGGTCAAGGAAGCCGGCGAGATCAAACGCCTCGCCGTCTCGGTCGCCGTCGACGGCAAATGGACCCCCGGCGCCAATGGCGCGGCTCCGACCTACGCCGCCCGCACCCCCGCCGAGATCGAACAGATCAAGGCCCTGGTCTCCGCCGCCGTCGGCATCGACGAGACGCGCGGCGACAAGATCGAAGTGCTGAACACCCGCTTCAACCGCGACCTGGCCGTGGTCGGCGGCGAGGAGGCCAAATCCTCGCTGTTCGACTTCACCAAGAACGACCTGATGCGGGGCGTCGAGCTGCTGGTCCTGCTGATCACCGGCGTCCTGCTGATCTTCTTCGTCCTGCGTCCGCTGCTGAAGTCGGCTTCGGGCGGCGGCGCCGGCGGGGCTATGCAGCTGGCCGGCGGCCTGCCTGGCGGCGGCTCGGTCACTTCGCTGCAGACGACCATCATGGGCGGCCCCTCCGCGCCGATGCATCAGCTGACCGGCCCGCCGTCGGACATGGAGCAGCGCCTGGACATCGCCCGCATTGAGGGTCAGGTGAAGGCGTCGTCGGTCAAGAAGGTCGCGGACTTCGTCGAGAAACACCCTGACGAATCCACCTCGATCCTGCGCAGCTGGGTGCACGAAGGCTGATGGCGGCGCGCCTCGTTTCCAAGAAGCCGGCCGTCGAGGACGCCAGGAAGCTGACGGGGCCTGAAAAGGCCGCCGTCATCCTGCTTTCGCTCGGCGAGGACCACACCCGGCTGTGGCAGGGCCTGGACGACGACGAGATCAAGGAAATCTCCCAGGCCATGGCCAGCCTCGGCACGGTCAGCTCCGCCGTCGTCGAGGAGCTGATGGTCGAGTTCGTCTCGGGCATGAGCGGCTCGGGCTCGGTCATGGGCAGTTTCGAACAGACCCAGCGACTGCTGGCCTCCTTCATGCCGTCCGAGCGCGTCGAAGGGCTGATGGAGGAGATCCGCGGTCCCGCCGGCCGGACCATGTGGGACAAGCTCGGCAATGTGAACGAGGCCGTCCTCGCCAACTATCTGAAGAACGAATACCCCCAGACCGTCGCGGTCGTCCTGTCCAAGATCAAGCCGGACCACGCCGCCCGCGTCCTGACCAGCCTGCCCGAGGACTTCGCCCTCGAATGCGTCCAGCGGATGCTGCGCATGGAGCCGGTCCAGCGCGATATCCTGGACAAGATCGAGCAGACGCTGCGCACCGAATTCATGTCGAACCTGGCCCGCACCTCCAAGCGCGACAGCCACGAGATGATGGCCGACATCTTCAACAGCTTCGACCGCCAGACCGAGGCTCGCTTCATTGGCGCGCTGGAGGAACGCAACCGCGAGGCGGCCGAGCGCATCCGCGCCCTGATGTTCGTCTTCGAGGATCTGGCCAAGCTTGACCCGGGCGGCATCCAGACCCTACTGCGCGGCGTCGAGAAGGATTCCCTGGCCCTGGCGCTCAAGGGGTCGTCGGAATCCCTGCGCGAACTCTTCTTCTCCAACATGTCCGAGCGCGCCTCCAAGATCATGCGCGAGGACATGGAATCGATGGGTCCCGTCCGCCTCAAGGACGTCGATCAGGCCCAGATGGCCATGGTCCAGGTCGCCAAGGATCTCGCCGCCAAGGGCGAAATCATGCTGGTGGGCCAAGGCGGCGACGACGAGCTGATCTACTGACATGACCTCTCAGCCGCTCAGCACCCCCTTCGCCTTCGACACCGAGTTCGACGCCTCCGGCGTGGTCCTCCAGACCTCGTCCTTCCGTCCGACCAAACGCTCCTACGCGCCGCTCGAGGTCGACGCCCTGATCGCCCAGGCCCGGATCGAGGCCCGGGAGGAAGCTTTGGCCGAGAGCGCCAACATCCAGGCCATGGCCCTGTCGGCCATCGCCCAGGCGCTGGACACAGCTATCCCCGCCCTGACCCAGGTGGCCCACGCCCACCGCGAACAGTCGGCCGACCTGGCCCTGTCCGCCGCCCGCGTGGTCGCCGCCTCCGCCCTGGACCGTTTCCCCGCCGCGCCGCTTCAGGCCGCGCTGGAAGCCCTGGGCCAGGAGGTCGACTCCTCGCCGCGTCTGGTCATCCGCACCGGCGATCTGGACGACGCCACCCGCGCCCATATCCAGCAGCTGTGCGCAGACGCCGGCTTCTCCGGCGTCGTGGCCTTCCGCAACGAGCCCGGGATGCCCGCCGCGGCCTTCCAGCTGGAGTGGGCCGACGGCCGCGCCGCCTTCGACCCCGCCGAAGCCTTCGCCCGCATCGGCGAGGCTCTGAACTCCGCCCTGGCCGCCGAAGCCGGCCATGCCGAACCCATGACCCCTGAAACCTCTCTGGAAGGGAAGCCGTAGATGGCGTCCGACACCATGTCCCTGGAGGAGTTCCCGGACTCCACCGCAATGGCCATCGCCGAAGAGGCGTTCGACAAGACCGCCAGCGATCTGGCGCCCGTCTTCGACGTGCCGGTCAATATCTCGGCCGTGCTCGGCAAGGCCCACATGTCCGTGGCCCAGTTGCTGAAGCTGAACCGGGGCTCGGTGCTGCAACTGGACCGCAAGGTCGGCGAGGCCATCGACATCTTCGTCAACAACCGTCTGGTCGCCCGCGGCGAGGTCGTCGTCGTCGAGGACCGGCTGGGCGTGACCATGACGGAAATCATCAAGACGGAAGACAGCGGCGCCTGATCGGCCGCCGTGTGTAAAGATTAGAGGAGAAGACCCATGCGGCTTCTGGTGGTTGGCAGGCTCAGCGGACAGCTGGCGACGGCGGTGAAGATGGCCATGGCGCACGGCGCCAAGGTCAGCCACGTCGAGCGCGGCGATCAGGCGACGGAACAGCTGCGCCGGGGGCAGGGCGCCGACCTGCTGATGGTCGACTACCGCGTCGACATCGCCGCCCTGATCGCCGCCAACGAGGCCGAGCGCATCCATGTGCCGGTGGTGGCCTGCGGGGTCGACGCCGACGCGACCGACGCGGCCAACGCCATCCGCGCCGGGGCCAAGGAGTTCATTCCCCTTCCGCCTGAAGCCGATCTGATCGCCGCCGTCCTGTCCGCCGTGGCCGACGACGACCGCCCGCTGATCTCGGCCGATCCGTCGATGAAGGCGGTGGTCATGCTGGCCGACCAGGTCGCGCGCTCGGAAGCCTCCATCCTGATCACCGGCGAAAGCGGCGTCGGCAAGGAAGTGATGGCCCGCTACCTGCACGCCGGATCGAAGCGCGCCGAACGCCCGTTCATCAGCGTCAACTGCGCCGCCATTCCCGACAATCTGCTGGAGTCCGAACTGTTCGGGCACGAGAAGGGCGCCTTCACCGGCGCCATGGCCCGCCGCATCGGCAAGTTCGAGGAGGCCGACGGCGGCACCCTGCTGCTGGACGAAATCTCCGAGATGGACGTCCGCCTGCAGGCCAAGCTGCTGCGCGCCATCCAGGAGCGGGTCATCGACCGCGTCGGCGGGACGAAGCCCGTCCCGGTCAACATCCGCATCATCGCCACGTCCAACCGCGACCTGGCCAAGTCGGTGGCCGAGGGGACCTTCCGCGAGGACCTGCTGTACCGGCTGAACGTCGTGAACCTGCGCCTGCCGGCCCTGCGCGAGCGTCCGGGCGACATCGCGGTGCTGGCCGATCACTTCGTCAAGAAATACGCCGCCGCCAACGGCGTGCCGGTGCGGCCGATCTCCGCCGACGCCAAACGGGCGCTCGTCTCGCACCGCTGGAACGGCAACGTCCGCGAGCTGGAAAACGCCATGCACCGCGCCGTGCTGCTGGCGGTCGGACCCGAGATCGACGTCGAAGCCATCCGCCTGCCCGACGGCCAGCCGCTCAGCGCCGGCTCGCACGGCGCCGCCCATGATGCGGGCGTCGCCGGCCGCGCCGCCCATGTCGCCGACGCCGTCACCCGCGCCCACGTCGGCCAGACGGTGGCGCAGATGGAAAAGACCCTGATCCTCGACACCCTGTCGCACTGCCTCGGCAATCGCACCCATGCGGCGACCATCCTGGGCATCTCGATCCGGACCCTGCGCAACAAGCTGAACGAATACGCGGACGAGGGGACCAGCATCCCCGCGCCCCAGTCGGGCATCGCCTCCACCGGCTATGCGGCCGCCTGATCATGACCGGCGATATGGACCGCAGAAGCGTTCTGACCGGCCTCGGCGCGATCGGCGTGGCAAGCTGCGTGCGCGCCGTTGAGACGAAGGAGCCGCAAGCGGCCCCGGCGGCTCAGGAGGCTTTCGACCTCTCCGTTCTGGAGCGGGACAACGGCGGCCGGCTCGGCTTCGTCGCTCACGATACGGGCTCGGGCCGCAGGCTGGCGTGGCGTGGCGACGAGCGTTTCGTCTATTGCTCGACGTTCAAGATGTACCTCGCCGCCGCCACCTTCCTGCGCGTGCAGGCCAGGCAGGAGCGGCTCGATCGCCTGATTCCGGTGACGGCCGCCGACATGGTCAACCATGCCCCGGTGACCGAATCCGCGATCGGCGGCTCTCTCAGCGTCGAGGCGCTGATGAAGGGAACCGTCGAAGTCAGCGACAATCCCGCCGCCAACTTGCTGCTCAGGGCCATGGGCGGCATCGAGCCCATGCAGGCCTTTTATCGCTCGCTCGGCGACGACAGCACCACGGTGAACCGTTTCGAGCCCGAGATGAACCGGCTCGACGGCGACAAGGACACCATCACGCCCCTGCAGTCGGCGGCCAACATCCAGCGGTTGCTGATCGACGCCGCCACGCCCCTGTCGGCTCAGCACAAGGCGCTGCTGCTGCGCTGGATGACCGACACGCCCACGGGGACGGCGCGGATTCGGGCCGGCGTTCCCGCCGACTGGATCGTCGCCCACAAGACCGGTACCGGCGGCTACGGCCCGACCAACGACATCGGCGTTCTCTATCCGCCGGCTGGCGCGCCCGTGATCGTCGCCGCCTATTATCATGCGGCCGCTGCCGGACCCGCGGCGCGGCATGAAGCCGTCATCGCCACCGCGGCCCGACAGGCCCTGCTCGCCCTCGGTCGCACATGACCGACATACCCGCCTCGGTGATGATGAAGGACGGCTACGCCCGTCCGACCGGCCGCGACATGATGGGCTGGATCGCGCGGGGCGAGGTGGCCATGGCCATTGGCGTCATCGGCGTCATCCTGCTGCTGATCCTGCCGGTGCCGAAATTCCTGCTGGATCTGCTGCTGGCCGTTTCGCTGGTCTCGTCCGTGCTGATCCTGATGACGGCCGTGATGATGAAACGGCCGCTGGACTTCGCCATCTTCCCGACGGTGCTGCTGGTCACCACCCTGTTCCGGCTGGGTCTGAACCTGGCCTCGACCCGTCTGGTCCTGACCCATGGCCATGAGGGCCACGGGGCGGCGGGTCAGGTGATCCAGTCGTTCGGGGCCCTGATGATGGGCGGCAGTTTCATCATCGGGATCATCATCTTCGCCATCATCCTGGTGGTGAATTTCGTCGTCATCACCAAGGGCTCGACCCGCATCGCCGAGGTCTCGGCCCGCTTCACCCTAGACTCCATGCCGGGCAAGCAGATGGCCATCGACGCCGACCTGTCGTCCGGCCTGATCGACGAGGAGACCGCCAAACGCCGCCGCAAGGAGCTGGAGCAGGAATCGACCTTCTTCGGGGCCATGGACGGCGCCTCGAAATTCGTGCGCGGCGACGCCGTGGCCGGGCTGATCATCGTCTTCATCAACGCCATCGGCGGCATACTGATCGGCACGATCCAGCACGGCCTGCCGATCGGGGAAGCGGCTGACACCTATGTCGCCCTGACCATCGGCGACGGTCTGGTGACCCAGGTCCCGGCCATCGTCATCTCCATCGCCGCCGGCTTCCTGGTGTCCAAGGCGGGCGTCGAGGGCACGGCCGACAAGGCCCTGGTCGCCCAACTGGCCACCAACCCCGTCAGCCTGGGCGTCGTTTCGGGCGCTTCGGCCCTGATCGGCCTGATCCCGGGCATGCCGCTGCTGCCCTTCGCCGCCCTCGCCATCGGCACGGGCTTCATGGCCTGGAAGCTGGGCCGCGAACGGCTCAAGCCCAAACCGACCGAGGCCGAGATGGCCGCCACCGCCTCGGGTCCTCGCGAAGAGGTCGAGGAGCCGATCGGCACGGCCCTGACCATCGACGAGGTCAAGATCGAGCTGGGCTATTCCCTGCTGTCCCTGATCAACGATCTGGAGGGCCGCCGCCTGACCGATCAGGTCCGCGCCCTGCGTCGTTCGCTGGCCCAGGAGTACGGCTTCGTCATGCCCTCGGTGCGCATCCTCGACAACATGCGGCTCAGCACCCAGGGCTACGCCATTCGCATCAAGGAGATGGAGGCCGGGCAGGGCGAGGTTCGCCTCGGCTCGCTGATGGCCATGGATCCCGCCGGCCGTCAGGTCGAGCTGCCGGGCGAACACACCAGGGAACCCGCCTTTGGCCTGCCCGCCACCTGGATCGATGAAAGCCTGCGCGAGGAAGCCACCTTCCGCGGCTACACCATCGTCGACCCCTCGACCGTGCTGACCACCCACCTGACCGAGATCCTGAAGGAGAATATGGCCGACCTGCTCTCCTACGCCGAGGTGCAGAAGCTGCTGAAGGAGCTGGGGACCGAAGAGAAGAAGCTGGTCGACGAACTGATCCCCTCGGTCGTCACCGTCACCACCCTTCAGCGCGTGCTCCAGACCCTGCTGCGCGAAAAGGTCTCGATCCGTGATCTGGGCGCCATCCTGGAAGGCCTGGCCGAGGCCGCGCCGCACACCAGCTCCGTCACCACCCTGGTCGAGCACGTCCGCGGCCGTCTGGCCCGCCAGCTGTGCTGGCAGCACAAGGGCGATGACGGCGCCCTGCCGATCGTCACCCTGTCGCCGGAATGGGAGGCCGCCTTCGCCGACGCCCTGGTCGGTCAGGGCGAGGACCGCCAGCTGGCCATGGCCCCCTCACGCCTTCAGGACTTCATCCGGGCCGTCCGCGACGTGTTCGAGCGCGCCGCCATGGCCGGCGAGACCGCCGTCCTGCTGACCGGCCCGCAGATCCGCCCCTACGTCCGCTCGATCATCGAACGGTTCCGCGGACAGACCGTGGTGATGAGCCAGAACGAGGTCCACCCTCGCGCGCGGCTGCGGACGATCGGGACCGTCTAGGGAAGCCCGCCGAACGGCGGTATAAGGGTGGCGCAACTCAAGGACAGTTCCGATGCGCCTCGTCGCCCTTGTCGCCGCCCTGACCGTGATGGCGAGCGGCCCTGCCGCCGCCCAGACAGCGGGCCAACTGGTTGACACGTCCAGCGTCGAGGCGAACGGCCACCGGATCATCCAGCTGTCCGTCGAGGTGCCCGCGCCGCCGGCCCAGGTCTGGTCCGCCCTGACGACGTCGGAGGGCTGGCGCCGTCTGGGCGTCAGCTTCGCCGAGGTCGATTTCCGGACGGGCGGAATGATCGAGACCGGCTACGCCCCCGGTTCGGCGGCAGGCGCGCCGGGCAACATCGGCAATCAGATCGTCGCCTATGTGCCGGGGCGCATGCTGGCCATCCGCAATGTGAAGGCCCCGCCCGGGTTCCCGCACGCGGCCGAGTTCGCGGAAACCGCCACGGTCATGGAGCTGGACCCCGTCGGGGACGACCAGACGCGTGTGACGCTGACGGCCACCGGCTTCGCGCCCGGACCGGCTTGGGACACGCTGTACGCCTTCTTCCGGCAGGGAAACGGCCTGACTCTGGAGACGCTGCGGGACAGTTTCGCGGCGGACTGACTACCGGACCTCTGTCCAGCCGCCCGAAGAGGCGGTCCGCGCCGCGTCGTTGACCGGGCGCGCCACCAGACCCGACTGGGTGATCCAGACCTCGTACCTGGCCCCGTCGGCCATCGGCATATAGGCGCCGCCGCCGTACAGGGTGTCGACCGCGTCGACATAGCGCCGATAACGCCGCGCCGTGTCCCAGGTGCTGATCTTCCACGGCAGCCATGTGACGGACGCATCGCCGCCCGACAGCGGATGAACGCTGCGCTCGGCGTTGATCTCCTGCTCGATCGAGGCGTACCGCCCCGACAGCCGGTCCAGCCGGTACTGCGTATCCAGCCCCAGCACATTGGCCCACGGCTTCCACTTCAGCACCTGGGCCTCGATGCGCCATTCGTCGCCGTGCAGCGGATAGAGGTTGGTCACCGCGGGCGCATGCTCGCCCCGGTCGGGCTGGATCACCGTCGCCTCGAAATACTGCGGCCCCAGCTGGCGCGTCTGGATCGTGGCCACCGGCCGCTCATACGTCAGCCGGCCATAGGTCTGGATGTCCAGGGCCAGCAGGGAGGCGATCACCGCCGCCGCCATGAAGCCCGCGCCGCCGGCGCCGACCAGCAGGCCGCTGAAGAACCGGCCCTTGAACAGGCCCGCCACGCCCTTGATGAACAGGATGACGCCGAGCAGGCCGACGACCGCCGGAACGATCCACCACCACCAGACCATGTCAATCTCCCCCCGATCCTGACGAACGCACCTTTACCCTAAATCCCGAAAGCGGGCAGGGTTTCTCCCGGGACGCGACTGGACAGGCCCGAACGCGCCGCTAATGCTCGCGCCCGATGATACCGGCGCTGCGTCCCACGCTTCAGGCCCTTGGCCATTTCCTGCGCACGCCGTCGCTCAGCCGGTCCGTGGTCGCCTTGCTGTCGGGGGCCATCGCCCTGCTGCTGATCGTCAACGTCGGCGTCTTCGTGATGCTGCAGCGGACCAGCGACTTCAACGACAACGTCGAGCGGGGTCAGCGCGTCCGTCTCGCCGCGACCGAGGTGATGACCCTGTCCGTCGACGCCGAGACGGGTCAGCGCGGCTATCTGCTGACGGGCCGCGCCGAATATCTGGAACCCTATAACGCCAGCACGGACGCGCTGCCCGACCATCTGGACGAACTGGCGCGGCTCACGGCGGGAGATTCGGACCTGTCGCCGCGGGTCGAACGCCTGCGCGAACTGTCGCAGCAGCGGCTGGACGTCATCGACCGCACCATCGCCTTGGGCCGGATGGGACGGATGGGCGACGCGATCGCGATCATCCGCAATGGCTCCGGCAAGGTCGTCATGGATCAGATCCGCGCCGAGACCGCCGCCATCAATGAAATCCAGGCCACGCGTCTTCAGTTCGCCACCCGCCAGACCGAATGGGCCTCCGGCGCGACAGTTCTCGTCAACGCCATGGCCGGCCTGCTGATCCTCGCGCTGGCCGGGGTCAGCGGCTGGCTGATCCGGCGCTATGTTCAGGAGATCCAGCAGGCGCGCGACGCGCTGGACGCGATGAACGCCGGGCTTGAGCAGAAGGTCCGCGACCGCACCTTCGAACTGACCCGCGCCAACGACGAGATCCAGCGCTTCGCCTATATCGTCAGCCACGACCTGCGCGCGCCCCTGGTCAATGTCATGGGCTTCACCTCGGAACTGGAGACGGCCGGCAAGGTGATCGACCGGCAGATGACGGCGGTGGAAACCCGGGCTCCCAAACTGATCGAACAGGACGCCCTGACCGCCGTGCGCGAGGACCTGCCCGAGGCCGTCGGCTTCATCCGCGCCTCCACCGAGAAGATGGACCGGCTGATCAACGCCATCCTCAAGCTGTCGCGCGAGGGCCGCCGCAACCTGATGCCTGAAACTCTCGACATGACCGCCATGGCCCGGGGCGTGGCGGACAGCGTCCGGCATCAGACCGACGCCTCGGACGCCGAAATCGTCATCGAACCGCTCCCGCCGATCACAAGCGATCGGCTGTCGATGGAGCAGATTCTCGGCAACCTGGTCGACAACGCCGTCAAATACCTCGACCCGGCCCGTCCGGGCCGCATCCTCATCTCGGGTCGCGAGACCGGCGACGGCTGGGTCGTCTACAGCATCGCCGACAACGGGCGCGGCATTTCCGGGCGCGACCACGAGCGCATCTTCGAACTGTTCCGTCGCTCCGGAAGGCAGGACCGGGCCGGCGAGGGCCTCGGTCTGGCCTTCGTGCGCAACAGCGTCCGTCGCCTCGGCGGCGACGTCACCGTCGAGTCAGAGCTTGGAAAGGGCTCGACATTTATGCTGAAGTTCCCCACACGCCTCGTCCTCGCGGACGCTGGAGAGTACTGATGAGCACAGCCGTGAAGATCGTGATGGTCGAGGACGACCTCGGCCACGCCAAGCTGATCGAAAAGAACATCCGGCGCGCCAACATCGCCAATGACATCGCCCATTTCGCCGACGGCGGCTCGGCCATGGACTATCTGTTCAGCGAGGAAGTCCGCCTCAACGGGCCGATGCTGATCCTGCTGGACCTGAATCTGCCGGACATGTCGGGCACCGACATCCTGGAGCGGGTCAAGAACGACGAGCGCCTGCGCCGCGCCCCGGTCGTGGTCCTGACCACCACGGACGACAAGACCGAAATCCAGCGCTGCTACGATCTGGGCTGCAACGTCTACATCACAAAGCCGGTCGACTACGAAAGCTTCGCGGGCGCCATCCGTCAGTTGGGCCTGTTCCTGTCGGTCATGCAGGCGCCGGACATCGAGTGAGCATATCTTGAGGACCCAGGGGGAGGTCATCCGCCTGCTCTACATCGACGATGACCGCGGCCTGTCGCGGCTGGTCGAGAAGGAGCTGACGCGCCACGGCTTCGCCGTCGCCTGCGCCTCCGACGGGGACGCGGGTCTGGAAATCCTCGCAGAGCGCGCCGCCGATTTCGATGTCGTCGCCCTGGACCACTACATGCCGGGCCGCGAGGGTCTGGACGTCCTGCCCGACATCATCGCGCTGAACGACCCGCCGCCCGTCGTCTATGTCACCGGGGCCCAGGAAGGCCGGATCGCCGTGGCCGCCCTGCGCGCCGGCGCCGCCGACTATGTCATCAAGGACGTGTCCGAGGACTTCACCGCCCTGCTGCGCAACGCGCTGGAGGAGGCGGTGTCGCGCCGCAGGCTGCGCCGCGAGAACGAGGCGGCCCAGGAGATGGTGCGCCTCGCCCGCGACCGCGCCGAGGCCATGCTGCGCGAGGTCAACCACCGCGTCGGCAATTCCCTGCAGCTGGTTTCCAGCTTCATGTCGCTGCAGCTGCGCCAGATGACCGACGAAGGCGCCCGCTCCGCCCTGAAGGAGGCCCAGGCCCGGATCGAGGCCGTGGCCCACGTCCACCGCCGCCTCTACACGTCCGACGACATGTCCTCGGTGGCCATGGACGAATATCTGGAAGGGCTGATCGACGAACTGGGCAAGTCGGTCGGTCCCGGCGACAACTCGCCGAACATCACCCTCCGCGCCGAGCCCATGCGCGTCTCGACCGATCAGGCCGTGTCGCTGGGCGTCGTCGTCACCGAACTGGTCACCAACGCCGTCAAATACGCCTACGCCCCCGGTCAGGGCGGCGAGATCCGGGTCATTCTCAGGCCGGACGTCGACGGCCGCGCCCTGCTGACGGTCGAGGACGACGGCCCGGGCATGGGCGCAGGCAAGGCCCGCGGCACCGGTCTGGGCGGCAGGATCATCACCGCCATGGCCTCTGGCCTGCGCTCGCGGGTTGAATACGACGGCGAACACCGCGGCGTCCGCGCCCGCCTCGCCTTCGATCTTTAAGGACGCGCACGCGTTACCCGCCCATGCTCCAGTTCGGCCTTCGCGATCCTGACCTCGACTACGCCTTGCGCCCGACGGCGTTCGGCCTCGTCTTCAAGGACGGCAAACTGGCCTGCGTCCGCGTCGACCGCGGCGAGGGAAGCTATTTCGACCTGCCCGGCGGCGCCGTCGACGGCGACGAGACCGAGGAACAGGCCCTGGTCCGGGAGTTCGTCGAGGAGGCCGGCATGTTCATCCGCCCCTTCGTCCGCATCGCCGAAGCCTCCCAGTATTTCCGCAAGTCCGACGGCGCCCCGATCAACAACGCGGGCGGCTTCTGGATCGCCGAACAGCTGTCCCTGGACCCGGCCGCCAAGGTCGAGGCCGACCACGAACTGGTCTGGCTGCACCCGCATACGGCGGTCGCGCAGCTGCGCCACGACGCCCACGCCTGGGCGGTGACGGTCTGGCTGCGACGTCACGGCTAGCGGGACCATACGGAACGGCGGCCTTCGCCGTTCGCTCTTCCTGCCCAGGCGCTGTCAGTCCGACGGCGTGTCAGTCAGGAGATTTTTCCATGCCCGATCAGGATCGTATCGACGGCGCCGCAAAGAACATGGGCGGCGAGATCAAGGAAGCCGCCGGCAAGCTCACCGGCGACGAGAAGCTGAAGGCGGAAGGCCGCGCCGATCAGGCCGAGGGCAAGATCCAGAATGCCGTCGGCGGGTTGAAAGACACCATCCGCGACCACCGCAACTAGGTTTCGCGTTCACCGACCGCAACGCCGTCCGCATCGCGGGCGGCGTTCGCGCGTCCGGTCAGTCGCCGAACAGCTTGATCTTGAGGCCTTCCTGCGTCGGAGCGCGCCCGTCGGCGGGCCGGCATTCCTCGGTCCAGGCCACGCCGCCTTCTGGTCGGGCGCGAGGCCGGGATTCACACGTCTGTTCCTGGGGCCTGACGTCGGCGCGGGCGGGGCGGTCGGGCGCGCCGCATTGCAGGGCGTAGCGGTCGCCCGCCGCCGCCAGCCGGCATTCGTCCGGCGCGCCGGCCGGAGCCAGCCCCGGCGGCAGGGCGTCCCCCAGATTGGCGGCCAGCGCGGCCCGCACCCGCGCCTGACAGGCCTCCATCGATTCCGACGCCTTGCGGATCAGCGGGCTGCACTCGGCGCGCTCATAGCCATAAGGGTCAGCGCGGGCGCTGTCGGGGATGGCGGGGATTTCAACGGGCGCGGCGGCCACGGGCGGAGGCGCCGGTTCTTCCCACACGACCTGACCGGTCGCGGCGGGCAGGGGAGCCGCCTGCTGGAGAATGACGGCGAACACGATGGCGAGCATGGCGGACCCTCCGGAAAACTCCCGCGACCCTAACCTATTTGGCCAGCGCCCGCATCGCCTTCTCCAGCCCTTCCAGCGTCAGCGGATACATCCGCTCGTCGACCAGTTCGCGGACCATCCCGACCGAGGCGGAATAGCTCCAGTACCGCTCGGGCGAGGGGTTCAGCCACGCCACCTTGTCCCACTGCTGCGTGGCCCGCTTCATCCAGACCGCGCCGGCCTCCTCGTTCCAGTGCTCGACCGAACCGCCGGGCATGGTCACTTCGTACGGGCTCATGGTCGCGTCGCCGACGAAGATGGCGCGCCAGTCGGCGGGGTATTTGTTCAGCACCTCCCAGGTCGGGATCTTCTGCTCGTGCCGGCGCCGGTTGTCCTTCCACACCCCCTCGTAGAGGCAGTTATGGAAGTAGAAGAATTCGAGGTGCTTGAACTCGGTCTTCGCGGCCGAGAACAGCTCCTCGCACATCTTCACATGGGCATCCATCGAGCCGCCGATGTCGAGGAACAGCAGCACCTTGATCGTGTTGCGCCGCTCGGGCCGCATGTGGATGTCCAGCCAGCCCTGGCGCGCCGTGCCGTCGATGGTGGCGTCCATGTCCAGCTCGTCGAGCGCCCCCTGCCGGGCGAACCGGCGCAGGCGGCGCAGGGCCACCTTGATGTTGCGCGTGCCCAGTTCGACCTGGTCGTCCAGGTTTCGGTATTCGCGCTTCTCCCAGACCTTGACCGCACGGCCCTGCCGTCCCGGTCCGCCGACGCGCACCCCCTCGGGATTGTAGCCGCCGTGGCCGAACGGGCTGGTCCCGCCGGTCCCGATCCACTTGTTGCCGCCCTCATGCCGGCCCTTCTGCTCTTCCAGACGCTGCTTCAGCGTCTCCATCAGCTTCTCGAACCCGCCCAGCGCCTCGATCTGCGCCTTCTCCTCGTCGGTCAGGTATTTCTCGTTGAGCAGCTTCAGCCAGTCCTCGGGCACGTCCAGCGCCGGCTCGTCGCCCGCGCCGACGGTCTCGATCCCGGCGAACACCTTGCCGAACACCTGATCGAACCGGTCGTAGTGTTTCTCGTCCTTGACCAGCACCGCCCGCGACAGGTGGTAGAAGTCGTCGACCTTCCGCCCCGCCACGTCCTTGTCCATGGCCTCCATCAGATGGAGCCATTCCTTCATGGACACGGGCACGCGCGCGTCTCTCAGGGCGGTGAAGAAGGGGAGGAGCATGGATGAAGTCTACGATGGATACGGCAAATTACGATGTTTCGGCGCGCGGCTATCTTCGGCGAGCGCGATGCCTGCTGGAAGATGGGTCGGTTGATCGCTTGTTCTATTCCGCTTTCGAACTTCGCGCTGGTCTGGAAGCACGTGCCTCCGAGTATCTGGCGGAATGGGAGCACATCCCGTCGACATCAAAGAAGGCGTGGCAAATCGGGGTTCTGGACAAGGCTGCACAGCGCGCTTTCGCGGGCAACAAAACAGTGGCCGACCTGAAGTTCTCGAAGGACGGCGTAAGTGTTCGATTCCTCTACACCCCCGTCCGGCCCGCCGGGCGAGATGCTGTAGCGCGCCTCAATAACTACCTGCACGCTCAGAAAAAGCATCGTAATGGCGACGAAATCTGGTGGTCGAAATTTCGTGAGACGCTAGCCAAGGCGGAGAGAGAGCTCGCGTTCTCGGTGTCGGGGACTCTTTTGGGGCCTGCCCTGATCGGAAAGAATCGTCAGGCTAAGTTGATGAGCGAGGTGCTGGACTCGGGACCGCCAGCATTGACTCCGGAAACCGGCCAAAACTTCGATGTCGCGGTGAAGTATCATCCAGCAGTCGGGTTCGAGTTCCCGTCAGACGCCTACGTGTGGCGCGAGTAGCGCCGCAAGATGAACTCGTGATCCCGCCAGCGGCCGACCGGATATTCGTACTCCCCGGCTTTCTCGAACCCGTACGCCGCATACAGCTTCTGCGCCTTCAGGTTTCCGCTCCAGACGCCGATCCACAGCGGCCCGTCGGTGTGAGCCTCCATCCAGTCCAGCGCCACGGCCAGCAGTTTCGTGCCGAGGCCCAGCCCCTGCGCCGCCTTCGACACATACAGCCGCCGCAGTTCGGCGTGGCTCGGCCGGGCCTCGGGATGGGGCAGGGTGTTGGGTCCGGTGTTGGCGAAGGCCAGCAGTTCCCCGTCCCGCTCGGCCACCCACCAGGCGGCGCCGGGCTCCTTCAGTTTCACCCGCACGGCGTCGGCGCTGAAGCTGGCGTCGAGAAAGGCTTTCAGGTCATCGGCGGGGTAGGGGATGGCGAACCCGTCTGCGGCGACGAAGGTGTCGATGAAGGTCTGACGCCCCAGCACGCCGAGGGCTTCGGCGTCGGCGGGCGTGGCGGGTCGGATCACGGCTTCGCTCATTCCGCCGCACTACACGCAGTCGCGCCGGCCGTCACCTTCACCTCCCCATCGGCCTGACGCCGATGGGGAGGTGAAGTCATCCGCGACAAGTCCGCGCCCGGCGCCTATCCTGCCCCCGATGAGCGTCGCCCTGTTCACCCATCCCGACATGATCGAACACCGCCCCGGCGTCGGCCACCCCGAACGGCCCGAGCGGCTCAAGGCCGTGCTGGACGCCCTCGACGACTCCGGCCTGTCGCTCGACCGCCGCGCCGCGACCGAGGCCGCCGTCGCCGACCTCGAACGCCTGCACCCCGCCGACTATGTCGCCCGCCTGCTCGACGCGTCGCCCGCCGCCGGCCTGAACCAGCTGGACCCCGACACCGTCCTGTCGCCCGGCAGCCTCCGCGCCGCCCGCCTCGCCGCCGGCGCCGTGATCGACGCGGTGCGCGCCATCGCCCGCGGCGAAACGACCCGCGCCTTCGCCGCCGTGCGGCCGCCGGGTCATCACGCCGAGCCGGATCAGGCCATGGGCTTCTGCCTGTTCTCCAACGTCGCCGTCGCCGCCCGCGTCGCCCAGGCCGAGGGCATGGCCCGCGTCGCCGTCATCGATTTCGACGTCCATCACGGCAACGGCACCCAGGCCGCCTTCCAGAACGACGCCAGCCTGTTCCTCGGCTCCATCCACCAGATGCCCCTCTATCCGGGCACGGGCGCGGCGTCCGAGACCGGCGTCGGCAACATCGTCAACGCCCCGGTCCCGCCCCATGCGGCCCGCGAGGCCTGGCGCGCGACCTTCTCGGGCGGCCTGATGCCGGCGCTGCACAGCTTCAATCCGGATCTCGTGCTGATCTCGGCCGGCTTCGACGCCCACCGCCGCGATCCGCTGGCGCATCAAAGTCTGGAGGCGGAGGATTTCGCCTGGGCCACCCGCGCCGTGCTCGAGGTCGCGCGTTCGTGTTGCGGCGGCAAGGTTGCAGCCTCGCTCGAGGGCGGTTACGACCTAGAAGGGCTGGGCCGTTCCGCGGTCGCCCACGTTCAGGCCTTGGGGGAGGAATAAGGACGGTTCGCCAACGGCTTATCCTCCGCAAATCATGCCCGCCCCCGCCCGAGACTCATTGATGGCAGACCCGACGATTCCCGCGACTGCCCCGCCGGCCCGCCCGGCTCTGGTCTCGGTGCGTCCCGGCGCCATCATCCTGGCCCGTCACGGCGAGCCGGCCCTGTCGCGCAAATGCCTGCTGACCTCCGACCAGTACCGCGACTGGTGGGCCAGATACGAGGTCGGCGGCCTGCGCGCCGGTCAGACCCCGCCGCCCGAACTTCTGGCCACGGCCGAGGGCGCCGGCGCCATCTACGCCTCGACCCGTCCGCGCGCCCAGGAAACCGCCGCCGCCATCGCAGCCGGCCGCGAGGTCATGTCCGACGCCCTGTTCATCGAGGCGCCCCTGCCGCCGCCGCATTTCCCCTCGTGGTTCAAGCTGCCGCCCAAATACTGGGGCGCCGTCGCCCGCTTCTGGTGGCACGCCTTCAACCATCATGAAGGTCAGGAAACCCGCCGTCAGGCCGAAGGCCGCGCCGAAAAGGCCGCCCAGGCCCTGATCGCCCGTGCCGAGAGCGGTCAGGACGTGCTGGTCCTCGCTCACGGCTATTTCAACCACATGGTCGGCCGCCGCCTGCGCGCCGACGGCTGGGCCCTCGTCCACAACCAGGGCTTCAAATACTGGTCCCAGCGCCGCTACGAGAAGCGCTGACGGCGCGGAAAAGCACGATGATCCGCCGCACCCTGCTCGCCTTCCTGCTCTGCCTGACCGCTCCGCTCGCCGCCTTTGCGCAGGACCCCGCCGCGTCCGTCCGCGTCGCCATCCAGACCGACAGCGGAACCATCCTCGCCGAGACCGACCCGCGCGCGCCGGTCACCTCGGCCAACTTCCTGCGCTACGTCGATGAGGGCCGGTTCGACGGGACGGCCTTCTACCGCGGCATGGTGCTCAGCCCCGCCGCCGGCCTGATCCAGGGCGGAACCGGCGGCGCGCCGGACCGGGTCCTGCCGCCCATCGCCCACGAACCGACGAACGAGACCGGCCTGACCCACACCGACGGCGCCCTCTCCATGGCCCGCTTTGACCCGGGCACCGCCACCGGCGACTTCTTCATCATCGTCGGCGACGTCAGCTCGCTGGACGCCGGCAAGTCCGCGCCCGGCGACCCCGGCTTCGCCGTCTTCGGCCGCGTCGTCGAGGGCATGGACATCATCCGCCAGATCCTCTCCGCCCCCAAATCCCCGACCGAGGGCGAGGGCTTCATGCGCGGCCAGATGCTGGATCCCCGCATCCGCATCGTCTCGGTCCGTCGCGTCCCGATTCAGGAATAGTCCGCTCTTTGCTTGAGACGCGCTTCGGCCCCCTCTAGGGTCGCTCGCGATATGACTGACGCCGCGCAAATCCCCGCCGATCTCAGCTTCGAGGACGCCCTGCAGCGCCTCGAGGCCATCGTGTCCAAACTCGAGTCCGGCCAGGCTCCGCTCGAGGAATCGATCGCCCTCTACGAAGAGGGCGCGCTTCTGAAGGCGCATTGCGAGAACCGTCTCAAGGCGGCCCAGCTGCGTGTGGAGAAGATCGTCGTCGGCCCCGACGGCGGGGCCAGGGGCGTCGAGCCCGCCGAGTTCAGCTGATGGCGGCCCCGGCGGCCCTGATCGCCTTCGACGACTTCATGAAGGTGGATGTGCGCGTGGGCCGGGTCCTCGCCGCCGACGCCTTTCCCGAGGCGCGCAAGCCCGCGTACAAACTGACCATCGATTTCGGCCCGGAGGTCGGGGTGAAGAAGTCCTCGGCCCAGATCACTGTCCACTACACGCGCGAGGAGCTGGTCGGCCGCAAGGTCGCCGCCGTCGTCAACTTCCCGCCGCGCCAGATCGGCCCCTTCATGTCCGAGGTCCTGACCCTGGGCTTCCCCGACGCGAAGGGCGAGGTCGTGCTGGTCGGCGTCGACCGCGAGGTCGAGATCGGCGGGAGGCTGTTCTGACCCTCCACCCGCCCCCGGCCCCGGCCGCCAACTCGCCCGAACAGGGCGTGGTCGACCGCGTGGCCGAGGTCGCCGATCTGGTCACGGTCGCCCTCGACGAGCTACTGCCCCGCGCCAGCGGCCCCGAATCGCGCCTGACCGAGGCCATGCGCTACGCCGCCCTCGGCCCCGGCAAGCGGTTGCGCCCCTTCTTCGCCCTGGAAGCCGCCGAACTGTTCGACATCGAGGAGCGACCGGTGCTGCGCGCCGCCTGCGCCCTGGAATGCGTCCACGCCTACAGCCTGGTCCACGACGACCTGCCGGCGATGGACAATGACGACATGCGCCGCGGCCGGCCCACGGTGCACAGGGCCTATGACGAGGCCACCGCCATCCTCGCCGGCGACGCCTTGCAGACCGCGGCCTTCGACATCCTGCTCCACCCCGACACCCACGACGACGCCGGGATACGCTGCGAACTGGCCGCCCGCCTGTCGCTGGCCTCGGGCGCGCGCGGCATGGCCGGCGGCCAGATGATCGACCTGATGGGCGTGCGCGACGATCTCGGCGGCGTCGCCCGCATGCAGCGGCTCAAGACCGGCGCCTTGTTCACCTACGCCTTCGAGATTCCCCTCATCATCGCCCGCGCCCGCGAGGCCCAGCGTCAGGCCCTGATCAGCTTCGCCCACGACATCGGCCTAGCCTACCAGATCGTCGACGACCTGCTGGACGTCGAGGGCGACGAGGACATCCTCGGCAAGGCGGCCGGCAAGGACGCCGCCCAGGGCAAGACCAATTTCGTCACCCTGCTGGGCGTCGAGGCGGCGCGTCAGAGGGTCGCGCACCTCGCGGATCAGGCCCGCGCCCACCTCGACGTCTTCGGCTCCGACGCCGAAATCCTCAAGGCCAGCGTGGATTACGTTCTCCAGCGGCGATCCTGAGGCGCCTTTGCCGTCATGCTCGGGCTTGACCCGGGGATCAGAGGTTGGGAACAGCAGCCCATCCAAAGGCTTCTCTGACCGCGGACCCAATTCGGCCACCGAGCACCGGAAAGTCTGATCCTCGGGACAAGCCCGAGGATGACGGGTAGAGAAGAGCTCGTAAGGAACACGTGAGTTTCATGCCCGACACCCCGTTGCTCGACCAGGTCCACCTTCCCGCCGACACGCGCGGGTTCGACATCCCCCAGCTGCGTCAGCTGGCCGATGAGCTGCGGGCCGAGACCATCGACGCGGTCTCCGTCACCGGCGGCCACCTCGGCGCCGGCCTCGGCGTCGTCGAGCTGACCGTCGCCCTGCACCACGTCCTTGAAACGCCGAAAGACATCCTGATCTGGGACGTCGGCCACCAGTGCTATCCGCACAAGATCCTGACGGGCCGCAGAGACCGCATCCGCACCCTGCGCCAGCCGGGCGGCCTGTCGGGCTTCACCAAACGCAGCGAGAGCGAATACGACCCCTTCGGCGCGGCCCACGCCTCGACCTCGATCAGCGCCGCCCTCGGCTTCGCCGCCGCCCGCGACCAGAAGGGCGAGAAGAACCGCGTCGTGGCCGTCATCGGCGACGGCTCCATGTCCGCCGGCATGGCCTATGAGGCGATGAACAACGCGGCCGAGACGACCCATGGCCAGCTGATGGTCATCCTCAACGACAACGACATGTCGATCGCCCCGCCGGTCGGCGGCATGAGCGCCTATCTGGCCAAACAGGTCTCGGGCGGCGCCTATCGCAATTTCCGCCGCTTCGGAAAGTCGGTCGCTGAACACCTGCCGCGCCCGTTCCGCAACGCCGCGCGCAAGGCCGAGGAATACGCCCGCGGCATGATCGTGGGGGGCACCTTCTTCGAGGAACTGGGCTTCTATTACGTCGGTCCCGTCGACGGGCACGACATGGACAACCTCGTTCCCATCCTGAAGAACGCCGCCGCCATCACCGACCGTCCGGTGATCGTCCACGTCGTGACCCAGAAGGGGAAGGGCTACGCCCCGGCCGAGTCCAGCGCCGACAAGCTCCATGCGGTGACGAAGTTCGACGTCGTCTCGGGCAAACAGTCCAAATCCGTCTCCAACGCCCCCAGCTACACCAAGGTGTTCGGGACCGAGCTGATCAAGCGCGCGAACCTCGATCCGTCCATCGTCGCCATCACCGCCGCCATGCCCTCGGGCACCGGTCTGGACCTGTTCGGCCAGGCCTTCCCGACCCGCACCTATGACGTCGGCATCGCTGAACAGCATGCCGTCACCTTCGCCGCCGGCCTCGCCGCCGACGGAATGAAGCCGGTCTGCGCCATCTATTCGACCTTCCTCCAGCGCGGCTACGACCAGGTCGTCCACGACGTCGCCATCCAGAAGCTGCCGGTCCGCTTCGCCATGGACCGCGCCGGTCTCGTCGGCGCCGACGGCGCCACCCACGCCGGCAGTTTCGACATCGGCTTCATGGGCGCGCTTCCGGGCATGGTGCTGATGGCCGCCGCCGACGAGGCCGAACTGGCCGCCATGATCGCCACCAGCCTCGAGATCGACGACCGCCCCTCCGCCTTCCGCTATCCGCGCGGCGACGGCGTCGGCGTCGAGATCCCCGAGCTCGCCGCCCCGCTCGAGATCGGCAAGGGTCGCATCGTCCGCGAGGGAACCACCGTCGCCATCCTCTCGCTGGGCACCCGCCTGCAGGAGTCGCTCAAGGCCGCCGAGGCCCTCGCCGCCCGTGGGGTTTCCGCCACCGTCGCCGACGCCCGCTTCGCCAAGCCGCTGGACGCCGGGCTGATCCTGCGCCTGGCCCGCGAGCACGAATGCCTGATCACGGTGGAGGAGGGGGCCATGGGCGGCTTCGGCGCCTTCGTGCTTCAGCTGCTGGCCGAAAAGGGCGCGCTCGACGCCGGGCTGAAGATCCGCACCCTGTGCCTGCCCGACGTCTTCCAGGATCAGGACAATCCGGCCGCCATGTACGCCACGGCCGGGCTCAACGCCGAACACATCACCGCCGCCGCCCTTCAGGCGCTCGGCGTCGAGGCCACACGGGCGGTCCGGGCCTGATTTCGTTCTCCCTCCCCACGAAGGGGAAGGAGAGCGCAACCCTCACCCTCCACACCCGTTCTGTCGCGGGGCTTGTGAGGGTTGAGTACAATGAAACTGCATATCCTGTCCGCCGCCGCCGTCCTGACGGCGGTCGTCGTCCCGCCCGCCGCCGCCCAGCAGGCCGAGGCCGGGGCGCCTGTCGAGATCATGCGCGCCGGCGACACCGCCATGACCTGTCCCCAGATCTCCGAGGAGGCGGCGAACCTCAGCCAGCAACTGGGCGGTGCGCCCGGCGGCGGCATCCTCAGCACTCTCGGCGGCGTCGCTTCGGCTGGCGCGTCGATGCTCATCCCCGGGGCGGGCCTCGCCATCGCCGGCGCCGACGCCCTGACCCGCCCCGACCGCGAGCGCAAGGAAGCCGAGGCAGCCGCCATCCGCCACCGCTGGTACTATCTGAACGGCCTTTACGCCGGTCAGGATTGCCAGGCCGCGACCGACGCCGCGGGTCCGACGCCGGCGACGCCGGCCGATGCGGCTCCCGCGGCTCAGCCGAATAACTGACCCTCTCCCCTTGGGATAGGGCTTGAGCGCACGACGGCGCAGCCGTCGTCCTTACGCGAAAGGGTGAGGGTCGCCTGTCCGGGGGGCGGCTTCGCCGCGTCCGCCGTCCGACCCTCATCCGGCCCTCCGGGCCACCTTCTCCCAACGGGAGAAGGATCAGGTGCGCTCCATATAGTCGCATTGGCGGAAAAACATCCCGCCTTTCCAGCGCCTTCTGCTTTTGAGACCCCCGTCTCCTGCGCACCCCCTCCCGGCGCCCGCATAATGCCTGCATCCCGTCGCGGGGGAGGGCGTCTGGCGCCAGGGCCAATCACGTGCGGCGGGGTGCGATCGAGCGGGAAACGTCGTCCCGGAATCGTCGCCCGGACCCTTGCGCGGCTCATACCTGCGGCTTGTGGAATAACGGGGGCGTGGGGGCGGCGGACTGCCCGGGGTGTCGAAACCCCGGGGCCCGGGAGGCCTGGAAGCCTTCCGCCCGTCGCGAGCGTACGACGGACAGGGATGAATGCGGCGAAAAGGCCGGGGTGGGAAAGTCCCGAAAGCCCCGCAGGCCGCCTTGATGAAGCCCGCCCCCGTCGGCTTGCGTGAACCGGTCGCGCGGAGCGAAGGCGGCGACGCCGAAAACACATCCCGGTCCCCGCAAAGCGAAAGCAGGGGGCCATCATTCGGTTCCGGGCGAAGCCGCCCGCGCTCCGCCACCTCCCCGACTTTTCCGGCGGCAACACCGGAAAGCGCAGACTCATGCCCGGATTCCACGCCATCCCCAGCGACCCTTCGCCACGCCCCACGAATAGCGAAACAAACATGCGGAAAATCAACGCCGTACAGCACGTCTGCGCCGCCTTGACCTGCGGGGGTCTCGCCTATAGGTTCCGCGCCGAATTCAGACCCCCTCCGACATTCGTGCCGGAGTGCTGAGGCCGCCAATGTCCCTGCCACCGGAATCGCGCGAAGAGGCGATCGCTCGTCTCAACAAGAACGCATCCGATCTGGAGGCGCGCACCGCTCCGCCGCTCTCTCACGAGGCTGCGGGTCAGGCTGCGGCGGGACAGGCGTGGAGGATCATCGCCGACCTGTTCGGCGGCGTCTTCGTCGGCCTGGCGATCGGGGCGATTCTGGACCGGTTCGCCGGGACGGGACCCTGGGGAATGATCGGCGGCGTCCTTCTGGGCTTCGCCGTTTCGGTATTCATGGCCTGGCGGACGGCGCAACGCCTGATGGCCGAGGCGAAAGCAAGTGGGGTGGAGCCGCAGTCGGTTCCGTTCGACGAAGACGAAGAAGACTAAGGGACGCAGGGCTCGATGGCCGATCCGCTACACCAGTTCCAGATCCAGCCCCTGACCCCGGCGGTCGAGGTGAATCTGCCGCTCATCGGGCAGCAGACGATCGCCTTCACCAATTCCCATCTGGCGATGACCGTCGCCTTCGGCATGGTGGTGCTGTTCCTGACCCTCGTCACCGCGAACGCCAAGGTCGTTCCCGGCCGGACTCAGGCCGTGGGCGAGACCCTGTTCGGCATGATCGACGGCCTGGTGGATTCCATCATCGGTCACGACGGCCGCAAGCTGTTCCCCTTCGTCTTCACCATCTTCACCTTCATCCTGGCGATGAATTTCCTGGGGCTGTTCCTCAGCTTCACCGCCACTTCGCAGATCGCCGTCACCGCAACCTTCGGGATCATCACCATCCTGATGGTTCTGGCCATCGGGTTCGGGAAGCACGGGCTGAAATTCTTCACCCTGTTCGTGCCGTCGGGCGTGCCGTGGCCGGTCCTGCCCTTCGTGGTGATCATCGAGTTCGTGTCGTTCCTGCTGCGCCCGGTCACCCTGACGCTTCGTCTGTTCGGCAACATGATGGGCGGCCACGTGGCGCTGAAGGTGTTCGCCGGCTTCGTCGTCATCGCCGTCGGCGGCGCCATCGGCTGGCTGGGCGTGCCGGTCATGATCCTGTCGCTGGGCATGACCATCGGCCTGACCGCGCTGGAATTCCTCGTGGCCTTCCTTCAGGCCTTCGTCTTCGCTGTTCTGACCACGATCTATCTCAATGACGTGGTCAACCTGGGCCACGGCCACTAAGGCCGGGACCAGTTTCGTCTCCAACCAACCCACTCAAAACAGGACTTAAGACCATGGAAGCAGAAGCCGCCAAGCTCATCGGCGCCGGCCTCGCAATGACCGGCATGATCGGCGCCGGCATCGGCGTGGGCAACATCTTCGGCTCGTTCCTGACGGGCGCCCTGCGCAACCCGTCGGCCGCCGGCTCGCAAATCGGCAACCTGTTCGTGGGCGCGGCTCTGGCCGAAGCCCTGGGCATCCTGTCGTTCGTGCTCGGCATCCTGCTGTACTCGGCCTGATTTCCTCGGTCCGACAGCGGCGCGGCCTGCCTTTCGGCGGGACCGCGCCGTCGTCGGCTGACGCATCGACCGTGAATCAACGACCAGGCGACAGATGACCCTCAACGCCCAGCCCGTCCTGCCCGCAGACGCGACCGCCCCGGTCGCGATCGAGGACACGCACGCCACGACGCAAGCCGCCCACGGCGGCGAGCACGAATCCGGCGGTCTGCCGCAGTTCGAGTTCCAGCACTGGTTCGGGCAGATCGTCTATCTGATCTTCCTGTTCGCCGTTCTCTATTTCCTGATCGCGAAAGTCTTCGCCCCGCGCATGCGCCGGGTGTTCGACGAACGCGAACAGACCATTTCCACCGCCATCGCGACCGCCCGTCAGGTCCAGGCCGAGGCCGCCGGCCAGGCGGAGGCCGCCAAGGCCGAGGTCGAGGCCGCCCGCGCCTCGTCGCGCGCCACGGCCGCCGCCGCCAAGGCGCGCGTCACCGAGGAAGCCAACACCCGCGCCGCCGCCGAGGAAGCCGTGGTCAACGCCCGCATCGCCGAGGCCGAGACCGCCATCGGCAAGACCCGCGACGCAGCCATGACCAACGTCTCCTCGATCGCGGAGGCCGCCGCCGCCGCCATCGTCGAACGCCTGACCGGCAAGGCCCCGACGGCCGCCGAGACGTCCGCCGCCGTCAAGGGAGCCGCCTGACATGAACATGTTCTTCGAAGAGGGCTTCTTCGGCCTCGACAGCGCCGAGCTGTGGGTCGGCGTCGGCCTCGTGGCCTTCCTGGCCATCTGCATGTTCACCGGCGCCTTCAAACTGGTCGGCGCCCAGCTGGACGCCAAGGCCGCCAAAATCCAGTCCGAGCTCGACGAGGCCGCCCGTCTGCGCGCCGAGGCCGAGACCCTGCTGGCGCGGATCCGCGCTGAAAAGGCCGAGGCCGAGGCCCAGGCCGCCGAGATGCTGAAAGCCGCCGAGGCCGACGCCCGCCTCATGGAGGCCGAGGCCCGGGTCAAGCTGGAAGAGACCCTCAAGCGCCGTCAGGACCTCGCCGAACGCCGCATCGCCCAGGCCGAGGCCCAGGCCACCGCCGAGGTGAAGGCGACCGCCGCCGACCTGGCCGCCCGCGCCGCCGAACAGATCCTGGCTGCGCGTCTGGCTGGCCAGAAGACCGATCCGTTGCTCGACGCGGCCATCGCCCAGATCGGCTCGCGCCTCAACTAGGCGGCTTCAGGGCCCCGAAAGAACAACGCCCCGCCGGCTTCCGGCGGGGCGTTTTCGTATCAGTGCGCCGGGGCCGCGCCCGGCATCGAGCCGTGTCGCCTGTCGCGCTCGACCAGCCGTCCGTAGACGTTGCCCAGAACGATCCCGTAGACCGCATGCGTCGCGATCATCCAGGCGAAGGTCCCGAACCCGGCCTGCATGAAGAACAGTCCGACGGGCCGTCCGCCCAGGGCGCCGACCGCGGGCGCCACCGTCAGCCCCATCAGGATGAAGGCCCCGATGGCGAAGACGATGCCCTTGGACTCCGGCGTATCCGTCGGCAGCCTTGGACACAGCACCCCGAAGGCCGGCCCCAGGATCAGGGTCCCGACGAACAGGTGCGCCGCCCAGCCGACCGCGATCGTGTCGGGCGTCTGCAGCATGACGGAAAGAAGTCTCGGGAAACTGGCGGCCCACGGCCCCAGCATCATGTTCGCGATTTCAAGCACCGAAACCGCGATGGTGGCCGCGAGACCGGCGACTACCCCCTTCTGTACGCGTGACATCATGACCGTTAGCGCCTCCCAAACGCTTGTTGTGGCTCAGACTACGCATGGGAGAGCATACGCCTGCTGTAACAGGCGGCGTTCACTTTGCCGTGCTTCGCAAATGCGAAGTGCGACTACTCGGCGGCGATGTTCGAACCTTCGGGGGCGGTCCAGCGCAGCACCGGCGAGCGGGCGGCGCGGGTCTCGTCCAGGCGCCGCAGCGGGGCGTGGAACGGCGCGCCCTTGAAGCGGTCGACGTCGCCGGCCTTCGCCGCCGCCGCCAGGGCCCGCATCGCCTCGATGAAGCGATCCAGCTCCTGCTTCGACTCCGTCTCGGTCGGCTCGATCAGCATGGCGCCGTGGACGACCAACGGGAAATACATGGTCATCGGGTGGAAGCCCTCGTCGATCATCGCCTTGGCGAAGTCGAGCGTGGTCACTTCCGTGCCCTTCAGCCATTCGTCGTCGAACAGCGCCTCGTGCATGCACGGCCCGTCGGGGAAGGCCGGGCTCATCAGGTCCGACAGCCGGGCCTTGATGTAATTCGCGTTCAGCACCGCATCCTCGGCCACCTGCCGCAGGCCGTCCGAACCATGGCTCATCATGTAGCTGAGGGCGCGGGTGTACATGCCCATCTGACCCTGGAAGGCGCACAGGCGACCGAAGGCCTGGGCCGCCTCGTCTTCCTCGCGCTCGATCAGCCGGTAGCCGTCGGCGTCATGCACGACCCAGGGGGCGGGAGCGAAGGGCGCCAGCGCTTCCGACAGCACCACCGGACCCGCGCCCGGCCCGCCGCCGCCGTGCGGCGTCGAGAAGGTCTTGTGCAGATTGATATGCATGGCGTCGACGCCCAGATCGCCCGGCCGCACCCGGCCGACGATGGCGTTGAAATTGGCCCCGTCGCAGTAGAAATAGGCTCCGGCCTCATGGGTCAGCCGGCTGATCTCGAGGATGTCGCGCTCGAACAGGCCGCAGGTGTTCGGGTTGGTCACCATGATGGCGGCCACGTCGTCGCCCAGCTTGGCGGCCAGATCGGCGACATCGACGCGGCCGTCCTCGGTCTGGGCGACCTCGACGACCGTATAGCCGACGAAGGCGGCGGTGGCCGGATTGGTGCCGTGGGCCGAGGTCGGCACCAGCACCTTGCGGCGCTTCTCATGCTGGCCCGAGGCCTCGTGGGCGGCGCGGATGGCCATCAGGCCGCACAGCTCGCCATGGGCACCGGCCTTGGGCGACAGGGCCACGGCCGGCATGCCGGTAAGGGTCTTCAGCCAGTGCGCCAGGGTGTCCATCAGCTCCAGCGCGCCCTGCACCGTGGAGGTCGGCTGCAGCGGGTGGATGTCCGAGAAGCCGGGCAGGCGCGCGATCTTCTCATTGAGGCGCGGGTTGTGCTTCATCGTGCATGAGCCCAGCGGATAGATGGCCAAGTCGATGGCGTGGTTCTTCTGCGACAGGCGCACATAGTGGCGCATGGTCTCGGGCTCGGAGAGGCCCGGCAGGCCGATCGGATCGCGGCGGACAAGATCCCCCAGGTCTGACCCGTCTGCCTTCGGCTCGGGCAGGTCGACGCCGGTCTTGCCCCAGCCGTCGCTCTCGAAGATCAGATGCTCGTTCTGCAGCAGGCCGCGCCCGCCGGTCAGGGTCGGGTGCTTGTAGTCGTGATCGACGGCGTTGGGTGCGGTCGGGCGGCCGACGGTGTTCATGGTGCTCATCGTTCCGCTCCTCAGACCGACAGGACCTTGGCGAGCGAACCCGCCAGGATCTTGATATCGGCGTCCATGGTCATCTCGGTCGCCGCGACCAGCAGGACGTCGTCCATGCCGGCTTTGGGAGCCAACCGGCTGTAGGGCACGCCGGCGAGGATGCGATGGGCCGCCAGTTGCTCCACCACCTCGGCCGCCGGTTTCGGCAGGCGCACGGCGAACTCGTTGAAGAATCGCGTGGTCAGAACCTCGACGCCGGGGATGGCCGCCAGGGCGTCACGGGTGGCCAGCGCCTTCTCGTGGTTCAGCAGGGCCATCCTGCGCAGGCCCGTCTCGCCCAGCAGGCTCATGTGGATCGTGAAGGCGAGGGTGCAGAGGCCCGAGTTGGTGCAGATGTTCGACGTCGCCTTGTCGCGGCGGATGTGCTGTTCGCGGGTTGACAGGGTCAGGACGAAGCCGCGCTCGCCGTCGGCGTCCACGGTCTCGCCGGTCAGGCGGCCCGGCATCTGACGAACCAGCTTTTCGCGGCAGGCGAACAGGCCGACGTAAGGTCCCCCGAAGTTCAGGGCGTTGCCGATCGACTGGCCCTCGGCGGCGACGATGTCGGCCCCCATTTCGCCCGGCGACTTCAGCAGGCCCATCGACACGGCCTCGGTGACCACGACGATCAGCAGGGCCCCGGCGGCGTGGGCCGCCTCGGCGATCTTCGTCACGTCGGTCGCCGTGCCGAACACGTTCGGGGTCTGGACCACGACGCAGGCGGTGTCCGGGCCGATCCGGGCGATGACGTCGGCCTCGGCGTCCACGGCGGCCGGCAGCACCTGGGTCTCGACGCCGACGGCATGGACGACGGTCTCGGTCGCCTTGACGTAGTGGGGATGCACCCCGCCCGAGATCACCGCCTTGTTGCGGCGGGTCACGCGGGTGGCCATCAGCACGCCCTCGGCCATCGCCGTTGACCCGTCGTAGAGGCTGGCGTTGGCCACAGGCATGCCGGTCAGGTTCGCGACCTGGGTCTGGAATTCGTACAGATACTGCAGCGTGCCCTGCGCGATTTCGGGCTGGTAGGGCGTGTAGCTGGTCAGGAACTCCGACCGCTGGATCACATGATCCACCGTCGCCGGAACGTGGTGCTTGTAGGCGCCGGCCCCGCAGAAGAACGGAACCGTGCCGGCCGAGGCGTTCCTCGCCGCCATGGCCCCCAGGGCCCGCTCGACCTCCAGCTCGCCCGCCACGCGCGGCAGGTCAACGAAGCCGCCGCGGCGCGCCGCTGTCGGCACGTCCACGAACAGGTCGTCGATGGATTTCGCGCCGATGGCGGCGAGCATCGCCGAACGGTCATCCGGCGTCAGGGGGAGGTAGCGCATCGAATGCTCCTGGCCGGGGAAGGCGGCCGCTAGAGCCTCTGACTTCTAGTCAGAGGGTGGTCAGGTACTGGTCGTAGGCGGCGCGATCCATCAGGCCGTCGGTCGAAGTGTCCGAGACCTTGATCCTGGCGAACCAGCCTTCGCCTTCGGGATCGGCGTTGACGGTTTCGGGGGCCGACGCGAGGGCGGCGTTGCCTTCGATCACCTCGCCCGAGACCGGGGCATAGACGTCCGAAGCCGCCTTGACGCTTTCAACGACGGCGAAGCTGTCGCCCTTCGAGACGGTCTTGCCGGCGTCCGGCGTCTCGACGAACACCACGTCGCCGAGGGCGTCAGCGGCGTGTTTGGAGATTCCGACGGTGGCGACGTCGCCATCGAAGCGAACCCATTCGTGATCCTTGGAGAAATGCATCGGTCCGATCCTCAGGCTTTCGGTTTGCGATAGTAACGTTGGGCGACGAAGGGCATGGCGATGACCTCGGCGGCGGCGGGCTTGCCGCGCACGACGACCTTCAGGTCCGTGCCCAGCTCGGCGAACTTCGGCGGGACATAGCCCATGGCGATATTGCGGCCCAGCGTCGGGGAGGGGCCGCCCGAGGTGACAGTCCCGATCATGTTGCCGTCCATGTCGGCGATCTCGGCGCCTTCACGGGCGGGGGCGCCCTCCTTGACGCTCAGGCCGATGCGTACGCGCGGCGGGCCGTCGGAGAGTTCCTTGAGGATGCGGTCGGCGCCGTTGAAGTCGGCCCGCTCCTTGCGCGACTTGGACAGGGCGAAGGTGAGCGCGCCCTCGACCGGCGACGTCGTGGCGTCGATGTCATGACCGTGCAACGGCAGGCCGGCTTCCAGCCGCAGGCTGTCACGGGCGCCCAGGCCGATCGGCTTGACACGGGCGTCCTTCAGAATGGTGTTCCAGATGCGCTCGGCCTGGTCGGCGGGCACAGAAATCTCATAGCCGTCCTCGCCGGTGTAGCCCGAGCGGGAGATGAAGCAGTCGCAGCCGAACAGCATCAGCCGGGCGCATTCCATGAAACCCATCTCGGTCAGCAGCGGCTCATGCGCGGCCATGACCTCGGCGGCCTCGGGGCCCTGGATGGCCAGCAGGGCGCGGTCGTCGAGGATTTTCAGCGTGGCGTCGCCGGACAGGTTGGCCTGCAGGAAGGCGAAGTCCGCGTCCTTGTTGCCGGCGTTGACCACAACATAGAGGCCGTCATGGTCGGGCTTGCCGGCCATCAGATCGTCCATGATGCCGCCCTCGGCGTTCAGCAGCAGCGAGTATTTCTGCCTGCCGGCCTTGAGGATCGCATAGTCGCCGGGAACGAAGCGTTCGAACTGGGCGACGGCGTCGTTGCCGGAAATCCGGCACTGGCCCATGTGCGAGACGTCGAACAGGCCCGCGTGTTCGCGGGTCCAGCGGTGCTCGGCCAACACGCCCTCGTACTGGACCGGCATGTCATAGCCGCCGAAGCCCACCATACGGGCGCCGGCCGCGCGGTGTGCGGCGTTCAGGGGGGTCGTCTTCAGGGCTTCGTCGGTCATTTCAGGCCTCGCGGTCGCGTACTGCGGCGGAAGCTCCGCCGTCCTCGCGCCCCCGCTGTCCTGAAGCCTGAGAGATTCCGACGCCCTCAAGCGAGGCCGCCTTGCTCCGTCGGCGCGCTCCGGAGAGCGACTTTCCAGCGTCCGTGTGTTCTCGCGGTCCGTTTGCCTGAGCGTTTCCGGGGCGGTTGCGCCTTCGGCTCCGGAGCCTTCGAGAAGGTCCCGATCTCTCCCGCGAGAGCGAGCGGACCTAGGCCCCGACTCCGGCGCGAAGTCAAGCGGAACGGGCGGCCCAAGCCTCGACTTCAGCGATCCGCGCCGCCTTGTCGGCGGCGTCGAGGAACGATCCCTCGAAGCTGTTGCGGGCCATCAGGGTCACCTGCTCCCGGCTCAGGCCCACTGCATCGGCGAGTCGACGGTAGTTGTCGTTCACATAGCCGCCGAAATAGGCCGGGTCATCGGAGTTCAGGGTCACGTGAATGCCGCGGCGCAGCATCTCCGGCACGGGATGGTCCTTCAGGTCCCTGACCACGCAGAGCTTGAGGTTCGACAGCGGGCAGACCGTCAGCGTCATCCGCTCATCGGCCAGCCGCTCGATCAGGCGCGGGTCCTCCATCGACCGGTTGCCATGATCCATCCTGTCGATTTGCAGCACATCCAGCGCCTCCCAGACATAGGCTGGCGGGCCTTCCTCGCCGGCGTGGGCCACGCGCTTCAGACCCATATGGCCGGCGCGTTCGAACACGTGCCGGAATTTCGAGGGCGGATGGCCGACCTCGGACGAATCCAGCCCGACCCCGGCGATCCGGTCCAGCCAGGGCTCCGCCGCGTTGAGCGTGTCGATGGCGGCGGCCTCGTCGAGATGGCGCAGGAAGCACAGGATCAGCTTCGAGGTGACGCCCAGCTCGGTCTCGGCCGCCTTCATGCCGCTCAGTAGTCCGTCCGCCGCCACGCCGAACGGCAGGCCCCGGTCGGTATGGGTCTGGGGGTCGAAGAAAATCTCGGCATGCCGGACGTTGTCGGCGGCGGCCCGGCGGAAATAGGCCAGGGCCAGGTCGTGGAAGTCCTGCTCGGTCCGCAGAACCTCGGCTCCGGCATAGTAGATGTCGAGGAAGTCCTGCAGGTTCGAAAAGTCATAGGCCGCGCGCACGGCCTCGACGCTGTCGAACGGAATCGAGACCTTGTTGCGCCGCGCCAGCTCGAACATCAGCTCGGGCTCAAGCGAACCCTCGATATGCAGATGAAGCTCGGCCTTGGGCAGGCCGGCGATATAGGCGTCGAGCGACATGGACGGCCTCCGTTGAGAGGCCACCAGTCTAACCTACATCCGGTCCGGCGTGTCGATTCCCAGAAGGCGAAGAGCGGTCTCCAGCTGATCCAGCGCCGCTTTCGACAGCGCCAGCCGCGAGGCCCTCGTCGCCTCGTCGGGCGCGATCAGCACCGGGCAGGCCGCGTAGAATTTCGAGAACGATTGCGCCAGCCGATAGGCGTGCTCGGCCACGACATGCGGCATCCGCTTGTCATAGGCCTCGGCCACCGCCTGCGAGAAGGCGTCCAGCGTCAGGGCCAGATCGCGTTCCGCCGGTTCGGCGATAACGATGGGGCCGGGCGCCGCGCCCTGGTCCGCGCCCTTGCGCAGCAGGGATTTGATCCGCACCGCCTGGTACAGAAGATAGGGGCCGGTCTTGCCCTCGAAGCTCATGAAGCGGTCGAGGTCGAAGACGTAGCTGGTGGTCCGGCTGTTCGACAGGTCGGCGAATTTCAGGGCGGCGACCGCCACCTTGTGGGCGATGGCCTCGAACTCGGTTTCGGTCAGGTCCTCGCCAAGATGCGCCTCGTGCAGCCGGTCGCGCGCCTTTTCCACAGCCATGGTGATCAGGTCGTGCAGCTTCAGGACGCCGCCGGCGCGGGTCTTGAAGGGCTTGCCGTCCGGGCCGTTCATTGTGCCGAAGCCGAGGTGGTCCAGTGATCCCTCGGCGGCGTAGCCGGCGAGGTAGGCGGCCCGGAACACCTGCTCGAAATGCTCGGCCTGACGTTCGTCGACGACGTACAGGATCAGGTCTGGATCGATGGCCTTGCGGCGATCCAGGATCGTGGCCAGGTCGGTCGTGCCGTACATGGCCGAACCTTCCGAGCTGATGACCAGCAGCGGCGGCGGGCTGGGGGCCTCGATCACCGAGCCGTCGGCCAGCTTCTTCTTGCGGGTCTCGCCGGGCTTGGCGACGTGGACCACCCGGGCGCCGTCGTCCTCGACCAGCAGGCCGGTCTTCTCGAGATGGGCGATCATCTCGGCCATGACGGGGTCTGCGTCGCTCTCGCCGTTCCACAGGTCGAAGGTCACGCCGAGAGCGCCGAACTCGCGCTCCAGCGCCGTGCGGCTGACGGCGACGAAATGGGCCCAGAGGGCGCGATAGCCGGGCCGTCCGCCCTGCAGCTCGGCCGTCGCCTTGCGGGCGCGGTCGCGGAAGCCGGCGTCCTCCTTGGCCAGGGCCGCGGCGGCCGGATAGAGGCGCTCCAGATCCTCAAGGGTCACCGGACTGCTGGCCGGGAAGGGACCATCGCCGTCTGCCAGAAAATCATCCGCCTTGCCCTCGTCGCCGACGGCGACGATCAGCAGGCCCATCTGGAAGCCCCAGTCGCCGAAATGGGCGTCGCCCCAGACGGTGTCGCCGCGGAAACGGAACAGCCGCTTCAGGCTCTCGCCGATGATGGATGAGCGCAGATGGCCGACATGCATTGGCTTGGCCACATTCGGTCCGGCGAAGTCGATCACGACCTTGCGCGGCGCGGCGACCGGCGAGGCGCCGGAATGGTCGGGGTCGGCCGCGACCTCGGCGGCCCGCGCGGACAAGGCGGCGTCGGCCAGCCTCAGATTGATGAACCCCGGTCCCGCGACCTCGACCGAGGACAGACGCGGATCACCGGACAGCCGATCAGCGACGCGGCTCGCCAGTTCGCGCGGATTGGCCTTCAGCGCCGTGGCGGCGGCCAGGGCTCCGTTCGACTGGAAATCGGCCAGGTCCGGGCGGTCCGACGGGGTGACGCGAGCCAGCGTGGGGTCCACGCCTTCGGCGGCGAAGGCGGCCCCGACCGCTTCGCCCAGGACAGTTCTGAGGTCGGTCATTTACTGGGCCGGGGGAGAGGCGGTCGCCGGCGTGCCCGCATTGACGCGGAACCGGCTGCCCGAGCGGTTGAACTCGGCCATCTGCGGCGTAACGTCAAAGCCGACCAGGATTTCGAAATGGTCGCCGCTGGTCGTGGCGGTGGCGCGCGGGATGACGACCGTCTGATCCTGGGTCACCGTGGCGGTCTGCTCGCCGTCGAAGCTGACGGGCAGGTCGAAATATTCCTTGGCCAGGATGGCGCGGTTTCGCTCGGTCACGGCGATCCAGTAGCGATAGGTTCGGCCGTCGCCCTGGGCCTGCGGTCCTCGGCCCAGGTTGAAAAGGACGCGCATCTGGACCGTGATCGGGTCGTCGTTCTGATAGCCGCAGTCCGACACCAGACCCTCGATCTCGCCGGTGTAGCCGACATTGGCGGCAGCCACACGGTCGCCGGTCAATTCGACGTAGCGGGCGGCGTCGTACAGCACCTTCACATAGGGGCAGGGGCCGGCGGCGGCCCGTTGGCGCAGGGGCGCGATCCGCGGCGGGCGCGGCCTGTCTTCCTGTTCGCCCGCCTGTTGCTGATCCTGACCCGGCCGATTCTGCTGGCCAGGGGACCCGTATTGGGCGTTGGCGGCGGTCGGCACGGTAACGACCGCGATCGCGGCGGCGGCGAGGGCCGAGGCCAGGGAAACCTTGAGGACGCGACGCATGCAGTGTCTTCCGGAAACGAGGAGGTGCGGCGACAGCCCGACGCCCGGGCGGCACGCTCGCCGCTGATAGCGGCTAAACCGAGGCGCGGCAAACCCGCGTGCGGAAACACCGGGCCGGATGCAGGTGGCGGCGGTGCCTTCGAACGACTAGGTTCCGGCCATGACCGTCCACGCGCCCATCCACCCGGCTGCCAAGCCCGCCCTGACCGTGCGTCTGGCCACGCCGCGCGGCTTCTGCGCGGGTGTCGACCGGGCTATCCAGATCGTTGAACGGGCCATCGGGAAATACGGTGCGCCCGTCTATGTGCGGCACGAGATCGTCCACAACCGCCACGTGGTCGAGCGGCTCAAGGCCCTCGGCGCTGTCTTCGTCAAGGAACTGGACGACTGCCCCGACGACCGGCCGGTGGTCTTCTCGGCACACGGCGTGCCCAAGTCGGTGCCGGCCACGGCCCGGGCCCGGGAGATGCTGTTCCTCGACGCCACCTGCCCGCTGGTCTCCAAGGTCCATGTCGAGGCCGAACGCCACCACGCCGCCGGGCGCCACATCATCCTGATCGGCCACGCGGGCCACCCCGAGGTCGTCGGCACCATGGGCCAGCTGCCGCCGGACGCCATCAGCCTGGTCGAGACGGTAGCCGACGCGGAGGCGTTCCAGCGTCCCGGCGACGCCCCGCTGGCCTATGCCACCCAGACGACCCTGTCGGTCGATGACACCAGCGAAATCCTGGCGGTGCTGAAGCGCCGCTTCCCCGAACTGCCCGACCCGCACAAGGAAGACATCTGCTACGCCACCACCAACCGTCAGGAGGCGGTCAAGCGGCTGGGCGAGGGCTGCGAGCTGGTGCTGGTGGTGGGGTCCGCCAACTCTTCCAACTCCGTGCGGCTGGTCGAGGTGGCCCTGCGCGCCGGGGCCCGGGACGCACGTCTGGTCGATGACGCCGAGAAGGTCGACTGGTCCTGGCTCGAGGGCGTGTCGACACTTGGCATCACAGCCGGCGCCTCGGCGCCAGAACGGCTGATCGAGGAACTGATCGAGGCCGTTCGCGCCCGCTTCGACGCTACGGTCGTGGAAGACGACGGCGAGCGCGAAACCGTCGCGTTCAAGCTGCCGCGCCTGCTTACCGCCTGACCGATCGCCTGCGCTCTTGCGCAAGCGGAGCCTTTGGCCTTGGCTGACGTTAACCATTGGACTCAATGTGGAGCTTCCATGCGCCGTCTTCGCAACGCCAGCACGATCGTCTCGACCCTGGCCCTGCTCGCCGCCGCCGGCTGTACGCAGGAGGCCGAGGCTCCGCCGACCGCTCCGGTTGAGCCGGTCCCCGCGCCGGCCGCGCCTGTGGGAGCCCCCATCAGCTATGCCTGCGAAAGCGGTCAGTCGGTCACGGTGGGTTATCCGGACACCGCCACGGCTCAACTTACGTACAAGGCCCGGACCTACGTTCTCCGCACCGTCCAGGCCGCGTCCGGCGCGCGCTTCACCGGGTCGGGTCTGGAATGGCAGACCGTGACCGCGAACGGTCAGGAAAGCGCGACCCTCAGCCGCCTGGGCCCCAATCAGGATGTCGGCATCGCCGTGCTGGAGCGCTGCAGCCGTCCATCCTCGGGTCCGGTCGCGCCCGGCCCGGTTCCGGCGCCTGAAACCCTGCCCGGCGGACCACTGCCCGCCGCGGCCGTACCCTGCAAGGGACCCCAGCTCAAGCTCTCGGCGGACGGCGGCGACGCCGGCATGGGGCACCGGGTCACTATCGTCGGGGTCCAGAACGTCGGCGCCCAGGTCTGCAGCCTGACCGGCTATCCGACGGTGACCCTGCAGGATGCACGCGGCCGCAACCTGACGGCCGTTCGTTCTGAACAGAACCCCGGCTCCTATCTGCGTGCGGGACAGTCGCCGGCGCCAGTGACCGTCCAGCCGCAGGCCAAAGCCTTCTTCGACGTGGCCTGGACGGTGGTGCCGAACGAGGCCCAGGGTGAAACGGTCTGTCCGACCGCCGCCCGGATCCGGGCGACCGCGCCGGACGACACCTCGCCCGCGACCCTCGCCCAGACCTTCACCCCCTGCGGCGGCCGGATCCAGATCAGTCCGTTCCGGGCGGTAGCCGAGCCGGCCCCTACGCCTGGCGGGTGAGCCGCGCGTTCGGGGGGTTCAAACGGGCGGAAAAACGGCGTAGCGGAGCGCCCATGACCCAAGCCTCCAATCTGGCCTTCTACGATCGCGTACGCGCGGAACTCGCCGACATCGACGCCCAGGGGCTGACCAAGCCCGAGCGGATCATCGCCTCCCGTCAGGGGTCCGTGATCACGGTTGGCGGGCGCGACGTGCTGAATTTCTGCGCCAACAACTATCTCGGCCTCGCCGGCGACGAACGCGTCGCCCAGGCGGGAATCAGGACCCAGGAACGGTGGGGCGCGGGTACGGCCTCAGTCCGCTTCATCTGCGGCACCCTGGAAATCCACAAGGAATTGGAACGGTCGGTCGCTGACTACCTGGGGTTCGAAGACAGTATCCTGTTCGCCGCCGCCTTCGACGCCAACGGCGGCATCTTCGAGCCGCTGTTCGGCGAAGAGGACGCCATTGTTTCGGACAGCCTGAACCATGCCTCGATCATCGACGGCGTGCGGCTGTGCAAGGCCAAACGCTATCGCTTCCTGACGTCGGACATGGACGATCTGGAGGCGAAGCTGAAGGAGGCCCGCGCCGACGGGGCCCGTAACATCGTCATCGCCACCGACGGCGCCTTCTCGATGGACGGCTACATCGCCAAGCTGAAGGACATCCGGGGGCTGGCCGACCGGTACGACGCCCTGATCATGGTCGACGACTGCCATGCCACGGGCTTCCTCGGGCCGCAGGGCCGTGGGTCCTATGCCTACCACGGCGTCGATATCGACTTCCTCACCGGCACCTTCGGCAAGGCGTTGGGCGGGGCCATGGGCGGTTTCATCTGCGCGAAGGCCGAGATCGTCTCCCTGCTCAAGCAGCGGGCCCGACCCTATCTCTTCTCCAACGCCCTGGCGCCGGCCGTCTGCGGCTCGAGCCTGGAGGCCATCCGCATCGCCGGCGGCGAGGAGGGCGACGCCCTGCGCAAACAGCTGTTCGCCAACGCCGCCCGCTATCGCGCCGCCATGACGGAGGCGGGCTTCAACCTGCTGCCGGGCGAGCATCCGATCATTCCGGTGATGCTGGGCGACGCGAAACTGGCTCAGGACTTCGCCGCCCGGGCGCTCGAGCTCGGCGTCTATGTCATCGGCTTCAGCTTCCCGGTCGTGCCCCGGGGACAGGCGCGGATTCGCACCCAGATGTCGGCGGCGCACACCTTCGAACAGATTGATCAGGTCGTGGACGCCTTCAGAACGGCGGGACGGGATCTGGGGATCGTTGGATAACGCGATCCCGCGGAGTTTAGAGCTCGCCAGTCCCCCATCTGGACTGGCGAGCTCGCGTCATGGACGTTGGATCAAGGTTCGACTTCTTCCGACTCCACGCCTTCGCAGGTGACGTTCCATCCGATGATGGGACCGGTTTGCGCGATGGCCTGACCCGGCTCGAACCACACGCCATCCCCGTCGGGATCAAGATCAGCCGGCCCCGGGGCATAGATCGGGTCCCATTCGCAATTGAGCGGTCCGGCCGTTGTGGTGGTCGGAGCCAGCGCCAGCGTCGCCGCAATGGTGGCTGCAAATACTATGGATCTCATTTCAAAACCCTCCCTTGGCGCCATGGTGACGCACGCCAAAGGTGCGGAATGCTACCCTGAAGAGAAGTAACATTTGCGTGTGCCCGAGGAGCCTGCCGACAGCGGTTGCGAAGAGCGGCTCGCATGAACCGCGATCAATGGCTAATAGGCGCTCCTGCAGCCTGGGAAAAGACCGCAATGACCGACACCATGAAGGCCTTGGCCAAGACGAAGCCGGGGATCGGCCTGGAGCTGATCGACGCGCCGATCCCGGTCGCCGGGCCCGAGGACGTGCTGATCCGCGTCAGGCGCACCGCCGTCTGCGGCACTGATATCCACATCTGGAACTGGGACGAGTGGAGCCAGAAGAACGTCCCGGTCCCCATGATCACGGGCCACGAGTTCGCCGGCGAAATCGTCGCCATCGGCAAGGACGTCGACCGCCGCCTCAAGGTCGGCCAGCGCGTTTCGGCGGAGGGTCATGTCATCGACCTGAACTCGGAAGCCGCCCGCGCCGGCCATTTCCACCTCGATCCGGACACCCGCGGCATCGGCGTGAACCGCCAGGGCGCTTTCGCCGAGTTCGTCGTGGCCCCGGCCTTCAACGTGATCGAACTGCCCGACGACGTGCCGTACGAGATCGGCTCGATCCTCGATCCGTTCGGCAATGCGGTGCACACGGCGCAGCAGTTCGACCTGCTGGGCGAGGACGTGCTGGTCACGGGCGCGGGCCCGATCGGCATGATGGCCGCCGCCGTCGCCCGCCACGCCGGGGCCCGCACTGTGGTCCTGACCGACATCAACGATTTCCGCCTCGAGCTGGCGCAAAGGGTGGCGCCGGGCGTGCGCACCGTGAACACGACGAAGGAAGATCTGCATGACGTAATGCACGAACTCGGCCTCAAGGTCGGCTTCGACGTGGCCTTGGAGATGTCGGGCTCTCCCATCGCCTTCAAACAGTGCGTCGACACGCTGATCATGGGCGGCGGCATGGCCATGCTGGGCATTCCGTCGAAGCCGATGGAGACCGACTGGGGCGCGATCATCCTCAAGGCCCTGACCATCAAGGGCGTCTACGGGCGCGAGATGTTCACGACCTGGCGCAAGATGCTGGGCCTGCTGAAGGCCGGCCTGGACCTGACCCCGCTGATCACCCACCAGATGAGCTACGAGCGCTTCGAGGAAGGCTTCGAAGCCATGCGTTCGGGCCAGTCCGGCAAGGTGGTTCTGAACTGGGACAAGGCGGCCTGAGGCCCAAACCGTGTCCGGCGCGATACAACCCTTTCTGGAAGGCGCGGGACCGGACGCGCGCGGCCGCAGCCTGTTCGACGTTCTGGCCATGGACAACGCTGCGCTGGAGCGGAATCACGACTTCATCCAGTGGCTGTTCCCGTTGCGGGAACCGTCGCGCGTCATGCCCGACGCGCCCGTGCTGACCGACGCAGATGTCGAGGCGATCAGGAATTCGGGCATGGCCCAGTACGCTCTCGCCGCCGCGACGGACCGGATGGACGCCTTCTATCGCGCCACCCACGACTGGCTGATGCCCAACGATCACAACCATCTGCGCATAACGCGGATCATCCGGTCGCTGCGGCTGCTGGTCGGCGATGAGCAGGCGGACGCGTTCCGGGCCGCCATTCTGGCCCGGGTCGAGGCGACGAGGGCGCCAGTCAGCGCCCGCAGTCGCGGCTACTGGACGACGGCCTGACGCCTCAGGCCGTCGTCGGTTCGCCCTTCTTCATCGTCGCCATGAACACGACGATGACGAACAGCAGCATCGAGGCCACCAGCATGATCTCCGAGGCGATCATGGCGGGCAAGAACACCGGTTTGCCGAGCAGCATCAGGCTCAGGCACGGCATCAGGATCAGGAAGCCCAGCACGGACAAGCCGAAATGCGCCCTGGGCAGCCAGCCTTGGGCCGCCGCCGGGAACGACCGATAGAACAGGCCGAACAGCATCATGGATGCAAAGCCGATCAGGTTGATGTGGGCGTGCACGGGTCTCAGCACGAAGTCCTGGTTCGCGCCCATCCAGACACCCAGCGACATGCCGACCAAGGCCGACAGAACACCGAGGCGCAGAAAGTTATTCGATACCGACATTGTTTGGATCCCTCCGACAAAAGGCGGTTTCGTAAACCGCCGTTTTCCCCGAATCCTAGTTACAATGTCGTCAGGTCAATGTCTTGATCAGGGCCCCCTCGAAGCTCGCCGTATCCGGCCCGGGCAGGGCGTCCGCCAGGTCGCCGCTTTCGAAAAGCTCGAACACCCGCGGGTGCACATAGGACGACCGGCACACCGTCGGCGTATTGCCCAGCAGGCCGGCGACCGCCTTCACACAGACGGTGATCTGGCGCTTCGCCTCGGTCGGCGAGGCGGGCGGGTCCATGTCGCGCAGGACCCGGGCTGCGGAGACGGTGCCGGCCCAGGTGCGGAAATCCTTGGCCGAAAACTGGTCGCCCATGGCCTCCCGAATGTAGGCGTTCACGTCGTCCGAGGTGATCGCGCACAGCCGACCCTCGGGGTCCCGGTACTTGAACAACTGCTGGCCCGGAAGCTCGCGCAGGGACCGAACCACGGTCGCGAGCCGACGATCCCTGACTTTCACCTCATGCTCGACCCCGCTCTTGCCCTTGAAGGCGAAGGTCAGTGCGGTTCCGTCAAGGTCGAGGTGCCGCTTGTTCAGTGTCGTCAGGCCGTAGGATCGGTTCTGCTTCGCATACTGGGCGTTGCCGACGCGGATCAGGGTGATCTCCAGCAGCCGGACGGCGGTGGCCAGCACCTTGTCGCGCGATACGCCGCGCCCGTTCAGGTCGGCCTCGACCCGCTTCCGCAGCTTCGGCAGGGCCCTGGCGAAGGCGGGAAGGCGCTCGAACTTCGTCTCGGCGGCGTGGCTGCTCCAGCCCTCGTGATAGCGGTACTGCTTGCGGCCCTTCACGTCGCGGCCCGTGGCCTGGATGTGACCGGAGGCGCGAGGGCAGATCCAGACGTCGGTCCAGGCCGGGGGAATGGCCAGCGCCCGAAGGCGCGCCAGCGTCGGCTCGTCCCGGATCAGCGCGCCGTTGACGTCATGATAGCTGAAGCCCTTGCCCGAGGCGGTGCGCCGGATGCCGGGATGTTCGTCGCTGCACCAGGTCAGGCCCCGCGGGACCTCGGCGGCCGCACCGGCGGTCATACCCCGACCTCGCGCAGGGCCTTGCGCAAGCCTTCGATCCAGTCGCGGGCGTCGTCGCCGCCCCACAGCATCCAGGCGATATAGCCGGTCGAGGGCCTGTCCGCATCGCCCCAGCGGCGGGCCCGCTTGTCCACCGCGTGGCGAGCGAAATAGCTGTACATCGACTTGATGTCGCGGTCGCTGACCAGCGCCCGCGACATCAGCTGTTCGGCGCGGCGCACGCCGACCCCGGTTCCGCCGCGGCCATGTTCCTCTCTGAGATCGAGACCCTTGCGGGCGGCCTCGGCCACCGCCCGGGGCGGGGTGCGTTGGCGGTCGGACAGGACGGGATGATCGATCACTTCGCACTCCGGGTTGCGTCGCCGAACGATGCGCGACCTGAGACGGTTCCCGTCCGCCCTTGACCGCGGGAGCCGGGCAGACGACGGAAGCCCTCATGAACTATCGTCACAGCTTTCACGCCGGAAATTTCGCCGACCTGGTCAAGCACGCCCTGCTTCTGTGGCTGCTCGAACGGCGCCGGACCGAAGGCCCGCTTACGGTCATCGACACCCACGCCGGGGCCGGCCTCTATGATCTGACCGGCGACGCGGCGCGGTCGAGGGAGGCCGAGGCCGGCGTCGCGCGGCTGATGGCCGCCGAGGGGCGTCCGCCGCTGATCGAGGCGCTGGCCGCCGCCGTGGCGCGGCTGAACCCGAATGGCGGAGCGGCTCTCTATCCCGGCTCCCCCCTGCTGGTGGCGCAGACGCTGAGGGATGACGACCGCTATGTCGGCTTCGAGCTGAACCCGCCGGTGCTCGACATGTTGACCGAGGCGCTGGAACCCTATCCGGAAGCGGCGGCCGAGGGCGGAGACGGCTATGAGCAGGCGCGGGCCTGGGCGGCCGAGGCCACCGGGCCGCTGGTGCTGATCGATCCGCCGTTCGAAAAGCCCGACGACTATCTGCGCGCCGCCGACACGGGCGCCGCCATTGTCCGCGGCGACGCCCGGGCCACGGTGGCGATCTGGACGCCGCTGAAGGATCTCGAGACGTTCGACGGCTTTCTGCGCCGGCTCGGTCAGGCCGGGGCCCAGCGCGTGCTGGTGGCTGAGGCCCGGCTGCGGCCGCTGACCGATCCCATGCGAATGAACGGCTGCGCGGTGGTGATCCTGAACCCGCCGACGGGAGCCGAGGCTGCGGCGCGCGAAATCTGCGGCTGGGTCGCGGAAACCCTGGGCGACGCCGGCGCCAAGGCTGACGTCTGGTTCACCTAGTCCTGGTCGAAGACCTCGCACGCCTCGTACAGATGCGGTTCGAAGGTCGCGATGGCCATGATCGGCTCCATGGCGGCGTTGACCCCTGGCAGGCGGGTCATGGCCTTCCAGTCGTCGCGGGTCCGCCACACGGCGTGAACGGCCGCCACCTTGCCATTCAGTCCCCGGTGCAGGGTGGCGGACACGAAGCCCTCCGCCTCGCGCTGGGCGCGGACCATGACGGTCAGCAGATCCATCAGCGCTTCCAGCTTCGCCGGATCGCAGCGATAGACGTTGATCAGGACCACGGGATCTGCGTCGGACATGGCGGGCGTCTAGCCGATCGCGGGCCGTGAGTCTCGATATCCTGACGCGCGGAAAAGGTGAATCGCTGTTCGCTAAACCTTGCTCAACACATGTCGTGCGAGGAAAGGCGACACAGTCGGAATTTCCATGTCGCTTGTCCGTGTTGTTCTCGCGCTTCTGGCCGCCGCAGTCGTCTGCAGCGGAGCGCCGCCCGTTGGAGCCCAGCCGGTTGCGCCGGCGGCGCAGGACGCCCCCGACGACGCCCTGAGGCTGGCGCGGTTTGTCGAGGCCCGGGCGGGCTCCACCGACTTCGCGGCGCTGGACCGGTTCGGCGAGGCCGCCATGCGCCGCAACGACCGCGAAGGCCTGAACCGGCTCTATCACGTGACCTGGACGATCCTGAACCAGGGGGATTTCGACAAGGCGGCGCTGTGGAACCGCCGGCTGGCAGAGGCGGCCGAGCGGCAGGGGGACGAGCGGTATAAGGACATCGCCCGGCTGAACACCCTGACGATCCGCTATGACCAGGGCGAGACAGGCGTCGCCGCCGAGATGCGCCGAACGGCGGAAACGGGCGAGGACTGGTTCGTCAGGGCCCACGCCGTCCGTCTGGCGGCCTTGGCCCTGTTCGACGAGGACAAGATCGGGGAGGGGCTGGAGCTGCTGGCCGAGGCCCAGGCCGGCATCCCGGTCAACGACCCCTTCGCCGCAACCGCCCACGCCGGGATCTGGGAGGTGACGGGCATGGGGCTGAAACAGCTCAACGACGTCACCGGCGCGGCGGACGCGTTCCGGAAATTCGAGATCGACTATTCCAACCCGGCCTATCCGCGGCCCGACTTCGACAGCCTGTACAATCTTACCATGATGGCGGTGAAGGTCGGGGACGCAGACCGGGCGGCCCAGTATTTCGCGGCTCACCACCGTCTGGCGCAACGGGCGGGACTGACCACGCTCTCGGTCTATGACGCCAGCCTGTGCGCCACGGTCGCGCACGCCCGGAACGAGCCTCGCGCGGTGCTGGCCTGTCTGGAGCCCTATGGAGAGTCGCTGGGCGAGGCCGCCTTCGTCGCCGCCGACGCCCTGCCGCTGCGGGCGATCGCCCGGGCCCGGACCGGCCAGATCGCCGGCGCCCGCCGGGACGTGAACGCGCTGCGCCGTCTGGAGGCCGAAACGGGCATCCAGTCCGAGGTCGATCACGTCGAGGCCGAGGTGCTGTTCGCGGAAGGCCGGCATGAGGAGGCTTTCCGCCTTCTCCGGGCCCATATGGTCGAGAGCGAAACCGATGCGGCGCGCAGCTACAGCGCCGGCATCCACCAGGTCACCGGCAATATGCAGCAGCAGCTGGCCGAGCGGCGGACGCAGCTGGAGACGGCGCGGTCCAACACCGGCCTGCAGCGGGCGGTGATCGGCATCGGGGTGATCTTCCTGCTGTTCGCCGGGGCCACCCTGGTCTGGCAGCACCGGCAAAGCGGCCGGTTGCGTCTGGCCCAGCGGCGCGCGGAGGAGGCGAACCGGGCGAAGAGCGAATTCCTCGCCAATATGAGCCATGAGATCCGGACGCCCCTGAACGGCGTGGTGTCGATGGCCGACACCCTGGCGCGCCGCGACCTGAAGCCGGAAGAGCACGAGATGGTCGAGTTGATCCGCTCGTCCGGTGCGACGCTGGAGCGGCTGCTGTCCGACATTCTCGACAGCGCCAAGATCGAGTCGGGGCAGCTGACGTTCGAACCCGCGCCCTTCAATCTGGAGCAGTCGGTCAAGGACGTCGCCGCCCTGTGGCGGGTCAAGGCCGAGGATCAGGGCGTGGCCATGGTGGTCGAGTTCGACGAGGCCCTGTCCGGCCTGGTCGAGGGCGACATGGTGCGCCTGCGGCAGGTGCTGACCAATCTGGTCAGCAATGCGCTGAAATTCACCTCCTCGGGCTCGGTGCGGCTTTCGGTGATGTCGACCATGGACGGTCGGGCCGTGTTCCGGGTCACGGACACGGGCGTCGGCTTCGACCCCGACCAGAAGGGCCGCATCTTCCGTCGCTTCCAGCAGGCGGACGGGTCGATCACGCGCCGCTACGGCGGCACGGGCCTGGGCCTGACCATTTCGAACGCCCTGGTCGAGCTGATGGGCGGGACGGCGCTGGACTGCGACAGCACGCCGGGCAAGGGCTCGACCTTCTGGTTCGAGATTCCGATGCCGCGGGTGAGCGACGCCGCGAGCGAGGCGGAGCCCGCTGCGAGCGTGGACGTCGCCACGACGCCGCTGCGCATCCTGCTGGCCGACGACCATCCGGCCAACCGCAAGGTCGTCGAGATCATGCTGGCGGCCACGGAGATGGAGCTGGTCGCGGTCGAGGACGGACAGCAGGCGGTTGAGGCGTTCAAGGACGGCGGGTTCGACCTGGTGCTGATGGACATGCAGATGCCGGTCATGGACGGGCTGACCGCGACCCGCGAGATACGCGCCCTGGAGGCGGCCGGCGGACTGAAACGGACCCCGGTGGTGATGCTGACGGCCAACGCCATGGCCGAGCATGTGGCCTCGGGCCGGGCGGCGGGGGCCGATGGTCACCTGACCAAGCCGGTGACCCTGGTCAGCCTGTTCGACGCCATCGCCGCGGCGCTGGACGGTGAGCCGGAGCGCGACGCAGCCTGAGCCCCGGGGCCGGTCCTCCTAGGGCCATTTCACCACGGGCGGCATCGAGCTGAGGATCGAGTCCACATTGCCCCCGGTCCTGAGGCCGAACATCGTGCCGCGGTCGTAGAGCAGGTTGAACTCGACGTAGCGGCCGCGCCGGACCAGCTGTTCCTCGCGCTCCTCGGCCGTCCAGGGTTCAGCCATCCGCCCGGCGACGATGGCCGACCAGGCCTCGAGGAAACGGGTCCCGACATCGCGGGTGAAGGCGAAATCCTTCGCATAGTCGCCGCTGTCGTGATGGTCGTAGAAGATGCCGCCGGTGCCGCGCGGCTCGTTGCGGTGCGGCAGCCAGAAATATTCGTCGCACCACGCCTTGAAGCGCGCATGCCAGTCGGGATCGTGAGCGTCGCAGGCGGCCTTCATGGCGGCGTGGAAGGCGACGGTGTCGGGCGCGTCCGGACGGCGGTCCACGTCCAGCACCGGCGTCAGATCGGCGCCGCCGCCGAACCAGCTCTGCGTCGTGGCGATGAAGCGGGTGTTCATATGCACCGCGGGGATGCGAGGGCTGACCGGATGGGCGATCAGGCTGACGCCGGTGGCGAAGAAGCGGGGGTCCTCGGCCGCGCCAGGCACGGTTTTGGCGTAATCGGCGGGGAAGGTCCCGTGGACGGTCGAGACGTGGACCCCGACCTTTTCGAACAGCCGCCCGTGCATCATGCCCATGACGCCGCCGCCGCCCTCGGGCCGGCTCCAGGGCGTGCGGACGAAGCGGCCGGGTTCGCCGGGGAAGAGATCGACGGGGGCCGCGTCCTCCAGGGCTTCGAAGCCGGCGTGGATGCGGTCGCGCAGGGTTTCGAACCAGGCCTGGGTCTCGGCCTTGCGTCGATCCAGCGAGGGGGCGGCGTTGGTCATGGGGGGTCTGTAATCGTTCCGGGTTCGAGGGAGAAGGCATGCGTCGGCGCCTCTTCGGCGTTTCCGCGGAAAAGTGCGGGGAGGTGGCGGAGCGCGGGCGGTCTGCCCGGAACCGTGATGTGGCCCCCTGCTTTCGCTTTGCGGGGACCGGATATGTTTTTCGGCGTCGCCGCCTTCGCTCCGCGCGACCGGTTCACGCAAGCCGACGGGGGCGGGCTTCTGGTGGCGGCCTGCGGGGCTTTCGGCATTTCCCGACCCCGGCCTTGTCGCCGCATTCAGCCCTGTCCGTCGTAAGCCCGCGACGGGCGGAAGGCGGCCAGGCCTTCCGGGCCCCGGGGTTTCGCACTCCCCCGGGCAGTCCGCCGCCCCCACGCCCCCGTTATTCCACAAGCCGCAGGTATGAGCCGCGCAAGGGTCCGGGCGACGATTCCGGGACGACGTTTCCCGCTCGATCGCATCCCGCCGCACGTGATTGGCCCTGGCGCCAGACGCCCTCCCCCGCGACGGGATGCAGCCATTATGCGGGCGCCGGGAGGGGGTGCGCAGGAGAACGGGGTCTCAAAAGCGGAAGCGGCTGGAAAGGCGGGATGTTTTTCCGCCAGTGCGACTATATCCGCACCCTGCCCGTCGTCATCCCGGCGCAGGCCGGGACCCGGCGGCGCCGAAGGCGATGCCGGACACAGCCGCGCTCCCGACAGGGTCGCGCTCTCGCGCGCCGCCGGGTCACGGGGTTCGCTGCGCGCCCCCGGGATGACGACGGGCAGGGGGCGCCGGACGGTGTGCGCCTTGCCAACCTCGCCGCGTCTGGCACTGTCCGGCGTCGCTGTTTCGGGGAGCCCGTCATGATCCGCACCATCCTTCTTTCCACTGTCGCCGCCGTGCTGGCGGCCGGTCCGGTGCTGGCCCAGGACGCGGGGGAGGCGAGGGCGCGGCGGATTCTGGAGCGGACGCCGCTGATCGACGGGCACAACGACCTGCCGTGGGCGCTCCGGCAGGGGCACGGGAACGATCCCTACGCCGTCGATCTGGCGGCCAACCTCGACGCCTCGACCGACCTGCACACCGATATTCCGCGCCTGCGGGCCGGCGGGGTCGGAGGCCAGTTCTGGTCGGTCTATGTGCCCGCGACCCTCACGCCGACCGAGGCCGCGCGCGAGACCTTCGAACAGATCGACACGGTCAAGCGGATCGTCGCGGCCCATCCTGATGCCTTCGAGCTGGCCACGACCGCCGCCGACGTCGAGCGCATCCACCGGCGCGGGAAGATCGCCTCGCTGATCGGCATGGAGGGCGGCTATTCGATCGATGATTCCCTGGGACTGCTGCGCGAGTTCTTCGACGCGGGCGCCCGCTACATCACCCTGACGCATTCGAGGACGACGACCTGGGCCGACAGCGCCACCGACGCGCCGAAATGGGGCGGGCTGTCGCCGTTCGGCGAGCAGGTGGTGCGTGAGATGAACCGGCTGGGGATGATGGTCGATCTGAGCCACGTCTCGGAAGAGACCATGCTGGACGCCATGCGGGTTTCCGAGGCGCCGGTGATCTTCTCCCACTCCTCGGCGCGGGGGATCACGGCGCACCCGCGCAATGTGCCCGACAGCGTGCTGCGTCTGATGCCGGAGGACGGCGGGGTGGTGATGGTCACCTTCGTGCCGGGCTTCGTGTCCGAGACGGTGCGGGCCTGGAACGCGGCGCGGGCGGCGGAGGACGCGCGGCTGAAGTCGCTGAACCCCGGCGATCCGCAGGCGGTCACCGCCGGGCTGACGGCGTGGCAGACGGCGCATCCGGTCCCCGTTGCGACGATCGCCGATGTGGTCGCCCATATCCAGCATGTCCGCGACGTGGCCGGGATCGATCATGTCGGTCTGGGCGGCGATTTCGACGGGGTGGACGCCCTGCCGGTCGGGTTGGAGGGGGTGGACGGCTATCCGCGCCTGCTGGCGGCCCTGATGGCGAACGGCTGGACCGAGGCGGACATCCGCAAACTGGCGGGGGAAAACGCGCTGCGGGTCATGCGGGCGGTCGAGGCGGTGGCGGAGAGCCGGAAGGGCGAGCGACCGAACCTGGCGGTCATCGCGGTCGAGGGCGCGCCGGAATAGGTCAGCCCGTCTGGCGCAACGCCTCCCACAGCGCGATCCCCGCTGACACCGACAGGTTCAGCGAGCGGGCTGCCGGCTGGATGGGGATAATGACCCGCGCGTCGGCGGCGTCGTGGACGAAGTCCGGGGCGCCCGTGGGTTCGCTGCCGAACAGCAGGGTGTCGTCCGGCCGGAAGACGAATTCGTTCAGCGGCGTCGCCCCCTTCGTGGTGAACAGGATCAGACGCCCGGGACCGCGATCGCGCTGGAAGGCGTTCCAATCGGCATGGCGCGTCATGTGTCCCAGAGGGCCGTAGTCCAGCGCCGCGCGCTTCATCGCCCGGTCGTCAAAGCGGAAACCCGTGGGCTCGATCACATGCAGTTCCACGCCGAAACAGGCGCCCAGGCGGATGCAGGCGCCCACGTTCTGCGGAATGGCCGGTTGAAAAAGGGCGAGACGCATTCTAAGGCCCTCATACGCGCGGCCTGGGGGTCTGTCGCGGCTCGAATTGCGACTGTTTCTCAAGGAGCGGCGCAGTTTGCGGCGATGAGCCGCAACACAGGGCCGGGCCAGACCGAAGGGAAGCCGCTAAAGCATCCATGCCGTTTTTCGCCGCACCCCCTTTCGGGCGCGGATCGCGGCGCACGAGGAGTAAGACGTGGCCGAATCGGTCGTGACTGAGAACGGTACAGGCGGCGACGCCTCCCGCCGGGACTTCATCCATATCGCGGCCGGCGCGGCCGCCGTGGGCGCCGGGGCCATGCTGGCCTGGCCGCTGATCAATTCGATGAACCCCGCCGCCGACACCCTGGCGCTGGCGTCGATCGAGTTCGACATGAGCAAGGTCCAGGAAGGCCAGCAGGTCGTGATCAAGTGGCAGGGCAAGCCCGTCTTCGTCCGCTACCGCACGCCCCGGGAAATCCAGGAAGCCGTGGCGACGCCGCTGTCGGCCCTGAAGGACCCCCAGACCGACGCCGACCGCATCAAGGCCGGGCACCAGCAGTATCTGGTTCTCATCGGCAACTGCACCCACCTGGGCTGCATCCCGACGTTCGGCGCGGGCGATTTCGGCGGCTGGTTCTGCCCCTGCCACGGCTCGCACTACGACACGTCGGGCCGCATCCGTAAGGGCCCCGCGCCCAAGAACCTCGTCGTGCCGGAGTATGACTACCTCTCCGACACCCGCATCAAGATCGGCTGAGGGCGAGACCGATGAGCGATCACGAATCCACCTACGTCCCCAAGACCGGCATCGAGAAGTGGCTCGACACGCGACTGCCGATCGTCCGCTTCGGCGCTGACTACATGTCGCTGCCGACCCCGAAGAACCTCAACTACTGGTGGACCTTCGGCGGCATCCTGGCCCTGTGCCTGGTCGTGCAGATCGCGACCGGCGTGGTCCTGGCCATGCACTATGTGCCCAATACCGAACTGGCCTTCGCCTCGGTCGAGCGCATCATGCGCGACGTCAACGGCGGCGACCTGATCCGCTACACCCACGCCAACGGGGCCTCGATGTTCTTCATCGCGGTCTATCTGCACATGCTGCGCGGCCTGTACTACGGCTCGTACAAGGCGCCGCGCGAGATGATCTGGATCGTCGGCTGCCTGATCTTCTTCCTGATGATCGCCACCGCCTTCCTGGGCTACGTCCTGCCGTGGGGCCAGATGTCCTACTGGGGCGCCGAGGTGATCACCAATCTGATCGGGGCCATCCCGGTCGTCGGCGAGCCGGTCCTGATCTGGCTGCGCGGCGGCCCGGCGATCGACAACGCGACCCTGAACCGCTTCTTCTCGCTGCACTATCTGCTGCCGTTCGTCATCGCCGGCTGCGTCGTGCTGCACCTGTGGGCCCTGCACCATGCGGGTCAGAACAACCCGGTCGGCATCCTGATTCCGAAGGACCGGATGGCCAAGGACACGGTGCCGTTCCACCCGTATTTCACGGTCAAGGACGGCTTCGCCATCATCCTGTTCCTGATCCTGTTCGCGGTGTTCGTCTTCTTCATGCCGAACGCCCTGGGCCACGCCGACAACTACATCCCGGCCAATCCGCTGGTGACGCCGGCGCACATCGTGCCCGAATGGTACATGCTGCCCTTCTACGCGATCCTGCGGGCCGTCCCGGACAAGTTCGGCGGCGTGCTGGCCATGTTCGGCGCCATCGGCGTGCTGTTCGTCCTGCCGTGGCTGGATACGTCCAAGGTGCGGTCGATGCGCTATCGCCCGACCATGCGGACCTTCTTCGTCATCTTCGTGCTGGTCGGCCTGATCCTGGGCTGGTGCGGCGCGCAGCTGCCTGACGCGCCGGTGATCGGGAACTTCAAGACCTTCGTCCTGATCGACGGCGACCTGAACAGCTATCTGTGGCTGACCCGTCTGGCGACGCTGTACTATTTCGCCTTCTTCCTCGTGATCATGCCGCTGGTCGGCCTGCGCGAGACGCCGAAGCCGATCCCGGCGACGATCTCGGAACCGGTTCTGTCGGGCGGCGACGCCATGACGGCGGCGGCTCCGGCCTCGCCCGAGAAGAAGGGCTGATCGCGACCATGATCCTCCAGACGAATATCCGCGCCATGAAGAAGACCCTGGTCCTGATCGCCGCCGCCGCCGGCCTGGCCTTCGCCGCCCAGCCGGCGATGGCCGAGGGCGCCGCGCACAAGCTGCGCGACGGCGGCTTCAGCTTCGACGGCCCGTTCGGCGCCTTCCATCAGGGCCAGCTGCAGCGGGGCTACAAGGTCTACCGCGAGGTCTGCGCCTCGTGCCACAGCATGAACCTCATGCATTTCCGCACCCTGGCCGAGCCGGGCGGGCCCTTCTACGACGAGCATCAGGCCAACGCGGCCGAGAACCGCTTCGTCAAGGCGCTGGCCAAGGAAGTCCAGATCGCGGATATCGACACCGAGACCGGCGAGCCGGTGATGCGCGACGGCACCGCCGCCGACCGCTTCCCCAGCCCGTATCCGAACGCCACGGCCGCCGCGGCGGCCAACGGCGGGGCGGCGCCGCCCGACCTGTCGGTGATGGCCAAGGCCCGTCACGGCGGAGCCAACTACATCTATTCGCTGCTGACCGGCTATGAGGCGGTTCCGGCCGGCCTGCAGATCCGGCCCGGCCAATACTACAACGTCTATATGGCCGGAGACCTGACGCCGTTCATGCCCGAGGGCGCCCATGTGCCGCCGGGCGGCTTCATCGCCATGCCGAACCCGCTGATGGAAGGCCAGGTGACCTATGACGACGGCACCGTCGCCTCGGTCGACCAGATGGCCAAGGACGTGGCCGCCTACATCGCCTGGGCCTCGGATCCGAAACAGGTCCAGCGCAAACAGGCCGGTCTGGGCGTGCTGATCTTCCTGTTCCTGTTCGCGGGCATCACCTACATGAGCTACCGCCGGATATGGCAGGGCGTCGCCCACTAGGGACCGCCTGCTGCGGATGACGGAATGACCCGCCGGGGCCCATGGCTCCGGCGGGTTTTTCGTGCGGATTGCGCATGGCGAAAAAGTACTTTATAGGACAAAGTATAGATTCCGGGAGGCTGATCCATGTCCATTCGCGCCTGTCTTGTCCTCGCCGCCGTCCTGATCGCCGCGCCGATGGCGGCGCAGGCCCAGACGCCGGCCTCACCGAACGGATCTCCGGCGCAGCGCGCGGCGCTGGACCGGCTGGCCTTCCTTGACGGGGAGTGGCGGGGGACGGCGACCATCCATGGCCCGGGTGGAACCATGGAGCTGACCCAGACCGAGCGCGTCGGCCCGATGCTGGGCGGGTCCGTGCGGGTGATCGAGGGACGGGGCTACGCCGCCGACGGCTCGACGCAGTTCAACGCCATGGCCATCGTGTCGTGGGATGCGCGGGCGGGCAAATACGGCTTCCGGTCCTACGCCCAGGGCTATTCCGGCGACTATGCGTTCGAGGCCACGGAGGACGGCTTTCGCTGGGAGACGCCTGCCGGACCCGGGGCCAGGATCCGGTATGTCGCCGTGGTGAAGGACGGGACCTGGCACGAGGTCGGGACGTACGTCGCCGAGGGGCAGCCGCCGCGCGGGATGATCGACATGCGGCTGACCCGCGTCGGGGACACCGGCTGGCCGGCGGCGGGAGCGGTCGATCCGGCGCCCTGACGGAGGGCTGCATCGACAGTGCGAAAAACTGGCCCTAGGGTCCGCCCCGTCCTGTCACTGACCGAGGGTGTATCCGTCCATGCGTCTGTTCCCGACCGCCGCCGTGCTTGCCGCCGGCGCCCTGTTGTCCGCCTGCGCGACCATGGACGGAGGGGGGGCGGCGCCGCCCGCCGCCAGCTTCGACACCGCCCGCCTGTCCGAGCATGTGCGCGTGCTGGCCAGCGACGAATACCAGGGCCGGGGCATCGCCACGCCGGCCGAGGACATGACCATCCGCTACCTCAGCGAACAGTATGCGGCGGCCGGCTTCGAGCCCGGCGGCGCCAACGGGTCGTGGACCCAGGACGTGGCGCTGAACCGTTTCACCGCCTCCAATTTCCGGGGCGTGCAGCTGAAGGTCGGAAGCGAGAGCATTCCCCTGACCCAGGGTCAGCAGATCACCATCTCGACCCGCCTGCCGGGCAGCCAGGTCACGCTGACGGACAAGCCGCTGGTCTTTGTCGGCTACGGCATCAAGGCGCCCGAGCGGAACTGGGACGACTTCAAGGGCGTGGACGTGCGCGGCAAGGTCATCGTCGTGCTGGTCAATGACGCCGACTTCGAAGAGCCGGCGCTGGACACCTTCAACGGCCGGGCCATGACCTATTACGGCCGCTGGACCTACAAGTATGAGGAGGCGGCCCGTCAGGGCGCCGCCGGCGTAATCATCGTGCACGAGACGGCCCCGGCCTCGTACGGCTGGGCCACGGTGCAGAACAGCTGGTCGGGTCCGCAGTTCGACATCGTCCGCGCCAACGCCGCCGCCGAACGCGTCCCGATGGAAGCCTGGATGCAGCGCGACGTCGCCGTCGACCTGTTCCGCCGCGCGGGCCAGGATTTCGAGGCGCTGAAGAGCAGCGCCCGCAGCCGCGACTTCCGTCCGGTCGAACTAACCGGCGCGACCTTCAGCGGCATGTTCGACGTGGCCACCAGCCGCGTGGTCACCCACAACGTCCTCGCCCGCCTGCCGGGCTCGACCCACCCGGATGAAACCATTCTCTACACCGCCCACTGGGACCACATCGGCGTCGGCGAGCCTGACGCGAGCGGAGACGCGATCTTCAACGGCGCCGTGGACAACGCGACGGGCACCGCCGGCCTGCTGGAACTGGCCCGCCTGTGGGCCGCCGGCCCGCGGCCCGAGCGATCGATCGTGATGATCAGCTTCACCGCCGAAGAGAGCGGCCTGCTGGGGTCGGAATTCTACGCCGCCAACCCGGTGTATCCGCTGGCCACGACCGTGGCGGGCTTCAACATCGACGCCATGAACGTCTATGGCCGGGTCGCCGACGTGGACATCATCGGCTCGGGCCAATCCAACCTCGACGCCCGGGTCACGGCCGAGGCGACGCGTCAGGGACGCACCGCCAGGCCGGACGGCAATCCGGCCTCGGGCAGCTATTTCCGTTCCGACCACTTCCCGCTGGCGAAGCGCGGCGTGCCGATGGCCTATGTCGACGGCGGCGGGGCCTTCCGCGACGAGCCCGTCGCGGCGCGCGAGGCGGCCCGGAGCGAATACGGCTCGCGCCGCTATCACCAGGCGGATGACGAATGGTCCGCCGACTGGGACCTGCGCGGTCAGGTCGAGGATCTGGAGCTGATCTTCAACATCGGCCGCGATCTGGCCAACAGCCGCGACTGGCCGGAATGGATGCCGGGTTCGGAGTTCGGACCGGCCCGTGCGCCCTCGGCGGCCCAGCGCCGCTAAGGGCCAGATGACGAAAACTTAACGGGCGGTCCCGCGGGGCCGCCCTAGAGTGCGCGCCATCAAATCCGGGGATGGAGTCCGCCAAATGTTTCGCAAGATGATGGGCGGCGCCGCCGTCGCCGCCGTGCTTCTGGCCGCCGGCATGGCCTCGGCCCAGGACTTCTCGGCCGCGCGGATCAGCGACAACATCCGCACCATCAGCGCCGACGAATACCAGGGCCGCTATCCCGGCACCGAGGGCGAGCGGATGGTGCTGGCCTGGCTGCAGGCCCAGTACGAGGCCATGGGTTTCGAGCCCGGCGGCCCGAACGGCCAGTGGCTGCAGCCCGTCGAACTGAAACGCTACACCCCCGTCGCCGGCGCGACGGCCAGCTGGACCGGGCCGGACGGTCAGGTCCACGCCCTGACGCCGGGAACCGACATCGTGCTGCGCGCCGTCACCAATGACGGCCGCGCCTCGATCCGCGACGCGGGCGTGGTCTTCGTCGGCCACGGGATCTACGCTCCCGAGCGCCAGTGGGACGACTATGGCGACGCCGACGTGCGCGGCAAGGTCGTGGTGGTCGTGCCGGGCGAGCCCGAGGGCGAGCGCTTCAACGGCGAATATTCGACCAACTACGAATCCGGCGCCTACAAGGCCGATGAGGCCTTCCGCCGCGGCGCGGTCGGGATCATCACCCTGGTGGCCCAGCCCGCCGCCTCGCCGATGTGGCAGGGGGCCCTGCGCGGCGCGGCCCGCACCCGCATCCTGACGCCGGGCGCGGCCGATCTGGAATTCTCGGGGGCCATGCCGCACGACACGGCCGCCGCCTGGGCCGCCGCCGCCGGTCTGGACATCAGCCAGCTGCCGAACATCGCCGACGGGTCGTTCAAGGCCGTGGCGCTGCCGGGCGTCGCCCTGTCGGTCGATGTCGCCGAGACCGTCGACACCCTGACGACCCACAACCTGCTGGCCCGGATCCCCGGGACCGAGCATCCCGAAGAGACCATCATCTATTCGGCCCACTGGGACCATGTGGGCGGCGCGGAACAACATCCGACCGTGACCGGGGACAACATCTGGAACGGGGCCTGGGACAACGCCTCGGGCACCATCGGCGTGCTGGAAATGGCGCGTCAGATCAAGGCCGCGCCGGCGCCGAAACGGTCGATCGTCTTCGCCCATATGGCCGCCGAGGAGATGGGGCTGATGGGCGCCTATGGATACGCCGCCAATCCGGTGTGGCCGCTGGAGACGACGGTCGCCGACATCAACATCGACATGCTGCCGCTGTCGGGCCCGACCCGCGACGTGCCGATCTTCGGCAAGGGGCAGAATGATCTGGAGGACCGGCTGCAGGCCTTGGCCGAACCGCTGGGCCGCTACGTCTCCGACGACGGCATGCCGGAGGAGGGGTTCTACTACCGCTCGGACCATTTCCCGTTCGCGCGGATGGGCGTGCCGGCGATCATGCCCTGGCACGGCTGGGACTGGGTCGAGGGCGGGCGCGAGGCCGGCGAGGCCGCGTGGCGCGCCAAGTTCGCGGCCGACTATCACAAGCCGTCGGACGAATGGTCGGCGGACTGGGACCTGACCTCGGCGGTCGAGAACCTGACCCTGCTGTATCATCTGGGTCTGAACCTCGCGAACAGCGGTGACTGGCCGGGCTGGAAGCCGACGTCGGAGTTCGCCGTCGTGCGCGCCCGGTCGGACGCCGCGCGTCAGTAGGGCGGTCGGGGCCGTGGCTGTGATCATCCGACCGCTGACCGGGGACGGCTCGCCGCCGGCCGAGGGCGTCTATGCGCAGGCGGCGGAGGTCGCCGGGGCGACCCGGTGGCTGTATCTGTCCGGCCAGATTCCGGTGGCTCCCGACGGCTCGCTGGCCCCGGACTTCACCGGTCAGTGCGAGCAGGTCTGGGACAATGTCGAGACCCAGCTGAAGGCCGCCGGGATGACGCTGGACAACCTGGTCAAGGTGACGACCTTTCTGTCCGACCGGGCGTACGCGCTGGAGAACCGCGAGGTTCGCATCCGGCGGCTGGGCGGGCGGCAGACGGCCCTGACCGTGATCGTCACCGGCATCTTCGACGAAGCCTGGCTGGTCGAGATCGAGGCGGTGGCGGCGGCGTAAGGTCGCCTTGTGCGGCCTCTGCAAGCGCCGCAGTGTGCCGGCATGAATCGCTGGTCGCCGCAGCCCGCCCCGGAGGAAGCCGACGGCCTGATCCTGTTCGACGGCGTGTGCGTGTTCTGCTCGCGCTGGGTGCGGTTCGTGATCGCGCACGACCCGGAGCGGCGGTTCCGGTTCGCCCCCATCCAGTCGGAAACAGGCCGGGCCCTGGCCGCCCGTTACGGGATCGACCCGGAGGCGCCCCAGACCAACGCCGTGGTGTGGGGCGGGCGGATATTCTTCAAGTCGGACGCGGCGCTCATTGTGTTGGGCCAGCTGTCCGGGACGCGGGCGCTGGCGGGGCTGAGAGCCGCGCCCCGGTTTGTGCGGGACCCGGCCTATGACCTGATCGCGCGGAACCGCTACGCCATCTTCGGCCGGACCGAGACCTGCATGGTCCCGTCGGCCGAGGACCGGGCGCGGTTCGTCGCATGACGCGGGTGCTGGTCGTCGGGGCCGGCGGGGTGTTCGGCTCGCGCCTGTGCGAGGGCCTGTTGCGGACAGGATTCGAGGTGGTGGTTGCGGGGCGGAACCGCGCCCGGGCCGAGGACGTCGCGGCGCGGCTCAGGGCTGCGTTTCCCGACGGGCGGATCGAGGCTGCGGTGCTGGACACGGCGACGCTGACGGCGGGCGATCTGAAGGCCACGGGCGCGGCCATCGTCGCCGACGCGGCCGGGCCGTTCCAGGGCGCACAGCCGACGACGGCGCGGGCGGCGATCGCGGCCGGGCTGTCGTACGTCGATCTGGCCGACGGGCGTGATTTCGTGGCGGCGTTTCCGGCGCTGGACGCCGCGGCGCGGGCGGCGGGCGTGGCCGCCGTGACCGGATGCAGTTCCACGCCGGCGCTTTCGAACGCGGCGCTGGATCGGCTGACCGGTGGCTGGCGCGGTGTGGTGTCGGTCGAGGCGGCCATCTCGCCGGGCGCCCGGGCCCCGCGCGGGCTGTCGGTCATGCGGGCCATCCTGTCGTGGCTGGGACGGCCTGTGCGGGTGTTCGACGGCGGCTGGACGACGCGGCGCGGCTGGAGCGGCCTGTATCGGCGTGACTTCGGCGCGGCCGGGCGGCGGCGGGTGTCCCTGTGCGAGACGCCGGATCTCGACCTGCTGGTGGAGCGGTTCCGGCCGCGGGAAAGGGCGCTGTTTCTGGCCGGACTGGAGCCGTGGCCGGCGCATCTGGGGGCGTGGGCTCTCGGCTGGCTGGTCCGGGCGCTCCGGTTCGATCCGGTTCCGCTGGCCAGGGCGCTTGTGACCCTGTCGGGCTGGGCGTCAGTGGTCGGCTCCGACCGGGGCGCGATGCGGGTCCAGGCGTATGGCGTCGACGGCGGGGGCCGGGCGGCGCGGGCGATCTGGCGGCTGGTCGCGGAACCGGGGGAGGGACCCGTGACGCCCGGCCTGCCGGCGCTGGCGGCGGTCAAGCTGATCGCGGCGGGGCGTGTGGCGCCGGGCGCGCGGGCGTGCGTCGGGGTGCTGACGCTGGACGACATCGTCGCCGAGATGGCTCCGCACGGGCTGGCGACGGCGACAGTAGCCGAACGAGGGGCGATCTACGCCCGCGCCATCGGCCCCGCGTTCGACGCCCTGCCGGCGCCGATCCGGGCGTTGCACGAGACGCCGGGCCGGTCGCTGTGGCGGGGCGAGGCGATGACGGACGGCGCATCGGGGCCGCTGGCCGCGCTGGTGGCCCGGATCGTGGGGTTTCCGAAGGCGCGGGCGGCCTGTCGGGCCGAGGTGGCGATCGAGGCCGACGGCGACCGGTCGGTCTGGCGCCGGAGGATCGGCGGCCATGGCTTCGCCAGCGTGCTGTCGCATCCGCGTCCGGGCGGTCGGGTGAGCGAGCGGTTCGGACCGCTGAGCATGGACCTGACGCTGACGCCCGAGGGGGAGCGGCTGGTCTATCGCGTCGACGGCTGGCGGCTGGGACCGATCCCCCTGCCGCGCGCGCTGGGCCCCTCGACCCGGGCGCATGAGGAAGTCGACGGCGAAGGCCGGTTCGTCTTCGACGTCGAGATATCGGCCCCGCTGATCGGGCGGCTGGTGCGTTACCGCGGCTGGCTGGTGCGGGAAGCCTGACCGGCTGGGGCGACCGTGGCGCGGGCGATCAGGGCGCGGGCCCGTTCGGCGGCGGCCTCGGTCGTCAGGGTGCCGGCCTGAACCTCGTCGGCCCAGTCCATCAGGGGTTTGCCGGTGACGGCGCCGCGGTTGGCCTCTTCCTCGAGATAGAGGCCGCCGCCGGCCCGGATGCGCTCGTCCCAGGCGGCGCGCACGGCGGCCCAGTAGTCCTTCGTCGCGTTCCAGTAGTCGTCGCCCGGCCTGGGGTTGTAGTTGTCCACCTTGCGGTAGGTGTTGATCACATCCTCCTGGACGATGGCGGACGGCTCGCCCGCGTCGCCCTCGGACGGACCCATCTTCATATTGTCCTGGATATGGACCCAGCCGGCGGGCGTCAGGGCGTGGCGGTTGACGCCGAGATAGCGGTCGTAGGGCGTGTCGCGGACGGCGTCGCGCCGCGCCAGCGGACGCCAGGTCGGTCCGCTGGTCCATTCGGCCATGCCGTGATCGTAGTCCCAGCGGCCGACGCCGCCGTAGCGCGGGGAGTCGTCGGTCTGCCAGACGGTCTGGGACCAGGCGCCGCGGCGCTGTTCGGCCGGCACGGTGGTCAGGGTCCAGCGGTTGGTGTCGGCGTATGTCAGGACGGTTTCGGGCTCATAGACCCAGTCCTGACGCCAGTGTTTGATGATGTGGAAATTGCCGTTGTCATCGCCCATGACGAGGATGTGCTGCAGGCTGATGCGGGTTCCGTCGTCGTAGACTACGCGCACGATCTCGTCGCCGGCCGATTGGTGCTCGTCCAGCGGGGTGTAGCCGGGGCGGAAGCTGACGTTCTCGCGCATGTCGAAGCGGACGCGCCACTGGCCGGCCTGGGCGAGGATGGACTGGCGGTCGCGCTCGAACTGGCTGGCGGGCGCATCGGCGGAGGCGAGGACCGGCGCGGTTCCGGCCAGGGCCGGGGCGGCCATCGCAAGGGCGGCGAGGACGGTGGAGATCATGAGGGCGCGTCGCATGGCGGGCTCCTGAAAGTGCGAGTCAGTCGCGTTATCGTTTGAGGGGTTCAGTAGCGCAAGGCGAGGGACAGGCCGAAATTGCGGCCCGGCTGGGTGTAGGCGTCGGTGATCGGGGGCAGGTTCAGGGGGTTGGCCGCTCCGACGGGCGGATTGGCCACGCCGCGGACGTCGCTCCACCAGCTGTATTTTTCGTCCAGCACATTGAACAGGCCGACGCGGGCGGTGACCCGGTCGCTGAGGTTCCAGTATGCGGTGATGTCGAGCAGGGCGAAGTCGTCGCCGACGTAGCAGCCGGTCGCCGAGGTGAAGCAGGGCAGGTTTTCAGTGTCCGCCCGGTCTTTGGCCTGCGACCAGGTGACGGAGGCCTGGGTTCCGAACACGCCGGCGGGATCGTCGTAGCCGAGGCCGAGGACGACCTTGACCGGGTCGACGGTTTCCAGCGAGCGGGTCCCGCTGACCGGGTCGTTGATCTCGCCGTCGGCGTATGCGGCGGCGAAGCGGGCGCTGACGCCGTTGCTCCACCAGATATCGGCCTTCGCCTCGACGCCCGAGATCTCGACGTCGGTGAAATTGACGAACTGATAGACGGCCGGATCCGCCGGGGTGAACGAGCCCGAGACCACCCGCTGGCTGATGAAGTCCTCATATTCGGTGCGGAAGCCGACCAGCTGGGCCGACAGGCGGCCGCCGGCGATCGGGACATCGCGCAGGCGGGCGCCGATCTCGAGGCTGCGGCTGGTCTCGGGACGCAGGTCGGGGTTGGGCGCGGAGGTGTAGCCGAAGGCGGGGTTGGAGAAGAAATTGTTCACCTGGCCGGGCGTCGGGGCCTTGAAGCCTTCGCCGAGATTGCCGAACAGGCCGAAACCGGGGGTGAACCACCAGACGACGCCCAGCTTGGGCGAGACATGGTCGTCGGACTGGTCGGCGCGGGCGCCCGGATACAGCGGGTCGTCAGCGGTCGACAGGTCATAGCTGTCCCAGCGGACGGCGGGGATGATCCGAAGCGCGCCGTCCAGCAGGCTGATGTCGTCCTGGATGAATACGCCGGCCAGGGTGTAGTCGGTTTTCGGGAAGGCGCTGGTCGGGAAGGTCTCGCCGAAGGGCGGCAGGGTCCCGTCGCGCAGGCCTTGCTGGGTGGTCTCCGACCAGTCGCCGCCGAAGGTGATGCGGTTGACGCCGACGGCGCGGGTGAAGTCGGCGGCGAAGCCCCGGACATCGTTGTCGAAGGTGTTGTCGCGGGTCCGGTCGACGCCGACGCGGTCCTCGAAGGAGAACTGACGGCTGGCGGAGTCCTGCCGGTAGATCGAGACCTGACCGCGATCGAAGCCAAGGACGTCGTCCAGACGCCAGTCGAGGCTGAAACGCTCACGTTCGGTCGTGTCGGCGGCGATCAGGTTGAGGACGGCGGTCGGCGAAGCGGGCGGGGCGGCGACGCTGCGGGTCGTCCGGCCGCTGAGGACATTGGCCTGCATGTCGGATTGGAAGCTGTCCCAGGTCAGGCGCAGGCTGTGGCCCGGGGCGACGTCCCAGACCAGCTTGCCCAGCCAGGCGTCGGAGCTGATCTCCTGCGGATTGGGCAGGGTGCGGCTGGAGTAGACGATGGTGTTGTTGGCGCGGACCTCCTCGCCGGTCTGGTCGCCCTGATTGTCCGTCTCCTGGCCGTCGCGGCCGGTCCAGGCGAGCAGGCCGGAGACGGGGCCGCTGCGGCCGGCGACGACGGCGGATTTGGTCAGGCCCTCGTCAGCGGAATTGTAGCCGACGCGGGCGCGGGCGCCGAAGCTCTCGCCGGAGCGGATCAGATCGGCCGGGTCCCTGGTCGTGAACAGGACCGCGCCGGCGACGCCGTCCGAGCCGTACAGGGCGGAGGCCGGACCGCGCAGGATTTCCACCGACTTCATCAGGTCCAGATCGGCATAGCCGCCGCGGCCGACGCTCTGGGCGCCGAAGACAAAGCCGTCGGGCGATCGGACGCCGTCGACGATCATCAGCACCCGGTCGCCGCCTATGCCGCGGATGGTGAAGCCCTCATTGCCCGCGCGGCCGGCCGTGCCCAGGGCGGCGCCGAAGCGCGCCGGCTGGCTGACGACGCTGACGCCGGGCTCGAAGCGGATCAGGTCCTTGATGTCGGTGGCCAGCATTGTCTCGATGTCGTTGGCGGTGAAGACGCTGACCGTGGCCGGGACCTCGTCCGTGGCGGTGGAGGTGCGGGTGGCCAGAACGCTGACCGGCGGGAGCTGGGCCGGATCCCCGGGACCCGCCGCGTTCGGCTCTTCGGCCATGACGGGCGCGGCCGCGAGGAGGGCCGCGACGCTGGAGGTGAGGAGGAGAGTGCGCATGGAAACAGCCCCGCTTGATGAGAGGAGGGGCAATTACTGCGAACGATTATCATAATCAACCGCAATTAGCGGCGGTCGTTCGTGAAGCGGATTTAAGCTGACAAGTCGAGCGTCGCCGGATCATCTGCCGGTGTCAGGGAGGACATCACCATGAGCATCGATCCCGCGGCCGAGACCGCGCGCTGGCTGGCGACGCTGTCGCCCGAGGATACGGCGCGGGCCGTCAGCTACACCCAGGGCGGCCACTGGCTGCTGCTGTGGGGCGCGGTGGTCTCGGTCGTCGTAGCCTGGATCATCATCCGCACCGGGGTGCTGAGCGGCATCCGCGATCGGCTGGAGCGGCGGCGCAAGCGGCCGAAGCTGGTCTCCCTGCTGGTCGGCGGGACGTATCTGCTGATGAGCTTCGTCCTCACCCTGCCGTGGTCGATCTACCAGGGCTGGTGGCGTGAGAAACAGTATGGGCTGACCAGTCAGCCGCTGACGGGATGGCTGACCGAGGCGGTGATCGGGACGGCGATTTCGGTGGTGTTCATGGGGCTGCTGATCGTGGCCCTGTATTTCATCATCCGGAATGCGCGGCGGCTGTGGTGGGCCTGGGGCGCAGGACTGACGGCGGTCGCCGTGGTCTTCTTCCTGCTGGTCTCGCCGATCTTCATCGAGCCGATCTTCAACACCTATACGCCGGCGCCGGACGGGCCGGTGCGCGATGCGGTCGTCGAGCTGGCCCACAGGACCGGCACGCCGGACGACAAGATCTATATCTACGACGGCTCCAAACAGTCGGACCGATACACCGCCAACGTCTCGGGCCTGTTCGGCTCGGCGCGGGTGGCGATGAGCGATGTGATGTTCGCCAAGGGCGCCGACCTCGCCGAGGTGAGGGGCGTCGTGGGGCATGAGATGGGCCACTACGTCCACATGCATTCGCTGTGGATGGCGGGGATCATGATCATCCTGGCGGCGATCGGCTTCTGGCTGGTGGACCGGCTCTATCCGCTGGCGAAGCGGTTGCTGGGAGCGAACAGGGTGGGCGACATCGCCGATCCGGCGGGCCTGCCGGTGCTGGTGGCGATCCTGGCGGTGCTGGAGCTGCTGTCCACGCCGCTGCAGACCACGCTGATCCGGACCATCGAGGCGGACGCCGACCACTTCTCCATGGTTCACGCCAACGAGCCTGACGGGCTGGCCAAGGCCCTGATCAAGACGGCGGAATATCGGGCCCCCTCACCGTCGGCGATCGAGGAGTTCATCTTCTACGACCACCCCTCGGTCGAGAACCGCATCCGAAAGGCCATGGAGTGGAAGGCGGCGCATCCGCCGTCGGGCGAGGCCCCTAGGCCGGCACGGTGAGACCGGGGCGCTCGTTGTCCCAGATCATGTGCAGGATGGACCACAGGCCGTCGGAGCCGCGGACCAGATGGATGGAGTTGATCCCCCGCCGCTCGGGCTCGGCGTCGGTCAGGGCGGTGCGGGCTTCGTAGACGGACCAGACGTGGGCCATGTTGCCGAACACGTCGATGCGGCGGCTGATCTCGATCTCGAAGAAGCCGTTGGCCATGAAGAAGGGCGCGACGTTGGCCTGGTATTCCTCGCGGCCCATGACGATCATGGTCGGGCGGCCGTCGGCGTCCAGGCCCGTGCGGGCCTGTCGGCTGTCGGGGTGGAAAATTTCGCGCTGGGTCGCCCAGTCGCGGGGTCCGGCGGGGCCGGAGATGCAGGCGTACATGGCGTCGACGACGGCGCCGATATCGCTGCGGTCGACCATCAGCCGCGCTTCCTGACGAAGACGGTCCCGGCGGAATAGCCGGCGCCGAAGCTGCAGATCAGGCCGGTGTCGCCGGCCACCATGTCCTGCTGGCGCAGGTGGAAGGCGATGATCGAGCCGGCGGAGGAGGTGTTGGCGTAGTCGTCGAGGATGATGACGTTCTCGTCGGACGTCGGATCGCGGCCCAGCACCTTGCGGCCGATGAACTGGTTCATGTTGATGTTGGCCTGATGCAGCCACATCCGCTTGAGGGTGGTCGGGTCGATGCCGAGGTCGGCGGCGTGGTCGACGATCATGTCGGAAACCATGGGCACCACGTCCTTGAAGACCTTTCGGCCCTGCTGGACGAACATCTTGTCGTTGCCGGCGCCGGTGGGTTCGCCGGCGGGCGCCTCGCCATTGAGGACCTCGGTGGAGCGGGCGGCGTTGTTGAGGAAACCGAAATTGTTGCGGATGTTGTTCGAGAAGACGGTCTTCAGCCGCGTGCCGAGGATGTCCCAGCCGCCGGGACCGGCCTGACCGGAAGACTCGACGATGACGGCGGTGGCGACGTCGCCGAAGATGAAGTGGCTGTCGCGGTCCTTGAAGTTCAGATGGGCCGAGCAGACCTCGGGATTGACCATCAGCACGGCCTTGACCGAGCCGGAGGCGATGAAGTCGGCGGCGGTCTTGACGCCGAAGGTGGCCGAGCTGCAGGCCACATTCATGTCGAAGGCGAAGCCCTCTATGCCCAGGGCCTGCTGCACCTCGATGGACAGGGCCGGATAGGGGCGCGGCATGTTCGAGGCGGCGCAGATGACGGCGCCGATTTCCGAGACCGGCTTGCCCCAGGCGGCGATGGCGTCACGCGCGGCGGCGACGGCCATTTCGGCCATGACCGACAGATCGTCGTTCGAGCGCTCGGGGAGGTGAGGAACCATGCGGGCGGGGTCGAGGATGCCGGCCTTGTCGAGGACGAAGCGCGACTTGATGCCCGAGGCCTTCTCGATGAACTCGACCGAGGAGGGGGTCAATTCGGCGACGTCGCCCTCTAGGATTTCGGCGGCGTGGTCGGCGTTGAACCGCTCCGCATACGCATTGTAGGCGGCGACCAGCTCGGCGTTCGAAATCGACTGTTCGGGGGTGAACAGGCCGGTGGCGGCGATGACGGCTTTACTCATGGAAGGGCCCTAACGCTCGGCGCGCGGCGCCTCGCTGCTTGAGGGGCGCGTTCTGTTTCTGGACGGACTAGATAGGCGCGACGGAACGCGCCGTCGAGACCGCCTCGTGCCGGGCCAGCAGGCGGTGGGCGGCGTCGAGGTGGAGGCGTTCGACCATGCGGTAGCCGACGCGGATCGCGCCCTTGCCCTCGGCGTCGGCCGCGGCGAAGGCGGCGACGACCTCGCGGGCTCTCTCGACCTCTTCGGGGGTGGGGGAGAAGGCGGCGTTGGCGGCGTCGATCTGGGCCGGATGGATCAGGCTCTTGCCGTCGAAGCCGAAGGCGCGGCCCTGCAGGCATTCGGCCTTCAGACGGTCGGCGTCGTCGGTGGCGTTGACCACGCCGTCGATGGCCAGCAGGCCATGGCCCCGCGCTGCGGCGACGACGGCGGCCAGCCACGGCTTCAGCGGGTCGCGGTCGGGGCCGAGGACGAGGTTCATCCGCTCGCCGAAATCATTGATCCCCAGCATCAGGGCGGCCAGGGGGGCGCCGGCGCCGGCGATGGCGTCGAGGCGCAGCACCGAGAGCGGGGTCTCGACCATGATCCAGAGGTCGGCGCCGGCGGGCAGGCGGGCGGCGACCGCGCGCACGGCCTGCGGGCTCTCGATCTTGGGGGCGACCACGAAGTCGGGCTTGTGAACGCAGAGGGCGGTCAGGTCGTCCGCGCCCCAGGGAGTGTCCAGACCGTTGACCCGGACCCCGACCCGCCCGCCGAAACCGCCCGCAGAAAGAGCCTCGACGGCGGCCCGGCGCGCCTCCGCCTTGGCGTCGGGGGCGACGGCGTCCTCGAGGTCCAGGATCACCGCGTCAGCGTTCAGGCCGCGGGCCTTTTCGATGGCGCGCGGGTTGCTGGCGGGGAGGTAGAGAACCGAGCGGGTCAGCGGGGTCATGGCCTTCTCCCCTCGGGGGAGAAGGTGTCAGGCGAAGCCTGACGGATGAGGGGGATGCTGAACGCGCGCCTTGCCGGGCCAGGAGAGAACTGAACCATCCCCCTCATCCGAGCCGCTCCGCGGCCCACCTTCTCCCCCGAGGGGAGAAGGGACATGGCGAGCGTTCGCATCAGACTTTACCCGTGACGGGGATCAGGGCCCCGGTGATGGCGCGGCTGTCCGGCGAGGCGAGGAACAGCATGACCCGGGCGAGGTCGGACGGCTGGACCCATTTGGCGGGGTCGGCTTCCGGCATGTCCTTGCGGTTCTGATCGGTGTCCAGGATCGAGGGCAGGACGGCGTTGACGGTGACGGAGCCGGATTTCAGCTCCTCGGCCAGAGCCTCGGTCAGGCGGTGGACGCCCGACTTCGAGGCGGCGTAGGCGCCCATGCCGGCGGCGGCCTTGAGCGCGCCATTGGCCCCGACATTGACGATGCGGCCCTCGTCCGAGCGCTTCAGATGGGGCAGGGCGGCGCGGCTGGCGTTCAGGGCGGTGATCAGGTTGAGGGCGAACATCCTCGCCCAGGCGGGGTCGGCGTCGTCGGTGGTCTGCCAGACGAAGCCGCCGGCGATGTTGAGCAGGGCGTCCAGCCGGCCGAAATGCGCGGCGACGGCGTCGATGGCCTTCGTCGCCGAGGCCGGGTCGGTGAGGTCAACGCCGCCCAGTTCGAGGACGCCCTCGGGCGCGGTCTGGCCGCTGGCGTGGTCGATGATCGCCACCTTCAGCCCGTCGGCCAAGGCCGCCTCGGTGACGGCGCGGCCCAGCACGCCATGGCCGCCCGTGATCACGATCACCCGTTCCGACATGATGACTCTCCTGTTCGACGGACGGCTTAGCAGACCCGGCTCAGGCCGCGAACACCCGGCCCAGCAGGCGTTCCAGAGCCTCGGCGTCGACGGCGTCAAAAGCGGACGTCTCGGTTGCGTCGACGTCGAAGACGGCGATCAGGGCGCCGGCGGAGTCGAACACCGGCACCACAATTTCGCTGGCCGAGCGGGCGTCGCAGGCGATGTGGCCGGGGAAGGCGTGCACGTCGTCGACGATCTGCGTTTTTCGCTCGAGAGCCGCCGTGCCGCAGACGCCGCGGCCGAAGGCGATGCGCAGGCAGCCGAGCGTGCCCTGATAGGGGCCGACCACCAGTTCATCGGCCTTGTCCGGGTCCACGACGTAGAAGCCGGTCCAGAAGAAGACGGGGAAGGCGTCGGCCAGCATGGAGGCGACGGTGGCCATGCGCGCGGTGCGGTTGGGCTCTCCGTCCAGCACGGCAAGGATCTCGCCCTCCAGTTCGGCGTAGCGCGCGGCCTTGTCGGCGGGACGGTCGTCGCGGGCGAGGTAGGACATGAAGGCTCCGGGCGGCTTGGCAGACGGATATAGGGACGGGTGTTCCAACTGGCGAGAGGGCCGTTTTCGCCTGTCAGGCGAGTTCGCAAGCGACTGATTCGTGGGGATAAGTACGAAGGCGGACACAAAATGGCCGCCCTGCGGCAACGCTTTGTCGCAAACCGGCGTTAACCTTGACAGATGGTTAACTGGACGGAACTGTCCCGCTTGCTCACGGTGAGCGCCTTGGCCCCGGGGCCGTCTGGTTTTTGATCGAAGGGGGGCGAATGCGCGACGATCAATCCGACCATGACGACCAGCCCCGCAACGGCGGGCGGCGCGGGCCCATCGCCATAGCGGCGGTGGCGGGCGTTCTGGCGCTGGCCGCCATCGGCATGGTCTCGTGCGGCGATCGCGACGGCGTGCGCTTCTGGCAACCCTCGAGCGGAGCCAGCAACGCCTGCCCCCGTCCGGCGTCCCTGACCGGTTCCGAGTTCAACGCCCAGGAGACGGGCCTGCGCGCCCTGCGCCGCGCGGCCTTCCGCGGCGACTTCTTCGCCCAGCTGGAGCTGGGCGCCCGCTACGCCGCCGTGCGCGCGACCGACAAGAACATCGAGGACCCGATCGAGAGCGCGACCTGGTACGCCCTGGCGCTGGCGAACGACGAGGGCTACGCCCCGATCAACCGCGTCGACCGGGGCGGCTTCGGCGGCTGGCGGCCGCTGTCGAAATACGATGACTGCCGGGCGTACGAGCGGCACTCCGCCTATCAGCGGCTGGACCGCCAGCTGAGCCAGATGACCCGCGAGGAGCAGGAGGCGGTCCGCGACCGCGTCATCTATGTGCTGTCGACCCAGGACGCCGACGGCTACCGCACCCTGGCGCGGCTGCATGACGGCCTGTATGGCCCGTTCGGCGAGCCCGAGGACAATCGCGAGGCCCGCGAGGCCTGGGGCCGGCCGCAGGGCGGAAACGGCCGGGACCGCAACCGGCGCGGCTACTACTCGGCCACGAATCTGTTCCAGCGCAACGACGTCGACGCCTATCTGTACAACTACCTCGCGGTGCAGACCGGCGACGTCGGGGCCTATGTGCTGCTGAAGGATTTCGAGCGCTCGGCCCCCAGCCGCGACCAGTACCAGCGCTTCGTCGAGACCAAGGCGCGGCAGTGGACCCCGCCGTTCGAATTCTATCCCAACAGCGCGCCGCAGTCGGGGGTGCCCTTCTCGGACGAAAGCCGTCCGCGGGGCGACGCCTATGAGTATGCGCTGGGCCGTATGGCCGGCGAACTGCCGTTCATCCACGTCGGCCGGGCGCTGCGCTATCTGGGCGTCACCGACACGGCGGCGGCGCGGCCCGAGGACCTGTCCAAACGGCAGATCGAGACGCTGGAGGCCATGCTGGGCCATCCGATGGAAGGGCGGCTGTCGTTCCTGGAGCGGGTGCGCGCCATCCAGCTGGCCGCCATCAACGGTTCGTCCGAGGCCCAGCTGGTGCTGGCGGTGATGTACGCCGAGGGCATCGGCCTGCCCGCGGACTACGCCCGCGCCTTCAAATGGTTCGACGAGGCTGCGCGCCAGGGCAGCCCCGAGGCCAAATTCGCCATGTCGAGCTATTTCGCGCTCGGCGTCTCGGGCGTGGCCGATCAGGACAAGGCCCAGGCCGTCGCCCTGAGGATCGATTCGGCCCTGTCCGGCTTCGGCCCCTCGGCCGGCCGCCTGCAGGCCGTGCTGGCCCAGGTCTCCCGTTCGCAGCAGCGCCGCTAAGGAGGGCGTAGCATCATGACGAGCCCCACGCCCTTCGCCCGGATCGCCAGCCTCATCGGGGGCGGATTCGCCATCGCCGCCGCCGTCGGCGCCTTCGTCCTGACCGACGCCCCGACCGCGCGCGCCCAGGTCGCCGCCAAGGTGGAAAGCCAGACGCGGCCCAATTTCGGCATCCTGCTGGACCCGCCGACGCGCAGCTATCGCAACCGGGGATCGTCACACCGGCGCTATGACTATGGACGCCACCGGCCAGACTGGCGGCCCGGCTATCCGGGCGGCTGGCCGCGCGGGGAAGAGGTCGTGCTGGTCGATTGCGGCGGCAATCCGGGCACCGGGGCGGTCGAGGATGCGGTGCGCCGGGTGCGTCCGGGCGGGACGCTGGTGATCCGCGCCCGGGGCGGGGCCTGCGTCGGCTGGCTGAACATCGACAAGCCGCTGACCATTATCGGCGAAAGCGGCTTCGATCCGCGCGACTGGGACCGAAATCCGACGCCGACCCTGATCGCGCCCGACGGCCTGCCGTGCATGACGGTGGCGCAGGGGGTGCGGGTCGAGATCCGCGACATGATGTTCGCCTCGCCGCATGCCGGCGACGCCGCCTGCATCGTCGGCTACGGCGCCGAGATCGTCATGAACCGCGTCGGCTTCCGCCATGCGGGAGACGAGGCGGCCATCTATGCGGACGGCGGCCTGCTGGACATCCGCAACGCCGTGATCGACGCCCAGACCGTGGCCCCGGCCATCGTCGCCGATGGCGCCGTCCTGACCGCCTGGGAGATGGTGGTGACGGGCGCCCAGTCGGGGCTGGAGCTGATTCCGGGCGCGGGCCAGACCTCGCGCATCGGTTCGACGACGCTGAAGGGCACGGGCGCGCCCAACGCCTTCGGGCCGCGCTCGATCGGGGTGGTGGTGCGTTCGGCGCGCGACTACGGCCGGGTCGAGATCGAGAACACCGCCATCGTCGGCTATGTCGAGGGCGTCGCGGTCGAGGGGGCCTCGGTCCAGATCCACAACAGCCGCATCGGCCGTTCGGACAAGGGCGTGGTGCTGTACAACGGCGAACTGCGGCTGGCCGACAGCCGGGTGCGGGCGACCACGGTCGGCGTCGCCGCCGCCTCGGGCCATGCGGTGATCGTCAACAACGTCTTCGCCGGCGTGCGCGAGGTCATCTATCGCGAGGCCCGGGCCACGGTGGAGGCCAGCGGCAACCGCGTCTGGTCGCGCTACGCCTGCCAGCCCCAGTTCCGCGACCGGTATCGCGGCCGCTACGAGCCCTACTGGCGGCCGGGCGACGGCTGGACCTGCGAGATCAACTCCTATCCGCGCGACTGGTGGGACGACGAGGACGGCATTCTGGGCCTGCCCTATCAGGACGACGGCTATCAGCCGGACGGCTACGGCGATTATCAGGACGGCCAGGGCTGGTACGACCGCGACGGCCGCTACATCCCCGACAGCCGGTATCGCGGCGACGACCGCTGGAGCCGGGGCGGGGGCATCTGGGGGCGGTAGGCGCGGAGGGACTCGAACCCCCAACCAGACCGTTATGAGCGGTCGGCTCTAACCATTGAGCTACGCGCCCGCCGTGGGCGTGGCCTAGCAGGCGGGGCGGCGGCTTGCCAAGCGGCCTCCCTCACGCCTTCGACCTGTCGGCGATTTCACGCCGATGAACGGAAACTGCCAAGGGTACGCAGGCGTTCATTCAGCGGCCAATGGTCAAGGTGCGGCCATGGTCGTCGCCCACCTTCGGACGAACGGCCCCATCCCTTCCAGGAGTTCTGACGCCATGAACCGTCCCGCAGCCACCGCAGCCGCCGCGCCCGCCGGCCTGTCCAATCGCCTGCTGCTGATGAGCGGCGCGGTGATGGCCGCCGCCGCCCTGTTCGCCGCGCCCGCCGCCCGGGCCCAGTCGCAGCCCGACGGCGGCGCGCCGATGGTCATCCACGCCGTGGCCGATCGCCCGGCGCTGAACCTGTCGGCCTATGGCGAGGTCAAGACCGCGCCGGACATGGCCACCATCAGCTTCGGCGTCGTCACCGAGGCGACCACCGCCGCCGAGGCCATGCGGCTGAACGCGGCGCGGATGAACGAGGTGATGGCCGCCCTGCGCCGCGCCGGGATCGCCGAGCGCGACGTCCAGACCTCCGGGCTGAACCTGTCGGCCCAGTACGACTACGTCCAGAACGAGCCGCCCCGGCTGCGCGGCTATCAGGCCAACAACCGGGTGACGGTGATCATCAATGATCTGGACGCCGTCGGCACGACCGCCGACGCCGTGGTCGCCGCGGGCGTCAACCAGATCGACGGAATCTCGTTCGGCCTCAAGGACCCGACCTCAGCCGAGAATCAGGCCCGGCAGATCGCCGTGCGCAACCTGCAGTCCAAGGCGTCGCTGTACGCCCAGGCGCTGGGCGTGCAACTGGGCGGCATCCGGTCGCTGTCGGAAGGCGGCGGCTACGCCCCGCGCCCGCCGGTGCTGCAGTACGCCCGCGCCGAGATGGCCATGGACTCGGCCGGCTCGACGCCGGTCGCCGCCGGCGAGCTGACGGTGCGGATCGACATCACCGGGGTCTACGATCTGGTGAGGTAGGCTGAAGTGGCTGGTGGCTGGTGGCTAGTGGCTAGTGGCTAGTGGCTAGTGGCTAGTGGCTAGTTAGCAGGGTGCTGCGGTCGTGGCCTCAGTTCCAGAAAAAACGAAAGGCCCCGGATCCGCTCCGGGGCCTTTTTCTGGTTCGGTCGATGAGAGAGCTCGACTAGCCACTAGCCACTAGCCACTAGCCACCAGCCACCAGCCACTCAGCGCGAGCGCAGCAGCATCAGCCCGACGCCGACGTTCAGGCCGTAGCAGATGCCCAGTACGGCCAGGGCGGTGACCGGGCCGTCGTTCATGACGAACGTCGGCAGGCTCCATGGCAGGCCGAGGATCATGGCGGGCAGGAAGGACACCATCCCGTCCGTCAGGCCCAGGGCGCGCAGGCCCGCGGGCGTGGCCATCATCAGCGCGATCGCGCCCGCGACGACATAGAGGCCGAACAGGGCCCACTGAACCCACTGGATCGTACGCGCCATGGCATGCTCCCTGACGACAGGGAATGCCCCGAAGGGCTCGCCGTCAAGCCGCGCGCTTGATGTCGTTGCGGTCGTCCAGCAGCACCACGGTCGGGGACCACTGGCGGGCTTCTTCCTGCGGCGCCTGGCCGTAGGTGACGATGATGACCTTGTCGTTCTTCTGCACCAGACGGGCGGCGGCGCCGTTGACGCCGATGACGCGCGAACCGCGCGGGGCCTCGATGGCGTAGGTGGTGAAACGCGCGCCGTTGGTGATGTTCAGAACATCGACCTGCTCGTGCGGGAAGATGCCCGCCGCATCCAGCAGATCGGCGTCGATGGCGATCGAGCCTTCGTAGTCGAGGTCGGCCTGGGTCACCGTCGCGCGGTGAAGCTTGGCCTTCATCAGGGTGACCAGCATGGGGAGTGCGGTCCGGAAGTGACGCGGGGCGATAGGCCCCCGCTCGCAGACCGCTCATATAGGGGTTCGCACGGCGGTCATCAATCGCCGTCGTTGCGCCGCACCATCCGATGCTGCGGCGCATTCGCCCGTTACGCGACGTTCATTTGACCGCAAGCCCCGCCGCCCTATGGTCGTATGGAGGCCATGACCCGGCCCGTGCTCCGGACCACGTCCCAGCCCATGAAGCAGTTCTTTCTGACCGTGCTCGGCGTCTTCGCCGGGCTGTTCCTCTTCCTGATCGTGGTGCCGTTCATCCTGATCACCGTGGCCATCAGTTCGGCCAGTTCGAAGGAGCCGACGCCCTCGAACACGGTGCTGGAACTGGATCTGCGGGAGGGGATCACCGACCAGACGCCGACGAATCCGTTCGCCGTGTTCGGCGGCGGGGGGCTGTCTACCCTGCAGGTCGTGGACGTTCTGGCCCAGGCCGAGACGGACAACCGGGTCAAGGCGCTGCTGATCCGCCTGCCGGAAGGCGGCATCACCCCCGCCGCGGCCGACGAGATCCGTCAGGCGGTGCGCCGCTTCCGCCGCTCGGGCAAGGTCGTCATCGCCCACAGCCAGGGCTTCCAGCCGGTCGGCACCGCGGTTTCCAGCTATATGATCGGCGCCTCGGCGTCCGAGCTGTGGATGCAGAACACGGCCAGCTTCCAACTGGCGGGCTTCTCGGCCGACGGAGTCTTCCTGGGCCGGGCCTTCGACAAATACGGCGTCAACGCCCAGTTCGAGCAACGCTACGAGTACAAGAACGCCGTCAACGAATTCACCGAGAGCGACTTCACCCCGGCCCACCGCGAGGCGATGACGGCGTGGATGACCTCGATCTACGCCTCGTCGCTGGCCAATGCGGCGCAGGACCGGAAGGTCACGCCGCAGGCGCTGCGGGCGACCATCGAGGCCGGGCCGTATTCGTCCGTTGACGCCCGTCGGCTGCGCCTGATCGACAAGATCGGCCAGGTCGAGGAAGCCGAGGCCGAGGCGAAGCGCCGCGCCGGCCGCGGGGCCGAGATCATGGAATTCAGCGACTACGCCTCGTCGAAGGGCGAGCGCGCGGGCACGGGCCGCAACGCCATCGCCATCGTCGGCGGCGAGGGCGCGATCAACACCGGCACCGGCGGCGGGGCCGATCCGTTCGGCGGCGGCGCTTCGATCATGTCCGACGACCTGGCCGAGGCCATCCACGACGCGATCGAGGATGACGCGGTCAAGGCCATCGTCTTCCGCGTCTCGTCGCCGGGCGGCTCGCCCGAGGCCTCGGAGCAGATCCTGGCGGCGGTGCGCGCGGCGAAGGCGGCGGGCAAGCCGGTGGTTGTGTCGATGGGCGACTACGCCGCGTCGGGCGGCTACTGGATCAGTTCGGAAGCCAACTGGATCGTGGCCCAGCCCACGACCCTGACGGGCTCGATCGGCGTGTTCGGCGGCAAGTTCGTGGTGGCAGACGCCCTGGGCCGGTTCGGCGTCGACATGCGCAACCTGTCGGTCGGCGGCGGCTATGCTGACGCCTTCTCTCCCTCGCAGGACTTCACCCCGGCCCAGCGGGCGGCCTTCGCGGCCCAGATCGACCGGACCTATGAGGAGTTCATCAGCCGCGTCTCGACCGGCCGGCGTCTGCCGCCCGCCCGGGTTCGCGAGATCGCGCGAGGCCGCGTCTGGACCGGGGCGCAGGCCAAGGCTATCGGCCTGGTCGACCAGTTGGGCGGCCTCGAGGAAGCCATCGCCAAGGCGCGCGAACTGGCCCGCATTCCGGCCGACGAGTCGGTGCGCTTCAAACGCTATCCGACGCCGGAATCGCCGTTCGAGGCCATCTCCGACATCTTCGGCGTCTCGGGCGAGGCCGCGCGGGTCCTGATCGGCATCGGCGGGGTCATGAACGACCCGGCCGCAGAGGCGACCGTTCGCCGCATCCAGACCGAGCGCGCCCGCGCCTCCGGCGCGTCCGTGCTGGCGGATCAGCCGTACTAGCCCCCGACCAGGAATGCCGGAACACTCGCCTGTGAAGAGGCCGGTCATTGACCGTTCACCCTGGCGGACCGACATTGAGGGTTCGGCGTTGTTCACAGCGTCAGTGAAGGTGAAGTCATGACCCAGTCCGACCGTCTGATCTTCGGCCCCGGCGCCCGTCGTCCGGCCAATGGTCTGCTGGCGTCGGTGCTCTGGCTCGGCGGCGTGGTCGCGACCGTGGTCGCCATGGCGGTCGGCGCCGTTCTGGCCGTCTTCACCGCCGCCGCGGTGGCCGTGATCGCGCTGTTCGCCGCCGTGCTGGTCTTCTTCGCGGGCCTGGCCCTGGGCGCCCGCCGCAAGGTCACCGTCCGCGCCCGCCGCGCCGACGATGTCATCGAGGCCCGCAAGGTCGACGGCGCCTGGGTCGCCTACGGCTGGGAGCGGCCGGGCGGCCGCTAGGTGTTGGTCGTCAAGGACGCGCCGTCCCCCAATTTCGACAACCGCCGGGCCCCGCCCGACATGCTGGTGCTGCACTACACCGGCATGAAGACGGCGCGCGAGGCGATCGAGCGGCTGCAGGACCCGGACGCCCGGGTTTCAGCCCACTATGTCGTCAAGGAGAATGGCGCGATCCTGCGCCTCGTGCACGAGGAGCGCCGCGCCTGGCACGCCGGCAAGGGCGTATGGCAGGGCGAGACCGACTGCAACGCCGCCTCCATCGGCATCGAGATCGTCAATCCGGGGCATGAATTCGGCTATCGCGACTTTCCCGACGCCCAGATCGACGCGGTGGTCAGTCTGGTCTCGGACATCCGGACGCGGTGGACCATCCCTGACGCCCGGATCATCGGCCATTCGGACCTGGCGCCCGAGCGGAAACAGGATCCCGGCGAGCGCTTCCCGTGGAAGCGGTTGGCCTCGGTGGGCCACGGCCTGTGGTTCGAACCGGCGCCGGAGCGGACGGCGGCGCTGGGCGCGCCGCTGGGCGTCGGCGACGAGGGGCTGGGCGTGGTGGTGTTGCGCGCCGGCCTGCACCGGCTGGGCTATGGCCTGGCGCCGGGCGGAGACTATGACGAGGCGACCAGGCTGACCGTCGAGGCCTTCCAGCGCCACTGGCGGCCGGGGAGGGTGGACGGGATCGCCGACGGCGAGACGCGGGCGACCCTGATGGGCGTGCTTCAGCTGGCCACGGCGGAGAGCGTGACCGGCGTCATCTGAGCCCGGTCCGCGTCTAGAGCCACGACGACAGAACGGCGGCGACGGAGCCCCGCCCCGGACCCCGGCCGCGGTTTTGCCGATGGAAGGTCATGGCGTCGTTAACCGTAAAAAACGGTCCGGTTCTGCTGCTTTTCCCGGAAATGAAATATTTGCCGTTAACCCAAACAAGTTTGAGGCGGCGGTTAACCAAATTCGACTTGTTGCGGAATGTATTGCCCATTGAAACAAATCCTCTGATCTGTTTTCGGTGCCCGACGTTCGCGTAGTATACTGTAGTTATTTTAGGCGGCAACCGCGCCAGATCATTTCCGAAGAGCCGGGGCGGGGTCGTCAATTGACCTCCTCCCGGTTTGAGCCCATCTGTCCCTCGTCAGACGGCCGGGCGGTCGCGGCGGGGGCTATGCTCTCGTCGAGGAAAGTCCGGGCTCCACGGTGAAAAGGCGGCGGGTAACTCCCGCCCGGGGCGACCCGAGGGATAGCGCCACAGAAAGCAAACCGCCTGCCCCTCGGGGCAGGGAAGGGTGAAAGGGTGGGGTAAGAGCCCACCGCGTGCCTGGCAACAGGGACGGCATGGCAAGCCCCGCCTGGAGCAAGACCGAATAGGGACGCCGCGCGGTTTCGGCCGCAGGGTTCATCGCCCGAGGCGTCCGGGTAGGTCGCGAGAACCGGTCAGCAATGGCCGGTCCAGAGGAATGATCGTCGCCGCCCTCAGGGCGGAACAGAACCCGGCTTACAGGCCGTCTGACATTACTTTTTTTTGGGCCTACGCTCGCCGCGCGGCGGCTCGCTGCTTGAGCCCGGCCCCTCCATCACGGCGCAAAAGGCGCCGCGCCGGCTGGGGAGGAGACCGTCGTTTACCGGTTAACCCCGTCGCCCGGATTGCGGCGCAGGATCGGTCCACAGCCTGTCTATACTTTGCGTGTTCTATGTATGTTCTCGCCGTTACAGCGTTTGCGGCTCCTGTGGAGGTTAACTTCCGTCAACTAATCCCATTGAGACCCAGTTGATCCCATGCTATCCCATTCACTCTGAGGGTGTTCACGGGCAGAGGGGCGGATCGCGAGGTCCGAGTTTGGGGCAAGGGCGTGTTTCTCTCGACCTATGAGAAACAGTTGGACGGCAAGCGACGCCTGCTGATCCCGCAGGAGTTCCGCACCGCCGACAACGGCGCCGAGCACGGCGTCTTCTGCTTCTTCTCCATGGCCTCGGACTGTCTCGAGGCTGGCGGCGACAAGCTGATGGCCGAATACGTCGCGCGTATCGAGGCCCTGCCGTTCGGCAGCGACCGGCGCACGGCGCTTGAAGAGACCTTCTACGCCGGCCAGCGCCCGCTCTCATACGACGGCGGCGGCCGCATCACCCTGCCGGAAAGCCTGTGTCAGGACGCCGGACTGGGCGAGGACGTGGTCATCGTCGGCCTGGGGCCGCGCTTCCAGATCTGGGATCGGGCCCGCTGGAACGCCCGCCGCGACGCGCGCCGAGCCCTGGCCCGTCAGGTCATGCTGGGCGAAGATGCGAACGGGGAGGGTGGATGAGCCCGCACGCCCCCGTCCTGCTGGATGAAGTGATCGACGCCCTGGCTCCCGGGCCCGGCGACGTGATCATCGACGCCACCTTCGGCGCCGGCGGCTACACCCGCGCCATTCTGGCGACCGGGGCGACGGTGATCGGGCTGGACCGCGATCCCACCGTGCAGTCGTACGCCGACGCCGTGGCCAATGACTATCCCGGCAAATTCCGGCTGATCCGCACGCCCTTCTCGGACCTGGCCGACGCCTTCGCACAAACGGGCGAGGCGAGGCTGGATGGCGTCGTCTTCGACATCGGCGTGTCGTCCATGCAGCTGGATCAGGCCGAGCGCGGCTTCTCCTTCATGCGCGACGGGCCGCTGGACATGCGCATGGGCGACGAGGGCGAGACCGCCGCGGACATCGTCAACACCTGGGACCACGGGCCGATGGCCCATATCTTCAAGCTCTACGGCGACGAGCGCCAGTCGGGCCGGGTCGCCACGGCCATCCTGCGCCGCCGTGTGGAGAAGCCGTTCGAGCGGACGCTGGATCTGGCCGCCGTGGTCGAGAAGGCGCTGGGCGGGCGGCGCGGCGCGGCCATCCATCCCGCCACCCGGGTGTTTCAGGCCCTGCGCATCGCTGTGAATGACGAACTGGGCGAACTGCGCGCCGGGCTGGAGGCCGCCGAGGCGACGCTGGCGCCGGGCGGGCGGCTGGTCGTGGTCACCTTCCATTCGCTTGAGGACCGGATCGTCAAGGCGTTCCTGACCGAGCGGACCGGCAATGCGCCGGGCGGTTCGCGTCACGCCCCCGTCGCGATCGAGACCCGCAAGCCAAGCTTCACCCTGTCGTTCAAGGGCGCGCGCGAGGCTGGAGAGGCGGAGCTGGCGTCCAATCCGCGGGCGCGGTCGGCCAGGCTGCGCGCCGCCGTGCGCACTGATGCGGCTCCCTGGGGGAGGATCGCCGCATGACTTCGGCCGTCGCCGCCCTGAACCGGCTGTACGCGTGGAAGATCCGCGGGGTCCGCTGGGTCGAGATCATCGGCGTCATGCTGGTCGCGGCCATGGTGTTCTCGGTCTATCTGGCCAAGGCCGCCGCCGCCCGCGAGAGCGCGCGCATCACCGATCTGGAACGCCAGATCACCGACAACGGCCAGCGGGTGCGCCTGCTGCGCGCCGAGGTGGCGCGTCTGGAACAGCCGGGGCGGCTGGAGGCCCTGTCGCGGGGCGCCGGTCTGGGCCCGGTCGACGTCCACCGTCAGGCGACGGAGGCCAGCCTGCCGACGCTGGTGGCCGTGCCCGCATCGCCCCCGGCCGCTCCGGTCGCGCCGGTCGAGGCCGCAACGCCTGCCGCGGAGCCCGTGCGATGAGCGTGCACGATCCGCTCGCCGGAGGGCGTCCGGTCCAGTACGGCGTCCGGCGCTACATGCCGTCGTGGCGCTGGCTGGCCGAGGCCATGTGGTGGGTCGAGCATTCGTTCGGCCGCGCCCACGCCGACGCCCGGCCCGAGGAAGACACCCGCGTCCGCATCTTCGTCATCCTGTCCCTGTTCTCGGCGGTGTTCGTCTGTCTGGCGGTGGGCGCGGCCCATGCGGCCTTGCTGACCGAAAAGGGCGGGGTCGGCTTCCAGACCCATCCGAACGCCGTGGTCCGGGCCGACATGGTCGACCGCAACGGCGCCCTGCTGGCGACCAACATCACCCACTACGGCCTCTATATCGATCCGGCCGAGGTCTGGGACCGCAGAGCGGCGGCGGCGCAGATCAAGCGCGCCCTGCCGCGCGTGTCGATGGCCAGGCTGAACCGGGTGATGAACGGCGACCGGCGCCTGCTGGTGATCAACCGTCTGACCCCGCAGGAGAAGGTGGCGGTCCATGGTCTGGCACTGGGCGGCGTGACCTTCGAGCCCGAGGATGTGCGGGTCTATCCGCTGGGCCAGTCGGCACGGCACGTGGTCGGCAATGTCGACACGGGCGGGGTCGGCCTGTCCGCCGCCGAACGGGCCTTCAACGATGAGATCCGGGCGGCCGGCGCGCGCGGGGAGACCTTCCAGGTCTCCATCGACCTGCGCATCCAGGGCATTCTCGAGAATGAGCTGGCCGCCGCCGCCGCCGAGTCCCAGGCCAAGGGGGCGGTCGGCATCATCACCGACGTCCAGACCGGCGAGGTCCTGGGCATGGCCAGCTGGCCGGGCTCGAACTCGCGCAACCTGGCCTCGGCCGCGACCTACGAGATGGGGTCGGTGTTCAAGACCTTCACCGTCGCCGCCGCCATCGACACCGGCCGGGCCGACATGAACACCCTGCTGGACGCCTCGGAGGCGCTGCAGATCGGCAATCGACGGATCACCGACTTCCACGCCACCAACAAGGTGCTGACGTTGGAGGAGGTCTATCTGCACTCGTCCAACATCGGCACCTCGCGCCTGTCGACCGAGATGGGGCCGCGCGTGATGCGCGACTATTTCCAGCGTTTCGGCCTGATGTCGCGGGCGCCGTTCGAGATCGCGTCCGAGACGCCGATCATCCCGCGCGAATGGTCGGACTCGACCCTGGCGTCGCTGTCGTTCGGCTACGGCATCTCGATCACCCCGCTGCAGATGGCGGCGGCGATGCAGGCCCTGACCAACGGCGGCCGCTACATCCCCCTGACCCTGCGCAAGGGCGGGCGGCCTGACGTACAGGCGCGGCAGGTGATCTCGCCCGAGACGTCCCTGACCATGCTGGACCTGATGCGCCGCAACGTCGTGCGCGGCTCGGGCGGCCGGGCCGAGGCGCCGGGCCTGCGCGTCGGCGGCAAGACGGGCTCGGCCAACAAGTCGGTCAACGGCCGCTATTCGACGGCGCATGCGGTCGGCACCTTCGCCGGCGTCTTCCCGGCCGACGGTCCGGTGAACGCGCGCCGCTATCAGATCCTGGTCCTGATCGACGAGCCCCAGACCTATCCGCGCACCGGCGGCTTTGTCGCCGCCCCGGCGGTGGGCCGGATCGCCGACCGGATCGCGCCCTTCCTGAACGTCCAGCGCCGCGCCGACCCCTACCGCACCGCCGTCGGCGACAAGATTCCGGCGTTCGAAGACCTCGAAGGCGACGGCCGATGAGCGCCGCGCCGATCAAGCTGTCGGAACTGCTGCGCCGCGAGGTGTCGGCGGATCCGGTCATCACAGGGGTGACCGCGGACAGCCGCAAGGTCGCGCCGGGCTCGCTGTTCGTGGCCCTGCCGGGCAGCGCCGCCGACGGCCGCGCCTTCATTCCGCAGGCCCTGTCGCAGGGCGCCGCCGCCGTGCTGGCCCCGGTCGACACCGACGCGGCCATGGCCCCGGTGCTGGTCACCTCGGGCGACGTGCGCCGCGCCTACGCCATCGCGGCGCGCAGCTTCTACGGCGCCCAGCCGGCGACCTGCGTCGCCGTGACGGGCACGAACGGCAAGACCTCGGTCGCCGCCTTCTGCCGCCAGATCTGGGCCGCCCTCGGCCTTCATTCCGCGAGCATGGGGACCCTTGGGGTTTTGGCCCAGTCGGGTAACGTTAATCGCGAGTTGACGGGGCCCGGCCTGACCAGCCCCGACGCCGCCGACGCCGCCCGCATGCTGGCCGATCTGGCCGCCGGGGGCGTGACCCATCTGGCGCTGGAGGCCTCGTCGCACGGCATCGACCAGCGCCGCATCGACGGAGTCACGCTGAAGGCCGCGGCCTTCACCAATCTGAGCCAGGACCACCTCGACTATCACGGCGACATGGAAGCTTACCGCGCCGCCAAGCTGCGGCTGTTCGAAACCCTGCTGCCGCGCGGCCGGACGGCGGTGCTGAACGCGGACTCGGAGGCCTATTCCAGCTTCGCCGCCGCCTCGATCATGTCGGGGCTGGGGGTCATGGGCGTGGGCGAGCGGGGGCGGGACCTGTCGCTGGTGGCGCGTGAGGCCACGCCGGAGGGCCAGCGCCTGACCATCGACGCGCGCGGGACGATGTACGAGGTGATGCTGCCGCTGGCGGGCGCGTTCCAGGCCTCGAACGCCCTGGTGGCGGCCGGCCTGTGCATCGCCGCCGGGGAGACGCCCGAGCGCGTGCTGGCCGGGCTGGAGAAGATCACCGGCGCCCAGGGCCGGCTGCAGCGCATTCCCGGTCCCGGAAAGGGCGAGGTCTATGTCGACTACGCCCATACGCCCGACGGGCTGGAGACGGTTCTGAAGGCGCTGCGCCCGCATGCGACCGGTCGGCTGATCGTGGTCTTCGGCGCCGGCGGCGACCGGGACAAGGGCAAGCGGCCGCTGATGGGCGCGATCGCGGGCCGTCTGGCCGACGTCGCCATCGTCACCGACGACAATCCCCGCTCGGAAGACCCGGCCGCGATCCGCAAGGCGGTGCGCGAGGGCTGCCCGAAGGCGCAGGAGATCGGCGACCGACGCGTCGCTATTCAACAGGCCATCGCCATGATGGGCGACGGGGATGTGGTGGTCATCGCCGGAAAAGGGCATGAGCAGGGACAGATCATCGGCGGGACGACTCATCCCTTCGATGACGCAACCGTCGCCGCCGAAGCCCTTCGCCTCCATGCCTGACACCGTTCCGCTCTGGACCTCCGCCGAAATCGAAGCCGCGACCCGCGGCCGCCTGTCCGGGCCCGCCTTCGAGGCGACCGGCATCACCTACAACAGCCGCGAAATCGTGCCGGGCGACCTGTTCCTGGCGCTGAAGGGCGCGCGGGACGGACATGAGTTTGCGGCCTCGGCCTTCGCCGCGGGGGCGGCGGGCGCGATCACCGAACACCCGGTCGAGGGCGGGCCCTCGGTCGTCGTCGCCGACACCCTGCGCGCGCTGGAGGCCCTCGGCGTTGCGTCGCGTGAACGCAGCCCGCAGGTCCGTCGCGGCGCCGTCACCGGCTCGGTCGGCAAGACCAGCGTGACCCAGGCGGTCAAGGCGGGCCTCGATCTGGCGGGACCGGCCCACGCCTCGATCAAGAGCTACAACAACCATATCGGCGTGCCGCTGACCCTCGCCAGAATGCCGCGTTCGACCGAGCGGGCGGTGTTCGAGATCGGCATGAACGCCCCCGGCGAGATCGCGCCCCTGTCGAAGATGGTCCGGCCCCACGCCGCCTGCGTCACCACCGTCGGCCCGGTCCATATCGAGGCCTTCGCCGACGGCGAGGCGGGGGTGGCGGCCGAGAAGGCTGCGATCTTCGAAGGTCTGGCCCCCGACGGCGTGGCGGTGCTGAACGGCGATGTCGGCTATGCGGTCGTGCTGGACGCCGCCGCGCGCAAGGCGGGGGCGCGGCGGATGACGTTCGGCGCAACCGCGGGTCACGATGCGCGGCTGATCGATTTCGAGCCGATTCCGGGCGGCGCGCGGGTCAGGGCGGAGCTGTTCGGCAAGACGATCGATTTCACGCTCGGCCAGTCGGGCTTCCACTGGGGTCTGAACAGCCTGTGCGTCCTCCTGATGCTGGATGCGCTGGACGTGCCGCTGGAGACGGCGCTGACCGCGCTGAGGGATTTCCAGCCGCTGGCCGGCCGGGGGCAGACGACGGCGGTGGCGGCGCCAGGCGGCGCCTTCACCCTGATCGACGAGAGCTACAACGCCAATCCGCTGTCGATGGCCGCAGGCTTCCGCAGCCTCGGCGCCAGACCGGTCGCGGCCGGCGGACGGCGGGTCGTGGTGTTGAGCGACATGCTGGAGCTGGGCGACCAGTCGCGCGCCCTGCACGAGGGTCTGGCCGGGCCGATCGCCGCCGCCGGGCTGGATCTGGTCCATACGGCCGGGCCGGAGATGAAGCGGCTGCATGACGTCCTGCCGGCGGCCCGCCGGGGCCTGTGGCGCGAGACCGCCGCCGAACTGGCCGCCGAGGCCGCGGCTCTGGTTGCGCCCGGCGACGTGATCATGGTCAAGGGATCGAACGGGTCGAAGGCGTCGCTGGTCGCCAAAGCTCTAGCTGCCTTGGGAGGGGCCGCCTGATGTTTTATCTGCTGTATCTCCACTACGCCGACATCGCCCAGGACTATCCGCTGCTGAATCTGGTCCAGTACCAGACGGTGCGGGTGGCGCTGGCCATGGCCACGGCCATGTTCGTCTCGGTCGCCATGGGCAGCCGGTTCATCGCCTGGATGCGGCTCAAACAGGGCAAGGGCCAGCCGATCCGCTCGGACGGGCCGGTCTCGCATCTGTCCAAGGTCGGCACGCCGACCATGGGCGGTCTTATGATCCTCGCCGGCATCGCGGTGGCGGTGCTGCTGTGGGGCGACCTGACCAATCCCTATATCTGGATCGTCAGCTTCGTAACGGCGGCCTTCGGGGTGCTGGGCTTCATCGACGACTACGCCAAGGTGACGAAACAGACCTCGGCCGGGCTGACGTCGAAGCAGAAGCTGGTGGCCCAGATCATCGTCTCGGTCGTCGCCGGGGTGATGACGGTGCTGTGGATGACGGCGTCGCCGACCACGCCCAACCTCGAGACCTCGATCGCCTTCCCCTTCTTCAAGGCCGTGCTGCTGAACGTGGGCTGGTTCTACGTCCTGTTCGCGGCCTTCACCCTGGTGGGGTTCTCGAACGCGGTGAACCTGACCGACGGGCTGGACGGGCTGGCCATCGTACCGGTGATGATGGCGTCGGCGGCGTTCGGCATTATCGCCTACCTGGTCGGCAACTTCATCTTCTCGGACTATCTGGGCGTCCACCATGTGCCGGGCGCGGGCGAGCTTGCGATCTTCTGCTCGGCCATCATCGGCGCGGGCACGGGCTTCCTCTGGTACAACGCCCCGCCGGCCAAGATCTTCATGGGCGACACCGGTTCGCTGGCCCTGGGCGGAGCGCTGGGCGCCATCGCCGTGGCCACCAAGCATGAGCTGGTGCTGGGCATCGTCGGCGGCCTGTTCGTCATCGAGGCCGCCTCGGTCATGATCCAGGTCGCCTATTTCAAGGCTACGAAGAAGCGCATCTTCCTGATGGCGCCCATCCACCACCATTTCGAAAAGATGGGCTGGCCGGAGTCGACGGTGGTGATCCGGTTCTGGATCGTCTCGGCCATGCTGGCCCTGGCCGGTCTGGCCACCCTGAAGCTGCGGTGACCAGCAATACTCTTTCTCGACCGTCACCCTCGGGCTTGACCCGAGGGTCAGACCTTGCCCGTGAGCGGTGGTTCGCGGTTGAGCCGGGCCGTCCGGGGCTCGCCGTCTGCCGGACACGCGCACGACGTCTGATCCTCGGGTCAAGCCCGAGGATGACGGGGGTGGCGGCATGATCCCCGTTCCCGGTTTCGAAGGGCGGCGCATCGCGGTCTTCGGCCTGGGACGGTCGGGACTGACGGCCGCGCGCGCGCTGAAGGCGGGCGGAGCGTTGCCGATTCTGTGGGACGACAGCGTCTCCAGCCGGATGCAGGCCGAAGCGGAAGGGTTCGCGGTCGAGGACCTGACGGCGGCCGACTGGTCGGGGTTCGCGGCGCTGGTGCTGTCGCCGGGCGCGCCGCTGACGCATCCCAAGCCGCACTGGACCGTGGACAGGGCGAAGGCGGCGGGCGTCGAGGTGATCGGCGACATCGAACTGTTCGCGCGGGCGATCGCGGCCCTGCCCGAGGCGGCGCGTCCGAAGGTGGTCGCCATCACCGGGACCAACGGCAAATCGACCACGACGGCCCTGATCGGCTGGGTGCTGAAACAGGCGGGGCTGACCGTCCATGTCGGCGGCAACATCGGCATCGGCGTGCTGGCCCTGCCTGCCCCGACGCCTGATGCGGTCTATGTGATCGAGGTGTCGAGCTATCAGCTGGACCTGACGACCCGCTTTGCGCCGGACGTGGCGATCCTGACCAACGTCAGCCCGGACCATCTGGACCGGCACGGCGGCATGGAGGGGTATGTCGCGGCCAAGGCGCGGATCTTCCAGGCTCAGGGGCCGGACGGGCTGGCGCTGGTGGGCGTGGATGAGAACTGGGGGCGGTCGGTCGCCGAGCGGCTGGGACGCGCCCGGACCGTCAGCACAACGGGATCGACCGCCGATATCATGGCCGGAGGCGGCAAGCTGCAGGCTGCCGAGGGAGTCAGTATTGATCTCGCCGCGGCCCGCTCACTGCCGGGCCGCCACAACGCCCAGAACGCCGCCTTCGCCTGGGCCGCCGCCCGCGCCCTTGGCGTTAGCCATAACGCCGCCGTCGAGGGCCTGATGACCTTCCCCGGCCTCGCCCACCGGATGGAGGAGGTCGCACGCCTCGGCCGCGTCCGCTTCGTCAACGACTCCAAGGCCACCAACGCCGACGCCGCGCGGCAGGCGCTGGCCAGCTATGAGCGCAGCTTCTGGATCGCCGGGGGTCGCGCCAAGGCGGGCGGGATCGACGATCTGGAGGACCTGTTCCCGCGCGTGGTCGAGGCCTTCCTGATCGGCGAGGCGGCGGGGCCGTTCGCCGCCCGGCTGGGCGAGACTCCGCACCGGATCAGCGGCGACATGGCCAGCGCCGTGAAGGCCGCCGCCGAGGCCGCCGCCGCGACCGGCCGCGACGAGGTGGTGCTGCTCTCGCCCGCCGCCGCCAGCTTCGACCAGTATCCCGACTTCGAGGCGCGGGGCGAGGCGTTCCGCGCCGCCGTCCTGGCGCTGGGCGCGACCCCCGCGAGCGCATCATGACCGACTACAGCCCCGCCTTTTCGCGCAACGACCAGAGCCCCATCGCGAAATGGTTCTGGACCGTCGACCGCGGCCTGCTGGCGGCGGCGCTGACGCTGGTGGCGCTGGGGGTGTCGCTGAGCTTCGCTTCCAGCCCGGCGGCCATTCTGGCGGACCAGTCGATCAGCGACCCCTTCCACTATTCCTGGCGGATGATCGTCTGGGCCTCGGGCGGAACGGTGCTGATGCTGCTGGCCTCGCTGCTGTCGCCAAGAGGGGTGAGACGGATCGCCCTGCTGTTCCTCCTTGGCGCCGTCGTCGTCATGGCCGCCCTGCCGTTCATCGGAAACGAGGTGAAGGGGGCGGCGCGCTGGGTCAACCTGGGGCCGTTCAGCCTGCAGCCGTCCGAGTTCGCCAAGCCCAGCCTGATCGTCTTCGCCGCCTGGATGTTCTCCGAGGCCCAGAAGGGGCAGGGGGTGCCGGGCGTCAGCATCGCCTTCGGGGCCTGGGCCCTGACCGTCGGCCTGCTGCTGATCCAGCCCGACATCGGCCAGACCCTGCTGATCACCACCACCTTCATGGCCGTCTTCTTCATGGCCGGGGTGCCGCTGAAATGGGTCGCGGCCCTGGCCGCCGCCGGGATGGCGGGGGTGGTCGGCCTGTATTTCACCTTCAGCCACATGCGGGACCGTCTGAGCCGCTTCCTGTCGCCCGAAACGACAGACACCCACCAGATCGACCGGGCCTCCGAGGCCATCCGCGCCGGGGGGCTGGTCGGACGGGGGGTCGGCGAGGGGGTGATGAAACGGTCGGTGCCCGACCTGCACACCGACTTCATCTATTCCGTCGGAGCCGAGGAGTTCGGCCTGGTGCTGTCGCTGGCCATGATCAGCCTCTACGCCTTCATCGTCGTGCGAGGGATGCGGCGGGCCATGAAGCTGACCGATCCGTTCGAGCAGACGGCGGCGGCGGGCCTGTTCATGCTGATCGGCCTGCAGGCCTGCATCAACATCGCGGTGAACCTGAACCTGATCCCGACCAAGGGGATGACCCTGCCCTTCATCAGCTATGGCGGCTCCTCCATGCTGGCCATGGGCCTGACCATGGGTCTGGCCCTGGCCTTGACCCGCCGCCGCCCCGGCGCCTACGAGCCGGGGGCCAGCCTGCCGCAGGGCCGGCGCATCCTGCCCTAGGACCGCCATGTCGTCGAAAGTCTGCGTCGTCGCCGCCGGGGGGACCGGCGGCCATATGTTCCCCGCAGAGGCCCTGTCGCGCGAGCTTGCGGCGCGGGGCTGGCGAATCGTGCTGGCCACCGACCATCGCGGCGAGGCCTACGCCCACAACTTCCCGGCCGAGGAGCGGATCGCCCTGGACGCCGCCACCGGGCGCGGGCCGATCGGCATGGTGAAGGCGGGCGCAGCCATCGCGCGGGGGGTGCTGACGGCCCGCAAGGCGCTGAACCGGCTCGACGCGGCGGTGGTGGTCGGCTTCGGCGGCTATCCGTCGGCGCCGGCCCTGATCGCGGCGCTCAGCCAGCGGCGGCCGACCCTGGTGCACGAACAGAACGCGGTGCTGGGACGCACCAACCGCTGGCTGGCGCCGTATGTGGGCGCGATCGCCTCGTCCTTTCCCGATCTGCAGAAGGTTCCGCAAGGGCTGGGCGCGCGCGTGTCGCTGGTGGGCAATCCGGTGCGGCCGGACATCCGCGCCCTCCATGACCGCGTCTGGAGCCCGCCCGCCGCGGACGGCCCCATCCATGTGCTGGTCACCGGCGGCAGTCAGGGCGCCCGTATCCTGGCCGAGACGGCGCCCCGGGCTCTGGCGGCCCTGCCCGAGGCGATCCGCGCCCGGCTGAAGGTGCAGCAGCAGTCGCGGGCCGAAACGCTGGAGGCGGCGCAGCAGATCTATCTCGAGGCCGGGATCCAGGCCGAGATCGCGCCCTTCTTCCGCGACATGGCCCACCGGCTGTCGGCGGCGCATCTGGTCATCGGCCGGGCGGGAGCCTCCACCTGCTCCGAACTGGCCGTGGCGGCCGTGCCCTCTCTGCTGATTCCGCTGAAGATCGCCATGGACGACCACCAGCGGTTCAACGCCCTCAGCCTAGCCGAGGCGGGCGGGGCCGAGGTGATGCTGGAAGACGAGGTGACGGTTCAGGCCCTGGCGGCGGCGCTGTTGCCGCTGCTGTCCGATCCGGGCCGCCTGTCAGCGATGAGCGCCGGCGCGCGGTCCGCCGCCCTGCCGAACGCGACGCGGGCGCTGGCGGACATGGTGGAAGCCGCCGTCTGAGCCGTTCGGGGGGCGGCGCGGTCGCCGTCCCATCGCGTTCGGGCTATACCGGGCGTCATGCCGGCCTTCGTCAACGACCTGACCCGCGAGATATTCCGCCTCTGGCGCGAGTTCTACTGGTTGCCGGAATGGGCGGTCGTCACCGTGATTCTGGTCGGCTTCGTCTTCGTCGGATGGGCCGCGAACCAGCTCGTGTTCGCCCTGCTGAAACTGGCGGTGCGCGAGCGAGACGTATTCTGGCGCGGTCTGGTGGGACGCGCGCGGCTCAAGGTGCGGATCGCCGTGATGATCGCGGCCCTCGCCCTGGCGGTGACGGTGTCGCCGCTCGACCCCGGCCCCTCCCTGATCCTGCGCCAGACCCTGCTGTTCGGCTTCATCCTGACCATGGGGTGGATGCTGATCGGCGCCTCGGACATGTGGGCCGTAGTCTATCTGCGGCGCTTCAACATGGCCGAGGAGGACAACCTTCTGGCCCGCAAACACGTCACCCAGGCGCGGATTCTCCAGCGCGTGGCGGCCCTGCTGATCGGCATCGTGACCCTCGGTCTGGCCCTGCTGACCATCAGCGCGGTGCGCCAGTGGGGCATGAGCCTGCTGGCCTCCGCCGGGGTGGTCGGCATCATCGCCGGTTTCGCCCTCCAGCCGCTGCTGACCAATATGATCGCCGGGGTGCAGATCGCCACGGACCAGCCGATCCGCCTCGACGACGCGGTGATCGTGGAAGGGGAGTGGGGCACGATCGAGGAGATCACCTCCACCTATGTGGTGGTCAAGCTGTGGGACTGGCGGCGGATGATCCTGCCGCTGACCTATTTCATCAGCAAACCGTTCCAGAACTGGACGCGGGAGACGGCGCGCCTGATCGGAACGGCCTTTCTGTACGTGGACTATGAGGCGCCGATGGACCGGCTGCGCGGCGAGCTTGAGCGCATCTGCCGCGAAAGCCCGCTGTGGGACGGGGACGTGGTCAACCTTCAGGTGACCGAGATCACCGACCGCGTCGCCCAGGTCCGCTGCCTGGCCAGCGCCCGCAACGCTCCGACGGCCTTCGATCTGCGCTGCGAGATCCGCGAGAAGATGCTCGCCTTCATGCGCGACCGGTGCCCGGAAGCCCTGCCCAGGGACCGGCTGGCGCTGGAGCGGACTATCCGGCCAGAGCCGCCCGTCCGATCCTGACCGCATCCGCCAGATTGTCGGCGTCCGCCTCGCCCGCCGAGGCCGGATCGCAGGCGACGGCCAGCAGTTCGGCGGCGTCTCCGCCGGGCGCCGCCGCATAGGCCGGGGCCGGATCGGACGTCGAGGGCCCCTCGGCCCCGCCTTCGCGCACCGAGGCGAAATCCAGCCGGTCGGCGGTGCGGGCCGCGCAGTCGAAGCTCCACCACGACCAGCCTCCCCAGTAAGTCTGCCCTCCGGCCTGGAAGTCTTCTTCCGTCACCTGCAGGCTGCGCATCCGGACCCGGTCGCCGTCGCGCGAGATGGTCGACAGGTCGGCCAGCACCGCGAACCGGCCCACGCCGGTCAGGACCAGCCGGGGGCCCTGCTGGGCGCTGGCGGGCGCGGCCAGCAGGGAGGCGGCCAGAATAGCGGGCAGGGCGGCTTTCATACGCCATCGTAACCGCGTGTTGACGGCGGCGCGACTAGTCTCGCGCCATGACGCGCTTCATGACGCTCGACTTCGCCGGCGGGGAACGGTCCACGATGCTGGACCGCGTCATCGGCATGGCGCGCCAACCCTACGGCTATGTCGTCACGCCCAATGTCGACCACGTGATCAAGCTGATGGACGGCCGCGTGCCGCGAGACGTCTATGAGGGGGCCGATCTGAAGATCTGCGACAGCCGGATCCTCGCCCATCTGGCGCGGCTGCGCGGCGTCCGCCTCCCGGTCTATCCAGGGTCGGACATGACCACCGACCTGTTGGCCTCGCCCGCCGCCGAGGGCCTGGCCATCGCCGTCTTCGGTCCGGACCGCGCGGCCTTCGACGATCTGGCCGCCCGCTACCCCCGCCAGGATTTGCGCTGGATCGAGGCTCCCATGCTGACGCCCGGAACGCCCGGCTGGACAGCCGCCGTGAAGGTCGCGGCGAAGGCCGACTGGGATATGCTGCTGGCCTGCGTCTCCTTTCCCAAACAGGAACTGTTCGCCCACGCCCTCCGCGCCGCCGGGCGGAAGACGGGGGTCACCCTCTGCGTCGGCGCTTCGGTGGACTTCCTGACCGGCCGCCAGCAGCGGGCCCCGCGCATCTTCCAGCAGCTGTCGCTTGAGTGGCTGCACCGCCTGCTCAGCCAGCCTCGCCGCATGTTCCGCCGCTATGTCATCGAGGGGCCGGCGATCTTCGCATGGTTCGTGCGGACCGAGCTTCTGGGCTCGCGCTAGGCCGCGACGATCTCTTCCGCCTGGCTCAGATCCACGCTGACCAGTTGGCTCACCCCGCGCTCGGGCATGGTCACGCCGTATAGCCTGTCCATCCGGCTCATGGTCACCGGATTGTGGGTGATGACGATGAAACGGGTGTCCGTCCGCTTCCGCATCTCGTCCAGCATGCGGCAGAAGCGGTCGACGTTGGCGTCGTCCAGCGGGGCGTCGACCTCGTCCAGCACGCAGACGGGGGCCGGATTGGCGAGGAAGACGGCGAAGATCAGGGCTGCGGCCGTGAGAGCCTGTTCGCCACCCGACATCAGGCTCATCACCGCCAGACGCTTGCCGGGCGGGCAGGCGTAGATCTCAAGCCCCGCCTCGAGCGGATCGTCGCTCTCGACCAGTTTCAGCTCGGCCTGGCCGCCGCCGAACAGGGCCTCGAACAGGCTCTTGAAATTGTCGTTGATGACGTCGAACGCCGCGACCAGCCGCTCGCGGCCCTCGGCGTTCAACTCGTCGATGCCGTCGCGCAGTTTGGCGATCGCGGACGTCAGGTCCGAGCGCTCGACCTTCATGGTGTTCAAGCGGTCGCCGTATTCGACGGCCTCGTCCTCGGCCCGCAGGTTGACGGCGCCCAGGGCCTCGCGCTCGCGCTCCAGTCCGAACAGCAGGCTTTCGGCGCCCGCGGCGTCTGGCGGGCGGGCGATGGCGTCGTCGGTCAGCTTCTGGCCCAGTTCCTCCGGCGACATCTGGGCGGTCTCGCGCACATTGGCCGTCGCCTCGGCCAGCCGTTCGGCGGCGGCCTCCGACCGCGCCGCCAGCCCCGCCCGCGCCTCGCGCGCCGTGGAGGCCGCAGCTTCCGCCGCCCGCGCCGCCCGGTCGGCCTCGGCGGCCGCGCCCTCGGCCGTGGCCAGAGCGTCGCCCGCCGCCTTGCGCCGGGTTTCGGCGGCGGTCAGGGCGTCCAGCAGGGACGACCGCTGCGCCGCCAGCTGTTCCGGCGCATCCGCCGCCTGTTTGAGCCGCTGCGCCGCCTTCTCCGCATCCTTTTCCAGCGCGCCGATGCGGGCCGTGGCGTCCTTCGCCCGCGCGGCCCAGCCGTCCCGTTCCCGGGTCAGCCCGTCCAGCCGCGACTGCCGTCCGGCCACCTCACGCGCTTCCGCGTCGCGTTCCACCCGCGCCGTGGCCGCCGCGCCTCGTGCGGCATCCGCCGCCGTGCGGGCCGCCGTCAGTTCGGCGCGCAGGCCGTCGAGGGTTTCGGAGGGGGCGTCGGACCCCTGCGCCTCGGCCAGAGCCGCCTGCGCCGCCTCGACCTCGGTCGTCAGCCGCGCCACCGTTTCGTCCAGCGCCTGGGCGCGGGCCTCCTTGCGGGCCTGTTCGCGGGCGAGGGCCTCGACGCGGTCGCGGGCGGCCGTGACGGCCTTGTCCAGCGGGAAAGGGGCGGCGCGGGCGGTCTTCACCGCCTCCTCGGCGGCGCGGAAGGCTTCGGTCGCGGCCTTCTGCGCGGCCTGCGCCTCGTCCAGCGCCGGCTTTCCGGCGTCTATCTCGGCTTCCAGCTCCGACAGACGGGTGCGTTGGGCCAGACGGACGGCGGCGGGGCGCGGGGCCTCGGCGCGCTGCACGAAACCGTCCCAGCGCCACAGGTCGCCCTCGCGCGTCACCAGCCGGGCGCCGACGGGCAGGGCCTTGGCCAGCCGCTCGATCTCGCCCGCTGACGCCACGCCGCACAGGGCCAGACGGGCGGTCAGCTGTTCCGGGGCCGAGACGTGGTTCGCCAGCGGCTCCACGCCCGTGGGCCATGTCGGCGAAGGAACCTCGGCCCCGGCCCAGTATGCCGCGGCCCGCGCATCCAGCGCCGCGTCCAGATCATCGCCCAGCGCGGCCGCCAGGGCGGCCTCATAGCCCTTGTCAGCCTGCACCCGATCCAGCGCCGGGGCATGATCGCGTCTGCCGGGCGCCAGCAGCTGCGCCAATCCGCGCGCCTCGGTCTGCAGCCGGCCCAGCCGGTCTTCGGCCGTTCGGACCGCCGTTCGGGCCTCGGCCTCGGCCCGGGCGCGGTCGCCGCGCTCTGTCTCGGCCGCCTCGACCGCCGCCCGCGCAGCGGCCAGTTCGGCCTGGGCCGTTTCCAGCGCCTTGGTCGCCGCCTCGATCTCGGGCCCGGCCAGCGGTCCCAGTCCCGCGCGTTCGGCTTCGGCGGAGGACAGCTGGGCCTCGGCCCGCGCGACCCGCGCCTCGGCGTCGCGCTTGCGGGCGCTTTCGGCGTTGACCCGGGCCTCGACCGAGGCCACCGCCCCGGCGACGCGCTCGACCTCGGCGTCTGCGGCCTTGCGCGCGTCTTCTGCCACGGCCAGGGCGGCTTCCAGTTCCGGGCCGCGGCCCGGGGCGGCGGCGATCTCGGCGGTCAGGATTTCAAGCGCTGCGCCCAGCCGGGCCAGTTCGCCCTCTGCATCGCCGGCCATGGCCGTTTCGCGTTCGATGTCGGCGGCGATACGCGTCGTCTCGGCCGTCAGCCGCTCGACCTCGGCCCGCGCCGCCTGCTCGGCCATGTCCAGCCGGTCGCGTTCCAGCGAGGCGCGGTGCAGCAGGGCGCCGGCGACGGCGTCCTCCTCGCGCGCCGGCTTCAGCGCTTCCTGGGCGCCGAGCGCGGCGGTCTGGGCCCGGCTGGACGCGGTCGTCGCCTCCAGCACCGCCCGGTCTGCCTGGGCCAGCTCCGCGGCGGCGGCCTCTGCGGCGACGCGAGCGTCGTTCCAGCGCACGAACAACAGGGCGGCCTGCAGGGCGCGGATCTCGGCGGAAATCTTCTTGTAGCGCTCGGCCTGCCGGGCCTCGCGCTTCAGCCGCGACAGGGCCGTCTCCAGCTCGCGGCCGATATCGTCCAGCCGTTCGAGGTTGGCCTCGGCCGCCTTGAGGCGAAGCTCCGCCTCGTGGCGGCGGGTGTGCAGGCCGGCGACGCCGCCCGCCTCCTCAAGGATGCGGCGGCGGTTCTGGGGCTTGGCGGCGATCAGTTCGCTGATCTGGCCCTGACGGACGAGGGCGGGGGAGTTGGCGCCTGTCGAGGCGTCGGCGAACAGCAGCTGGACGTCGCGGGCCCGCACCTCCTTGCCGTTGATGCGGTAGGTCGAGCCCTGGCCCCGGTCGATGCGGCGCGACACTTCCAGCATCGGGCTGTCGGTAAAGGGCTGGGGCGCCCGGCGCTGGGCGTTGTCGATGGTCAGCTGGACTTCAGCATGGTTGCGCGGCGGACGGTCGGCGGCGCCGGCGAAGATGACGTCGTCCATACCCTGACCGCGCATCGCCTTGGCCGAATTGGCGCCCATGACCCAGCGAAGGCCTTCCAGCACATTGGACTTGCCGCAACCATTGGGGCCGACCACGCCGGTCAGGCCGGATTCGATATGCACCTCGGCCGGGTCGACGAAGGACTTGAAGCCCACGAGCCGGAGGCGCTGGAACTGCATGGGTCCCTACGCGGTCAACGGTCGGCGGCGGCCGCCCGGATCGCGACCTCCAGCCCGCCCAGCGAACGGTCCGTGACCCGGCGCCCGTTGACGAAGAAGGCCGGGGTGGTGTGGGCGTCGGCGGCGTGGGCGCTCTCAATGTCGCGGTTGATGGCCGCGCGGGTGGCCGGCGTGGCGGCGCAGGCGTCGATCTGGGCCCGCGTCCGCCCGCTGACCGCGATGGCCGGGGCGTACCAGGCGTCCAGGGTTCCTCCCCGTAGCACCGCTGCCTGCCCCTGCATCAGGGTGGCGGCGACATCGAAGAATTTGGCCGGAGCCGCGCAACGCGCCAGGGCGTGCGCCGGCAGGGACATCTCCTCCGGCGGCGTGGGCAGGTTGCGGAACACGTACCGCACCTGGCCCGTGTCGATGAACCGCGCCTTGAAACCCGGATAGACCAGTTGATGCCAGTCGGCGCAGAGGTGGCAGGCGAACGAGGCGTATTCGATGACCGTCACGGGCGCGTCGGACCGCCCCAGACTGCGGTCCGCCGCCGTCACGGGCGCGACCTGTTCGGTCGCGATCACGGGCGCCGGGGCCGAGGCGAGGGGCGCCGCGATCGCCAGCGCCAGGATCAGCAGGAAACGCGGCCGCCGCATCGGGCGATCAGCCCTTCGCCAACTCGGCGTCGATAGCCCTCGACAGGTCGGCCATGGTCGCGCCCTCTTCACCGGGCGAGACGATCTGCACGCCGTTGACGTAGAAGGCGGGGGTGCCGGTGACGCCCGCCTTGACGGCCGCGTTCGTGCGCTCTTCCGAGGCCTTCAGGTTCGCCGGGTCCTTGATGCAGGTCTCGATCTGCTGGTTGCTCAGGCCGGCGCCGTTGCCGACGCGGAACAGGGTGTCGCGCGGGTTCACGCCGGCGCGCCATTCGTTCTGGCTGGCCATGATCCCGTGGACGACGTCGAAATATTTGTCCTCGCCGGCGCAGCGGGCGATCATGAAGCCGGCGACGGCGACATTGGCCGGCGGGGTCGGCAATTCGCGGAAGACGTAGCGGACCTTGTTGGTGTCGACATAGGCGGCCTTGAACGCCGGCCAGGTGGTTTCCTGCCACGCCGCGCAGTGCGGGCAGGTGACCGAGGCGTACTCGACCACGGTGACCTTGGCGCCTTCGGGAGCGCCCATGGCCATGTCGCCCTCGGCCGCGCCGCCCGCGCCCCCTCCGCCGCAGCCGGCGAGCGTGGCCATGGCGGCCATGGCGGCGGCGGTCATGGCCGCGCGGCGGCTCATGGCGGCGTATCTGGTGTTGGCGCTCATGGCGTCTTCCTCAACTGGCGGCGGGAATTTCCGGAGTATCGCGCGATTCCCCGCAGTCGCGCGCGTCTGACCACCTTCGAGAACAGAAAGGGCGAAGTTTTGTCAACGGCCCGCGCGGTCGCGGCCTTTTCCCGGATCGCCCAGAACCGCGCGGCCCAACCGTTCCAGAGGGCCTTTCAGGACGTCGGGCGCGTCGGCTACGGCGGCCTTCAACGCGGCCTCGTCCCGGGCCGCCAGCGGCTGGGCGGCCGGCCTGCGCTTCGGCGGGGCGGCGATGTCGGCCGGCGGCTTCACCGGTCCCTGGGCGATGCGGAGCTTGTCGACGCTGCCGGCGCCGAGGAACAGATTGACCCGGGCGACGATGTCTTCGGACTGGTGCTGCACCAGCAGGGCGGCGGGTCCCGCCACGCGCAGCTCCAGCGTCCCGCCCGCGCCGCCGCGTCCTTTGGTCAGCTTCTGCGGACGGGTGACGCGCGCCAGCCGGTCGCCGACGATTTCGCGCCACCGCGGTTCCAGCGCCGATGCGCCGCGTCCGAATTTGGCGTCCAGCTCCTTGATCAGCCCCTGCAGCGCCCGACCGGCCTTGGGGGCGGGGCGGGGCGCCGGACGCGTGCGGCGTCGCGACAGGATTTCGCGGACCTCGTCGTCGGTGGGCAGCGTGCGGGGCATTTTCGGGTTATAGCGCGGTCGATGCCCCCCGTCCCGGTTCAACCGTCCGCCGATCTTCCCGCTTTCCGCGCGGCCCTGCTGGACTGGTACGACGCCCACCGCCGGACGCTGGCGTGGCGATCCGGGCCGGGGGAGGCGCCGCCCGATGCCTACCGGGTGTGGCTGTCCGAGGTCATGCTGCAGCAGACCACCACGCCCCACGCCACGCCCTATTTCCAGACCTTCACCGCCCGCTGGCCGACCGTGTCGGATCTCGCGGCGGCGGACGACGGCGACGTCATGGCCGCATGGGCGGGGCTCGGTTACTACGCCCGCGCACGCAATCTGCTGGCCTGCGCGCGGACCGTGGCCGGAGAACACGGCGGGGTCTTTCCCGACACCGAGGCCGGGCTGCTGGCCCTGCCCGGGGTGGGCGCCTATACGGCCGCCGCCGTGGCCGCCATCGCCTTCGGGCGCGCCGCCAATGTCGTGGACGGCAATGTCGAGCGGGTCATGGCCCGGCTGTTCGCCGTCCAGACTGCGCCGCCCGCCGCAAAGCCCGAATTGCGCCGGCTGGCCGGGTCGTTGGTCGCCGACGACCGACCGGGAGACTGGGCCCAGGCCCTGATGGACCTCGGCGCCACCGTCTGCCGTCCGGGCAGGCCGTCGTGCGAGCGATGTCCGTTGACCTCATGGTGCGCGGGCTTCCGGTCGGGTGAGCCGGAACACTGGCCGCTGAAGACGAAAAAGACCGAACGGCCGCATCGGACGGGTACGGCCTGGGTCCTGCGCGACGACCGGGGCCGGGTGGCGCTGGTGCGGCGGCCAGACAGGGGCCTGTTAGGCGGGATGACCGGGCTGCCGACCTCGGACTGGACGGGAGTGGCTGGTGATCCTTCTCCGCCCGTCGCGGCGAAGTGGCGCGACGCGGGCGCGATCGAGCATGTCTTCACCCATTTCTCGCTGACGCTCTCGGTGCGGACAGCGACGGGCGGGGGCGACTTTCTGTGGATGGAACTCGAGCCGGCGTTGTCGTCGCTGCCGACCGTGTTCCGAAAAGCCCTGGAACGCGCTGTCGCATAACGCTGGTCTTTGATATCTTTCAGTTGTATGGCTTTCGCATACACAGCGAAAGGTTCGACCATGTCATTGAGATCAGTTGGCTTGTGCTGCGCGGCGACGATGGCCCTGGCCGGGTGTTCAACGCTTGAATTTTCAGATGGCTACAAGCCCGGAGGGGCGACCTACTACGACCCGGAACCGATCCTGATCGTGAAATGCGACAAGGACGGCCAGCCCGTGGTCGAGGTGACCACCATGCCGGGCCGAATCCGGTCGGTCAGGCCGGTCGCGGGTCTGCTGGGCGGCGAACTGTCCGCGGATTTCTCCGGCGGCATGCTGACCTCGTTCGGGCAGACGAACGAAGCGCTGAGCGCCGACCTGATCTCGGGCGTGGCGGGATTGTTCGGCGTAGGCGCCTCGGCGGCCTCCGAGGACGGGGCGGAACTGATCGACGAACCGGCGAAGCCTCATGCGATGTGCGCTGACGATCCGCCCCCGCGCCTGTTCAGGATCGAGAGGGACGAGGGCGGCCGGATCTCGCGTTTCACCCCGCTGACGTTCGGATGACGTTTGCGGGCTAGCGGACGGTGCGCACGGAGACCGGTCCCTCGCGCCGCTGCGGAATGATCACGGTGTGAGCGCCCATCTGCTGGAAGGCCAGGTCCACGACGCCGTCGCCGACCTGCAGATTGGTGACGTTGAGCCTGTCGATGCCCGACGGCAGGACCGGGTCGTCGATCTCGACGGTCCCGGCGATCGCATCGATGCTCACCCCCAGCGCGGCCTGCAGCATCAGGAACACCGACCCCGCCGCCCAGGCCTGGGGCAGGCAGGCGACCGGATAGGCGATCGGCGGTTCGCCCGGCTGGCGCTCGAAGCCGCAGAACAGTTCGGGCAGGCGCAGGTGGAAATGGGCCGCCGAGGCGTAGATCTCGCCCAGCAGCAGGGCCACCGCCCGGCGTTCGCCGTAGCGCGCCATGCCGGCCGCCGCCATGGCCGTGTCGTGGGGCCAGACCGAGCCGTTGTGATAGCTCATCGGATTGAATCGCGCCTGACCGGTGGCCAAGGTCCGCACGCCCCAGCCCGAGCGGAATTCGGCGCTCAGCAGCCGTTTGGTCACCCGCTTCGCCCGTTCCGGCGAGGGCAGGCCGGTGAAAAGCAGATGGCCGGCGTTGGACCCGACCGAACGACACTGTTCGCCGTCGCCGTCCAGGGCAATGGCGTAGAAGCCCTCGTCCTCCATCCAGAACCGGTCCTCCACGAGCGCACGCACCCGGTCGGCCTCGCTGGCCCAGCCCAGCGTGCCCGGATCGCCCAGCGCCGCCCCCAGGTCGGCCATGGCCTGCCAGGCGGCGTAGGCGTAGCCCTGAACCTCGAGCAGGGCGATCGGTCCTTTCGGATAGCGGCCGTCGGTGTGGAAGATCGAGTCCTCGGAATCCTTCCAGCCCTGGTTGGACAGGCCGGTGTCGGCGCCGCGCTGATAGCTGATCAGGCCGTCGCCCTGGATGTCGCCGTGATCCTTCATCCAGCCCACGGCGGCGGTCAGATTGGGCCACAGCTTGCGGATCAGGGCGAAGTCGCCCGTCCGCCGGGCATAGGCGCCGGCGAGAGCGACGAACAGACAGGTGGTGTCGACCCCGCCGTAGTAGAGGCCGAACGGCACCTCGCCGAGCGCGCTCATCTCGCCGCCCCGGGTCTCGTGCATGATCTTGCCGGGGGCCGAGTCCTGGAAGGCCGAGAACTCCGTCGCCTGTCGCATGGCCAGATAGGTCAGGACGCCCCGGGCCAGCGAAGGATCCAGCCACAGCATCTGCCAGGCGGTGATGATCCCGTCCCGCCCGAACGGCGTCGAAAACCACGGCACCCCCGCATACGGGTACGGCCCGGTCGGAAGGTCGGTGGTCAGCAGCGCCACGTCCGCCCGGCTCTGATCCAGCCAGTCATTGAAGCGCGGACTGCGCGGCCCCCGCAGCGAGGCTCCGCGCCGCCGGCGTGTGCGCATGGCCAGCCGCGCCTGCACCGCGTTGATCCGGTAGCGCGCCTCGTCCGGCGTGTCGCAGCGGTCGGGGCCGCATTCGATGTATAGGTCGCTGCGCTTGCCCCGGGGCAGGCTGAACATGAACTCCGCCCGCGTTCCGCCGAGCCGGGCGGGCGGTTCGGAAAAGGCCAGACAGCTGGTCCGCCGCACGCCGTCCAGCCCGACATAGGCGAAGGTCACCCGCCGCCCGTCGTGCGTCGGCGTCTCGGTGGTCCCCCGCTTCTCGCGCAGCGTGCCCCGCACCTGGAAGATGTCGGCGAAATCGGCGGCGAAATCGAGCGCCAGCGGCAGCAGCATGTCCTCGGTGCCGTGGTTGACCATCCGGATGCGCTCGAACATCCGCCGGTTCCAGACGAACCGCCGTCGCTCGATGTGCAGCACGCCCGCCGGTGCCGAGCGGCCGCCCATTGGCGGCAGCGGGCGGTTGGTCGAATGGCAGGTGAAATAGACATTGTCCTGACTGACGCCCGAGCTCAGCCGCGAGGGCCGCGCCAGCCCCAAGGTCAGGATCAGCCGGGACAGGATGCGCGTGTCGTGGTCGAACAGGCCGTCGGCCCCGCCCTTCATGTCGCCCCAGCCGTCGGCGACCGCGAACGTGTCACCGTCCTTCAGCGCCATCAGCCGCTCCAGCCCGTCCGTTTCGGAGGCATCGAGCGCGGTGGTCTGAACGGTATAGGCGTCGTCCATGAAGGCTCCAGGGGGCGGTTCAGGATCGCCGGAAGGTCTCACCCGAATGGGGACGCTTGATGGCGCCTCGGTACGGTAATGGACGAAGAGGCGGGCGGTTCAGCCCCCGATCACCGGTTGGCGGCGAAGCTGCGGCCTTCCAGCCCACGCAGGGGCGTGACCACGTCGGCCAGCGGCTCCTCGGCGAACGGCCGTTTGGCCAGCAGGTCGCCGTAGACGTCCAGATACCGCCGCGCCATGGCCGTGGCCGAGAAGCGCAGATCGAACCGGGCGCGGATCGCTTCCCGGTCCAGCAGATGCGCCCGCCCGGCGGCGGCGACGGCCTGTTCCAGGGTGTCGACGAGGAAGCCGGTCTCGCCGTCCTCGATGACCTCGGGCGTCGAGCCGCAACGGAAGGCCACCACCGGCGTGCCGCAAGCCATGGCCTCGATCATCACCAGGCCGAACGGCTCGGGCCAGTCGATGGGGAACAGCAGGGCCTCGGCCCCGCCGAGGAAGGCGGATTTCTGGTGGTCGCCGATCTCGCCGACGAATTCGATCAGCGGATTTCCGTCGACCATCGGCTTGATGACGGTCTCCCAATAGATCTTGTCGGCCGCGTCGACCTTGGCGGCCATCTTCAGCGGTTTGTTCAGCTTGGTTGCGATGTCGATAGCGCGGTCCGGCCGCTTCTCGGGCGAGATGCGGCCCAGGAAGGCCAGATAGCCCTCCGGCTTCGGCGAGAACCGATAGGCGTCGCCGGGCATGCCGTGGTGCACCGTGGCCTTCCAATTGGCCAGGGGCAGCGGCCGGCGCTGGTCGTCCGAGATCGAAACCAGACCGAACTCGGGCCACCGCTCGTAGACCCCCGGCAGATCCTTCAGATCCAGCCGCCCGTGCAGGGTGGTGACCGTCTTGTCGGCGCAGCGCGAGAAGAAGGGAAAGTGAGCCATGTCGGTGTGAAAATGGATGACGTCGAAATCATCGGCGCGTTTCAGGACCTCGGCGAGCATGGTCATGTGCGCGGCCAGATCGGACTTCAGAGGAGCCGGATCCAGCCTGATGGCCTGATCGCGGACGGGGATCAGGCGGGCGCGGGTCTCGGCGTCGGCCGCGGCGAACAGGGTCACGTCATGACCCAGATCGACCAGGGCGTCGGTCAGATGGGCGACGACGCGTTCGGTGCCGCCGTACAGCTTCGGCGGCACAGCTTCATACAGAGGAGTGACCTGCGCGATTTTCATAACGATATCCGGAGCCCTGGGGTTGGACCCGATATCAACTATCTCGCAGATGCGAAGTTCCCCGAACGCCAGTATTTCTTGTGTAAACTGCGTGGGTTACAATGTTTTCAGTATCCGGTATCGGTCACTGCATCCCGGCGCGGACCTCGGCCCGGAGGGTGTCGATCGACCTAAGTCCCTGATCCGTCTTGAATCGCCAGTAGGTCCAGCCGTTGCAGGCCGGGGCGTTTTCGAACAGGGCGCCGAGTTTGTGGATCGAGCCGGTCAGTTCGCCGGCCACCAGCGAGCCGTCGGCCCGCACCCGGGCCTCCCGGTCGCCGCGCGGGCAGTACAGCTTGTCGCCCGGCGACAGAAGGCCGGCTTCGACCAGCGCCCCGAACGGCACCTTCACCTCGGCCCGTCTGGAACCCATGACGACCAGATCCTCGGGGGCGGCGGGAATGACCGCCTTGATCCGCTTCTCGGCGACTTTCGCATAGGTCTCGTCGCGCTCGATGCCGATGAAGTGGCGGCCCAGCCGTTTGGCGGCTGCGCCCGTCGTCCCGGTGCCGAAGAAGGGGTCCAGCACCACGTCGCCGGGCCGGGTCGCCGCCAACAGCACGCGATGCAGCAGGCCTTCGGGCTTCTGGGTCGGATGGGCCTTCTTCCCGTCGGCGTCCTTGATCCGTTCCTCGCCCGTGCACAGGGCGAGGGTCCAGTCGGACCGCATCTGAGTGTCCTCGTTGAAGGCCTTCAGGGCGTCGTAGTTAAAGGTGTAGCGCTTCTGCTCGCGGCTGCGCGCGGCCCAGATCAGGGTCTCATGGGCGTTGGTGAAGCGTGTGCCCTTGAAATTCGGCATCGGGTTGGACTTGCGCCAGATGATGTCGTTCAGCACCCAGAAGCCCAGGTCCTGGATCGCCGTGCCCAGGCGGAAGACGTTGTGATAGCTGCCGATCACCCAGATCGAACCTTCCGGCTTCAGCACGCGGCGGCACTCGGCCAGCCATTCGCGGGTGAAGGCGTCGTAGGCGGCGAAGCTGTCGAACTTGTCCCAGTCGTCGTCGACCGCGTCGACCAGGCTGTTGTCGGGCCGCAGCAGGTCGCCGCCCAGCTGCAGATTATAGGGCGGGTCGGCGAAGACCATGTCCACGCAGGCGTCGGGCAGGGACCGCAACACCTCGATGCAGTCACCCCTCATGACGACGTCGGTCTTCAACTCGGACATTGGTACGCGGCCCCGCTCAGCTTGAAGACCGATTGGTGAATCATCGCGGTTAAGGGCTGGTTGAGATGCGAAGCTTTTCGCAGGAACCGTCACAAGACCTCACGGTTTGTTACAGTCCCGGCCTCGCCTTCGCGGGCGCAGCACGTTAGTCAGGCCGGACGAACGACAGGCTCAGGGGCTAAGGCATGACTCAGTGGGTGTACGGCTTCGGCGGGGGTTCCGCCGACGGCGATGCGTCGATGAAGAACCTGCTGGGCGGCAAGGGTGCGAACCTGGCCGAGATGTCTTCCCTGGGCCTGCCCGTGCCCCCGGGCTTCACCATCACGACCGAGGCCTGCGTCCACTACTATTCCAACGGCCAGACCTATCCGGCCGACCTGGCCGAACAGGTCGCCGCCGGCCTGAAGAAGGTCGAGACCGTCGTCGGCAAGACCTTCGGCGACGCCTCCAACCCGCTGCTGGTCTCGGTCCGCTCCGGCGCCCGGGCCTCCATGCCGGGGATGATGGACACCGTTCTGAACCTGGGCCTCAACGACGAGACGGTCGAAGGATTGGCCGCACTTTCCGGCGACCGCCGCTTCGCCTTCGACAGCTACCGCCGCTTCATCACCATGTACTCCAGCGTCGTCCTGGGCCTGTCGCACGACGACTTCGAGGAAGTGCTGGACGACCACAAGGACCGGCTCGGCGTCACCATCGACACCGACCTGACCGCGAAGGACTGGGAGAAGGTTGTCGCCGACTACAAGACGGTGGTCGAGGACCGCCTGGGTCAGCCCTTCCCGCAGGATCCGAATGACCAGCTGTGGGGCGCCGTCTCGGCGGTCTTCGCCAGCTGGATGAACGACCGGGCCAAATTCTATCGCCGCATGCACGACATCCCCGAAAGCTGGGGTACGGCGGTCAACGTCCAGTCGATGGTGTTCGGCAATATGGGCGACACCTCGGCCACCGGCGTCGCCTTCACCCGCAACCCGTCGACCGGCGAGGCCCGGCTGTATGGCGAATTCCTGATCAACGCCCAGGGCGAGGATGTCGTCGCCGGCATCCGCACGCCCCAGTCGCTGACCAGGGCGGGCCGCGAGGAGATGGGCGAGACCGCCCCCTCGATGGAAGAGGCCATGCCCGAGGTCTTCGCCGAATTCGTCGGCGTGGTGGGCCGGCTTGAGAGCCACTACCGCGACATGCAGGACATCGAATTCACGGTCGAACAGGGCCGGCTGTGGATGCTCCAGACCCGCAACGGCAAGCGCACCGCCAAATCCGCGCTCAAGATCGCGGTCGATCTGGCCGCCGAGGGGGTGATCTCGGAGGAGGAGGCGGTGTCGCGCGTCGAGCCCTCGGCGCTGGACCAGTTGCTGCACCCCACACTCGACCCGAATGCCGTGCGCAATGTGGTCGCCGCCGGCCTGCCCGCCTCGCCCGGCGCGGCGACCGGCAAGATCGTCTTCGACGCCGACGAGGCTGAGCGCCTGTCGCAGCTTGGCGACGCCGTCATTCTGGTGCGCGAGGAAACCAGCCCCGAGGACATCCACGGCATGCATGCGGCGCGCGGTATCGTCACCGCGCGCGGCGGCATGACCAGCCACGCCGCCGTCGTGGCGCGCGGCATGGGACGGCCCTGCGTCTGCGGCATCAACGAACTGTCGATCGACGACAAGGCCGGGACCTTCACCGCCCGGGGGCGCGTCTTCAAGGCCGGCGAGATCATCACCATCGACGGTTCGAAGGGCGAGGTGCTCGAGGGCGCCGTGGCCATGATCGAGCCGGAACTGACCGGCGACTTCCAGACCCTGATGGGCTGGGCCGACAAGGTGCGCCGCCTGAAGGTGCGGGCGAACGCCGAGACGCCGCTCGATGCGAAGACCGCCCGCGGCTTCGGGGCCGAGGGCATCGGCCTTTGCCGGACCGAGCACATGTTCTTCGACGACGCCCGCATCGCCGCCGTGCGCGAGATGATCCTCGCCGACGACGAGGCGGGCCGCCGCGCCGCACTCGGCAAGATCGCGCCGTTCCAGAAGGCCGACTTCGTCCAGCTGTTCGAAATCATGGCCGGCCTGCCGGTGACGGTGCGCCTGCTGGACCCGCCGCTGCACGAGTTCATTCCCCACACCGAGGCCGAGATCGACGCCCTGGCCGTCACCCAGGGCCTCGACGCCGCCAAGCTGAAACGGCGGGCGAAGGAGCTGCACGAGACCAACCCCATGCTGGGCCACCGCGGTTGCCGCCTCGGCGTCGCCTATCCCGAGATCTACGAGATGCAGGTCCGCGCCATCCTCGAGGCGGCGCTGGAAGTGAAGCAAGCATCGTCCGAAGCGGCGCCCATCCCCGAGATCATGCATCCGCTGGTCGCCCTCGGTCTGGAGATGAAATACCTGCGCGAACTGACTGACCGCACCGCCGAGGCCGTCTTCGCCGAGGCCGGGGACCGCGTCGAATATCTGGTCGGCACGATGATCGAACTGCCCCGCGCCGCCCTGCGCGCCGCCGATCTGGCCGAGCACGCCGAATTCTTCAGCTTCGGCACAAACGACCTGACCCAGACCACCTTCGGCATCAGCCGCGATGACTCCGGCCGCTTCCTGCAGGCCTATATGGACAAGGGCATCTTCGAGTCCGATCCGTTCGTCCGGCTGGACCAGGAAGGCGTCGGCGACCTGATCCGCATCGCCGCCGAAAGAGGCAAGTCGAAGCGTCCGGACATCAAGATGGGCATCTGTGGCGAGCACGGCGGCGATCCGTCGTCGATCGCCTTCTGCGAGGAAGTCGGGCTGAACTACGTCAGCTGCTCGCCCTATCGCGTGCCCATCGCGCGTCTGGCGGCGGCCCAGGCCGCCCTGCACGTGCGCGCCGGAACCGAGCGGGAAAAGGACCGCTGAGCCCGCGTTGCGGGGTGAGCGACCGGTGACCATCTCCGCCACATGAACATGCCCGCGAAGTATTCCGTCGCCATCATCGGCCCCGGCGCCATCGGCGGCACGGTCGCGGCCTGGCTGTCCCACAGTGAGCGGGTCGGATCGGTCATCCTCTGCGCTCGCACGCCGCTGGACCGGCTTGTGATCGAGGCCCCCGACGGCCGCGTGATCGAGGCCGATCCCCGCGTCGTCACGGATCCGGCTGAAATCACCGAACCGGTCGACTGGATCCTGGTCGCCACCAAGGCCTATGACGTCGCCGCCGCCTCGCGCTGGCTGGCCCCGCTGCTGGGGCCGTACACCCGCGTCGCCGTGCTGCAGAATGGCGTCGAGCATGTCGAGCGGTTCGCGCCCTTCGTTCCCGTCGAGCGCATCGTGCCCGTGGCCGTCGACATCCCGGCCGAACGCAGCGCGCCGGGGCGTATCCAGCAACGCCGCGACGGTACGATCGTGGTCCCTGCGGGCCCGGCGGGGCGGGCTTTCGCCGCCCTTTTTGCCGACAGCGTCATCGACGCCTCGACGACCGACGACTTCGTCACCGTGGCCTGGACCAAGCTGTCGCTGAACTGCGCCGGAGCGGTCAACGCCCTGACGGGTCTGCCGGGCGGGGTGGTGAGACAGGCGGGCGTCGCAGACCTGATGCGCGGGATGGTGCGTGAATGCGTGCTGGTCGGCCGGGCGGTCGGCGCGAACCTCGGCGATCATCTGCCGGACTGGGTCGTGGAGCGGGCCGAAACCTCTCCACCGGATTCGGTGAACTCGATCCTCGGCGACCGGCTGGCGGGCCGGCCAATGGAATGGGGCGCCCGCAACGGCGTCATCGCCCGATTGGGTGAGGCGCACGGAATCCCGACGCCCCTGAACGCAATGGCGGCGACGCTGCTGTCAGTTATGAAATAAGGCTGCAAGGCGGCAAGTATAACGCCGTATGTGCTTCGGCATGCACAGTCGGAATGAAGTGTCCGTTAGCATCTGGAACTGAGCTGGCCACCGCCCATTTGTGTCTCCGCTGGATGGGGCTGGCGACCGTCGGTCGCCACATCTAGAGGATACAAGAAACTATGCGTAACGTTCTTCTCGCCACCGCCGCTCTTACTCTCATTGCTGCGCCCGCGATGGCGCAGAGCATCTCCAACCCTGAGGTAAAGGGCTCGATCGGCTACACCCAGCTGGACGGCGACGACGCCACCCTGGGCGCGGTCACCGGACGCCTGACGGCGAACTTCAACCGCTATGTCGGCGTCGAGGGCGAAGCCTCGTTCGGCGTCAAGGACGACGAGATCACCGTCGCCGGCGTCACCGGCGACCTGTCCCACGAGTACGACGCTGCGGCCTATGTCGTCGGCACCCTGCCGGTCACCCCGAACTTCGAACTGTTCGGCCGCGTCGGCTACGGCACGACCCAGATCAAGGCCGAGGCCGCCGGTCTCTCGGCCACCGAAGACGGTGAAAGCGTCAACTACGGCGCCGGCGCCAACTACTTCTTCGACGGCCGCAACGGCGTCCGCGCCGACTGGACCCGCCGCGACTTCACCGACGACAACGGCGGCGAACTGGACACCTACGGCCTGAGCTACGTCCGCCGCTTCTAAAGGCTGACGGCTTCCGAAACGACGAAGGCGCGCCCCCTCCGGGGGCGCGCCGTTTCGTTGGTTCAGCCCGGATGGGTCAGACGACGCCTGGCTGCAGCGCCCAGCGCATCGAGCCTTCGCCGAACGGCTTGAAGAACAGGTCGCGGTATTTTTCGAACACCTCGACGATCTTGTTGGCGAGGTCCTGGGCCACGGTCTCGCCGCGCTGGCGCTTCATCGCGGCCACGCACTGGACCACGTCGCGCTGGTGGGCCGAGCCGCCCATGCGCTTGAGCACCGCGGCGATATCCTGCGCCAGCGGATCGACCTGCGACGCCCATGGATTGGTGTTCTGAGTCATGCGGGACGCCCCCTTGTTCTCGACACTGGCGAACCGGTCGCAAAATCTTCCGGCGGATGCAAGCGTGACCGCGAATTCGTGATCGAGGCGAGATCGGGAGCCCTCGCCCGCGAACCGCGTTTCCAGACCCATGATCCTGCACCGCCTCGCTCCGTTCGCCCTTCTCATGCTCGCCGCCTGCGGCGCGTCCGAGACCAATCCGCCCACCGATCCCGCCGCGCCGATCAACACCCCGGAGGCAGAGGTGCCGGCGCCTCCCGCGCCGCCGCCGGGAGTCGGTTCGATCATGCCGGGCTCCGGTCCGCAGACATTCGTGGGTCTGTGGGCCGCCAACAGGGGGTGGTGCGCCAATCCGCAGGGCGCCGAGCGGCCGATCGAAATCAGCACCACCCGGTTCGAAGGCTATGAAAACAGCTGCGGCATCCTGTCGGTCAGCCAGGTTGCTGACGGCTATGAGGCCGGGCTGGCCTGTTCGGCCGAGGGCCAGACATCGCGCGAGCGGGTCCGCATGAAGGTCCAGGGCGACGCCATGCGGCTGACCTGGCTGAACCGGAACAGCGCGGTGGTCAGCCTGGTCCGCTGCCCGACGCCGGGCGAAACGGAGCCGTCTAGTTGAACAGGAAGTTCATCACGTCGCCGTCCTTGACGACATAGGCCTTGCCCTCGGCGCGCAGCTTGCCCGCCTCGCGCGCCTTCGCTTCGCCCTTCAGGGCCACGAAGTCGTCGTAGGCGATGGTCTCGGCGCGGATGAAGCCCTTTTCGAAGTCGGTGTGGATGACGCCCGCGGCCTGGGGGGCGGTGGCGCCGATCGGGATGGTCCAGGCGCGCGCCTCCTTGGGACCCACGGTGAAGTAGGACTGCAGGCCAAGCAGGGCGTAGGCCTCGCGGATCAGGCGGTTCAGGCCCGGCTCGGCCAGACCCAGGCTTTCGAGGAATTCGGCCTGTTCTTCCGGATCGAGCACGGCCAGTTCGGAATCGATCTTCGCCGAGATCACCACCGACTTGGCGTTGTCGGCGGCGGCGCGTCTGGCCACCAGGTCCGACAGTTCATTGCCCTTGTCGGCCGAGCCCTCGTCCACGTTGGCGACATACAGGGCGGGCAGGGAGGTCAGCAGCTGCAGCATGTGCCACGCTTTCTCGTCCTCCTTCGACACCTCGACGACGCGTGCGGGCTTGCCGGCGCGCAGGGGCGTCAGGGCCATGTTGATCAGGCGCAGGGTGGTCTGGGCCTCCTTGTCGCCGCCCTTGGCCTTCTTCTCGACGTTGACGACGCGCTTCTCGAGGCTTTCGAGGTCGGCCAGCATCAGTTCGGTCTCGATGATCTCGAGGTCGCTGACCGGGTCGATGCGGTTCTCGACGTGGGTGATGTCGTCGTCGACGAAGCAGCGGGCGACGAAGGCCACGGCGTCGCAGTCGCGGATATTGGCCAGGAACTGGTTGCCCAGGCCCTCGCCCCTGGACGCGCCTCGCACCAGGCCGGCGATGTCGACGAAGGTGATCCGCGAGGGGATGATTTCCTTCGAACCCGCGATGGCCGCCAGGGCTTCGAGACGCGGCTCGGGCACCGCCACGTCTCCGGTGTTCGGCTCGATGGTGCAGAACGGATAGTTGGCCGCCTGCGCCGCCGCCGTCTTGGTCAGGGCGTTGAACAGGGTGGACTTGCCGACGTTGGGCAGGCCGACGATCGCGACTTTAAGGGCCATGGGCTTGGGCGGTTCCAGAAGCCTCTTCAGGCGGACGGACGCGGGTCCGGTCCGCGAGAGGCGGCAAAGCGAAGGGATGAAGGCGAGCCTTTAGCGGGTCGCGCCCCGTTTGTCAGGTTCGGCGGTTCAGTGCGCCGCGACGTGGTCGTATTCGCCGGCCGCCGGCTGGGCGACGCGGGCCGTGACCTCGACCGGCGCCGCCGTGGCGAAGGTCAGTTTCAGCGTGACGGTGTCGCCCGTGGCCAGCGGCTCCTCGACGCCGAGCAGCATCAGGTGGTTGCCGCCGGGCGCCAGAGACGTCGCCTGACCGGCGGCCAGAGGCAGGCCGTCCCGCATCTGCTGCATCATCATCATATTGCTCTCCATGCGGCTCTCATGGATCTGGACGTATTTGGCCTGCGGGCTTTCGCCGGAGACCAGCCGGTCGTCGCCGCTGGCCGTCAGGGTCATGTAGCAGCCGGTCGTCTGGCGGCCCTTGGGCGTCGGGCGACACAGGGCGTCTGCGACCGTGACCGTCGGCGCGCCGGGCGCAGGCGCCTGTTCGCCCGAATTGCAGGCGGCCAGCAGCAACAAGGCGGCGGCGGAGACGGTGGCGCGGATCATGGCGGTTCCTTCAGGGCTGGGCGCGGTCTATCGCCGCCGCCGACCGCGGACAAGGCGGTGCGTCTAGTCGTCGCCCCGTGCGGCCTGACGCGGGCTGAATTTGGGCGCGGGGGCCAGACGCAAGACCTCGGCCTGATAGCGTTCGTCGTTCCCGGCCAGGGCGAAGGGCAGGGCGTCCGCGACGGCGTGCAGCATCGGCTCCAGCCAGGCCTGATCGGCCTTGTGGAAGTCGCTCAGCACATGGCCATGAACCAGTTGCGGCTCGCCCGGGTGGCCGACGCCCATGCGCGCGCGGCGGAAGTCGGCGCCCAGTTGGCTGATCAGGCTGCGCACGCCGTTCTGGCCTGCCGCGCCGCCACCGGTCTTCATGCGGAACCGCCCGGGGGCCAGATCGATCTCGTCGTGGAAGGCGATGATCTGCGCCGGCGGAATCTTGTAGAAGCGCGCCGCCTCGCCGACGGCGCGGCCGCTCTCGTTCATATAAGTCTGGGGTTTCATCAGCAGGACCTTGACCGGCCCGTCCGCTGTCGGAACCTCACCCTCGCGGATCACAGACTGGAATTTGGCCCGCTCGGGCCCGAACGACCAGCGCCGCGCGATCTCGTCGGCGGCCATGAAGCCGATGTTGTGGCGGTTGCCCTGGTATTTGGGGCCCGGATTGCCCAGGCCGGCGATGATGATCATGGCTCAGGTCCAGACAAGGAAACGGCCCCATCCGTAGCCGGAAGGGGCCGCTTCGCAAAACAGTCGAAGGAGGGCGATCAGCCCTCGGTCGATTCGCCCTCGGCGTCGGCGGCTTCTTCGCCATCGGCCTGTTCGGTGGCGGGGACTTCGTCCGCGGCGGCTTCTTCGGCGGCGGCGACTTCCTCGGCGATGGCTTCCTCGATCTCGTCGGCGGCCTTGGCGGCCGAAGAGGTCTTGATGGAGGCGATCACGAAATCACGGTCGGTGATGGTCGGCTCGACGTCGGCCGTGCCCTTCAGGTCGGTCCAGCGGATGGTGTCGCCCATCTTGTGGCCGGCCAGGTCGACGATCAGGTCTTCCGGGATGTGATCGGCGCGGACCTTCACCTCAACCGAGTGACGGACGATCTCCAGCGAACCGCCCTGACGGAAGGCTTCGCACTGGTCCTGGTTGATGAAGTGAACCGGCACTTCGATCTTGATGGTCTGCTTTTCATCGACCCGCATCAGGTCGAAGTGCAGCGGACGGTCGGTGACCGGGTCGAACTGGACATCGCGGGCGATGACCGGCTGCGATTCCTTGCCGTACTTCAGGGTCACCAGGTGGCCCAGCAGCTTGCCGGTGTACAGCGACTTGCGGAAGTCGCGCTCGTTCACCGAGATGGCGACGGGGGCCTTGTCGCCGCCGTACAGCACGCCCGGGACCATGCCCGCGCGACGCGCGGCGCGTGCGCCGCCGGTGCCAACGCCATCACGGACGTCCACGTTCAGAATGATCTCGGCCATCGCCTCGCCTCAACAACACAAACGCCGCGCTGACCAGTCAGCCCTCGCGGCGGGGTCAGGGACCCTGAATTCAAGAGCGCGGGTCATTACACGCAAGAACCCCGCGACGCAACAGGCCGCGGCGTCCCCCTGCGAACGGAGTCAGCCGCCGGTGTTCAGCGTCGCCGTCGCCGCGGTGGAGGCGGCGGCCGCCTCGGCGGCGACCGGGGTCTGCTCGGGCGCCCCGCCCGCCACGGCGGTCTGGGGGACCTCCAGCGGGACCGGCGTGATGTTCTGGGCCGTGCAGGTGGCCAGGTCGCGGGCCACGTGGCGGCCGACGCAGAACATGTCCTCATAACTGGGTCGCGAGGCCGCCAGACACTGGAACAGCATCAGTTTGGACATGTTGAGACAGAATTCGCTGTTCTGCTCGACAGTCAGGGCCTCGGTCTCGGCGCGGGCCTCCTCGCCGCCTGCTCCCAGCGCTGCCAGGGCGGCCACGGCGAGCGAACGGACCACGGCGGCCGTATAGGGCGGACCCGAACGGGCGGAACTGGCGCCGAGCCCCGAGCCGCTGTTGGCGGCGGCGAACAGGCGGGCCGACTCTTCGGCGGAGGGCAGCATCGTCACCGCCGACAGCGACTTGGCGCCTTCCAGCCGGGTGACGCGGTCGGTGATGTGCACGGTGGCCCAGCGGCGCCGCGGATCGCTGCGGCCCTGGATCGTATAGGCGTCTTCCTCGACGGCGTTGGCGATCATCAGCATGGCGGCCGAGTCCTTGCCGATGGTGTCGACGATCAGGCCGGCGGCGGCATCCGCGCCGGGGAAGGTCGCGGCGGTCGCGGGGTCGGCGATGATGCGCGCGATCATCTGCTGGCGCTGGGCCGGGTCGACGGCGTAGGTGCGGACGCCCTGCACGAACTCGGGCGACTGCAGCGCCAGGATCGAGCCATAGGCGATCATGCCGCGCGACAGCTGGGCCGGCTCATAGGAGGCCCCCTTGCGGATGGCGGCCTGGATGGCCTCGGCGCTGTCGAAGCCCGCGCTGATGGTGCCGGCCTCGCGCATGAAGGCGACGTAGATGGAGGCGGCCTGGGCCACGCCCTCGTTCAGGCTGACGGCCGGCGGCGGCGGAGGCGGCGGAGGCGGCGCCGGAGCGGGCTCCGGCTCCGGCGTGGCGCAACTGGCCAGAAGCAGGGCGGCGGCGGCAGCAGCGACCGAAAGGCCGCGACGCGGATAGGCCATGAACATGCGAGATTCCCCAGAACACGCACGGCGCCTTCGCGGGACGCCGAAACTCCACGGCCCTTATAACGCTCCGCGAATTGTTTGCCGATCACTAATCCGCCAGCAGAATCGGCGTCGGCCTTTCCAGGCTCAGCCGCCCGGCGCGGTCCGGACCAGCGCGCCGGGCTCGATGTTCAGCCGCTGGGTCGGCGTCATCGTGGCCGGCGGGGGCGAGGACTCGGGTGTGGGCAGGGTCGTGGGCTGGAGCGTGGCCGGCCTCGGGGGCGCAGGCGGCTCGAACGGCGCGGTCACGATGACCGGAGGACGAACCTCCACCGTGACGGGGTTGGAAACCGTGACCGTCGCCGCCGGCATGGCCGCGCCGCGGGTGCAGGTCGCCAGGTCGCGCACGATATGGCGGCCCAGACAGAACATGTCCTCATAGCTCGGCCGCGAGGCCGCCAGGCACTGGTACAGATTGAGCTTGGACTCGTTCAGGCAGTTCTGGCTGACCCCTTCGGACTGCAGGGCGGCGGTGTTGGCGCGCGCGTCCTCGCCCGCCGCGCCGAGCGCCGCCAGAGCCGCCAGAGCGAGCGCGTTGGTCACCACGGGCGGATAGGGGGGATCGCGGCGGCGGCCGCCGGTCGCGCCCAGTCCTGCGCCGTTGCTGGCCGCCGCGAACAGGCGCGCCGACTCGGCCGCCGGCGCCGCCATTGTCTGGCCTGACAGGTCCTTGGCCCCCGCCAGACGGGCCTCGCGGTCGGCCACATGGGCGATGGCCCACGAGCGCCGCCCGTCCGCCTGGGCGGCGTAGGCGTCGTTCTCGACGGAGTTGGCTGCGGCGCTCAGGGCGTCGATCTCGCGGTCCAGGGCCGCCATGATCAGGCCGGCGGCTTCCTGCGCTCCGGGCATGTAGGAGGCGACGCGGGGGTCGGCGACGATGCGCGCGATCATCTCCTGCCTGCCGGTCGGGTTGATTCCGTACTGGTTGACGCCCGAGACGAAGGCCGGCGACTGCAGCGCGACGATGGAGGCGTAGGCGACCAGGCCCCGGGAAATCTGGCCCGGGTCATAGGTCGCGCCCTGACGCAGGGCGGCCTGGATGGCCTCGGGGCTTTCGAAGCCGCCCCGGATGGCGGCGATGTCGCGGGAGAAGGCCAGATAGATCGCGGCATCCTGGGCGACGCTTTGCGACAGATTGATCGGCGGGGGCGTGCGGGCGGCCAGGGCGGCGGCCTCCGCGGCGACACGGGCGGCTTCCACCTCCGCTTCGCTCGGGCCCGAGGTGCAGCCTGCGAGGACAGCCGCCGCGCACAGGGCCGCCAGAGATGGGGCCGCCAGTGAAAGGCCGCGTCGCATCATTGCCGAACGCATGAAATCTCCTCGAACTGTCCGTCGTGGAGCAGAGAACGCGCTCCCGGCCAATTTGAGGCGCCCGGTTCGTCAATCGAACAGTTTGGAGACCGATTCCTCGTTGGCGATCCGCCGGATGGCCTCGCCGATCAGTGGAGCGACGGAGACGGTGCGGATCTTCGAACAGGACGAAACCTCGAACGGCTGTTCGATGGAATCGGTGATGACCAGCTCCTTCAGCGGCCCGTCGGTCACGCGCTGGACGGCCGGTCCCGACAGCACGCCATGGCTGATGTAGGCCGAAACCTCGACCGCGCCCTTGTCCATCAGCGCCTGGGCGGCGTTCACCAGGGTGCCGCCCGAATCGACGATGTCGTCGAACAGGATGCAGCGGCGGCCCTCGACGTCGCCGATGATGTTCATGACCTCGCTCTCGCCCGCCCGGGCCCGCCGCTTGTCGACGATGGCCAGATCGGCGTTGAGACGCGACGCCAGCGAGCGGGCGCGGACCACGCCGCCGACGTCGGGCGAGACGATCATCAGGTCGTCGCCGCGCGGATAGTGGTCCTTGATGTCCTGGGCCAGCACGGGGGTGGCCACCAGGTTGTCGGTCGGAATGTCGAAGAAGCCCTGGATCTGGCCCGCGTGCAGATCCATCGTCAGGACCCGATGCGCCCCCGCGCGAGTGATCATATTGGCCACCAGCTTGGCCGAGATGGGCGTGCGGCCGCCGGTCTTCCGGTCCTGCCGGGCATAGCCGAAATAGGGCATGACCGCCGTGATCCGCTTGGCCGAGGCGCGCACCAGCGCATCGGTCATGATCAGCAGCTCCATCAGGTTGTCATTGGCCGGATAGCTGGTCGACTGGAGGATGAAGACGTCCTCGCCGCGGACGTTTTCCTCGATGACCGCGAAGACCTCATTGTCGGCGAACCGCTTCACCTGGGCCTTGGTCAGAGGCATGTCGAGGTGGGCCGCGATGGCCTGGGACAGGGTCCGGTTGGAGTTGCCAGAGAGCAGCTTCATGTCCGGTCATCCTTTCGCCGTCATCGCCGGGCTGAGAATGCCGCCGTGGCGCTGGCGCGCTACATACCAGCGGATGGGCCGGCTACAAGGCGCACGGCGTCTTTTTGCAGGTCTTCTTCGCGCATTGGCGCAGACAAGTCCGCTGGTGTAGAGATCGCGTCTCGTTTTCGGGGGCGCCGACGGGTTCGCGCTCGCCGGCTTGCATTTTGAGGTCGTCCTTGCCTGCTTCCAAGTTCCGCGCCGGCCTGATCCTGGCCACCGTGGCTGTTTCGGCCCTGACGCTCTCGGCCTGTAACCGCGGCGCCAATCGTCCTCGCCTGGCCTATGAGGAGCGCCCGGTCGAGGCGCTCTACAACACCGGCTATCAGCGTCTGCAGAGCCGCCGCTGGGCCGACGCCATCGACTATTTCCAGGAGGTCGAGCGTCAGCATCCGTATTCGGAGTGGTCGCGCCGCGCGATCCTGATGCAGATCTACGCCTACTATCAGAACAACAATTACGCCGAGGCGATCGCCGCTTCAGACCGGTTCATCCAGCTGTTCCCGGGCAATCCGTCCGCGCCCTACGCCTTCTACATGAAGGCCCTGTGCAATTTCGAACAGATCACCGACGTTGGCCGCGACCAAGGCTACGCCCAGGCGGCGCTGGACGGGCTGAAGGATGTGCAGCGGCGCTATCCGGGCACGTCATACGCCATCGACGCCTCGGTCAAGATCGACATGGTCAACGACCAGCTGGCGGGCAAGGAAATGGCCATCGGCCGCTACTACCAGCGCGCCGGACAGCCGCTGGCGGCGATCAACCGCTACAAGGCCGTCATCGAGAACGAAGCCTATCAGCGCACCTCGCACACGCCCGAGGCCCTGTACCGGCTGGTCGAGGTCAATCTGACGCTGGGCCTGAAGGAGGAGGCGACCCGCAACGGCGCGGTTCTCGGCTTCAACTATCCGGGCAGCCCCTGGTACGCCGAGGCCTACGCCCTGCTGACCGAGGAAGGCCGCCAGCCCGGCGTCGCCCCGACCGGCCAGCGCGAAAGCTGGCTGCGCCGGATCATTCCGGGCTGACGACCGATTCTGACACAGGGGGCGGTCAGGATGGTCGAGGACGGCTAGACTGACGACCATGGCGAATCAGAACCGGACGACAGCGCCCAGATGCTGACCGCCCTTTCCATCCGCGACATCGTTCTGGTGGACGCTCTTGATCTCGAGGTCGAGGGCGGCCTGACCGTGCTGACCGGCGAGACCGGGGCCGGCAAGTCGATCATTCTGGACGCCCTGGGTCTGGCGTTGGGCGCGCGGGCCGACGCCGGCCTGGTGCGGGCCGGCGCGAAACAGGCCTCGGCCACCGCTGTCTTTACAGCGCCCGACGATCCGGCCTTGCTGGAGATGATCGCCGAGCGCGGCTTCGAGGTCGCGCCGGGCGAGGAACTGATCCTGCGCCGCACCGTGGCCGCCGACGGCCGCAGCCGCGCCTACGTCAACGACCAGCCCGCGGGCGTCGCCGCCCTGCGCGAGATCGGCCAGGCCCTGGTCGAGGTGCACGGCCAGCACGAGACCGTCGGCCTGCTGGACTGGAAGACCCACCGCGCTCTGCTGGACAACTACGGGGGCCTGCAGCCCCAGCTGGACGGCGTGGCCGGCGCCGCGGAGAAGCTGAAGGCCGCCGAGCGCACGGTCTCCGACCTGAAGGCCGCCGCCGCCGACGCCGCCGCCCACGCCGAAGAGCTGACGCAGAACCTCGCCGAATTGGACGAATTGGACCCCCGCGCCGACGAGGAGACCGAACTGGCCGGCGAACGCGCCATCCTCGGCGCGGCCGAGAAAGCCATCGGCGACCTGGCCGACGCCCGCGCCCAGCTGGGCGGCGACAAGCTGTCCCAGAAGCTGTCGGCCGCCCTGCGCGCCGTCGAGCATGCCCGGCAAAGGGCCGGGCAGGCGGGCACGGACCCCGAGCATCCCCTGCTGCAGAAGCTGACCGCCGCCGCCGAGGCCATCGACCGCACCATGGTCGAGGCCGAGGAGGCCATCGCCTGCGTCGACGCCGCCGCCAACGCCTTCGACTTCGAACCCGGGCGGCTGGACAAGGCCGAGGAACGGCTGTTCGCCCTGCGCGCCGCCGCCCGCAAGCTGAATGCGTCGGTCGAGAGTCTGCCCGTCCTGCGCGTCCGCTTCCGCGACCAGCTGCGCCTGATCGAGGACGGGGCCGAGGCCATCACCGCCGCCGAACGCGCCGCCTCAGCCGCGCGCGAAGCCTACGATGTCGCCGCCATGCTGCTGACCTCCGCGCGCGAGGCCGCCGCCGAACGGCTGACGGCCTCCGTCATGACCGAGCTGGGTCCGCTGAAGCTGGATCGCGCCCGCTTCCGCGTCGCCTTCGAGCCTGTATCCGAGGGCCGACGCGGGCCGCTGGGGGTGGAGACCGTCCGCTTCGAGATCGCCACCAACGCCGGGACCGCCTTCGGCCCGCTGGACGCCATCGCCTCGGGCGGCGAACTGGCCCGCTTCGCTCTCGCCATGAAGGCGGCGCTGGCGGGCCGCGAGGATCAGCGCCAGCCGGTGATGATCTTCGACGAGGTCGATCAGGGCGTCGGCGGCGCCGTCGCCTCCGCCGTCGGGGCGCGTCTGCAACGGCTGTCGCACGGCGCCCAGGTCCTGGTCGTGACCCACAGCCCGCAGGTCGCGGCGCGCGGTCATGCCCACTGGAAGGTGCGCAAGGCCGACGCCGGGGGGATGACGACCACCACGGTCGATGCGCTGGACGACGAGGCGCGACGGGAGGAGATCGCGCGGATGCTGTCGGGGGCGGTGATCACGGACGAGGCGCGGGCGGCGGCGCGGTCGCTGATCGGCTAGCCCCTTTCGTCATCCCCCGGTCTGCGCCGCTACGCGGCTTGCCGGAGGATGACGAAGGCGAGGACCTTTATCCCCGCAACACCTTCTGGATCTGCGGATGCAGCTCGGAGTTCGAGGCCAGGATCTGCGCGCCCGTCTCCGGCCGGCCCTCGCCGTCGATGGTGGTGACGATCCCGCCCGCCTCGGTGACGAACAGGATGCCCGCCGCCACGTCCCAGGGATTCAGATTGCGCTCGTAGTAGGCGTCGTACCGCCCCGCCGCGACCCAGGCGAAGTCCAGCGCGGCCGAGCCCAGTCGGCGGATGCCGGCGACGCGCTGACCGATGGCGTGGATGTCCTTGATCGACTGGGCGTGGCCCGTCTTGCCGATGAAGGGCAGGCCGGTGGCGATCAGGCTTTCCGACAGGTCGCGGCGGCCGGCGACCCTGATCCGGCTGTCGTTCAGGTAGCAGCCCTTGCCCTTCTCGGCCCAGAACAGCTCGTTCATGACCGGGTTGTAGGTCACGCCCGCGACGATCTCGGATGTTCCGTCCGGCGCGGTGCGCTGCAGGCCCACCGTGATGGCGAAATGGGGCATGGCGTGCATGAAGTTGGTCGTGCCGTCGATCGGGTCGACGATCCACATGTGGGACTTGTCGGTCCCCTCGATCATGCCGCGCTCCTCGCCCAGGAAGCCGTAGCCGGGGCGGGCCTTCATCAGCAGTTCGTACAGGGTGTCCTCGGCCTTGATGTCCGCGGCGGTGACGAAGTCGCCCGGGCCCTTGCGGGACACCTGCAGCTGGGACACCTCGCCGAAGTCGCGCAGCATGGGCCGCGCGGTCTTGCGGACCGCGTCGATGATGACGGAGACGAGGGCGGAGGCGAGGGCCATGGGGATCTCCTGGTCCGAAAGTCCTTCAAAGGCATATGCCCGGACAGTCGGAGAAGGTCATGGAGGCGCAGGATCGCGCCCCCGGGTCGCAATGTCGGTCGGGCCTATTCGGCGCGGCGGACGTATTCGCCGGTCGTGGTGTCGACGACGATGCGTTCGCCGACGCCCATATAGGGCGGGATCATGATGCGCACGCCGTTGTTGGCGATGGCGGGCTTGTAGGACGACGAGGCGGTCTGGCCCTTCACGGTGGGCTCGGTCTCGACGACTTCCAGCGTGACCTGTTCCGGCAGGGTCAGGCCGATCGGACGCTCCTCGTGCATCTCGATGACGACCTTCATGCCGTCCTGCAGATAGGGGATGCTGTCTTCGCCGACCCAGTCCTTCTGCAGTTCGATCTGCTCGTAGGTGGCGTCGTCCATGAAGACCAGGGCGTCGCCCTGTTCGTACAGGTACGAGAAGTCCTTCTGCTCCAGCGTCACGCGCTCGACCTTGTCTTCCGACCGGAAGCGTTCGTTGAGCTTGTTGCCCGTCTCGAGATTCTTGGCCTCGACGTTGGCGAAGGCGCCGCCCTTGCCCGGCTTGACGTGGCTGGCCTTGGTGACGACCCACAGGCCGCCGTTCACCTGCAGCACCATGCCGGGCTTGATGTTGTTGCCGTTGATCTTCATCGGGTTCTCGGAAGGGAAGGGCGCAGCCTCGTGGCGCGCGAACGGGCGCAGTCCCTAGAGGATGCGGCGTGATCCGGCAAGGCGCGGGTCAGTGAACAGTCGGCGCCCGATCGCGGGACCTGCCCTGAACCAGATTGGCCAGATGCACCGATCCGCCGCTGGGGGCGGCCAGCTTGCCCGCCCGGTTGTCCAGCTTTCGAGCTTCATGGGCGAAGGCGGCGGCCAGGCCCGCGGAGGACATGGCGGCGGCGATCTGCAGCGTACGGCTGGCCGGCCGCATGGCGATCCAGACGGCGTTCAGCGCCTGGGCGGCGGCCCACAGGCCCATGGCCGTGGTGCGCTCGGGGCGGGCGGGGGCGTTCCACACCCGCACCGCCGACAGTGTGGTCACCGAGAACACCGCCGGCAGGATCAGGCTCAGCGGTCCGCGCGGCCGTTCGGTGATCGGGGCGTCGTCGTTCGCCAGGCGCATCGGACGGGGCCGGATGGCTGTCCGCGCCAGAAGTGCCGCGCCGAGGGCGAAGCCGACGGTCACCGCCACACCCAGAACGACGTGGCCGATGTCGCGCTCATTGGCGTTCAGGAAGTCGCCGGCGGCGTCGCGCGCGTCGTCGAAGATGTCGTCGATATCGGTCACGCGCGGCTCTCCCTGTCTGCGCACAGACAATGGCGGGGCGGCTTTGCGGTTCCGTCAGGCCTCGTCGTCGTCCACCGGCGCCAGATCGGCGGCGTCGTAGCCATAGTCCAGCAGATCGCCGGGCTTGCAGTCCAGCGCCGCGCACAGCCGCGCCAGTGTGCGGAAGCGGATGCCCTTCACCTTGCCGGAGCGGAACAGGGACAACTGGGTCTCGCTGAGGCCCACCTCTGCGGCGAGATCGCGGGCCTTCAGGCCCTTTTTCACGATCAGGGCGTCAAGCGTCACGCGGACGGGCATCAGATCATCTCGTCCAGCTCGGCCTGGACCCGGCCGGCCTGATCGACGACCCGGCCCAGCAGGAACAGGGCCCCGCCGATCATGCCCAGGGTCATGCCCGCGACATCGAAATGCAGGAAGCCGCCGCGTCCGCTTTCGACCAGCCGGACGAGATTGGACACCACGAAGACGCTCAGCACCCCGCCCAGTCCCAGCGAAAGCCCCACGCGCCGCAGGGCTGAGGACAGGGTCGGCTGGATCAGCCGTCCTTTGGCCAGCTGGCCCATGGCCGATCCGATCGACCAGACGCCGAAGAGGTAGAAGGCCATTGGACTGAACCAGATCAGGCCGGCGATCGTGCCGGGTTGCAGGGGCGGGCGGCCTTCGCGCAGCCAGAAGATCAGCGGCGCGCCGATCCATGTCAGCAACAATCCGCCCCCCACGGTGACGACCATGAACACCGCCAACCAGCGGAACTGGCCGCACATGCGACGGAAGCGGACGAGATCGGTCTGGCTCACGCGGCGCTCCCGAGGAGGGGTGGAATCATGTCTGATCTTTAATCTTGACTTAAAGACGCGAGCTTCGCAACTTTATATCAGACTTAAACGAACGCGAGCGCCGCCGCCATGACAGCCGCCATCGAGACCGAGGCCCTGACCCGTTGCTTCGGCTCCCACAGAGCCGTCGACGCGGTCTCGATGACCGTGCCGGACCGCGCCGTCTACGGCTTCCTGGGGCGAAACGGGGCCGGCAAGACGACGACGCTGAAAATGCTGCTGGGCCTGATCCATCCGACGTCGGGCTCGGCGCGGGTCGCCGGGGTCGACGTCGCCCGCGACCGCATCGGCGCGGCCCGCAAGGTCGGGGCGCTGCTGGAGGCGCACGGCTTCTACGCCAATCTGACCGGACGTCAGAACCTCGACCTGACCCGCACCCTTCTGGGGCTTCCGGCGGCCGAGATCGACCGGGTGCTGGAGGTGGTCGAGATGTCGGAGCACGGCGGACGCCGGGTATCGGGCTATTCGCTGGGGATGCGTCAGCGGCTGGGACTGGCCCGCGCCATGCTGGGCGCCCCGCCGGTGCTGGTCCTCGACGAGCCGACCAACGGTCTGGACCCCGACGGCATCGCCGACATGCGCCGCTTCCTCAGGGACCTGCCCGCCCGGACCGGGGCGACCGTGCTGCTGTCCAGCCATCTGCTTGGCGAGATCGAGCAGATCGCCACCCATGTCGGCATCGTCCACGACGGGCGGCTGGTGCTGGAGGGCGACCTGGCGCGGATCAAGGCGGACCTCGCACCCGAGATCGCCCTGCGGGTCGATGATGCGGGTCGCGCGTCCTCAGTGCTCAAGCCATTCGATCTGGCGCTTTCCGCGGCCGACGACGGCCTGACCGCGCGGCTCAGTTCCGGAGACGATCCGGACGCCGCGGTCTCGGCCATGAACCGCGCCCTCGTCGAGGCCGGAGTCGCCGTGTTCGCCATCGGGGCCCGGGCCCGATCGCTGGAGGGCATCTACCGCCAGGCGTCCGCCACCGTCCCCGCACCCCGGCCGGAGTTCGTCTGATGCACGCCGTCCTTTCCGTGGAAATCCGCAAGCTGAACCGGTCGTTGGCCGCCCTGCTCGCCGTCGCCGCGCCGGCGCTGATCGCCATCTTCACCTTCTTCAACCTGCTGCGCGGTAAGGCCCCCCAGCCGTGGGAGATGTGGATGGTCAGTTCGATCGGCATCTGGTCCTTCTTCATGCTGCCGATGAGCGTGACGGCCCTGACGGCCCTGGTCGCCCAGATGGAACACGGGCCGAAATCATGGGACCATCTGCGCAGCCTGCCGCTGCCGCGCTGGCGGCTCTACGCGGCCAAGGCGGCTATGGTGCTGGCGATGGTGGCGGTCATGAGCGCCGCGACCCTGATCATGACGTGGAGCGCGGTGATGCTGGCGACGGCGATCAAGCCGAACCTGACGCCCACGGGGCCGCTGGATATGGCCGCCTACGCCGCGACCATGGGCAAGGTCTTCCTGGCCGCGATCCTGATGGTCGCCATCCAGCTGTGGACCGCCCTGCGGTTCGCCAGCTTCGTGCCGGCGCTGGTCGTCGGGATCGGCGGGACCTTCTTCTCGGTGGTCGCCACCTCGGCCAGGGCGGGCGTCTTCTTCCCCTGGCAGATGCCTGTGAACATGCTGGCGACCGAGGTCTGGCGCGTGAACACGGCGCTGGCGCTGGGCGGCGGTCTCGGCCTGGTCGCGCTGGTTCTCGCCGTCGCCCATCTGACCCGGCGAGAGGTTCTCTAGTTGCCGGTGGCGGACCGGTCAGGGGCGATCTCGGTCATGGCCGACTGCAGGTAGTTCTGCTCGCCCAGCTGTTCGATCAGCTTGTGCTGGGCCTCCAGGAAGTCGATGTGCTCTTCCGTGTCGGCCAGGATCTCGGTCAGGATCTGGCGGCTGATGAAGTCGGACGCCGCCTCGCACTGGGCGATGCCGGCCAGCAGGGTGTCGCGCCCGCCCAGCTCCAGCGACAGGTCGGCGCCGAGGCATTCGAAGACGTTCTCGCCGATCTTCAGCTTGTGCAGGTCCTGCAGGTTCGGCAGGCCGTCGAGGAACAGCACCCGCTTGATCAGCTTGTCGGCGTGTTTCATCTCGCCGATCGATTCGTCGTAGATGATCTGGCCCAGATGTTTCAGGCCCCAGCTTTCGAACATCCGCGCGTGCAGGAAATACTGGTTCACCGCCGTCAGTTCGTTGGTGAGAACCGCATTGAGCGTGCGGATGATCGCGGGATCGCCCTTCATGGTCGTCATTCCTGACAGCGGCGCGTCGGTCAGCCCGACCGTCGTGAATCACCGGCTGCGAGCGCCTGTTTTAACACGCAAACAGGCCTTGTGTTCACATGCGAACACTTCTCACAACATTGAAAATGCGAATGAATCTCCCCTCGGGGAGGGCAGGGACCTATTCGGCCGCCATGGCGAAGGTTTCGCGGGTTTCCTGGATCATTTCGCGCATTTCACAGACGCATCTGGCGCATTTGACCGTGCATTGGTTGCGGGCGAACACGTCGCGCGGACGCGTGGCGCCGGCCTCGATGGCGGCGGCGACATCCCGTTTGCGAAGGCCGTTGCAGTTGCAGACGTACAAGGCGAATCCGAAAGGCTTGTTGCGAATGGTTCTTCTTAACAGGCCAATCGTGGCGAATGCAAGTCGTTCGCAGAGCTGGAGTTGACGCAGGCGCGCGTCCGTCGCACTTCCCGCCCATGGCCCGAGAACCCGTCGTCCCGACCCGTCCGCCCTGTCAGCTGTATCTGATCACGCCGCCCGCCCTCCCGGATCTTGCCGCCTTCGCAAGCGATCTGGAGGCGGCGCTGGACGCCGGCGAGGTGGCGGCGCTGCAAATCCGCCTCAAGGACGTGGACGATGCGACGGTTCTGGCCGCCGTGGCGGCGCTGAAGCCGATCGCCCATGCGCGCGGCGTGGCGGTCATTCTCAACGACCGGCCCGATCTGGCCGCCCGTTCGGGCTGTGACGGCGTGCATCTGGGGCAGGCGGACGGGTCGGTGGCCCAGGCCCGGGCGAGCATGGGCCGCGACGCCATGATCGGCGTGACCTGCCATGACAGCCGCGAACTGGCGATGGACGCGGCCGAGGCCGGGGCGGACTACGTCGCCTTCGGCGCCTTCTTCCCCACGACGACCAAGGAGACGGTTCATCGGCCCGACGCCGAAATCCTGACCATCTGGCAGGAGACGGTGGAAATCCCCTGCGTCGCCATCGGCGGCATAACCGCAGCGACGGCGGGAGAACTGGCCCGCGCCGGGGCCGACTTCGTGGCGGTCAGTTCCGCCGTATGGGGCCATCCGGACGGCCCGGCCGCCGCGGTGCGTGAGCTGACCGAGGTATTGGCGGCAAACGCCTGACCTTCAGGGGATATTAGGAAGCGCCGGCATAAGGGTCAGGGGACTACGCTGTCGTGCCAGGACCAGATATGCAGATGAGCCGCGCGCTCGAACCCCTGGAGCCCGCTCCCGGCGTGACCACGCCCCCGGCTCCGCGCGTTCGGGACATCCCGCGTCCGACCAGCGGCGTTGGCCCGCCGCTGGCGCCGGTCTTCACGGCGATGGCGGTGATGGTCCTGGTCGTCCTGGCCCTCAGTTTCGCCCGGTCCGCGGGCGTGGTCGCCGCCCTGTGGGGCGCAGGCGGTCTGGCCGTCGCGGTCTGGCTGCGGACCTCGCGCGGCCCTCTCTACGATCTGTCGTTCGGCGCCCTCGTCGCCATGGGAATAGCGGCCGGCGAACTGCTGGCGGGGAATTCCACCCGGCTGACGGTGATGTTCACCGTCGCCAACATGCTGGAAATCTATGTCTGCGTTCTGCTGGCGCGCCGTTTCGCGCCGACGCTGAATCTGGCCTCGGTGCAGGGCGCATGCCGCTTTCTGATCAGCGCCGCCATCGTGGGGCCGCTGCCGGCCGCCCTGTTCGCCGGAGCCATGCTGTGGTGGATGAACGGGGCTGACTTTCTGGACAGCGTCCAGACCTGGTGGTTCGGCCACGCTTTGGGGGTCGCGGTGCTGTCCAGCTTCGGCCTGGCGCTCACCAAACGCGAGATCGTCCGCTTCCGCGCGCCCGCCCGCGCCATTGAAGCGCTGGTTCTCCTTGGCCTGCTGACCGGGCTGGGCATTGTCGTCTTTTCGCAGCAGTTGCCGATCGGCTTCGTCACCATGCCGCTGCTGCTTCTGATCGCCGTTCGGCTCCGCATACTCGGCGTCACCGCGGCCCTGGTCATCATCGCCGTACTGGCCGTTGGCGGAGCCATGCGGGGGCTGGGTCCCTACGGCGCCGCCTTCGAGGGCGCCGATCGCGCCATGATGGCCCAGTTGCTGATCCTGTTCGGCTATATGCCGATCATGCTGGTCGCGGCCCTTCTGGAAGAGCGGGACCGTCTGTCGGATCGCGCCAAGGCCGGCCAGGTCCGCGCCGAACGCGCCTCGGAAGCCAAGTCGCGCCTGCTGGCCAACGTCGCCCATGAAATCAAGAGTCCCGTCGGCGGGGTGATAGGCATCGGCGAACTGTGGAAGACCGGGCAACTGGGACCGGTCACGGCCACCCAGGGCGAAATGGCCGAGATGCTGGTCAAGACGGCCCGTCAGGTCGAGGCGCTGGCCCACGACCTGCTGGACGTCGCCCGCGCCGAGTCCGGAGCGGTGAAGGTCGAACTGCGCCCCACCGACGTGCCGGGCGTGCTGGAAGATGTCAAACGGGCCGTGGCCCTGCGCCCGGAATCCGAGGGTGTGCGGCTTGAGGTGATCAGCGAAGGCGACGGCCTGGTCGCCCTGGCCGATTCCCAGCGCCTGACCCAGGTCATCTCCAACCTGGCGTCCAACGCGGTCAAATACGGCGGAGCGGGCGGCATCGTCATCTTCCGCGCCAGCAAGATCTACGACGGCGTGCGGATCGAGGTCAGCGACCGCGGTCCCGGCCTGTCGGCCGAGAAACAGGCCCAGCTGTTCGAGCCGTTCAACCGCCTGGGTCTGGAACGGTCGACGGTCGAGGGGCACGGCATCGGCCTGGCCCTGGCCAAACGTCTCGTCGAACTGCAGGGCGGGACCATCGGCGTGACCTCGACGCCGGGCGAAGGCGCGATCTTCTGGGTCGAGATGCCCGCCGCCTGATCGCGGCGATCCGCCGCGCGGCGGATCGCCCATGGACACCAGACCGGCATGGGCGCATTTCTGACCTGTCAGGTCACCGAGGATGCAGGCCGTGGAATTCGACGCGCTGTTGCTGTCGCGATTGCAATTTGCCTTCACGATCGCCTTTCACATCCTCTTCCCCGCCTTCACCATCGGTCTGGCGGCGTTTCTGGCGGTGCTTGAGGGGCTGTGGCTCTGGACGAAGCGGGACGCGTTCAAGGTCCTGTACCTGTTCTGGGTCAAGATTTTCGCCCTGAGCTTCGGCATGGGCGTCGTCTCGGGCATCGTGCTCAGCTACCAGTTCGGCACCAACTGGTCCGAGTTCATCCGACTGACCGGCGGCGTCATCGGGCCCCTGCTGGCGTTCGAGGTCCTGACCGCCTTCTTCCTCGAGGCGTCCTTCCTCGGGGTCATGCTGTTCGGCTGGAAGAAGGTGGGGCCGAAGCTGCATTTCACCGCCACCTGTCTGGTCGCGGTCGGAACCACCATTTCGGCCTTCTGGATCCTGTCGGCCAACAGCTGGATGCAGACGCCGCAGGGGTTCGAGATCATGGCGGACGGCCGGTTCCAGGCCACCGACTTCATGCAGGTTGTCTTCAACCCCAGCTTCCCGTCGCGCCTGGTTCACATGATGCTGGCCGCCTTCCTGACCACCGGCCTGGTCGTGGGCGCGGCCTCGGCCTTCCGGGTTCTCAAGGAACGGGCTGATCCGACGGTGACGGGCTGGACTGAAAGCCGCATCTCGCTGGTGATGGCGGTCGGCCTCGTCGCCGTGCTGGCGCCCCTCCAACTGCTGGCCGGCCACTGGTCGGGCACGGTCGGGCATGAGCACCAGCCGTCCAAGACGGCCGCTATAGAGGGCTATTGGGAAACCCGCGCCGACCAGCCGTTCATCGTCTTCGGCGTCCCTGATCGCGATGCGCAGAAGAACCATCTGGAAGTCGCCATCCCCGGCGTCGGCAACGCCATTCAGAACCTGCCCCGGGACGAGGTGATCCAGGGCCTCGACGCCTGGCCGCGCGAGGATCAGCCGCCGCCGTTCATTCCCTTCTTCAGCTTCCGGATCATGGTCGGGCTGGGCTTGCTGATGATCCTGCTGGGCGGCGTGGGCGCGCTCCTGATCTGGCGGCGCAAGCTGTTCGACAGCCCGTGGTTCCTGCGCTTCTGCGTCGCCATGGGCCCGTCAGGCTTCATCGCCGTGCTGGCGGGATGGATGGTCACCGAGGTCGGACGCCAGCCCTGGGTCGTCTATGGCGTGCTGCGGACGCGCGATGCGGTGTCGCCCGTTACGGCGGCCGAGGTGGCGGCCAGCCTGACCGCCTATGTGATCGTCTATGCCGTGGTCTTCACCGCCGGCGCCCTGTTCATCCTGCGGCTGATGGCCGAGGGGCCGGTCGCGGCCCTGGCCGAACCGGCGCCGCGTCAGGACCGGGCCCCCGGCTCTGCGCTGGCCAAGGCGCCCCAAGACACCAGCCCGGGGGAGGGCGTCTGATGCTGGACCTGCCGCTGATCTGGGCCGGGCTGATCGCCACCGCCGTCCTGCTCTATGTCATGCTGGACGGCTTCGATCTGGGCGTCGGCATCCTGTTTCCCTTCGCCCGGTCGAAGGAGGAGCGGGACGTGATGATGAACACCATCGCCCCCGTCTGGGACGGCAACGAGACATGGCTCGTGCTGGGCGGGGGCGGGCTGCTGGCCGCATTCCCGCTGGCCTATTCGGTGCTGATGCCGGCGCTGTATCTGCCGGTTCTGCTCATGCTGGCGGGCCTGATCCTGCGGGGGGTGGCGTTCGAGTTCCGCTTCCGTGCGCGCAACCGCGGCCGCAAATTCTGGACCCAGATGTTCGCCGGGGGCTCGATCCTGACCGCCGCGGCCCAGGGCCTGATCCTGGGCGGCTTCATCCAGGGGGTGACGGTCGAGAACGAGCGCTTCGCGGGCGGGCCGTTCGACTGGCTGACGCCCTACACCCTGCTCGTCGCCGCCGGGATCGTGGCCGGCTACGCCCTGCTGGGCGGGGCGTGGCTGATGATGAAGACGAAGGACAGTCTGCATGGCGACGCCAGACGCTGGACCCTGATCAGCGCGGCGGCGGTGGGCGGCCTTCTGGCGGCGGTCAGCGTGGCGACCCTGTTCATCCATCCGCGCATCGCCAGCCGCTGGGGTTTCGACCTCGGCTCGGGATTCGCGGTCGACTGGGGCGCGCTGGCGCCGTTGCTGGTCATTCCGGCGCTGGGCCTGATCGGCCTGTGGCTGGTCGTCGGCATGGCGCGGCGAGGGTCGCATCGCTGGCCCTTCGCCGGCGCGCTGCTGCTGTTCCTGTCGGGCTATCTGGGTCTGGCCGCCAGCTTCACCCCCTATGTCGCCCCCTACGCCGTGACCTTCCGGCAGGCGGCGGCGCCCGACAATGCGCTGGGCCTGATGCTGATCGGGACGGCGGTGATCCTGCCCGCCATCCTCGGCTACACGGCCTGGGTCTACTGGGTCTTCCGCGGCAAGGTGGATGCGGAGGCCGGCTATCATTAGGCCCGTCCCGCCACCCGGACCGGACGAGGACAGCGGCCCGCTGTGGCGGCGGCTGGCCTGGTTCTTCGGCCTCGCGGCGGCTGCATCGAGCCTCACCGCCGTGGTCGCCTATGCGCTCAGGGCCTTGCCGTTCTCGGGCTGAGGCGCGAAGGTCCTGTCCATGAAAGCCAGCCTGTTCATCGCCGCCGCCGTTCTCGCCCTGGCCGGCTCCGCTCACGCCCAGACCGCGCCGGCGACCCCGCCCGCCAGCGATCTGACCCGCGACCTGAACAGCGGCCCGCCCGTTCCCGCCGCCTATATCGCGCCGCCCCCCGCGCCGGTCGCAGCCCCCGCGCCGAGGCCGGCCGCCCCGGCGACCGCCGCGCCTTCCCCGGCCACGGCGACTCCGTCGGGGCCTGGCGCCGTGCCGACGGCGACGATTCCGCCGCGCACGACGCCGATCCCTGCGGCCCCGGCGACCCAGCCCCGCACGGCGCCGATCACGCCGCCGGCCGTGACGCCCGCGCCCCGCACCCAGCCTCTGGCGACGGCTCCGGCCGCCGGGGCCGTCCCGCCCGCAACGGCGCCTGCGGCCCCTGCGGCCACGCCGGCCCCGACGCCGCCGCCGCCGCCGCCTCCGGGCGTGTCCACCGTCACCGTGCTGGACAGCGCGGCCCGCGCCGCCCTGCCTTTCACCGTGACCCTGCCCCCGGGCTTCGAGATCGTCACCGGCCGTCCCGGTCCGGACTTTCGCATCTATACGATCCGCCGCGGCGACCAGTCGTTCGTCATGGTCTATGCCGGCCCTGCCTCGCAGTTCCCGATCTACAGCGGCCAGATGGTCGAGGCGGGCGGACGCGCTTCGGTGGTCTCGACCGAGGACGGCGTGCGCCACGCCCAGGAGCATCTGTTCCAGCGCCCGGACGCCCCGCGCGAGATCCACGTCTGGACGATGAGCCTGGACGGCGCCGACCGGGCGATGGCCGAAGGCATCGCCCAGTCAGTCGACCTGCGGCCCGGCCTCTAGGTTTCCGACCAGACCGCCAGTTCGTTGCCGGCCGGATCCTGGAAGTGGAACCGGCGCCCGCCCGGAAAGGCGAAGATCGGCTTGACGATCCGCCCGCCCGCCGCCTCGACCTTCGCAGCCATGGCCTCCAGGTCACGGGCGAACAGGACCGGCAGGGGCTTTGCGTCCGGCGCCGCGTCGGCGTCGAACCCGCCGTCCAGGCCCTGATCGAACGCCGCATAGGTCGGCCCATAGTCCTGGAAGGTCCAGCCGAAGGCCGCGCCGTAGAAGGCCTTCACGGCGCCCAGGTCGCCGCCCGGCATTTCGAGATAATCCAGCTTTCCATCTTCACGCATCGTCCTGCTCCGTTCGAAAGCCATCCGTTTTCGGGCTTGCCACAGGCCGCCTTCCGGGCAAACCTGAGAATCGTTCGCAACACAGGAGCGATGCGATGATCGTGCTCGGTGTCGGCCAGACCGGCCTTGTCCGTCTGATGGCCGGCGAGCGCCGTCCGGGGCCGGCCGGCGGAGACCGTCAGGCCGGCGCGGTCCAGCCCCGGCGCGCGGCCCAGGCCAGGACCAGCTGAGGCCAGATCGAGGCGGGTTTGCCGGCGATCAGGCGAATGCCGAAGCCGTGCCCGCCCTCCTCGAACAGATGCGCCTCTGCCTTCACCCCGGCTGCGCGGATGGCGGCCAGCAGTTGAAGGCTGTTCTCGACCGGCACCGAGTCGTCATCCATGGCGTGCAGCAGGAAGGTCGGCGGGGCGCCGGTCCAGTCCATCCGCTCCAGCGACCAGCGGGCGACGGCGTCCGGCGAGGGATCGGGCCCCAGCAGGTGCTGGCGCGACCCGGCATGGACGAACGGCCCCTCCATGGTCGCCACCGGATACATCAGGATCGACAGGTCGGGCCTGAACGGCAGGGCGTCGGCCTCGTCCGCCGCCTCATAGACGGCGTCCTTGCCGGCGGTCAGCGCGCCGGCGAGGTGCCCGCCCGCCGAGGCGCCCAGCACCGCCACCCGCTGCGGATCCAGTCCCTCCGCCATCGCCGTCCGCCGCACCAGCCGCATGGCCCGCTGGGCGTCCTGCAGCGGGGCGGCGGGCCCGGCCGCCCAGCCATCGGCCGGCAGGCGGTAGCGCAGGATGAAACAGGTGACTCCCGCCGCAGCGAACGGACGCGCGCAGTCCAGGCCCTCCTTGTCCACCACCGCCCATCGGTAACCGCCGCCCGGAATCAGCAGCAGGGAGGCGCCGTTCGGCCGGTCGGGTCTGAGCACCGTCAGGATCGGGTCGGTGGTGTACTGGGCGAAGCGGTCGTGGAAGGCCGGGTCGGTCGAGCGTTCGACGACCCGGGGCGTCACCGTCACAGTCGCGCCGCCGGGCGCCGCGCCGGGCCACAGCCGGATGATCTCCTGCGGGTCCGGAGGAGCCTTCGTTTGCGGCCCTGACGGTTTCGGCGCGGCGGCCAGGGCGGCCAGCCCCAGCGCCCCTCTTCGGTTCAGCAACATCCGTGTCTCCCGTGGCCGAAGGCTAGCAGGAAACCGGTGTCAGAAAAGCCGCTTGACGGCACCTGAATATATCCATATGGTTATACAACACTAAGGTTATGAATATGGCCGCCGCCGCACTGAAACTGGATGAGACCTTCGCCGCCCTGGCGGACCCGACCCGCCGCGCCATCCTGAAGCGGCTGGCCGCCGGGGAGGCCTCGGTCAGCGAACTGGCCGAGCCGTTCGCCATGAGCCAGCCGGCCATCTCCAAACACCTGAAGGTGCTGGAGCGCGCCGGCCTGATCTCGACGGGCCAGGACGCCCAGCGCCGGCCCCGCCGGCTGGAGCCGGTGGCGCTGATGGTGGCCAACGACTGGCTGCTGGAATTCCGCACGCTGTGGGAGGGCCGTTACGAGGCCCTGGACGCCGTGCTGGACGAACTGAAATCCACCCGCGATTCCGCGGACAAATAGAAGAATGGAGAGACGATGATGGGCGAACCGCTGAAGATGATGACGCCGGGCGACCGGGAAATCCTGATCGAGCGCCGGTTCAAAGCGCCGCGCGAGTTTGTCTGGCGCGCCCTGGTGGAGCCGCCGCTGGTCAAGCGCTGGCTGCTGGGTCCGCCCGGCTGGTCCATGCCGGTCTGCGAGATCGATCTGCGCGTCGGCGGAAAGATGCGGTTCGAATGGGCCAATGACGATGGCCGGTCCATGGGATTGACCAGCGTGATCCGCGAGATTGCGCCCAACGACCGGTTGGTCGCCACCGAGAAATTCGACGAGGACTGGACCGGTGGCGAGACCCTGGTCACCCAGAGCCTGCACGACACGGACGGCGGCACGACCTTGCGCACCCACATCCTCTACGCCTCACAGGCGGCCCGGGACGGGGCGAAGATGTCGGGCATGACCGACGGAATGGAGGCCGGCTACACCCATCTCGACGGCCTGCTGGCGGAAATGGCGGCCTGACGGTCAGGCCAGTTCCACCGCCACCGCGACGGCCTCGCCCCCGCCGATGCACAGGCTGGCCACGCCCTTCCTGCCGCCGCGCGCCTGAAGCGCCGCCAGCAGGGTGGTCAGGACGCGGGCGCCCGAGGCCCCGATCGGATGGCCGAGCGCTGTCGCGCCGCCGTTGACGTTCAGCTTCGCCCGGTCGATGCCCAGATCGCGCATGGCGATCATGGCGACCACGGCGAAGGCCTCGTTGATCTCCCACAGGTCGACGTCCTCGACCGACCAGCCGGCCTTCTCCAGCGCCTTGCGCATGGCCGGGACGGGGGCGGTGGTGAACAGGCCGGGCTCGTGGGCGTGGGCGGCGTGGCTGACGATGCGGGCCACGACCGGCAGGCCCAGCGCCCGCGCCACGCTCTCGCGCGTCATCACCAGGGCGGCGGCGCCGTCCGAGATCGAGCTCGCGTTGGCGGCGGTGATGGTGCCGTCCTTCGAGAAGGCGGGCTTCAGCGTCGGGATCTTCTCCGGCATGGCCTTGCCGGGCTGCTCGTCCTCGGTGACCGTGACGACGCCCTTGCGCGACGTGACCTCGACCGGAGTGATCTCGGCCTTGAAGGCGCCGGAACTGATCGCGGCCAGCGCGCGGTTCAGGCTTTCCAGCGCGTATTCGTCCTGGGCCTCGCGCGTGAACTGATAGGTGCGGGCCGAGTCCTCGGCGAAGGCCCCCATCAGCTTGCCGGGGGTGTAGGCGTCCTCGAGACCGTCCATATACATGCTGTCGACGATGATATCGTGGCCGATGCGGGCGCCGCCGCGGTGTTTGGTCATCAGGTACGGGGCCCCGGACATCGACTCCATGCCGCCGGCCACGATGACGTCGGCGCTGCCGGCGGACAGGGAATCCGAGGCCATCATCACGGCCTGCAGGCCCGAGCCGCACATCTTGTTCACCGTCGTCGCCTCGACGTGCTGGCCGAGGCCGGCGCCGATCGCGGCCTGACGGGCCGGCGCCTGACCGAGGCCGGCGGGCAGGACGCAGCCCATGTAGATCTGCTCGACCTTTGCAGGCGCGATCCCCGCACGCTCGACCGCCGCCTTCACCGCCGTCGCGCCCAGTTCGGTAGCCTTCACGCCGGACAGGGCGCCCTGGAAGCCGCCCATCGGGGTGCGGGCGAAGGAGACGATGACGACGGGATCGGACATGGCGGAAAACCTGGGGGAGGGATCGGGAACAAATTTCGACGGGTGAATGGACCGGTTGCGCGCCCTGGGCAAGCGCCGCGGCTACTGCGGCGTCATCGGCCCGCGGCGGGCGGCTTCGCCCATCCAGCTGCGGCTGGCCGGAGCCAGGCCGAACTCGGTCAGGCGGTCACGATGGGCGGCCAGCGGGGTGCGCATCAGGTTGCGCGCCAGCTTGTTCAGCGGCCCCAACGGCGTCTCCTCGTTCATCCGCTCCAGCCAGGCCGCGAGACGGGGCCAGCGTTCGGGATCGACGTTGATCTGAACCGCGCGGGCGTTGAGAAAGGCCGGCGCCACGCTGAGGTCCGCCATCGACAGCTCCCCGAACAGGAAGCCGGTCTCGGGCGTCTGGCTCTCCAGATAGTCGAGAATCTGCGGCAGTTCGACGTCGCGGGCCTTCTCGACCACCTCGGGATCGGCCTCGGTCCCGAAGAAGCGCGGCTTCAGGGCGATCTGGAAGAACAGCCGCCAGCCCAGCACATCGAACAGGCGGGTGTCGGCGAACTCCTCGATCCAGCGCGCCTTCGCCCGCTGGATCGGATCGGCCGGCCACAGCGACGGGCCGGGCCGCGTCTCCTCGATGTACTGGACGATGACGCTCGAGTCGCACAGCACCAGATCGCCCTCGATCCACACCGGAACCCGGCGCAGCGGGCTGATCCGCTCGAAATCGTCATTACCGTACATGGGCGAGATCGGGTCCAGCTCGACCTCGACGCCCTTGATCGCGCAGGCGGCCAGCACCTTGCGCACATAGGGCGAGACCGGGCTGCCGATCAGGGTGACGGCGGCCACGACTCAGGCCGCCTTTTCGTCGACCGCCTGTCGCGGCATGACGTCGCCGACCGTCGGGCAGTCCTTGGCGTGCACCAGCTGGATGTCGCGCGGCTTGACGATCTCGTTGCAGTGGCCGCAGGCGATACGGGGCGCGAGGTCCTTGCCGCACTCCTTGTGGATCATCGCGAAGCCGGAATCCGTCTCGCCATAGACGTGGCGCGAGCCCCAGGCGTGAAGGGTGACCAGCACCCCGTACAGATCCTTGCCCTTGGCCGTCAGGCGGTACTCGTTGCGGGGCGGGCGTTCGGAATACAGATGCGGCTCCAGCACGCCGTGCTGAACCAGGGTCTTCAGCCGCGCGGCCAGAACGTTGCGGGCCACGCCCAGCCGCTCCTGCCACTGTTCGAACCGGCTGACCCCGTTGAAGGCGTCGCGAATGACCAGCAACGTCCACGGATCGCCGATGACCTCCAGCGTCGCGGCGATCGAACAGCTCTGGCGTGAGTAGTCTGCGGTGCGTCCCATGATGGGAAAGTGACCCTGCGTCAGCCGTTTGGCAAGAGGGTTGCCAATCTGGACGGACTGGGTCAGTCTTGTTTGGCTACGGAGGCGCCGCGGCGTTTCCTGATCCCCGGACTGCGGGCGGAAGGCCTCCCCGTCTTCCGCCCGACCTTTCTCCAAGATAACGACACCGCATGACCCAGACACTGGCCGAAGCCCTGACCCTGACCGACGACGGCGAGGGCGGCCTGACGGCGCGTCTGGACGGCGGCTTCTCCAACGCCCCGCAGTCCGCTCCGCAGGAGCGCGGCGCGCCTTTCGGCGGCCTGATGGCGGCGCTGGCGGCGCGGGCCATGCGTCAGGGGCTGGGCATAGCGGCGCCGCTCCAGACCCTGACCATCCAATATCTCGCCGCCGCGCGGTTCGAGGACGCCGTGTTCACCCCGACGATGAACCGCGGCGGCCGCAACGTCGCCTATGCCTCTGTCACCGGCGGCCAGGCGGACCGGCCGGCGATTCAGGCCCTCGGCACCTGGGGCCGGGATGTCGCGGGACCCGTTCTCACGCCGCTGACCGCCTCGCCCCGCCCGGTCGAGGAGCTGGAGCCATCGCCGATGGACCCGACCTTCGGTCCCTGGTTCACCCGCCACATCGATCACCGCTTCGTCGCAGGCTCGAAACTGTTCGGCGAGAACGCCGGCAGGACGCCGGAGCTCGGTTGCTGGATGCGGACCGTCGACGCGGCGCCGCTGGATGAGGCCCGTCTGCTGTTCCTGCTGGACGGCCTGTACCCGACCTATTTCACGGCCTTCCCGGCGCCGCCGATCACCTCGGCCAGCGTCGACCTGCGCGCTGACCTGCTGACCGAACTGACGCCTGACACCTCGCCGGAGGGCTGGGCGTATTTCCACTTCACCAGCCGCGACGTCGGCGGCGGCTGGGCGGTGGAGGACGGGGTCGCCTGGGCTCCGGACGGCAGGCCCCTGGCCCTGGTCCGCCAGCGGCGGAAGCTGATGCCGACCCGCGCCTGACTCAAGCGACCCCTGCTGGCCGACAGCTGCGTCCGTTTTTGACGGGGGGGCGTGCTTTCATCGACCAAACCCTTCCGGGTCCGGTCTTTGAAAATCGAATCTCGCAGAAGCCGGGGCGGACCATCCGGACCATCCGGACAGTGTTTTTGCCTGTCCGGCTAACACCGCAATTCTCGCTCAGATCTGGTGCAGACCACGCAGCTGGATCAGGGGGATGACGATATCTTCCTCGTCCTCCAGATGGCGCAGTAGCGGGCGGGCGTTGCCGTCGATCAGGTCGGACAGCCGGTTGGCCTTGTCCGCGGCGTCGGGCGCCTTGCCGGTCACGGCCTGATGGAAGGCCAGACCGCTCTGGAACAGCGCCTCCAGCGTCTCGTGGATGGCGTCGTGGTCGCGGTCCAGCAGGTCGATGCCAGCGCCGATCTTCGGATCGATCCGGCGCATCATCGGAAAATACCGGCCGCTCTCGACCCGGTGGTGGCCGTCCAGATGCTGCAGGAAGGACTGGAGCGCCGGGATCAGCTGGCGGTGCAGGGCGGCGACGTCGCCGTTGGCCCGCCACTGGCTGACCAGTCCGTCCATATGCGCCTGATGGCCGCGAAAGCTGGCGTGCATCTGCAGCCAGAAGGCCGCCGTCTCGTCCAGTTTCGCGGTCCAGCGGTCGCGCGGGAAGGCGTCGCGCAGATACAGGAACTCCGACGGCAGGCCGGCGCGCCTGGCCAGCGCCAGCGCGTCGTCCGTCTCAGACAACGGCGCTGGTCGTCTTGATGAAGCCGCCGCCCAGCAGCCGGTCGGGATCGGCCGGATCGTACAGGGCGCAGGCCTGACCGGGGGCCACGCCTTCCTCGCCGCTTTCGAACAGCACCGCGACGGCGCCGTCGATCAGGGCCAGCCGGGCGGGGGAGGGGGGACGGGTCGAGCGGACGCGGGCCAGCACGGGTGCGCCGGCCCCGGCCGCCGCCTCGATGGTCGCCTCGTCGCCCAGCCAGTTGGTTTCGTCCAGCGTCAGGGCGGCGGTCAGAAGGGCTTCGCGCGGGCCGACGATCACATGGCGTTTGACCGGATCCAGCTTCGTCACGAACAGAGGCTCGCCCACGGCGACGTTCAGGCCCCGGCGCTGGCCGATCGTATAGTCTGTGATGCCCGAATGAGCGCCCAGCACCCGGCCGTCCATATGCACGATGTCGCCGGCTTCGCGGCCCTGCGGACGCAGCCTGTCGATCAGGGTGCGATAGTCGCCGTTGGGCACGAAACAGATGTCCTGGCTGTCCGGCTTGGCGGCGATGCGCAGACCCAGCTCCAGCGCCACGCCGCGCACCTGGGGCTTCTCCAGATCGGCCAGCGGGAAGCGCAGATAGTCCAGTTGCTGCGCCGTGGTGGCGAACAGGAAATAGGACTGGTCGCGCGAATGGTCGATCGCCTTGCGCATCTGGGCCCGGCCGTCGACGACCGCGCGCCGGACGTAGTGGCCGGTGGCCATGGCCTCGGCGCCCAGGTCGCGGGCGACGTCCAGCAGGTCGCGGAATTTGACCGTCTGGTTGCAGCGGATGCAGGGCACCGGCGTCTGGCCGGCCAGATAGCTGTCGGCGAACTGGTCGATGACCGCGTCCCGGAAGCGGCTTTCGTAGTCGAGGACGTAGTGGGGGATGCCCAGCGTCTCGGCCGCAAGTCGGGCGTCGTGAATGTCCTGACCGGCGCAGCAGGCGCCCTTCTTCTTCAGCGCCGCGCCGTGGTCGTAAAGCTGCAGGGTCACGCCGACGACGTCATAGCCCGCCTTGTGCAGCAGGCCGGCCACCACGGTGGAGTCCACCCCGCCCGACATGGCGGCGACGACCCGCGATCCGACCGGCAGGCCGACCGCCGCGCGCGCGGACTCGATCGCCGCGTCCATGTCGGCCTGGCCGGTCATGGGGGCGATGTTCGGGATCGGGCAGAGGGGCTCGGCCAGCGTCATGGCGCGCTATCTAGTGCGAAACCCGCGCGATTTCGAGGCCGGTGATCAGAAGGCGGTCAGGACAGGGCGATCAGGGCGCAGAGACGGGCCTCCGTTTCGGACAACCGCCAGCCCTTGTGCCGGAAGATCGCGGCCCTCCGGAAGTCGTCGCGGGCGCGCTCCCCAAGCGCTCTGACTCCTGCGTCGTCCAGCCCGCGCGGAAACAGGTCGGCGGTCAGGGCGCGGGCGGTGACGCCGGTTCGAACCGCCAGCCACGCGCGGCCGATCTCCGCGGCTCCGACGGAATCGACCGTCGACAGAGAGCCGGGAACCTCCGCGAATGCGACCCCCGTGACGCCCAGGGCGCCGAGGCCGACGAAGGCCTGCAGCAGTCGGCGTTTGCTCAGGGCGGTCATCGGGCGATCTCCGTCTTCAGGTGGTCGGCGAGGCGGATGGCCAGCGCCGTCAGGGTGAGTGTCGGATTGACGAGACCCGAGGTCGGAAACACCGAACTGCCGGCGATGAAGAGATTGTCCACGCCATGGACGCGGCAGTCGGCGTCGACCACCCCCTTGGCCGGATCCGGGTCCATCCGGGTCGTGCCCATGTGGTGACGCGACGGGCTCAGAATTCTGACAAGCCCGTCGCTCTCGATCGGCCAGCAGACCCGGCCGAGGCCCTCGGTCGCGAAGGCGGCGCCGAAGCCGTCGGCCGAAGCGGCCAGAGAGTCCCAGTCGGCCTGGGTGTAGCGCCAGTCCAGCCGCGCGCGGCGTTGCCCCAGAGCATCGGTCTCGTCCGCCAGGGTGATGCGGCTGTCTGGATGGGGCGCCTGTTCGGACATCAGGAAATAGTCCTGTCGGCGGACGGCCGGTTCCGCTTCCAGCAGGGCGGCCAGCTGTCCTGCGGCCGCGCCGGCGCTGCCTGCGGCGGCGTCGGGCTTGGGCCGCACCGACAGGGTCAGGGTGCAGTTGCCGGCTCCCAGCCGCTCATGGGTCGGCAGGTCCAGAACGAACACGGCATGGGGCCGGTCGCGGGGCCGATTGTCGTACAGCGACAGATCGGCGGCGGTGACGAAGGCGATCTCGGCGTCGCCGCGCGGATCGTTGTCATCGGTCGAGATGGTGACATGGCCCTGGAAGCAGCGGCCCACCAGATCGCCGGCGTTGCCGACCCCCTCGGGCCGGTCGGCGTTGGACGCCAGCAGCAGGCGGGCGTTCTCGACACCGCCCGTCGCCAGGATGTAGATGCGGCCGCGCGCCTCGTGCCGGGTCCCGGTCAGGCATCGCAGCTCCAGCCGGTCGACGGCGCCGTCGGCGCCGAGGCGGATGCCGGTGACGTTGATGTGGGTGTGGACGAGGATGTTCGCCGCCAAGGCCGGCGCGTCGCGGAAGGCGGCGAAGGCCACGGGATCGACGCGGCCCGAAACCGGGCTGTAGGCGCGGGGCGAGGACCGCAACGGACCATCGGACGCGCCGACCGCCGGCAGCGTCCCGCCCTCAGGCGGTCCATCATCAACCGGAAAGCGCGGCAGCTTCAGAAGGTCGCAAGCGCGATCATAGAAGGGCTTCAGCTCCCGTCGGCCGAACGGCCAGCCGCTCCGCGGGCGCCAGGCGCGCCGGGCGAAGTCCGCCTCGTCCAGCGGGCCGCATTTTCCGCCCCAGACGTGGCCGGATCCACCCAGGGCCCGAACGCGGGACTGGCCGAGATACTCGTTGATCGGCCGGTCCGGATTGCCGGGGCCCGACATGACGCCGGGTCCGTCGTAGAGCGCCTGAAGCTCCATGTCCGGCTCGGGGCCGCCGCTCTCGAGCACCGCGACGCGGACCGGGGTTCCGGCGAACTCATGGGCGATCGCGAGACCTGCCATGCCACCCCCGATGATCACGATATCGGCCTCGATGCGGCTGGCGTCAGGCAAGGTTCGGGCGTCGGTCAAAGGCATGGCCTTCTCCGTGGGAGGGGGTTTCAGAAAATCAGGCGTGGATCAGGCGCGGGCGCCGTGGGCCGTCAGATAGTCGACGATGTCCCTTCGTCCGGCCCGTCGCGCCATGCCTAGCGGAGACCGGAGTTCGGGCCGCAAGGGTTCGAGACGGGGGGCCATGACGGCCAGATTGACGTCGGCGCCTTTCTCGACCAGCCGTTTGACGACCGGCAGATGACCGAGCCGGGCGGCGGTGATCAGGGCGGTTTCGTCGCTGGGAACGATCGCGTCGACCGTCGCGCCGGCGGCCAGCAGCAGGTCGACGACCTCCCGATGGCCCGCGGCCGATGCGGCGATCAACGGGTTGCCGTCGCCCCGCACCGGAAGGTCGGGATTGGCGCCCCGCTCCAGCAGCAGGCTGACCATGTCCAGGTCGCCGTTGTCGGCGGCCACGATCAGGGGCGCGCCTTCGCCCGGTACGGACAGGTCCGGCCTGGCGCCGTTGTCGAGCAGCAGGCGCGCCAGCTCCAACTGGCCGTCGCGCACGGCGAGGATCAGGGGCGAGCCGTCTCCCGGCCGCCAGCCGTTGACGTCGGCGCCGCCGCGAACAAGCTCGGCGGCGTCCGTGTTGCGTCCATTCCGGATGGCGGCGATCAGATCGCGTGTCCCGGCCGAGACGGAGGGCGGCGCATCGACGGATTGAAGCGCGCTGGCGGGCTGGGCGGCCCAGGCTGCGGCGCCTCCGGTCGCAGCCAGCACGACGGCGACAGCGGCGCCCGCGGCGCGGCGTCCGTGGCCCGGAGCCAAGGTCAGACGAATGATCCTGCGCTGCAGTTCCGGCTTGCCGCCGGCCAGCCAGTGGCAGCCCAGCGGCGTCGGGACGCCGCAGAACTGGGTTTTCAGCATCGCCTCGGCATAGACCCGCCGGGCCCCTGGATGACGGGTCACAACGGTTTCGTCGCAGGCCAGTTCCTGATCGGCGCGGATCAGGCGGGCGGCGATGTGGACGAGCGGATGGAACCACAGCAGGGCCCGGGCCGCGGCGACCGCAAGGTTGATCTGGGCGTCGCCACCGGCGAGATGGGCGCGCTCGTGCGCCACCACGACCACCTGTTCCTCAGGGCTGAACCGTTGGGCGAAATCGCCGGGCAGAACGACGCGAGGGCTCAACGCGCCGACCAGCGCGGGTCCGACGTCGCATCGTTCGGCGTGGAACAGGGCGCCGTCGGCGCGCCGCTCGACCCGCAGGGGGCCCAGGCTGCGCAGAAACCGACTCTGGCTCCAGACGAGAAGTCCGGCGAAGACGAAGACGCCCAGGATCCACAGCAGAAGAAGGGGCGTCGCGAGGTCAACGGGGTTGGGCAGGAAGTCCGGGCGTTCGGGCAAGGCAACGCGTCCGGCCGCAGTCGGCGCCGGGGTCTCTGCGTTCACAAGGGACGCTGCGACCGCAGGCTCCGCCGCTGCCGTCGGCTCGGGAGCGGCGGCTCGCGGCAGGGCGATGGCTGCGACCATCGTCGGAACGAGCAGCCAGAGGCAGTAGGCCGCGCGGGCGCCGAAGAGGCTGCGCACGGGACCGCGCAGCAGGAAGACGGCCAGAAGGGCGATTGTGACAACCGCCACGACCTCAAGCCCGAAAATCAGCAGGTCACCTGCCATCGTCGATCTCCTCGATCAGGCGTTTCAGGTCGGCGATATCCTCGGCAGAGAGAGTCTCCCGCGCCGAGAAATGCGCCACCAGCGGCGCGAGACGGCCGTCGAACAGCCGATCGACCAGGCCCCGGCTCTCAGCGTGGACATAGTCGCCCCGCGCAATCAGAGGCCGATACAGGTAGCGGCGTCCGTCGCGCTCGGCGGCGATCGCCCCTTTCGTGAGCAGACGATTGAGCAGGCTTTTCACCGTCGCCTCCGTCCATTCCTGATCGGAGGCGATTTCGGCCGCGATCTGGTCCGCCGTTCGGGGACTGGCACGCCAGAGGGACTCCATCACAAGGCTTTCGGCCGTACTGATCCGCATATCGTTCACATCCGTAATCGCTGCTTCTGATTACGCTTGTGATCGAACCTGTCAACACCGAGCCGCGGCAGCCTGGATTAATTCGCGGTAACGGCCCTTCGGAAACGACAACGGCCGCCTCCGTTTCCGGAAGCGGCCGCAGTCGGCTCGGGGGGAAGATTTACGGGCGGCCGTAGTGCTGGATCCGCGTCGTGCGCAGGCCCTGCATGCCCCATTTGTCGATGGCCTTCTGCCAGGCCAGAAATTCCTCGGCCGTCAGACGATAACGCGCCAGGGCGTCATCCAGGCTGATCAGGCCGCCACGCACGGCGGCCACGACTTCGGCCTTGCGACGGATCACCCAGCGGTCGGTATTGGCCGGGGGAAGATCGTGCATCGTCAAAGGCGTGCCCGTAGGCCCGACCACATACTGTTCGCCTCGGCTATTAAGACGTCGCTCTTGCAACATGGGCTTATGCCTCATTGACCACCACCACTAAGAGCGTGACCATAGCGACCGGCGGCTAAGGGCCGTTTAAGCGTCGTGGTGAAGGAAAGCCTAAAATGCCTTCCGTCCACCCTCTCAATATTCAATAAAAGATTCATTGAGGTTTACGGCCCGTTACTCAGAGATCAGCGTTTGATGCTGATCAGTTCAGCCAGCATCTCGTCGGCCGTGGTGATGATCTTGGACGATGCCGAGTAGGCGCGCTGGGTGGTGATCAGGCCCGTGAACTCGGCCGAGAGATCGACGGTTGAGGCTTCCAGCTGCGAGGCCCCGATCAACCCCGCGCCGCCGCTGCCAGCGGCCTTGAGGTTGTAGGTGCCCGACCCCTGGCTGACGCGGTAGGCGTTGCCTGAGGTCTGGGACAGGCTGTCGGGGCTGGGGAAGGTGGCCAGGGCGATCTGCGCGATCTGGCGCGTGACGCCGTTGTCGAAGATGGCGGTCACGAAGCCGGTGTCGTCGATCTTGACCTCCGACAGGTTGCCGAAGGCGGTGCCGTTGGTCAGCACGGCCTGGACGACCGAGGCGCTGTCGTACTGTGTCAGGCCGCCTGCGGACGCCGACAGGTCGAAGGCCAGGGACTGATCGTCGATGCCGAGGCCCGGCGCCCATTTGAAGCCCCCGGCCGCCGGAGCCGCGCTGTCCGACGACCCGAATGTCAGGGAGGCGGCGGTGGGATCAGGGAACAGGGCCGCGGCGCCGAGGGCGGCCATGGCGTCCACGTCCAGACGGCCGTCCTGGGTAAAGGAAACCAGACCGGTCTTCAGTTGGCCGTTGGTCAGGCCCGCGCCGGTGACGACGTCGGACGCCGGGATCGCGCGGATCTCGGAATACCACTGGTTCGGCACCGTGCTCTTCAGGAAGGAGATGGCGATCGTGCGCTGGCCGCCCTTGGAGTCGGAGACGGGGATGGTCAGTTCGAAGTCGGGCTTCACGCCGGCGCCGGTCTCCGGATCCCACATGGCCATGGAGTTGGTCGTGGCGTTGTAGGCGTTGGCACCCGGGGGCGTGGCGGCAGCGTCGGTCGCCTCGGCCGAGACCAGCTGGCTGGACTTGATGTTGGCGTTCAGCTGGATGCGGGTCGTGGCTTCCGCCGTGCCGCCGACCGAGCCGACGTTGATGGTGCGCAGTCGGTTCAGATCCGAAGGGTCGGTGGCGATATTGCCTTCCGCATCCACCGGCCAGCCCTGCAGGTACAGACCGGCGGTGTTCTTCAGATAGCCCAGGTTGTCGACGGTGAAGGCTCCGGCCCGGGTAAACAGGCGGCTGTCGGTGACCTGCAGGTTCTCCGGCTTCTCGGTGACGACGAAGAAGCCCTGGCCGGCGATGCCCAGATCAGTGGCGGAGGTGGTCCGCTGCAACTGTCCGGCCTGGCTGGTGTAATGACGCGCCGAGGCCAGGACGCCGCCGGCGGAATAGCCGGCGCCTTGCGACTGGCTGTTGATCACGGTCTGGAACTCGCCGGCGGTGCGTTTGTAACCGACGGTGTTCACGTTTGCGATGTTCTGCGAGATCGCCGCGAGGGCGGCGGAGTTTGCGGTCAGGCCGGACACGCCGGCCAGAAGGGCGCTGTTGATACTCATGGCGCGGGGCTCCTTACGAGAAACGGTTTGAAAGGGTCATGGCGGGGCAAATCAGGCGGCGAGTGCCGGATCCTCGGATTCTTCAAGCGCGATGATGGTGGAGAGGGGCACGATCGACTTGCCGATCGTCAGATAGGCTTCGCCGTCGTACATCTCGACGCCGCTGATGCGGCCGCGGGTCAGGACCTGGGCGTCGACCGCGCCGCCCGCGGCGTCCTTGGCGACGATCTTCAGCGAATAGACCTGGCCGTCCTGACCATCGTTGCCGGTTGTCGCCTTACCGTCCCAGGTGAAGTCATGCATGCCGGTGGTTTTGGCCGGCGCGTCGCCGGACCAGATGACCTTGCCGGTTCCGTCCAGCACCTGAAGCGTGGCCGAGGCCGCGTTCGAGCCCAGCTCATAGCTCCAGCTCGCCTCGCCGTCGGCCATCCGCGTAGCCGACCAGGCCGCCGTGGCCTCCTTGCCGATATAGGTGGCCGCCTGACCCAGGCCGCCGCCGCCCTGGGCCGAAACCAGGCTCTTCAGCAGGTCATTGGTCAGCAGCTGCTGCTCCACGCCGGCCATCTGGGTCAGCTGGGCGGTGAACTGGTTGGAGTCGACCGGAGACAGCGGGTCCTGGTTCTTCAGCTGTGAGGTCAGCAGGGTCAGGAAGGTCTCGAAATTCGAGGCCAGCATGCCCGTGCCGGCGTTGATCCGGGACTCGGCGTTGTTGGTTGAGACGGCGTCGACCATCGATCAGACCTTCAGATCCACGCCCGCGGGCGAGAGGGAGAGCGCCATCCAGCGGGGAGGCTGGGCGACGTCGATTTCAGCATTCAGACGGGACGCGGCGGCAAAGGCGCGGTTCTGGCCGTGACGGGCGTCCTGCCCGCGGTCGAAGCCGCTGGATCCGCTGTCGCGCTCGGCGAACTCGAAGGCGTCGTCGGCCAGATGAAAGCCGGCCTCCTCAAGCTCGCGCCGCAGGTCGTCGACCCGGCCGCGCAGGTCGGTGGCCGCTACGGGGTTGTCAAAGGCCAGCCGGGCGGCGAGGCGGCCTTCCGAATCGATGTCCAGCTTGACGTCGACGCGCCCCAGGTCGTCGGGTCTCAGGGCCATTTCGAACCGCGTCGAGCGCCCCTCCAGCTTGCGCAGGATCTGGGCGGCGATCTGGGTTGTGGCGTCGATAGTGGCGCGTGACAGGCCGGAGAGGCTGGTCTCGCGGATCTGGGTGGAAGACGAGGTGGAGGGCGCAGCGCTTTCCGCAGCAGGCGCCGCGTCGATGGAAGGTTGGTCGGAGCCGGGAATGTCGGCCGCCGCCTTATGCGCGGCGTCGGTCGAACCGACCACCCGTTCCGGAGTGGTTTGTGCGCCGGCGCCGGCGGCGGCTGCGCTCGCCGCCCCGGCCCTGACGCCGGATGCGACTGCAGCGGATGCGGAACCGTCGGCCGCCTTGTCCACCGGCGGGTCAAGCGGCCGCGAGGTTCGTTCCGCCAGTGCGCGCAAGGATGGCGGCGCAGGTTGAGGAGCGGGCTGAGGCGCGGGCGAGGCGGCCGCGATGGCGTCGGCCGCTGTCGCTACCTTCGTCCCGGTCGCCACGGCCGTTGCTGAAGTAGGGACGGGGGCGGCGTCAGGGGCAGGGGCCGGGGCAGGGGCAGGGGCAGGGGCAGGGGCAGGGGCAGGGGCGTCGAGCGCCGGCGCGTCAGTCTCGACGGGCGCCGGTGCGGCTGCTGCGATCGGAGACGGCGCGGCGGCCAGGGCCGGCGTCGGGTCGGGGCTCTTCCCGGTGACCGGTGCGGCGGCGACCGCCGGTTCGCCGTTGTACTGCAGCAAGGTCGAAGGGTCGGGTTCAGTCGGAGCCGTGACGGCTGGCGCGGACGCCCCGGCTTCAGGCGCGACGGGTGCTGTGGGGGGGATCGCGACGACGGGCGGAGGGACCGGGATCGGGGCCGTCGGGAGGCTCGCCGTTGCGACAGCCTCCATCTCGTCGTTGGCGGGCGCGGGTTCCGGCCCTTCCGCTTCCACCGGCGCTGCGTCCTTGTCCAGGCAGGCCGCCAGCAGGCTCCCGAAGCCGGTCGCGTCGACGGCGCCGGTCGACCCTTGCGGGGCGCTGGCTTTGGCAGGCGCGATGACGGACGGCAGGGCGAGGGCGGACATTGTCCCGATGGGATGGTCGCGACGGCGATGGTGGCTGGGGCGCGTGCTGCGCCGGACATTCGGAACCCGTGGCGCAAGTCGCGGGCCAACCGCGCCGATGGACCGAAATCGCTGAAAAGACGTCGGAAAACCTGGCCTGTCGAAACGGACTAACGGCCGGCCGCCGGTCGAAACTTGCCGCGTGGCGACGATTCTTGCCCGGCGCCGGAGCAAAGGCGGCCGCCGGGCGCGTATGGCCCGCGCCTTGCGCTCCTGAATGGTCATGAACCAGGCGCGAAACGCGATAGCGCGTAAAATCAAAGACTTGTCGAGCGCGCCCTCTCGGGACGCCGGGCAAAAAACGCTCGTGGGCTGGCAGGGCTTGCCGGGCGCCGCCCTTATGGAGGTCGCCGGATGTCGCTGAACGCCATCATGAACACGGCGACCTCGGGACTGGCCACGGCCCAGACCCAGCTGCGCGTCGTCTCGGACAACGTCTCCAACGTCAACACGCCCGGATATGTCCGCAAGATCGCGGATCAGACCACACTGACCAGCCAGGGTATGGGCTCGGGCGTCGAGGTTTCGCGCATCCGTCTGGCGACCGACCGCTTCCTCCAGGCCGCCAGTCTGAACGCGGGCGCCAACGCCGCGCGCGAAAGCGTGCGCTATGAACTGTACGACCGCATCCAGTCGTTGTTCGGCGATCCGGGCGGCGACACCGGCTTCTTCTCCCAGGTCGATGGCGTGTTCTCGGCCTTCGCCGCCAGCGCCGAGGATCCCACCTCGTCGCCGCGCCGGCAGGACGCCCTGTTCAAGACCCAGGCGCTGTTCGACGAGGCGAGCCGCATCGGCAAGCAGATCCAGGCGGTCCGCGAGGACGCCGACGGCCGCATTCAGAGCGCGGTGGAAAAGACCAACGGCCTGCTCCAGCAGATCGAGAGCCTGAACCTGGAAATCGCCCGCGCGACCGCGGTGAACGGCGACGCCTCGGGCGCGGAAACGGCCCAGGCGGCCTGGATTGGACAGCTGGCCGAGCTGGTCGACATCCGGGTTTCGACCCGGGCCGTCGGCGGCGTGTCGATCCGCACGGGGGCGGGCACCCTGCTGGCCGGCGAAGGCGCGGCGACCCTGGAATATAACAGGGCCGGTACGGTCACGGGCGAAACAGCATTCAACGAAATCTGGATCACCGAACCGGGCGGCCAGAAGCGCTCATTGATGGACAGCGTCGTCTCCGGCGAGATCAAGGGGCTGGTCGAACTGCGCGACATCGAGGCTCCGCAGGCCGCCGAACGGCTAGCGGAACTGGTGTCCCATGTCGCTGACGAACTGAACCGGGCTCACAACGCCAACTCATCGGTGCCCGCCCCGGTCCGTCTGACCGGCCGCAATGTGGGCCAGACGTTCGAGACCGCCATTGCCGGTTTCACCGGCCGGACGACGGTCGCGGTGACCAATGCGGCGGGCGTCATCCAGAGCCAGGCGGACATCGTCTTTTCGGGCGCGACCATGACGGTCAACGGCGCGCCCACCACGCCCGCCAACTTCCTGGCCGAGCTGAACCTCCAGCTGGGCGGAGCCGCCACGGCCAGCTTCACCGACGGCCGTCTCAGCATCACCGCGACCGCGCCGAACGGCGTCGCTATAGCGGACGATCCCACCACGCCTTCCGGCAAGGCGGGCCGCGGCTTCTCGCACTATTTCGGCCTGAACGACCTGATCTCGACGGACCGTCCGGCCTTTTATGACAACGGCCTGACCCTGGGCTCCACGCTCGGCTTCACCGCCGGCGAGACGCTGACGTTCCGGTTCACGGGCGAAACAGGTTCGCGTCTGCGCGATCTGGAGGTCGAGATTCCGGCCGGCGGGACCGTGGCCGACCTGATCACCCAGCTGAACGACCCGGCTCTGGGCATCGGCCGCTTCGGCTCGTTCGCCCTCGCATCCGACGGCACGCTGAGCTTCACCGGCTATGGCAACCCCGCCCCGACCCTCAGCGTCCTGGCGGACACCACGACCCAGATTCCGTCGGGCGTCTCGGTGACAGAGCTGTTCGGCATTGCGGGAGGGGTCCGATCGTCGCGCGCGGACGGCTTCTCGCTGCGGTCCGATATTCGGCAGACGCCTTCCAGACTGGCGCTGGCGCAACTCAATCTGGCGGCGGCGGCTGGCACGCCGGCCCTGAGCGCCGGCGACGGCCGGGGCGCACTGCTATTGGCTGACGCAGGCGAACGAACGTCCAACTTCCAGCCGGCGGGCGGTTCGACGGGAGGGGCGATCTCGGTGTCGCGCTACGCGTCCGAACTCTCTGGCGAGATCGGCGGACGGGCGGCGGCGGCCAAGAACCGTCACGAGACGTCGGCCGCCCTGTATACCGAGGCCACCGCGCGCCAGACCGCGCATGAGGGGGTCAATCTGGATGAGGAACTGGTGCTGATGACGACCTATCAGCAGGCCTTCAACGCCTCCGCCCGTCTGATCCAGGCGTGCAAGGACATGTACGACACGCTGATTGGAATGATCTGATGACCCGCGTCGCCACCTACGGAAACTATCAGTCGGCCCTGCTGAATCTGATGACCACCCAGGCGCGATCGGCCGAGGCGCAGGAGCGGGTGTCGACGCAGAAGAACGCCACCGACCTGACCGGCTTCGGCCGCCAGTCCGAAACGCTTACGGCGCTGAAGGGCGCACAGAGCCGAATACAGGGCTTCATCGACACGGCCGAGGCGGTGACGTCGCGCCTGACCACGCAGGATCTGGCCATGACCCAGATCAACGACGGCATCAGCGGTCTGCGCGAAGCCATCGGGGACGCGCTGTCCACGGATTCCGCCGGCTCGTTGATGCTCGAAATGGAGGGCCAGTTCCAGTCGATCCGGGGAGGCCTGAACATGAGGCATCAGGGCGGCTATCTGTTCGCAGGCGCGTCGACCACGACCGCGCCCCTGACCCCGGCCAATCTGGCGGAGCTCGCTGCCGCCCCGACCATCCCCTCCGTCTTCAACAACGACACCCTGAAAACGGCCAGCCGGGTGGCGGACGGAACCACGCTGGAGACCGGCTTCCTGGCCGACGAACTGGGCACGGACGTGCTGAACATTCTGCGCGACGTGCAGAATTTCCACGCCACGGCGGGGCAGGGTCCTTTGACCGGCAAGCTGACGGAGGCGCAGAAGACCTTCCTGACCACCCAGCTCGGTCGACTGGAACAGGCCGCCACGGCGGTCGTCGACAAGATCGCCAAGACCGGCTCGCTGGCCAAACAGGTCGAGAGCATCTCGGCCGGGCACACGGCCCAGAAGAACGCGCTGGACGAACTGGTCTCGGGCCGGACGGATGCGGACATGGCCCGGGCCGTAACCGACCTGCAGTTGTCGCAGATCGCAATTCAGGCTTCGGCCCAGGTGATCGGCCAACTCCGCCAGGTGTCTCTGCTCAACTATCTGAACTGACGCGACAATACGTCCCTAAGGCTATGCTGGATCTGAACCGGGTTATGGAACATATCATGAACTCATGGCCCAGATCGACCTCCGCAGAAAACTGGCGATCCTGGCGGACGCGGCCAAATACGACGCCAGTTGCGCGTCATCGGGCTCGTCGAACCGCGACTCCGTGGGCGGCAAGGGCGTGGGCTCCACCGAGGGCATGGGGATCTGCCACGCCTACACCCCCGACGGCCGGTGCGTGTCGCTGCTCAAGATACTTCTGACGAATTTCTGCATCTACGACTGCGCCTACTGCATCAACCGCGCGTCCTCGAACGTGCAGCGGGCGCGGTTCAGCGTGAACGAGGTCGTCGAGCTGACGCTGAATTTCTACAAGCGGAACTATATCGAGGGCCTGTTCCTGTCGTCGGGCATTATCCGCTCGGGCGACTACACCATGGAAGAGCTGGTGTTGGTGGCGAAGATGCTGCGCGAGCAGCACGACTTCCGCGGCTATATCCATCTGAAGCTGATACCCGAGGCCGATCCGAAACTGATCGAGCAGGCGGGGCTGTACGCTGACCGTTTGTCAGCCAACATCGAACTGCCGCGCGACGAGGCGCTGCGACGACTGGCTCCGCAAAAGGATGTGGGGGTCATCAAGAAGGCCATGGGCCAGGTCCGGGTCAAGGTGGACGCCGCGCGACCACAAAAGGCGGACCGCGCCAGGCCGCCGAAATTCGCCCCGGCCGGTCAGTCGACCCAGTTGATCGTTGGCGCCGACGGCGCGCCGGACACGGAGATCATCGACCGGTCGGCGTCGCTGTACGGGGGATACGGTTTGCGCCGGGTCTATTATTCAGCCTTCAGCCCCATTCCGGATTCGTCCAGCGCCCTGCCGTTGTCGAAGCCGCCGCTGATGCGCGAACACCGGCTGTACCAGGCTGACTGGTTGATGCGGTTCTACGGCTTCTCGCCGCCCGAAATCGGCGAGGCGACCGTCGACGGTATGCTGGATCTGGCCATCGACCCCAAACTGGCCTGGGCGTTGAACAGCCGGGCTTCGTTTCCGGTGGATGTGAATACGGGGCCGCGCGAGATGCTGCTTCGGGTGCCGGGTCTGGGCGTGAAGTCGGTCGACCGGATCCTGCAGGTGCGGCGCTGGCGGACCCTGCGGCTGGAGGACGTCGGTCGGCTCTGCCGCGGCATAGACAAGGTGCGGCCCTTCATTACGGCGCTGGACTGGACTCCGGGCGGACTGACCGATGCGGCGGACCTGCGAGCCCGCGTCGCGCCCGAGCCGAAGCCGGTTCAGCTGAGTCTGTTCTGAATGAAGGCGGCAGTCCTTTCCCACGAGACGGATTTCAACGGTTGGCGACGGGCGGCGCGGGGTTTCCGGCAGGCCGGCGTCGAGCCGGCCGAGGCCATCTTCCGGGTCGGCGACGCGGGCGGCGGCCTTTTCGACGACGCCTCGCCGCCGGTCGTGGAGCCTGCATTCGGAGTGCCCAGGGCGTTTGTGGATCTGGCCGGGGAGGTGATCCTCCACCGATCGGCTGACCGGTTCGATCTGTTGTACCGGCTGCTCTGGCGGCTGCGGGACGAGCCTGACCTGATAAAGGTCGTCACCGACATCGATGTGTTCGACGCGCTGGAGCGGGCGAAGAACGTCAGTCGCGCCAGCCACAAGATGAAGGCCTTTGTCCGCTTCAGGCAGGTCGAGGACGACGAAGGCGAACGGTGGGTGGCCTGGTTCGAGCCCGCGCACAGGGTGATGGAGAAGACGGCGCCCTTCTTCGTCCGGCGCTTCACCACGATGCGGTGGTCGATCCTGACGCCGGACGGGAGCGCGATCTGGGACCGGGAGGCGTTGAGTCTCGGCCCGCCGGCGACGCGCGACATGGCGCCGGCCGAGGACGGGATCGAGGAATTCTGGAAAACCTACTACGCCTCGACCTTCAACCCGGCGCGGCTGAAGACGAAGACGATGCAGGGCGAAATGCCCAAACGGTACTGGAAGAACCTGCCGGAAGCGTCGCTGATCCCGGAACTGGTGGCGCAGTCGGCGGTTCGAACAGACGCCATGGTCGCCGCCCCCGCCGCCCAGCCGAACCTGCGTCTGGCGAAGACGCTTTCGCGAATGAACCGCGATCATTCGTTCGACGAGGGCTTTGTCCCGTCGACGCTGGAGGAACTGGGGCAGGCGGTGCAGGCCTGTCGTCGCTGCCCCCTGTGGCGCGACGCGACCCAAGGGGTTTGCGGCGAGGGACCGAAGCGGGCGCGACTGATGATCGTGGGCGAACAGCCGGGCGATCAGGAGGATCTCGCGGGCCGGCCCTTCGTGGGGCCCGCGGGCGGGGTGCTGGACGCCGCGCTGGCGGAAGCGGGGATCAAGCGGGAGGATGTCTTCGTCACCAACGCCGTGAAGCATTTCAAACACGAGCCGCGGGGCAAGCGGCGCATCCACAAGACGCCCCTGGTCAGCGAGGTCAGCGCCTGCCGATGGTGGCTGGACGCCGAGCGACGTCTGGTGAAGCCGAAGGTGATCCTGACCCTGGGAGCGACGGCGGCGCTGGGCGTACTGAACCGCAAGGTCGCGGTCACGAAGGAGCGCGGCGAGGCGATCGCCCAGCCCGACGGTTCGAGGGTGCTGCTGACCGTCCATCCGTCCTGGTTGCTGCGGTTGCCTGACGAGGAAACCCGGGCTGCCGAACGCGGACGGTTCGCTGACGATCTGAAACGCGTCCGCAGGTTGCTCTGATCCGTAAACGCCTGAAACCGTGGCTGAACGAATACGGCCGGGCGGCGTTGTGATGTCTGCCCCAGCTTTGCCGTTCGGGCGGCGTAGGCAAAACGACCGGCGCAATCTAGGTAGGGGCATGGCCGCAGCGGATTTCCAGATCGACGACGGCGAACCCGGGCTGACCCTGCGTCTGACCGGCGACTGGACCGCGACCGAACTCGGCCGGGTCTCGCGCCGGCTCGACGAACAGTTGCATGACCGCAAGGTCGAGGCCGTCGACCTGTCCGACATGGGCCGGTTCGACACGGCGGGCGCCTTGGCCATCGTGCAGGCCGCCAACTGCGTCCTGCCGCAGTCCGCCTGGGCGCAACGCCCCGAGGCTGGCCGCACCTACGCCCTGGTCGAGAAGCTGGAACGCGAAAGCGCCGGCCCGCCGCGGAGGTCCCCCGGCTGGGTGCGTGGTTTCGCCAAGGTCGGACGTGGGGTCGGCGATATTATTGCTGAAGCCACCCTGTCGATGGCCTTCCTGGGCCGACTGATCGTCGCCGTCGGGACGGCGCTCAAGCATCCCGGCCGGATTCGCTGGGCCGCCTGGTTCAGCCAGGGCGAGCGGTCGGGACTGGACGCCATTCCTATTATCGCCGTGACCAACTTCTTCATCGGCGCGGTGATCGCCTTCCTGGGAGCCAACCTTCTGACCCAGTTTGGGGCCGGCGTATTCACCGTCCAGCTGGTCGCCGTATCCGTGCTTCGCGAGTTCGCCGTCGTCATCACCTCGGTGCTCCTGGCCGGCCGTTCCTCCTCGTCCTTCGCAGCCGAGATCGGCTCGATGCGGATGAACCAGGAGGTCGACGCCATGCAGGTGATGGGGGTCAACCCTTTTCAGGCGTTGGTGATTCCGCGCCTCGCCGCCATGCTCGCCATGCTGCCGCTGCTGACCTTCATCGGCATGATCGCTGGTCTGTTCGGGGGCCTTATCGTGACATGGGCGGAGTTGGGGTACGGCCCCGCCTTCTTCATCCAGCGCATGACCGAGGATCCCAAGATGAGCACCCACCTCGGGGTGGGCCTGCTCAAGGCGCCCGTGTTCGCGGTGGTCATCGCGGCGATCGGCTGCCGGCAGGGCATGGCGGTCGCAGGCGATGTGGAGAGCCTTGGCCGCAGGGTCACCGCCGCGGTGGTTCAGGCCATCTTCGCCATCATCTTCCTGGACGCGGTCTTTGCGATGATCTTCCTGGAGCTGAACTGGTGACCGCACGGGCCGCGAATTCGGCGACCGCGCCTGAACACCTGATCGAGGTGCGCGGCTTGCTGAGCCAGTTCGGAGAACGGACCATCCACGAAAACCTCGACCTCGTCGTTGAGCGGGGCGAGGTCCTGGGCGTTGTCGGCGGCTCCGGTTCAGGCAAGACGGTCCTGCTGAACTCGATCATCGGCCTCAAGGACCCGGAAGGCGGTTCTGTCAGCATCCTCGGCTACGACCGGGCGACCATGACCGAAGATCAGGAGGCCGACGTCGAACGCCGGACAGGAATCCTGTTCCAGCAGGGCGCCCTGTTCTCCGCGCTGAGCGTCATCGAGAATGTGGCGTCGCCGCTGGTCGAGCATACCCGGTTGCCGAAGGACGTGATCCGCGAACTGGCCGAGATGAAGATCGCCATGGTCGGCTTGAAGCCGGAATCGCACCACCTGAAGCCGGCCGAACTCTCCGGCGGCATGCGCAAGCGCGTCGGTCTGGCCCGGGCCCTGGCGCTGGATCCGGAACTCCTGTTTCTGGACGAGCCGACCGCAGGCCTCGATCCCATCGGCGCCGCAGCTTTCGACGACCTGATCCGGCGGCTGTCTGACGACCTCGGGCTGACCGTCTTCATGATTACCCACGACCTCGACAGCCTCTACGCCATTACCGACAAGGTGGCCGTGGTCGCCGACAAGCGCATTGTAGCCAAGGCGACGGTTCAGGAGCTCGAGCGTTCTGATCATCCCTGGATCAAGGAATATTTTCTGGGGCCGCGCGGTCGCGCTGCCGACAGAGCCGCCTGAGGAGAGCGGACCCGATGGAACGAGACGCCCACTACGCCGCCGTCGGCATCGCCACCATCGCCCTTCTGGCGGCGCTGGCGGTGTTCAGCATCTGGCTGGCCAGACTGCAGTTCAACAACGACTACGACGTCTATGACATCGTCTTCTACGGACCGGTGCGCGGGCTGTCGGAGGGCGGAGAGGTGCATTTCAATGGCATCCGCGTCGGCGAAGTGACCGATCTGAACCTGGACCCCAAGAAGGGCGATCAGGTCATCGCCCGCATCCGCGTGGACGGCACGACGCCGGTGCGGGTGACCTCGCGTGCCCAGCTGGAGCCGCAGGGCATCACCGGGCTGAACTATATCCAGATCACCGCCGGCAATCCGCAGAGCGCGATCCTGAAGACGCAGTATCCGGACAATGTCGTGCCCGTGATCCAGAGCCAGCCGTCGCCGATCGCCGAGCTGCTGAGCGGCTCCGGCACGGTGCTGGCCCAGACCGTGGACGCGCTGAACCGGATCAACAGGGTGCTGTCGGACGACAACATCCGCTCCTTCTCGACCAGCGTGAAGAACGTCGAGGCCCTGTCCAGCGAGCTGGAGGCCCGCAAGGGCATGTTCGCCCAGCTGGAGCAGGCCCTGACGAAGGCCAATGAAGCCATCGGCGAATACCAGGCGCTGGGCGTCAGCGCACGGCAACTGGTGGAAGGCGACGGTCGCGCGGCGATCGCCAATATCAACCGCGCGGCGGACGAGGCGGCGGACGCGGCGGCTTCGGCCAACCGCACGATCAGCGGTCTGGAGCAGCCGGTGAATGACTTCGCCACGACCGGCCTGCCCCAGCTGCAGCAGTCCATCCAGGGACTGGAAGACGCCACCCAGGCTCTCGAAGGCCTGATCGAGGAGGTGCGGCGCAGCCCGCGTGACTTCATCGGCCGCGCGCCGACCAAGGAAATGGAGGTCCAGCCGTGATCCGTTCGTCCCTCATCCGGCTGACCGCCGTCGGCGTCCTGGCCTCCGCCTTGTCGGGCTGCGCCCTGCTGAGCTCGCCCGACCCCGTCCAGACCTACCGGTTCGGCGGGTCGGCCCCAGCCATTTCCGAAAGCGTCGGATCGTCGGCGACCTCGATCTCCCTGCGGCGGGTCGAGTTTCCGGAGGCGGTCGAGGGCGACCGGCTGCTGGGCGTGACCGGGACCGAGACGGCCTACATCAAGGGTGCGCGCTGGGTGTCGCCGGCGGCCGACCTTTATATGGAAAGCCTCGAGAACGCCTTCGCCGGTCAGGCCACGCAGGTTCGGCTGGTCGGCCCCCGCGAGGCGGTGCGCAGCGGACGCAGCCTCGATATCGACATGCGCGCCTTCGAGGCCCGCTATGACGTTCCGGGCGGTGTCCCCACGGTGGTGATCACGGCCCGGGCCCGGGTGACGACCTCGCCGGACCGGACCGTCGCGGCGGAGCGGATGTTCAGCGTCGAACAGCCCGCGACCGGGAACAGGGTGTCGGCCATCGTCGAAGCCTTTGACCTGGCCTCCCGGGACCTGAATACGCAGATCGTCGCCTGGACCGAGGCGAACGCCCGCTAGCTTCGGAGGCCTGCTCCGACGGCGGCCAGCCGGCGCTCGACGTCGCCGCGGCGGGCTCCCAGCGTCATCAGTTCGGCCAGCGTCCGGTCGAGGCGGGCCAGGGCCTGATCGCGGCTGCGGGCCAGACGGTCCTTGTCGGGGCGGATGCGGCGGGGCCGTTTGCCTGACAGGCCCAGGGCGTCGCGCCAGTCGTCGCGCCAGGCGGCCAGGCCGTCGGTGCAGGATTTCAGCGCCTCGGACGTGCGGGCGTCGGCGTTCTGGGACCCCCGGATCAGCGACAGGGACTGAAGGGCGGCGGCGCGGCAGGCGTCCAGCGTCGCCCTGCGGCTTTCCAGCGGATGAGCGGCGCCGTCCTCCGCGGGCGGCTGGGTGGACAGGCGGCGGACGGCGGCGGCGAGGTGGGCATCGAGGTCGGCGACGGCGTCGCGGATCTCGGCCCAGATCGCGTCCAGCGATGTGGCGCGACGGGCGGCCCCCTCGATGCGCTCGGCGAGGGCCGCGCCGCTGTCGGTCAGACGCTCGGCGGCGTCGCGGAATTGTTCCCGGAAGCGGTTCAGGCGCTTGCGCCGGCTGTCGAACAAGCCGGCGAGACCGCGGCGGGGCTCGAGGGCCTCGGGCCGCAGCGCCTCGATGCGGGAGCGGAGTTGGGACAGGCCCGCGATCGCAGCCTCGAGGCCGTCAGCGCGGGCGGTTGTCAGGGCCCGGCCGATGCGTTCGGCGGCGGCGGCCAGGGCGGGTTCGCCGAAGGCGTGGGCCGTGGCCTCGTCAAGGGCGGCGTCGATGCCCTCGACCCGCGCCGCGTCGGGCGCAGGGGCGTTGCCCAGCCAGCGGTAGGCTCCGTCCGCCATCTCGATACTCCCACCAGACCGGCTCTGCGGCCGGTTCCGGCGAGTATGCCTACGAGTTCAGGTCAGCCGCAACGGTGTAGCTGGCCTCGGTCTTCGCCGCGACTTCTTCCAGCGTCACGCCGTCGGCCAGTTCGATCAGCTCGAGGCCCGATCCGTCCGGCTTGACGTCGAAGACGCACAGATCCGTGATGATACGGCTGACCACGCCCGTGCCGGTCAGGGGCAGGGTGCAGGTTTTCAGCACCTTGGACTGGCCGTGCTTGTTGGCGTGATCCATGACCACGACGACGCGCTTGACGCCGGCGACCAGATCCATGGCGCCGCCCATGCCCTTCACCAGCTTGCCCGGGATCATCCAGTTGGCGATGTCGCCGTTCTCGGCCACTTCCATGGCGCCGAGGATGGACAGGTTGATGTGGCCGCCGCGGATCATGGCGAAGCTGTCGGCCGAGCTGAAATAGCTGCTCTCGGGGATTTCGGTGATGGTCTGTTTGCCGGCGTTGATCAGGTCGGCGTCGACCTCGTCCTCATAGGGGAAGGGCCCCATGCCGAGCATGCCGTTCTCGGACTGGAGGGTGACCTCCATGCCGTGCGGGATGTAGTTGGCCACCAGGGTCGGGATGCCGATGCCGAGGTTGACGTAGAAGCCGTCCTGAAGCTCGCAGGCGGCGCGGGCGGCCAGTTGTTCGCGGGTGCGTGCCATCTTACGCGGTCTCCCCATCTTTTTTCGCTACCGCTTCGCTACTTGAGCGAGCGCGGACAGTGCGCTGCTCGATGCGTTTCTCGGGCACGGTCAGGACGATGCGGTCGACGTAGATGCCCGGGGTGTGAATCTGATCAGGGTCGAAGGTCCCGGTCGGGACGATGTGTTCGACCTCGACGACGGTGACCTTGCCGGCCGTGGCCATCATCGGATTGAAGTTGCGGGCTGTCTTGCGGAACTGGAGATTGCCGCGGCCGTCGGCCTTCCACGCCTTGACGATGGCGAGGTCGGCGACGAGGCCGGTTTCCATCACGTAGTCGCGGCCGCCGAAATTGCGGACTTCCTTGCCCTCGGCGACCAGGGTGCCGACGCCGGTGGCGGTGAAGAAGGCGGGGATGCCGGCGCCGCCGGCGCGGATGCGCTCCGCGAGCGTGCCCTGGGGGTTGAACTCGAGCTGGAGCTCGCCGGCCAGATACTGCCGCTCGAACTCCTTGTTCTCGCCGACGTAGGACGAGATCATTTTTGCGATCTGACGGGTCTCCAGCAGCTGGCCGAGCCCGAAGCCGTCGACGCCGGCGTTGTTGGAGATGACGGTCAGGTCCTTCACCCGGCTGTCGCGCAGGGCGGCGATCAGATGCTCGGGAATGCCGCACAGGCCGAAGCCGCCGGACATGACGGTCATGCCGTCGAAGGTCAGGCCCTCCAGGGCGGACGCCGCGTCGGGGAAGATCTTCCGCATCGCTTCCTCATATTTTCACCGCCTGATGAATATCGGCGACTGTTCTGGCTCAATACGGCGATGCGCGTACGGCGGCAAGCCGGGCTGAAGACGTGCGTCATCGCTCTCCGGCCCAAGGGCCGGAAAGTGCGGGGAGGTGGCGGAGCGCGGGCGGCTTCGCCCGGAACCGAATGATGGCCCCCTGCTTTCGCTTTGCGGGGACCGGGATGTGTTTTCGGCGTCGCCGCCTTCGCTCCGCGCGACCGGTTCACGCAAGCCGACGGGGGCGGGCTTCATCAAGGCGGCCTGCGGGGCTTTCGGGACTTTCCCACCCCGGCCTTTTCGCCGCATTCATCCCTGTCCGTCGTACGCTCGCGACGGGCGGAAGGCTTCCAGGCCTCCCGGGCCCCGGGGTTTCGACACCCCGGGCAGTCCGCCGCCCCCACGCCCCCGTTATTCCACAAGCCGCAGGTATGAGCCGCGCAAGGGTCCGGGCGACGATTCCGGGACGACGTTTCCCGCTCGATCGCACCCCGCCGCACGTGATTGGCCCTGGCGCCAGACGCCCTCCCCCGCGACGGGATGCAGCCATTATGCGGGCGCCGGGAGGGGGTGCGCAGGAGACGGGGGTCTCAAATCGTCAAGGCGCTGGAAAGGCGGGATGTTTTTCCGCCAATGCGACTATATCCGCACCCTGCCTGTCGTCATCCCGGCGCAGGCCGGGACCCGGCGGCGCCGAAGGCGATGCCGGACACAGCCGCGCTCCCGACAGCTTCGCGCTCGCGCGCGCCGCCGGGTCCCGGGGTTCGCTGCGCGCCCCCGGGATGACGACAGGAAACGGGGACTCCCTGACCTCAGCGGGCCTGCCCCACCGTCACCGGCCGATGTGGCGGGGCTCCCCGGACGCGGTAGCGGGCGCCCTTGAGCAGGACCTTGAGCGCCTCCCAGTGGATGCCCCAGGTGACCTTCCACGTCAGTAGCGGGTGGGTGAGGAAGGCGCGCAGGAGTTGGCCGTCGGTCAGGGGGCGGCGCCGGCCGACGAAACTGGCGGTCAGGATGGGGGCGCCGCCCCGGCGCACGGCGACGATGAGGGATACGGCATCGCCGGGCGGACGGACGGTGAAGTCGTAGGTCAGATCGCTGTCCATGAAGGGAGAGACGAACAGCTGTTTCTCCGCTGTCTGACGGATCGGCGCGGCGCTTCCCCCTCCATCATGCTTCGCATGGTCCCCCTCCCCCGATGGGGGAGGATTGGGGACCGCGATCAGATAGCTGTGCCGTTCGCGGAAGGTGTTGGTGACTTCATAGAGCAGGGCGGCGAGGGCGCCGTCCGGCGTATGACAGAAGAAGACGCTGATCGGATTGAAGCCGTAGCCGAGGATGCGCGGCATGGTCAGAAGGCGGATCGGGCCGCCGGCGATGTCAATGCCGGCGTCGGCCAGATGACTCTCGATCTGGAGCCGCAAGGGGCGGCCGGACCGATCCCCATGATCGGAGGTCCGCAGGGCGATCGGGCCGAGGCGGCGGCGCAGCAGGCGCAGACGGTCCTGGAGCCCGGACAACTCGTCGAGGTCGGCCAGCACCATCCAGACGCGGTAGCGCAGACGGTGGTGGAACCCGTGCACGCGGTGATGCACGACCTCGCCGACATAGAGGGCCGAGGCGGATGCGACGGGCGCCGCGGAGGTCACGCGGCCTCGGTCAGCCGGTCGGACGCCCCGGCCGGAGCATGCACATGGATGCGTCCGCTTTCGTTGGCGACGGACCATGGACGGCGCACGCCGCCCAGCTGTTCGGCGACGGCCAGGCCCGCCTGCAGGCCGTCCTCGTGGAAGCCGGAACCGAACCAGGCCCCGGCGAACCAGACATTGCGGCGGCCCTGCAGCGACCAGAGTTCGGACTGGGCGGCGACGGCGGCGGCGTCGAACACGGGATGCTCATAATCCCATTCGCCGATCACCAGCGCCGGGTCGGGCGCCCGGGCGGGGTTCAGGCTGACGAACAGGGGCGGGCCGGGCAGGCTCTGAAGCTCGTTCATCCAGTAGGTGACGCCGCCTTCGCCCGCGCGGTCGGAATAGCCGAGGTGGGTCCAGGCGGCCCAGGCCTTGCGCCGTCTGGGCATCAGCGAAGCATCCCGGTGCAGGATGACCTTGTTCGAGCGGTATGCGATGGCGCCCAGAAGGCGGCGATCCTCGGCGGACGGGGCTTCCAGAAGGGCCAGCGCCTGATCGGAATGGGTCGCCAGGACGACGGCGTCGAATCGTTCCAGCCGGCCGTCGCCGAAACGCAGGGCGGCGCCGTCGAGGCCGCGCAGCACGCCCGCGATCCCGGCGTTGGTGACGACGCGGCCCTTGAAGGCGGCGGCCAGCCGGGCGACGTAGGCGCGACTGCCGCCGTCCACCGTGCGCCAGGTCGGCCGCAGGTCCACCCTGAGCAGGTTGTGGTTCATGTAGAACCGCACGAAGGAGGCGGCCGGATAGCTGGCCATCTGCCCCATGGTGCAGGACCAGATGGCGGCGGCCTGGGGCAGCAGATGCGCCTCGCGGAACAGGGGGCCGTAGCCCCCCCGGGTCAGCCAGGCGTCCAGCGTCTCGCCCGACCGCTCGAGTTCCGGGAGGTCGCGCGGCGCCTGTTTCTGGAAGCGCAGCAGGTCGCCGATCATGCGCCAGAATTTGGGGCTGGCGTAGTTGCGTTTCTGGGCGAAGAGGGCGCCGATGCCCTGGCTGCAGTATTCGAACGCGCCGTCGTCGATGGAGACGGCGAAGGACATCATGGCCGGCTTGGTGGGCACGTCCAGATGTTCGAACAGGGCTGTCAGATTGGGATAGTTGGACTCGTTGTAGACGATGAATCCCGTGTCGACGGCGATCGGACCGCCGGGAGCGGGGGCGTCGACGGTGTTGGAATGGCCGCCCAGCCGATTGTCGGCCTCGAACAGGGTCACGTCGTGCGCTTGCGACAGCAGCCAGGCGCAGGACAGGCCGGAGATGCCGGAGCCGACGACGGCGATGCGTTTGCCGGACGGCGGCGGCGGGACGGCCATGAGATGGGGATGCATGCGGGCTCCGGGGATGCTCGCCGGAAGCTACGGAGCGGAGGCTCCGACGGATGCCGTACATCCGGGACGGGGGCGGCCCCGTAGCTGGAACGTTGCAGCCCGTCAGGACGAAGACCGACGCGAGGAGTTGAACCGATGATCAAATATGTGGCCGCCTATCTGGGCGCAGGCCTGACCTTCGCGGCCCTGGACGCCATCTGGCTGACGACCATGTCCAGCCGGCTGTACAAGCCGGCGCTGGGGCCGATCCTGGCGGACAGGCCGGACATGAAGGCCGCGGTTGTCTTCTATCTGGTATCGATCGCGGGGACGGTCTTCCTGGCCGTCGAACCCGCCCTGCGCGAAGGCGCGTGGCAGAGGGCGGCGCTGAACGGGGCGGTGCTGGGGTTCGTGGCCTATGCGACCTATGACCTGACCAATCAGGCGACGCTGAACGTCTGGTCGACCCGCCTGACGATCATCGACATCTGCTGGGGAACGGTCCTGACGACCGTGTCGGCGATCGGCGGATATCTGGCGGCGCGATGGGCCGAAGGGCGCTTCGGTTAACCTTTTTCTTCCCGTGACACGGGCGCGAGGTGGCGGTTCGGCCCCGATAAGGTAAAAGGCTCGGCGGAACAGGGTTCAGTCGGGGGACGGGTTTGCGGGCTGGCATAAATGCTCTGACGGCGACCTTCGTGGTCGGTGTTCTGGCCGGGCTGGTGCTGACGCCCGACGGCCGGGCGTGGCTGCGCCATCCGACCATCATGCTGGGCGACAAGGCCGCGGCCTCGGCGCCGCCCGCGCCCGCGGCGCCGGCCGCCGTTCCGGTCGCCGCCGCGCCGGCCCTGCCCGCCGTAACGCCGCTGAACGCGCGGCTGGCCCGTGGACCGCTGCGCATCGGCGTGTTCGGGGATTCGATGGCGGACGGCCTGTACGCGGGCCTGTACCGCGATCTGCAGCACACGCCGAATGTGACGGTGAGCAAATTCTCGCAGGTCTCGACGGGCCTCAGCCGCTACGACTACGTCGACATCCAGGCGAAGACGCGCGGCCAGCTGGACGAGCAGCCGGTGGATGTGGCCGTCATGCTGTTCGGCACCAATGACGCCCAGGGCATAGAGATGGACGGCCAGATCCATCCGTTCGGCTCGGACGGCTGGAAGGCCGCCTATGCGAAACGGGTCGACGATCTGGTGGCCCTGCTGCGCAGCCGCGACGTGGCCGTCTACTGGGTCGGCCTGCCGCGCATGAAACGGGCCTCGTTCGAGGCGAAGATGACGCTGATCAACGCGGTGGTCGCGGCGCGGATGCGAGCGCTGGACGTGCCCTATATCGAGACGACGGCCCTGACCTCGAACGGCGAGGGCGGATACGAGGCCTATCTGCCGACCGACACCGGCCGCCGCACCCTGATGCGGGCCAATGACGGGATCCACATGTCGATGGCCGGCTATCTGCGCATGAGCGCCCCGGTGGCGGCGCGCCTGAAGCGCGACGCCGGGCTGGACCGGCCTGCGGCTGTTCCCGCGACGCCCGCCGCCTGAGAATGAGGACCGCGGCGGCGGCCCTTTCAGCCGGAGTATGGATTGCGGTTTCGGGCGCGGCCGTCGCGCAGGAAATCCCCTACGCCGCCGTCGCCGCGCCGCCTGCGGGCGAGTCCGACTGTCCGGGCGGCCTGTGTCAGGCCGGGGCGCTGACCGGGCTGTTCGAGGCGCTGGCGGCGACCGAGGCGGGCCAGCGGACGCGGCCGGTGCATATCCTCCAGATCGGCGACAGCCACACCATCGGCGACCGGATCACCGGCAAGCTGAGGGCCGACCTTCAGGCCCGGTTCGGGGCGGCGGGGCGCGGGGTGCTGCCGCCGGGCGCGCCCTATGACAGCTATGCGCCGCTTCAGGTGCGGATGGCGGCGGCGGGCTGGTCGGCCGAAAACCCCTCGTTGCAGTCGGCGGCGGGAACGCCTTCGCCGCGGGTCGGCCTGGCCGGGATGCGGGCGACAGGCGGCGAGGGCGCCTTGATCGGGTTCGAACTCGATCCGGGGGCGGAGGCTTCCGTGGTCGGAATCTGCGGCCGGGCGCGCGGCGGCGGCGCGGGACTGTCGGTCGAGGCGGGCGGTCTGGGCCGGGGTCTGGACTTCAACGGAGCGACGCCCGATCAGGAAGTGTGCCACGAGCTGGCCCTGCCGGGGCCGACCGCCTCGGTGCGGCTGATCCCGCTGGAGCGGGGCGTGGTGATGGATTCCGTCATGCTGTCGGGCGCGAAGCCCGGCGTGATGGTGTCGAGCCTCGGCGTCATCGGGACCACGCTGCGCGATCTGGCCAGCCGGGACGAGGCGATCGCGGCGGCCGAGCTGGCCCTGTGGCGGCCCGGCCTGATCGTGCTGGCGTTCGGCACCAACGAGGGGTTCGACGACGCGCTGGACGGGCGGGCCTATGAGGCGCTGCTGCGGGACCAGATCGCGCGGATGCGGCGGCTGGCCCCGGCGGCGTCGCTGATGCTGCTGGGGGCTCCGGATGCGCTGCGCAGCGGCGAGCCGGGCGGATGCAGCGCCGACGGCCGGCGCAGGCCGCCGCCGTCGCTGGCGGTGGTGCGGGACGTGCAACGACGGGTCGCCGCCGACATGGGTGTGGCGTTCTGGGACTGGCAAGGACGGATGGGCGGGGCGTGTTCGGCGGATCGGCTGGCCTTGAGGGACGCGCCCCTGATGCGCGGCGACCGGGTGCATTTCACCAGCGAGGGCGCGGACTGGATCGGCGGGGTGCTGAGCCGGGATCTGCTGGCGGCCTATGACGGCTGGAAGGCCGCGCGCGTCGCCGCAGGGGGGCCGAACTAGATGCTGTTCCCGACCCTGGCCTTCGGCGTCTTCTTCCTGTTCGTCTATTTCACCGCCTGGTCGCTGGATCGCGAGAACGGGCGGCGGAAGCTGTTCCTGCTGCTGGCCAGCTGGTTCTTCTACGCCCAGTGGGACTGGCGGTTCGTCGGCCTGCTGATCGCGTCGGCGGTGCTGAACTGGGGCGTCGGGGCGCTGATCGCGCGGCAGCCGGGGGCGAGGAAGGCGTGGCTGGTCGGCCTGGGGGTCGCGGTCAATCTGCTGATCCTGGGCTTCTTCAAATACTACGGCTTCTTCATCGAGCAAGCGGGCGACCTGCTGATGCGGTTCGGCTGGGAGCGGGACCTGCCGCTGCTGCAGATCGTGCTGCCGGTGGGGATCAGCTTCTTCACCTTCCAGGGCATTTCGTACGTCGTGGACGTGCATCGCGGGAAGACGCCGGCGGCGAAGAGCCTGCTGGACGTCATGCTGCTGATGAGCTTCTTCCCGCATCTGGTGGCGGGGCCGATCGTGCGGGCCTCGGACCTGCTGCCGCAGTTCGACCGGACGCCGCGGCTGACGCGGGAGATGGCCACGCACGGCCTGCTGCTGATCGTCTGGGGCCTGTTCAAGAAGACGGTGATCGCGTCCGAGATTTCGGTGAACCTGGTCGATCCGGTGTTCTTCGATCCGTCGGCCTACGGGGCCATCGACATCGCGGCGGCGGTCTATGGCTATGCGGTCCAGATCTATTGCGACTTCTCGGCCTATTCCGACATGGCGATCGGGATCGCGGCCCTGCTGGGCTATTCCTTCCCGCGCAATTTCGACCAGCCGTATCGCGCCAGTTCGATGCAGAGCTTCTGGCGGCGGTGGCATATCAGCCTGTCCAGCTGGCTGCGGGACTACCTCTATGTGCCGCTGGGGGGCGGGCGGAAGGGGCTGGTCTCGAGCTGCATCAATGTGTTCATCACCATGGTGCTGGGCGGGCTGTGGCACGGGGCGGCGTGGACCTTCCTGGCCTGGGGCGCGCTGCACGGCGGGGTGCAGGTGATCGAGCGGCTGTTCCGGGCCGGGTTCGGCGATCGCAAGGTCATTCCGACGGTGGTGGGGGTGCTGGTCACCTTCCACATCGTCTGCCTGGGCTGGATCCTGTTCCGGGCGGAGAGTTTCGACATGGCCATGGCCATGTTGCAGGGGCTTGGGCGGATCGGGCCGGTGGTCGCGCTGACGCCGCTGTTGCTGACGCTGATCGCCGGCGGGCTGGCCATGCACTGGCTGCCGCCGCGGGCCGTCGAGGGCCTGGCCGAGCGGCTGAAGACGGCGCCGTCGATCACCCTGGGGCTGCTGATCGGCGCGGCCTTCCTGCTGATCGAGGCGGTGCGGCCCGAGGGCGTGGCCCCCTTCATCTATTTCCAGTTCTGAGGCGTTGGACCCACAATGACCGACGACACGACAGGCAAGGACGGCGAAACGCCGGAGATCCCGCTGGAGCCGTTTCCGGTTCACCGGCCGGAGTCGCCGTTCCCGCCGCTGTACGAAAGCCTGCCCCCGCCGCCTGAGGATCCGCCCAGCGACTGGATCGAGGCCGCCGACGCCCACGACCTGCCGACGCGCGAGAATGCGCTGGCGGCGCTGGGCCGGTTCGCCTTTCCCCCCGCACCGCCGCTGGACGACGAGGGCGTCGCCGCCCGCGACCGGCGCTGGACCAGCCGGACGATCTTCACGGTCGCCGCCTTCCTGATGGTGTTCAACGCCGTCTCGCCGCTGAACTGGTCGCGGCAGCAGGCGCCGGGATGGGTGCAGGGCACGGTGGAGCAGCTGTCCGAGGTCTGGGTGGCCCAGCTGGCGGTATTCGGGGTCGACATGCCGCGTCAGGGCCTGCGCGAGATGTGGACGGCGGCGCGGCAGACGCGGTTCATCGGCCAGGCGCCGGCGCGCGACGCGGGGTCGACACCGGGCTGAGATTGGTGAACCTTCGCCGTCGGGGAAGACGTGCGGGGGCATGGGTGAAAATCGACAGACGCCAGGCGCTGACGGGCGCCGCCATGCTTGGCCTCGGCTCGATCCCGGGCGCCGGGCCGGCGCTTGGCCAGACGCCGCGGGTACGCCGGGGCGCGAGGACCCTGTCCGCGACCAGCGACGACGTCGTGGCCTTCGGCGAGGGACTGGCGCTGATGAAGCGTCGGCGGGACGACCGGTCCTGGACCCGCCAGAACCAGATTCATTCCCGCAACGGCCAGCACAACAACGGCCTGTTCCTGCCCTGGCATCGGCTGCAGCTGCTGCATCTGGAGCGGATCATCGCGGGGCTGACGGGCCACGCCCGTTTCGCCATGCCCTATTGGGACGCGCAGGAGCACCGGACCCTGCCATCGTGGATCACGGACGAGGACGCCCTGCTGTACGAGCGGCAGCGGGCGCGCGGCGTCGACACGCTGGATTTCAACGCCGCCCGCTGGGCCCGGTCGCCCTATATGGCGCGGCTGACCTCGGACGGTTTCGAGACCTTCGCCGGCAAGCTGCCGGCCGGGGCGGGAATGGTCGAGGGCTATGGCCACAACTACATCCACGAGCTGGTCGGCGGGCTGATGAAGCGGCTGACCACCGCGGCGACCGATCCGATCTTCTGGCTGCACCACTGCAACGTCGACCGGGTCTGGGCGACATGGCACGCGCGTCAGGCGGCGAACGTCTATCCGGCTGACTGGACGGCGCGGACGCTGAACGGCTTCGTCGGCGGGCAGGGAGAGGATACGGGGGACTGGGCGGTAGCCAGCGTGCTCGAGACGCGGCCGCTCGGCTACGGCTATGACAGTCTTTATCCGTTCCCGGTCTTCAATGTGCCGGAGATGGGGCCTCCCGGGGCGACGCGGCGCGTGCCGCTGGGCGGCGTCACCTGGCCGATGCGGGCCGAGGGCGGCCTGTCCGTGACCCTGCCGGCCGAGGCCGTGGCGCGGATGCGGGCGGCCGACGATACGCTGATGATCGCGGGCGCGGGCTCGGTGGCTTTCGCCGCCAACGAAGGGCTGCTGGACCGGTCGATCGAGATCCGGATGAGCTGCGGCGGACGGCGGATATCGCTGGGTTCGTCGCCGACCTTCCTGCACCTGCGGGAAGGCGACCCCGCCCATCACGCGGGCGACTACATCATGCCGTTCCGCTTCGGCGAGGAGGTGCTGAATATGATCGGCGAGGGGGACGCGCCCGTGACGGTCGCCGTCGAGGCCGAGGATCTGGCGCCGGAGGCGGGACGGCCGCCCGCGCAGGCCGTGGCGCTGGAACTGTCGTTGACCCTGACCGAGAGCCGCTGGGCATGAAACGTTTGAAGATCGTTCTGGTGCTGGCGCTGACGGCGCTGTGCGTTCCGATGGCCGGCTGTTCGGTGTTTCAGGATCAGGTCCCGCCGCCGGTGATGGCGCCGCCGCCGCCGCCGCCTCCGCCTCCGCCGCCGCCGCCTCCACCACCTCCGCCTCCGCCCGCCGCGCCGCCGCCGGCGGAAGCGGACCTTTGGCCGGACGGCCGGGCGCCGATGTGTTTCGAGGCTCCGGCCCCCGAGGACGCCTGGGCGCGCGAGAAGGTGATGGACGCCGCTGCCGCATGGGAGGCGGTGGCCCGGGTGGAGTTCGACATACTGGCGGCCTGTCCGGCGCCGGGTTCAGGGCCGCGCCGGATTCCCATACGGATCGAGCACGATCCCGAACTGTTCGCCTCGTCCAGCCATCTGGGGGTCAATCTGGTGAGGGGCGGGACGATCGTCCTGAACGCCGACTATCTGGTCACCAACCGCATCTGCGGACGGCGGGGGACGATCGGGCGGGAGGGCTGTTTCTACGCCGACGCCCTGCACGAGCTGGGACACGCCCTCGGGTTTTCGCATGACCACGTCAGCCCGCGCGCGCCGGACTGCGTCGCCCGCCAGAGCACGCCCGAGGCCGAGAATACGGACGAGACGTATTACGACCCGGATTCGATCATGAACTACTGCAACGCCGACCGCTGGAAGGGGCGCCTCAGCCCGGCCGACATCTGTTCGGTCAGCGCCGCCTATGGCGGGCCGCACGGAGATCGGCCCAGCCGGGCCAGCTGCTATGCGATGACCGGCGCGACGATGCGCGGGCGCGAGGCCGGCCGGCGGCCTTGACCCCTGTTCCGTTCGCACCCTAGCGTGCGGCGCCCCGGGAGAGGGCGGACGGTTTCGGGGAATATTTCATGCGTCGTCATCTGCTGGCCCGGGCCCTGCCCGCCTTCGTCCTGCTGGCCGCCGTGGCCGGTCCCGCCCTGGCGCAGGACGGTCTGACCTATCAGCAGCCGCCGGCGCCGATCGCGCAGATCCTCGACACCAGGCCCACGCCGACCCCCAGCCTGTCACCCGACGACCGGACTCTTGCCCTCTATGACCGGGCCAATCTGCCGCCGATCGCCGAACTGGCCGAGCCGATGCTGCGGCTGGCGGGATACCGGATCAATCCGCGCAACAACGGACCGGCCAACAGCCGGGTGACGTGGCTGACGGGGCTGACCCTGCAGCCGATCGCGGGCGGGGCCGCGCGCACGGTCGAACTACCGGCCGGGGCCCGGTTCCTGTCGCCCAGCTGGTCGCCGGACAGCCGGTCGCTGGCCCTGCTGATGGACGCGCCCACGGGGCTGGAGCTGTGGACCGTCGACGTGGCCAGCGGTCAGGCGCGCAAGCTGACGGACGCGAGGGTCAACGCCGCGGGCGGCGGGGCCTTCGACTGGCTGCCGGACAGCTCGGGTCTGCTGGTGCGGATGACGCCCGAGGGCCGCGGCCCGGCGCCGGACGTGACGCGCCCGCCGGCCGGTCCGACGGTGGCCGAGAGCATGGGCCGGGCGGCGCCCGCGCGGACCTATCAGGATCTGCTGTCCAACGCCGGGGATGAGGCGCTCTTCGACCACTATTTCACCTCGCAGCTGACGCTGGTTCCGCTGAACGGAGCGGCCCGGACGCTGGGCGCGCCCGCCGTCTATCTGGGCGCCAGCGTGTCTCCGGACGGCCGCCATGTGCTGCAGACGACGGCCAGGCGGCCCTACAGCTATGTGGTGCCGGCGGGACTGTTCCCGGCGGAGGTCGCGGTCACCGACATGAACGGCCGGTTGGTTCACCGCGTGGCCGACCTGCCGCTGAGGGACAACATCCCCACGCCGTTCGACGCCGTGGCGCCCGGCCCGCGCGCGGTCCAGTGGCGCTCTGATGCGCCTGCGACCCTGGTCTGGACCGAGGCCCAGGACGGCGGCGATCCGCGCACCGCCGCCGAGGTGCGCGATCGCGTCTTCACCCTGGCCGCGCCGTTCAGCGGTGCGCCGGTTCCGTTGATCGACCTGAAGGAGCGCTACGCCGGGGTGACCTGGGGTGACGCGGACACCGCACTCGTCACCAGCCGCTGGTTCAACAACCGGCATGAGACCCGGTATGTCGTCGATCCGACGAGCCCCGGATCGGGCCGCGTCCTGCTGGAGCGCAACTATCAGGACCGGTACAACAATCCCGGCTCTCCCGTGACCGAACCGAACGCCGAGGGGTTCCCGGTGATCCGGTTCGCGGCGGACGGCCGGGTGTTGATGACGGGACCCGGGGCGACGCGCGAAGGCGAGTATCCGTTTCTGGCCGCCATGGATCTGGCCGACGGCCGGTCCGAACGTCTGTGGACCTCGGCCAGCGGCGACTATGAGAGCGTCGTCGGCTTCCTCGACGAGGAGGGCCGCCGGGTGGTGACCCGGCGCGAGACGCGCAACGATCCGCCCAATCTGTTCGTCCGCGACCTGACCGCAGGCGATCCGACCGCCCTGACCAGCTTCCCCGACCCGGCGCCGCAGCTGGCGGGCGTCAGCAAACAGACGATCAGCTATACGCGCGCCGACGGCGTGGCCCTGTCCGGGACGCTGTACCTGCCCGCGGGCTACGACAAGGATCGCGACGGTCCGCTGCCCTTGGTCATGTGGGCCTATCCGGCCGAGTTCACCGACGCCGCTGTCGCCGGTCAGGTGGTCGACACCGCCAACCGCTTCACGCGGCCGGGCGGCATCAGCCATCTGTTTCTGCTGACCCAGGGCTATGCGGTGCTGGACGATCCCTCCATGCCGATCGTCGGCGTCAACGGGGCAGAACCGAACGACACCTATATCGAACAGCTGAAGGCCAGCGCCGAGGCGGCGGTCGAGGCGGTCGTCGGCATGGGCGTGGCGGACCGGGACCGGATCGCCGTGGGCGGGCACAGCTACGGCGCCTTCATGACCGCCAACCTGCTGGCTCACACGGACCTGTTCCGCACCGGCATCGCCCGGTCGGGCGCCTATAACCGGACCCTGACGCCGTTCGGCTTCCAGGCCGAGCAGCGCACCTACTGGGAGGCGACGGAGACCTATACGGAGATGTCGCCCTTCACCTACGCCAACCGGGTCAATGAGCCGATCCTGCTGATCCACGGCGAGGCGGACGACAATTCGGGCACCTTCCCGATCCAGTCCGAGCGGTTCTATGCGGCGCTGAAGGGGCAGGGGGCGACGGTGCGCTATGTCGTCCTGCCGCTGGAGGCCCACGGCTATCGCGCCCGGGAATCCGTGGGCCACACCCTGTGGGAGATGACCCGCTGGCTGGACCAGTATGTGAAGAACGCGGGCCCGCGGGCGACCGGAGCTCGGTAGCCGACAAAAAAGGGCCCGGTGGAAGCCGGGCCCTTTCGTCACGCGAGATCGGCGCGGTCAGCGCTTCTTCGCGTCCTGTGTGCCGACGCCGCCGTCGGACACGTCGCCGACGATCGGATTTTCCGCGGGCGTTCTGTGCTCGCCAGACGCTTCCGAGCGAGGTCGCGTCTGGCGCCAACTGTCGAAGTCGGACGAGAATTTCTGACGCCGTTCGTTGCGCCAGTCCGTATAATCCTTGTCGAAGGCCGACAGCTGCTGCTCGCGCCAGTGCAGATAGTCCGGCTCGAAGTCGTGATGCTGATGGCTCTGGCCGCCCATGCCGCGGCCCGAGCCTTCCCAGATCTGGCCGCCGGGGGCGTAGCCATGCTGGCTGTAGCCCTGATCCTGCTGACCCCGGGCGCCGCCGTAGGGCTGGCCGTAGTTCGAGCCGCCCATGCTGGAACCGCCGAACTGGCCGCCCTGGCTGTAGCCGGGATCGTAGCCGCCGCGGGCGAAGCCGTGCTGGCCGCGACCGTAGTCCTGCTGGCTGCTCTGGCCGTACATCGACCCGCCGCCATAGGTCTGGTCATACCCGCCTTGCGATCCGCCGGAGCGGTCGCCCGTCCAGCCGGTGGACATGCCTTCGCCATAGCGGCTCTGCTGGTCTCGGCCATAGCCCATGCCGCGCGAGCCGGCATATGAACGGTCCATCTGGCCCTGATTGCGGTAAGCGTCCGCGGTGCGCCCGCCATCGCCTTCCGACCAGGAGACGCGTTCGTCGGCCCGGCGGTCGCCGGCTTCCCAGCGGCCGTCGTCCTGACTGCGGCCGAAGTCGTCCTGCGGCCGGTGTTTTTGATGGTCTTGCATCGGTTTCCTTCCTTCCAGACGTTGGGACACCTGAAAACCGGACAGGCGTCCGGGACGTTCCGGCCATCACGAGGACCTGACAGCCTTGGCCGTTTGAACCTTTGCCGCGTCGCAACATTCCTGTTGCTTCAGCGACGCTTGTGGGGCCACGCTGAAATCTGGAAGCAGCGGGAGCGGCATGGCCTTCGACGAGATGTCAGGTGGGACACCCGGGTACGGGGGGGATGTCCGCGACAGCTACCGCGGGCTGGCCCGCTGGCTGGCCGACGCTCCCGAGGGTCTGCTGCAGGCGCGGTCGCGGCAGGCCGAGCTGTTCTTCCGCCGCATGGGCATCACCTTCGCCGTCTATGGCGATGCGGAATCCAGCGAGCGGCTGATCCCGTTCGACGTGGTGCCGCGCATCATCGGCGCGTCGGAATGGGCCGGTCTGGAAGCCGGTCTGGTCCAGCGGGTGACGGCGATGAACCTGTTCCTGGCCGACGTCTACGGGCCGCAGGAGTGTCTGAAGGCCGGCGTCCTGCCGCCCGAGCTGGTGCTGACCAATCCCCACTATGTGCCCGAGATGCAGGGGCGCCGGCCGCCGCGCGGGGTGTGGGTGCATATCGCCGGCGTCGATCTGGTGCGGACGGGCGAGGACGGCTTCTACGTGCTGGAGGACAATTGCCGCACGCCGTCCGGGGTCTCCTACATGCTGGAGAACCGCGAGATGATGATGCGGCTGTTCCCCGACCTGTTCGCCGACTATCCGGTGCGGCCGGTCGAGACCTATACCGACATGCTGCTGGCGTCGCTCAGGGCCTGTGCGCCCGAGGCGGCCGGGGCGGACCCGACCATCGTGGTGCTCACGCCCGGGCCGTTCAACTCGGCCTATTACGAACACAGCTTCCTGGCCGACAAGCTGGGGGTCGATCTGGTCGAGGGGCGCGACCTGTTCGTCGACGACGGCAAGGTCTTCATGCGCACGACCCAGGGGCGGCAGCAGGTCGACGTCGTCTATCGCCGCATCGACGACGACTTTCTCGATCCCCTGACCTTCCGGCCGGACTCGGCCCTGGGCGTGCCCGGGCTGATGACCGCCTATCAGGAGGGGACGGTGACCCTGGCCAACGCCGTCGGAACGGGCGTGGCCGATGACAAGGCGGTCTACACCTACATCCCGGAGATCATCCGCTTCTTCACCGGCGAGGAGCCGATCCTGAAGAATGTGCCGACCTGGCGCTGCCGCGAGCCGGAGGCGCTGAAGGAGGTGCTGTCCAAACTGGACCAGCTGGTGGTCAAGGAGGTCGGCGGCTCGGGCGGCTACGGCATGCTGGTGGGACCGGCGGCGTCGAAGAGCGAGATCGAGGCCTTCCGCAAGAAGCTGATCAACGATCCCGACGACTTCATCGCCCAGCCGACCCTGGCCCTGTCGACCGCGCCGACGCTGGACAAGGGCGAGCTGCACGCGCGGCACGTGGATCTGCGGCCGTTCGTGCTGTCGTCGCCGCAGGGGGTGAAGGTGGCGCCGGGCGGGCTGACGCGGGTGGCGCTGAAGCCGGGATCGCTGGTGGTCAACTCCAGCCAGGGCGGCGGGACCAAGGACACCTGGGTGCTGGATGTTTGAATGCTGAGCCGCACCGCAGACAGCCTGTACTGGACCGGCCGCTACATCGAGCGGGCGGACTTTCTCGCCCGGATCCTGGAGGCCACGCTGAGGCTGGCCGCCATCCCGACGCGAGGCGACGGCGACGCCGAGACGGTTTGGGCCAGCGCGCTGGCGTCGGCGGGCGCGCCGCGGGCGCTGGGCCGGTCGCCGACAGAGAAGTCGGTGCGCGAGTATCTGGCCTTTGCACCGGACAATTCCTCGTCGATCACCGCCTGCATCACCCGGGCGCGGACCAATGCGCGGTCGGTGCGCACGGCCCTGACGGTCGAGTTGTGGGAGGCGATCAACGGGGCCTGGAACGGTCTGGAGGAACAGGGCCAGCCGACCCGCCGCGACGAGTTCGCGCGGTTTCTGGAGTGGGTGAAGACCGTCACCCTGTCGGTCGAGGGCGCGACCAGCCGGACCATGCTGAGGAACGACGGCTACTATTTCCTGCGCCTTGGCGCGGCGATCGAGCGGGCCGACAACACCGCCCGGCTGCTGGACGTGAAATATCATCTGCTGCTGCCCGAGGGCGAGCGGGTGGGCGGGCAGCTGGACTATTTCCAGTGGACCACCCTGCTGCGCGAGGTGTCGGCGCTGACGGCCTATCGCTGGGTCTACCGGGACTCGGTCAAGCCGTGGCTGGTGGCCGATCTGCTGGTGCTGAACCGGCAGATGCCGCGGTCCCTCGCCAGCTGTCAGGCGTCGATCGTGCGGTATCTGGAGCGGCTGGCCAGCGACTATGGGCGGCGCGGTCCGGCGCAGCGGCTGGCGGCGGAGCGGATGCGGGCGTTCGACAATTCCCGCATGGACGACATCTTCCAGTCGGGCCTGCACGAATACATCCAGGCCTTCCTTGGCGAGAACGGCCGTCTGGGACAGGCCATCCACGAACAGTATCTGAGTTAGCCGTGCGCATCCGTATCGATCACGCGACCACCTACGCCTACGACCGGGCGGCGCGGTTCATCATCCAGACGCTGCGGCTGTCGCCCCGATCGTCCGAGGCGCAGCAGGTGCGCCACTGGCGGGTCGAGACCGATGTCGACGCGCGCCTGCGCAAGTCCGAGGACGCGTTCGGCAACATCGTCCATACGCTCTACACCGAGCAGCCGACCCAGAGCCTGACGGTGCGGGTGTCGGGCGAGGTGGTGACCAGCGAGACCGCAGGGGTGGTGCCGCGCGATCAGGAGACGCTGTCGCCTCTGGTGTTCCTGCGCGACACGGCGCTGACCCGCCGGGACAAGTTGGTCTCGGTCTTCGCATCCGAGTTTTCGGCCCATCCGCCGCTGGAGCGCCTGCACCGGCTGATGGCGGGCATCCACGGCTCGGTGGCGTTCGAGGTGGGGGTGACGACGCCGACGCATACGGCGGCCGAGGTCCTGGCCCTGGGCCGGGGCGTCTGTCAGGACCACGCCCATGTCTTCATCGCCTGCTGTCGTCAGATGGGCGTGCCCGCGCGCTATGTTTCGGGCCATCTGCTGCGCCGGGACGGGGCGGACGATCAGGAGGCGGGACACGCCTGGGCCGAGGCCTGGATCGAGGATCTGGGCTGGGTCGGCTTTGATGCGGCCAACGGCATCTGCGCCACCGAACGTTATGTGCGGGTCGCGACCGGCCTCGACTATCTCGGCGCGGCTCCGGTGCGTGGAACCAGCTACGGCGGGGGCGGCGAGCGGCTGGCGGTGCGGCTGAACGTGCGTGATGCGGACATGCAACAGAGCCAGCAACAGGCGTAGACCGGGCGCGGATGCGGGCGCCGCCGCCGCGCGAATCTGATACCGTCGGCTCATGATGGCCGTACGGGGATGGCGCGCCGCATGACCTATTGCGTGGGCATGCTGGTCGAGGAGGGTCTGGCGATGATCGCCGACACCCGCACCAACGCGGGCGTCGACAGCATCTCGACCTATCGCAAGCTGCACGTCGTCGATCGGCCGGGCGAGCGGGTGCTGGGCATCTGCACCGCCGGCAATCTGTCGGTGACCCAGACGGCCCTGGCCATGGCGAAAGAGGGCGTCCATCTGAACGTCGGCGATGAGCCCGAGACGCTGGAGACGGCGCCGACCCTGTTCCGCTGCGCCCAGGTTCTGGGCCACGCCCTGCGTAGCGTGCGGCTGTCGATCGCGCCGGCGCTGGAGGCCGACAGCCTGAACACCTCGGCCTCGATGCTGCTGGGCGGCCAGATCAAGGGCGGCGAGATGGCGCTGTTCCTGATCTACAGCCAGGGCAATTTCATCGAGTGCGGGCGGGACACGCCCTATCTCCAGATCGGCGAGGCCAAATACGGCAAGCCCATTCTGGAGAGCGGCCTGGCCTTCGACAGTCCATTGCCGGAAGCGGTCAAGTTGGGGCTGATCTCATTCTCGACCACCATGCGGTCCAATGTCGGGGTCGGGGCGCCGTTTGATCTGATCACCCTGCGGCGCGGCTTCCTGAGCGGCGACCAGCGCCGGATCGAGGAGGACGACCCCTATTTCGCCGACCTGCACGAACGCTGGACCCGCGCCCAGACGACCGCGCGGCGATCGATGCCCGAGCCGCCATGGATGAACGGGCCGCGGCTGGCGGTGAGTTCGTAACCCTCTATCCGCTCATCCCGGCGAAAGCCGGGACCCAGTCCTGTCCAGCTTGACGCCGGCGCCCGGGGACTGGCGGGCTAAAACAACTGGACCCGCTGCAACACCCAAAGCACTGGGTCCCGGCTTTCGCCGGGATGAGCGGAGTTGTGTGATCGGCGCTCCGGTTTAGGGTGAGGCATGACCCTGTCGAACCTGAACCGCCGCCACGCCCTGTCCCTGATGGGCGGAACCGCCGCCGCCGGACTGACCGGCCTGCCAGCGCTCGCGCAGGCCGAGGACTGGGCCGCGCTCGGCGCAGACGTGAAGGCCGAGTTCAAATGGGCCTGGGACCACTATGTCGCCCGCGCCTGGGGCAAGGACGAGATCAATCCGGTCTCGGGAACCAGCCAGTCCTTCTTCATCGACGGCCACGACCTGGGCCTGTCGCTGGTCGAGGCGCTGGACACCCTGTGGATCATGGAGCTGGACGAGGAGTTCCAGGCCGGGGTCGACTGGGTCAAGGCCAGGCTGGACTTCGACATCGACGGCTTCGCCCAGGTGTTCGAGACCAACATCCGGCTGGTCGGCGGCCTGCTGTCGGCCCATCTGGCCAGCGGCGATCCGGTGCTGCTTGAGAAGGCGAAGGACGTGGCGGACCGGCTGATGAAGGCGTTCGACGCCTCGCCGCACGGCCTGCCGTACCGCTATGTGAACCTGAAGACGGGGGCGGTGCGCGACCCCATGACCAACCTCGCCGAGATCGGCACCTATGCGACCGAGTTCGGCCTGCTGGGCCGGCTGACGGGCGAGCCGAAATACTATGCGGCGGCGAAACGGGCGATGAAGCATGCGCTCGACATGCGGTCGGACAAGGGGCTGATGGCGGCCAACATCCACGCCGAAACGGGCCAGTTCACCAGCCGCAACGCCTCGATCGATGTCTATGCGGACAGCTTCTACGAATATCTGTGGGACAGCTGGGAGATGTTCGGCGACGCCGACATGAAGCGCTGGGCCGAGGAATGCACGGGCGCGATGATCGCCCATCAGGGCCGGCGCTATGAGGGCCGGCTGTGGTTCCCGATGGTCGACTATGAGACCGCCGAGGTGACGGGCACGTCGCAGACGGTGCTGGGCGGCTATCTGGCCGGGCTGCTGGGCCAGGTCGGCCGCAAGGCCGAGGGCGACGACTTCCTGGCCAGCTATACGGACATGCAGGCGCGCTACACCATCATTCCGGAATCGATCGAGGTGACCACGGGGACGGCGCGCGGCAAGCGCACCGGCCTGCGGCCCGAGTTCGCCGACGCCTGCCTGAACCTGTGGCTGGGCGACCGGGACGAGCGGTACCGGGCGCTGACGGCGGTTCACTACCGGGCGATGAAGGAGACGTCGAAGGCGGCCTACGGCTACACCTCGCTGGCCGACATCACGACCCGGCCGATGACCCAGGGCGACAACTGCCCGGGCTACTGGTGGTCCGAGCAGATGAAATACTACTTCCTCATGTTCGCCGAGCCGAAGCGGGTGGACCTGGGCAAGCTCGTGCTGAGCACGGAGGCGAATGTGCTGAGGGGGTTTGTGAGGTGAACGCTAGTACGCCGTCATCGAATACGGCCGCGCCTCCGCGCCCACGCCCCAGGTCATGTTCGGCCCCGCGCCCATGACGAAGCGCAGTTCCCCGCCGGCCATGATCTCGTCATGCCCGATCCAGGTCCGCAACAGCGGCTGACCGTTCAGGGTGACCGACTGGATGTAGGGGTGGTCGTCGGCGAGGCCGTCGGTGACGATGGCGAAGCGCTTGTCGCCGGGCAGGGTCAGGACCGTGCGATCGGTGAACGGCCGTCCGATGACGTACTGGTTCGAGCCCGGCGTGACCGGGTAGAAGCCCATGGCCGTGAACATCAGCCAGGCCGACATCTGGCCGACGTCGTCATTGCCGGCGAGGCCGTCGGGGCGGGCGTGGTACTGGCTTTCGACGATCTGCTTCAGCCGCGCCTGCGTCCGCCAGGGGGCGCCGGCGTGGACATAGGCGTAGGCCGAGTGGTGGCTGGGCTCGTTGCCGTGGATGTACTGGCCGATCAGGCCGGCGATGTCCTCGGCGTGGGAGTAGTCCAGACCGGTGTTGTCGTAGTCGAACATGGCGTCGAGTTTGGCCACCGCCGCCGCGTCGCCGCCCATGGCGCCGATCAGGCCCGCCATGTCCTGCGGGACGAACCACGAATACTGCCAGGCGTTGCCCTCGGTGTAGTCGCTTCCGTAGTTGATGGCGGTCGGGTCGAAGGGCGTGCGGTAGCTGCCATCGGCCAGACGGGCGCGGACGAAGCCGGTGTCTCGATCGAAGGTGTTGCGCCAGTTACCGGCGCGGCGGTCGAATTGGGCGGCGACGTCTGACCGGCCCAGCCGTTCGGCCATGCGGGCGATGGTCCAGTCGTCATAGGCGTATTCGACGGTCTTTGACGCGGCCTCGGGCTCGCGGTCGATGGGGACGTAGCCGAGGTCCATATAGTCGCCCAGCCCTCCATAGGGACGGTAGGTGGCGCTGGCCGTCATGGCGTTCAGGGCCGCGGCGCCGTCGATGCCGGGGACGCCTTTCAGATACGCGTCCGCGATGACCGGGACGGCGTGATAGCCGATCATGGTCCAGGTCTCCTGACCGTGGAACGACCAGACCGGCAGGATGCCGTAGGGGCTGACCTGCTGCGCCGCGATCAGGGAATTGACGATGTCGGTGTTGCGTTCCGGCGGGGCGACGAGGGTCAGCAGCGGATGCTCGGCGCGGAAGGTGTCCCACAGCGAGAACGTCGAGTGGACGGTGAAGTCGGACTGATGGACCTGCTGGTCCGGCCCCCGCCAGCGGCCGTCGGCGTCGCCGTGGACCGAGGGCGCGATCAGGGCGTGGTAGAGGGCGGTGTAGAGGGTGGTCCGCATCTCGGGCGCGGCCTCGATCTGGACGACGTTCAGCGCCTGTTCCCATTGGGCGCGGGTGGCGGCGCGGACGCCGTCGAAGTCGAAATCGCCGCCCTCGGAGTCCAGATTGCGGACGGCCCCGGCCTCGTCGACCGAGGAGACGGCGACCTTGACCAGCAGCGGCCCGGCGATCTCGCCGAAGTCGAAGGCGGCCTGAAGCTGGCGGCCCTGGACCTGGTCGCGGTCGGCGGGGGTGCGGCCCGGTTGGCGGAAGCCGTTGTAGGGGATGGCCTCGTCCCGGTCCTTCAGCTCATGGCCGACCATGGGGCGAGAGAACCGCATGGCGAAATAGATCTGGCGGGCCGGGGCCCAGCCGCGCGTCTCGCGGAAGCCGGTGACCGTGCCGTCGGGATGCAGGCGGATGCGCGACCACAGCACCTTGCCCGGGTAGTCGTAGATGGAGCTGCGGAAGTCGAGCAGGACCCGGGCCGGAGCGCGGCGCGGGAAGCTGTAGCGATGCAGGCCGACGCGGACGCCGGCGGTCAGTTCGGCGCGCACGGCCGAGTCGGTCAGGCTGACGGCGTAATAGCCGGGCTCGGCGGTTTCGGACGCCTTGCTGTAGCGCGAGCGGTAGCCCGAGCCGGGCTGGTCGGCCGCGCCGGGGTCCCATTTGATCTCACCCGAGATCGGGGTGATCAGGACGTCGCCGAGATCGGAATGGCCGGTGCCCGAGAAATGGGTGTGCGAGAAGCCCATGATGGTCGGATCGTCGAAGCGATAGCCCGAGGCCCAGTCATAGGACTGGCGGAACGGCCGGTAGTCGGTGTCGGGGCTGAGCTGAACCATGCCGAACGGGGCGACGGCGCCGGGGAAGGTGTGGCCCTTGCCGGAGGTGCCGATAAAGGGATCGACGGCCTCGAACGGGGTGGGGAGGGGGGGCGGAGCCTCCTGCGCGGTGGCGCAACCCGCCAGCGCCAAGGCCAGAACCGCCGCCACGAATGTCCCTTGGCCGATACGCCGCATGAAATGCCCCTCCGCGAAGTAGAGGGGAGCCTATGCAGGATGCAGGGGAGAGGGAAGGACGATGGCGGCCGGCGGCGAACCTAATCGCGTCGATCCCCCGTGCGGCGGTCTTCCCCGCGCATCCCGCCGTTCGCCATCATCAGTTCGAGGCGGATCTCGACCAGTCTGAGTTCGATCGAACCGAGCGCCAGGAGGAGGGCCGAGGTCATCAGGGCCGCCACTTCGAAGCCGATGACGGCGAGGGCGATGGACAGGTCCAGCATCTGGGCGCCGAGGAGGGTCAGCCCCAGTGCGGCGACGCTGAAGACCACGCCGAACGCGCCCACGGCCTTGAGAAGCGACTGCCGGGGCGCCTTCTCATTGATGCGGCTGCCGGGCTTCCGTCGATCGCGGCCGCGGCGGTCGCCGGGACTCCGGCGTCGGTCGTCGGGCAGTTCGCCATCGATGCGGCTGGCAATACTCTCTGCTTCAACAGACATGGTCTTCCTCGCTATTCGATAAGTCGTGCTCCGCCAGTTCTCGGTCCCACGCCGTCCGGCACCGGAACGTTGGTGGAATTGTAGTTCGCGTTGATGAACAGGGAGGGGGAACCGTTCAGTTTCAGGGCCTTGGCCACGATCACGGTCCAGGCGCTGTCGCGGGCGACGTTGGCGTTGCCCTGGACGATCAACTGGGCGGCGGGTACGTAGATGACGCCCAGCAGGCTCTCGACGTTGTCGCTGGAGATGAGGAAGTCCTGCGGGTTGTCGCGGGTGGCGGCCATGACGATGCCCGCGTAGAGCCCGCTGGTCCGCCCGGACAGGCGGACGAGCGACGTATCGATGAATTCGAACTTGGAGGCCTTGTCGAAGAACAGCACGACGTCGTCGCCTTCCAGGCGGGCGGCTTCCCTGATGATCAGGTGACCGCCAAGGAACCAGTGCTCGCCGGGTTCGAGGATGAGGGTGCTGGTTCCCGCGGCCTCAAGGCCTCCGCAATGGACGCCGGGCTGAAGCCGCGTCACCCCGGCCGTGAGTTTGAGCGGTTCCAGGACCGCGCGGATCGGACAGTCGAGGCCCCTGTTCCGCTCGAGGTCCAGATCGCTGAAGGGGTCGTCGACGCGCGCCGCGCCGGACCCCGGCTCGGGGCTGATCGAACCCTCGGCGGAGGTGACGGCCTGCACCGCGGCGGCCGTTATCGATCCGCCCTCCACCAGGATGTCCCGATTGGAATGCACCATACAGGCCGGCGCGGAGACCTTGCCGTCGTCCCTGACGTGCAGGACCTTCGTCTGGGAGCCCCCGGTCACGAGGACGCAGAGAGGAACCAGGCCCAGGGATGTGGCCGTCGCGTCGCCGGAAAAATTCCAGCCGCCCGGAGGCAGCATATTGGCGAAGAACGAGGGCCGGTGTCCCCTGAGCACGACATGGATCGCCCGCTGGCCGCCCTGATCTACAATCTCGTATGTGGCGTCGAAGCTCGGCGCCTCGGCCCATTCGCTCATCGCGCCGGCGACGAACGAGGCGGCCCGCTCCCTGGCCGCGGCGCCGTCGGTGGCGAGGGCGAGCGCGGGCGCTCCGGCCAGGGCGCCGGCGTCGGCGATGCTCTGCAGGCGCGTCTGGGCGGTGTGAACGGCGAACAGGTCGATCGCGCCGACGCCGAGCAGGATGACGGTGGGGCCGATCAGGGCGAAGCCAAGGGCGATATTGCCGCGCGTATCGAGGCCCAGGCGGCGCAGGCGCGTCCCCAACCCCCTCAAAATGCGCCTGAGGGTCGTCACGCCGCCTGATCCTGGCCGGTTTCGCGGCCGGCGATTTTCCGTTCGGCTCTCGAAGCGCGAAGGACGTAGAGCATCTGATAGGCGAGCAGCCGCCAGTTCAGCGGCTTAGTCACGAAGGACGTCGCGCCCAGCCGAAAGGCGCGGTCGATGGCCGCGACGTCTTCGCGGCCGGTCTGGACGATTACGGCGAGGTCCCGCGTGCGCGGATTGGCCCGGATGGCGGCGAGGGTGTCGAACCCGTCCAGAACGGGCATTTCCAGATCGAGCAGGACGATGTCGTAGTGTTCGCCCAGGCGCTCCAGAGCTTCCGCACCGTTTTCCGCGACGTCGATACTGGCCATGGGAGAGGCGAGATTCACCTGGGCGAACTCCCGCAAGATGGGATCGTCGTCCACGAACAGGATACGCGCGCTCTCATCGAGCACATAGAAAAACTCGCCCACTTCGTTCCCTCCGCGGGGTCTTTGACCCCGCAGCATAGTCCCCACAATGCAAGCTTAAGGGACGAGTCATTAAGCGTCTGTATCCTGATGCAAATCGGTCATCCGGGCGGTCGAACTTGCTAAGTCGGAAACTGTACACAAGCGGATCGATCCGTCGAAAGCTGATCTGGCTCGTCCTGTCTTCTCTGCTGACGACCTGCATCGTCACGGCAACGCTTGCCGTGTGGGTCGACGCCAGGGACCAATCCAGACTCGAGACCCAGCGGCTCACGCAAACAGCGCGGGTCATTGCTTCGCTGGCCGCCGACCCCGTGCGATCGGGCGATTCCGCGGGCACATTCGCGGCGATCCGCTCGATCAGCCAGATGCCCGACATCACCTATGCCCGCATCACCGGGCCGGGCGGCCGCCTGCTCGCCGAGACGGGTGGGGGCGTCCGCCTGACCTCGGACGCCACGGTCGGACAGGCCGGCGGCTCGTCGTTCTGGTCGGTGCTGCGCAGCGGGACGCTGCAGACGACCGTGCCCGTGGTGAGCCAGGGCTCCCGGGTGGGAGAACTCACGCTCGTGGGCCAGACCCCCGGCCTCAAGTCGCGCATCCTCGCGGCGGTCCTGACGGGTCTGGCAGGCGCCGGCGTGGCCCTGCTGGCCGGATTGCTGATCGCGCTGCGACTGGCGCGCCGGATCAGCACGCCCATCGTTCAGCTGGCCGCCTTCACCAATGAAGTCCGGCAGTCCGGCGACTTCGCCCGGTCGCCGGAGATCGCGGCCGACGGCGAGGTGGGCGAATTGGTGTCCGGCGTCCGCTCCATGATGGCCGACATCCGGGTCCGGGACGACAGGATTGCGGCCCATGTCGCGGGCCTCGAACAGGAGGTTTCGGCGCGGACCGCCGAGCTTCGGGTGGCCAAGGAGGTCGCCGAGGCGGCGACGGCGGCCAAGTCCGACTTTCTGGCGGTCATGAGCCACGAAATCCGGACGCCGATGAACGGCATCCTCGCCCTGAGCGAACTGCTCTCGGGCTCCGAGCTCGCGCCGCGTCAACGGCGCTACGCCGACGTCATCGCCAAGTCGGGCCGGTCGTTGCTGGCGATCATCAATGACATCCTCGACTTCTCGAAGGTCGAGGCCGGCAAGCTCGATCTGGAACATGTCGAGTTTGATCTGACCGAGGCCGCGGAAGACGTGGCCGGGCTGTTCACGGAACGGGCGCGCGAGAAGGGCCTTGATCTGGCCGTCTACGTTGATCCCGCCTTGCCGCGTGTCTGCGGAGATCCGACGCGGCTGCGGCAAATCCTCGGCAACCTGACCAACAATGCGATCAAATTCACCGATAGCGGCGGCGTTCTGATCAGCATCGAGGCCGACGCGGGCCGGCCGGAAGCCTATGTCCTGTCCGTCACCGACACCGGTCCCGGGATACCGGAAGACAAGCTGCCAGGTCTGTTCCAGGCCTTTTCCCAAGCGGACCAGAGCACCACCCGGAAACATGGCGGCACGGGTCTGGGACTGACCATCTGCGACCGGCTGGTCCACGCCATGGACGGCGAATGGCGGCTGGAGAGCCGGATCGGCGAGGGCTCGGTCTTCGCCTTCGCGGTCTCCCTGCCGACCGCCCCGGGCAGCGTTGGAGCCGCGCCGCCGACGGCGCGGCTGTCAGCCTCGGTCGAGGGCGTCGGCCCGATGTCCGACCGCGCGCTGCGACGCTATCTGGCCGCCTTCGGCGTTGACGCCGTCGCGGACGAGGCGTCGGGGGATGTCGCCTTCCGCGCCCCGGGTCGTGCGGCCGTGGCCGTGCCCACCGTTCTGATCGCGTCGGGAGACGCCGAGGTCCCGGCGGGATCGTGCGTCCTGCAGACGCCGCTCCGCCGCACCGAACTGGAAGAGATCGCGCGGCAGCTGCATTCCGGCGAGCCGCTGGTCGTGCCGGAGAGCCGGACGGGCGAATTCATGTCGGTCAGCTTCCCCGGAGCCCGGGTGCTGGTGGTCGACGATTCCGAGGTCAACCGCGAGGTCGCCGGCGAGGCGCTGGCCAGGCTGGGCGCGACCGTCACCCTGGCGGAGGACGGCCTTCAGGCCGTCGAGCGTCTGCGGACCGACCGTTTCGACCTGGTTCTGATGGATGGCTCGATGCCCAATCTCGACGGGTTCGAGGCGACCGAGATCATCCGGGCCGAAGAGGCGGCGCAGGACCGCCCGAGAGCGACCATTCTGGCCCTGACCGCCCATGTCGTGGGGTCCGCCGCAGACGCATGGCAGGCCGCCGGCATGGACGGGGTCATCTACAAGCCCTTCACGATGAGCGATCTCGCGGATGCGCTCGGCCTCCACTGCGCCAGACTGATGCAACGCGAACATGCCGCGCGCTCCCCGGAGGCGGCGCCGGCGACGGAAACGGGTCTGTTCGATCCTGTGGTCCAGGCCGAGCTGGAGGCCATGGCCCGCAACGGCCGGCCGGATTTCGTCGCCAAGGTGGAAGGCCTCTATGCGGCCAATTCGCCCCTGCGTCTGGCCGATCTTCGGCGGGCCGTATCGACCGGGACCGCCGACGAGGCCGCCCGGGCCGCCCACGCCCTGAAATCGATGAGCCTGAGTCTGGGCGCGTCGGCGGTCGCAAGGGCGGCGGCCGACGCCGAGAGTGCGGCGCGGGCGGGCAATGGCGCTCCGATTGATGTCGAGGGCCTGGCGCGACTGCTGGAGCAGACCTTGTCCGGCCTGGGCCATCGCGCCGGCGCGACCCCGGAGGTCGGTTCGAAGACCCGGACCGTCGCGGAGGACCTCGACGAAGCGATCGAACGCGGGGATCTCAGGCTGGTCTATCAGCCCATGATGGACCGGAACGGCGTCTTCGCCGGCAAGGTCGAGGCCCTCGTCCGCTGGACCTGCCCCGAGCGCGGCGAGCGCAGCCCGGATGAGTTCGTTCCGGCGCTGGAAGCCGCCGGGGCGGTGGCCCGCCTGACCGACTTCGTTCTTGACCGGGCCATGCAGGAGGGCGCCGGGCGGGAAGATCTGCGGATTTCGATCAACGCCTCGGCGGACGAGTTTCAGCGCGACGATTTCGCCGACCGGGTCGCCGGCGCGGCCGCCCGCACCGGCTATCCGGTCGATCGGGTCGAGATCGAGGTCACCGAGACCGCCATCCTCGACATCGAACGCGCACGGCCGACGCTCGAACGGCTGGAGGCGATGGGGGTGGGGGTGGCGCTGGACGACTTCGGCTCCGGCTACACCAGTCTTGAGGCGCTGAGGCGGCTTCGCTTCGCGACGCTGAAGATAGACCGCAGCTTCGTGATGCGCTGCTGCGACGACACGGCCTCGGCCGCCATCATCCACGCCGTGATCGGCGTCGGTCGCGCCCTGGGCATGAAGATCGTCTGCGAGGGCGTGGAAACCGAGGACCAGTTCCGGTTCCTGCGGACCGCCGGCGTTCATTACATCCAGGGATATTTCTATAGCCGGCCCTGCGACTTCGCCGATCTCCCCGGCGACGCCAGGGCCGCCGCGTGAAACCCGTCCCGGCTTTCAGCGCTATCCAGTGACGGAGTCCCCTCATGGCCAATATTCTCGTCGTCGATGACGACCCAACCGTTCGGATGATCGCCAGCGAGATCCTGACCAGGGCCGGCCATGAGGTCTCCGAGGCCGCCGACGGCGATGAGGCCCTGAAACAGGTGGGCGAAATCCCCTTCGACCTGGTCGTTCTGGACATGCTGATGCCGAACAAGGACGGGCTGGAGACCATCGCCGAGCTGCGCGGCCGTCGCCCGCCGATGCGGATTCTCGCGATCTCGTCGGGCGGCCGGATGGATGCGGGTCAGCTGTTGCGGATGGCGCTGGTTTTCGGGGCCGACGAGACCATGGCCAAGCCCCTGCGCAGCGACGCCCTCACCGAAGCCGTCTCGCGCCTGCTGGCGATGCCGAAATCCGAAGCCTGAGCCCGCCGGGGACTACATGGGGGGCGGGAAGGACGATGGTGGGTGATGTAGGGTTCGAACCTACGACCCGCTGATTAAGAGTCAGCTGCTCTACCAACTGAGCTAATCACCCGGACCATTCGTCGGGCAGAACCACGCGAGGCTCGTGCCGATCCCGCTGCGCCGGTCAGGGACCGGGCGCGGCGAGGGGGCGGACATAGAGGCAATGTCCCACGCGTGCAAGGGGATTTGCGCCCGTCCGCCGGTTTGCCGCAGGGCGCGATCATCGGGGCGGCCCGCCTCCATTGCAGGAAGCGAGACGGGCGCAAGCCCTCCGGATTCTGGGCATTCCGGTTTGCCGACGGGCGGGCTAGGCTCCCCGCAAATCAGCCGCCGGGGAGCGGCGAGGGGAGACGCACATCATGGCCTTCTGGAACCGCCGGCGCTCGATCGACGCCATGCTGGCCCCGCACAGCGGGCATGCGCTGAAGAAGACGCTGAGCTGGCCGCATCTGATGGCGCTGGGGGTCGGGGCCATCGTCGGCACCGGCATCCTGACCCTGATCGGCGTCGGCGCCGGCCTGGCCGGGCCGGCGGTGATGATCAGCTTCGCCCTGGCCGGTCTGGTTTGCGCCTGCGCGGCGCTGGCCTATGCCGAACTGTCGACCATGATGCCCGCGGCGGGCAGCGCCTACACCTATTCCTACGCCGTGCTGGGGGAGCTGATCGCCTGGATCGTGGGCTGGAGCCTGATCCTGGAATATTCGCTGGTCGTGTCGGCGGTGGCCGTGGGCTGGTCGGGGTATGCGGTCGGCTTCCTGAGCGGCATGGGCCTGGACCTGCCGACGGCGCTGACGGTCGGGCCGCATGTGGCCGGGGGCATCATCAACCTGCCGGCCGTCTTCATCATCGCCGTGGTCACGGGCCTGCTTCTGCTGGGCACGCGCGAGAGCGCGACGCTGAACGCGGTGCTGGTGGTCATCAAGGTCGCGGCCCTGATCGCCTTCGTGGCCATAGCCCTGCCAACCTTCGACCCGGCCCATTTCACGCCGTTCATGCCCAATGGCTTCGGCGCGCCGGCCCTGCCGTTCGCCGAGCAGATCACCGGACAGCCCGTGGTCCAGACCGGCGTCATGGCGGCGGCGGCGATCATCTTCTTCGCCTTCTACGGCTTCGACGCCATCTCGACGGCGGCCGAGGAAACCAAACGGCCCGAGCGGGATCTGGCCATCGGCATCGTCGGCTCGATGGTGGTCTGCACGGCCCTGTATCTGGTCGTGGCCGCCGCGGCGATCGGCGCCCGGCCCGTCGAAAGCTTCGCCGCCAGCCCCGAGCCGCTGGCGCTTATCCTGCGCGAGATGGGACAGGGCACGGCGGCCCAGTGGATCGCGGCCAGCGCCGTGATCGCCCTGCCGACCGTGCTGCTGGCCTTCCTGTTCGGCCAGAGCCGCATCTTCCTGGGCATGGCGCGAGACGGCCTGCTGCCCCGCCGTCTGGCCCGGGTGTCGGTGCGCGGCGTGCCGGCGGTGGTGACGGTGTTCACCGCCATCGTGGTGGCGGCGCTGGCCGGGGTGATGCGTCTGGATGAACTGGCCTCGCTGGCCAACGCCGGGACGCTCGCGGCCTTCGCGGCGGTGGGCGTCTGCCTGATCGTGCTGCGCGTGCGCGATCCGAACCGGCCGCGCCTGTTCCGGGCCCCGCTGTGGTGGCTGGTCGGCGGGATCACCATCATCGGCTGCATCGTCTTCTTCTTCAGCCTCGCGGCCCGCACCCAGATGTGGTTCGTGATCTGGAACGCGGCGGGTCTGGTCATCTACTTCGTCTGGTCGTCGCGGAACTCCCGTCTGGCCAGGGGCGAGGAGCAGGAAGGCTGATGGCGCGTCGCGACCTGTCGGGCGCCGTCGACTTCGCCGTCCTCGAGGCGGCGACCGGCGGCGACGACGGGATCAGCGAGGAGGTGCTGGGCCTGTTCGCCCAGCAGGCGGCCCTGTGGTCGCCGATGCTGGACGCGCGGGACGAAGGCTGGAAGGACGCCGTGCATACGCTGAGGGGCGCGGCCGCCGGGATCGGTGCGGGTCCGTTGGCCGAGGCCTGTCAGGCGGCGGAGGCGGCGGACAAGGCCGCCGCGCCGCCGCTGCTGGAGCGGGTGCATGATGCGCTGGAGATGGCCCTGGCCGATGTGGCGGCGTACCGGCACGAACTGATGCTGAGGTCGCTGAGGGGCTAGCCGCGCGTGCGGTCGAACGCCTCGAACTCGTGGGCGATGCAGCGGTCGATCAGGGTGCGCCAGACCGGCTCGGCGATGGCGGGCGACAGGCCGGCGGGACCGGCGGCGGTCAGGACCTTGGCCACAACGTCCTCGATGCGGGCGTCGTCGTGGACGACGCTGCGGTCCGGCTTGATGCGGGCGGCGGCGTCCATGTAGCGCTGGCGTTCGGCCAGCAGGACCACCAAAGCGCGGTCCAGGGCGTCGACGCCCTGACGGACCTCGGTCATGGAGACGCAGGCTTCCGGCGCGGTGCGCGGATCGATCGTGACGCTATCCGACAAAGGCGCGCTCCAGCACATAGTCGCCCGGCTCGGCATTCGAGCCTTCCTTCAGGCCGAAGGCTTCGAGCAGTTCAGCGGTCTCCTTGATCATGGCCATGGAGCCGCACAGCATGACCCGGTCGCGGTCGGGCGAGAAGCCGTGCGGCAGGCCGAGATCGTCGAACAGGGCGCCGGACCTGATGCGGTCGGTGATGCGGCCCCCCCTTTCGCCATCGGGCGTCTCGAACGGCTCGCGGGTCACGGTCGGGTAGTAGGTCAGCTGGGCCCTGGCCTCATCGCCGATCAGCGGGTCGTCATGGATCCCCGAGGTGAAGAAGTCGCGATAGGTCAGGTCGGCGACGTTGCGCACGGTGTGACAAACGACGACGTGTTTGAAGCGGCTGTAGGTGTCGGGGTCGCGCGCCACGCTGATCCAGGGGGCCAGGCCCGTGCCGGTCCCGATCAGCCACAGCCGTTCGCCGCCGGTCAGCGCGTCAAGAACGAGCGTCCCGGTCGGCTTCTTGCCCATCAGCACGGTGTCGCCGGGCTGGATCTTCTGCAGGCGCGAGGTCAGGGGCCCGTCCGGGACCTTGATCGACAGGAACTCCAGCTGCTCGTCCCAGTGGGGGCTGGCGATGGAATAGGCGCGCAGGATGGGCTTGCCGCCGTCTTCTCCAGGCAGGCCCAGCATCACGAACTCGCCCGAGCGGAAGCGGAAGTCGTCGGGCCGCGCAATGGCGAAGCTGAACAGCTGGTCGGTCCAGTGGCGCACCCACAACACCTCCAGCTCGTGGAAGGGCGAGGCTTTGGCGGGCGGGGAGGAAACGGCGGCGTCGGTCATCTTCGGGCTTATTAGGCGGTGCGGCGGCAGGGGGGAAGCCGCGCGGATGTCGCGACCGTCGCAAGGGGGATGACGACGACCAATTCTCCCTCTAGCGTCCCCTCCATGCGCAACAAACTCCTCGCCTCCACCCTTTTCCTTGCGGCGTTGTCGCCGTTCACCGCCGCCTTGGCGCAATCTTCGAACGGGGCGCCGGACCCGGCGATTCTGACCCCCGAGCGGGTGTTCGCCAATCCGTCCCTGTCCGGACCGGTGGCCAAGTCGGTCAGCCTGTCGCCCGACGGCGAACTGGTGGCCTTCCTGCGCTCGCGCGAGGACGACGTGGACGTGCTGGACCTGTGGGCCGCGCCGATCGGCGCCGGCGAGCCGTTCAAACTGATCGACGCGCGCGCCCTCGTTCCTGACGCCGGCGAACTGTCCGAGGCCGAGAAAGCGCGGCGTGAGCGGATGCGGATCAGCGCGCGCGGCGTGGTCGAATATTCGTGGGACGAACAGGGCCGCTACATCCTGGCCCCGCTGGAGGGCGACATCTTCCTGGCCAGCCGGGAAGGGGGCGCCGTCCGCCGTCTGACGGAAACCGAGGCCGACGAGATCGACGCCAAGGTTTCGCCCAAGGGCAACTACGTCTCCTTCGTGCGCGATCAGGATCTGGTCGTGGTCGATCTGGCCAGCGGCGCCGAAACCCCGATCACCGACGACGGCGAGGGCCTGATCACCTGGGCGACCGCGGAGTTCATCGCCCAGGAGGAGATGGACCGCGACACCGGCTACTGGTGGAGCCCCGACGAGCGTTACATCGCCCTGCAGCGCACCGACGAGAGCCCGGTCGATATCGTGCCGCGGCTGGACATCACCGGCGGCGGAGCGACCGTGGTCGAGCAGCGCTATCCGCGCGCCGGCCGGCCCAACGCCGTGGTCGAACTGTATGTGCGCGACATCGTCGGCGGCGGCCGGGTCAAGGTCGATCTCGGCGAGAACACCGACATCTATCTGGCCCGGGTCAACTGGTCGGCCGACGGCCGCACCCTGTATGTTCAGCGCGAGAGCCGCGACCAGAAGACGCTGGACCTGCTGAGCGTCGATCCCGCCACGGGCGCGTCGCGCGTGATCTCGACCCAGCGGTCCAACGCCTGGGTGTCGCTGAACAACGACTTCAAGGCGCTGGACGACGGCAACTTCATCTGGTCGTCCGAGGAAACCGGCTGGAAGCACCTGTATCTCTACAATCGCGAAGGCCGCCGGCTGCGCGCGATCACGCGCGGTGAGTATCCGGTCAAGTCGCTGAACGGCGTCAATCAGGCGACGGGCGAGGTCTTCTTCACCGCCTCGATGCGCGATGGTCAGGAACTGCCGATCGAGCAGCAGTTGTTCCGCGCCTCGCTGCGCCGGACCGTGACGCCCGTCGCCGTGACGCCGGGCGGCGGCTGGTGGAGCGCCTCGGTCAACAAGACCGGCACGGCCTATGTCGGCAACTACACGGACCTGGGCACGCCCTCGCAGTCGGGCCTGTATCGCGCCGACGGAACCTTCGTGCGGTGGATCGAGGAGAACCGGCTGGACTCCGATCACCCGATGTATCCGTACATCTCACGCCGCGGGACTGTGACCTTCGGGACCCTGCCGAGCCATGGCGAGACCCTGGTCTGGCAGATGACGACCCCGCCCGGCTTCGATCCGTCGAAGACATATCCGGTGGTGATGCAGGTCTATGGCGGTCCGTCGGGCGGCGGCGTCAAACGCGGCTGGCAGAGCGCGACCAACCAGCTGCTGACCGAGGCCGGCTATATCGTCTTCCGTCTGGACAACCGCGGCGAGGGCGACCGGTCGACGGCGTTCAAACAGGCCCTGCATCTGCGGATGGGCCAGCCCGAGATCGAGGATCAGGTGCTGGCGGCCGAGTATCTGCGCTCGCTGCCCTATGTCGACGACAGCCGCATCGCCATGATGGGCTGGTCCTATGGCGGCTTCATGAGCCTGATGGCCCTGACCGAGCCCGACATGGGCCTGGCCTCAGCCATCGCGGGCGCGCCGCCAACCGAGTGGAGCCTGTACGACACCCACTATACCGAGCGGTACATGTCGACGCCGCAGGCCAATGCCGATGGCTATGCGGCCTCGGACGCCATACCGCGCCTGCCGAACATGACCGGGCGGCTGCTGCTGATGCACGGCATGGCCGACGACAACGTCATCCTCGAGAACTCGACCCGCGTCATCGACGCGTTGCAGGCCTCGTCCACTCCGTTCGAACTGATGCTCTATCCCGGCCAGCGCCACGGCGTGCGGGGCAATGAAAGGCAGCTGCAGCAATGGCGCACCTATCTCGACTTCCTGGATCGCACCATCGGTACAAGGGCGCCCGCCGCGCAGGACTGATCAGCGCCGCACTTGTCGCCGCCCTCGTCGCGGGAGCGGCCCCGGTTCACGCCGCTGCGCAATCGATCGCCCGAGCCCCGGAGGCGACCTGTCGGTTCATGAGCCGGATGTCGCCCACCGAACAGTCCGACATCCGGCGTCAGGCCGCGGCCGCAGGCCGTCCAATCCCGGACGGCGCGGAAGTCGAGGTATGTCGCGAACCGATTGACGGCGGTCGCGGGATTCCGCTGGCCGACATGCTGGGCCCGACCGACGCACCCTACGCCAGCGTGATCCGCTGGGCCGATGGCGGTTCGTTCAGCGTTGAAGGTGGTCAGGATGCCCCGCTTCGCGGCCTTCCGATCCTGCTCAAGGACAATATCGAAACGGCCCATATGCCGACCACGGCAGGGTCGCTGGCGCTGGTCGACAACGCGCCGGGGCGGGACGCGCCGCTGGTGGCGCGCCTGCGCGAGGCGGGGGCGATCATCATTGGCAAGACGAACCTCTCGGAATGGGCCAACATCCGGTCGACCAATTCCATCAGCGGCTGGAGCGCGGTTGGCGGGCAGACGCGCAATCCCTACGATCCCGAACGCACCCCCTGCGGATCCTCCGCGGGCAGCGCCGTGGCGGTGGCCATCGGTCTGGCGCCAGCCGCGATCGGGACCGAGACCGACGGATCGATCACCTGCCCGGCTTCGGTCAACGGCGTGGTCGGGTTCAAGCCGACGGTGGGACTTGTCAGCCGCACGCACATCGTCCCGATCAGCCATTCGCAGGACACCGCCGGGCCGATTACGACCACGGTCGAGGACGCGGCCCGTGTGCTGTCGGCCATCGCCGGATCGGACCCGCTGGACCCGGCGACCGTCGAGGCCGACGCCCGCAGGGTCGACTATCGCGCGGCCCTGGATGCAGACAGTCTGCGCGGGACGCGGCTGGGCGTGATGCGGTTCCTCGTCTCCAACTATTCCACCGAGACCCAGGCCGAGTTCGAGCGGGCGCTGCAGGCCCTGCGCGACGCCGGCGCCGAACTGGTCGAGATCACCGAGGCGCCGAAGGATTTCCGCGCCATCGGCGGCTGGGAAATCCAGGTGCTGATGAGCGAGCTGAAGCACGACCTGAACGCCTATCTGGCCTCCACAGACCCCGCGCAGGTGCCGACCCGGACGCTGGCCGATCTGATCGCCTTCAACGAGGCCGAGCCGCGCGAGACCGTGCTGTTCGGACAGGAACTGTTCCTGCGCGCCGAGGCGACCACGGGGCTGGAGGATCCGGTCTATCTGGAGGCGCGCGCCAACTCGCTGCGCGCCGCGGGTCCCGAGGGCATCGACAGGATGATGGCGGATAACACCGTCGCCGCCCTGATCGCGCCGACGACCTCGCGCGCCTGGACCAATGACCGCGAGGACGACGACAACGCCCAGGGCTCGGCCAGCCGGCTGGCGGCCGTCGCCGGCTATCCGCACCTGACCGTGCCGATGGGCTTCGACCGCGGCATGCCGGTGGGGATCAGCTTCATCGGCGGTAAATGGGACGACGCCCGCGTGCTCTCGCTAGGCTACGCCTATGAGCAACGCACCCATGAGCGCAGGTCGCCGGACCTGGCGGCGCGATAGGGGCGGCAACCTTCGCGGGAGAGGATGGTTTCGACCGACATGGAAAAGCTGTTCGTCTCCTTCGCCACCGGCGCCGCCAGGATCGCGGGCAAGCCGTGGACCTTTCTCGCCTGCGTTCTGATCGTCCTGGGGTGGGCGGCGACGGGCCCGATCTTCAAATTCAGCGAGACCTGGCAGCTGATCATCAACACCGGCACGACCATTATCACCTTCCTGATGGTCTTCCTGATCCAGAACACCCAGAACCGCGACGGTGCGGCGATGCAGGCCAAGCTTGATGAGCTGATCCACGCGGTCAAGGCGGCCGACGAGCGGTTCATCGGCATCGAACACATGACGGAAAAGGACCTCGACAAGATCCTGTCCGAGGTCGAGGGGCGGGCGACGCGGATCCATGGCGAGGGTCCCACGGCCATGCCGGTGGTCGCGACCCGGGCCGAAGACACCTCCGCCGGGACCCGCCGCCGGTCGTCGGGCCCCGCCAAGGCGTCCCCCAAGTCCTCCCCCAAGGCCAAGGCCGCATCTCCGGCGCGGAAGACCCGGGCGTGAGCGATCTGGCCGCGAACGTGGTGGGAACGGCTGCCGCCCTGTGTTCGATCATCAGTTTCGCGCCACAGATGATCAAGATCTGGAAGGAGCGCGACGCCTCGTCCGTGTCGCTGAAAACCTATTCCCTGACGGTGACCTGTTTCGTACTCTGGACCGCCTATGGCGTGCTGACGACGGCCTGGCCGATCATCGGGGCCAACGCCTGCGCCCTGGTCATGGCGTCGGGCGTGCTGGCGATGAAATGGCGGTTCCGTTGACACGACAAGCTTGACCGTTCCTGCGGGGCCGCCGAAAGTCGCCGGCCCCGTAGCCCCCGGCTGAGAGGACGGCTCATCTCCCAAATTCCGTCTTCCGACCGGCTCGCGCCTCTGGCCTGGCCGTCGATCCTGATGCTGGCCGCAGCCCAGTTCGCGGCCTATGTCGATCGCGGCCTGCCTGCGGTCGTGGCGCCGTTGATCAAGGCGCAGTTCGGCCTGACCGACACCCAGATCGGCCTGCTGCAGGGCCCGGCCTTTTCGACCCTGTACGCGGTCGGCCTGCTGGTCGCGGGACATTATGTCGCCGGCCGCGATCCCTGGCGCCTCGCGGCGGGATGCCTGATCGTCTGGACCGGAGGCGCGGTCCTGTTCGCGCTTGCGCCCGACTATCCCGGCATGGTGACGGCGCGGATTCTCATGGGGCTCGGCCAGGCCGCCTTCGCACCCGCCGCCCTGATGCTGCTCACCGACCAGGAGGACCCGGGCCGCCGGGCCCGGGCCCTGTCCACCTTCACGACCGGTTCGGCGAGCGGACGCAGCGCGGCCCTGCTGCTGGGCGGCGCGGCGCTGGCGATGGTTGCCGGCCGATCCTTCACGGGTCTGGAGCCATGGCGCGCGGCCAGTCTGGCGCTGGTCATTCCGAACCTGATGCTGATCGCGGTCTTCGTCCGGGCCTCCCGGCGTCATCGGATTTCCAGCCGGGAGCGCGGGCAGGGCATTGTCGGAGCCCTGTCGCTGATGCGGGCCCGGTGGCGGGTCTTCGTCCCCCTGTTGATCGTCGGCGCCGGTTCCGTCCTGCTGATTCAGGCAGGCGGGGCGTGGAGCGCGTCGATCCTGAACCGCAGCTTCGGCCTGGCGGCGCCGAATGCGGCCCTGCTGGCCGGGGCGGTCGCCCTGTCGTTCGCTCCTGTCGGACATCTGGGCGGCGGCTGGACCCTGGGCTCGTCGTTTGGACGGCGAGTCGGGGCCGGTCCTCTGCTGGCGGGCGGAATGGCGTTGGCGGCGGCCGGAGCCCTGCTGCTGGCGGCGTCCGGTTCGCTGGCCGGTGCGGCTGTCGGTCTGGCCGGGCTGACGGTCGGCGGCGGCTTCGCGGCGGTGCTGGTCCTGATCGAGATCCAGGCCATGACCGATATCCGGCTCAGGCCCCAGGTGGGCGCCGTCTATCTGGCCTTCGTCTCCCTGATCGGCGTCGGATTCGGGCCGCTGTTGACGGGGATCGTCAGCGATCGCGGCGCGGCCGGGCCTGACACCCTGGCATGGGCGCTGGTGTCGGTGGTCGGGGTCACGGCGGTCGTCGTGGCGGGCGTCGCCCTGATCTTCGCCGGGCCGTGGCGGCGATCCACGGGGGTGTGAGGCCGCCTCAGCGCGCCTGGCGGGCGTGGATCAGGGCCATGACCTGTTCGGCGGCCTCGTCGGGCGAGCAGGCGGCGGCGTCGATGCGCAGTTCGGGCGCCTCAGGGGACTCATAGGCGCTGTCGATGCCGGTGAAATTCTCAAGCTGGCCGGCCCGCGCCTTGGCGTACAGGCCCTTGACGTCGCGCGCCTCTGCGACCTCGAGCGGAGCGTCGACGAAGATTTCAACGAACTCGCCCGGCTCCATCCGCTCGCGCGCCATGCGGCGCTCGTCGCGGAAGGGCGAGATGAAGGAGACCAGCACGATCAGACCCGCGTCGGTCATCAGCCGGGCGACCTCGGCCACGCGGCGGATGTTCTCGACCCGGTCGGCGTCGGTGAAGCCCAGGTCGCGGTTCAGACCGTGACGGACGTTATCGCCGTCCAGCAGGACGGTGTGCAGGCCCTCGGCGTTCAGCCGCTGTTCGACGCGGTTGGCGATGGTCGACTTGCCGGCGCCCGACAGGCCGGTGAACCAGAGCACCAGCGGCGACTGTCGCTTCAGGGCGGCGCGGTCGGCGCGGCTGACGCTGAGCGCCTGCGGCCGGACGTTGGCCGACCGGCGCAGGGCGAAGCGGATCATCCCCGCGCCGGCGGTCTCGTTGGTCATCCGGTCGATCAGGATGAAGCCGCCGAGGTCGCGGTTGAAGGCATAGGGCTCGAAGGCGACGGGCGCGTCGAGGGCCAGGGTGCAGCGGCCGATGTCGTTCAGCGTCAGGGTCGTGGCGGCCAGTTCCTCGCCGGTGTCGACATTGACCTTGTGACGGATGTCGCTGATCCGGGCGGGCACGGTGGCGGCGCCGAGTTTGAGCCAGTAGGCCCGGCCCGGGAGCAGGGGGCGGTCGGACATCCAGACGACATGGGCGTCGAACTGGTCGGCGACCTCGGGCGGGGCGTCGGCGGCCGCAACCAGGTCGCCGCGGGAGACATCGACGTCGGGGGTCAGGGACAGGGTCACGGACTGGCCGCCGCGGGCCTGCTCGAGGTCGCCGTCGAGGGCGACGATCCGCGCTACCGCCGCGCTGACGCCTGATGGCAGGATGCGGACGGCGTCGCCGGGGCGCACCGTGCCGGCCTCGATGCGGCCGGTGAAGCCCCGGAAATCGGCGTGCCGGGTCACGCCCTGAACCGCCATGCGCAGGGGGCCGGGCGCGGCCTCCGAAAGCCCAACGGTCTGCAGATGGGACATCAGGGTCGGGCCCGTGTACCAGGGCATGGCTCCCGCAGTCATCACGTTGTCGCCGCGCCGGGCGCTGAGGGGGATGGCCGCGACATCGGTCAGGCCGATGGAGGCGGCGAAGGCGCGGTAGTCGTCGACGATGGCGTCGAACCGGTCCTGCGACCCCTCGACCAGATCCATCTTGTTGACCGCCAGCACCACGCGCCTGACGCCCAGCAGGGCCAGCAGACGGCTGTGCCGCCGGGTCTGGGTCAGCACGCCCTTGCGCGCGTCGATCAGGACGACGGCCACGTCCGCCGTCGAGGCGGCTGTGACCATGTTGCGCGTGTACTGCTCGTGCCCCGGCGTGTCGGCCAGGATGAAGCGGCGCTCGCCGATGTCGAAGAAGCGGTAGGCCACGTCGATGGTGATGCCCTGTTCGCGCTCGGCGGCCAGGCCGTCGACGAGGAAGGACAGGTCGGGCTGGCCGTCGATCAGGGGCAGGGCGGCGGTCTGGTCGGCGGGCACGGCGCCCGCCTCATGCAACAGGCGGCCGATCAGGGTGGACTTGCCGTCGTCGACCGAGCCGCAGGTGATCAGGCGGACGATTTCGCGGGGGCTGTCAGCCATCAGAAATAGCCCTCCCGCTTCTTCCGCTCCATGGAGGCGGCGGGGTCGTGGTCGATGGCGCGGCCCTGGCGTTCGGAGAGCGAGGCGTCGCGCACCTCGCGGATCACGGCGTCGAGCGTGTCAGCGTCGCTGTCGACGGCGGCGGTCAGGGGCCAGCAGCCGAGGGTGCGGAAGCGCACGCGGCGCGGGCGAGCCTGTTCGCCGGAGCGCAGGACCATGCGGTCGTCGTCGACCATCAGCAGGGCGCCGTCGCGCTCGATGACCGGCCGTTCGGCGGCGAAATAAAGCGAGGGCAGGGCGACGGCCTCACGCTGGACGTAGCGCCAGACGTCCAGTTCGGTCCAGTTGGACAGCGGGAAGACCCGCAGGCTCTCGCCGGCGTTCAGGCGGGTGTTGTACAGGCTCCAGAGCTCGGGCCGCTGGCGTTTGGGGTCCCAGCCGTGGGCGGCGTTGCGGACCGAGACGATCCGCTCCTTGGCCCGGCTCTTCTCCTCGTCGCGCCGCGCGCCTCCGAAGGCCGCGTCGAAGCGGTGCAGGTCCAGCGCCTGTTTCAGCCCCTGGGTCTTCCAGAGGTCGGTGTGGATGCTGGCTCCATGGTCGAACGGATTGATCCCTTCGGCCAAGGCTTCCGGATTGCGGTGGACCAGCAGTTCCATCCCGGCCTCCGCCGCCGCCTGATCGCGAAAGGCGTACATCTCGCGGAATTTCCACATCGTATCGACGTGCAGCAGCGGGAAGGGCGGCGGGGCGGGGAAGAAGGCCTTGCGCGCCAGATGCAGCAGGACGGCGGAATCCTTGCCGCCCGAGAACAACAGCACGGGCCGCTCGCATTCGGCGGCGGCCTCCCGGAAGATGTGAATGGCCTCGGCCTCAAGGGCGCCCAGGACGTCGTCGTGCAGCCGCATGGTTCAGCTTTGGCCCCGGAATCGCGCGGCGCCAAGCCTTACAAGGGCCAGGCCCTATGAGGGAATGACGGCGGTGGTCTCGATCTCGATGCGGGCGGCGTCCTCGATCAGTCCCTTGACCTCGACCACGGCCATGGCGGGGTAGTGGGGGCCGATCAGCTCGCGCCAGACCGCGCCGATCTCGCGCAGGGCGGAGAGGTATTCGGTCTTGTCGACCACATACCAGGTCATGCGGACGATGTGCTCGGGACCGGCGCCTGCCTCGGTCAGGACGGCGAGGGTGTTCCGGATCGTCTGGCGGAACTGGCCGGAGAAGTCCGTTTCGGCGAACACCCCCTCGGGCGTCCAGCCGATCTGGCCGGCGACGAAGACGGTGCGGCCCGTCGCCTCGACACCGTTGGAATAGCCCTTGGGCCGGGGCCAGCCTTCGGGCAACAGGACGCGGTTCACGGGGCGGTCTCCACGAAGGGGGCGATACGGGCGCGCAAGGGTTCGGGCCAGGGCTCGGGCTTCAGCGAGGCGCCGACATGGACGATGGTCTGGGTCGCCTCGAAGCGCAGCTGGTCGCCGGCGCTGATCCGATGGCGCAGGCCGCAGGAGGCGCCGCCCAGCCTCGTCACGGTCAGGGCGCAGGTCAGGTCGTCCTCCAGCCGCGAGGGCGCGATGAAACGGGCCTCGACGGCGGCGGTCGGAACGCTGACGTGGCGGTTGAGGTGCAATTCACGGAACGAGGCCTCAAGCGGCCCCGCGAACCAGTCCTCGACCACGCCGTTCAGCATCTCGAAATAGCGCGGGAAGAAGACGATGCCCGCCGCGTCGCAGTCGGCGAAGCGGACGCGGCGTCGGCTGGTGAAAACCTCGCCGCTCATGTCGGCTCCTTCAGCCGGAAACGCTGCAGCTTGCCGGTCTGGGTCTTGGGCAGCGCGTCCACGAAGTCGAGGCCGCGCGGGTATTTATAGGGAGCGATGACGCCCTTGACGAAGGTCTGGAGCTCGCCGCGCAGGACCTCGGACGGGACGTGGCCTTCGTTCAGCACGACGAAGGCCTGGACGATCTGGCCGCGTTCCGGATCGGGCGCGCCGATGACGGCGGCCTCGGCGACGGCGGGGTGGCGCAGCAGGGCGTGCTCCACCTCGGGCGCGCCGATGTTGTAGCCGGACGAGATGATCATGTCGTCGGACCGGGCCACGAACCAGAACCAGCCGTCCTCATCCAGCCGGTAGACGTCGCCGGTCAGGTTCCAGCCGTCCTGGACATAGGCCGCCTGCCGTTCGTCATCGAGGTAGCGGCAGCCTGTCGGACCGCGCACGGCGAGGCGGCCGGTCTGGCCCGGGGGCAGGGGCTTTCCGTCGGCGTCGATGATGCGGGCCTGATAGCCGGGCACGGCCTTGCCGGTGGAGCCCGGACGGATGTCGTCGCCGCGCGCGGAAATGAAGACGTGGATCATCTCGGTCGAACCGATGCCGTCGATGATGCGGACGCCGGTCGCCTGATGCCAGGCGTCCGAGGTGGCGGCGGGCAGGGCCTCGCCGGCCGAGACGCAGGTGCGCAGGCTCGACAGGTCATGATCGCCGGCCAGCTTCATCAGGGCGCGGTAGCCGGTCGGGGCCGTGAACAGGGCGGTGGCGCGATGACGGGCGATGGTCTCGGCGAGGGCGTCGAAGCCGGGGCGGGGGGCGAAGGCGGTCGCGGCGCCCGCGGCGGCCGGAAACACCACCAGCCCGCCGAGGCCGAAGGTGAAGGCGATCGGCGGGGTGCCGACGACGACATCGTCCTTCGTCAGGCCGACGATGTGCTTTGCGAAGGTGTCGGCCATGGCGAGGATGTCGCGATGGAAGTGGACGCAGCCCTTGGGCTTGCCCGTCGTGCCCGAGGTGAAGGCGATCAGGGCGGGATCGTCGGCGGCCGTGTCGACGGGGTCGAAGCGGAAGCCGACGGGCAGGGCTTGGGCGGCCTTCTGCAACGTGGCCGAATCCATCACCTGCGTCAGCGAGGTGGTCGCCCCCCGGGCTTCGATCACGGCGTCGGCGAGGGCCGAATAGACCAGCGCGTGGCTGATCTGCGCCTTGTCGATCACGGTGGCCAGTTCGGCGGCGCGCAGCATGGGCATGGTGGCGACCACAACGCCGCCGGCCTTCAGGATCGCGAACCAGGCCAGGACCGTCCAGGACGAGTTGGGTCCATGCAGCAGCACCCGATTGCCGGGGACCAGTCCCATCTCCCCGACCAGCACCTGCGCCATCCGGCCCGAGATGGCGTCGACGCGAGCCCACGAGAACTCGTGGTCGTGGTCGATCAGGGCGCGGGCCTCGGGTCCCCCCGCCTCGATGGCCCGGCGCAGCAGGTCGACACCGGCGTTCAGCCGCTCGGGATAAATGAGTTCGGGCAGGTCGAAGACCAGCTCGGGTTGCTGCTCCACCGGCGGCAGGTGGTCCAGCACAAACCGGTCGATATGCGCGCTGGTCCCCATCAGGCGCCTCCCAGGCCCGCCAGCACCTGCCGGGCGATAACGATCTTCTGCACCTCGGAGGCGCCCTCATAGATGCGTAGCGCGCGGATCTCGCGATACAGCCGCTCGACCGGATGCCCCGAGACGACGCCGAGTCCGCCGAACAGCTGTACGGCCTGATCGATGACCTGCTGGGCCTCGTCGGTGGCGTAGAGCTTGGCCATCGCGGCCTCTCGGGTGACGCGCGGCGCGCCCTGATCCTTCAGCCAGGCGGCGCGGTAGATCAGCAGGGCCGAGGCGTCGATCTTCAAGGCCATGTCGGCCAGCGAGGCCTGGACCAGTTGCAGGTCGCTCATCGGCGCGCCGAACAGCTTGCGGGCCACTGTGCGCGCGGCGGCCTCGTCGAAGGCGCGGCGCGAGAAGCCGAGGGCGGCGGCGGCGACGGTGGAGCGGAACACGTCCAGGGTGGCCATGGCGATGCGGAAGCCGTCGCCCGGCGCGCCGAGGATGCGGTCGCCGTCGATGCGGCAGGCGTTGAACCGGATCGTGGCCAGCGGATGGGCGGCCATCAGGGGAATGCGTTCGACGATCTCGAAACGGGGCGTATCGGCGTCGACGACGAAGGCGCTGATGCCCTTGGCTCCCGACCCCTCGCCGGTGCGGGCGAAGACGGTGTAGCGGTCGGCGAGGCCGCCGTTGGAGATGAAGGTCTTGGTCCCGTCCAGCACCCAGCCGTCGCCGTCGCGCCGCGCGCTGGTCGACAGGGCGGCGACGTCCGAGCCGGCGTCGGGCTCCGACAGGGCGAAGGCGGCGATGGTCTCGCCCGAGGCGACGCCGGGCAACCAGCGGGCCTTCTGATCGTCCGTCCCGAACAGGCTGATCGGCCCGGAACCGAGGCCCTGCATGGCGAAGACGAAGTCGGCGAGGCCGGAATGGCGGGCCAGCGTCTCGCGGGTCAAGCACAGGGTCCGCACGTCCAGCCTGCCGTTCGCGTCGGGCACGGCGTTGCGGAGCCAGCCGCCCTCCGCCAGCGCCCTCACGATGGTGCGACAGTCACCGTCGAGGTCGTGGTCGCCGTGCAGGTGCAGCGCGTCGCCGTTCGCCTCGGCCCAGGCCTCGATAGCGGTGGCGAAGGCGCGGTGGCGGTCGTCGAAGAAGGGCCAGTCCAGAAAGGTGCGGTCCGCCATGGCTCAGTTCCCCTCGAACACCGGCTCGCGCTTGGCCGCGAAGGCCTCATACGCGCGGCGGAAGTCGTTGGTCTGCATGCAGATGGCCTGGGCCTGGGCCTCCGACTCGATGGCGGCGTCCAGGCTCATATCCCATTCGATGTTGAGCTGGTTCTTGGTGACGCCGTGGGCGAAGGTCGGGCCCTTCGCCAGCGAACGGGCCAGTTCCAGCGCCGTCTCCATCAGCGCCTCGCCCTCGACGACGCGATTGTGGAAACCCCAGCGCTCGCCTTCGTCGGCGGTCATGATCCGGCCGGTGAACAGCAGTTCCGACGCGCGGCCCTGACCGATCTGGCGGGGCAGGATGGCGCAGGCGCCCATGTCGCAGCCGGCCAGACCCACGCGGGTGAACAGGAAGGCCGTCTTCGTCCGCGGCGTGGCGATGCGCAGGTCCGAGGCCATGGCCATGATCGCCCCGGCCCCGACGCAGACCCCGTCCAGCGCGGCGATCACTGGCTGCGGGCAGCCGCGCATGGCCTTGACCAGATCGCCGGTCATGCGGGTGAAGGTCAGCAAGGCCGGCATGTCCATTTCGGTCAGCGGACCGATGATCTCGTGCACGTCGCCGCCCGACGAGAAATTGCCGCCGGCCCCCGTGACGATGATAACCTTGCAGTCGTCGGCGTGGACCAGGGCGCGGAACAGGTCGCGCATCTCGGCATAGGATTCGAACGTCAGCGGATTCTTCCGCTCGGGCCGGTTCAGGGTCAGGACAGCGACGCCGTCGTCGTCGACCGACCACAGGAAGTGGGCCGCCTTGTAGTCGCGCGCCTTCATCCGTTCAGCTCCTCGTGCCCAATTCCTCGGGGGTGGTGGCGTATAGCGAGCGCTTGGCGCGCTCCAGCAAGCGGGTCAGGTCATCGGCCTCGGTCTCGGTCAGGTCGGCGAACAGGGCTTCGATCCAGCCTTCGTGGGCGTGGGCCATGGCGGTGAAGCGGGTCTGGCCCAGAGCGGTCAGACGCACGCGCTGCACCCGGCGATCGGCGCCGGCCATGGCCTCGATCAGGCCGTCGGCCTTGAGCCGCGCGGCGAGGCCGGTGACATTGCCGTTGGAAACCATCAGCATGCCTGCGGCCTCGCCCATGGTCAGGCCGGCCTCGCCGGCCCGGTCTAGCGCCGACAGCATGTCGAACCGGGGCAGGGTGGAGCCGAACTCGTCGCGCAGCCGCTGGGCCACGGTCTGTTCGATCCGCGTCGAACAGGTCAGCAGCCGCAGCCACAGCCGCAGGGCGCGCTTGCCGTCGGGCGCGCCGCCCAATCTGTCCGGGAGGGGGCGATCCGGCAGCGAAACGGCGGCGGCGGGGCTCACAGTTCGCCGCCCGCGACGGGAACGGCGGCGCCATTGACGCCCGAGGCGCTCTCGCCGCACAGCCAGACGATGGTCATGGCCACCTCGTCCGGCGTGATCAGCCGGCCTTGCGGATTGGAGGCGGCAAGGGCGGCGCGAGCCTCTTCTTCGCTCCTGCCGGTCTTGCCGGTGATGGCCTCGACGGATCGGGCGACCATGTCGGTGTCGGTGAAGCCCGGGCAGACGGCGTTGACGGTGACGCCCTTCGATGCGACTTCCAGCGCCAGCGCGCGGGTCAGGCCGACGAGACCGTGCTTGGCCGCGACATAGGCCGAGACATAGGCGTAGCCCTTGAGCCCGGCGGTCGAGGCGATGTTGACGATCCGGCCCCAGCGGCGCGTCAGCATGCCGGGCAGGACCAGCCGCGCGGCCTCGGCGGGCGCCTCGAGATTGAGCGCCAGCATGGCGCGGAGGGCTTCGGCGTCGGTCTTGAGGAAGGGGGCCGATGTCGCGGCGCCGGCGTTGTTGATCAGTATGTCGACCGGCCCGAACCGGTCACGCCCGGCCTCGATGGCGGCGGCCAGGGCGTCCGGGTCGGTGACGTCCGCCGGGGCGGCGAAGGCCAGGTCGCCGATGCGGTCGGCGGTCTCGTTCAGTCGGGCCACATGGCGGCCGATCAGGGTGACCTGACAGCCGGTTTCGGCCAGCCGTTCGGCCGTGACGCGGCCGATGCCCGAGCCGGCGCCGGTGACGACCGCGTGATGTCCGCTCAGGCTCATACCGGCCCCGCCTGCTGTTGCTTCTCGAGATTGCGGGCCAGCTGGGCGAAGCCGGCGAGGTACTGGACCGGAGGCTTCTGCCCGCGCCAGCCGAGTTCGGCGGCCGCGCGCAGGCTCCAGTTCGGGTCGGCCAGATGCGGCCGGGCGAGGGCGCACAGGTCGGCGCGGCCGGCGGCGAGAATGCTGTTCACGTGGTCCGTTTCGTAGATGTTGCCAACGGCCATGGTGGCGACGCCCGCCTCGTTGCGGATGCGATCGCTGAAGGGGGTCTGGAACATGCGGCCGTAGACGGGCCGCGCCTCCTCCGAGGTCTGGCCGGCCGAGACGTCGATCAGGTCGCAGCCGGCCTGGGCGAAGGCGCGGGCGATGGCGACGGAGTCCTCGGGCGTCAGGCCGTCCTCGACCCAGTCGCTGGCCGAAAGGCGGACGGACATCGGCTTGTCGTCGGGCCAGACCGCGCGCATGGCCGCAAAGACCTCCAGCGGGAAGCGCAACCGGTTCTCGACGGAGCCGCCATAGTCGTCGGCGCGTTGGTTCGACACCGGCGTCAGGAAAGACGACAGCAGATAGCCGTGGGCGCAGTGCAGCTCGACCATGTCGAAGCCGGCCTCGTCGGCCCAGATCGTGGCGCGCACGAAATCGTCGCGGACCCGGTCCATGTCGCTGCGGGTCATTTCCCGCGGGACCTGGTCTTCGTCCGACCACGGAACGGGGGAGGGGGCGATCAATTCCCAACCCTCCTCAAGCGGTTGGTCGGCCCGCGGGCCCCAGGGGCGTTCGACGGATCCCTTGCGGCCGGCATGAGCCAACTGGATGGCGATGCGCGAGCCCTGGCTATGGACAAAGTCGACGATCCGCTTCCAGGCGTCGCGGTGCTCCGGCCGGTACATCCCCGCGCAGCCGGGCGTGATGCGGGCGTCGGCCGCGACATCGGTCATCTCGGTGAAGACCAGCCCCGCGCCGCCCAGAGCCCGTCCGCCGAGGTGAACGAGGTGGAAGTCGCCCACCGTCCCGTCCTCGGCCGAATACATGCACATCGGCGAGACGACGACGCGGTTGGGCAGGGTCAGGCCGCGCAGGCGCAGGGGCGCGAACATCGGCGCGGGCGGATCGTCCGCAGGCGGAACGCCGGCGCTCGCAGCGAACCAGCGCTCGACCCCGGTCAGGAAGTCGCGGTCGCGCAGGCGCAGGTTTTCGTGGCTGACCCGCTGACTGCGGGTCAGCAGACTGTAGGCGAACTGGAGAGGATCGAGGCGGACATAGCGGTCGACCGTCTCGAACCATTCGGTCGAGTTTCGCGCCGCGCTCTGCAGCTTCAGCACCTCGACCCGGCGCTCTGTCTCATAGGCGGCCAGGGCCGTGTCCAGGTCGCCGCCGTCGGTCAGGGCCTCGGCCAGACGAATCGCATCCTCGAACGCCAGCTTGGTCCCCGAGCCGATCGAGAAATGCGCGGTGTGGGCGGCGTCCCCCAGCAACACCACCTTGCCGTCGCGCCAGTTGGAACAGGCCACGCGCGGGAAATTCAGCCAGGCCGAACCGCGCAGGTGTTTCGCATTGCTCATCAGGGCGCAGCCGCCCAGCCAGTCGGCGAACAGGACCTCGGCCGCGCGGCAGGTCTGGTCCTGGTCCATGGCGTCGAAGCCGAGGCCGCGCCAGGTCGCCTCAGTGCATTCGACGATGAAGGTCGAGGCCCCTGGTTCGAACTGGTAGGCGTGGGCCCAGATCCAGCCGTGCGGAGTCTCGACGAAGGCGAAGGTGAAGGCGTCGAACGCCCGTGTGGTCCCCAGCCAGATGTATTTGTTGGCCCGCAGGTCGATATCGACGCCGAACACCTCGGGCGCCTCGTTCCGGGTCCGGCTGTTCAGGCCGTCGGCGGCCACGACCACGTCCGCGGGCAGGGCGCGGATGTCGGCAACCTCATCCTGGAAGCGCAGATCGACCCCCAGAGACCCGGCCCGTTCCTGCAGGATGTTCAACAACTTCTGTCGGCCGATGCCGGCGAAGCCGTGGCCGCCGGACCGGATCGTCCGGCCACGGATATGGACGTCGATATCGTCCCAATGGACGAAGGCGGCCTCGATGATCGACGCCGTTTCCGGATCATTGGCCTTCAGATTGGCCAGGGTCTGGTCCGAGAACACCACCCCCCAGCCGAAGGTGTCATCGGAGCGGTTGCGCTCGTGGACCACGACGTCCAGCGACGGGTTTCGCAGCTTCAGGGATATGGCGAGGTAGAGGCCGCCGGGACCGGCTCCCGTGATGGCGATGCTTTTGACGGCCCGGCCTGACGACATATTTTAAACCTAAAGCAAAATCCGGCGGCCGTCCATCGGGACCTCGGAAGGCTTGACGTTGCGGGCATCGGCATTTCTTGACGAACGTGGATCAATCAGACCATGTGTCCGCTGTCCGACACCTGAACCAGTTGAAGCGTTCCAGTACCGCATGTCCGAGCGTTTCAGTTTCAACAGTCAGACCCTCCCTGAGGAAGATGCGTTCGCGGCCTATGCGCTGTTGTACGACAACGGATCCGACGTCACCCGCGGCGCGGGAGCGTTTTGGGCCGAGGTCAGGGCCTGGCGTCTCGAGGGCCTGCTGCTGTTCGAGCGGCGCCTGTCAGGCGTGGTTCATTCGCGCGGGGCCCGCGCCGGCACCGACGGCTTCGATCACCTCGTGCTCAGCCTGGTGCTGTCCGGCCAGGTCGCGGGAGGACCGGAGAGCGGGTTCGACGTGGCCGTCGCCGGCGACATCTATGTGACCGACACCACCCGGCCCTCGCGGACCGAGTTTGTTTCGGCCCATGTGCTGACCGCCAGCGTCTCGAGAGAGATCATCGAGGCCGCGCGCGGAACGACCGCCGGCCTGCACGGCCGCATCCTGACGGCTCCGCGCAATCTGATGCTGGCCGATTTCCTCCAGTCCCTGGCCCGCAACGGCGATGCGATCGAGACGGAGGCCCAGCCGGGACTGTCCCGCGCCTTCATCCACATCCTGGCCTCGGTCGAGGACAAGGGCTTGCGCGCCAGCCATGAGGCGCGGAGGCGCGAATATCTTCGCCGGGATGCCGTCGAGCGAATGATCGATGAGAACCTGTCCGACACGGCCCTGTCGGTCGCGACCTTGAGCCGGGGCACGGGCATGTCCCGCTCGGCCCTGTATCGACTGTTCGAAGATCAGGGCGGGGTGGCGCGACTGATTCAGAGGCGGCGCCTGGATGGCGTCCGGCGGGGGCTCGACAACCGGGAGGAGACCGGCCTTTCGGACATGGCCCGGGCCTTCGGGTTCGCCGACGAATACCAGCTCGGCCGGTTGTTCCGCGAGGCCTACGAGGTTTCACCCCAGGCCTATCGCGACCGGGTTGCGGCGTCCCGGCGGGATGACCCCATCGACAGCCGCCGCCGATGGGCCGGCTGGATGGGCGAGGTTTCCTGACGGCCGTCAAAGAAAAGCGCGCAAAAGAAAACGGCGGCCCCGGAGGAGCCGCCGTTCCTGATTGATCTCGAGGCCGACGAAGCCGTCGGCCGGTCGATTTAGTCGCTTTCCGAGTCGTCGTCGGCGGCGGTCACGGCGGCGAAGGCCGCGATGGCCACAACAGCGAAGATCAGTCCGGGGGCGATCGAACCACCGAACTCGTCGGAGGCGCCGGCGGTGCTGCCCACGCGGTCGGCGACGCTCGGGGCGGCCGAAACCTGGTTGGCGGCGACGGCCTGGCCGGCGATCAGCAGGGCGCCGGTGGCGATTGCAGCAAGAGTTTTCTTCATGAGTCGGCTCCGTGATGATTTGACAGCGTCGGCCAACACAACACCACGCTGGAGCGTTGGTTGCAAGGCTAGGCTGCTATCTCCCACGTCTATTGCAGCGGCGCCACAGCTTACAACGGGCGAACGATGATTTTCGTTCGAACTGTGGCGTAGAAGGCTCAACTGCAAGTACGGACGCCTGGGTGTTTTCACATCCTTAAGTCTAAAATCGACCTTGCACTGTACAGTTTGGCAGGTGTTCCGTTCACCGACGCGGAGAGCAGAGAACCCTTGCGGGGACTGGAGAAATCCCCCCACAGGCGAGACGTCCCAAGATTGGGACGAACGCCGCTATATGAAGCGTTCCTTCGTTATGGTTGCCAATGTATTACCGCCCGTCGGAGTGGGAGACGTGTGCCTGCCTCTGCGCGTGATTTGTATTTGAGTGTCGGCGGCAGCCGGCCATTCGGGGTGGGTTCTACATGTCGGCTTCCAACAAGCGTCCCGTCGCGGGCTCGCGCTCGCCTGCTCGCTCGAAGGCCAGCGCCGATGCCTCGCGCCGGATGCGGATGGGCCTGCTGGGCTCCACGGCGCTGATCGCGGCGTCGCTGGCGGTGTCGCCGGCTTTCGCGCAAACCACGATCGCCAGCCCCGCCGGCGGCGGTGCGATCACCCGTACGGGCGGCAGTTCCACCACCGACGACCAGACGGGCGCGGGCGGCGGCGTCCTGATATCCAACGTCACCCAGTCCGCGGCGACCAGCGTCAACGGCGTGACCATCAACAACACGACAGGGTCTCCGACGACAGACGCCCTTCGCATTCTGGGCTCGACCAGCGGCCTCAACTCGACCGGCGTCACCCTGACCGGCGTGAACACGCTCACGACGACCGTCAACGGCGGCTCTGCGCTCTACATCTCGACCAACGCCAATATGGGCGCCTCGATCACGTCCAGCGGCTCGGTCTTCACCGGCAGCTACGGCATCAACCTGCAGGCTCTGGGCGGTTACGTATTCTTCGACGCCTCGAACCAGAGCCAGACGTTCATCGCGAACGGCACCCACATCGCGGGCTTCAACTCGATCACCGGAGTCAACGCCCAGATCATGCTCGGGTCGTCGACGTTCACGGGCTTCGACACCGGCATCAACGCCAGCAATTTCTACGGCAGCACCATCGAGATGACGGGCGGCTCGATCAACGCCCTGGTCACCGGCATCCGCGCCGACGCCACTGGCGGCGGCAGCAGCATCACCTCCCAGGCGGCCATCGTCGCCCCGACGGGGATTCATTCGACCAACACCAACGGAACCACGATCACCACCAGCGGCGCCGGCACGATCAACAGCACCGTGGCGGGAACCGGGACCGGAATCCTGGCGACCAGCTCGGGTGGAACGAACGCCATCGCCATCAATGTCGGCGCGGCCATCGGCAATGCGACCGCGCCGGCCATCGGCGTCTCCGCCACCACGACTGGCGGCTCCGGCGCCATCAACATCACCACGACCGCCGCGATCACGGCCACCAGCCGCGGCCTGGAGGTAGCGGGCGCCGCCGTCGGCACGACCGGCACGATCAATATCGGCGCCGACATCAGCGCCGCGACCGCGGTCTACACCAACATCGGTTCCTACACTGTCAACGTCGCCGCCGGCGTCAACATCAACAGCACGGCGAACTCGTCGGCCGGCCTTTACCTGGTCAACGGCACGATAAACGCGACCAACAACGGCACGATCGTCTCCACCGGCACCGGCACGGCGGCGGCGGGGGTCCGGTTCAGCAACCCGAACGGCACGCTGACGAACAGCGCCACCGGCTCGATCACCGGCCTCAACGGCGCCTACCTCCAGAACGGGCCGACGACGGTCACCAACGCCGGGACCATCACCGGAACCGGCGGACTTAACACGGCGGGCGTCCGTCTGGGCGGCGGCGGCTCCGTCAACAACTCCAACGCCATCAGCGGTTATGACGCCATCTGGAGCAGCTTCGGCGGAACCCTGACCAATTCGGGCACGCTCAGCGGCGTCGCCAACGGGGTGAACATCACGGGCGGCGCCGTGGCCCTGACCAATACGGGTACGATCAGCACAGTCGGCGGTACCGGCGGGGCTGGCCTCGCGGGCGTCGTGATCAACTCCACCTACGTGTTCGGCACGGGCACGATCACCAACAGTGGCGCGATCACCGGCGGCGGGGACGCGACCCACGGCTACGGCGTTGAAATCCTGGACGGGCTCATCACCCTGACCAACCAGTGGGGCGGGGCGATCACGGGCGGGCAGGGCGCCATTCTGCTCAGCAGCAACGAGCAGGCGACGCTCAATCTCGAGCTCGGCTCGACCGTCACCGGCGACATCGTTTCTGAAGACACCGGCGCCCGGGCCGTGACCGTCAACGGCGTCCTGACGGGCGACTTCGAGGGCGCGGCCGGCAGCGGCGTGGTGGCCTTCATTCTTGGATCGACCGGTTCGATTCAAGGCGTAACGCTCGGCGCCGGCAACGACATCTTCACCTACCAGGGCGGGACCTTCGCCGGCACGATCAGCGGCGGCACGGGCACGGACAGCCTTCTCGTCGATCTGGGCAGCACTGCGGTCAGCCGTTCCATCGACCTGGCCGACCTGTCGGACTTCGACACCTATCGTCTGGTCAGCGGCTCGCTGACGCTGACGGGCAGCCGCGACGGCGGCGCCGGCTGGCTGATCGACGGCGGCACGCCGACCTCGATGCGGCTGAGCGGCTCGCTGACCAATGTCGCGGGCTCGGCCTTCACCCTGACGACGGCGGACGCCCTGACGCTGAACCTCGGTTCGCAGGTCAGCGCCACCGGCCACGTCATCTATTCGGCGGTGAACGGCAACAACATCCAGAACGCCGGAACCATCACCTCGGGCAGCGGCGCCGTCTCGGGGATCAATATCGGCAGCGGCACGGTCGGCAACACCGGCACGATCACCTATTCGGGCGGCCTCATCACGGACGCCGGCTACGGCGTCAACACGACGACCAGCAATCTGACGCTGACCAACAGCGCCGCGGCCTCGATCACCGGCCGCTGGGCCGGCGTGCGCGCCGACGCCGGCGGCATCGTCACGAACACCGGCAGGATCCAGGGCGACCGCTTCGCCGGCGTCGAACTTGCCGGGGCGTCCACGGTCACCAACAACAGCGGCGGCGTCATCTATGGCGCGACCGGCGAAGGCGCGGGCGTGCTGATCAACAGCGGCAACGTCACGGTCACGAACAACAGCACCGGCCTGATCGTCGGGGGCGGCGCGGGCGGCGTCCAGAACCGCGGGGCGGGCACCGTCACGGTCAACAACAGCGGCATCCTCGGCGCCGGCTCGGTCGACGGCGCGGGCGCCTTCACCCAGGGCGGTTCCGGCTCGGCGGCCGTCGGCGCCGCGGGCATTCTCAACGTGAACAACCTGGTCGGAGGCTCGCTCACGGGCGCCCTCGCCGGGGTGCGCACCACGGGCGGCACGACCAACACCAGCAACGCCGGCACGATTTCGGCGGCTACGGCGGGCGGTTACGGCGTGGTTCTCGACGGCGGCTCCATGAGCCTGACGAACCTTTCGGGCGGCGACATCAGCGGCGCGCTCGGCTCGTTCCTCCTTGGCGGGACCGGCTCGGCGACCATCGATCTGCAGGCCGGGTCCACGGCCACGGGTTCGATCGTGGCGACCGGCTCGGGCACGCGCACACTCGTCCTGGCCGGCGCGCTCTCGGGCAACCTCGACGCCACCGGCAACAGCGGCGCCGTCAACCTGACCCTTAACACCAGCGCTACGGGCTACACCCTGCTGCACGCCGGTTCGGGCACGGACAGCCTGACCTTCAGCGGTTCGGGCTCGCGCAGCTTCAGCGTCGACAATCTGAGCGGCTGGGAAACCGGCTCGTTCACGGGCGGCTCCTGGACCCTGACCGGCACTGGCAACCAGAACAGCTTCACCTCCGGCGTGACGATCAACGGCGCGGCGCTGACGATCAGCAACACCCAGCAGTTCCAGGGCGCCACCGGCCTGACCTTGACCGGCAACGGCTCGATCACGACCACAGCGTCGCTGAGCAATACACGGACCCTCGCCATGACCGGCGCGGGCACGCTGAACGCCGCCTCCGGCCAGACGCTGACCCAGTCGGGCGTCGTCAGCGGCGCCGGCGTGCTGAGCCTCAGCGGGCTGGGCACGGTCCTTCTTTCCGGGAACAACACCTACACGGGCGGCACCGTCGTCAACTCGGGCATCCTGCGATTGGGCCACACCTCGGGCGCCGGCACGGGCGTGATCCGGATGATCGATCCGCAGATCGATTTCGCCGCGACCGGGACCTACAACAACCCCATCTCGCTGGAAGTGGTCGACGGCCAGCAGGCCGCCGATCCGACCATTCTCAACAACACCTCGGGCGGCGCCATCACCCTGGCCGGCCGCATCTACGAGACCACCGGCGTCGGCGGCGCGGGTCAGTACGTCACGTTCAACGGCGGCTCCATCACCCTGACGAACGGCCTCAACAGCTGGGCCGGCGTCACCCGGATCAACTCGGGCGCGACCCTGCTGGGCACGACCGCCTCGATCTCCGGGGCGAGCATCGTCAACAACGGCACGCTGACCTACCAGAACACCGCCGCCGGCACGGCCAGCCAGAACATCTCGGGCTCCGGCGCGATCAACATCAACGGCACGGACGTGACCCTGGCCGGCGCGATCACCACCACCGGCCAGCTGACCGTCAGCGGCCCGGGGTCCAGTCTGATCCTCGGCGGTTCGCGCAGCGGCGCCAGCAACACCGGCGTGTTCCTCAGCGCCACCGGCGGCAGTCTCACGGTCGCGAACGGCGCATCCTTGCAGAGCGGCCAATACAATGGCGTTCGCGTCACCGGCGCCAACGCCAGCGTGACCAACCTGGGCCTGATCCAGAACGCCGGCACGGGCGGCGACGGCGGCGTCGGCGCGGGCGTCTATATCCAGAACGGCGGCGCCGGCGGCACGACCACGATCAACAACGGCTCGCTCACCGACACGGGCGCGGGCTCGACGATCCAGGGCTTCAACGCCGGCATCCGGCACGAGAGCGGCTCGACCGACCTTCTGGTGATCAACAACTACGGCCTGATCGTCGGCGACGTCTGGAACGGTATCGAGAACACGGCCGGCGGCCTGACCGTCAATAACTTCGCGGGCGGCTACATCACGACGGCGGTGGGCAACGGCGTCGGCAGCGCCTCCAGCAGCGCGGTCAGCGTCACCAACGCCGGCACGATCGGCCGCAACATCGCGGGCACGGTCACGGTCGGCGGCTATGGCGTCAGCACCAGCGGCGTCCTGACGCTGAACAACCAGTCCGGCGGCGAGATCTATGGCACGCTGGGCGGGATCCAGACCAACGCGGCCAGCGCCAGCATCACCAACGGCGGAACGATCTCCGGCGCCCTGGGCGTGCTACTGAACGCGGGCGGCACGGTCGCCAACCAGGCCGGCGGCCTGATCCTGGCGACCGACGGCTACGGCGTCCGCGCCATCAGCGGCGGCCTGACCCTGACCAACGGCGGCGTGATCCGCTCGGTCGGCGGCGCGGGCGTGACGGCCACGGCGGTGAACACCAACGGCGTTTCGTCGCTCACCAACAATGCGGGCGGGGTGATCGCCGGCGCGTACAACGGCGCGACCCTCGCGGGCGGGGTCAACACTGTCATCAACAATGGCGTGATCGCTGGCGTCCAGAACGGCATCTCCGGTTCGGGCTTCGCCCACAGCATCACCAACAGCGGCGTGATTGTCGCCGGCGCTGTGACGGACGCGGCCACGTCGCTGGCCGGCGCGGATCGCAGCAGCGCTCCGACCAGCGCCACGGGGGTGACCCTGGTCAACGGCGGCACGGTGACCAACCTGGCCACCGGCGAGATCGCCGGCCGCGCCGCGGGCGTGCGCATGGTCAACGGCGGTACGGTCGTGAACGCGGGGCTGATCGACGCCAGTGGCGTTCTGGGCGCCGACGCCGGCGTACTGCTGGACGCCGGCGGCGTCGTCACCAACCAGCTCGGCGGAACCATCTCCGGCGCCCTGTTCGGCGTCCGGTCGTCGACCGGCGCGCTCACCCTCACCAACGCAGGCACGATCACAGGCGCCAGCGAAGGCGTGTCGTCGGTCGGCGCGCTGACGATGACGAACACCGGTTCCGTCAGCGCGACGTCCTTCGCGGGCGTGACCTTCCACGGCGCGGGCTCGCTGGACAACTACGGTTCAGTCACCGGCGGCGCCGGCTACTTTGGCGTCCAGAACAACAGCGCGAGCGGCACGACGACGATCATCAACCGGTCGGGCGGCGCGATCTCGGGCGGCACGGGTTCGATCCTGATCACCGGCGCCGGCGCCACCACGATCGATCTGCAGGCGGGATCGACCGCCACGGGCCAGATCATCGCCACATCGACCGGCACGAGAACCGTCACCGTCGCCGGCGTCCTGGACGGCGTCTACGACGGCGCCAACGGAGCCAACACCGGCGTCGACAACCTGACCCTGGCCAGCACGGGCTCGATGACCAGCGCCATCCTCGGCGCCGGAGCGGACAGCTTCATCTATCAGGGTGGATCGTTCAGCGGCTTCATCGACGCAGGAACGGGCACGGACAGCCTCATCTCGAACCTGGCCGGCGGCTCCGCTTCGCTGAACTTCAGCAATCTCGGCTTCTTCGAAACCTTCGCGCACCAGTCGGGCACGCTGACGACGACCGGAACCGGCATTTTCGCGGCCGGCGTCTCGGTCCAGGGCGGCGCCCTGATTGTCGACGGCGATCTGCTGGGCGCCGTCGGCGTCGCCAGCGGCGCCGCGCTGAGCGGCGGCGGCTCCATCGCGGGAGCGGTCACGGTCGCCGACGGCGGCGCCCTGATCGGCTCGCAGGGCGACACCCTGACCATGAGCTCGCTGTCCCTGGCGTCCGGTTCGACCATCAACGCCACCTTCAGCGGCGCGGGCGGTCCCGCCCTGTTCGCCGTGACCGGCGATCTGATCCTGGACGGCACGGTCAATATCGCCAGCACCGGCGCCTATGGTTTCGGCGTCTACGGCCTGATGACCTACGGCGGCGCCCTGACCGACAACGGTCTTGCGGTCGGCACGACCCCCGGCGGCGCCCAGCGCGTGTCGGTCCAGACCTCGGTCGCGGGTCAGATCAACATCGTCCACGCGCCGAACGAACTGCTGTTCTGGGATGGCGGAAACGGCGCCCAGCACGACAACGGCGCCGTCAACGGCGGCTCGGGTGTGTGGACGGCGGCGGGTTCGAACTGGACCGACGCCGGCGGCCTCTACAACGGCGCAATGGAACCCCAGCCCGGCTTCGCCATCTTCCAGGCCCCGGGCGGCACGGTCACCGTCGATGATGTGGACGGCCTCGTCAGCGTCACCGGCATGCAGTTCGCGGCCGACGGCTACCGGATCGAGGGCGACGCGATCACCCTCGCCGATCCCGCCACGGTCATCCGCGTCGGCGACGGCACGGCGCCCGGCGCCGGCTGGTCGGCGACCATCGCCTCGGCGCTGACCGGCGCCGGCGGTCTGGTCAAGACCGACCTGGGCACGCTGATCCTCGCGGGCGACAGCGACTATACTGGCGGAACGACCGTCGACGCCGGCACGCTGCAGATCGGCGACGGCGCGACGGCCGGCTCGATCGCCGGCCCTGTGGTGCTGGCCAACAGCTCGACGTTGGTCTTCTCCCGCAACGACAATCATGACTTCGCCAACGCCGTCAGCGGCGCGGGCTCGGTCGGCGTCAACGGCGTGGTGACCCTGAGCGGCGCCATCACCGCTTCGGGCGGCGTGGACGTCTACAGCGGCGGTGAAGCGACGGTCTCGAACGTGAACGTGGCTTCAGGCTCCGCCGTCCATCTCGCCGGGAACGCGCTCCTCACGGTCGCGTCGGGCGGTTCCGTCGTCAGCCAGAACGGAACCGGCGTCGAAAGCCTAGGGTCCTCGGTCTACAACTACGGCTCGATCCAGGGCACGGCTCAGGGCGTTCTGACCACGGGCGGCTCTGTCTGGAACTACGGGAGCGCGAGCGTCATCTCCGGCGGCACGGGCGTCAGCAGCACTACCGGCTTCGCTCTCAGCGTGTACAACGAGGGGACGATCACGGGCAGTCTGACCGCGGTCTCCTCGGTCGGAAACCTGACGCTGAACAATATCGCATCGGGAACGATGAGCGGTCAGTTCGCGATCAGCACGCTGGGCGACCTGAACATGGCCAACGCGGGCGCGATCAGCGCCTCGGTGACCAACTTCAACAACTCGGGCATCTACGCCGGCGGGACCGGCGCGATCTCGAACACGGGCACGATCACGTCGGGCACCAACGCCATCTACACCCAGGGCGCGGGCACGCTGACCAACAGCGGCCTGATCCAGGGCGGCGGAGCGGCGTCCACCGTACGGCTGTTCGGCGCCAACTCCAGCGTCACCAACCTGGCGGCCGGCGAGATCACGACGACCGGCACGGGTGTCGGCCTTTACCTGGATGGAATCAACGCGACCGTCATCAACTCGGGCACGATCAGCGGCGGCAACGCCGTGAACTTCGTCAGCGGCGGCGGCACGATCACCAACGACGGCATCCTGATCGGAACGGTCGGGTCGGGCATGGTCGGCAACGGCGTGACCACCGTCAACAATCTGGCGGGCGGTTCGATCACCGGCGCGACGAACGGCGTAAACTTCCTGACCGGCTCGGTCACGAACGCCGGGACGATCACCGGAACGACCGGTCAAGGCCTGCTGATGCAGGGCGGCGGCGCCGTCGCCAACACCGGCGTGATCACCGGCGGACAAAGCGGCGTGCGTTCGCTGGCCGCTCTGAACCTGACCAGCTCGGGCGCGATCTCCGGTTCGGTCAACGCCATCGAAAGCGTCGGCGCCTTCGACGACATCCTCACCTTGCAGGCCGGATCGACCACGACGGGCGCGGTCCTGACCGCGGCCGGAGCCGACAGCATCTCGCTGGGCGGCACGCTGGACGGCGCTCTCAACGCGGGCGACGGCGCCGACACGGTCACCCTGCTCGACACCGCCAGCTTCACCTCGACCATCGACGGCGCCGACGGCGCGGACGCCTTCGTGCTGGATGGTTCGGGCGTGGGCTCGCTGGATATCGGCCAGGTGCTCAACTTCGAAAGCCGCGCCAAGAACGGCGCGGGCGCATGGGTGCTGACCGGGACGGACGCATCGACGGCCGCATGGGCAGTCAACGCCGGCGTTCTGGCGGCCTCGGGCGGTTCGGCCATCAATGACGCGGCGTTCGTGAACATCGGCGCCGGCGGAACCCTGGCGTTGCTGAACGACGAAACCATCGGCGCGCTGACCGGGTCGGGCTTCGTCGATCTCGACGGCGGTCGTCTGACGCTGGCCGGGGCCGAAACGACCACTTACGACGGCGTCATCAGCGGCGCGGGCGGTCTGACCATCGGTTCCGCCTACGGGCTGACACTGACAGGCGCCAACACCGCGACCGGTGCGACGATTGTGAACGGCGTCCTCCGTCTGGGCGCCTCCGGCGTTCTCGCCGACGCTTCCGACCTGCTGATCAACACCGGCGGCGTGGTCGAGCTCCAGGGCTTCGACGAAACTGTGGACAGCGCCTTCATCAACGGCGTCCTCAACGGGCCGGGTACCTTGACCGCCGGCGTGTACGCGCTGGACGGCGGTTCGGTGCAGGCCAACCTCGGCGCGGGGCTTCTGGTCAACGTCGGCGGAACCTCGACGCTTGGCGGCACGTCGAATGCGGACCTGGTGGTCGTCGACGGCGGGACCCTGGCGCTGGGCGCCTCGGACCGGATCGTCGACACGGCCGATCTACAGGTTTCGGCGGGCGCCACCTTCGACCTCGGCGCCTACGACGACACGGTCAATGTGACCGAGATCAACGGCACGCTGGCCGGAACGGGAACCCTGACGGCGGTCCAGCATCAGCTGGACGGCGCGACGGTCAACGCCAACCTGGCCGGCGGTTCCGTCTATGTCGTCGGCGGCGCCTCGACCCTGAACGGCCTCTCAAGCGCCGATCTGCTGTCGGTGCTCAGCGGCTCGCTCACACTGGGCGGGTCCGACCGCATCGTGGACACGGCCACCCTCGAAGTCTCCAGCGGTGCGACGCTGAACATCGGCGGTTTCAATGAAGCGGTGGCCTTCGCGGGCCTGGCCGGAACCGTGAACGGCACGGGCACGCTGACGGCCGACGAGTACGATCTCGATGGCGCGACCATCAACGCCAACCTCGGCGCGGGCGATCTGCTGAATACGGGCGGCGTCTCGACGCTGAACGGAACAAGCGACGCCGGCCTCGTGTTCGTGGGCGCCGGGACGCTGACGCTGGGGGCTTCGGATCGTCTGGCCGACATGGCCACCGTCCTTGTGGCTTCGGGTGCGATCCTGGATCTCGGCGCCTTCGACGATACGGTCGATCTGGCCGTGCTGGGCGGCGCGCTGGACGGAACGGGTACGCTTACGGCGACCGATTATCTGCTGGTCGACGCGACGGTGAACGCCAACCTCGGCGCGGGCGTGATGTACAGCCTCGGCGTCTCAACGCTGAACGGGACGGCGGCGGCGGACGATGTGCTGGTTGACGACGGCGTCCTGACCCTGGGCGCAGCGAACCGTCTGGCGGACAACGCCCTGGTGACGGTCTCGACGGGCGCGGCCCTGAACCTCGGCGCCTTTGACGAGACGATCGACCTGCTGGCGCTGAACGGCGCGCTCAACGGCACGGGCACGCTGACCGCCGGCGAGTACAGTCTCGACGGCGCGACCGTCAACGCCAACCTCGGCGCGGGCAATCTGTTCAACGTCGGCGGTGTTTCGACGCTGAACGGCCTGAGCGGCGCCGGGCTGGTCTCTGTGCAGGGCGGCACGCTGACGCTGGGCGCTTCGGATCGTCTGGCTGACATGGCCACGGTCCTGGTCGCTTCAGGCGCGACCCTGGATCTCGGCGCCTTCAACGACACCGTCGATCTGGCGCTGCTGAACGGCACGCTGGCCGGCACGGGGACGCTGACGGCGGGCCAGTACCAGTTGAGCGGCGCGACGGTGGACGCCAACCTCGGGGCCGGCGACCTGTTCAACACCGGCGGCGTTTCGACGCTGACGGGGACGAGCGCCGCCGCCAATGTGGTGGTGCAGGCCGGAACGCTGGCTCTGGGCGCCTCGAACCGTCTGGCCGATACGGCCACGGTCCTGGTCGCTTCGGGTTCGACGCTGGACCTGAACGCCTTCAACGACACGGTCGGCCTGGCCGTCGTCAACGGCGTACTGGCCGGAACCGGAACGCTGACCGCGGCCCAGTACCAGCTGAACGCGGCGACGGTGAACGCCAACCTCGGCGCCGGAACCCTGTTCAACCTGGGCGGGGTCTCGACCCTGACCGGGACGGCGGGCGGCGAGCAGGTGTCGATCAACGCCGGCACGCTGCGGCTGGGGGCCGATGAGCGCCTGTCCGACGCGGCGATCGTGTCGGTGGCCTCGGGCGCGACCTTCCATGTCAACGGCTTCAACGAGCGCATCGGCGCCCTGTTCGGGACCGGCGACGTCAACGTCGGCGCGGGCCGCCTGACCTTCGGCGGCGTCGAGTCCGGCTTCGGCGGACGCCTGTCGGGCACGGGCTCGCTGGTTCACACCGGCGGCCTGTTCACACTGACCGGCGATCACACGATCGCCTCGATCAGCAACATTGGCGGCGAGCTGCGCTTCGCGGGCACGACCACCGGGGGCATCTCGGCCTCGGGCGGCAGCGTCACCGGCGCAGGCACGATCGGCGGCGCCCTGACGGCCTCCAACGGCGCGATCCTGTCGCCCGGCCTGGCGGGCCTGCAGAACGGCATCGGCGGCTTCACCGCCGGCGGCCTGACGCTGAACGGCGGAATCCTGGCCATCGACGTGCTGGGAACCTCGGGCGGCAACCTGATCGACCAGCTGCGCATCAACGGCACGGCGACCCTGACCGGCGGCCTTCTGGCCCCGACCTTCCAGGGCGCGGCGGCGACGGACTTCAACTTCTCCACTCGCTACCTGTTCCTGCAGGCCAACAACCTGGTGGGGACCTTCGCCAACGGCGGAACCTTCACCGCAGCGGCCCAGGAAGGCCTGTTCTGGCGGGTGCGCTATGACCTGAGCCCGAACGCGGCGGTGCTGGAACTGCGCGAGCTGACTGATTTCGATCCTGGCGCGACCGGAACGGGGAACCAGCGCGGTGTCGGCCAGGCCCTGTCGGGCGGCCAGCTGGCGGCCTCGGACGACTGGGCGGCCATTCTGAGCCTGATCGCCGGCCTGAACGCCGCCGATCGCGCCGCGGCCTTCGACAGCATCAGCGGCGAACCGCTGGCGGACGTCACCACCTCGATGTTCAGCGCCAACGACACCTTCCTGACCGCCGTGCGCGATGGCGGGATGGGTGGTCGCAACGACGGCGGCGAGGCCCTGAACTTCGTCGACAGCCTGAGCTTCGCCGGCGGCCGCGAGAACAGCGCCGACCGTCTGGGCGACGTCCTCGGCGCCTTCGATCCGTCCGCCTCGACGGAACGCGGCGCCGGCGGCTGGGTCTCGGCCTGGTCCGGCGATCAGACGCTGGACGGCAAGCCGGGACAGGCCAGGGTCGAAAGCAGCCTGAACGGCTTCGCGGGCGGCTACGGAATCCGCAACGGCTCCATGAGCATCGGCGGCGCCGGCGGGGTCACCCGTCTGGAAGGCGATGTCGTGGCGCGTCGGGGCCACTACGAAAGCGATCTGTCGCACGCGGCAGGCTATGTCGCCTTTGACGACGGCGTCTGGGCGGCTGACCTGTCGGCCTCGTTCTACGGCGGTGATCTGGACACCCGCCGCGGGATCACGGTCGGCGCCTTCAGCGGCACGGCCAGCGGCAATACCCACGTCGAGGGCCAGGCGCTGTCGGCCAGCGTGGCGCGCCGCTTCCAGGTGTCGGACACCGGCATGATCGCCCTGGGCGCCATCGGCACGGCGTCCAACGCCTCGGTCGACGGCTATACCGAAACCGGCGCCGGCGGCCTGTCGCTGCAGGCCTCGGGTCAGGAGCGTGACTGGCAGTCGCTGCAGCTCACCGCCCGCGCGACGCAGGACTATCGCGTCAACGGCCAGGGCTTCCGCATCTACGGCGGGGCCGGCGTCATGGCCATCGCGGGCGACCGTCAGGCCACCGGCGACATGCGCTTCACCGGCGCGCCGGTCGGCTTCGGGACCTTCACCGTCGAGGGCGCCGAAGCCCCGCCGATGGCCGGTCTCGTCGACTTCGGCCTTGAGGTCGGCGCCGGCGAGGGCGTCACCGTTTCAGCCGGCTACCGCGGCCTGTTCAGCGAACGCCTCCAGGACAACCAGATCGGCGTCAAGCTGAACGTCAGCTGGTAAGCCTCACGGCGGCGCCTCCGTCCGAATGGGCGGAGGCGTCGGCCGTCGCCCGAACCTTGTGTGCGGTCCCGCGACGGGCGATGGATTGTGTCCATGCCGGGCGCGTTCGCGGGGAGGGATCTGATGTCAAACCGGGGGCCGTTGCTCGCCGGGGTGGAGCTGGGCGGGACAAAATGCGTCTGCCTGCTGGCTTCCGGCCCCGACGACATCCGCGAGCAGGTGCGGATCGAGACGACCTCGCCCGGAGAAACCCTCGCCGCGATCCAGGCCGTCCTGACGCGCTGGCATGAGGCCGAAGGCTTCGCGGCCATCGGCGTGGCCAGTTTCGGACCGCTCGTGCTGGACCCCGGCGCCGCCGGATACGGCCGCATCGTCAACACTTCCAAACCCGGCTGGAGCGGCGCCGATGTGCTGGTGCCGCTGCGCGGGTTCGGCGTCCCGATCGGGTTCGACACGGACGTCAACGGCGCGGCCCTGGCCGAGGGACGATGGGGCGGGGCGCAGGGCCTGGACAGCCATGCCTATGTCACCGTCGGCACGGGCATCGGCGTCGGCTCCGTGGTGCGGGGTCGCACCGTCCGGGGGCTGGGTCATTCCGAGGCCGGGCATCTGCGCATCCCCCGTCTGGCCGGCGAGACTTGGGCCGGCGTCTGCCCCTATCATGGAGACTGCGTGGAGGGTCTGGCCTCGGGTCCGGCGATCCAGGCCAAGTCGGGAGAGCCGGGCGACCGGCTGACGCCGTCCGATCCTGCATGGGACGAGGTGGTTCACGCGCTTGCCGCCCTGCTGCACAATCTGGCGCTGACCACCGCGCCGCAGCGGATCCTGATCGGCGGCGGCGTCGTCGGCGGGCGACCCTTCCTGCTGCCCCGGATCAGAACGGCGCTGATCCGGAGTCTGAACGGCTACGGCGCGGCGCCGGAGATCGCCGCCCGGATCGAGGACTTCGTCGCGGCTCCCGCCCTGGCCGACCGGGCCGGTCCGCTGGGCGCCATCGCCCTGGCGCAGGACGCTCCGGACTGAGCCGTCGAGCGGCTAGACTCCCCGCGTACCGTTGATGAAGCGTTCGTACCGATCCTGCCGGATCGAGGCGCCGTCGCCGTCCAGCTTGACCACCACCCAGACGCTGGCGGCCGACAGGATCGTCGCGCCGATCAGCACCGGCCAGATTTCACGAACAGCGCGCATCGCAGCGTCTTCCATCACCGAACCGGTTGCCGTGGCTCGGGCCGGGAACGGACGCCGCCGATCCCGGTTCCTGTGTCCGCTCCCGCATCTTGACGGACTCGCTCCCGGCTGATGCATGAGGGGACGCCGCCACGGGTCCCGCATGCCGATCTCCTTCGCCCAGCTCGCACCCATCCTGATGCTGACGGCGTCCAACATCTTCATGACCCTGGCCTGGTACGGGCATCTGAAATTCGGCTCGAAACCCCTGTGGCTGGTGGTCATCGTCAGCTGGGGGATCGCCTTCTTCGAATACTGCCTCGCCGTGCCCGCCAACCGGATCGGGCATCAGGTTTATTCGGCCGCGGAGCTGAAGACGATGCAGGAGGTCATCACCCTGATCGTCTTCGCCGTCTTCTCGGTCACCTTCCTCGGCGAGAAGCTGACGATGAACCACGCGGTCGGCTTCGCCCTGATCCTGGCCGGCGCCTGGTTCGTATTCCGAGGCCCGCTCTAGCCCTCGGCCAGCAAGGCCAGCAAGGCGAAACTGGCCAGCCAGTGCTCGCCCATATAGTCGCCGGTGACGTGCGGGAGGGCGGCGTCGAGGTGGTCGCTGGCGGCCTCCAGGATGATAACCCGGCGAGGGTCGCCTGATGGCAAGGCGGCGGCGATCTCGCGCCAGCACCAGGCGCGGCTCAGGTTCAGCCCGTCCAGATGGGCGATCTTGCCGTCCGACCGGTCGCTGACGCCGGCGGGCTGGAACAGGGTCCTGGGTTCGCGCCGGTCCAGCCGGGGCAGGAAGGCGTCGAACCAGCCGGTGAAGGCGTCCTGCGCCATCACCCGCCGCATCAGCACCGCCTCCATCAGGGCCGGAGACAGGAACTCGTCCTGCGACGGCTCCCACGCCTGACAGTCGCGGTCGCCCGAATGCCAGCGCAACGCCCGCTCCTGGCACAGGGCGATCAGGGCGGCGTCGCCCGCGCCCTCGGCGTAGTCGAGCGTCAGCCTCAGGGCGAAGGCGGTATTGTAATGCGTCCCGACCCGCACCGGATAATCCGCCAGGGGCAGGAAGTCCGTGAACCGCCGGGCGAAGGCCTGCGTCAGCGGACGCAGCCTGTCGGCCATCCCGTCTCCGTGCCGCTCCAGCTCGGCGCCCAGCATCAGCAGCCAGGCCCAGCCGTAAGGCCGCTCGAACGGGCGGCTCAGGGGACGATCCAGATAGGCCGTTTCGGCCGCCACGTTGTCCGGTGTGAACATCTGGTCGGCCAGCGTCCGGATCCGCGCGGCTTCCGGCATGTCGGGATACAGCCGCAGCAGCGTGAACAGGGTCCACCATCCATGCACGCACGAATGCCAGTCGAAACTGCCGAAGAAGATCGGATGCAGGGCGCGCGGTCCCTGCACGTCCTCGGGTCCAGTCAGGACGTGGTCCATCTTGTTCGGATATTCGCGGACCACATGGCCCAGCGCCGCCGAGGCGAAGCGGGAGGCCGTGGCGGCGTCGAGGCGGTGCGTCATCTCAGAACCTGAAGGCGAAGGCGTACATCAGCGCCATATTGACCATGAGCAGGATCAGGGCCGTCGGAATCTGGGCCCGGATCACCCCGTTCAGCGCCGCGTCACGGTCGGGCAGTTCCAGCAGATTGGCCGGCACGACGTTGAAGTTGGCCGCCATGGGCGTCATCAGCGTCCCGCAGAATCCGGCCAGCATGCCGATCGCGCAGACGATGGCGGGGTTGCCGCCGAACTGGACGACCACGAAGGGCAGACCGATCGCAGCGGTCATCACCGGGAAGGCGGCGAAGGCGTTGCCCATGATCACCGTGAACAGCGCCATCCCAAGACAATAGACGACGACCGCGATCAGCGGCGAGGTCAGGGGCACGGCCTGGCTGACCAGCTGACCCACCACCCCGCCCACGTCGGACGCAAGGAAGACCGCACCCAGCGAGGCCAGCATCTGCGGCAGCACGGCGGCCCAGCCGATGGAATCCATCAGCCGCCGGCCTTCCTGCACCGGCGCCATCACCGGCGGCCGCAGCCAGGCCATGGCCGCGAACAGGGCGATGAGGCAGCCGAGCCCCAGGGCGATCAGCGTCGTCTGGACCGGGGACAGCAGCCATGTTCCGGCCCCCGTATGCTTGGCCGCCAGCGTCCCGCCGACCGCGACCAGAGGCACGATCAGGGCCGGGATGAACAGGGCGTCGCCCCGACGCAACGCGCCCTCGCGCCGTTCGTCCAGCGTCGTCGTCGGGGGATGGCCGACGCCCAGCTTCTTCAGCCCGCCGACCGCGACCAGCGCCAGCACCAGAATCCCGTTCCACAGCCCGCCCAGCCACGAACCGAACAGCATGGACACGGCGATCAGGCCCCAGAAGACGGCGCTGCGGACGCGCGTCGGGTGCGTCCCGTCTCCGAGGGTCAGGACGGCGAAGGCGGCGAACATCAGCCCCACCAGCACATAGGCGTGGTCCAGGGTGATCATTGCGCCGCTCCCGCATCGGCGGCGGCCGCGATCTCGCGCTTCACCGACCGGTCGAACAGCAGCAGCCGCGCGCCGTGGACGGCGAAGGCGGCGATGGCGGTCGGTATGGCCCAGACCGACATCTGCAACGGCTCGACGATGATCCCCGCCTGTTCGAGGAAGCCGACCATCAGGACGATGGAGCCGATGGCGATGAAGATGTCCTCACCGAAGAACAGGCCGACGTTGTCCGTGGCCGCCGACATGCCGCGGATGCGATAGCGCAGGGCGTCGGGCAGGGAGCCGCCCGCCTGAACCTCGGCCGCGCCCTCGGCCATCGGCGCCACCAGCGGCCGGACCATCTGCGGATGCCCGCCCAGCGAAGTCAGACCCAGGGCCGAGGTCGCCTGCCGCACCAGCAGATAGCTGATCAGCAGCCGACCCGCCGTCGCCGCCCTGACCTGCGCGATCAGCAGCCGCGCCCGCTCCTGCAACCCGGCCCGCTCCAGCAGGCCGATCACCGGCAGGACCAGCCAGGTGATGTGGAAATAGCGGTTGTCGTTGAACGCGTCCCCGAACGCCGCCAGCGTGTTGACCGCCGCCAGCCACAGCGCGCGCACGCCGACGCCGGGCGCGACGGCCGCCGCCACCCCCGTGACGATCGCCGCCAGCAGAATGACCAGCAGCGGATTGATGCGGGCGATGAAGCCCAGCACGACGACCGCGATCCCCAGAAGCACAAGCATTCGGATTCTCCCCTCCGCGGATGGTTGCGCCGATCGCGCCGTTCAGGAAGCCTTTTTCGGCCCGTAGCCGCCGCCGCCCGGCGTCTCGATGACGAAGACGTCGCCCAGCGCCATGCGGACTTCGGCCGTCGAGGCCAGGGCCTCGCGCGCGCCGTTAGCCCGTTCGATCCGGTTGACGCCCGTCGCTCCGTCCTGACCCCCGACCGCGCCGAAGGGGGCCGTGCGCCGATGGTTGGACAGGATGGCCGCCGTCAGGGGTTCGAGGAAGCGCACGCGCCGGACCGCGCCGTCGCCCCCCCGGTTCGCGCCGTCTCCGCCCGATCCACGCCGGATCGAGAACTCCTCCAACAGGACCGGGAAACGGGCTTCCAGCACCTCGGGATCGGTCAGCCGGCTGTTGGTCATATGGGTCTGCACCGCCGAGGCCCCATCGAAGCCGGGGCCCGCCCCCGACCCTCCGGCGATGGTCTCGTAATACTGCCGGGCGTCGTCTCCGAAGGTGAAATTGTTCATCGTCCCCTGGCTGGCCGCCAGCACGCCCAGGGCGCCGTACAGGCAGTCGACCACGGCCTGGCTGGTCTCGACATTGCCGGCCACGACGGCGGCGGGATAGCGGGGGTTCAGCATCGAGCCCTCCGGCACGATCAGCCGGATCGGCTTCAGACAGCCTTCGTTCAGCGGAATGGCGTCGTCCACCAGGGTGCGGAAGACATAGAGGGTCGCGGCCCGGGTAATCGACAGCGGCGCGTTGAAATTGTTGGGCCGCTGGTCGCTGGTGCCGGTGAAGTCGACGACCGCGCTGCGGGCCGTGGCGTCCACATCGATCCGCACCTTTATGACCGCGCCGTCGTCCATCTCCAGTTCGAAGACGCCGGGCTTCAGGGCGACAATGGCGCGGCGGACGGCCTCTTCGGCATTATCCTGAATATGAACCATGTAGGCGGCCACCACTTCCCGGCCGAACTCGGCGACCATGCGGGTCAGCTCGTCCGCGCCGCGGGCGCACGAGGCGACCTGGGCCTTCAGATCGGCCATGTTCTGGCCGACGTTGCGCGACGGATAGCGGCCCGAGGCGAACAGGGCCCGGGTCTCGGCGTCCCTCAGCCGTCCGGCGTCGATCAGCAGGAAGTCGTCGATCAGCACGCCTTCGTCCTCGACCGTCTTCGAGGAGGGCGGCATTGATCCCGGCGTGATCCCGCCGACGTCGGCGTGGTGACCCCGGGCCGCGACGAAGAAGGCGGGAGCGTCGTCGGCCTCGAGGAAGACCGGCATGATGACCGTGATGTCGGGCAGGTGGGTGCCGCCATTGTAGGGCGCGTTCAGCATGTAGACGTCGCCGCGCTGCATCCCCCGGCCGTCGGCCGCACCGCCCCGGGACCGGATCACGGTGCGGATGCTCTCGCCCATCGAGCCGAGGTGAACCGGGATGTGCGGCGCATTGGCGATCAGGGCGCCGGTCGCGTCGAACACGGCGCAGGAGAAGTCCAGCCGCTCCTTGATGTTGACCGAATAGGCTGTGGCCCTCAGCGCCTCGCCCATCTGTTCCGCGGCGGCCATGAAGCGGCTGTTGAATACTTCCAGCATGATCGGATCGGCATCCGTGCCCAGCGCCGCGCGAGCGGGCAGGGCGGTCACGCGGGCGAGGATCAGGTTCAGCGCCTCGTCCGCCGTGGCGCGCCAACCAGGCTCCAGCACCGTCGTACCGGTGTCCTCCAGGATCACGGCGGGACCTTCGACCGAGGCGCCGGGCCCGAAGGCGTCGCGGCGATAGACGGGCGCATCATGCCCGGCGCCCGCCATCCGCACGGGCACGCGGGCGACCGCCGGCGGTGCGCGGTCATGCCGCCCGGCGAAGGGCGTCGACGCGGCCTGATCCGATGCGGCCACGGCCTCGGCTTCCAGCGTCTCAACGACCAGCGCCTTGTCCTCGGCGAAGAAGCCGAAGCGCAGCCGGTGCAAGGCTTCGAAGGCCGCCCGCATCTCACCGGCCGGGCCGTAGGGCACAGTCAGCGGCGTGTCCGATCCGGCGAATTTGATCTCGGCCCGAACGACGGTGGTGATCGCATCGTCGGCGAAACCCTGCCGGGTCAGCAGGCCGCGCGCGTCGGCGGTCAGGGCCCCGGCCCGGTCGCTGAGCGCCGCATCGCCTGCGGCTTCCAACGGAGCCGCCACCGTCGCCTGCCGGATTGCCCGGACGTCGGCCAGCCCCATGCCATAGGCCGACAGCACGCCCGCGAACGGGTGCAGCATGACGCGCGTCATGCCCAGCGCGTCCGCGACCAGACAGGCATGCTGCCCGCCCGCGCCGCCGAAACAGTTCAGCACATAGCGGGTGACGTCGTAGCCCCGCTGGATCGACACCGACTTGATCGCCTCAGCCATATTCTGAACGGCGATGGTGATGAAGCCCTCGGCCAGCGCTTCCGGCGTCGTCTCACGACCCGTCGCCTGCGCGACCTCGACGGCCAGCGCCGCGAACTTCTCGCGCACGGCGCCGGCGTCCAGCGGCTGGTCGCCGTCCGGGCCAAAGACGGCGGGGAACTGGTCAGGGCGCAGCTTGCCCAGCATGACGTTGCAGTCCGTCACCGTCAGCGGTCCCCCGCGGCGATAGGCGGCCGGCCCCGGCACGGCGCCCGCCGACTCCGGTCCGACCCGCAGCCGCGATCCGTCGAAGCGGCAGATCGAGCCCCCGCCCGCCGCCACCGTATGGATACTCAACATCGGCGCACGCAGACGGACGCCCGCCACCACGGCGTCCGACGTCCGCTCATAGTCCCCGGCGAAATGCGACACGTCGGTCGAGGTCCCGCCCATGTCGAAGCCGATGACCCGGTCGAAGCCCGCCGCCCGCGCCGTCCCGGCCATGCCGACCACGCCCCCGGCCGGTCCCGACAGGATGGCGTCCTTGCCCCGGAAGGCGTTCGCCGCCGTCAGCCCGCCGCTGGACTGCATGAACAGCAGCGGCGTCGCCTCGCCCAGATCGGCGCCCACGCGATCGACATAGGCGCGCAGGATCGGCGACAGATAGGCGTCGGCCACGGTGGTGTCGCCGCGCCCGATCAGCTTGATCAGCGCCCCGATCTCGTGGCTGACCGAAACCTGTTCGAACCCGACCTCGCGCGCGATCTCCGCCAGCCGCGTCTCGTGCTCCGTGAACCGCCAGCCGTGCATGAGCACTATGGCGATCGCGCGCAGTCCCGCCGCATGGGCCGTGGTCAGGTCGGCGCGGGCCCGGTCCTCGTCCAGCGCCTGTTCGACCGTTCCGTCGGCCCGAACCCGTTCGCCGATCTCGACGACCCGGTCGTAGAGCTGTTCGTTCAAAACGATGTTGCGGGCGAAGATGTCGGGCCGGCTCTGCCAGCCGATGCGCAGGGCGTCGCCGAAGCCGCGCGTGATGGCCAGCAGCGTCGGCTCGCCCTTGCGTTCCAGCAGGGCGTTGGTCGCCACCGTCGTGCCCATGCGGATGGCCTCGACCCGGCCCTCGGGCAGCGGCCCCGGCGCGACGCCCAGGATGCGGCGCACCCCCTCCACGGCGGCGTCGGCGTACTGCTCCGGATTGTCGGACAGCAGTTTGCGCGTCTCCAGCCGCCCGTCCGGCGCGCGGGCGACGATGTCCGTGAAGGTGCCGCCGCGATCGATCCAGAAGCGCCAGCCGGCGCGAGCGGGGATCGATGACGCGCTCATGGGCTTCGCTCCGACGGCAGGAGCGATGCAGATAGCCGGTGGCGCCGCCGTCCGTCTACGTCAGGCGATCGCGGCAGCCGCCACGGCCTCGCAGGCGATCCGTCCGTCCGGCCCGAAGTCGGCGACGGCGGACTGGCCGATGAAGATCTGATGCACCCCGGTCGCCGCGCCTGTCGAGATCAGCTGTCCCGCCTCCAGCCGCCGCCCGCGCTGATGCAGCAGGTTCAGCAGGAAGGCCATCGAGTCCAGCGGCCCGCCCGGAATGTCCACGGCGCCGCCGCGGCCAACAATCTGGCCGTCGATCGCGACTGTGCAGCTCAGCTCCGCCAGGCGGTCCCGCCAGCCGGTAATCTCGTCGCCCAGAATCAGGCCGGCGTTGTTGCCGAAGTCCGATGCGGTCACCGCGGGTCCCGACTCATTGATGCCGGGGTAGGGGCTGCCGGCGATCTCCACCCCGGTGAAGACCTGTCCGACCAGCGACGTTACGGAGTCGGCGGTCCAGTCGCCGCGGTCGGGCGCGGTTGAGCCCAGCAGGATGATGTATTCCGCCTCAACCGCCGCGAAGCCGCCATCGATCACCGGGAAGCGCGTCGGCTCGGCGCCGGCCTGCCAGACGTTGCGCGAGAAGATAGGGCCCGCCAGCCGGCCCGCGCCGTACTGCTGATCCAGTGGTTCCTTGATACGCCCGAGTTTCCAGCCCGCGATCCGGTCGGGCCAGGCGGCGATCGCCTCGTCCTGGATCTCGTAGGCCCCGGCCAGGGTGGTGGGGGTTGGTCCGGGATAGGGCGACAGCATCCGGCCCGCGCGCCGCGCCTCGACGAAGGCGCGCGCGGTGGGCGACGAACTGGTTTTATCGAATGCGTGACTCACGCCGCCTCCCGTTTGACGCGGACATTGCGCAGGAAGGAAACCGGTGTCAATTTGAATCCGGCGACGCCCTTCCGGCGGCGCTATAGCTAAGGGTCGCGACGACAGCGACCCGGCACAGGATGGAAACATGACCCGGTTCTTGCGGCCCGCAATCTTCCTCGCTCCGCTCCTCGCCCTGCTGGCGGCAGCGGTCGTCCCGGCAGGCGCGATACAGGCGCAAACGCCTGCCGAAGCCGCCACCGCGCTGCCCGCCTTCCCCGGCGCACTCGGCTGGGCCGCGTCCACGCCGGGCGGGCGGGGCGGGCAGATCATCCGCGTCACCAATCTGGACAGCGAGGGCCCCGGATCCCTGCGCGCCGCCATCGAGGCCGACGGCCCCCGCATCGTGGTGTTCGAGGTCGGCGGCGTCATCGACCTGGGCCGCAAGACGCTGAAGCTGCAGAACCCCTTCATCACCATCGCCGGCCAGACCGCCCCCTCGCCGGGGATCACCCTTATCCGCGGCGGCATGGACATCACCGCCCACGACGTCGTCATCCAGCACATCCGCATACGCCCCGGCTCGGCCGGCGGCGAATGGATGAGCGGCTGGGACGAGGACGGCGTCTCCACCGTCGGCGCGTACAATGTCATCATCGACCATTGCAGCCTGACCTGGGCCACCGACGAGAACCTGTCGGCCTCGGGCCCTCGCTTTACCGGCTCGACGCCCGCCGAATGGCGCCAGGGCACCAGCCACGCCATCACCTTCTCGAACAATCTGAACGGCGAGAGCCTGGCCTATTCGACCCATTCCAAGGGCGAGCATTCCAAGGGGTCGCTGATCCACGACAATGTCACCGACCTGCTGATCGTCGGCAATCTGTACGCCCACAACTATGAGCGCAGCCCGTTGTTCAAGGGCGGGGTTCACGGGATCATCGCCAACAACCTGATCTACAATCCGGGTCCGCGCGCCATCCACTACAACCTGGCCCCCGAGGAGTGGCTGGCCCACCCGTACGAGGTCGGCAGGATGACCGTGGTCGGCAACGTCCTGCGCGCCGGCCCGTCGACGCCCACCGACCGTCTGGCCTTCATGATGATCGGCGGTGCGGGCGATGTGGAATACTATGGCCGCGACAACATCGCCGTCGACCAGGTCGGCGAGCCGATCCGCATGTTCGGCCGCTACACCACCACCAACGCCCGCATCATCGAGACTCGCCGCCCGCCTGTCTGGTGGGAGGGGCTGAACCCCATCCCGGCGCATGAGGTGCAGGTCGCCGTCCTGTCCCAGGTCGGGGCCCGTCCGTGGGACCGCGACATGCGCGACGTCCTGCTGATCGCCGAGGTGGCCGAGGGCCGCGGCGAGATCATCGACCATGAGCGCGAGGTCGGCGGCTATCCTCCGGTGGTCGAGGCGACGCGCAAGCCGTTCAACCCCGATGACTGGGACCTGCGCTTCATGACTCCGCTGCGCGACGAGGTGCTGGACCGGCCGGCTGTACGGCGCGGGACGTGACCGCTGACAGACCTCGCGGCAAGGGCTAAGGACAGCGTTCGGCCAGAAAGAATCCTGACGTGAACGAAACCCGACGGACAGGCGGAAAGCCCGCTACCATCAACGACATCGCCCGGCTGGCCGAGGTGTCGAAGAAAACCGTCTCGCGGGTCATCAACAACTCGCCCTTCGTCAAGGAGGACACCCGTAAACGGGTCGAGGCGGTGATCGCCGAGCACGGCTACATCCCCGATCCCCAGGCCCGGGGCCTGGCCTTCCGGCGCTCGTTCCTGGTCGGGATGATCTACGACAATCCCAGCCCGAACTATGTGGTCAACATGCAGCAGGGCGTGCTGGACGGGGTGCGCGGTTCGGGCCTCGAACTGGTGGTCCATCCCTGCAACCGCGGCTCTGCGACCTTCCTGAACGAGGTCCAGGCCTTCATCGTCCGGCAAAAGCTGTTCGGCGTGGTCATGCCGCCCTCGGTGTCGGAGGACGACAGGGTCGTGGCCATCCTGCGCGAGGCGGACTGCCCCTATGTCCGCATCGCCTCGGTCTCGCTGGACGAACCCGCCCGCATGGTCGTGACCCACGACAGCCGCGGCGGGGCGCGGGCCGCACGGCACCTGGCTGAACTGGGCCACCGCCGCATCGCCTTCATCTCGGGCCCCGACACCTTCCGGTCGTCGCACGAACGGGGCAGGGGATTCGCCGAAGGGCTGGCCGAGCACGGCGTGACCCTGGACCCCGCCTATATCCGGCGCGGCGCCTATACGTTCGAGTCCGGCGTCGAGGCGGCGACCGAACTTCTGGCCCTGCCGCAACGGCCGACGGCCATCTTCGCCGGCAATGACGAAATGGCCATCGGGGTGATGAAGGCCGCCCGCGACGCCGGTCTGCGTGTGCCCGAAGACCTGTCGATCGTCGGTTTTGACGACCTGCCGATGGCCTCGCGGGTCTGGCCCAACCTGACCACGGTGCGCCTGCCGATCCGCGACATGGGTCGGATGGCGGCCGAAAAGCTGACGGCGCGCAGCCGGGGGCTCGACCCCGCGACGATGGTTCAGCCCGAGGTCGATCCGTCGCTGGTCGTGCGGGACTCGACGGCGCCGCTCCCCGCCCTCGGCGACGTCTAGATCACGTCCAGCGGCAGCTTCAGATAGCGGTTCCCGTCCGGGTCCGGCGGCGGCATGGCGCCGGCGCGGATATTGATCTGAAGGGATGGCAGGATCAGCTGCGGCGGCTTCAGAGTCGCGTCGCGTGCCTCCCGCACCGCCACGAAGGCGTCCTCCGACACGCCGCCGCCGATGTGGATGTTGTGATCCCGTTGCTCCGCGACGGTCGTCTCGAAGCGATAGTCGGTCCGGCCTTCTGGCAGATAGTCGTGACCGACGAAGATGCGGGTCCCGGCCGGCAGCGCCAGCAGGCGCTGAATGGATCGATAGAGGGTCCGCGCGTCGCCGCCCGGGAAGTCCGTGCGGGCCGTGCCATAGTCCGGCATGAACAGGGTGTCGCCGGTGAAGACCGCGTCCCCGATCCGATAGCTGATGCAGGCGGGCGTGTGTCCGGGGGTGTGGATCACCTCGACCGTCATCGCCCCGAGAGCAAAGGTGTCCCTGTCCGCATAGAGATGGTCGAACACCGTGCCGTTCGGGGTGACATCGGCGGCGCCGAACAAGGGAGCGAAGGTCGCCTGAACCTCGGTGATGCGGTCGCCGATGCCGATGGCGACGCCGTGTGTCCTGCGCAGACGATCGGCGGCGGTCAGGTGATCGGCGTGAGCATGGGTCTCGAGGACCAGGGCCAGTGTCAGGTCCGCCTCCCTGAGCGCGGCCATCACCGCATCGACGGACCGGGAAGACGTGCGGGCGGTCGCGGCGTCGAAATCCAGGACCGGGTCGATGATCGCCGCCATGCCGGTCGCGGGGTCGCTGACGAGGTAGGTGACGGTGTGGGTCGCGGGATCGAAGAAACCCCGGACATCAGGATGGTGAGCCATGGAAAGCTCCTTTCAGCGCCAATATATTAGATCTTGCTAATTTAGCAAGTACGCATATATTGCCGGTCATGATCGACTTTGAACACATCCCCCTGGACCGCTTCGAAGCCAGCGCCGGCGAGGCCGCGAGCCTTTTGCGAGCCCTGTCCCATGAAAAGCGTCTGATGATCCTGTGCCAGCTCGGGGATCGGGAAATGTCGGTCGGCCAGATGCTGCCGCTCGTCGGTCTGTCCCAGTCCGCCCTGTCCCAGCATCTCGCAAAGCTGCGCGACGAAGCCCTGGTCGCCACCCGCCGCGAGGGCACGGCCATCTTCTATCGCATCGCCGAGCCGGCGGTTCTGAAGGTCATCGCCGCCCTCGCCGAAATCTATTGCCCTCCTCTCCCTGCCAGAAAGGCGTGACACCATGACGACCCTGACCCCGCTGAAGCCCGCCGACGTCGCTCACCGGCTGAAGACTCACAGTGCAGTGCTGATCGACATCCGCGAGCCGGACGAGTTCGCGCGAGAGCATGTGGCGGGGGCGATCCATGCGCCGCTGTCCTCGTTCGACCAGGTTCCGCTCAAGCTGCCGGACGGACGGGACGTGATCTACACCTGCCGCACCGGGACCCGCACGGGTCTGAACTGCGCCCGTCTGGCCGCGCGCGTCCCCGGCGAAGCCTTCGTGCTGGCGGGCGGCCTCGACGGCTGGAAGGCCCAAGGCCTTGCAACAGAGCGGGCTAATCCCGGCCGATCGAACTGATCGCGTGGTGCGATGAAGGTCGCGTAGAACCATGACAACCGAACTTCTTCCCCTGCTGCTCGCGGTATTGAGCGGAGGCGTTGTCGCCCTCCTGCTCACGCTGTTTGGCGGTGGCGGATCGGTGCTGGCAGTGCCCCTGCTGCTCTATGTGGTCGGCGTCCCCGATCCCCACGTCGCCATCGGCGTATCGGCGGCCGGCGTGGCGCTGAACGCCCTGACGGCGCTGGCCGGTCATGCGAGGGCGGGCCGGGTTCGCTGGCCCTGCGCAACCCTGTTCGCCGTCACCGGAGCCGCGGGGGCATGGTTCGGATCGTCGCTCGCCAAGATGATCGACGGCCAGCAGCTCCTCCTGTTTTTCGCCATCGCCATGGCGGCCGTGGGCCTGTCGATGCTGCGTCCCGGAGCGGTCGTCGTCCGGCCCGAGCCCAGGCTGAACTGGGCCATATCTCCACGTATCGGTCTGGCGGGGGCCGGGGTCGGATCTGCGGCCGGCTTCTTCGGGATCGGCGGCGGCTTCCTGATCGTGCCCGGGCTCATGGCGGCCGCCGGCATGGGCCTCGCCACCGCACAGGCGACCTCGCTTCTCAGTGTCGCGGCGTTCGGAGCGACCACGGCGGGCAACTATGCCCTGTCGGGCTGGGTCGATCCGGCCCTGGTAGCCGCGATGGCGGTCGGCGGGATCGCGGGCACATTTGCCGGCCTTCCCGTCGCAACGCGGCTCGGCGCCAATGCCGCGCTCGGGCGGAGGCTGTTCGCCGGCCTGGTCCTGATTGTCGCGGTCTATGTTGCAGCGAAGGCGCTGGCGGTGCTCTAGATCGGTCCGGTCCGGCCCGCCCCGGCCCGGGCCGGCGGGCGCGCGGGACATTCCCCCGGCCCCCGGATCCCCGAAAGCAGGCTCAGGCGTTCTCGAGAACGCGAGGGCTGCCGACCAGGCCCTTGATATAGTTCCTTATGCCTTCGTCCGTGGCGTTGGCGAAGAAATACTCCTGGAACCGCTCGCCGGCGACGGCGGCCTTCAGCAGCTCCTGATCGACGGTCTTCAGGACGGTCAGCATATCATGGCAGGTGACGGCCTTGAGGTCCTTCAGGACGCCGCGATTCCTGCGCATGATCTCGGCGCGTTCCTTGGGATAGCCTAGGCCGCGTTCGCCCTCGAACAGCTTGCGATAGACGTCCTGCAGGTTCAGCTCGGCCGCCCAGCCAAAGCCCTTGGCGTAGGGCATGGCGATCGCGTTGCCGTCGTTGATCTGGCCGAACAGGAAGGCGTCGGTGGGGTCGATGATCAGGCCGCAGAACACGCCCGGCATGGCGTTGGCGGCCAGCATCGAGCCCGTGCCGGTGCCGCAGCCCGTGACCACGAAGTCGGCGGCGCCGGAGTTGAGCAGGATCCCGGTCAGCAGGCCGTTCATCACATAGGTCAGAGAGGCCTTATCCTCGGGCGTGTACATGCCGTAGTGGAAGACCTCGTGGCCCAGAGGTTCGGCCACCGCGGTCAGGGCCGCATGGACCGTCTCGCTCTTTGCGGCCTGGCTGTTCTCGATGATCAGGGCGATTTTCATGGCGTTCCTCATGGCAAAGGGGGCGGAGGGCGGCCGATCAACACATCCCGGTCAGCCCTTCAGCGGTCCGGCTTCTGTTCATCGCGCCGACAGGCCTGGCCGGCTCCTTCATTTGCATCGGATTATGACACCGGTTACCTATGCGCACAATCCGTGACCCGAAGGCCGGACGAATATATGTCGGATCACGCTTCAACCAACCGCGAGCCAGCTGAAATGAACCCGTTCGACCTCGGCGGCCGCACGGCCCTCGTCACCGGCGCCAACACCGGACTGGGCCAGGCCATCGCCGTCGGCCTGGCCGGGGCCGGGGCCGACATCGTCGCGGTCGGCCGTTCGGCGCCGACCGAAACCGAGGCCATGGTCATCGGTCTGGGCCGGTCGTTCAAGGCGATCTCCGCCGACCTCGGCTCGACCGCGCCGATCGCGGACGTCGTCGCACAGGCGGGTCCCGTCGACATCCTGGTCAACAACGCCGGCATCATCCGCCGCGCCGACAGCCTCGACTTCAGCGAGGCCGACTGGGACGCGGTCATGGACACCAATCTGAAGACCGCCTTCTTCCTCAGCCAGGCCGTGGCCCGGACCTGGGTCGCGGGCGGTCGGGGCGGCAGGATCATCAACATCTGTTCGATGCTGTCCTTCCAGGGCGGCATCCGCGTGCCGTCCTACACCGCGTCCAAGAGCGGCCTTGCCGGCCTGACTCGGCTTCTGGCCTGCGAATGGGCGTCGAAGGGTATCAACGTCAACGGCATCGCCCCCGGCTATTTCGAGACCAACAACACCGAGGCCCTGCGCGCCGACGAGACGCGCAACCGGGACATCCTCGCCCGCATCCCCGCCGGCCATTGGGGCAAGCCCTCGGATCTCGCGGGGGCGGCGGTCTTCCTGTCGTCAGACGCCGCCAGCTATGTTCATGGAACGGTGCTGGCCGTCGACGGGGGCTGGCTGGCGCGCTAGCCCGCCAGACTGTTCAGCCAGTCTTCCAGATTGGTCCAGCCGTCTCCGTTGCGGTCGGCAGGACCATCTGCGGCGTCGGCCGGATTCAGGCCGTTCGCGGTTTCCCAACCGTCGGGCATGCCGTCGCCGTCGCCATCGGCCCACGGTGTTCCGGTCGCCAGTTCGGGCCAGCCGCCGACCTGTGACTGGCTGTCGATGATGCGCAGCGCCCGCGCTCGCACGCCCGCGACGATCCGCTCGTCCACGGCGTCCCGAACAGGACCCGCCCCGGCCCGGGACAGCACCGCCGCCTCGACCTCGATCGCTGTCCCGGTCGCGGCTGCGGCCCAGTCCGGCCGCGACGTCAGCCGGTAGTCGGGACGCTCCGAATCCTTGACGAGGCTCCAGGGGTCCGCCGGGACCTCGCCGTCCATCGCATTGCCCTCGAACCAGGCCCGGGCGAGGGGATTGGACTCCTCGAACGCGTACCGGCCGGTCGAGTCCGGACCGGGGATGTAGGCGTTGCCGATGAAGGCGTAGACCGACAGGCTCTCCGTGTCGGCGTTGTAGCCCGAGTGCGATCCGCCCCAGTCGTGGAAGACGTTCTCGCGGAACTCCAGCCGTGGTCCCTCGGGGTCGACCGGCGGCGAATTGTAGTTGCCCGGCCGTGGCATCCGCGCCCGGTGCGCCGCCCACAGATTGTGGTGGAAGGTCATCCGCGCGCCGTGCCCGCCCCGGATCAGTGATCCATAGCCGTGTTCGCCCTTGGCGTGGCGCGAGGCGTTCAGGGACTCGGCGATGACAGACCACTGCACCGTGACGTCGTAGACGCCGCGCTCCGGAGGGTCATAGCGGCTGCCGACCGAAAGGGTCTCGTCGACCGACCACGACGCCGAGACATGGTCCAGAATGATGCGGCTGCCCCGCTCGATGGAGACGGCGTCCGATTCGATCCCGCTCTCGTCGCCCAGGCGTGACCGGACGTGGCGGACGACGACGTCGTCGGCGGCCACCACCAGCGGATAATCACGCAGGGTGATCCCGCCGCCGGGCGCCGTCTGGCCCGCCACGGTGATCCGTCCACGCCGAATCGTCAGCGGCGACGTCAGCCGGATCGTCCCGCCGATATCGAAAACGACCGTGCGCGGACCGTCCGCCTCGACCGCGGCGCGCAGACTGCCGGGGCCGGCGTCGCCCAGATTGGTCACACGCAGCACGCGTCCGCCGCGTCCGCCGACCGCCATCCTGCCCGCACCCTCGGCCCCGGGAAAGGCGACGGGTCCGGCGGCGGCGTCCTGCGTCCACGCCGGGTGTGCTCCCAAAGTCACGTAGACCAGCGTTATGGCCGCGCTTGCCAGCGTCGTGCGCACAAGAGGGCTTCCCAAAACGCGGATCATGAGGGTAGGCTCCGATTGATACCGGTGTCAGAAACTACTCCACGCGAATATGACACCGGTGTCAAACGGGGCGGCCAGTTCAAGGTCCAACCGCAAAAATCGATAGACCGGGGTCACCTCGGCGTTCTGTATGCCCAATTGGGAGGAGGCATATGATGCAAGCCATTCAGCCGGGGATGACCCGCGCCTTTCGCCGTACCTTGTTTGCAGGAGCGTCCGGCCTGGCCGTCGCCCTGTCGCTGGGGGTTGGCGTCGCTACCGCACAGACTGCGCCGCAGGATGAGCCGACCGAAGTGGACGAGGTTGTCGTCACCGGCTTTCGCGCCAGCCTGAGCGCCGGCCTCGACGCCAAGCGGCGCGAGAACAACATGGTCGACGTGATCGTCGCCGAGGACATCGCCGACTTCCCTGACCTGAACCTGGCCGAGTCGATCCAGCGCGTTCCTGGCGTCGCCATCGACCGCGACGCGGGCGAGGGTCGTACGATCACTGTTCGCGGCCTTGGCCCCGACTTCACCCGGACCCGTCTGAACGGCATGGAGGCCCAGGCCACCGCCGGAGGCACCGACTCCTCGGGCGGCGCCAACCGCGGCCGCGGCTTCGACTTCAACATCTTCGCCTCCGAACTCTTCAACTCGATCACCGTGCGCAAGACCGCCGCGGCCGAAACAGAAGAGGGTTCGCTCGGCGCCACCGTGGATCTGCTGACCACGCGCCCGTTCGACCGGGACGGCTTCACCGCCGCCGCTTCGGTCCAGGCCGGCTACAACGACCTCTCCGAGGAATACAACCCGCGCTACGCCTTCCTGCTCAGCAACACCTTCGGCGCCAATGACGAGTTCGGAGCGCTGATCTCGCTGGCCTACAGTGAACGCAGCCTGCTGGAAGAGGGCTTCAGCTCCGTCCGCTGGGCGCCGGCCGCCGCTCCTGGCGCGACCAACAGCGGCGGCTTCTGTTCCCCGGTCGGCTTCTCGCCCCAGACCCCGGGCAACAGCGGCGCGAATGGCTCGAACGCCGCCAACTGCGCCACCGGCGTCGCCCGTCCCGCCAACACCGCGGCAAACAACACCGCCTATACGACCGCCAACCAGGCCGACGTCTTCATTCCGCGCCTGCCGCGCTACGGTCGCCTGACCCACGAACAGGAGCGTCTGGGCGTCACTGGCTCCTTCCAGTGGCGGCCGGCCGACAGCACCCTGTTCACGGTGGATGTCCTGTATTCAAAACTGGACGCCACGCGTCAGGAGGACTTCCTTGAAGCCCTGTCCTTCAGCCGCAACGCCGCGGCCGGCGGCCAGACCCAGATCCACGTCCGCGACGCCGTGGTCGAGAACAACATGCTGGTCTACGGCCTGTTCGACAACGTCGACATCCGCTCGGAAAGCCGGTTCGACGTGCTCACGACCGAGTACACCCAGATCGACTTCACGGCCGAGCATGACTTCTCGGACCGCCTGCGCGGCAGCTTCTACTACGGCAATGCGACGTCGAATTTCGAGAACCCGATCCAGACCACCGTCACCTTCGACCGGCAGAACACCCAAGGCTATTCATGGGACTTCCGGGGCAACCCGGACGCGCCGCTGATCAGCTACGGGTTTGACGTCGCCAACCCGGCCAACTGGGCTTGGCGAGGTGCAAACCTGGGCACGGGCGTCGCCGCGCTGCCGCGTTCGGAAATCCGCCTGCGGCCCAACGGCGTGGACACGCGGTTCACCACCGCCCAGGCCGACATCGAATACGACGCCACCGAGTTCGTCACCTTCAAGGCGGGCGTCAACTTCAAGACGTACGACTCTGATTCCCATGAATCGCGTCGCGCCGACGAGACCCGGGTGCCGCAACTGCCGGCCGGCGTCACCGTCGCCGACATCTCCAGCCTGCTGACGGGCTTCGGCCAGGATTTGGTCCCCACCGGAACGGATACCAGCTGGCTGCGTCCGGACCTGGAGGCCATCGCCGATCTGTTCAACATCTACTGCAACTGCGACACCGGCGTGCCCGGCGGCGACTTCCGTCTGGCCAGCATCACCAACGGCAACGCCCGCGGCGGCAACCGGTCGATCCACGAACAGGACCTGGCCTTCTACATCCAGGCCGACTTCGACACCGAAGTCTTCGACATGCCTTTGCGCGGCAACATCGGCGTACGCCACGCGAATACGGTCCTTGAAGCGCAGGGCTACAGCTCGACCGGCGGCGGCACCCTGGTGACCGGCGAGAACGAGTATTCCGATACCCTGCCGTCGCTGAACCTGGTGCTGGAGCCGATCGAGGATCTGTTCCTGCGCTTCGGCGCGGCCAAGGTGATGGCGCGGCCGCCGATCAACAACAACCTGGCCGGCACCAACTTCCTCGTTCCGACCACCTCGCTGAACACCGGGCCGAACTTCACCGCCACGATCGGCAATGTGAAGCTGGAGCCGTTCCGGGCCGACACCTACGACTTCAGCGTCGAATGGTATTTCGCCCCGGAAAGCCTGCTGTCCTTCGCCTATTTCTACAAGGACATCGACACCTACATTCAGCTCGTCCGTCAGGACCTGCCCTATTCGGCCCTGACCGCCCTGAACCCGTCGGCCTTCGCCCCGAGCTTCTGCACCGGAACCTGCACCGCCTCGACCATCTTCCAGCTGACCGCCGCGGTGAACACCGAAGGCGGCCCGCTCAAGGGCTTCGAGATCAGCTACCAGCAGCCCTTCCGCTTCCTGCCGGGCTTCCTGGCCAACACCGGGGTGCAGTTGAACTACACCCACGTCGAGTCCGAGATCGACTATTGCAACAACGCGACCTGCTTGACGTTCGTCACCGCTGACCTGATCAACCTGTCGCCCCAGTCGTACAACGGGACCCTCTACTACGAGGATGACAAGTTCTCGGCGCGGATCTCTGCGGCCGTCCGGGACGCCTATCTCCAGAACGTGCCTGGCCGGAACGGCAACAACATTGAGGGCAAGAAGGAAACCTTCAACCTCGACGCGTCTGCCTCCTACCAGATCACCGACCAGGTCCAACTGACCCTGGAGGCCCTGAACCTGACGGACGAGGCGAACCACCAGTTCGTCGGCGACGGCGCCGATCGCGAAAGCACCTCGGTCTACCATCACACAGGACGTCAGATTTTCGTCGGCGCCCGCTATCGCTTCTAGAAACGCGTTCTCCTGAACGTCACTTCGGGCCGGCGGCGAAAGTCGCCGGCTCTTCTTTCTTCTGGTCGCTACCGCCGTCGGGATACGGCGTATAGGAATCCAGTATGTCTGCCCTGCCGAACCTCCGCCCGCCCGAACAATGCCGCTGGGATATGGTCGCCCTGGGCGAGGTCATGCTGCGGTTCGATCCCGGCGAACGACGGGTCCGCAACGCGCGATCCTTCGACGTCTGGGAGGGGGGCGGCGAATACAACGTCGTCCGGGCCATGGCGAAATCGTTCGGCCTGCGCGGCGCGATCGTTACGGCCCTGCCGGACAATGACCTGGGCCGGCTCGCCGACGATCTGATCGCCCAGGGCGGGGTGGATCGCAGCCACATTTCGTGGCGCGAAGCGGACGGTATGGGCCGCAACACCCGGCTGGGTCTGAACTTCACCGAGCGCGGCTTCGGCGTCCGGCCCGCGCGGGGGCTGTCCGACCGCGCCAATTCGGCGGCCAGCCAGATGCGCCCCCGCGAGATCGACTGGGACCGGCTGTTCGGCGACGAGGGAGTGCGCTGGTTCCACACCGGCGGCATCTTCGCCGCCCTGTCGTCGTCGACGGCCGAGGTCGCCATCGAGGCGGTCGAGGCCGCCCGGCGGCACGGGACAGTCGTGTCCTACGATCTCAACTATCGCGCCAGCCTGTGGGACAGCCATCCGGACGCCGACGCCGCGCGCCGCGTGAACCGCGCCATCGCCGGCGCCGTCGATGTGATGATCGGCGACGGCCACGGGTTCGAAACCTGCCTCGGGATCGACGTGAAGAAGCCGAAGGCCGACAGCGAAGTCGGGCTCGACCCGTCGGCGTTCGCCGCGGCCGCCGGGGCGTTCGCCGCCCTATATCCTCAGGCGAAGGTGGTCGCCGCCACCTTGCGCCGGCCCTCCACGGCCAGCCGCAACGACTGGTCGGCGGCGGCATGGAGCGGCGGCGAACTGCATACGGCGCCGGTCTGGGCGGATCTGGAAATCCTCGACCGGGTCGGGGGCGGGGACAGCTTCGTCTCCGGCCTGGCCTGGGCCTTGATGGAGGGTCTGTCGGTTTCCGAAGCCGTGGCCTGGGGCGCCGCCCATGGGGCTCTCGCCATGACCACGCCCGGCGACGCCTCGATGGTGTCGCGCGAGGAGATCGCGGCCCTGCTGGCCGGCGGCGACGGCCGCTCTATCCGGTGACGCTGACCCGCCGCGAAACCCTCGGGGCGCTGGCGGCGACCGCCGTTTCGGTCACGCCTGCGCGAGCTGCGGCCCCATCGCCCCGCGTGCGAACGATCCCCGGTCCCGTCATCGGATCGCGCGATCACGGCGTCCTGTCGTTCAAGGGTGTCCGCTACGGCGCCGACACGCAGCCCGTCCGCTTCCAGCCGCCGCGCCCGCCTGCGCCATGGACCCGGCCGGTCGAAGCGCTCGACTACGGCCATGCCTCTCCGCAGTCGGGCGGCGAAGCCAAACAATCCGAGGACTGTCTGTTCCTCAATGTGTGGACGCCGGGCCTCGACGCGGGACGGCGGCCGGTCATGGTCTATATCCACGGCGGCGCCTATTCGACGGGTTCGGGGTCGTCGCCCCTGTATGACGGCTCGAGGCTGGCCGCGCGCGGCGACGTGGTCGTGGTCACGCTGAACCACCGGCTCAACCTGTTCGGCTATGCCTACCTGGCCCGGCTGGATGCGGGCTTCCCCCATTCGGGCAATGCGGGACAGCTGGATCTGATTCAGGCCCTGCAGTGGGTGCGGAGCAATATCGCGGCCTTCGGCGGCGATCCCGGCCGGGTCATGCTCTTCGGCCAGTCGGGCGGGGGCGCCAAGATCGCGACCCTGATGGCCACGCCATCCGCCGCCGGCCTGTTTCACCGCGCCGCGACCATGAGCGGCCAGCAGGTGACGGCGTCCGGGCCGCTGAACGCCACGCGGCGCACGCGCGCATGGCTTGAGGCCGCCGGCGTCGCGCCGGACAGGGTGCGCGACCTGCTCGACCTGCCGGCCGAAGTCCTACTTGAGGCGGCGCGGGCCACGGACCCGGTCCTCGGCTACGGCAGCCTGTATTTCGGCCCCGTGGTGGATCACCAGACCCTGTTCCGTCACCCCTTCTATCCGGACGCCCCGCCCCGGTCGGCCGGCCTGCCGATGATCATCGGCAACACGCGCGAGGAGACCCTGGCCTTCCTGGGCGGCGATCCCGCCAACGCCGGACTGACGTGGGAGACCCTGCCGGCGCGGATGTCGCCCGATGTCATGCGCATCGACGTCGCGCCCGAAATCGTCATCGCCGAATACCGCCGTCTGTATCCCGACTGGTCGCCCGATCAGGTCCTGATCGGGGCCTCGACAGCCGGACGTTCGTGGCGCGCCGCGGTCATCGAGGCCGAGGCCCGGGCGGTTCAGGGCGCGCCCGCCTGGGTCTATCAGATGGACTTCCCCGGAACGCTTGAAAACGGCCGGTCGGGCGCCTTCCACACGGTGGACATCCCGTTGGCGTTCGACAATGTGGACGCCGTCGGGTCGCGGGTCGCGGGCCCGGGGGCCCACGCCGTCGCCGCCGGCCTGAGCGACGCCTTCATCGCCTTCGCGCGGTCGGGCGATCCGAACCACGCCGGACTTCCCGCCTGGACGCCCTATGGGCTGCCCGGCCGCGAGACGATGGTGTTCGATGTCGAGACGCGCCTCGAGACTGATCCGCGTGGAGACGAGCGCCGCTTCTTCGCCAACGTCCCCTATATCCAGCCGGGCACCTGAGGAGGGGCGAGGCGTGGTCTAGGGCCGCTTCCGGATGACGAGATTGCGGATCTCGGTCATGTCCTCCATCGCGAACCGGACGCCTTCGCGGCCAAGCCCGGAGTCCTTGACGCCGCCATAGGGCATGTTGTCGACGCGATAGCTGGGCACGTCGCCGATCAGTATACCGCCGACCTCCAGCACCTCCCATGCCCGCATGGCCTTGTGGATGTCGCGGGTGAAGACACCGGCCTGCAAGCCGAAGCGGCTGTCGTTGACCTCTTCCAGCGCCGCCTCGAAATCGGAGAAGCGCGACAGTATGGCCACGGGCCCGAAGGCTTCCTCCTCGCGGATTTTCAGGCCGCGTCCGACCCCTTCCAGCAACGTCGCCTCGAGCATCGCGCCCTCGCGTCGTCCGCCGCACAACAGGGTCGCGCCCGCGGCGGTCGCCTCGGCGATCCAGTCCTCCAGCCGGCGCGCCTCTCCCTCGTCGATCATGGGGCCGATGAAGACGTTCTCGTCCTGCGGATCGCCGGACACCAGCGCCCGGGTCTTCGCGACCAGCCGGTCCCGAAGGGCGTCATAGACCTCGTCATGGATCAGGATGCGCTGGACGCCGATGCAGGACTGGCCCGACTGGTAAAAGGCGCCGAAGATGATCCGGTCGGTCGCGTCGTCCAGATCGGAGTCGCGGTCGACGATGACCGCGGCGTTGCCGCCCAGCTCGAGCACTACCTTCTTCTTTCCGGACTTCGCCTTCAGGGCCCAGCCCACCTCGGGCGAGCCCGTGAACGACAGTAGCTTCAGCCGGTCGTCGGTGGTGAAAAGGTCGGCCCCGTCGCGGGTCGCCGGCAGGATGGAGAAGGCGCCCTTCGGCAGGTCGGTCTCGGCCAGCACCTCGCCGATGATCAGGGCGCCCAGCGGCGTCCGCGAGGCGGGCTTCATCACGAACGGGCAACCCACGGCCAGCGCCGGCGCGATCTTGTGGGCCGCGAGATTGAGCGGGAAGTTGAACGGTGAGATGAAGGAGCAGGGGCCGATCGGCACGCGCTTCCACATGCCCTGATACCCCTTGGCGCGGGGGGAGATGTCCAGCGGCTGAACCTCTCCGGTCATGCGTACCGATTCCTCGGCCGCGATACGGAAGGTGTCGATCAGCCGGCTGACCTCGCCGCGGGAATCCTTGATCGGTTTGCCCGCCTCGATGCACAGGGCGTAGGCCAGTTCATCGGACCGTTCCTGGAACCGCGTCACGCAGTGGGCGAGGACGGCCTGACGCTCATAGGACGCCATTTCCGCCATGGGCCGGGTCGCCTCGACGGCCGCGCCGATGGCCCTGTCGATGGTCGCTGCGTCGGCCATGGCCACCCGCGTCGCCACCTCGCCCGAGTATTTGTCGGTGACCGCCAGATCCTGATTGGGGGTCAGCGCCTCATTGGCCAGATATAGGGGATACGAGGGCTTGAGGGACGGCATCGGGTCGCTCCGGGGATGGGACGGCGACCAGCCTACAACGCCGTGCGCGCGGCAGGCACGTGATTATTCATAGGGTTACCTCACGGAAGGCCCGCCGGCTGAGGCCGTCACGCACAGGCGCGGCGGCCTCAGGGAGGGGATCAGACCTTGGCCGGCTCGTAGCGCGGCGACAGCAGGTGGATGACCAGCAGGGCGATCAGATAGGCCGAGGCCGCGACCACGAAGATGGGCGTGTAGCTGCCGATCTTGTCCAGGACGTAGCCGGCGTATTTGGCCATGGCCATGCCGCCGAAGCCGCCGATCATGCCGCCGATGCCCACGACCGAGCCCACCGCCGAGCGCGGGAAGACGTCCCCCGGCATGGCGTAGAGGTTGGCCGAGAACCCTTGGTGGGCGGCCGTGGCGATGCCGATGATCAGGACCGCCGTCCATACGTTGGACGCCATGCCGGCGAAGGCGACCGGAATAACGGCCAGGGCGCAGATCAGCATGGTCAGCTTGCGCGCCGCGTTCAGGCTCATGCCGCGCTTGAGGAACTGGCTGGACAGCCAGCCCCCGCCGATCGAGCCCACGTCGCTCAGCAGATAGATGGCGATCAGCGGTGGACCGAAGGTCAGCAGGTTGAGATCGTACTGGGTTCCCAGGAAGCCCGGCAGCCAGAAGAGGAAGAACCACCAGATCGGATCGATGAGGAATTTGCCCAGGGCGTAGGCCCAGGTTTCCTTGACCGTCAGCAGCTTCAGCCAGCCAATCTTGTGGGCCGGGTCGGGCGCGTCCTGGGCGATGTAGTCCAGCTCTTCGGGCGTGACCTGCTTGTGCTCGTGGGGCCGCTTGTAGACCATGAACCAGATCGGCACCCAGATCAGGCCGGCGACGCCGGTGATGATCAGGGCCATCCGCCAGTTCGGATCCTCGGCCGTGCCCAGCCAGACCGAGGCGAGCAGTGGAATGATCAGCGGGGTCACAATCGCCCCGATATTGGTGCCGGCGTTGAACAGGCCGACGGCGAAGGCGCGTTCCCGCTTGGGGAACCACTCCGTGACCGCCTTGATGCCGGCGGGGAAGCCTCCGCCCTCGCCGACGCCAAGCGCCACGCGCGCGAAGATGGCGTGGTTGATGTTGCGAATTCCGGCGTGGGCGATGAAGGCGATCTGCCAGATGATGAAGGCCAGGCCGAAGCCCCAGCGGGCCCCGATCCGGTCCACGATCCGGCCCCACAACAGGTAGGACACGGCATAGGCGGCCTGGAACCAGAAGATGATGTTGGCGAAGTCGCCCTCGGTCCAGCTGAACTCGGTCATCAGGGTGGGCTTCAGCACCCCGATCGCCTGACGGTCGACGTAGTTGATGACCATGGCGGCGAACAGCAGCCACACCACCACCCAGCGGTATTTGCCCGCGGGCGCGGGTTGGTTCGCGGTCGCGCCTGCAACGTTGCTCATGATCGCCTCGTCCCGTGTTTCCCGGCCGATCCGCCCTGTTTCCGAGCGGCTGTCGGCGACATCCGACCCCAGAATGGGGGTGCATGGTAACCGGTGTCAACGCCTGTTCCGCGCGACGGCCCAGAGTATCCGCCGACTCGCGAGGGGCCGAACTCATGGTCGCCGGTTCCCCAGCGTTACGACTTCCCGGCTTCGCCCCAGGCCACGGCCTGAGGGCTGGCGAGGATGGTCTTGCCCATGCCGGTCAGGGAGACGCCCTCCAACACCGGCGGACCGGCGATGCCACTCCACGAACCGGCGCGGGACGGCAATAGATGCTGCAGTGCGAGCATCGCCTTGCAGAAGCGGCGCGTCCCTCTCCGTACGTCGTCACCGACCTGGCGCGATCTATGTCCGATATCATGACGACGACCTGACTGGGCCGCTTTCCGGCGTCTGCGCCGTGGCTGAATCGAGTCCCTGTTCTGAATGCGTCGCACAAGGCAGATTGGTGGGGTGTTGCTATTTTTCGTGCATGATCGGTGTGATTTTGCGTGTCGATCCGCATGACGTGCACGGCTTGCACGGAAGTTGCTATGCTCCACTCGCGGCCGTAGTTCTTGTGCAATAGCGAAGGGATCGACGTGTCGTCCGTAAACCAGACTTTTGTCGTGACTCCGAGGATCGGGCCGGCCAAGGCGGGCGCCGCCGATCGCGTGCGCGGGTTCGATGAAATCCATGCGGACTTCACGCCGGTTGCGGGGAAGGGGCAGTCGAGCCGCTGCGCGCAGTGCGGCGTGCCCTTCTGCCAGACGGGCTGTCCGCTGCAGAACAACATTCCCGACTGGCTGAGGCTGGCCGCCGAAGGCCGGGCCGAGGAGGCGTGGCGGCAGGTCGAGGCGACGTCGACGCTGCCCGAAATCTGCGGCCGCATCTGTCCGCAGGATCGGCTGTGCGAAGGCAGCTGCACCCTGGAACAGGCGGGCTGGGAGACGGTCACCATCGGTTCGGTCGAGCGCTGGCTGGGCGACATGGCCTTCGAGAACGGCTGGGTCGATCCGATCCGGCCGCGGGTCGAGCGCGGCGCCTCGGTGGGGATCGTCGGCGCCGGGCCGGCCGGGATGGCGGCTGCGGACCGGCTGCGGTCGGCGGGCTATGCGGTGACGATCTATGACCGGCACGACCGCGCGGGCGGTCTGCTGACCTATGGCATCCCGGGCTTCAAGCTGGAGAAGCATGTGGTTCAGCGCCGGCTGGACCGGCTTATCGAGGGCGGGGTCAGGTTCCGGCTGGGGGTCGACGTCGGCGGAGATTTGCCGTTCGGCGAGGTGCGGGCGGCCCATGACGCAGTGCTGGTGGCGACGGGCGTCTATCAGGCGCGGCGGCTGACCGCGCCCGGGTGTGGCTCGGACGGGGTGGTCGCGGCGCTGGACTATCTGATCGCCTCGAACCGCAAGGGCTTCGGCGACGCCGTGCCGGCCTTTGACGGCGGCGCCCTGAACGCTTCGGGCAAGCGGGTGGTGGTGATCGGCGGCGGCGACACGGCCATGGACTGCGTGCGCACCGCCGTGCGCCAGGGTGCGGCCTCCGTGACCTGCCTGTACCGCCGCGACCGGGACAACATGCCGGGCAGCGCGCGCGAGGTTGCGAACGCCGAGGAGGAGGGGGTGGTCTTCGAATGGCTGGCCGCGCCCCGCGCCGTGCTGGGCGAGGCCGAGCGGGTCACCGGGGTGCGGGCGCAGCGGATGGCGCTGGCGGCGCAGTCGGCCGATGGGCGCTGGAGCGTCGAACCTGTTCCGGGCGGGGAGTTCGACCTCGCCGCCGATCTGGTCATCGAGGCCCTCGGCTTCGATCCCGAGGACATGCCGGGACTGTTCGCCGAGCCCGATCTGGCCCTGACCGAATGGCGGACGATCCGCACCGCCGCCCGCACGAAGGCGACGACCCTGGAGGGCGTGTTCGCCGCGGGCGACATCGTGCGCGGAGCCTCGCTGGTGGTCTGGGCGGTGCGCGACGGACAGGACGCGGCGGCCGAGATCGAGGCATGGCTGACCAGCCGCGAGAGGGCGGCGGCGTGACCTTCGATCCCGGGCAATATCAGGCTGACCGCCAGCGGCTGATCGACGCCCACGCCTATGACCCGGCGTCCGAGCGCGACGCCTGCGGCGTCGGTCTAGTCGCCGCCATCGACGGGAGACCGCGTCGTGAAGTGGTCGACCTGGCCCTGAAGGCGCTCAAGGCCGTCTGGCATCGCGGGGCGGTGGACGCGGACGGCAGGTCCGGCGACGGGGCGGGCATCCTGATCGGTCTGCCGCGCGCCTTCTTCGAAGCCCAGGTGCGCGACGCCGGTCACGAGCCCCGCCCGGGACCCATAGCCGTCGGCATGATCTTCCTGCCGCGGGTCGATCTGGGGGCGCAGGAACGGGCGCGGACCATCGTCGAGCGCGAGGTGATGGCGGCGGGCTTCTGGCTCTACGGCTGGCGGCAGGTGCCGACCCATGTGTCGGTGCTGGGCCAGCGCGCCGCCGCGACCCGGCCCGAGATCGAGCAGATCATGCTCAGCGCGCCCGAAGGTCTGGAGGGGGAGGCGCTGGAGCGGGCGCTGTACCTGCTGCGTCGCCGGATCGAGGCGCGGGCGACGGCGGCGGGTCTGCAGCATTTCTACGTCTGCTCGCTGTCGGCGCGGTCGGTCATCTACAAGGGGATGATGCTGGCTCAGGCGCTGGCGGACTTTTATCCGGACCTGAACGACCCTCGGGTCGAGGCCAATGTGGCCCTGTTCCATCAGCGCTATTCGACCAACACCTTCCCCGAATGGCGACTGGCCCAGCCGTTCCGGATGCTGGCCCACAATGGCGAGATCAACACCCTGCGCGGCAACGCCGGCTGGATGCGCAGCCACGAGATCCGCATGACGGCCGAGGCCTTCGGCGCCGACGACGCGACGGTCAAGCCGGTGATACAGGCGGGCGGTTCCGACTCGGCGGCGCTGGACAATGTATTCGAGGTTCTGGTCCGCGCCGGCCGGCCCGCACCCATGGTCAAGGCCCTGCTCATGCCGGAGGCTCCGATCGAGGGGGTGATCAGCGACGACCACCGCGCCCTCTACGCCTATTGCAATGCGGTCATGGAGCCGTGGGACGGACCGGCGGCGATCTGCGCCACGGACGGACGCTGGGTGGTGGCGGGCAAGGACCGCAACGGCCTGCGTCCCCTGCGGGTGGCCGAGACGGTCGACGGCCTGCTGATCTGCGGTTCCGAAGTCGGGATGACCGGGATCGCGGACGACCGGATCAAGCGGCGTCTGCACATCGGCGGCGGGCGTATGATCTCCGTCGATCTGGAGGCGGGCGTCCTCTACGACGAGACGCAGACCGTCGACCGGTTGGCGGCCGCGCTGCCGTACCGCCAGTGGTTGTCGAACATGGTCGAGCTGGAGCCGCTGGTCGGTCCCGGGCCCGAGCCACGCCGCCTGTCGGGCGAGGCGCTGACGCGCTTCCAGGCCGCCGTCGGCTGGACCCAGGAGGATATCGACACCCTGCTGGATCCGATGGCCGGGGAGGGCAAGGAGGCGGTGGCGTCCATGGGCGACGATGCGCCGCCCGCCGTGCTGTCGCTTCAGGACCGGCCCTTCGCCCACTATTTCCGCCAGGCCTTCGCCCAGGTCACCAATCCGCCGATCGACTCCCTGCGCGAAGCGGGGGCGATGAGCCTGCGGACGCGGTTCAAGAACCTGGGCAACATACTCGCCCAGGACGAGACCCAGACGCAGGTCTTCGTGCTGGACAGTCCGGTGCTGACGACCGGCATGTACGACCGGATGCTGGATGTCGTCGGGGCCGGGGCGACCACGGTCGTCGACTGCACCTTCCCCGCCGGAGAGGGCGCGCTCAAACAGGCGCTGGACCGCATCCGGGACGAGGCGGTGGCGGCGGCGAAGGGCGGCGCAGGCCTGATCGTGCTGACCGACGAGCGGATGGGCGAGGGCCGGCCGCTGATCCCGATGATCCTGGCCACGGCCGCCGTGCACGGCCGGCTGGTTGACGAGGGGCTGCGCACCTATTGCTCGCTGGTGGTGCGCGCGGCCGAGGCCATCGACGCCCACACGTTCGCGGTCCTGGTCGGATGCGGCGCCACGGCGGTCAACGGCTGGCTGGCGCAGGAAACCTTCCTCGAGCGGCTGGCGAGCGGGCGCTATCCGGGCCTGACGCTTCGCGACGCCTGCCTGAATCACAAGGCCGCGGTCGAGGCCGGGCTGATGAAGATCCTCGCCAAGAAAGGGATCTCGGTCATCTCGGCCTATCGCGGGGCGTGCGAGTTCGAGGCGCTGGGGCTGAGCCGCGCCCTTGTGGCCGAATTCTTCCCGGGCATGACGTCGCGCATCTCGGGCATCGGCCTGGCCGGGATCGAGGCGCAGGTCATCCGCAAGACGGCGCGCGGCTTCGAGGCCTGGCGGCCCGCGCTGCGCATCGGCGGTTCGCATCGCATCCGGGCGGGCGAGGAGACCCACGGCTGGGACGCCGAGCTGATCCACCGGCTTCAGGACGCGACGACGCGCGGCGACTATGGGCGGTTCAAGGCCTACTCACGTCGGGTCCGGGAGCTGCCGTCGACGGCCCTGCGGGACCTGCTGGACTTCCGCGAGGCCATTCCGGTCGCCGTCGACGAGGTCGAGAGCGTCAATGACATTCGCCGCCGGTTCGTCACCCCCGGCATGTCCCTGGGCGCCCTGTCGCCCGAGGCGCATGAGACGCTGAACATCGCCATGAACCGTATCGGGGCGAGGTCCGTCTCGGGTGAAGGCGGGGAAGACCCCGAACGCTATACGCCGCGTCCCAACGGCGACAACGCCAACAGCGCGGTCAAGCAGATCGCCTCGGGCCGGTTCGGCGTCACCGCCGAATATCTGAACCAGTGCCGCGAGATCGAGATCAAGGTGGCCCAGGGCGCCAAGCCGGGCGAGGGCGGCCAGATCCCCGGTTTCAAGGTCACCGAATTCATCGCCCGCATGCGCCATTCGACGCCGGGCGTGGGCCTGATCAGCCCGCCGCCGCACCACGACATCTATTCGATCGAGGACCTGGCCCAGCTGATCTACGACCTGAAACAGGTCAATCCGGACGCGCGGGTGACGGTCAAGCTGGTGGCCCAGTCGGGCATCGGCGCGGTCGCGGCCGGGGTGGCGAAGGCCAAGGCCGATGTGATCCTGATCGCCGGCCACAACGGCGGAACGGGCGCCTCGGCGCTGGGATCGATCAAACACGCCGGCCTGCCGTGGGAACTGGGCCTGTCCGAGGCGCATCAGGTGCTGAGCCTGAACGGTCTGCGGGGGCGGGTTCGTCTGCGGACCGACGGCGGTTTGCGGACCGGGCGGGACATCGTCATTGCGGCCATGCTGGGCGCCGAGGAGTTCGGCATCGGCACGGCCAGCCTGATCGCGGTCGGCTGTCTGATGGTGCGCCAGTGCCACTCCAACACCTGTCCGGTCGGCGTCTGCGTTCAGGACGAGCGGTTGCGCGCCATGTTCACCGGCACGCCCGAGAAGGTGGTCAATCTGTTCAGCTTCATCGCCGAGGAGACGCGCGAGGTGCTGGCCGCCATGGGACTGCGGTCCCTTGATGAGGCGGTAGGCCGGACCGACCTGCTGCGCCAGGTGTCGCGCGGCGATGCCCACCTGGACGATCTCGACCTGAACCCGCTGCTGGTGCGGGTCGGGGACGGAGAGACACGCTGCGCAGAGCCGCCCTGGAACGCCGTTCCGGACACGCTGGACGCGCGGATCGTCGAGGATGCGGCCGGCTTTCTGACACAGCGCGAGAAGATGTCGCTGACCTATGCCGTGGCCAATACGCAGAGAGCGATCGGAGCCCGGATTTCATCGCATATCGTACGGCGTTACGGCTCGACACTGCCCGCCGGTCATCTGACGTTGAAGCTGCGCGGGGCGGCAGGGCAGTCGCTGGCGGCCTGGGGCGTCGGGGGCCTGCGCATCGAACTGGACGGCGAGGCGAATGATTATGTCGGCAAGGGTTTGTCGGGCGCGGAGATCATCGTGCGCCCTTCGGCCTGGGCCGCCGGGGAAGCCCTGATCGGCAACACCTGCCTGTACGGAGCCACCTCGGGCGCCCTGTTCGCCGCGGGCGCGGCGGGCGAGCGGTTCGCGGTCAGGAATTCCGGCGCCGACGCGGTCGTGGAAGGATGCGGTGCGCATGGCTGCGAATATATGACCGGCGGAACGGTCGTGATCCTCGGCTCGACCGGGTGGAATTTCGGGGCCGGGATGTCGGGCGGCGAGGCCTTCATCCATGATCCCGACGGAACCGCCCTTGTGCGGGTCAACGGCGACTCGGTCGCGGGCGGCGGCGTCGCGGGCGAGGCGGCGGAGCGGCTGAAGGCGCTGGTCGCGCGACATGCGGCGGAAACCCGGTCTCCGCTCGCGCTCCGCCTGATCGAGATGTGGCCCATCGCCGTCCGCGAGTTTCGCCATCTTCTGCCGAAGATCGGCGGGCAGGCTTCCGTCAGCGCGCGCCGGGCATGAGCTCGCCGGGCTGACGCCTGCGACTACAGACCCAGAAGGCGAATCAGCGCCAGGCCGAGCACAATGAGGACTGCCAGGGACAGGGTGACGGTCCCGACGGCCCGGCCGCCGGCGCGGGCCACCGCGCGGATGTCGGTCTGCAATCCCAGCGCCGCCATGGAGATCACGGTCAGCAGGCTGGATGCGGCGGCGAGCGGCAGCAGGAAGGTCTGCGGGATCAGGTCCATCGAGCGCAGGCCGATCATCAGAATGAAGCCGATGATGAACCAGGGCAGCAGGCGGTGCAGGCCCGGCCTGCCGCCCGGCCGGGTGCGGTCGCGGAACAGCAAGGACAGGACCAGGATCACCGGTCCCAGCATCAGCACCCGCACCAGCTTGACTACAGTCCCGGTCTGGATCGCCGCGAGGCCGAACGGGGCGGCTGCGGCGAGAACCTGAGGCACCGCATAGACGCTCAGCCCGGCCAGCACGCCGTACTGCATGTCGGTCATGGACAGCAGCCCCCCGAGGAGCGGCAGGGTCAGCACCACGACCACCCCCAGCACGGCCGTGAAGGCGATGGAGGTGGCGACCTCTTCGCCGTCGGCGTCGATCACCGGAGCGACGGCGGCGATGGCCGAGTTGCCGCAAATGGCGTTGCCGCATGCGATCAGCAGGGCCATGGAGGTGTTCAACCCCAGCATCCGTCCGATGGCGAAACCGATGACGATGGTCAGCGCCACCAGGGCGAGGATGCCGAACACCAAAGTCGCCCCCAGAGCCGACAGCGTGGCGGCGCTGACCGACGCTCCGAGCAGTACGACGGCGATTTCCAGCAGGGTCCTGGCGCTGAAGGCGATGCCGACCTCGAAGCGCGAATCCGGCGTCCAGACGGCGCGCAGACCCGCGCCCAGCAGGATCGCCAGCACGAGCGTCTCCAGCCACACGCCTCCGGTCAGATACTGCTCAAGGCTGGTGAGACCGACGGCGGCCAAGGTCACCGCAAGGCACAGCAGGACGCCGGCCCTCGTCTCGCGCACGAACGCCAGGGCCGAGGCCGGGGACAGCGGTCGAATGGATGAGGGCAGGGGGGCTTCCAAGATGGCGCAGCTTCAAAAAGGACGGCGCGGCGGTGAACAGCCACGCCACGTAAAAGCACCTATCAGGAGATGCGGAGCCAGAACACCTTGCGCGGTGTCAGGCAGCCGCAGCGACTATTTCAGGGACCTGTCGGGTCGGGGCGAGAACGCCGCTCTCAGCAGCAGCAGGGCTGCGTAGAGCACCACGACCACGACAGCCCACCGCAGCGGCTCGATCGGCATCTCCTTGACCACGAAGGCGGCGACGAGAACGGCCGGAATACCGCCAAGGGCGACGCCGATCACGATCCGCAGGTCGATGCGCTCGGCATGGATGTACCGGAAGCCGGTCGTCGGCATCAGGAAGGCGCAGGCGCTTGCCATCACCGGGAAGGCCAGCCGCGGGTCCAGGCCCAGCAGGCTGAGCAGGATCAGGGACGGGGCGTAAAGGCCGATCCCGAAGGCCATAAGCATCCCCATGACGAAGTGAGCGGCGACGGCGATCCAGAGCAGACGGGGCTCCAGCGCCGTGGCGGTTCCTCCGATCGGCATGAGATCGAGGTTGCTCATGGCGTAGAGGGCGGCAGCGATCAGCAGGGCGACGCCCACCACCCCCTGCACGACGCGGACCGGCGCCCGGACCATCAGCGGCGCACCGACCACGGCCCCGGCGACGGCGGCGACAATGCAGGCCACGAGCAGCATCGGGTCGACATGCACGCCCAGCAGCACGAGGAAGACGGCCGACTGGACCATGGTCGGCAGGGCGTGGCCCACGTTCAGGGTGGCGGGGATGAAACTGTCCGGCGTCATCCTGCGGAAGCGGAGCCAGGCGGTCGTCGGCGCAAAGGAGCCGATGCCCAGGGTGTCGAAGAAATTGGCGACCGCGCCGAGGAGGATCGATTCGGGCCCCGGCGCGCCGACGCCGCGCTTCAGGGCGGCGCGGCCCAGCACCACGACGAAGGCGGCCGCCAGCAAGGCGAGGGCGGTCAGCAGAATTGTCAGGACCAAGGTCTTCCCCCTTGCCGTTCGCCGCCCACCTGAGCACGATCGTATACGATACTCAATCTGGTGAAGGCGGGAGCGGACGATGGCGAACGTTACGGGATCGGTTCCCGCCCCTGTCGGGTCGGCTGAACGGCAGGCTCGTCTGACCGGCCTTCGGCGCGGCATGGAGGCGGCGGGCGTGGAAGCCGTGCTGCTCGGTTCGACGTCGAGCCTGCGATATTTCACCGGGATCGACTGGTATCCATCCGAACGCCTGCTGGGCGCCGTGGTGCATGTCTCTGGCGGACTGGACTACATCGCGCCGCGCTTCGAGCTGGAGAAGGTCGAGGGGCTGATCAGTCTCCCTGGCGGGATACAGACCTGGGAGGAGGACCAGAGTCCCTGGCGGCTGGTCGCGGACCGGATCGGGGCGAAGGGCCGTCTCGCCGTCGATGAGCGCATCGCCCTGGCCATGTACCGGAGTCTGAGAGCCGAGATCGACGACGCCCGCCTCGCCGACGCCGCGCCGCTGATACATCCGCTGCGGAGCCGGAAGTCGCCGGCCGAAATCGCCCTGATGCGCCACGCCAAGGCGATCACGATCGAGGTCCACCGCCGCGCCCATGAACAGCTTCACATTGGCCAGCGCGCCTCGGAGGTGGTCCGGTTCATCGACGACCAGCATCGCGCCCTTGGCGGATCGGGCAATTCCTTCTGCATCGTCTCCTTTGGCGAGGACACGTCCCTGCCGCACGGCGGCGAGGGCGATCGGGCCCTGGCGGCCGGAGACGTTGTGCTGATCGACACGGGCACGCGGATCGACGGCTACAGCTCTGATATCACCCGAACCTATGTGTTCGGCGAGGCGACGCCCGAGGTCCGGACCGTCTGGGAGGCCGAGAAGCGGGCCCAGACCGCGGCCTTCGAAGCCGCCCGGCCCGGCGTCGCCTGCGAAGCCGTCGACGCGGCGGCGCGGCGCTCGCTGGAGGCCGACGGGTTCGGTCCCGGCTATCGCCTGCCCGGGCTGCCGCACCGCACGGGCCACGGCATCGGCCTAGATATCCACGAGGGGCCGTATCTGGTGAAGGGGGACACGACCCCGCTGGCGACGGGCATGTGTTTCTCCAACGAGCCGATGATCGTCGTACCGGGGAAGTTCGGCGTGCGGCTGGAAGACCATTTCCACATGACCGACACGGGACCCGAGTGGTTCACACAGCCGCAGCACAGTCTGGAGGAACCCTTCGCCGACGTTCCGGCCTGGCCGGCGGCCTAGGCCTCGGGCAACTGGGCGCGCAGGTCGACCAGGGTCGCGCGGATATGGACCCGTGCCTCGCGGCGGACGGTTTCGGTTCGGCGGTCCAGCCACGCCTGCATCAGGGTTTCATGCTCATGGCTGGCGCGGTCCAGCCGGCGGTGCTCGCCCAGGTGCACCCGCACATAGCGTTCGGACAAGGCCAGCAGCCTGTCGACCGTCTCGATCGTGACGCCCCGGCCAGACGGGCGGACCAGGGCGAGATGGAATTCCCGATTGCGCCGCCCGATATCGGCGAGGCCGTTCCGAAGCGCCGCATCGAGAGCGTCAAAGGCCGCGCGGGCGGCGTCATGCGCGGCCTGATCCGCCTCGAGCGCGCCCAGCACGCAGGCGTTGGGCTCGATGCGCAGGCGCAGGTCGAACACATCCTCGGCGTCGGCGCGCGACAGCGGGCGGACGATGAAGCCGCGGTTGGGGTGAGAGACCACCAGTCCGTCGCTTTCCAGCCGCGCCAGGGCTTCGCGCAGCGGAATCTTGCTGACGCCGAGTTCCAGCGCCAGGGCGTCCTGACGGATCGGCGTGTCGGCGGGCAGGCGACCGGACAGGATCCGCTCCCGCGCCTCGGCGAAGACCTGGTCGGGCGGGGGGCGGGACGCGCGGCTGGTCATCCTCAGACCACCTGGAAGCCGTGGGCGAAGACGTCCTCGTCGTCGATCCAGATCTCGTTCAGACCGGTCGCAATGGCCGACCCCTCGACCGAGGGGATGATGGCGGGCCGGCCGCCGATCTCGGTCTCGGCCTCGACCCGGCCGATGAAGCGGCTGCCGATATAGCTTTCGTGGACGAAGGCCTGACCGACCGGCAGGCGGCCGGTTGCGTGCAGATGGGCCAGCCGCGCCGAGGTGCCGGTGCCGCAGGGGCTGCGGTCGATGGCCTTGTCGCCATAGAAGACGGCGTTGCGCCCGTCCGCTCCCTCGCCCTTGGGCTTGTCAGCCCACAGCAGGTGGGACACGCCGCGAATGGTCGGGTCGAGCGGATGGACGGGGGTGAAGGATTCGCGCACCAGAGAGCGAATGACCGGCGACAGCTGCAGGATCCGCGCGGCGCCGAGGTCGTCCAGCCCGGCATAGGCGCCCTGCGGCTCGATAATGGCGTAGAAATTGCCGCCATAGGCGACGTCGATCGTCAGCGGGCCGAAGTCGGGCACCTCGATCTCGATCCCCTGCCGGTCGAGCCACGACGCAACATTGCGGATGCGAACCGACCGGACGCGCCCGCCGTCGCGAACATAGTCGAGCTCGATCACGCCCGCGGGGACTTCGGCGGTGACCTTTCCGGGCGTGCGCGGCGTGATCAGGCCGTTTTCCAGGGCGAAGGTGACGATGCCGATGGTTCCGTGGCCGCACATCGGCAGGCAGCCGCTGGTCTCGATGAACAGGATGCCGACATCGGCGCCGGGCGTGGTCGGAGGATAGAGGAAGCCGCCGCTCATCATGTCGTGGCCGCGCGGCTCGAAACAGAGGCCGGTGCGGATCCAGTCGTAGCGCGTCATGAAGTCCTGCCGCCGCGCGCTCATGGTGGCGCCGTCCAGCGCCGGCGCGCCCTCGATCACCAGCCGCACGGGATTGCCGGCAGTGTGACCGTCGATGCAGCGGAAGACGTGGCGCGCCATGGCTAGAGGACGGGCCGCGACGCCGCGGCCTTTTCGACCATGGCGACGACCTCGGCCCGGCGGGCGCCGACCAGCGGGTGGCGCGGCGGGCGGACCCGTTCATGGCCCCGGCCCATGATCTGTTCGGCGAGCTTGATCGACTGGACCAGGTCATGCTCGGCGTCGAGGTGCAGCAGGGGCATGAACCAGCGGTAGATGGCGAGCGCCTTCTCCATGTCGCCACGCCTGAAGGCGTCCCACAAGGCCAGCGATTCCTTCGGGAAGGCGTTGGTCAGGCCCGAGACCCAGCCGCGCGCGCCCAACATCAGGCCTTCCAGCGCCACGTCGTCGAGGCCGGCGAACAGCACATAGCGGTCGCCGAATTCGTTCAGCAGATCGGTGAAGCGGCGCGAGTCGGGGGCGCTCTCCTTGACCGCGACGACGTTGGGCAGATCCGACAGGGCGTGCAGGGCCTCGAAACCGATGCTGACGCGATACGCCGGCGGATTGTTGTAGAGCATGATCGGAAGGCCGGTGGACTCGGCCACAGTCCGGAAATGGGCGGCGAGTTCGGCCTGGGTGGGCACATAGACCATGGCGGGCAGCACCATCAGGCCATCGGCGCCGATCGCCTCGGCGTCGCGGGCGAAGGCCGCTGCGCGGCGGGTGTCCAGTTCGGCCACGCCGGCGATGACCGGGACCCGGCCCGCCACCGTCCTCACCGTGGCGGTCAGGACGGCGCGCTTCTCGTCGGCGTCCAGCGAATTGTTCTCGCCTACCGTGCCCATGACGATCAGGCCGTGCACCCCGTCGCGGATCAATCCGTCCTGCACCGTGGCGGTGGAGCCGAAATCGATGGAGAAATCCGCCGTGAACTGAGTCGTGGCGGCGGGGATTACGCCCTCCCAGGAAATCGACATGCGGCGCTCGCCTCCGGTGAATTAAGTCATTATCGTATACGATCTTCAGGTCGAGGCAACGGGATCCGATGCAGCCGAAGTCCTATCTCGTGGTCGGCGGCGGTCTGGTCGGGGCCGCTTCCGCGCTGCGGTTGCAGGCGGCGGGTTTCGCCGTGACCCTGATCGATCCGGGAGATCGCCGGCGCGGGGCGTCATTCGGCAACATCGGCCATATCGCGGCCGAGCAGGTCTCGCCGCTGGCGTCGCGTGAGAGCCTGCGAACCTTTCCCGGTCGGCTGTTCGGCCTCGGCGGTCCGCTGGATTTCCGCTGGCGGGACGCCGGCCTCTGGGCGCCATGGGCCATCCGGTTCATCGCGGCCTCGGATCCGGCTCGTCATGCGCGGGGACAGCAGGCCCTGACCGCCATTCTCGCCCACGCCCTGCCGGCGTGGCGGCGGCTGGCGGAGTTTTCGGGCGCGCCGGACGTCGTCGGCCGCGACGGCCACGCCGTGGTCTGGATGTCGGAGCGGGCGGCGGAAGCGGGCCGCCGGAGCTGGGAAGGGGCCGCAACGGGCAGCGCAGCCTTTCGGCCCCTGGGGGAGGACGAACTCGACTCCTGGGCGGCGGTCATGGCGCGGCCCCCCGCCGGCGGCATCCGCTTTTCCGGCACCGCCCAGGTCAGCGAACCCCAGGCTGCCCGTGACGCCCTCATGGCCGCGTTCCTGGCGCGCGGGGGCGAGGTGGTCCACGCCCGGGTTGAACGCCTGTCAACCGGCGGTCGCGTCGTGGCGCACCTCGACGATGGCCGCGAGCGGGAGGCGGAGGGCGCGCTGGTTGCGGCCGGCGCCTGGGCGGGCCGGCTGATGCGCGGGCTCGGCTTCGAGGCTCCGGTTATCGCCGAGCGCGGATATTCGGTGCAGAGCGCCGAGCACGGCTGGGATCAGGCCCTGCCGCCGACTGTGTTCGAGGAACATTCGATGGTGGTGTCGTGCTTCACCAGCGGCTTGCGCGCCTCCAGCTTCGTCGAGTTCGGATCGCCTGACGCGCCGGGAGATCCGCGCAAATGGCGCATGCTTGAGCAGCGGCTCTCCGACCTCGGCATCCGTTTCCCGCCCGAGCCGGACCGCTGGGTCGGGCCACGGCCGACCCTGCCCGACTATCTGCCCGCCATCGGCCGGCTGAAGGGCGAGCCGCGCATCCTCTATGCCTTCGGCCACCAGCACCTGGGTCTGACAATGGCGGCGATCACGGCCGAGCTGATGGCGGCTCTCGCCGAGGGCCGCGATCCGGCGATCGATCTGACGCCGTTCCGGCTTGAGCGATTCGACCGGACCGGAGCCTGATCCGCCTTAACGCGCCGCGGCCATCGAGGCCGGAACCATGTCTAGCGAGGGTTCCGCCCTCCCGGCGACGCGTAACGCGCCTCGACCGGCGCGTAGCGGTCCCAGACCGCGCGATCGGACAGTGAGCGCAGCAGCTTGACGTATTCGGCGTGGGTCCAGGCCAGGGGGGTGGCGGAGTTGGTGCCCTCGCCCGGACGGTAGTCACGGGGGGTGTCGTCGCCGACGCCGTCCCAGACCTGTTCCGGCAGCAGCAGGCCGCCGTTGGCGAAGGACTCCATGCCGCGGACATAGGTCTGGCGGATGAGGTTCAGCTGCGCCGCGTTCCAGTCCTGATCGGCGGACGGATGGGCCAGCAGGGCCGCCAGTTCGTAGTGGCCGCGTTCGCCCGTGAAGATAGGCCAGACCCGGCCCCGCTGGCCCGGCGTCATCCCGCCCACGCCGTAGTTGCCGCCGGTGTCGGTGTTCTCGCCGTAGCCGTCGTTGCCGTAGCGGCGGAAACCGGGAACGCCGTTCAGATCGTAGCGGACGCGGAACCGGGCCTCGCGCATCTGGTCGTCGTATTCGGGCAGGCTGGCGGTGATCGAGGGCGCGTCCGCGGCGCGCACGCCGTAGCGCACCAGCTCCAGGAAACCGCCGTCGATGATGCGGTCCTCGGGCATGGCGGGCTGACCGTTGTTCTCGCCCAGCGGCAGTTTGTCGTTGGGGTCCTCGTTGCGGCTGAGGCGCAGGAAGTAGCGGCCGTCGCCGTATTCGCCGTCGGTGGTGAACATCCGCGCCTCGACCTTCGACGCATAGTCGTCGGCGGCGGCCTGGTAGCGGGCGGCGGAGGTCGGATCCCCCGAGGCGCGAGCGATGTCGGCGGCGACGGTCAGGCCAGTGATGACGGCGGCGGTGGTGGAGGGGGAGTAGCCCTCCTGCTCCTCCCAGCGTTCCTGCTGGGTCCAGGGCGGGGTGATCTGGCGGTCGTTCCACAGGATGCCGGCCTGGCCGCCGTCCACGAGGAAGTCGGCGGCGGGCTTGATCATCCGCGCGTACATGACGGCCAGTTCGGCGTCGCCGATCCGGCCGGCCTTCCACAGTTTCCAGCCCAGCATGATCGGCATGGCCGTCTGGTCGAGCTGGACCCCGACCCATTCGATCTGGCCGTCGACATGGGTCTTCTGCAGGAACCAGCCCGTGGCGCCGGTATTGCCCGGCGTGTCGGCGCGGACCTGAACCTGGGGCAGGTAGCGGAAGGCGGCGACGGGCGTCTCGGCGTCGCCCAAGGCCATCAGGGCCATGGCCACCTGATAGAAGTCGCGCGGCCAGACGGCCTTGTAGCCGGTCGAGGATTCGGTGGCGTCGACGGTGTCTCCCCACGGATTGGACAGGGAGGCGATCAGGGCGCCGGCGTAGGTGCGGTCCTCCTGCACCTTCAGCATCAGGGCGGAGGCGTAAGCGAGCTTGCCGCCGTCGGTGGACTGTTCGGCGATGCGGGACAGGTCGCCCAGCGAGGCGACATAGTCTTCCCAGCCGACGCGGTCGCCTTCGCCATTGAAGCGGGCGAGCACCTCGTCGAGGCCGGTCGCCACGGTCCGGTTCGCGGCGCTGCTGGCGGCCGTCCGGGTCGAGCCGAAGCCGATGACGAAGTCGCGGCTCAAGGACTGGTTCGGCCCCAGCTGCGGCAAGCCGCCCGTCAACATGATGTTGCCCGGCTGGTTACCGGTGGTCTCGTGGACCTGGCCCAGGCGACCGTCGGCCAGATCGGTCAGGCCGTCAGACGCGCCCACGAAGCCGACGCTTGCTGTCTCGAATGGCAAGGTCGGCCGGAGCGCCAGATGGACATCGCCTTCCGAGGCGTAGAGCGCGCCGCGCTGGGCCTCGCCGGAATCGCCGACGCCAGTATTGGCCATGTGCGGTTCGAGCAGGACGTAGGGCGTGATCCGGCCCTTCAGGGCCCGGATCGTTGCGCGGACGACCAGCGACTGGGAGTCCGGGTCGGTGAAGATCCGCTTCTCGATCTCGTAGCGGCCCTGCCGGTCCGTGGTGATCACCCGATACGCCGGCGACAGCGGGCGGCCCTGATCGTCCGTGTGCAGATATTCAGTGCGGCTGCTGGTGTCCGCCCCCTCGACCGACAACCCCGTGTCGGTGACGACGGCGAAGCGCAACTGCTTGATCTGGGCCTCGTGGATCAGGCCGTACATGGTCTCGGTCAGGACGCCGTCGGCGATGGAGAACCAGACCCGGCTGACGTCGCCGGTGCGTCCGCCGTTACGATACTGGCCGTCGACATAGGCCTCGTACGAGGCGCCGACGCCGGTCTTGGCCGCGTTGACCCAGGTCGGCCGGTCGCCGGGCGCGCGGGGGGCGACGGAAGAGACGACCGGCGCCGGCGTGTCCGCGACCGGTGCGGCGTCGTGCGTTGCGCAGCCGGCGAGGGCGGCCAGGGCGACGCCGGATGCGAGGCGGAAGATCATGCGCATGGGGGGACTCGTCAGGCAGGAGGAAGCAGGAAGGCGAGGGGGACGTCGAGGCGCTGGTTCCACGACGCTTCGTTGTGTTCGGCGCCGGGGAAGACGAGGCTGCGGAAGCGGTCGGAGCCCCAGCCGGCGGCGCGAATGGTCTCGTCGATGCGCGACTGGAAGACGGCGTAAAAGGCGTCCAGCGTCTCGTCGCCGCGATCGAAATAGAGGCGATGGCTGCGCGGGTCGGGCAGGCTGTCGCGGACTACCTCGGTCCAGGCCGCGACCAGCCGCTGGCGCCATGGGGCGAGCGCCGCCTCGTCAGTGATCTGGTCGATGCGGATGGGCCAATGGGTCGAGACGCAGCCGGCGGCGCCGAACACGTCGGAGTGTTTCATCAGGGCATAGAGCGAGATCAGCCCGCCCATGCTGGAACCCATGACGACGGTGTCGTCGCGACCGGTCCGGGTCCGGTACGTCTGGTCGATGAAGGATTTCAGCTCCTCGACCATGAAACGCAGATAGCCGTCGGACAGGGGCTCGCCGCCATAGATGGCCTGAATGTCCCCCCGCATGTCGCCCGGCAGGGAGCGGATCAGGTCGGCGGGGACGTATTCGCGGAGGCGCAGCGGCGTGTTGTGGATGCCGACGACGATGGGGGTGCGGATCTGGCCGCCGGCGGACAGGCGGGCGACGTGTTCATCGACACCCCATTCCTTGCCGTAGGCCGCGCGGGAACCATCGAACAGGTTCTGGCCGTCGTGCATGTACAGGACGGGGTAGCGGGCGTCCGAGGCGTCGTAGCCGGGGGGCAGCCAGACGGTGACGTCGCGCGGCTGGACATGGGCCGAGGCCATCCGCGGATGCTCGACAAGGCGGCCCTCGGTCGGGGCCTCGGCGCGGACCGCGCTCGCCAGCGGAAGGGCGGCGAGGGCGGCCAGCAGGGTGCGGCGGTCCGGGGTCACAACTCCTCCCGGGGGACCATCAGGCTGGCGCCGGCGGCGATCAGGAAGCTGACCCCGCCGATGACCAGGGCCCAGATGGCCTGATCCGCGAACAGGGCCTTGAGCGTCGCGCCGAGAAGGGTGGCGGCGACCAGTTGGGGCACGACGATGAAGATGTTGAAGACCCCCATGTAGACGCCCATCTTCCGGCCCGGCACGGCGTTGGCGAGGATGGCGTAGGGCAGGGAGACGATCGAGGCCCAGGCGAAACCGACGCCGATCATGGGTATCCATAGCAGGGCCGGATCGCGGATCAGGAACAGGCCGAAGAAGCCGGCCGCGCCGAGCGTCAGATTGACGGCGTGAGCGCCGCGCAGACCGGTCCGCGCGGCCAGAACGGGGATGACGAAGGCGGCCAGCGCCGCGACGCCGTTGTAGACGCCCATCAGCACCCCGACCCAGTCGGCGCCCTCCGCGTAGCCGGCGGAGGCCGCGTCGGGCGAGGCGTAGTGCACGGCCGTGACCGCCGGGGTCATGTAGATCCACATCGAGAACAGCGCGAACCAGCTGAAGAACTGCACGACCGCAAGGCCGCGCATGGTCCCGGGCATGGCGAAGATGTCGCCCATGATGTCGGTCAGGGCATTGGATCGGCCAGCGGCCGCCAGCGCTCCGACGGCCATCTGCATCAGGCCGAAAGCGACGAGAAATCCGGCGAGGACGTAGAGCTCCTTCTGCAGGCCAAAGGCGGCGATCAGACCCGACCCGACGGCGCCTGCGAAGCCCCAGGACAGGCCGCCCGCATACCAGGCGGTGCGCGAGCGGGCGGCGGCTGGGGCATGGGAGGCGTCGCGGGCCTTCTCGAAGGCGTCGATCTGTTCGGGGCTGTATTCGCGTGTCGTGACGACGGTCCAGAGGACGGCGGCCAGCAGGGCGGCGGCGCCGACGTAGAAGGAAATGCGGACGCTCAGCGGGACCACGCCCTCCGGCGCGGTCGAGGCGACGTCGAACCAGTTGGACAGGATCCACGGCAGGCAGGAGGCGAAGACCGCGCCGGCGCCGATGAAGAAGCTCTGCATCGCATAGCCGGTCGCGCGCTGCTCCTGGGGCAGGTTGTCGCCGACGAAGGCGCGGAACGGCTCCATGGTGATGTTGATGGAGGCGTCCATGATCCAGAGCATGGAGGCCGCGATCCAGAGTTCACGGGAATGCGGCATGACGATCAGGGCGAGGGTCGTCAGGATCGCGCCGACGAGGAAATAGGGCCGGCGGCGGCCCAACGGCGTCCAGGTGCGGTCGCTGAAATAGCCGATGATCGGCTGGACCAGCAGGCCGGTCAGGGGGGCGGCGATCCACAGGATGGCCAGGGAATCCACCTCGGCGCCCAGGGTCTGGAAGATGCGGCTGGTGTTGGCGTTCTGCAGGCCGAAGCCGATCTGGATGCCGAAGAAGCCGACGCACATGTTCCAGATCGACAGGCCGCTGAGGCGCGGGCGCGTACGCCAGACGTTGTCAGTCTCGGTCATGCGCGGCGGCCCCGGCCCAGCGGCACGAAGCGGATGGCCTGACCGCCGCCGGGGGCGAGGCGAAGGGCCAGGGTGTCGGCGGCGGTGACCTCGCGCGCCTCGATGACGATGGCCTCGCGGTTGGTCTTCCAGTGGGCGTCGGGTGCGTCGCTATAGATTTCGGCGCGGTAGCGGCGGCCGGGGTCGAGGAAGGAGAGGGAGGCGTCCAGCACGCGCGGATGCTCGTCGGTCATGGCGCCCAGGAACCACTGGTCGGAGTTGCGGTCCTTGCGGGCGATGGTGACGAAGTCGCCGACCTCGCCGTTCAGCACGCGGGTGTCCGACCAGTCGACGGCGACGTCCTTGATGAACTGGAACGGGCCGGGGTTGGCTTCGTAATTCTCCAGAAGGTCGGCGGCCATGACGATGGGGCTATAGATGGTCACATAGAGCGCCAACTGCTTGGCCCAGGTGGTGGCGATCCCGTCAGGCGCCCGGGTCTCCATGCCGAAGATGCCCGGGGTGTAGTCCATCGGTCCGGCCAGCAGGCGGGTGAAGACCAGGTTCACCTCGTGCTCGGGCGGATTGCCGGGCTGGCCCCAGGCGCTGAACTCCATGCCGCGCGCGCCCTCGCGGGAGATCATGTTCGGATATGTCCGGCGCAGGCCGGTGTCCTTGAACGGTTCGTGGGCGTTGACGGCGACCTGATGGCGGGCGGCGGCCTGGACGACGCGCAGGTGGTGCTGCGCCATGGGCTGGCTCTCGTGCCAGGCCAACCTGGGCGAACCGTCGGGGCCGCGCACGCGGGCGCCGCCGGCGTCGGCGACATAGCCGGTCTTGACAGAGTGCCAGCCCAGCCGCTGGTACAGGGCGAAGCCCGCATCCATCTGCTGCTCGTAGTGGAAGGCGTTGCCGCCGGTTTCGTGGTGGCCGATGATTTCCACGCCCTTCGACCGGGCGTAGGCGGCGATCCGTTCGATGTCGAAATCGGGATAGGTCTCGGTGAAGCTGTAGTCCCAGCCGTTGCCGAACCAGTCGCCGTCCCAACCCTTGTTCCAGCCCTCGACCAGCACGCCGCCGAAGCCGTGGGCGGCGGCGAAGTCGATGTGTTTGATGACGTTTTCCGTGGTTGCGCCGTGCTTCGGACCCGAGGCCCAGGTCTTTTTGTCCAGGTGCATTTCCCACCAGACGCCGACGTATTTCATCGGCTTGAACCAGCTGACGTCGCCCAGGGCGTTGGGCTCGTTGAGATTCAGGATCAGGCTGGACGTCACCAGATCGGCGGCCTTGTCGGCGATCTGGATGGTGCGCCACGGGGTGACGAAGGGCGCGGTCAGCTGGACCGCCGCATTGGTCAGGCCAGGGGTCAGAGCCGCCTTGAACCGCCCGCCCTCGACCCGGCGCAGGTTCATGCCCGAATAGTCGGTCAGGGCCGCCTCGTGGATCGAGACGTGCAGACCGTCGTCGGTGCGGACCGTCAACGGCGTCTGGGCCACGCCGACGGCGTCGATCCGGGTGCGGTTGTAGAGGTATTCCTCGCGGTTCCATTCGAAGGCGGGAATCCACCAGGCCGTCCCGGCGTCGGCGACGGCGAACTCGGTCAATTCGGCGGCGATGTTGACGGTGGTCATCCCCGGCTGTTCCGGGACCTCGTAGCGGAAGCCGAGGCCGTCGTCATAGAGGCGGAAGACCACGTCCAGCCGCCGGTTCGGCGCGTTGCGCTCGGTCAGATGGACGCGCAACTGAGTGTAGCGGTTGCGGATGAAGCGCCGCTCGCCCCACGGCTGCTCCCAGGTGTCGTCGTGGCTTGTCGGGGCGTCGGCGGTGACGGTGAAATTGCGCTCCAGTTTGGGCGCGTCGGTGAGCAGGAAGCCCAGGCGCGAGGGAGCGACGACGGTACGGCCGAGGCGGGTGACGGTGTAGTCGGCGCGGCCCTCGCCGGTGACCGAGACCTCTACCGACAGGACGCCGTCGGGCGAGGAGGCGCGGGCGGCGGCGGTTCCGCCGGCGGCGGGCGCCTGCGCCACGTCCTGCGCCTTGGCGGCGGCAGGCAGTGTCGCCAGCAGGGCGGTGGTCGAGATCAGGAAACGGCGGGTCAACATCAGGACGCACTCCACGGAACGGCACTTGCCAAGCGCGGCCGCGGCGGCGCAGAACAAGCAAGGTTTGCAGCAAATTTTGCAGACAGAAAACCAACCGGAGCGCCCGTTTGAGCCGCAACACCCGACTGGAAGACCTGGCCAAGCTGGCGGGCGTGTCGATATCGACGGCGTCGCGGGCGCTGAACGACAGTCCGGCGGTCAACGCCCGGACCAAACAGCTGATCTGGAAGCTGGCGCGCGAGCACGACTATCCGTTCCGCCGCTACATGCCCGCCGGACCGATCGGCGCCGACGGGGTGATCGCCCTGGTGACGCCGCGGCCGCAGGGCCGCGAGGGCCGGCTGAGCGATCCCTTCTTTCTCGAGCTTCTGGCCGGCGTCGGCGAGGCGGCGCGTGAGCGCGGCTGCGACGTGATCATGAGCCATTTCTCGCCGACCAGTTACGACGACCTGTCTGCGGCGATGAACACCAGCCGCGCCGACGGCGTGATCTTCCTCGGTCAGAGCACCCTGCATCAGAGCCTGAACCGGCTCGCCGAGACCGAGGGCCGGTTCGTGGTCTGGGGCGCCCAGATGCCGGATCAGGCCTATTGTTCGGTCGGGTCGGACAACCTCGCCGGCGGCCGGCGCGCGACGCTGCATCTGGCGCGGCTGGGGCGCAAACGCATCGTCTTCCTGGGCGACCTCGATCCGCCCGAGGCCATGCAGCGGCATCGCGGATATCTGGAAGCGCTCGCCAAATCCGGGATCGAGGTCGATCCCGACCTGATCATGGAAGCCCATTTCGAGGTCGAGTCGGCCGAGGCCTCGGTCGACAGCCTGATCCGACGCGGGGTGCAGTTCGACGGCGTGGTCTGCGCCTCGGATCAGATCGCCCTGGGCGCCGTGCGGGCCCTGTTGCACGCCGGTATGCGGGTGCCCGAGGATGTCTCCGTCATCGGTTTCGACAATGTGCCGTTCAGCCGCTACAGCCGCCCCGCCCTGTCGACGATCGCGCAGGACACGATGAAGGCGGGCCGTCTGCTGGTGTCCAAGCTGCTCGACAACCCCGGCGACTCGGTCGGCCGGTCGGAACGGATCCCCACCGACCTGATCGTGCGCGAGAGCTGCGGGGGCTGAGGTCATCCGGCCGCCAGAACCAGCCCGGCCATCGGCGGCAGCAGACTTTCCGGCGCCGCGCCGACATTGACCGCCTCGAGAACCTGATGGCCTTCGGGCAGGGTCCAGACCACGGGTTCGAAGCCGAGGTTGAAGACGCAGACCAGCCGTTCGCCCTCGTGAACCCGTTCAAAGGCCAGCAGATCGTCGTTGCGGTCCAGCAGGGTCATCTCGCCCAGCATCAGGGCCGGGTGCGCCTTGCGGAAGGCGACCAGACGGCGCGTGGCGTTGAGCATGGATGAGGGGTCGGTCTCCTGCCGGTCGACCGACAGGGGAACGTGGCGCGGGTCGAGCGGGAGCCACGGCTCCACGGTGGAGAAGCCGGCCTGCGGCAGGTGCTCCGTCCACGGAATGGGTGTCCGGGCGCCGTCGCGGCCGAGAGTCTGGGGCCAGTTGGCGATGGCCTCGGGATCGACCAGCCGGTCGAACGGAACGTCGGCCTGGGGCAGGGCCAATTCCTCGCCCTGATAGATGAAGACGTTGCCGCGCAGGGTCATGAGCAGCAGCATGGCCATCTCGGCGAAGGCGCGCAGATCGCGGCCACCGGCCCAGCGGGAGATGGCGCGCGGGGCGTCATGGTTCGAGAAGGTCCATGACGGCCAGCCCTGACCGTCGCGGCCGTGCCAGGCCTCGGCGCCTTCTCGCACCAGCTGGCGCTCCAGCGCCGGGGCGTAGAGATAGAGGAAGCCATAGGCGCTGTTCAGATGGTCGTCGCCCTGGGTGAAGGCCTGCATCTCGCGCTCGGCGTGGTCGCCGCCGACCTCGGCCACGCTGAAGCGGCCGCCGTAGCTGTCTGTCAAAGCCCGGATGCGGGCCAGGAAGTCGACGATGCCGGGCTGGGACTGGTTATGCACCTTGTCCTGGAAATCGAACGGCCGGGTCCGCTTGCCGCCGGGCGGCAGGGGCGGATTGTCCGTCAGCTTCGGATCGTGCATCGAGAAATTGATGGCGTCGAAGCGGAAGCCGTCGACGCCCCGGTCCAGCCAGAAGCGGGCGGCGTCCAGCAGGGCGTCCTGCACATCCGGATTGTGCAGGTTCAGCTGCGGCTGCTCCGGCAGGAAATTGTGCATGTAGTACTGGCCACGGCGAGCGTCCCAGGTCCAGGCCGGGCCGCCGAACACGGACTGCCAGTTGGACGGCGGCGAACCGTCGGACTTGGCGTCGGCCCAGACGAACCAGTCCGCCTTCGGATTGATGCGCGACTGGCGGCTTTCCTCGAACCAGGCGTGCTGGTCCGAGGTGTGGGCGAAGACCAGATCGGTGATGATCTTCAGGCCGAGGCGATGCGCCTTTTCGATCAGCCGGTCGAAGTCGGCCAGGGTTCCAAAGATCGGATCGACGTCGCAATAGTCGGCGACGTCGTAGCCGAAATCCTTCATCGGCGAGGTGAAAAAGGGGCTGAGCCAGACCCCGTCCACGCCCAGCGAGGCGATATGTTCCAGATGGGCGGTGACGCCTGCCAGATCGCCGACGCCGTCGCCGTTGGTGTCGGCGAAGCTGCGCGGATAGACCTGATAGATGACGGCGCCGCGCCACCATTCGGCGGCGTCGGTCAGGGCGGCGGGCTGTTCGAGAATCTGGGCGGTCACGCTGGTCTTTCGGATACGCAGACAAGATAGCCCAGGGCGGGCAGGGACACGGAAACTGAGCCCGGAGCGGCGCTGCGGGCGGGGCACGATCCGATCAGGGCGCGCCATTCGGCGGACCCTGACTCGACCGCGACATTGACGTCGCGCGCCTCGGTCGAGGTGTTGAACACCACCAGGGTCTCGCCGTCATCATCAAGGCGCGAGATGGCGAGAATCCCCGGCGTCTGGTCGGCGGTGCGCACGGCGACCCGGCCATGGCGCAGACGCCGGTCGGCGGCGCGGACGCGGCTCATTTCGGCGATGCGGCGGTACATGTCGGCGTCGGCGTCGAACGGGCCTGAGGCGGTCCCGATGCGGCGGTCGTCGGCGTAGGAGGGGACGCGGGTCTCGAACATGTCCTGCCGTGCGCGGCGGTCGTCGCCGTCGCCGGTGAAACCCTGTTCGTCGCCATAGTAGATGACCGGCACGCCCCGCCCGAGCAGAACCAGCGCATGGGCGAGGGCCGAACGGTCCAGGAGTTCGGCGTCGGAGATGTCGGGCCTGGCGTGCAGAATCAGATGGCCGATCCGGCCCATGTCGTGGTTGCCGGTGAAGGTCGGCAGCTTCAGAGCGGTCGGGGCGCCGCCGGCGTAGATGGCGTCCTCCATCAGCAGATAGCCCATGGCGTCGGGGTTCTGGACGCCCGTGACCATGTTCTGGACGACGCGCTGATAGGCGAAGTCCAGCACCGTCGGCAGGCCGTCGACCACGGTGTGCATGGCCGCCGTGCCGGACTGGAAGTCGTAGGTCTCGCCGAAGATGTGGAAGTTCGGAATGCCCTTCGCGCGCGCCCGCTCAAGGATGGCGGGTACGAAAGCCTGCCAGAACTCGGGGTTTACATGGCGTGCGGTGTCGATCCGGTAGCCGTCGATCCCGTAGTCGTCGATCCAGCTTCCATAGAGATCGACGAAGCCCTGAACGACGCGCGGGTGTTCGGTGAACAGGTCGTCGAGCCCGGAGAAGTCCCCGTCCATGCGGGCTTCGCTGTACCAGGCGCTGTTGCCCCGGTTGTGATAGAGACCGACGTCGTTGAGCCATGCCGGGACCTTGGCGCTTTCCTCTCCGGCGGGGACGTACGGCGTGTATGCATAGTCGGGACTGGTCAGGGTCGAGAAGTCGCCGGCAGGCGCGCCTGTGAAGCCCGGGTTGATTGGCTCGCCCTGCAGGCCGCCGCGGCGGCTGTACGGATAGTCGCCCTTCCAGCGGTAGCCGCAGTCGTTCTGCGGGCATTCGCGGTACCGGATCACGTCGGCGGTGTGGTTGATGACGATGTCCAGATAGACCTTCATCCCGCGCGCATGGGCGGCCTCGACCAGGGTGCGGAAGTCCTCGTTGGTCCCCAGATGCGGATCGATCTGCGTGAAGTCGGTGATCCAGTAGCCGTGGTAGGCGGCGCTCTCCTGACCCGGCGGGCCCTGCACCCATTTGTTCCGGAACACGGGCGCGATCCACAGGGCGGTGGCGCCCATGCCCTGAATATAGTCGAGCCGCGCGGTCAGGCCCTTCAGGTCGCCGCCGTGGTAGAAGCCGGTGTCGGTCGGGTCGTAGCCTGTGGCCAGCCGGTCGCCGCGCGCGCCGCCCCGGTCATTGGCCGTGTCGCCGTTCTCGAACCGGTCGGGCATGAGGAAGTAGACGACCTCATCCTCGGCCGGGCGCTGACGCAGCGCCTCCAGGCCAGGAGTCGCCGACTGGGCCCCGACGGACGAGGCGGCGCCTGCGAGCGCGCCGCCCAGCAGGGCGGCGACACAGACTCGATTCCACCCTTTGAGGCGTTTCCTCATGGCCTGACGTCCTCTCCGTGTCCGCGAACGACGTGGCTCGCTGGATCAGTTTGCAAGATTTTGCAGTGCCGGGACCGTCTGTCAATCCACCGCATCACATGTCTGAAATGCGGCGGCACAGGGCTGAATCGCCTTGTGCAGTGCAGTATGGCCTTGCGACGCGTCACATTTTCGCCACGCCGTCATCGTCGCCGCATGATTACCGGCTTGCAAGGTTCCCATAAGTTTGCATAACTTTGCGATGACAGGCCGGACGCTTCGACAGAAATGCGCCGGCTCCAGGGAGAGGAATGACGATGAGAACTCCAATCACGCGCCGTGCTCGCTTGCTCGCAGGCGGCGCTATCGGCGCCATCGGCCTCGTGGCTTTCGCCGGGGCCGCCTCGGCCCAGAGCACGCCGCAGGAGCCGACCGAGATCGACGAGGTCGTCGTCACCGGCATCCGCTCGTCGATCGAAAGCTCGATCGCCTCGAAGCGCACCGAAAGCTCGATCGTCGAGGTCGTGACCGCCGAGGACATCGGCAAGCTGCCTGACGTCTCGATCGCCGAGTCGCTGGCCCGCTTGCCGGGCCTGACGGCGCAGCGGCTGGATGGACGCGGTCAGGTCATCTCGATCCGCGGCCTTGCGCCCGACTTCACCACCGCCCTGCTGAACGGCCGCGAACAGGTCTCGGCCGGCGACAACCGCGGCGTCGAGTTCGACCAGTATCCGTCGGAACTGCTGGGCAGCGTGATGGTCTACAAGACCCCCGACGCCGCCCTGATCGGCCAGGGTCTGGCCGGCACCGCCGACCTGCGCACGATCCGGCCGCTGGAGTACGGCCGCCAGACGATCGCGCTGAACGCCCGCTATGAGTGGAACGACTACGGCGCGCTGAACTCGGGCACCGAAGACACGGGCCAGCGCCTCAGCGTCAGCTACATCGACCAGTTCATGGACGGCAGGCTGGGCCTGGTGCTGGGCTACGCCCACATGTCGACGCCCTATCAGGCCGAGCGTTTCAACGCCTGGGGCTATCCGAACTCCGGTCCGGGCGGCGCGCTGCTGATCGGCGGCGCCAAGCCCTATGTCCAGTCCAGCGAACTGGTGCGCGACGGTTATATGGCGACCGTCGAGTTCCGCCCGAACGACCGCTGGCACTCGACCTTCGACGCCTTCTATTCGGAGTTCGACAACACCCAGATCCTCCGGGGCGTCGAATTCCCGCTGGCCTGGGGCGGCAGCGCCGGGACCTGCCCCGGACCGGCGGCGACCTGCCGTCCGGCTCCCGCCCTGCGTGCCGGCGCCACCGTCGAGGACGGAATGGTCGTGGCCGGCACCTTCGACAATGTGAAGGGCGTTGTTCGCAACGACGGCAACCGTCGGACCGCCGAGCTGACCTCGCTGGGCTGGAACAACGAATTCATGATCGACGACAACTGGTCGGCGACCCTGGACGTCAGCTATTCGAAGGCCGACCGCACCGACACGGTGCTGGAGACCAACGCCGGCACCGGCCGCAACGTCACCGGCGCCCTGGACACCCTGACCTTCAGCACGACGCCTGAGGGCACGACCTTCAGCTCGCTGCTCAACTACGCCGATCCGACCCTGATCCTGCTGACCAGCGCCCAGGGCTGGGGTGGCGGCGTCTATCCGGCCGGCATCGAGGGCGGCCAGGACGGCTTCATCAACAGCCCGTCGATCGTCGATGAACTGAACTCGATCCGCGGCGAGGTGAGCGGCGACATCGACGGCGGGCTGTTCAGCCACGTCACGTTGGGCATCAACGTCACGGACCGCGAGAAGGAGCTGACGCTCGAACGCTACTATCTGTCGCTGACGGCCAATCGCAACGACCCGCTGCACAACACCAGCGTGCCCGTGCCGAGCCAGTTCCTGCTGGCGCCGACACAACTGGACTTCCTCGGCATCGGCCCGGTGATCAGCTACGACCCGTTCGCCCTAGTGGAGAGCGGCATCTACACCCTGCTGGCGCCGCAGGACGACAACCTGCTGGCCTTCGGCTGGGGCGTCGAGGAGCAGGTGATCACCTCCTACGCCATGGCTGACGTGGACGCCGAACTGGGCGGCATGCCGGTCACCGGCAACGTCGGCCTGCAGTTCGTCCATACGGAGCAGAGCTCGGACGGTCGAGCGGCTACGGGCAATCCGGCGACGCCCGTCCCGGTTTCGGGCGGCGACAGCTACAACGAGATCCTGCCCAGTCTGAACCTGAACTTCCAGGTGCGCGATGACCTGTACGTCCGCCTCGGCCTGGCCCGCGAAATGGCCCGTCCGCGGATGGATCAGATGCGCGCCTCGGTGAATGTCGACTTCAACGAAGGCCGGGCCACCAGCACCGACGTCAACCAGTCGCCCTGGGGCGGCAGCGGCGGCAATCCCGAGCTGCGGCCGTGGATCGCCAACGCCGCCGACATCTCGATCGAGAAGTATTTCGGCCGCCGCGGCTATGTCTCGCTGGCCCTCTTCTACAAGGACCTCGAGAGCTACATCTACGATCAGCAGACGCTGACCGACTTTACGGGCTACGCCTACACCGGCCCCACGGCGCCGACCCTGCGCCAGGGTTTCCTGTCCAAGCCGCAGAACGGCGAGGGCGGAACGATCTCGGGGGCGGAGTTCGCGGTCTCGGTGCCGTTCGACCTGTTCTGGGAGCCGCTGGAAGGCTTCGGCGCGACGTTCAGCGCCTCCTGGACGGACAGCGACATCGTCCCGAACCCGGGCAGTCCGTCGACCCCGTTGCCGGGGCTGTCCGAGAAGGTCGGCAACCTGACCCTCTACTATGAGCGTAACGGCTTCCAGGCCCGGATCAGCGATCGCTACCGCTCCGAATTCCTGGGCGAACTGTCCGGCGTGGGCACCGACCGCATCCAGCGGATGGTGGATGCGGAATCGGTCGTCGACGCCCAGATCGGCTATGAGTTCCAGTCGGGCCGGCTGGAGGGTCTCTCGCTCCTGGCGCAGGTCAACAACCTGACCGACGAGCAGTTCAAGACCTTCGAGAACGATGATCCGCGCCGGGTCATCGACTACCAGCAGTACGGCCGGACCTTCCTGGTCGGGATCAACTACCGCTACTGACCGTCCCAACCGGTCGGGAAGGGCCGCCCCGGGAAACCGGGGCGGCCCTTTCGCTGTCTGCCCGGACGCCGGCACGCCCGGGGGAATGCAGTCCAGTGCCGGCCGCCGTCCCTCAGCCCGCCGTCCAGCCGCCGTCCACGATCAGCGAACTTCCGGTCATCAGGGTCGAGGCGTCGGACGCCAGCAACAGGAGCGGTCCAGCCAGTTCCTCCATGCGCCCGAGCCGCCCGAACTTGATCCGGCTGAGCACATGGTCGCGCGTGCCCGGGGTGTCGAGGATCGGACGCGTCAGGGCGGTGTCTATGAAGGTGGGGCAGATGGTGTTCACCCGGATGCCGCAGGGGGCGAGGTCTATCGCCATGCACCGCGTCAGGCCTTCAAGTCCCCATTTGGAGGCGCTGTAGAGCGACCGGCCGCCGCCGCCCACATGGCCCATCTGCGACGAGACATTGATGATCGAACCGGGCCGTTCCGCTTTAATAAGTCCTTGGGCCACGGTCTGCGCGACAAACAGCGCGGCCTTGAGGTTGACGTTCAGGACGGCGTCATAGTCCTCTTCGGTCACCTCCGTGACGGGTCGGATGCGGTTGACGCCGGCATTGTTGAGCAGAATGTCGAAGGGGCCTCGCGCCCCGATCTCGCGGCGAACGGCGGCGATGTCGTTGACGTCGAGAACGAAGGCGTCCGCTTCGAAACCCGCCCCGCGGATTTCCTCGACCCTGGCGTCCAGTTCGGAACCCGTTCGCGCGCACAGGGTGACCGCCGCGCCCGCCTGGGCGAAGACGGCGGCCGCCGCGGCGCCGATCCCCCGTCCCGCACCTGTGACGAGGGCTTTCTTGCCGTCGAGCCGGAACGAGGGCAGGGGTGGTGCGAGCGTCACGGCTTCACCTCAGGCGACCCGCGACCGGGATGCGAACCGGTCCGGATGGCGGACTTCGTGGTGGTACTGAGCCGCGCCGGAGGCGGGGACGGCTTCATCCGAGCGGTCTGAAATGGCGGCCCATTGCGCCTGAATCTGTTCGGCCGCGTCGGGCGCGTCTCCGACGTATATGCCACGGGTCATGGTCACGTGAGCCTGTTCGAAAGCCCCCGCGCCAGCCAGCAGGATGACCCGGGTCGGCGCATCTTCAGCGGCCAGCGCGACCACGCCGGAACTGACCAGGTCCGCGGACAGACCTTTCAGGTCATCCTCGGAATAGAGGCCGGCGGTCATCTGTGTGGCGGCGCTGGGTGCCAGGCAGTTGACGCGGATGCCGGATTTCCCGCCTTCCAGCGCCAGGGTCTGCATCAGGCCCACCAAGGCCATCTTCGCCGCGGAATAGTTGGACTGGCCGAAATTGCCGTAGAGACCCGAAGACGAGGTCGTGAAGATTATCCGACCATAGCCCTTCTCGCGCATATGGGGCCAGGCGGCCTTGGTCACGTTCACCGACCCCATCAGGTGCACGTCGATCACGGTCGCGAAGTCCTCGATATCCATCCTGGCGAAGGTGCGGTCGCGCAGGATGCCTGCGTTGTTGACCAGGATATCGATCGATCCCCAGCGCTCGACAGCGCTCGCAACCATGGCCTCGACGGCATCGCGATCGGTGACGCTGCAAACCCGCACCATGGCCTCGCCGCCCGCTTCCCGAATCTCCTGCGCCACCGCTTCGGCGCCGTCCGGCGACATGTCGTTGACGACGACGCGTGCTCCATATCGCGCCAGGGCAAGCGCGTGGCTGCGGCCGAGGCCGCCCCCGGCGCCGGTCACGATCGCCGCGCGGCGGCTCAGATCGATGGTCATGGGGTGCTCCACAAGCGCTCGTCATCGTCGCGAGCGGGACGGGAGCCTGCCCTGACATTGGCCAGAAGGTCAATATTCACCAGTCGGCTAGTGAAGATTGACACGGCGCCGCTTCGATGAGACCGTCCCGTCATGGCGTCGCAAGAGCGCCGAGGGAACATCCGAGGGAGGAACCACCATGGGCCGCAAGCTCTGGATCACGACATCTGCCGCCGTGCTGCTGTGGGCCGGAGCCGCACAGGCCCAGCAAGCGACGCCGGCCGCGAACGACACGGCGTCTGAACAGCAGGTAGCGACCCTCGACGACGTGGTCGTCACGGCCGAACGCCGCACGACCAATCTGCAGGAGACCGCGGTCGCCGCGACGGTGCTGAGCGGCGCGGATCTGGAAAACAAGGGTGTGACCTCGCTGGAGCAACTTCAGTTCGTGGCCCCCTCGACCACGGTGCAGAATTTCGGTCAGGGCAATTTCTTCAACGTGCGGGGCATCGGCAAATCCGAGCCGACCACGGCCATCGGCGTCGGCGTGACGACCTATCGTGACGGCGTGCCCGTCTTCCCGGGCTATTTCCAGACCGAGCCCTATTACGACATCGCCAGCGTCGAGTTGCTGCGCGGCCCGCAGGGCACCTTCGCGGGCACCAATGCGACCGGGGGGGCAGTCTTCATCAACGCCCGCAACCCCGACTTCACCGGGGTGAACGGCTATGCCATGGCGCAAGTCGGAAACTACGGGAACATCAAGCTGCAGGGTGCGGTCAACCTGCCGCTCACCGACACCCTGGCGGCGCGATTCGCCATGAATTCCGAGGTGCGGGACAGCTTCCACGAGATCACCGGACCCTATTCGGGGCACCCGGGCGACATCACCTCGCACAGTGTCCGCACCAGCCTGTTGTGGATGCCGACGCCGGCCCTCCGGGTCCTGTTGAAAGGCGACTACAACAACCTCGATTTCGGCGGTTATCCGGCCGACCGCGCGCTGTCTGCCAACGATCCGTTCGAGATCACCGCCAATGGCCCGCACTCGGGCGTGGACGAGACCGCGCGGGTTTCGCTGAATGTCAGCTATATGTTCGACAACGGCATCACCATCCGTTCGATCACCGGCTATCAGGACGGGATCAGCGAGTTCTCGACCGACCTGGACGGCTCCAGCGCGCTGAACAACACCTTCTACGACCGCGTCGAGGAAGAGGTCTGGTCGCAGGAGTTCAACATCGTCTCGCCTGACGACCAGCGCCTGACCTGGATCCTGGGTGCTTTCTGGCAGTATGACGACGTGGTCTTCCCGGTCACGACCTTCCCGCGCGGCGCCTATCACGTCGGCTTCCCCGAAGGTGTGATCGACTACTACATCTTCGGCGAGACCCCGAAGGAGACCAGGGCGGTCTTCGGCCAGATCAGCTACGACGTGTCGGATCGCCTGCAGGTCCAGCTGGGCGCCCGCTGGTCGGAATCCACCTCGACCAACGACAACGTCTATACGACCTATCCGGCGTTCGGCCTGGCCCTGCTTCAGAACGACGAGGTCACCGCCGAGAAGACCACAGGCAAGCTGAGTCTCAACTACAAGGTCGACGACAACAACTTCGTCTACGGCTTCGTCGCGACAGGCTTCAAGATGGGCGGGCTGAACGCGCCGAACTTCTATGTGCCGGCGAGTTCGTTCGGGCCAGAAGACGTCATCGACTACGAACTGGGCTGGAAGTCGACCATGTTCGACGGCCGCGTCCGCACTCAGTTGGGCGCCTATTACATGGCCTACGAAGGCTTCCAGGTCGTCGTCGGCGACCCGACGGTGCCCCTGTTCAACTCCATCGTGAACGTGGCGGGCGAAACCGTGCTGAAGGGCATCGAAGGGTCCGCCCAGATGCGGTTCGGCCAATGGTCCATTGATGTCGGCGGCTCCATCTCGAGCTCCGAACTGGGGGAGTTCTTCGCCGTCGATCCGCGCCTGGCGCGTATTCCCTGCAACCCCCAGACCGGGCCCGCCGCCGGCAATTGCCAGAACCTGAGCGGCAACAGCCAGAGCTATGCGCCGGAAGCGACCTTCAACTTCGGGGCCCAGTACGAAATCGCGCTCAGCGGCGGCGCCACCCTGACGCCGCGCATCGACTACTCGCACATCGGCGAGGCTTTCACTTCGATCTTCAACAACGAGGCGCTGGGCGATCGGCTGGAGGCGCGCGACATCGTCAATCTGAAGCTGACGTATCAGCGCAACGACTGGACGCTGTCCGCCTACGCGCTGAACGCCACGGACCAGACCTATATCGCCGCGATCAATGCGGGCCTGCGTTACGCCGGGCCGCCACGGCAGTTCGGTCTGAACCTGATGAAGACCTTCTGATCCGGCCCGTGGAGGCGGCGGCGTCCCCCGCCGTCGTCTCCGCGGCGATCGCCGGCCAGACCGGAGTCCTGTAACGCGTGGAATCCCCCTCCCATGGCCCCTGCCATTCTCTCCAGATCGACGCCGACCCGGTTCTCCAGCCGGGTCCAGGACCTGGCCGCCCGGGCATGATCACGCCCGACCTCAGCCCGATGCAGGACTACGCCCTGACCGTGGATCGCTTCCTCGATCACGGCGCCAGATGGCATGGTCAGGCGCGGGTGATCACGGCTGCGGAGGGAGGCGACGAAGCCATCGGCTACCCCGCCCTGCGCGATCGGGCCAACCGTCTGTCCGGCGCGCTCATGTCGCTGGGCCTGGCGCCCGGCGACCGGATCGCCACCCTGGCCTGGAACAGCCAGCACCACGTCGAGATATGGTACGCCGCCATGGGCGCCGGCCTGGTCTGTCACACACTGAATCCCCGGCTGACCGTCGCGCATCTGGCGGCGATGATCACCGCGGCCGGAGACCGGGTTCTGGCCGTCGGCGCCGGGCTCGCGGTCATGGCGGAAGCGCTGGTGGCGTCCTGTCCCTGCCTTGAGCGGTTGATCTTGCTGGACGGCGACCGGCCAATGGCGGTTCGCGGACGGGCTCCGCTGACGAATCTGGAAACGCTGCTCTCGGAGCATGGCGCGCCGACGGCGTGGGGGCGGTTCGACGAGCAGTCGCTGGCGGGTTTGTGCTTCACGTCCGGCACCACCGGCGCGCCGAAGGGCGTGGCCTATACGCACCGGTCGAACTACCTGCACACCATCCGGTCGCTCCAGGCCGACGCCATGGCCCTGACGGCCGAGGACGTCGTTCTGGTCGCGGTGCCGATGTTTCACGCCAACGCCTGGGGTCTGCCATTCGCGGCGCCGGCCGTGGGCGCCAGCATGGTGCTGCCGGGCCGGGCCGCCGACGGCCGTAGCCTCGCGGACCTCATCCATCGTCATGGCGTCACCGTCGCCGTTGGCGTCCCGACGGTGTGGCTGGGTCTGCTGGATCACCTCGACGCCACCGGCGGAGAAACGCCCGGTCTGGAACGCATCATCATCGGCGGATCGAGCTGCCCCGACACCCTGCTGAAAAGGATGGAGAGCCGCCTCGGCGTCACGGTCCAGACCAGCTGGGGGATGACCGAACTGTCGCCGCTCGGCACGATCTCGCCCCGCAGCAACAAGCCCGACGCGGCGCGTGGGGCGGGGCGGCCGCCCATGGGGCTGGACCTGCTCCTCACCGACTCTCGCGGCGCCCCGCTGCCGGACCAGCGCAACACCCCCGGCTATCTGAAGGTGCGCGGCCAGAGCGTGGTACAGAGCTATTTCGGATCGGCGGAATCCGCGCTGGACGCCGATGGCTGGTTCGACACCGGCGATCTGGCGGTCATCGACGACGCCGGCAATCTGACCCTCGCGGGCCGATCCAAGGACCTGATCAAGTCGGGCGGCGAATGGATCAATCCGGTCGAGATCGAGGAGATCGTCGGCGCCCTTCCGTCCGTCGGCCTCGTCGCGGTGATCGGCAGCGCCGACGCCAAATGGGGCGAACGCCCGCTGATGGTCATCGAGCCCGCCCAGGGGCAGGAGATCGAGGACAGGGCCTTGAGGGCGAGCCTGAAGGGCCGTGTCGCCGACTGGTGGATTCCCGACAGGATCGTCCGGGTCGCGGCCATGCCCCTGGCCGCCACAGGCAAGATCGACAAGACGCAGCTTCGCGCCACCTATGGGGGCGCTTAGGATGACCGATGTCTCCGTCATCGAGTCGGCGCGTCGGCATCAGGACGCGCCGGACCGCCTTGAGGTTCAGGTCATGTCCACACCCGTCCGCACCCCGCGCCGCAAGGCCGAGCAACGCGCCGAAAGCCTCGAGCAGATCCTGGACGCGGCCGAGGAACTGTTCTCGCAGCACGGCCTGCACGGGGTGACGGTCAAGGACATCGCCGACAAGGTCGGCGTCCACAAGTCGTTGGTGCACTACTATTTCACCGACAAGCAGGAGGTGTTCGACAAGGTCATGGCGCGCCGCGCGCCGATCACGGTCGGCCGGCGGATGGAGGCGCTGGACGCCTATGAGGCCTCGGTCGGCGGCAAGCCGACGGTCGAGGGCGCCCTGCGCGCCTTCCTGGATACCGATCTGGACACCTATTCGACCGGCGGCGAGGGCTGGCGGCATTTCGGCGCCCTGAGCGCCCAGATCAACAACACGCCGGCCTGGGGCGCCGAGGTGATGGATCGCCTTTACGACCCGGTCGTCCTGCGGCTGATCGGGCTGCTGAAAAAGGCGATGCCCAACTGCGCCGAGGAAGACATCTTCTGGGGCTACCACTTCGTCACCGGGGCCCTGACCCTGACGCTCGCGCGTACGGGCCGGATCGATCACCTGTCCGGCGGCCTCTGCCGGTCCGACGATTTCGACGCCATCAAGACCCGCATGGCCGCCTTCATGGCGCATGGTTTTATCGGCATCTGCGAAGGCCGGGCCGCTGAACGACGAAAGACGTCGGTCGATGACTGAAGTCGGCGGCCTTCCGGTCGCGCCCGATCCCGAAGCCCTGGGCTTCGACAGGGCGGGCCTCGAACGCCTGGACGCCTGGATGGCGGACATGGTCGGGGCAGGGCAGGTGGCCGGAGTTTCGACCCTGCTGATGCGGCACGGACAGGTCGTCGACTTCAGAACACGCGGCAGGGCGCGGCTCAACGATGAGGCGCCGATGGGCCGCGATGCGATCTTCCGCATCTATTCCATGACCAAGCCCGTGACCGGCGTCGCCTTGATGATCCTGTTCGAGGAAGGGCGCTGGCGTCTCGACGATCCGATCACGGATTTCATCCCCGAGTTCGCGGACCTCAAGGTCTACGCCGGCGTCGACGACGGCGGCGGGATGATTGTCGAGGACATGGTCCGGCCGCCGACGATGCGCGAGCTGATGAGTCACACGGCCGGCTTCGGCTACGGCCTGTTCGACATCCATCCGGTGGAACGAGCCTATCGCGAACAGGGCGTGCTGAGGGCCGGGAGCCTCGACGAACTGGTCGGGAGGGCGGCGCGCATCCCCCTGATGTTCCAGCCGGGGACCGAGTGGTTCTATTCGATCGCCACGGACCTCCAGGGCCTGATCGTCGAACGGCTTTCCGGCATGACCTTCGGGGCCTTCCTCCAGGAACGGTTATTCGGTCCGCTCGGCATGGTCGACACGGATTTCCAGACTCGCCCGGACAATGTTCACCGGCTGACGGACCTCTACGCTGGCGACGGCTCCGGCGGTCTGAGGCCGGCGACGGCTGCCTTCGACATGCCAGTCAACGACTTCACGCGCCCCCCAAGGTTTGAAGGCGGGGGCGGGGGGCTGGTCTCGACCGCGACGGACTACGCTCGCTTCTGCCAGATGATCCTGAACCGGGGCGAACTGAACGGCGTGCGGATTCTGGCCCCCGGCTCCGTCGATCTGATGGGCCGAAACGTCATCCCCGATGCGGTGCTGGCGAGGTCCAATCCGCTGCGGCTGCTGCCGTTCAATCCGGCCTTCGGCTTCGGCCTCGACTTCGCCGTCGTTATCGATCCGCCCGCGCTCGGCCTCCTCGAAGGCCGCGGCACGATGAGCTGGGGCGGCGGCGGGGGAACCTGGTTCTGGATCGACCCCGAGAACGACCTGATCTTCATCGGCCTGATCCAGCGGCTGGCCGATCCCGTCGGCGACGCCTTCCGGGCCCAGGCCCGCGCCCTTGTCTACGCCGCCCTGACCCATCCCGAAAAATAGACGAGCCCCAAGGCTCGCTTCACCGAGGAAACGATCATGAGCCAGACCGATGCGATCGCGCCCGTCCCGCCGTCGCCTGCAGGGACCGGAGGCGTCGGTTCCAGAGCCTGGATCGCGCTCGGCGCCCTGTGGTTCGTCTATGTCCTGAACTTCCTGGACCGGCAGCTGCTTTCGATTCTGGCCAAGCCGATCCAGGACGCCCTGCACATTACCGACAGCCAGCTGGGTCTGCTGGGCGGGCTGTATTTCGCATTCTTCTACTGCTTCATCGCCATCCCCGTCGGCTGGCTGGCGGACCGGACCAACCGGGTGGCGGTGCTGGCCATCGCCTGCGCCGTCTGGAGCGCGGCGACCATGGCCTGCGGGCTGTCGCGCAATTTCGGCCAGTTGGCCGTTTCCCGCATGACCGTCGGCTTCGGCGAGGCCGGGGGCGTGCCGCCGTCCTACGCCATCATCACCGACTATTTCCCGCCCGGCCGGCGCGGCATGGCCCTGGGAATCTACAACCTGGGCCCCCCCATCGGCGCGGCCCTGGGTATCGCCTTCGGCGCCTCGGTCGCCGCGGCGTTCAGCTGGCGAGCGGCCTTCATCGTGATCGGCGCGATCGGCCTTGTCGCAGCGGCGGCGGTGATGTTCGTCGTCAAGGAGCCGAAGCGGGGCGGCCTCGATCCGGCGAACGCCATCGGCGCGGAAAAGGCCAGCTTCTGGGGCACGTTCCGCATGTTCTTCTCGCGGCCCGTGCTGGTCCTCGCTTCCGCCGGCAGCGGCGTGACCCAGATCATCACCTATGGCCTGGGCAATTTCGCCACCCTGTTCCTGATGCGCGAGAAGGGGATGACGCTGCAGGACGTCGCCCTGTGGTACGCCCTCGTCGTCGGCATCGGGATGAGCGGCGGCATCTTCGTGTCAGGCTGGCTGATCGACCGGTTCACGCGACGGTCAAGGCAGGCCTACGCCTTCCTGCCCGCCACCTCACTGGCGCTGGCCATCCCCTTCTATCTGGCGTTCGTCTGGGCTCCGACCTGGCCGCTGGCGCTGGCCTTCCTGATCGGCCCGACCTTCCTGAACTATTTCTATCTGTCGTCATCGGTGGCTCTGGTTCAGGCCGAGGTCCGCCCCGACCAGCGCGTCATGTCGGGCGCCCTGCTCCTGCTGGTGATGAATTTCGTGGGCATGGGACTGGGTCCGACCATTGTCGGTTTCGCCAGCGACTTCTTCCGCGCCGCCCATCCGGACAACTCGCTGCAGATCGCCCTCTATGCGCTGACGCCGTTCTATCTGGCCGCCATCGGGCTGTTCCTGTGGCTGGCGAAGGTGCTGGGACGCGACACCTCGCGCGCGGGAGGCGTTCAATGATCCAGTCGTTCACCCGTGGCGCCGCCAGGATCGCGCTCGGCGTCTTCCTTGTGGGTGCGCTCACCACGGGCGCCGCCGCGAACCCGTTCCGGTCCGACGACAGGTCGCCCCAAGTCACTGCGCCGGCCGGGGCCGTGCGAGGCCGGGCCGTGGGCGATATCCTCGCCTTCAAGGGCATCCCCTACGCCGCGCCGCCCGTGGGGCAGAACCGCTGGCGGCCGCCGGTCGCTGCGCCACGATGGTCCGGCGTCCGGGACGCGGGTGCATTCGGTCCGGCCTGCATCCAGCCGACCCCGGGCGCTCCGCACATCTATTCGGATACGCTCGGCGCGACGAGCGAGGATTGCCTGTCGCTGAACGTCTGGACTCCGTCTACGGCGGGCGAGGCCCCGGTCATCGTCTGGATCCACGGCGGTTCGCTGATCGCGGGGTCCAGCAAGGAGCGGCTGTACGACGGTTCCGTGCTCGCCGCCGAGGGCGCGGTCGTGGTCTCGATCAACTATCGCCTCGGGGTTCTGGGCTATCTGGCGCATCCCGACCTCAGCGCGGAGTCCCCTGTCGGGATTTCCGGCAACTATGGTCTGATGGACCAGATCGCGGCCTTGGGGTGGGTTCAACGGAACATCAGCGCCTTCGGCGGGGACCCGGCCAATGTGACCATCGCCGGCGAGTCAGCCGGCGGTCTCAGCGTGATGTATCTGATGGCCTCGCCGCTCGCCCGCGGCCTGTTCCACCGGGCGATCGCACAGAGCGCCTACATGATCTCGACCCCCGAACTGAAACAGGCCCGGTTCGGCGCGCCCGCGGCGGAAGCCGCCGGGACCAATCTGGCCCGGGTTCTCCAGGCTCCGAGCCTGAGGGTGCTGCGGGGTATGGACCCGCAGACCCTGACCGACACCGCGGCCCGCGCCGGCTTCGCCCCGTTCGGAGTGGTCGACGGGCAGATCCTTCCCGACCAGCTGGTGAATGTGTTCGATCGGGGGGAGCAGGCGCCCGTGCCCGTTCTGGCGGGCTTCAACAGCGGCGAGATCCGCTCGTTGCGGTTCCTGGCGCCGCCCTCGCCGGCCAGCGCGGCTGAGTACGAACGCATCATCCGCGACCGCTACGGCGATCTGGCCGACGAGTTCCTGCGGCTCTATCCGGCGTCCGCCATGGGCGAAAGCATTCTCGCGGCCAGTCGGGACGCCCTCTACGGCTGGACGGCCGAGCGTCTCGTCCGATCCCAGACCGCCCTGGGTCAGCCCTCGTTCCTCTATCTGTTCGACCATGGCTATCCGGCCATGGAGGCCGCCGGTCTGCATGGCTTCCACGCCAGCGAACTGCCCTACATGTTCGGCATGATGGACCGGACGCCGCCGCTGTGGCCGAAGATTCCCGACACCGCCGAAGAAGCCGGGCTGTCAGCGGCCATGATCGACTACTGGATCAGCTTCGCCCGAACAGGGACGCCGCAAGCCGCCGACGGACGTGCATGGGCGGCGTACGGCTCGACGGGCGGCTATATCGCGTTCCGGGAAACGCCTGTTCCGGGCGAAAGCCTGTTCCCCGGGATGTTCTCCCTGCACGAGGAGGCGATGTGCCGGCGCCGGGCCAGCGGCGAGCTCGCATGGAACTGGAACGCAGGCCTGGCGTCGCCGAAACTCACCGGACCTGTGACGGGCTGCCGGCAGGGACCAGCGGGACCTGGCGAACCGTGACCGGGGACCCGTCCCCAGGCGCCGCTACGCCTGTAAAAGGCGTAACTCAGGACAAGCCCTAGGAATTGAACCGGCAGCCCTCTACCAGGCCAGGCTCACACCCGCAGCGGGCCGCCCAAGACTCCCGTCAGCTCCACCGCTGTGACCTTCCAGCAGCGGAGGAGCGCGCCGAAAGGTCTTCTTTCGGGCGCTCAGGGAATTACCGCTTCTGGCGCATCAGCGACGTCGTAAAGCGGTTCCACCTGAATCCGGGCGGCGGCTCAAGACGTCCCTTGCGGCCTTTATCTCGAACGGAAGGCTGGCAGGCCTACGCGGTTAGATGGGCTCTTCCGAGCGATGGTGCGCCGGCACGATGCCATGGCGGTTCATCTTGTCGTATAGCGTCTTGCGGGGAATGCGCAGGGATGCGGTGACGCGGCGGATGTCGCCTCGATGGCGGCTCAGGGTCTCACGGATCAGCTGGGCTTCGTAGGTTCGGACCTGATGAGCCAACCCGATCTCAGGTGATAGCTCCGGTTCAGCGGAGGACAGGCCGACCGCAACCTCGCTCGCGTAGTTGGCCAGTTCGCGCAGATTGCCGGGCCAGTCGTGCTCCAGCAGGCGGCGGCGAATGGCGTCGTTGATCGGCGGGATGTCCCGCCCGAGCCGGTCGGAAGCCCGGCCGAGGAAGCGGGCGAACAGCATCGGGACGTCCTCGCGCCGCTCGCGCAGCGGCGGGGTGCGCAGGCGCACGACATTGAGCCGGTAGTAGAGATCCTCGCGCAGGTCGCCGCGGGCCACAGCTTCGACCGGATCGTCCTTGGTCGCGGCGAGGATGCGCAGGTCGAGGGCGTGCGGCTCCATGGCCCCGAGGGGCAGGACCTCGCGCTCTTCCAGCACACGGAGAAGCAGCAACTGGGCGGCGCGGGGGGCGAGGTCGATCTCGTCGAGGAACAGGGTGCCCTGGTGCGACTGTTCGATCTGGCCCTCGCGCCGGTGCAGAGCGCCCGGAAAGGCCCCGGCGGCGTGGCCCATCAGCAGGGATTCGAGACCGGTCTCGGGCAGGGCGGCGCAGGAGACGGCGACGAACGGGCGCGGCCGGCGCGGCCCGGCGTTGTGGATGGCGCGGGCCACGGCCTCCTTGCCGGCCCCGGTCTCGCCCTCGATCAGCACATCGACGCGGGCGTCGGCCAGACGCTGGATGGCGGCGCGCAGGGCCTCGACGGAGCGGCTGTCGCCGCTGAGCGGGATCGACCATTCGCCGTCGGTCGACAGGGCGGCGAGGCGGCGGTTGTCGAGAACCAGGGCGCGCTTGTCGAGGGCACGGCGCAGGCTCTCGATCAGCCGCTCCGGCGCGAACGGCTTGGCGAGGAAGTCGTAGGCCCCGCGCTTCATGGCCTCGACCGCCTCGGCGATGTCGCCGTGGCCGGTCATCATCACCACCGGCAGGTCGGGGTCGAGGGCGGTCAGGCGTTCGACCAGGGCGCGGCCATCCATGCCGGGCATGCGCAGGTCGGTCACCACCACCCCCTCGAAGGCGGGGCCCAGCGTCTTCAGCGCCGCCTCCGCCGAGGCGAAGGCGGAGACCTCCAGGCCGGCGAGGCCGAGCCGTTCCGTCAGGGCCTCGCGGAAGGCGTCGTCGTCCTCGACCAGCACGATGCGGTTCAGGGTTCTGAAGCTCATTTGGCCCTCATCAGGCGGATGACGAAGGCCGCGCCGCGGGTCGTCGGTTCGAGGGTCAGTTCGCCGCCGAAGCCGGCGACGATGTCGCGGCTGATGACGAGACCGAGGCCGACGCCGTCGCGCTTGTCGGTGGTGAAGGGGGTGAACAGCCGGTCGCGCACCTCGGGGGCGACTCCGGGACCGTTGTCGGCGATCCGGATCGTCACCCGCCGCCCTTTCGTCGCCACCTCCAGCGAGATCATCGGATCCGCGGTGTCGCGCAGGGCTTCGATGGCGTTCTGCAGCAGGTTGAGCACGACCTGCTCCAGCCGGTTGCGCTCGGCCATCACCGCGAGGTCGGGCGGCGCCGGCGGGTGGACGAGGGTGACGCCGGTCTCGCGCATCCGCGCGCCGACCAGCAGCAGCGCGCCCCTGATGGCGGCCTCGACGCCGACGGCGACCGTCTCCGAGCGGGTCTTGCGCGAGAAGGCCCTGAGCTCATCGGTGATGGCGCCGACCCGTTCGGTCAGGCCTGCGATGCTCGCCAGCGAACGGCGGGCGGCGGGACGGTCCTCCGCCTCGATGTAGAGGGCGGCGGTGTCGGCGTGGGTGCGGATGGCGGCGATCGGCTGGTTGATCTCATGCGCCACCCCGGCGGCGATCTGGCCGAGGGTGGCGAGCTTGTTGGCCTGGATCAGGTCGTCCTGCAGGGCCTGGCGGCTCTTCTCGGCCCGCCGGCGTTCATCGATCTCATGGTTGAGGCGGGTGTTGGCGGCGCGAAGCTCCGTCGTGCGGGCGTCGATGCGCCGTTCCAGTTCGATGCGGGCCGACTCGGCCTCGACGGCGCGAATCGCCGCCCGCTGGCGTCGCCGCAGCAGGATGCCGGTCAGGCCGGCGAGGAGGGCCACGCTGAGCACGGCCAGCAGGCGCGAGGCGGCGACTGCGCGGGCGATGGCCTCGCCGGCCGGGGCGAGCAGATGCACGGTCCAGCCGATGTTCGGCAGGGCGTCGGTGGCGCTGGCGTAAAGGCCGGGGGGGATGTTGCTCTCGACCCGGACCAACCCCGACGGACGGTCCTTCAGCGGCAGGTCGGCGAGGACGGCCGCGCCGGAGGTCTGTTCGGCGGCGAGCCGCCGGCGTTCGTCGGAACTGAGCGGCTTGGTGGTGCGGAAGCGCCATTCGGGGACGGTGGTGATCAGGACCACGCCGTTGCGGTCGGCGACCCATGTGGGCTCGCCGGACTTGCGCCAGTCGGCCTCAAGTGCGTCGAACTCGACCTTGGCCACGATGACGCCGAGCGGGCGGCCGGCGGCGTCGTCTACCCGGCGCGACAGATACAGGCCGGGTCGGCCGCTGACGGTCCCCAAGGCGAAGAAGGCGGCCTGGCCCGCCCGCAGGGCGTCGAAATGGTAGGGCCGGAAGCGATAGTCCGACCCGACGAAGCTGGTCGGCTCGCGCCAGTTGCTGGCCGCCAGCGCCACGCCGTCGGCGTCGAGCACATAGATGGCCGCAGCGCGAACTTCGCGGGCGAGGCGTTCGAACTTGCGGTTCAGCCGGTCGACGTCGCCCCGCTCCGGGCTTTCGAGCAGGGCCAGCAGGTCCGGGTCTTGGGCGAGGACGAGGGGCAGGGACCGGTGCCGCTCCAGTTCGCTGCGCAGTACGGCGGCGTGCAGCGCGCCGGCGGTCGAGGCCTGACGCAGGGCGGCGGCTTCGGCGTCGCGGCGGGCCGCCTCGCCGGCGACGAGCACGACCGCGACGGCCAGTCCGAGCCAGACGATAGCGAAAATCCGCCACTGTCCCGCGTCGCCCGAGAAAATCCTGCGCATGGGCGACCATGCGATATTTCGCACAGATGTCCATGGCGTATGTGCGGATATCCGCACATCCAGGCTGACAAAGCCTGCGCCTTCTGGATAAATCCCAATCATTTCAGTGATCAGGCGGCGGGTACGCGACCCCTTGAGAGGTGTATCGCCCCGTTCCGATACTGGCCGCAGTCGCTGCATCAGACAGCGAACGGAAGATCGGAGCCTTCGGGCTCATGGGAGGTCGCTTGCTACAACCAGTGCCGACCGCGGGCGCGCCTGTCGTTCGCCGTCCGTTTTATCGCAGCCTGTATTTCATGGTTCTGCTCGCCATTCTGGCGGGCGGGGCCGTCGGCCATTTCTGGCCCGAGCTGGGCAAGGACCTCAAACCTCTCGGCGACGCCTTCATCAAGCTGGTGAAGATGATCATCGCCCCGGTGATCTTCCTGACCATCGCCACCGGCATCGCCGGCATGCGCGACCTGGGCAAGGTCGGGCGGGTCGCGGCCAAGGCCTTCGGCTATTTCTTCTTCTTCTCGACCCTGGCCCTGATCATCGGCCTGGTCATCGCCAATGTGGTCCAGCCGGGCCGGGGGCTGAACATCGATCCGGCCACGCTCAACGCCGGCGCCGTGGCGCAATATGCGTCGGCCGCCCATGAGACGACCATCGTCGGCTTCCTGACCAGCATCATTCCGACGACGCTCATCAGCGCCTTCGTCGAGGGCAACATCCTGCAGGTCCTGTTCGTCGCCATCCTGTTCGGCATCGCCATGGCCATCGTCGGCGACGCGGCTGCGCCGGTTCACCGGGCGCTCGATTCGCTCAGCCAGATCATGTTCAAACTGGTCGCCATCCTGATGAAGGCGGCGCCGATCGGGGCCTTCGGGGCCTTCGCCTTCACCATCGGGGCCTATGGCCTGGGGGCGATCGCCAATCTGGCCGCCCTGATCGCCACCTTCTACCTGACCTCGCTGATCTTCGTGCTGGGGGTGCTGGGCGCGGTCTGCTGGATCAACGGCTTTTCGATCTTCCGGTTGATCGCCTACCTGAAGGAAGAGCTGCTGCTGGTGCTCGGCACCTCTTCGTCCGAGGCGGCCCTGCCGAGCCTGATGCAGAAGCTGGAGCGCGCCGGCGCGCCCCGCTCGGTCGTCGGCCTGGTCGTGCCGACCGGCTATTCGTTCAATCTGGACGGCACCAACATCTATATGACCATGGCGGCGCTGTTCATCGCCCAGGCCATGAACATCGACCTCAGCCTGCAGGACCAGATCCTGCTGCTGCTGGTGGCCATGCTCAGCTCCAAGGGGGCCGCCGGCATCACCGGCGCGGGCTTCATCACCCTGGCCGCGACGCTCGCGGTGGTGCCCAGCGTACCGATCGCCGGCATGGCGCTGATCCTCGGCATCGATCGCTTCATGAGCGAGTGCCGGGCCCTGACCAATTTCGTCGGCAACGCCGTGGCAACCCTGGTGGTCGCCCGCTGGGAGGGCGAGCTGGATCGCGAGGCGCTAAACGCCGCGCTCGGTTCGCCACCCGGCAAGCTCGCCGCGCCGCCTGACCCCGCCGCGGGTCCAGGGGACAAGAACGTCATAACGGCCGACTGAACGGCCGAATACAAAGAGGGAGGAAAGACCATGAGGACCGTTCACCGCACCGCGCTTCTGGGGGGCGCCGCCGGGATTGCGCTGCTGGCGTCCGCCGGCCTGGCTTCGGCCCAGTCGACGACGCCGCAGACACCGCCGGTTGATCCGACGGAGGAGGCCGCCCTGGTCGAGGACGTGATCGTCGTCGGCTCGCAAATTCGGGGCGCAAGCACCACCGCCGCCCTGCCGGTGGTCGTCTTCGACCAGGAGCAGATCGACGCCATCGGCGCGGCCTCGGGGGACGACCTGATGCGGTCCATTCCGCAGATGGGCGACGTGCTGTTCGACTCGGCTAACAACCCGCAGACCAGCAACTCGGCGCGCGGCGACGTCAATTCAGTCAACCTTCGCTCGCTGGGGGTAGGCAACACCCTGGTGCTGCTGAACGGCCGGCGACTGGTCCAGCACCCGACCAGCCAGGGCACTTCGGACACCGGCACGGTGCCCGTACTGAGCTACAACTCCAACGCCATCCCGGTCTCGGGTCTGGAGCGGCTGGAGGTGCTGCTGGACGGCGCGGCGGCCATCTACGGCGCCGACGCGGTGGCCGGGGTGGTCAACACCGTGTTGCAGGACGACTTCGACGGCCTGACCATGGAGGCCGAATATGGCGGCGCCGAAGGCGCCGGCCTGCGCGAGTTCGAGGCCAACATCTTCGCCGGCAAGGATTTCGATCGCGGCAATGTCTCGCTGTTCGCCAACTACAGCGACCGTACGGCGCTGATGGCCGAGGACCAGGACTTTACCTTCAGCGACGACATGAGGCCCTTCTTCGCCAACCAGCCGGGCTTCGAGACCTCGACCGTTCCCGACGGGCGCTCGTCGCATACGCCGTGGGCGCGGCTGAGCACCCCCGGCAGCTCGGCGGCGCAGCGGCCGCGCTCCAATGGCGTGATCGTCGCCACCTCGGCGGGGGCCTTCCATTACCAGCCGGAGAGCATCGGCTGCACGGGGGTGAACTTCAACAACGGCGTCTGCCTCGTGCAGGGCAACGGTTCCTACAACGGCGACCTGCGGGAGCTCCGGTACGACACCCGTTACGGCACCACGGTGCGTTCGGCGATCGAGCGGACCAATGTCTTCCTGACCGGCCACTATGACCTGACCTCGACGATCACCGCCTTCGGCGAGATCGGCTTCTACGGGGCCGAGAGCCGGGCGATCCAGCCGCCGGTGGTCAATCTGAACGACATCTGGATTCCGGCCAGCAACTACTACAACCCGTTCGGCCCGGTGACCTTCGCGGACGGGTCGGCCAATCCCAACCGCCTGCCGAACCTGACCAATGTGCCGGCGGCCGGCCTGCCGATCCTGCTGGAGAACTATCGCTACGTCGACACGGGCTTCCAGGAGGTCACGGTCAAGAATTTCCAGTCGCGCTTCCTCGGCGGGCTGCGCGGCGAGTGGCGGGGCTATGACTGGGAATCCGCGCTGCTCTATTCGGTCGCCGAGGCCGAGGACCTGTCGCCCAACATCAACATGACCGCCCTGCAGCAACAGCTCAGCCTGTCGACGCCGGACGCCTACAACCCATTTGGGGGCGGCTGCGTCGACACCACCAGCTACGGCGACTGCTCGCCGTCGTCCCAGGCCGCCATCGACGCCATCGTCTTCGAGATGCGCCGCTTCTCGCGCACGACCCTGACGCAGGCCGACTTCAAGATGTCGCGTCACGACCTGTTCGCGCTGCCGGGCGGGCCCGTGGGCGTGGCCTTCGGGGCCGAGTTCCGGCGCGAGACCCAGTTCGACGATCGCGACGCGAACCTCGACGGCACCTTCACCTTCACGGACATGGTCAGCGGCCAGACCAATCTGTCCAATGTCTCGGCGGTCAGCCCCAACCCCGACACCCGCGGTCACCGCACCGTCGCCGGCGCCTTCGTCGAGTTCGCGGTTCCGCTGGTCTCGCCGGAGATGAACATCCCGCTGGTCTACAGCCTGGATATGCAGGTCGCTGGCCGCTACGAGGAGTATTCGGACTTCGGCTCGGTGGCCAAGCCGAAGGTCGCCGTGGCGTGGGACGTGATCGACGGCCTGCGCCTGCGCGGCTCCTATTCGGAGGGCTTCAGGGCGCCCAATCTGGAGCAGGTCAACGCCACCCAGTACGCCCGTCTCGCCGGCGGCACCGACTACTATCGCTGCGAACCGGCCCTGCGCGACGGATCGATCGCCTCGATGAACGAATGTTCGCAGAGCGCCAGCGCCTCCCTGCTGGTGGCCGGCAATCCGGACCTTGAGCCCGAGGAAAGCACCAACCAGTCCTGGGGGGTGGTGTTCCAGCCCCGGTTCACGCCGGAGGGCTGGGGCGACTTCACCTTCACCATCGACCACTGGAAGATCGAGCAGGAGAAGATCGTCGGCCTGCTGGGCGCCCAAGCGGCGCTGGCGCTCGACTATCTGAACCGCATCGAGGGCGGGTCGAACCCGAACGTGGTGCGCGACGCGCCGGACGCCGACGACGTGTTGCTGTTCGACGGCTCGGGTTTGGCGCCGGTGGGCGAGGTCGTCTCGATCAATGACCGCTTCATCAATCTGCTGCCGCAGACGGTCGAGGGACTGGACTTCGGCTTCTCCTGGGCCAAGCGCCGTACCGACTGGGGAACCTTCATCTTCCGCGCCAACGCCTCGCAACTGCTCGAGTTCGCGCGGGAGCCCGGCGACATCATCGACACCCTGTACGCCGCCCGCGAGGCCGGGGTGATCGATCCGCTGACGCCGCTGCCCGACTCCAGCCAACTGATCGCCCGGAACGGCCGGCCCGAGTGGAAGGTGTCGACCACCCTCATCTGGCGCAGCGGCCCTTGGCGCGCGGGTCTGTCGACCCAGTATGTCAGCGAGGTCGAACAGACCGGCCTGCTGAGCGACACCGGCGAGCCCTGGGTGGTGGGCAGTCAGATGGTGGCCAATCTGTACGGCCAGTACGAGTTCGAGAACGCCGGGCCCGCCTCCGGCACGAAGCTGCGGATCGGGGTCCGTGACCTGACGGACGAGGGTCCGTCCCTGGCCGAGAACGGCTATCTCGGTTCGATCCAGCGGCCCTATGGCCGGTCATGGTACGTCAATATCGCCAAGTCGTTCTGAGACGACGGCGGTGCGGGCCACGGTCCGCGCCGCCGGTTTAAAGGGAAAGCTCCATGATCCGTCCGCTGGCCCTGATCGCCGCCCTGCTGTTGACGGGAGCCGGTCCGGCAGGGGCGGACGATCCGACCCCTGTTACGACGCCGATCGACTGCCCGGAGACGGTGGGTGCGGGCGTCAGCTGCCTGTCCGGCCGCGACGCCAACGGGGCCTGGTACGTCATCGCCATGCCGGCCGACTGGAATCGCCGGCTGATTGTCCACGCCCATGGCGGGCCGCGCATGGGGGCCCCGGAGGCGGCCGATCCGCTTGAGGACTTGGACCGGTTCTCCGTCATGGTTCGCGAAGGTTACGCCTGGATCGGCTCGACCTACCGACGCGGCGGCTATGGCGTGCGCATGGCCGCCGAGGACACCGACAACAGCCGCGAGATCTTCTGGAGCCGGTTCGGTCGCCCGGATCGCACCCTGCTGCATGGCCAGTCCTGGGGGGGCAACATCGCGGCCAAGGTCTCTGAACTCTACGCCCTCGATATCGAGGGAGGCCGCAACTACGATGGCGTGCTGATTACCAACGGCGTCGTCTCGGGCGGCACCCGCGCCTACCAATTTCGCGCCGGTCTGAGGGCGGTGTACCAATTCTACTGCCGCAACCATCCGGCCCCTGACGAGCCGGCCTATCCAGTGTGGCAGGGCCTGCCGGCTGAGGCGGACATGACCCGCGCTGACCTTCGGCGCCGGGTCGAGGCGTGCACCGGGATCGACAAGGCGGCCCGCGACCGGACCCCGGCCGAGTCACGGCGGCTGGGCGACATCCTCGCCGTCACGGGCGTCAAGGAAGAACAGCTGGTCAGTCATCTGGCCTGGGCCACCTTCACCTTCCAGGACCTGGTCCATCTGCGTCTCGGCGGGCGGAACCCGTTCGACAACAGCATGGTCGTCTATCGCGGCTCATCCGACGACGAGGCGCTGAACGCGGGGGTGGAGCGGTTCAGCGCCGATCCCGGCGCGGTGGCGCAGCTGGCCTATGACTCGGATCTGTCCGGACTGATCGTGCTGCCGACCCTGACCCTGCACGCCCTGCACGATCCAACCGTAAGCTACCGCTCCGAGGCCATTTACGCCGCGATCGTGCGGGCCGCGGGGCGGTCCCATCTGCTGGTGCAGGCGGCGACGGACGAAGACCAGCACAGCAAGCTGGCCGACGGAGGTTACCTGACCGGACTGGCGGTTCTGGAACAATGGATCGGAGATGGACGGCGTCCGGATACCGCCGATTTCCAGCCGGATTGCCTTGCGCTGGCGCCTCGGATTGAATGCCGTTTTGAGAAGACGGACACACCCTAGCGCCAAATCTCCGCTTGTCGCGCCGACCTCGATGTCCGCATCTGGCGCCTGGGAGTAACCGGCGAAGGCCCTGGTCCGTGCGATCGTTTTTGGCGGGGCAACTCTCGCTCGCCGTGGACGGGGGTAGGCGCTTTGAGTTTGCGAGATACGCGGTCCCGGCAATGCGGCTGCGAGCCGCTCGCTGATTGGCCGCCGGCGGCGCCAGGCCGCTGTCCAGAGGCTCCTGTTGACCTTAGCCTGCGGGGGGGAAGCGCACCTGCAGCGTGCAGGCCGAAGTCGTTTCTCGGGCCGTGGCCCAATGTCCGCACCTGGCGCGAAGCTAACGTTGACCCGGATGGGGTCGACGTCATGGAATGAGACGCCGCGACCGCGGGGACGAAGTGACGCGCCGCGTAAGGGCTATTCCGCCGCAGAACCGCCCGCGGGGTCCGCAGCGCGGCGGGCTGGCTGCGGACGAGACGCCTGGTTGGAGTTCGGGGCCTCGCGATCCTGATCGGTGGTCCAGGCACGGATCATCTCCGCCCGACCTGGTCGGACGGAGTTGACGGGTGTCGCCCGTCGAGGCCCTGGTCGAGCTTCAGGACGCGATCGAGACTGACGGCGCCAGGGCCGCGAGCGATCAGATAGAAGAGAGGTCCGGCCCAGAGCAGGTGGGTCGGCCAGCCCGACGGGTAGACGAACAGCTGAATCACGAGGGTCATCCCGAGAAGGCCCAGGGCGGCCGGGCGGGTGGCGAGCCCGAGGACAAGCAGGATGGGAAGGGCGTGCTCCGCGTATGTCGCGAGATGGGCGGCAATCTCCGGCGGCACCAGGGGGACGCGGTACTCCTCGGCGAAGAGGAAAATGGTCGAGGGCGAGATCGTCAGCAGACCCTCGACCTTGGTCCGGCCAGACAGGAAGAAGGGCGCGGCAATCCCAAGGCGGAGGATCAGGCCGACAGCCCATTCGGGGATCGCCGAAGACAGGGTTTGATGAAGTTGCGCTATTCGCGTCATGCAGCTGGTCTCGCCATTTCAGGGGTTTCGAAAACACCGAGATTGATCAGCTCGGCCAAGGTTGCGGTGAGGTCCCGACCTGGCGCCGCCCCCTTGGCGGCGAGAGCGGCGGCCCCGAAGGGTCGGCCCTGCCGGCAGGCATCGAGATAGGTCCACTCGACCCGATCAAGACGGCGCGCCTGCACCTCCGCGCCTCGCCGGTGGATGAGCAGGCCTTCGGGCTCGGGCCGCCACTCGAGGTCGGAGGCCATCGCCGGATAGCGGTGGGAAAGCCAGAGCGACGGCGCGGTCCAGTCGAACCAGAACAGGCTCACGGAAGGATGCAGGCGTGCGGGCTTGCCGAACAACGCATAGCCGAGCCTGGCGGCAAGCGGCAGATCGAGGACATTCGCCTCCTGCGCCAAGTGGGCTTCCGTCCACGCTCGGTCCAGACGGGCGACGGGCGCGAGGAAGGGCATTTCCTGCGCCGGCTCGAACCGGTTCAGCCAATCCGGGAAACCCGCACCGAAAGCGGCGAGAACAGGGTCGTTCCCCGGCCGTTCTTCAACGAACTCGCGGGCGGCGGCGCGAAACCATTCGCTGCCCACCATCTGGGCGACGGTCGGAAAATTGAGTTCCAGCGCGTCGATACGACCCTTCGTCGCTGTGTTGCGATAGACGGCGACGGCGCCGAGCGTACGGTCGTCGGCCGAAAGATGCGGCCAGAGATCATCGAACCGACCTTCAAGCGCGTTTTCAAAAGCGGCGTGGAAACGGGTCATGCGGCGGCCTTTACAGCGGCGAGGGTGGATGCGGCGCGACCGCGCTCTCTCAGAAGGTCGTCAAAGCGAGGCACCTGACCGTCCCGCTCAAGCAGGGTCGGACGCGCACCGATGCGATCGACGAGGCGCTCAAGGATCCGCCAGACCGGGTCCGCGACCGGACTGTCGTGGCTGTCGATCAGCAGGTCCTCACCCCAGACCGGATCCGGGCGGTGTCCGGCGATGTGAATCTCTCCCACGAGTTCGCCCGGAACGGCGTCGATCCAGCTTTCGGCGGAAAAGCCCAGATTTACAGAGCTGATGTGGACGTTGTTCACGTCGATCAGCAGGCCGCAACCGGTTCGGCGCGCGATCTCCGCCAGAAAGTCGACCTCATCCCAAACGTGGCCGGTCAGGCGCAGATAGGCGGTCGGGTTTTCTATCAGGAGCGGTCGGCCGAGCACCGCCTGGGCTTCGTCGATGTGATCGCAGACCAGGGTCAGGATTTCGCTGTCGCGTGGCGCGGGAAGAAGGTCGGGATGATAGACATTGTTCCGCCGTGACCAGGCCAGATGCTCGGACACGACGAAGGGCTCGAAGCGGTCGACGAGCGCGCGGAACCGGGCCAGATGAACGGGGTCCGGACGCTCGTCGCCAGCCAGCGACATCCCGACGCCATGTAACGAGAGGGGCTTGGACTGGCGGATGCGGTCCAGCCAGGTCAGACGGGGACCCCCATCGACCATGTAGTTCTCAGGATGAACTTCGAACCACAGGCCGTCCTGGACCCCGACCGCCGGACAGGCTTCCGCTTCCGCGAAATGTTGGGGCTTCAAGCTCAGCCCGGCGGTCGGCGCAGACATCAGCGGTTCGGGATGACGCTGAGCGAGCCGTTGCCCTTGGGCGTGCGGATCGTGGTGCAGGTGCCCTTGGGCACGAGCTTCCAGGCGTTGCCCTGGTAGTCGCGTGTCGAGGTGCCGGCGCAGGTGGTGCCGGGGCCGGCGGCGCAGTCGTTCTGGCCGGCGCGGGCCACGCCGTAGCACTTCTCCATTTCGGTGGCGGCCGGGCGGTTCTGCGCGACGGCGGCCGTGGCGCTGACGGCCAGAAGCGCGCCGGCGCCGACGAGGATCTTGGCGTGAGTGTTCATGGAGGGTCTCCTGTGGGGGCCGGTCCATCATGGAACGGCCTGACAGGAAGGGGTTCGACCGGCCCCCGGAGAAGGTTACCCCGTCCGGCGAGAAAATAATTCGCGGCGGCGGCGGGGGTGTCTGTAACCTCCCTGGGGGCGCCGACGAACACGCCTGCGTGGGTCAATACGAAGAACAGCGCGCTGCGTGGTTGAAAAGGAAGCCGAGCTCAAGGCGTACATGCTCCGAGGTCTCGATGGGGATCCGGACGCGTGGCGGCTCCTGTTGAGGGAATTGCGGGCGGCTCTGACGCCCTTCTTCAAACGCCGACTGACCGGTCGCGAGGCTGACGCCGAAGATCTGGTCCAGGACTGTCTGATCTCGATCCACGCCAAACGCGCGAGCTACGACAGATCCTTGCCGGTCACCGCTTGGGTCTATGCCATCGCCCGCTACAAGCTGATCGACCATTTCCGGAAACTGGGGCGTCGCACGATCGTCCCGCTGGAGGAAGCCTCCGTCCTGCTCGCGGAGCATACCGTGGAGAATGGCGCGATCCGCGGGGATCTGAAGAAGGTTCTCGCCATTCTGCCGCTGCGGCAGCGGCGACTGATCGAGGATGTCAGGATCGGGGGCTTCAGTCTGGCGGAGGCCGCCGCGCGTAACGGATTTACAGAGGGCGCCGCCAAGGTCAGCGTCCACCGCTCAATGAAGGCGCTCAGCGCCAGTGTGATGCCAAATGAAGACTGATGATCTGATCGACGCCCTGGCCGCCGGCCTTGAGCCCGCACGCCCCGCGAGGCTCAGTGCGCCGCTGCTCGCGGGGGCCGCAGCCGTTGCCGTTCTCGGCGTGGTCTTGTGGCTGGGCGTACGCCCCCATTTCATTGACGCTTTTCAGGGTCCCGCGCTCTGGTGGAAGGCGGCCTACACCCTGGTTCTGGCGTCGACAGCGTTGTGGCTCGGCGCTCGTCTCGGCAAGCCCGGCGCGGACGTGCGGCGACCTGCGGTTTCGCTTGTGGCCATCGCGATCATCGCCGTCGCCTGCGGCGGGATCGAATTGGCCGCCATGCCGCAAGGCGATCGGCTGGCGGCGTGGCTCGGTCATAGCTGGACAGTCTGTGGCCGCAATATCTTCGTCATCTCCCTGTTCGCGGCCCCCCTGGTCTTTCTGTCGGCCCGGAAGTTCGCGCCGACCCGACCGGGCATGGCCGGCTTCGCCCTGGGGGTCGCCGCCGGCGGGATCGCGGCGACGGCCTACGGGCTGCTGTACTGCGGGGAAGTGAGCGTCGCCTTCGTGGCCACCTGGTATAGTCTGGGCGTTCTCGCCGCCGGGCTGACGGGCGCTGCAGCCGGACATTTCGCCTTGCGCTGGTGAAGGGGGCGGTCAGTCGAAAGCGGTATGGGGCGGTGTAACCGCCGACCCCCCGGTGACGAATGATGGAGGACGCATTCCCACCGAAAGCAGCCCGTCATGAACCGTCGTCTCTTTAGCCTTCTTCTCGCCAGTGCGGCCGTTTCGCCTGCCGTCGTCTCCGCGAAAACGGCGGACAAGCCGCCCATCGATGTCTCCGGGGCCGGACTGGCCCTGCGCGGGTACGACGCGGTGAGCTATCATTTGGATGGCCGACCCGCTGAGGGAAACAGCGCTCATGAGTTCGAATGGAAGAACGCCACCTGGCGCTTCGCCACAGCGGAGAATCTGACTCGCTTCAGGGCCGACCCCGAACGCCATGCCCCCCAGTTCGGCGGGTACTGCGCCTGGGCCGTTAGCCAGGGCTATATCGCCCCGGGCGATCCTCTCCAGTGGCGCATCGTGGAAGGCCAGCTGTTCCTCAACTTCAACGCGCGTGCGAAGGCGCTGTGGGAGCAGGACATCGAGGGGGCCATCATGCGGGGCCGCGCGAACTGGCCACAGGTTCTCAAGGTGAACCAGGGTTGATGGACGCCATGACCTTCATGGCTGGATCCAGACATCGGCCTGTCGTTGGCCGAAGGGCGAAGTTATGAGATCCGCAACGACTGAAAACCTGATCGAAGATCTGGTCTTGAACCTGAGCGTGAGACGTCGCGAGACGCCTGCTACAGCCCTGATCCTTCTGTCCGGCGCTGCGGCCGTGGTGGGCGTCCTGCTCCTTTTCGGACTTCGCCTGAACTTCGTCTTCGACCTCGCGCGCCTGCAATTCCTGTTCAAGGTGGCCTATGCCACGGCTCTCGCGTGCGCCGTCATTTGGCTGGCTCTGAGATCGGGACGGCCCGGCGTGACCCTCAAGCCCGCCCTCGCGCTGCTGGCCGCTGTGCTGGCGGTGGGCGTCATGGTGAGCGTGGGCGACCTGGCCACAATGGCAAAGAACGATCGGGTGACCGCCCTGTTCGGCGAGACCTGGAGGGTTTGCGCGCGCAACATCGCCACCCTGGCGATCTTCCCGGCGCCGATCCTCGTTTATACACTTCGCCGGATGGCTCCCACGGATCTGCGTGTCACAGGGGCCGCGGTGGGCGCCTCGGCGGGCGCTGTCGCCGCCTCGGCGTACGGGCTCCTGTTCTGCCCCGAGCTGTCGCCGGCCTTCGTGGTGACCTGGTACACACTCGGTGTCGTTGTCGCAGCCGCGATCGGGGCCGCCTCGGCGGGCCGTATGTTGAGTTGGTGAGCGGCCGGGGTGTGAGCGGCATCGGACGAGATGCCGCTCCGGCTGGAGGTCGTGTTTCCGGCGCTCGCAAATGTCCGCACTTGGCGCGCTGGAGACCTTCGCGCGTACAACTTTCCAGGTTGCCATTCCCATGGAACAGGAGCGCGGGGCCCTCCCTGACGATCACCTTGGCGCCATGGCCTTTTCCATGGCCCGCCTCATCTCACGGACCTCCTCCGGCGTAGGCTTGGGACCATACCGCACCCGGTCGTCCACCACCGCGGCTGCTACGCTGATCTCCGGATAGCCGAACGAGCCGGCCGCCCCCGCCAGACGATGGGCGATCACCCCGATGTCCGGATGATCCGGCTCGAGGGCCCCGAGCTGTTCCAGATCGGTCCGGCACCGCTCGATGAAGAGGGCTCGCAAATGCTCCAGCGGATCAGTCATCGGCCATGCTCATCCAGGAGCGCGCGCACCTGTTGGCCGAGTGTCATGGGATCGAACGGCTTGATCACCACCCCCGCCGCCCCGAGAGCCATCAGCCCCGCGATTTCGTGATCCTGGGTCTGCGCCGTCATGAAGACGACGGGCGTGTTCCGGTGGGCTGGCAACGCGCGCACCCTGGTCAGGACGGCCGGGCCATCCATGTCGGGCATCATGACATCCAGCAGGATCAAATCCGGCCGGCATCCGGTCGCCAAGACCTCCAGCGCCTCGGAGCCGGACGCCGCCGAGCGAACCTCCCCGCCGCCGGTCAGTGTGAAGGCGAGCGCGGTGAGCGCCCGGATGTTCTCGTCATCGTCAACGTGAAGAACACAAAACGCATCCATCGCATTACTCCGGAACACCCAGCGGGACCTCGAACCAGAAGGTCGATCCCTGGCCGGGGATGCTTTCCATCCCGACCCGGCCGCCCATGAGCTCGACCAGTTCCCTTGAAATCGCCAGGCCCAGGCCGGTGCCGCCAAAGCGGCGGCTGGTCGACTGATCCGCCTGCACGAAGCGTTCGAACAGCGCCTTGGCGGCCTCCGGCTCCACGCCCACGCCCGTGTCCGAGACGGCGATGCGAATCTGAACCCGGTTTTCACTGAGCGGCGTGGCGCCGACCGCAACACTCACGCCGCCGCGTTGAGTGAATTTCGCGGCGTTGCCGAGGAAGTTCAGCAAGACCTGCCGCAGGCGACCCGGGTCCCCGATCAGGGTTTGCGGTACGGCTTCGGCGATGTCCTGCGCGTACCAGAGGCCCTTCTCCTCGATCTGGCCGAGGACGATCTCCGCCGCCTCCCGCAGCACGGTCCGCAGGTCGAAGGGCCGCTGCTCCAGGCTCACGGCGCCCGCTTCCAGCTTCGAATAGTCGAGGATGTCGTTGATCACCGCCAGCAGGACCTCTCCGGAGAGAAGAATCCTGTCCGCGCACTGGCGTTCGACCGGGCCCAGTCCGTCCCGGGCCTGTAATATCCGCGAGAAGCCGATGACGCTGGTCAGTGGGGTGCGCAGTTCGTGGCTCATGTTGGAGAGGAAGCGCGACTTGGCCTCGGAGCCCGCTTCGGCCCGGTCTCGCGCCTCCCGCAGGTCCTCTTCCAGGCGATGTTGCACCGAGTGGTCGCGGATCACTGCTATGATTTCGAGCGTCTTGCCGGCGTCGTCCTTCACCGCCTGGAAGCTGGTTTCCACCCACACCGAGGTCCCGTCCTTGCGAAGCGCGCGTTGCTGCAAGGTGCATCGGCGCAGGCTGCCCGAAAGCTTGCGGAAGGCCTTGAGCAATTCCGGACGGTCGTCGGGATGCACGAAATCCTGCGCCGGCCGGCCGGCCATCTCGCTGGGCCGGTAGCCCAGAAGCGATTTCACCGCCGGCGAGATGTAGCTGCTGCGCCCGTCCGGCCGGAGCCGGGTTATGACGTCGTCCATATGGGTGGCGAGAAGCCGATATCGCGCCTCGCTGCGCGCCATGCGTTCCATGGCTGTGTATCGCTCGGTGATATCCTGAACCACGCCGAACACCGCATCGACGCGGCCGTCGCTGTCCAGCTCGCGCAGAGCGCTCGCAACCACCCGACAGCGCTCTCCGTCCGGACGCACGATGGTGGCTTCGAAGGCCTCCTCGCCGCCGTCCTCGATCACCCTGCGCATCATGGCGTCGCGCCGGGCCCGGTCCTCGGGCGCGTAAACCGCCGCGACGGCGTCGCGCGACAGGGGCTGATCGGTCGGGAAGCCGAAGATGCGATAGACCTCGTCCGACCAGGTCACTTCGCCGGTATCAACCTCGAGGCGCCAATGTCCGACGCGCGACACCGCCTCGACCAGATCCAGCAGACGCCGCGTGTCCCTGGCCACGCTGCGTTCGCGGGCCAGCTCGATCTGCTCGGTGACCAGATCGGCCAGTTCGCGAAGCCGGCGGGCGTCAACGTCGCTGAAGGTCCGGGGCGCCCGATCCCTGATGCAGAGGGTTCCCACATTATGGCCGGACGGCGTCGTCAGGACCGCTCCCGCGTAAAAGCGCAGGCCATCGGCTCCCTTCACCAGCGCGCTGTCGGCGAAGCGCGGATCGCGGGTCGCGTCCGGCACGATCAGGATACCGCCGGGCGGCTCGTTGACGGCGTGGCCGAAAAAGGGGTCCCCGCGTCCCGTCTCCGGCGGATTCATCCCCTGACGGGACTTGAACCACTGCCGGTCCTCATCAACCAGGGACACCAGGGCGATGGGCGCGTTGAAAATATCGGCGGCCAGCCGGGTCAGCCGATCGAACCGGAGTTCCGGCGGCGTATCGAGGATGCGGAGGTGCTGCACCGTATCGACCCGCGCGCGTTCGACCTGTCTCGAAATGTTCCGGCGGGTCATAGGACCTTCTCCCCGATGACCGGGGCCGGAACCGAAGCTGGAGCCGCAAACCCCTTGCGCGTCATGGTCCCCCAGGACTGGCTGCGGCGCAGATACTGCCAGATGCCGCGCAGCCGCCACAGGTTGTTCAGTTGGCGGTATCCGAAATTCTCCAGCACCGCCACGAGGGTCAGAAGCGCGAGGTCCCGCGCCCGGGGGAACCGCCGCAGCTCCGATTCCTCCAACGCGAGGGCGCCCACCGAGATGACGACGCCGAAGGTGAAGCTGACCGCCACGAAGGCCAGCATGTATTCGACGGCCAGGACGCCGGATATCCAGAACAGCGGGATGAGCACATAGCCGAGCAGTTCCACCACCGGCCCGAGCACATCGACCAGAAGTATGTAGCCGAACCCGACAACGGCCACGCGGCCGTAGCGCGGCTTGATCAGAACATCCCAGTGCCGTTCGAACGTCTCCAGCGCTCCCCGATGCCAGCGCGCGCGCTGCCGGCCCAACACCCGCAGATCCTCAGGAACTTCGGTCCAGCAGACCGGCTCCGGGACGAAGGCGATCCGGTAGGGGAGGCGCTTGTCCCGCATCAGGCGGTGGAGCTTGACCACCAACTCCATGTCCTCGCCTACGGTCCCGTGGGTATAACCGCCCGCCTCGATGACCCTCGCCCTGCGGAACAGGCCGAACGCGCCGGAAATGATGGTCAGGGCGTTGATCCGGCTCCATGCCAGACGCGCCATCAGGAAGGCGCGCAGATATTCGACGGTCTGCAGCAGCGCCAGCAGATTCCTCGGCGGCCGCACGTCCAGCACCCGCCCGTGGGCGATCCGGCACCCGTTGGCGACCCGAACGGTTCCGCCAACCGCCACCGTCCGTTCGGGGTCCTCGACGAACGGACGGACGGCGCGCAGCAGGGCGTCCGGTTCCAGCAGGGAGTCGGCGTCCATCGAGCAGAAGATCGGCGCACGCGAGACGTTGATGCCGGCGTTGAGCGCGTCGGCCTTGCCCCCGTTTTCCTTGTCGACGACGATCAGCCGGGGCTGGTGGGCCGCGCCGTAAACCTCCCGGATGGGGCGGTGGGTGATGGCCAGTTCATAGTGACGCTGGATGGGACGGAGTTCGAAGGTGTCGATCAGAACCTGCAGCGTCGCGTCGCTCGACCCGTCGTTGATGACGATCACTTCGAAGCTCGGATATTGCAGCGACAGCAGCGACTGGATGCTTTCGGCGATCGTCATCGCCTCGTTGTAGGCGGGGGCCAGCAGGGCGATCGGCGGGGCCGCGTCGGCGTACCGCCTCCACAGGAGACTGCTCGAGGCCGTCGGCGGCCTCTCGACCAGGGCCGCCGCGGCGAGGGCCAGCTGGATGAGGTAGATCAGGTTCTGCAGCAGGCCGACGCTGACCACGAACAACGCCAGCGCCGCCGCGAAGTCCTCAAGGGTCGGGGCTGCAAACGCCATCACGCGGCCGCCGCCAGTTCGCGTTCGGCCAGAACCATCGAGGCGGTCCGGCGGGACAGGTCGCCGCCCGAAATGGCGACCGCGCGCAGGCGCTGGTGTCCGGCCGTCCCGAGAGCCGCAAGAGCCTCGCCGGCCCGGAACCTGACCCACCACTGGGGGTCGTCGAGCTGCTCTTCCAGTCGTGGCATGGCCGAAATCAGGCCGATGCGGCCGGCGGCTTCGCACGACGCCGAGCGCACGATCCATATCCTGTCCTGCAGCCCTGTCAGGATCGTCGGCTCCGCCGCGGGATGCCCCAAGGCCCCCAAGGCCCGGATGGAGGCGATGCGCAGCTCGATATCGGGCGCCCGCGCCGCGATGCACAAGGGTCTCAGCGCCCGGTAGTCCCCGCTGGCGCCGAGCGCCTCGGCGAGAACGACCCGGGCTTCGCCGGCGACCTGGGGATCGCCGAACGCTTTCAGGGCGGTCATCGTGTCGTCCGCGACCAGCCGCGCGATCAGCGGCAGGTACAGCAGGGATTCAGAGGCCTTGCGGCCGCCGAGGTCGGCCAGCACCTCGCGCAGGGCGGGCGGTGCGTCGATCTCGATCAGTGACCGCATCAGGCTGACGCGAAGCTCTCCTGTCCGGGCGCCCGCCACCGCCCGGCGCAACGCCTCGCGAGTGCGATCGCCCGGAAAGATGGACAAGGCCTCGGCGGAGGCGATCCGGCCAGCGACCGAGCCGCGGGACAGGCGACGACAGAAGATTTCGTCCACCCCGAAGGCCGCCAGGGCCGAGATCAGGCGCTCCCGCTCGGCGCCGCGCACGAGGGCGATGACCTCGAGAAGCGACTCGGCCATCAGTCGCGCCCGGTGTTTGACGTGCTGAAGTCGGCCGACGGCGTCGCCCGAGCCGTTCATGACATCCAGGAAGACCTGCTGGATCAGGTGAAGATCATCCCGGCGGCGAACTTCCCCGCGTTCCCGCCATATTCGCGCGACGATCAGGCCGATCATCCATAGCAGCGCCACGGCTGCAAGGACGACCGAGGTCGACCATATCAGCAGCAACCCGCTCATCAGAAGCGCCAGCCCAGCCCCAGGGACAGTTCGTCCCGGTCATAGACCTGACGGTCTTCGGACAGCATGCCGATCCTCAGCACGAGGCGCTCTGTGAGCCCCACCTCGGCTCCCACGTTCCAGGCCTTCACGTCGACGGTCGCGCCGTCAGAGGATTCCGGGGCGTCCGCATAGCCGCCGCGGAAGGCGATCCGGTCCGTCGCCTGCCAGCGGACCTGGGCGGTATAGCCGCTTCGATGGGCGCCGTTCTCGTCCCGGACGTTGATCCAGCGCGCCGCCAACTGCACCCGGTCGCCTGGCAACTCGACCCGGACGCCGGGATGCAGACCCGTTACCGTGCCCGTCGGATACCGGGCCACCGAGGCGTCGAGCGTGGCGGAGATACCGTCGGCCAGTCGCACCGCCCCGCCTGCGGCGAGCGCGATCTCCGGGCGATAGTCGGCGTCGGGAGCGCCGCCCAGCACCACATGGAATTCCCCGCCGTCGAAGGTCCGGTCCAGTCGCGCTTCGAGGTAGACGTCGGTGTTGTTGAACCGCTCCGTGACTTCCACCGCAGCGCCCGCGCTCCAGCCCTCTGCAAGACCGCGCGAGACCGCAAGGCGGGCCTCTGTCCAGTCGGGGAGACCAGCGGACAGGCGGCTCCTCGCTCCGGTGATCTCGACGCGCCATGGCGGAGGCGGCGCGAGGGAAGCCCGCAGCGCGCGGACCTCGGCGTCTTCCGGGGCCAGACGGGCCGCTTCATCGGCCGCGCGGCGGGCCGCCTCCAGATCGCCGCGTCGTTGCCCGATACGCGCCAGACCGACCCAGGCGTCCACATAGGTGGGACTCTGTCGGGTCACGCCGAGAAGGGTCGCCTCCGCTTCGTCGAGGCGGCCGAGCGCCAGAAGCGCCAGGCCCAGATTGAGTCTCGCGTCGACATGGTCCGGCTGGACGGCGAGAACCTGCTCGAGCTTCGGCACGGCCTCGGCCGGACGTCCTTCGATGCGATCCGCCACCGCCGACTGATACAGGCCCTGCGGATCGACCTGTACGAACGGGACGGGCTCAGGCGGGGCGACGATCACGGCCCGATCCTTCCGCCAGATTCGCCGATTGCAGCAAACGTCGGACCCGATGCCCGAGTTCGTCCGGTATGAACGGCTTGACCAGGTAGTCGGCGGCGCCGAGTTGAAGGGCTCCGACGATGTCCTGTTCGCGTTTGAGCGCCGTCAGCATGATTACCGGCGCGTCCGACAATCCTCCGGCTTTCAGGCGGCGCAGCACCTCGAACCCGTCCATCACCGGCATCAGGGCGTCGAGAACGATGAGATCAGGCTTGTGCGTCGCGATGGCCTCAAGCGCCTGGCTTCCGTCCTCGGCGGTTGTGATCTGATATCCGTCGGCGGAAAGGCGGTGCACGAGCAAGGCGCGTAGCAGCGGATCGTCGTCAGCGATCAGAATCCTGTTGGCGCGCATGGGGCCGAACCTCCGTCTCGCGCCCCCCTACGAACTTATACGGGGCGCAATGAAGGAAGTCCTACGCGAGTCCAGGTTTCCCGCAGATCCTGCATTTCACCCTCCCGAAGGTGCGGCAAGCAGATCGACATCCGTCAATGGAGGCCCGGGTCACCTATCTGCTGATGGCCCTACTCGGCATTTCGACCATCGCCTGTGGGCCTGGGATTACCCCGGCTGGCTGAGCGCGAGAAGCGATTTCCAAGCCTCATCTTCATGTGCGCCACCTCTGGCGCTCGCACCAGTTTGCGCCGACGGAGTCGAGTTTCCGGGGTTAATGGCGATTCTGTTTTTTATTGAGAAACTGCGACTTGGGCCGTGGCGGACAGAGAGGGATTCGAACCCTCGGTACGCTTTCACGTACACACGCTTTCCAAGCGTGCGCGATCGACCACTCCGCCACCTGTCCGTTTCCACGACGTCGCCCGAAGGCCTTCGTGTCACGCCGGAGGTCGATCCGGCGCGAGGCGAGGCTGATAGAACACCCGGACCCCCTCGGCAAGCGCCTGAACACATCCCATATAGGCGTTTGATCGTTCGACCGGCCGCGTCGGATCAGGAAGGCGCAACCTTCTGACCGCGGCCCACAATGGAGCCCGGCCATGCTGTCCAGAAAATCCCACGAAATGCCGACTGCCGACGAGGCCCTGCCGGGACGCTCCACCCCCCTGCACACCGATGAGGTCCATTATGTCACCGGCCGGCCTCTCAAGGGGCCGCACCCCGAGGGGTTCGAAACCGCCATCTTCGGCATGGGCTGTTTCTGGGGCGTCGAGCGCATCTTCTGGAAGCTGCCGGGCGTCTGGGTGACCTCGGTCGGCTATTCGGGCGGGATCACGCCCAATCCGACCTATGAGGAGACCTGCACCGGCAAGACCGGCCATGCCGAGGTGGTGCAGGTCGTCTTCAATCCGCACGAGATCAGCTATGGCGAGCTGCTGAAGGCGTTCTGGGAGAACCATGACCCGACCCAAGGCATGCGCCAGGGCAATGACATCGGCACCACCTACCGCTCGGCCATCTATTATCTGAACGACGAACAGCGGGCCGAGGCCGAGGCGTCGCGCGACGCCTATCAGGCGGCCCTGTCGAAGGCCGGGCGGGGGACGATCACGACCGAGATCGCGCCGGCCGGTCCCTATTATTTCGCCGAGGACTATCACCAGGGTTATCTGGCCAAGAATCCGGCCGGCTATTGCGGCATCGGGGGAACCGGCGTGGTCTGTCCGATCGGCGTGGGCGTGGAGGCCTGATCATGGATCGGGAGGGGGTCGGCAAGGTCTGCCTCGCCCTCCCGGGGGCCACGCTCGACCACCCGTTCGGCGAGCACCACGACGCCTACCGCGTCGGCGGCAAGATGTTCGTCATGGTCGGCGAACGGGGCGGCGTCTCCTTCAAGGTCTCGGACATCGCCTATGAAGTGCTGACCGAGTCCGGCCACGCCCGGCCCGCGCCTTATCTGGCGCGGAACAAATGGGTGAATCTGCCCAGCATCGATGACTGGCCCGACGACGAACTGGCCGAGCATATGGTCATCGCCCACGGGATCGTGGCGGCGAAGCTGACCCGGAAGGTGCGGGCGGAGCTGGGGCTGACCTAGTTCGCCGGCCGCGCCTTCTCTTCGGCGATCCAGCGGTCCATGCGTTCGTCCAGCAGGGCCATCGGCAGGGGGCCGTCGACCAGCAGGGCGTCGTGGAAGCGGCGGACGTCGAACCGGTCGCCAAGCTCACGCTCCGCCCGCGACCGCACTCCGCGCAGTCGGATTTCGCCGATCTTGTAGGCCGTCGCCTGACCGGGCCAGCCGATGTAGCGTTGCAGCTCGGTCTCGATATTCAGCGGCGCCAGGGCCGAATTGTCGCGGAAACAGGCGCGGGCCTGTTCGAGGTTCCAGCCCAGCCAGTGGATGCCGGTGTCCGACACCAGCCGGCACGCCCGCCACATCTCGTAGCTCAGCCGGCCGAACCGCTCGTAGGGGGTCCGGTAGAAATTCATCTCTTCGCCGAGGAATTCGGAGTACAGGCCCCATCCCTCGATGAAGGCGGTGACGTCCACGCTGCGGCGGAAATAGGGACCGTCCTCGGCCTCCTGCTGCAGGGCGATCTGGAGGTGATGGCCGGGCACCGCCTCATGCAGCGTCAGGGCCGGCAGTTCGTACAGGCCGCGCTGATCCAGGCTGGAGGTGTTGACCATATAGCCGCCGGCGATCCCGTTCTCGATGGAGCCCTGATTGTAGCGGCCGGTGGTGTAGTTGGCCTCGATCTCGCGCGGCACCGGGCGCACGCCATACGGCAGGCGGGGCAGGGTTCCGAACAGGGCCGGCAGACCGTCATCGGCCCGTTTGGCCATCTCCGACGCCTTCTCCAGCAGGTCTTCGCGCGTCGTGGCGTAGAACTGAGGATCGGTGCGCAGGAAGTTGAGGAAGCCGGCGAAGTCGCCGGTCCAGCCGGCGGCGCGCATCTCGGTATCCATGCGGGCGCGGATGCGCGCGACCTCCTCAAGGCCAATCTGATGCACCTGATCCGGGGTCAGGTCCGTGGTGGTGAAGCCCCGCACCAGATAGGCGTAGGTCTCCCGCCCGCCCGGCCGGTTGACCAGACCCAGGGTTTCGGGCGCGCGGGGCAGATAGTCCTCGCGCAGGAACCGGGCCCACTCGCGGCGTTGCGGCATGACGCCGTCGGCCACGGCGCGGGCGGCGCGCTCGCGCAGCGCGTTCTGTTGGGCCACGGGGATGGAGGCGGGCAGGGCGGCGAAGGGCTTGAGCAGGGGGTCGGCCCCGGGCGTCAGGGCGGCTTCGGGTTCGATCAGGGTCAGGGCGTTCTCGACGATGGATCGAGGTTGCACCATCCCGGTCTCAAGGCCGCGCCGGGCATTGGCCAATTGGTCGGCATAGACCTTGGGCATGGCCTCCAGCCGCGCGATCCACGCCTCGGCGTCAGCGATGGTGGCAATCCGCGTGATGCTGGCGATATAGCTCATGCCCTGACCCGGGCCGCCTTCGGAGTTGAAGGCGTCGATGCGGCCGGTGTCGAGCGGAATGCGGTCGCGGGACCGTTTCACGACATAGGTCATGAAGGCGTGGTTCAGACGCTCGTCATCGGTAAGGCCGGAGGGATCTATCGCCGCCAGCCGGTCCGCGAAACCTTTGAGGACCGGCTCCTGCGCGACCTCGAACTCTCGCGACGCGTCGCCCAGCCGCGACAGGGCCGCGCGGTCGCCCTCCATGCCCGCCGTGACCGGCTCAACCGCGCGCAGGTATGTCTCATAGTCCGCCAGCACCGACGCCAGCGCCGCATTGGGGGTTGCGCGGGAGACCGCGGCGGGCGCCGCTGTCTGGGCCATGGCCGGCTGGGCGAAGCCGGCGAGGAGCGCGATGGCGCTGGCGGCGATGATGGTTTTCATGAAGTCCCTCCCAAGGAGAGGGACTGCACCGGAGCCGGCGTCCCGCGTCAACCGCAGAAGGCGAAGAACCGCTCGATATTGGGCGCCGACGCCGGATGGGGCGCAAAGGTCTGGCGCGTCCCGTCCTGCCACAGGGCCAGCCAGCCAAGCCGGCGGAACCGCTGGAAAACCGGAGCGTCGGCGGGCGCCTGGGCGCTCAGGAAGACGCCGTCGTTGAGCTGCGACGGTTCCGCCTCGGCCGGGAAACGCGCGGTCTCACCGCCGGATTCGATGTAGAACTCCGGCTTGGCTGCGTCCTGGGCCACGCCGCTGAGGGACAGCCGACCCGATGCGCGGATGCAATCCAGACCCAGGCGCAGGTCGTCGCTCTCGGCCAGACCGTAGGCGAGCCGGGCGGCGTCCTCGTCGGCGTGGAAGAACCAGTCGTAGCCCTCGACCGGAGCCGGAGGTCCGCCGGACCCCGCCGGCGTGGTCGCCTCAGGGCCGGCGGTCGCGCAGGCCGACGCCGTCAGTGCGAGCACGGCGAGGGCGAGGATCGTGCGGGTGCGCATGTCGACTCCGGGGTTCAACCCGAACACAGTTCCGAGAAACGGCGCAGCTTGGCAAGGTGGGTCGCGGGAACTTCGACCGGTCGCCTGTGATCGCCGACCAGAACACTCATCTTCCCGTCCGCCGCGAAAGCCGCGAAGGCCGGATGATCGGTCCGCAAGGTCAGACGGGTGGCGTCACCCCGCGCGGGCGCGGCCTCGGCTATGGCGACGGCTTCTCCCGCGGTGATGCGGGCCATGCCGGTCAACGGGGTTCCGTACAGGGTGAGCCGGGCGACGCTGGACCCCGGATCGCATTCCAGGGTGGCTCGCAGGTTGGCGGTGTCGGGAACTTCATTGGCCAGCACGACGGGGGTATCGTCGGCGTACAGGGTCCAGGTCCAGGCAGGGACGGCAGGCGCCGGCGTCTGCAGGGCCAGGATGGCGGCGAGAAAGGCAAACATGGTTCAGCCCCCGCTGAAGGTTCGACCGAATGTGGTCAGACGCCGCGATGTCCGCAATGGGCGAAAAATTCGTCGATCAGTTTGCGTTCGGCCGCGGTGGCCGTCAGCTCGAACGCGCCGGCGTCGCCCTCGACCGCCATCTTGCCGCTTTGCGCCAGCTGTTTGAGGGACGGATCTTCGACCGACACCCGCACCTCGTCCGCCAGTCCGCCACTCAGGGGATCGATGGCGACGGCGTGCATCAAGGCCTTGTGAACGCGCGGACCCGCCGGCTTGACGTCGCCGTACACAACGGCCTGGGCCTCACCCGGCGCGCAGGTCATCATCAGCGCCAGCTGGTCCGAGTTCGCGACGCCATAGGCCAGTTTGGCCAGATCGCCCTCATGGCTGAGATGCCACGCCATGGGCGCGACGTTCGTCTGGACGTCCGAATTCGTCGCCTGTGACTGGGCGGCGAACGCGATCAGCCCGAGGGCGGCGACGGCGGGGATGGCGAACTTCAGCATGAAAAACACTCGCGTCTGATGGCCAAACGCTGTGTTTCATTAACGGTTCACGGCTCCGCTTGGCCGTCGCCCGGCAGTTTTCGCCTTGTGACTAAAATGGCGCGTGTCGGATGGCCAGGCCGCGTCGGGTCGGGAGGTCCCGAAGGGCCGACGACCGCGGCCCAACTAGAATGGGCTGAAGCGCTCCACCAGCGACTGGGCGGCGGGCGTGGCCTGGACCCGGCTGATGTCGCCGCGGCCCCCGTAGCTGATGCGGGCCTCGGCGATCTGGGTGTGGGCGATGGTGTTGCCCGAGCTGATGTCCTCGGGCCGCACGATGCCGGCGACGGTCAGTTCGCGCACCTCGCGGTTGGTGCGCACCTCCTGCCGGCCCTGGATGACCAGATTGCCGTTGGCCATGACGCCGGTGACGACGGCGGCGATGGTCAGACTGACCTTCTCGGACCGGTTGACCGACCCGGAGCCGGTGGCGTTGGACTCGCCTTCCAGTCCGACCAGGTTCTGGGGGTCGAAGCCGCCGGGGAAGGCGCGACCGAGGCTGTTCTCCAGCCCGAAGAAGTTCGAGATGCCGCCCGAGATGTCGTTGGTGCGCGACCGGTTCGTGGAGTTCTGGGTCTGGGCGCGGTCGTCGATGTCGATGTTGACCGTCAGGATGTCGCCGATGCTGCGCGCGCGCTGGTCGCCGAAGAAGGTGCGGGCTCCGGTGCGCCACAGGCTGTTGGCGCTGGCGGCGCGATCGGCCTGCTGCTGGGCGGCTGACGCCATGACGATCTGGTCAGTGGGCACCAGGGCCGAGGGATAGCCGATCGGGGCCAGCTGGGGGCCCATGACCGTTTCCACGGCGGTGGAGCAGGCTCCGAGAGTCAGCGACGACAGGGCGGCGGTCAGGATCAGGGCGGTACGCATCAGACTGTTTTCCCCTCAGCGGGCGGCGAAGTGTTGGGTGGCGGCGCGGGCGGCGGGACCGGCGGCGGCCTGACCGGGCGCGGTCGCGACGGCGTCGATGACCCGGTTGGACTGCAGGTTGCGGACGGCCAGACGCTGGCCGACGGCGGCGGCGCCCTCGGCCCGGCCGCTGATGGTCAGGCGGACGCCGCCGACCTCATAGGCGACCTCGACGATGTCGTTGCGGCTGATGACGCGTTCGCCATGGGCCGTGCGGACCGGGGCGGAACGCGAAACGGCGGGCCCGGCGGTTCCGACGGCTGTATCCGCAGCCGCGACGGCGGCGGCGCCCGGCGCCATGGCGGCGTTGCGCACCACGACCCGGCGAAGCCCGGTCGGATTTGCCCAGTCCAGACCCGACTGACGGGCCAGGCTCTGCAACTGTCCGGCCTCGAAGACGATGGAGGGGCCGGCCCGCTGGCCGACCACGACATTTGATGCAGCCCCGGCGCCGTCGAACAGGTCGCCCAAGGTCACCCGGCCGTCCGAATCCACCGGATTGACCTTCAGCGTCACCGGTCCGGCGAGGGCGGGCCCCGCGAGCGCCAGGGCCGCGACGGCCGCGAGGATCAGGGCCCTCACGACTTCACCTGCGAGGCGACCGACAGCATCTGGTCGGCGGTGGTGATGACCTTGGAGTTCATCTCATAGGCGCGCTGAGCCACGATCAGAGCGCTGATCTCGGCCACGGCGTCGACGTTCGACGCCTCGGTGTACCCCTGAAGAATCTGGCCCAGACCGGCGTCGCCCGGCGTGCCGACCGTGGCCGAACCCGAGGCGGCGGTTTCCATCAGCAGGTTGTCGCCGACAGCTTCCAGCCCCGCCTCGTTGAAGAAGGTCGCCAGTTCCAGCTGCCCGACGGTGGCGGGCTCGGTGGTTCCGGCGCTGATAACCTGCACCTGGCCCGATTTGGAGATCATCACATCGACCGCGTCCTGCGGGATGGTGATGGCGGGTTCGACCGCATAGCCGTCGTCGGTGACCAGCTGGCCTTCGCCGTTGACCGAGAAATTGCCGGCCCGCGTATAGGCCGTCTCGCCCGAGGGCAGGATGACCTGGAAATAGCCGCGGCCGTCGACGGCCATGTCGTAACGGCCGCTGGTCTGGGTCGGCGTGCCCTGTTCGGTGATGCGGTAGACCGAGCCGGCCTTCACGCCCGCGCCGATCTGGATGCCGGTCGGCACCACCGTACCCTGGCTGGACGACTGCGCGCCCATCCGCTCGACGTTCTGGTACAGCAGGTCCTGGAATTCGGCCCGCTGACGCTTGAAGCCGACAGTGTTCATGTTGGCGATGTTGTTCGAGATGACCTCGACGTTCAGCTGCTGGGCTGACATCCCCGAGGCTGCGGTTCTGAGTGCGCGCATGTCTCAGTCTCTCCTTATGCCCGGCCCAGCCGCTCGACGGCGCGGCGTGACAGGTCGTTGGTGTTCTCGATCATCCGGCTGACGCTCTCGTAGGCGCGCTGGATCTCGATCAGGTTGGTGATCTCGAGGATCGGATTGACGTTGGAGCCTTCCAGCATGCCTTGGCGCACGCGGGCGTCGGGAGCCTCGCTGGCGGCGGCGTTGGAGGCGTTGCGGTACAGGCCGTCGCCACCCTTCTCGAGGGCGCCGAGGGTGTCGAAACGCACGATCGACAGCTTGCCGACGAGGGCGCCGTTCTGGCTGACGGTCCCGTCCGCCGCCACCGAGGGCTCGCCCAGCGTGGGGTCCAGGATGATGTCGCCGCCGTCGCCTTGAACGGCCGCGCCGCCTTCGGTGACCAGCCGGCCTTCGCCGTCCACGGTGAAGGCGCCGTCGCGGGTGTAGGCTTCGCCCTGGCCGTCCGTCAGCTTGAAGAAGGCGCCTTCGCCCTCGATGGCGAAGTCGAGATTACGGCTCGTCTGGGCCAGCTCGCCCTGGCTGAAATCGCGTCCCACCCCGTTATCCAGCACGAAGCTGACGCCGGGACGGATGAAGGCGTTGCGGGCGCGCTCGCCCAACTCGGAGCCGAGCAGCAGCTGTTCGACCTTGAAGCCGGTCGTGTCCGCATTGGCGATGTTGTTCGCCACGATGTCGAGCTCGCGGCGCAGCGTCATCTGGCGTGACAGTCCGACATAGGCGGCGTTTTCCAAGGGCGGCTCCTTCCGGATCATCCCTCGCAACGGTCGTGCCAACAGGGTTAACCCAACAATGGCGGGCATTTCAGCCGTGCAGCTTGATCCGGAGCCCGGCAGGTTTTGCCGGTTCTTAGCGGCTCGTTAACCAAAAAACGTTCGTATGGACCGAGAGATTCTCGGGGCGCGTTGCATGTTCAAATTCGGCAAGAAGAAGGGTGCGGCTGCGGGCGACGACGCCAACCTGCCCGCCGTGTCCGACGCTCCCACGCCGGAAGGCGAAGAGGGCGAGGCGCCGAAGAAGAAAAAGCTCCCGCTGCTGTTCATCATCATTCCCGCGGCCCTCCTGGTGCTGGGCGGGGGAGGGGGCGCGGCCTTCTTCCTGCTGCAGCCCAAGCCCGCGGCGGCCGAGGAGGGCGGGCACGGCGCCGAGAAGAAGGGCGGCCACGCCAAGAAGGACGACAAGAAGGGCGGAGGGCATGGCGGCGGCGGCGACGCCGCGGCCGATCCGTCGCTGGGCGTCATCGCGGAAGGCCCTGACGGCGTCACCTTCTTCACCCTGCCCGACATGACGGTGAACATTCAGTCGCCGGACGGCCGCCCGACCTACCTCAAGCTGAAGCTGACGCTGGAAACCCGGGACGCCCACGTCGCCGAGCAGCTGCAGGCCGAGATGCCGCGGATGCAGGACATGTTCCAGGGCTTTCTTCGCGAACTGCGTCCCGAGGACCTCGCCGGGTCCGCCGGCAGCTTCCAGCTGCGCGCCGAAATCCTGCGCCGGGTCAATCTGATCGCCGCGCCGGGCAAGGTGGACGCCGTGCTGATCGAAGAAATGCTGGTGAACTAGGCATGACCGACGCGGCCTTCGCCGACGACGCCGATCCGTTCGCCGAAACGGAAGACCCGCTGGCCGAAGGCGACGGGGAGGAGCGCACGGCCGCCCTGGCCGAACGGGTCCTGAACCAGGACGAGATCGACAGCCTGCTGGGCTTCGATCTCGGCGACGACGACGGCTCCGAGCGCTCGGGCATCCGCGCCATCATCAACTCGGCCCTGGTGTCCTACGAGCGCCTGCCGATGCTCGAGATCGTCTTCGACCGCCTGGTGCGGCTGATGACGACGTCCCTGCGCAATTTCACCTCGGACAACGTCGAGGTCAGCCTCGACAACATCTCGTCGATCCGTTTCGGCGACTATCTGAACTCGATCCCGCTGCCGGCCATCCTGGCGGTGTTCCGCGCCGAGGAGCTGGACAACTACGGCCTGCTGACGGTCGATTCCAACCTGATCTATTCCATCGTCGACGTGCTGCTGGGCGGACGACGGGGCACTGCGGCGCTGCGCATCGAGGGGCGGCCCTACACCACCATCGAACGTGTGCTGGTCCAGAGGATGGTCGAGGTCGTGCTGGCCGACGCCCGCGCCGCCTTCGAGCCGCTGACCCCTGTCCATTTCACCCTCGACCGGCTTGAGACCAATCCCCGCTTCGCCGCCATCGCCCGACCGGCCAACGCCGCCATTCTGGTCAAGCTGCGCATCGACATGGAGGACCGGGGAGGGCGGATCGAACTGCTGCTGCCCTACGCCACGCTCGAGCCGATCCGGAAGATGCTGCTGCAGCAGTTCATGGGTGAGAAATTCGGCCGCGACAACATCTGGGAAGGCCACCTGGCCACCGAGCTCTGGACCACCGAGACCGAGGTTCGCGCCGTGCTGGACGAGCAGCAGTTGCCGCTGTCGCAGGTGCTGGCGCTGAAGGTCGGCGACACCCTGATGCTCAACGCCACGCCCGACAGCGACATCTCCGTTCGCTGCGGATCGATCCCGGTCACCACCGGCCGGATGGGCCGCAAGGGCCAGCATATCGCTGTGCGCGTCGAGGCCCCGATCAGCATCGAGGCAGCCACGAGTCTGACGAAGGGAAGACGCTGATGACCGGCATGATTCTGGACGGCGTGCTGATGCTGCTGCTTGTGGCCGCGCTCGGCTACGGCGTGCGGCTGGAGAAGAAGCTGACGGCCCTGCGCGCCGGGCAGCAGGCCTTCGCTACCGCTGTCGCCGAACTGAACTCGGCCGCCGGCCGCGCCGAGGCGGCCCTGGCCAATCTGCGGGCCTCGGGTCAGGAAACGGACCTGCTGCACGACCGCATCATCAAGGCCCGCGAGGTCAAGGCCCAGCTGGAAGCGCTGATCGGGCGCGGCCCTGCGGCGCCGGCCGAGCCTGCGCCCGCTCGCGCCAAACCCCAAACGGAGCCCGTCCCGGTCGCTGGGGTCGAGGACGAGCGCGCGCTGCGCATGGCGGCCCTGGCCGAACGCATCCAGGGCATGGCGCCGGCCGCCGCCCGGGCTCCGGCGCCCGTCGCCGGCGGAAACAATGTGGCCGCCATCCTCGGCGCCCTGACCGCTAACCAGTCTGCGAAGCAAAGCCTCAACCGCGCTCGCCGTAGCCTGGACGAAGACCTGTTCGCCGCCTGAGTTCCCTTTTTACGCCCGCTGAGTAACCGATCATGAGCAAGATTCCCCGCCTGCTGCCCCTGATCGCCATCGCCATTGGCGGGGTGGTCGTCGTCCGCGCCGTTGGCGTGGCTCCCGGCATGTTCGAGGGCGCCAAGGCCTGGGCCGAAGAAGCCGTGCCCGCTGCGGCCCCAGCCGTATCGGCCGCCGCCGCGGTCTGCGCCCTGACGCCGGAACAGCTGGCCCAGCAGGCCGGCATCTCCCCCGCCGAGCTGCGGATCCTGCAATCGCTGTCCGGACGCCGCACGGAGCTGGACGCCCGTGACGCCGATCTGGCGGCCATGCTGCCGCTGATGGCGACGGCGGAACAGAAGCTCGACGCCAAGGTCGCCGCCCTCGAAGCCGTGAAGGCCGAGGTGCGGGTGCTGCTGGGTCAGGTCAGCGAGCAGGAAAAGGCCGAGAACGACCGGCTGGTCGCCGTCTATTCGGCGATGCGGCCCAAGGAGGCGGCCCGCGTCTTCGCCACCCTGGACGACGACGTCCGCCTGCCGGTCGCCGCCGCCATGCGGCCCCGTTCTCTGGCCGCGATCATGGCCCAGATGGATCCCGCCGCCGCCCGCGTCCTGACCGAGAAGCTGGCCCACCGCTTCCAGGCTCGCCAGCAGCTGGCCGCCCGCGCCGCCGCGGCCTCGGCCGCCTCGGCTCCCGCCGCGACCACGCCTGTCCCCGCCGCGCCGACGCCGGCTGCGGCGACGACCGCTCCGCCTGCCCAGACCGCCGCCGCTGACACGCCGCCGGCAGCGGCTCCGCGCGCCGCTCCGACCCGGACGGCCGCCCGTCCGCCGGCGCGTCGCCCAGCGGCCCGCCCCGCCGCCCGCACGCCGGCGCCCGCTCCGGCGCAGGCCGAACCTGCGGGCGAGCGTCCCTATCAGCCGTCCGGCGCCGCGACGGCCCCGGCCTCGACGAGCGCCCCGCCCCGCCAGTCGGTCCAGTAGCCGCTCTGGCCCCCAGCCATGAAAAAGGGCCGCATCCTTGCCGGATGCGGCCCTTGTTCGTTTGGAAAGGCGTGAGGCCTATTCGATGTCTTCGTTCAGCAGGCCGACCTTGTAGAAGCCCTGCTCCTGGAGGGCGTTCATGACCTCCATGAACTGGTCGTACTTCACTTCCGGCTGGGCGCGGACGAAGACGCGCTCTTCCTTGCAGCCCGGATTGCCGCCGCCGAGGGCCGCGCACACGTCGGCGACCAGGGTTTCGATCGAGGTCTGCTTCTCGGCGATGAAGATCGAGCCCGTGTCCTGGATGGTGATGTAGACCGGCTCCTTGACTTCGCCCGGAGGGGGCGGGGTCGCGGGCGGCAGGTCGAGGCGGATCGAAACGGTGGCCAGAGGCGCGGCGACCATGAAGATGATCAGCAGCACCAGCATGATGTCGACGAACGGCGTGACGTTGATGTCCGCGTTCTGCTCGATGGTCTTGCCGCCCTGACCACCGGGACCTGAAAGTTTGGCGCCCATGCTTCAGTTTCTCCACAGGCCCGGCGCGATGGCGGCGAGCGCAAGCTATGACGTTCGGTTCGTCTCTTGGCGTTCCGCAACTCGCTTGTAAAGCGGCTTCGGGCCCCTTGAGGTTCCGAAGCGTGGCGTTTGCGCAAAATACGCCTGTGAGGCGAGCCGATCAGCGTCGTTCAGCGTCCTTGGGCCAGCTTGAGGAAACGATCCTTGAGCGCGCTGTCGGACTTGAAGACGCCAGTGAACCGGGTGGTGATGGTCGAAACGTGGCGATGGTGCACGCCGCGGGTGGTCATGCACTGGTGTTCGGCGTCGATCAGGATGGCGACGCCGGCCGGTTCGAGGTGCGATTCGATGGCGGCGGCGATCTGGTTGGTCAGAACTTCCTGGGTCTGCAGGCGGCGCGAGAAGATCTCGACCACGCGGGCCAGCTTGGAAATGCCGACCACCTTCTCGTTGGGAATGTAGGCGACACAGGCCTTGCCGATGAAGGGGGCCATATGGTGCTCGCAGTGGCTCTCCACCTCGATGTCGCGCAGCAGGACCATGTCGTCATAGCCCTGGACGTCCTCGAAGGTGCGGCTCAGCTCCTTCTCGACGTCGGCGTCATAGCCGTCGAACCATTCGCCATAGGCGTCGACCACGCGGCGGGGCGTGTCGATCAGGCCGGGGCGATCGGGATTGTCGCCGGCCCAGGCCAGCAGGGTGCGCACCGCCTCCAGCGCCTTTTCGCGCGAGGGGCGCGGGGCGGGGTCGTTGTCGCCGACCAGAACCGGCTTGACGGGGATGACGCTCATTCTCGATCTCGACGCTGTTCGCTTGTGCAGCAGGACGGCTATATGGGAGCGCAGGTCCGTCCTGCAAGAAAACTGAAAGCTACCGCCTCATTATGCCGCTGCTGCTTCACGATACCCTGCACCGCGAGAAGCGCGTGTTCACGCCGCGAAATCCGGACCGGGTGACCCTCTATGTCTGCGGCCCCACGGTCTATGACTACGCCCATATCGGCAATGCCCGGCCGCCGGTGGTGTTCGACGTGCTGGTCCGGCTTCTGCGCCGCGAGTATGGCGCCGACAAGGTCATCTACGCCCGCAACGTCACCGACGTGGACGACAAGATCAATGCGAAGGCGGCAAGGGAAGGCACGCCGATCGGCGAGGTCACCGCGCGCTATGAGGCCGCCTATCTGGACGACATGGGCCGGCTGAACGTCTCGCCGCCGGACATCGCCCCCCACGTCACCGACCATATGGACGCGATCGTGAAGCAGATCGGCGCGATCATGGAGCAGGGCTGCGCCTACGCCGCCGAGGGCCATGTGCTGTTCGACGTCTCGTCCTATGAGACCTATGGCCGCCTGTCCGGCCGGAACCTGGACGACATGATCGCCGGGGCCCGGGTCGAGGTCGCGCCCTACAAGAAGAATCCGCACGACTTCGTGTTGTGGAAGCCCTCGAAGGAGGGCGAGCCGTCGTGGCCGTCGCCGTGGGGCGAGGGGCGCCCCGGCTGGCATATCGAATGCTCGGCCATGATCGAGGAGACGCTGGGTCTGCCCATCGACATCCACGGCGGCGGCATCGATCTGGTGTTTCCGCACCATGAGAACGAGATCGCCCAGGGCGTCTGCGCCCACGGCCATGCCCATGAGCCGAACGCCCATGCCGAATACAGCCGCTACTGGATGCACAACGGCTTCCTGACCGTCGACGCGGAGAAGATGTCCAAGTCGATCGGCAACGTTCTGCTGCTGCACGATCTGGTTCAGAACATCCCGGGCGAGGTGGTCCGCTGGGCCCTGCTGAGCGCCCACTACCGCCAGCCGCTGGACTGGAACCAGTCGCTGCTGGACCAGAGTCGCAAGGCGCTGGACCGGCTTTACGGGGCCCTGCACCGCGCGGCGGGGGTTCCTGCCAATGGCGACGAACCGCCCGAGGACTTCCTCAAGGCCATCGAGGATGACATCAACACCCCGGGGGCCATGGCGACCCTGTTCGCCCTGTCCAGCGAGATCGAGCGCGCCATGACGGCGGGCGACATGGGCGTCGTCGCCCGCGCCAAGGGCGAACTGATCGCCGCCGCCGCCATCCTGGGCGTGCTTCAGGCCGATCCGGCCGGATGGCTGGAAGGCGAGGTCTCCGACAACCTGCGCACCGAGGTCGAGGCCCTGCTGGAGCAACGCGCGGCCGCCCGCGCCGGCAAGGACTGGCCGGAGGCCGACCGCATCCGCGACCGGCTGAACGCCCTGAACGTGGTGGTCATGGACGGTCCGGCGGGCGCGACCTGGCGGGTGAAGGCCTGACGTCCCGACCCCGGCTGTTTGCGAACGCGAAGCGGCCGGGCTAGCTGGACCGGAATTCGCGCAAGCCGACTTCTGAACCCGGGGGGGGACAATGAACCACGTCATTAGGGCGGTCGCGACCGCTGCTCTGCTTTTGATTACCTTTCTGGTCGCCGCTTGTGCTTCCGCGCCACGGGCCGTGCGGTTTGGACCGGATTCGGCCCGAGGGCTGCTGGTCGTGACCATGCCCAAAACGGCCTATGTGCACAGCGCCGATTTTCGGAGGGTCGATCTGGGCCAAAGCCGGTTCATGGACGGAGTAACGACGCTGGATGCTGCGGACTGGTCCGGCGATGCAATCAATTCCGAAGGGGAGCTTTACCTTGCCGTCAAGGAGGTGGAGCCTGGCGACTATGTGCTGCAGGGGCTGTTCACCTCGCGGGGCAGCGCCCAGTTCGGCGGCTGTGCATCCGAGGGCGGACCGGTCTATTCAGTCCAGCCGGGAAAGATCACCGTCATCCGGGCGGACTCCTTCTGGCGGATTTTTCTCGCGCAGGGGTTCGTCCCCGATGTCGATGATCAGGCGGTGCTGGATCTCTTTGAGGCGACCCGCTCCACGGGAGGCCATGATGTCCGGGGAGAGGTATCGATTGTCGATCCCTCGGCCCGTATCCAATGGCCGCCGCCCATGAGCTGGACGCGCGACTGCGTTCGGGCGGATACGTTCACGCGCCTGGATTAGGCCACCGATCAGGTAATCCGCTTCGCCGACACCGGGTCGCTCGCCGGGAAGGTCTCTTCCAGTCCCTCGTCGAGCAGGGCTTCCTGACGGTCTTCCGCGTGGCGTTCCTCCTCGCAGAGCTGGTCCGGCTTGCCCTCTTCGCGGGGCGCCTTGCGGGCGTGGGGGATGTCGTCGGCGGGCGACTGCTGATGATCGGGTTTGTGCGTTTGAGTGGTCACGGCCGCCCTCCTTAGTTTTTCGGGTGATCTTCTTCGCCGTCGGGGCCGTAGCCGAGGTCGGCGATGTCGTCGTCAGAGAGGTTCTTGGCCTCCCAGTGGGCGGCGCTGGCCTGGGCCCCGCGGACGTTGCGCATCAGGCCGGTGTAGACCAGCTCGACCTCGTCCGGACCACGCCCGCCTGCGCTTTCGCCGTCGATCTCGGTCAGGCGCTCGCCGTCGACGCCCAGCAGGGCGTCGGCCTCGGCCTCGATGCCCGAGGCGCCCTGGATCTCGTCCAGATCCTCGTCCTCGTCCTCGTCGAACTCGTCCTCGTCGGCGTCGCCGTCGGCCTGGGTTACATCCAGAACGGGATCGGCCTCGTCGAGCAGGATGTCGCCGTCGCCCTCATCGTCGATGTGGGTTTCGTCAAAGACTTCCGACTGTTCCTGATCGTCCGAATAGTCGTCGAGGTCCGGCATGGCTCAGCTCCCTGTTCGGGAGATCAACGCTGCTCCGCTATCCGGCGTTCCCCGCTTTCACGGCTTCGTCCAGCGCCGCGCGGATGCGCTCGATGGCGCCTTCCCAAGCGTCGAAGCTGTCGCGCCGGAAATAGCGGAGGTGCGGATAGAACGGGTATTTTTCGGTGGCGAGGAAATGCCAGTCGTCCGGTGCGGTGATCATCCACGCCGTTCCGCCGACGGCCGCCGCCAGATTGGTCCCCGCGATGCCCGGGCCGATCACCAGATCCAGCGCCACCGACAGGGCCGCCACGTCCTCCAGATCGTCCTTCAGATTGATCGGCGGCGTCCAGATCGAAATCCCCGCCGCCTCGGCCGCGGCCAGGTCTTCGGCGACGTCGCCGCACTGCAGATTGACCATTATGGCGCCGGGCGTTTCGAGCACAGGCCGCCAGCGTTCGAAGCTGGAGAAGTAGCGGGCCCGCGATCCGGTCAGGACCAGACTCTTCCAGTGCAGGCCGACCTTCAGACCGGGGCCCAGCTTCTCCAGTTCGGTCCGCCAGTGGGCCACCTTGTCGGGATCGGCCTTCAAATAGCCCCGGCGGTCCGGGAAGCGGTCGATCGAGGGGCGATAGACGGCCAGCAGGGAGGCCATCGGAATCCACAGATCCACGCCGCCTTCCAGTTCCTCGACGAACGGGACGTAGCGGGTGATCCGCCCTTCCAGCTTGACCGCCCTGTGGGCGCCGAAGATCGCCTGGGGATAAGTGCGCTGGAACATCCCGATCAGACGCGGTTCGACGGCGACGAACACCTTGCCCTCCGGTCCGACCGCCTCGATCGCGTCGCCGATGCAGGTTCCGAAAATCATTTCGTCGGCGATTCCCTGTTCGCCGACGATCAGCAGCCGCTTGCCGCGCACGTCCTGCGTCTTCGGATCCCAGCACGGGGCCTCGACAGCCACCCGCATGGCCTCGGGCAGATGCGGGTCCAGCCGCACCTCATAGGTCTCGAACCCTTCGGGGATGCGGCCCAGGGTCATCAGCAGCAGGGCCCGCGCCATGGTCATCATGGCCCGCTCATACGGGCTTTCCGCGCCGGGCAGGGCGGCGTCCAGATCTTCCAGCGCGCCGAGGGCGTCACCCAGCGGCTGGCGGGCGTTGGCCCGGTTGTAGCGGGCCTTGGCGAAGGTCGGGTCGTGGCGCAGCGCCTCCTCGAAGAAGGTCAGGGCGGTGGACATGTCGCCCTGGTCGCTCAGCACCGTGCCGAGGGTGTTCCACAGCACCGGCGATTCCGGCTCGATCCCCAGAAGCGCGCGCAGGGTCTCGACCGCGTCGCCATAGCGTTTCTGGTCCCGCTGAACGCAGGCCAGGTTGTTGGTCGCCTCGACGTGGCCCGGATCGGCCGCCAGATATTTGAGCAGCAGTTTCTCGGCGATTTCCAGATAGCCCATCTGCTGGGCCAGCCGGCCCAGATCGTGGGCCACGTCGGTCTCGTTGGGCAGCAGTTTCAGCGCCGCCTCATAGGCCATCAGGGCCTGGCCGAAATCGCCCGACTTCTCGCGGCAGATGGCGAGGACGTGCCAGGCCAGGCCGCTGGTCTCGTCGATCTGCAGCGCATCGAGCGCGCGCCGGGCGCCGAGGGCGAAATCGCCGGCGCGGATCGCCATCAGGGCGGCCTTCAGCTTCTCCAGCGCCTTGCGCTGGGCCTTCACCGCCAGCTTCGGACTGGCCAGCTGGCGCGACAGTTTGCGGATGGCCTCGGGCGAGGCGGAATCGCCGACCATGCCTTGCGCCGCCAGCTGGGGCGCGTGGACGAATTCCGGGGCCAGATCGGCTGCTGACATGGGGGGATCCTGAAGGTGTTCCGGCAGGATCGCCGCCGGGGTCACAAGACATGGTTAACCACGACTGTTTAGCCTGCGTTTGTTCCCGGCTTCCTAACGTCGCCGCGGGCCCGTCAGGAGATGCCCCCGCAAATGCCGCTCAAGCTGTCGCTCAAACCCGGCGAGAAATTCGTTCTGAACGGCGCGGTCGTCCAGAACGGCGACCGCCGGGGCGTGCTGATTCTGCAGAACAAGGCCTCGGTCCTGCGCGAGAAGGACATTCTCCAGCCGGAGGACGTCAACAGCCCGGCGACCCGCGTCTATTTTCCGGTCATGATGATGTACCTGGACGAGACCGCGGCGCCGAAGGTCTATGACGAGTTCGCGCTGCGTCTGACCGAGTTCATGAGCGCCACGCGCAACCCGCAGGTTCTGGCGGATTGCGTGGCGGCGTCGCGTCACGTCATGGCGCGCGAATACTACAAGGCCCTGATGGCGGCGCGAAAACTGGTGGATTACGAAGAGGGGCTGGCGAATGTCGCTGCAGGCTTACAAGACCGCAGCCACGCGGGCTGAAAATCCGCGGGAGATGGAGTACCGGCTGTTCGGGCAGGTGACCCGGGCGCTGATGCACGCCTCGACCGTGGAGACGACCGACGTCGCCACCCGGATCGACGCGCTGGACTGGAACCGCCGGCTGTGGTCGGCGCTGGCGACCGACTGCGCCAATCCCGACAATGCGATGGACAAGAACCTGCGGGCCCAGATCATCTCGATCAGCCTGTTCGTCAGCCGCCATTCCTCGGCGATCATGCGCGGCGAGGACGATTTCGAGGCCCTGATCGACATCAACAAGATGGTCATGCAGGGGTTGGCCGGCCCGGGAACCGCCCAGGCGGCCTGACCGCCGTCTGGTAGGCAAGACGCGACGCGCCGGGGCGGTCAGACCTGCCGGGCCTCTGCCTCGGCAGTAACTAACTCACTGAAAATATTGGCGCATGATCGGCCCGCAGTCCGGCCCGATCCTTGCGTGGGCGTGCGCGAACCAGAACTGGTTCGACGGCCAGAAGGCCGTTCTTCACCCGACCAGAATGGAAGGACAGCCGATGGTTATGTCGGTCAACACGAACGTGGGCGCGCAAGTCGCGCTCCAGAACCTGAACGCGACCAACGCCTCCCTGGCGACGGTGCAGAACCGGATCAACACCGGCAAATCTGTCGCCACCGCCAAGGACAACGGAGCCATCTGGGCCATCGCCCAGGGGCAACGCGCCGATATCGGGGCGCTGAGCGCGGTGAAACAGTCTCTCGATCGCGGCATCGCCGCGGTTGATGTGGCTCTGGCGGCGGGCGAGACGGTCTCCGACCTCTTGCTCCAACTGAAGGAGAAGGCACTCGCGGCGACGGATGCGTCACTCAAGACCTCGGCGCGCGCAGCTCTGAACGAGGATTTCAAGGCCCTTCGCGACCAGATCGCCACGGTCACCGGCAATGCCGAATTCAACGGGGTCAACCTGCTGAAGACGGGAGCGACGGGGTTCCAGGCTCTGGCGAACGTGACGGGTTCTTCCAGCCTGACGGTTGGTGCGGAAGTCCTGGCTCTGGGCGGCGCGAATGTGACGGTCGCGACGACGCAGTCGATCGACACCCTGACCAAGGCGACGACCGCGCTTACGGCCGTCACCGCATCCATCGACAAGGTCTCGGCCTCGCTCGCGCGGCTGGGCACCAAGTCGAAGGCGCTCTCGACCCACCTGACGTTCGTCGGCAAGCTGTCGGACGCTCTGGAAGCGGGGGTGGGCAATCTGGTCGACGCCGATCTGGCGAAGGAAAGCGCCAAGCTTCAGGCTCTGCAGACGAAGCAGCAGCTGGGGGTTCAGGCTCTGGGCATCGCCAATCAGACGCCGCAACTGGTGCTGTCGCTGTTCCGCAGCTGATTGTTTCAGGTTCGAACAAGCGCCGGAGAGGGAGACCTCTCCGGCGTTTCGTCGTTCAGAACAGGCCCAAGGCCCAGGCGATCACCGGACCGAACGCCCGGGTGACCAGCTCCCACGCCAGCCAGATGAACAGGCAGACGCCGGCCACGCCGCCCCAGCCGATGAGGACGACCAGGCCGTCACGCTGCATCAGGCCGAAGCCGAAGGTAGAGATGATCAGGGCGGGCACCAGGTTTCCGCCCCAGATCGGCAGCACCAGGATGAAGGCGAGGATGACGGTGGCGATGCCGATCAGCACCTCGGACACCTCGCTGGTCATGATAGACAGGCGGGGTTTGGACAGCCGCTCCACCATTCGCAAACGGGGCAGCACCTTCGCCGCGCCGTGTCGGTAGGTCTCGCGCTCAATCGAGCGCCGGAGCGCCCAGCGCGGCAACCACAGCTGGTCCTGACGGATCATCAGCTGGAAACCCATCAGCAGCAGCGGCGCGCCGAGGATGGTCGTCGTTCCGGGGATGATGCCGATGGCGATGTTCATCAGGCCGAAGAACAGCATCAGGGCGCCAAAGGCCCGCTCTCCGAAGGCGTTCGCCAGCTCGCCCAGATACAGTTTGGGGTCGTCCTTGGCGCCGATATCCTCCAGCACCCGCGAGAAGGGCCGTGTGTCGCTCTGATAGTCGTAGTCGGGCATCGGCGGCGTCCGGAGGTGATGATCCGATCTAGGCGCGACCGTAGGTGGACGCCACTTAACAAACGTCAATCCTGGAACGGGGCTCAGATCATGCGTTGAACCGCGTCGATCCCATGCTGGAATCCGGCGACGATCAGCTTCCACGCCAGGAACAGGACGGCGACGGCGACGGCCGTCGTCAGCCAGCCCAGCAGAACGGCCAGGCCGTCGCGCTGCATCACCCCCAGGCTGAAGAAGCCGATGGCCACCGCCGGGATCAGGTTGCCGCCGAAGATCGGCAACACCAGCACCGCCGACAGGAACAGACAGGCCAGGCCGATCAGGCCCTGGCCGAACCCGCCGGTCAGGAAATACAGCCTCGGCCGGGAGACCGCCTCGGTCCAGCGCAGCGGACGCATGAACCGCCGGGTCAGCCGGCGGAAGGTCTCGCGGTGGATCGAAATACGTTCCGCCCAGCGCGGGACCCACAGGGTCTCCCGCCCCCAGGCGAGTTCGAGCGACAGCAGCAGCAGCGGCGCCCCGGTCAGGGTCGTGCCCCCGGGCGGCCAGGGCAGCAGGTTGATCAGGGCGAAGAAGAACATCACCGGCCCGAAGGCCCGGTCCCCGAACGCCTCGACGACCTCGCCCAGACACAGTCTTTCAGACCGGCGCGCCGACAGGATGTCCAGCACGTCCGAAAACGCGCGCGGCCGTCCGGTCGACGTCTCGGTCAGGGTCATGCGGCGACGCTAGCGGCGCGGCATGACAGCGTCATTCGGGCTCTCGCGCCGGGATATGTCAGTGCTTCACGTGCTCGGGTTTGCCCTTGCGCTTCGTATGGGCGAATTCCTCGAGCTGTTTCTCGGTCATCGACAGCATCGACTTCGACGCGCCCTTCAGTTCGGACTTCGGGGTGTCGCCGCGCTTGGCCGACAGGGCGGCGCCGGCGGCCTTTTGCTGGGCGGCGGACTTGGCGGGCATGGCTGGGTCTCCTTCTGCGCCACGCTAGAAACCCGGTCTCCCGCGCCTTGTTCCGCCTAGAAGGCGACGCAGGCGGCGCGTTCGACCAGCATGACGGCTTCCTGCCTGAAGCGGCGCTTGTAGGCTTCGCGGATGGCGTCGAGCCGCGCGCGTTCGTCAGACCGGCCGGAAAGTACGATGACCAGCACCTTGGAGGCCTCTCGGCCGATCGCACCGGACTGGCTGCGCCACTGGCCCGCGGCGTCGATGACGGTCAGGCCGTCGGGGAAGCGGGGCGTGACCTCCTCGTCGAGGAAGGCGCGCCAATCGGCCTCCGACACCCCGGGCTGGTCGCCGATGTTGCGGCCGAAATACAGTTCGGCCGTGCTGCCGGCCTGCGAGCCCGTCGTACATGCAGCCCCGCCTCCCGTCGCGCAGGCTGACAGGGCCAGCACGGCGGCGATGGCGGCGACGGTTTTCACGATCCCAGCAGCTCCCGCCCGATCAGGAACCTACGGATCTCATTGGTCCCCGCGCCGATGTCGTAAAGCTTGGCGTCGCGGACCAGCCGCTCTACCGGCCATTCCTTCGTATAGCCGGCGCCGCCGAGGGCCTGGACGGCCTCGAGACTGACCTTCACGGCGTTCTCGCTGGCCAGCAGGATCGCCCCGGCCGCGTCATAGCGGGTGGTCTTGCCGGCGTCGCAGGCGCGGGCCACGGCGTAGACATAGGTCCGGGCCGAGTTCAGGGCGACGTACATGTCGGCGACCTTGGCCTGCATCAGCTGGAAGCTGCCGATGGCCTTGCCGAACTGTTTGCGTTCGCGAACGTAGGGCAGGACCACGTCCAGCGCCGCCTGCATGATCCCCAGCGGACCGGCCGCCAGCACCGCCCGCTCATAGTCCAGACCGCTCATCAGCACGCCGGCGCCGCCGCCGACCGGGCCCATGACGTTCTCTTCGGGGACCTCGCAGTCCTCGAACACCAATTCGGCGGTGTCCGAGCCGCGCATGCCCATCTTGTCCAGCTTCTTCGAGACACTGAAACCCTTCATGCCGCGCTCGATCAGGAAGGCGGTGACGCCGCCGTTGCCTTCGCCGGTGCGGGCGTAGACCACCAGGGTGTCGGCCGAGGGGGCGTTGGTGATCCAGAATTTGGTCCCGTTCAGGACGTAGCGGTCGCCGGTCTTCACGGCCTGGGTCCGCATCGACATGACGTCCGAGCCGGAGCCGGCCTCGGACATGGCCAGCGAGCCGACATGATCGCCCGAGATCAGTTTCGGCAGATATTTGCGCTTCTGCTCGTCCGTGCCCCAGCGGCGGATCTGGTTGACGCACAGATTGGAGTGGGCGCCGTAGCTGAGGCCGATCGAGGCCGAGGCGCGGGAGACCTCCTCCATCGCCACGACGTGTTCCAGATAGCCGAGACCAAGGCCGCCGTATTCTTCCTCGACGGTGACGCCATGCAGGCCCAGTTCGCCCATCTCGGGCCACAGCTCGCGGCGGAACTGGTTCTTCTCGTCGATCTCGGCGGCCAGCGGGGCCAGACGGTCGGTCGCCCAGCGGGCGGTGGTCTCACGGATCATGTCGGCGTTTTCGCCGAGGCCGAAATCCATCGATTGGGGGGCGTTGGGAATGCTCATGAGCGCGGGGTTAGCACCGCGCGGCGCCGCCGGAAAGTCAGTCCGGCTTGCCCCACCGCACGTACAGGTTCCACGACGACACCCCGACGCAGATCACCCCGATCAGGGCGAGGGCCCAGGCGATCACGCTGGTCTCGCCCATGGGCGAGGGCTGTTCGACCGCGAGGCGGAAGGCGGCGGCCGAGGCCCCGCAGGCGGCCAGGCCCACGCCGCCCATGATCAGGAAGGCGCCCGTGTCGGCCCAGTCGAAACGGCGCGGCTGCTCCGGTTCGACCTCGTGGCGCAGGACCGACGAGGTCGGCTCGTCCTCGAACAGCACGGTCTCGTCCCCCGTCGACGGGGCCGCGCGGGCTTCCTCGGGCCAGACCGGACGTTCGGCCGTGACCAGGTCGGATTCGGTCAGGGGCGTCAGGACCAGCGGCTCGTCCATCGGCGGGAACGGCGAAATGGCGGGCGCCGGCGAAACCAGAGGAATGACGGGCGTCGGATCGAAGGATTCCGGCGCGGGCGGGATCGGTGGGGCGGCCTCCGTCCCGGCCGCCGGGGCCTCGGGCTGGACGGCTTCCGCGGCCGCTGCGGGCGCGGGCGCCGCCGGCTCAAAGCCGGGGAGGGGGCCGACGATGGTCGCGGCGTAGGGCGAATAGCGGTTCGGGCCCGGGCTGAAGACGGCAGCGGGCGCGGCGGGGGCCGGGTCGGGTTCGGCCTGCTGGTCGTGTTGCGGTTCGACGGCGTCGACGGGCGCGGCGCCGGCCGTCTCCGGCTCGATCGCTTCCCCCAGAAGAGCAGCGACAGCGGCGGCCCGCGCATCCGGTGCGCCGGCTGCCTCGGCTTCCGGTTCCGTGGACTCGACCGGCGGGGGCGGCAGGGGGGCGGCCAGCAGGTCGGCGAGGGTCACGGCCGCGCCCGGATCGGCGATGAACAGGGCGCGCTCGGCGGCCCGGCGGCGCAGGCGGGCGTCGGGCGACGGCGATTCCGGCCAGCCGATCAGGGCGTCGGCGGCCTGTCCGGCCTGGCCTTCGTTCAGGCGCTGAAGGACGTCGGAGGCGAGGAACCGCTCGACCCCCACGGAAATGGCGAAACTGGCGAGGGCGTCAAACTGGTGCTGGTTCAGCCCGGCCGGGGCGCGTTCGTTCAGGGCCTTCACGACCGGCAGAAGATCATACTGGAGCAGCAGTTCGGCGTCCTGCTCGCCCACGCTCAGTCCCTCGCGGGCCGAGGCGGTGTGGCCGTAGCCGATGACCCAGCGCCCGTCCTCGTCCCGAACGGCGTGCGGCCGGAAGCCCTCGAAACTCTTGATGAGGACGACCCCCTCGCGGGAGACCTTCAGACGTGGCGTGGTCGCGTCGGACACTGAATGACCCAAATCGAGACGGGCGGGCTCGCCCATTGGGAGAGCCAGCAAACGGCGGGCCGCAATCAGATCAACACAAGCGTGGCGAGACCAAGGAAGATCAGGAAGCCGAAGAAGTCCGTCGTCGCCGTCACGAACACCGCCGAGGACACGGCCGGGTCGAACTTGAGCCGCGACAGGGTCAGAGGCGTCAGAACCCCGACCGTCGCCGCGACGATCAGGTTCAGCACCATGGACAGGGCGATCACCGCCCCGATCCGCCAGTCGCCCGACCACAGGGCGGCGGCGCCGCCGATCAGGGGCGCCAGAACCAGACCGTTGGCCAGGCCGACCGCCAGTTCGCGCCGGAAGGTGCGCGGGGCGTTGGAACTGTTCAGCTCACGCGTCGCAAGGGCGCGGACGGTCACGGTCAGGGCTTGGGTCCCGGCGTTGCCGCCGATGGCCGACACGATCGGCATCAGCACCGCCAGCGCCACGATCTGCTCGATCGTGGCGCCGAAGAAGGCGATGACGCTGGCTCCCAGCACCGCCGTGGCCAGGTTGATGGCCAGCCACGGCACGCGGCCCCGCACGATCTCGGACACGGACGAGCCGCGGTCCTCGTCGCTGACGCCGGCGAGGCGCAGAATGTCCTCGCGGTTTTCTTCCTGGATGATGTTGACGATGTCGTCGACGGTGATCTGACCCACCAGCCGGCCTGCCGCGTCGATGACCGGCGCCGAGATCAGGTGGTATTTCTCGAAGATGTAGGCGACCTCTTCCTGGTCCTGGTCGACCGTGATCTCGTTGATCGGCTCCATGATGTCGACCAGGGCCGCGGAACGCGGCGCGCGCAGCAGGCCGCTGACCGGCAGGCCGCCGACCGGCTTGTTCGACGGGTCGACGATATAGATGTCGAAGAACAGCTCGGGCAGGTCCTCGCCCTGTTTGCGGATGTGGTCGATGGTGTCGCCGACGTTCCAGAACGACGGCGCGGCCATGACCTCGCGCTGCATCAGGCGGCCGGCCGAGTCCTCGGCGTAGCGCAGCGAGCTTTCGATCGCGGCGCGGTCGACCTCGGGCATGGCCGCCAGCACCTTTTCGCGCTGGTCGTCCTCCAGATCCTCGACCACGGCGGCGGCGTCGTCGGAGTCCAGTTCCTGCAGGGCCTCGGCCAGGGTCAGGTGCGGGACGCGCTCCAGCACCTCCTCGCGGATGTTGTCGTCCAGCTCGGGCAGGGTTTCGGCCAGCAGGTCGGCCGGCAGCCACAGCACCACGACGGCGCGGTGTTCGGCCGTCAGGAAGCCCATCAGGTCGGCCACGTCGGCCGGGTGCAGGTCTTCCAGCAGGGAGCGGAGCTTGAGGCCGTCGCCGGCGTCGGAGGCGTCGACGACCTTTTCGACGAACGAGGCCGTCAGGACGTAATCTTCGTCCAGGGCGTCGTGATCGATATCGTCATCCAGAGAAGGCGGCAGGGGGGCGGTTGCGGTGGTGATCACGCTCGGCCTCCCTGCCATTTATCAGCGATAACTCGTTGATCTGCCTTATAAAATCGATGGTGCGGTCGAGAAGACTCGAACTTCCACTCCGGTTAAGGAACAGCGACCTCAACGCTGCGCGTCTACCAATTCCGCCACGACCGCTCGCATCGGAGCGGGGCTGATAGCGGAGAGATGCGCCGCTGCCAAGCGGTTCAGGCCGCTCCGGCCATGAAATCGTAAACGTCCGCCGCCCGGGTCACGGTGATGGCGATGCGGTCCTCGCGGATCTCGATCTCGCCGCGGGCCACCGGGTGGTTGTTCGCCAGGATCCAGACCTCGTCGGTTTCCGAGGCGTCGAGCGGGATCACCGCCCCGCGGCCCATCCGCAGCAGCTGGCTCATGGGCAGGACGGAGCGCCCCAGGACGACCGAGATCTCGACTTCGACGGCTTCGATCTGGCTCATGGGGGACTCGGATACTGACTCTGACGGCGCGGTCTGGACTTGCATGGCGCTCCCGACCCCCACATTGGGTGCATCATGCTTTCCCAAGCCTTAAGCTCAGCCGCATCGAAACTGCTCCGCGCCGACGGTCGCCCGGTGGAATGGGCCGTGTCCGAAGGTCTCGTCGGCTATGAGGCGGCGGTCGCGGCCATGGAGGCCCGGGCGGCGGCGATCGCGGCGGGCGAGACGGCGGAACTGGTCTGGCTGCTGGAGCATCCGCCGCTGTACACGGCGGGGGTGTCGTCGAAGGACGGCGACCTGCTGGATGCGGGCCGGTTTCCGGTGCACCGGAGCGGGCGGGGCGGACAGTTCACCTATCACGGACCGGGCCAGCGGGTGGCCTATGTGATGCTGGACCTGAACGCGCGCGGCAAGGACGTGCGGACGTTCGTGCGCGGTCTGGAACAGTGGATCATCGGCGCCTTGGGCGAATTCGGCGTGCCGGCGGACGTGCGCGAGGGTCGGGTCGGGGTCTGGGTCGAGCGCAAGGGCCCCGGCTGGTCGCGTGAGGACAAGATCGCCGCCATCGGCGTCAAGGTGCGCAAATGGGTCAGCTTCCACGGGATCAGCCTGAACGTGGAGCCGGACCTGGATCATTTCGGCGGCATCGTGCCGTGCGGCATCGCCGAACACGGGGTCACCAGCCTGGTCGACCTGGGCGTTCCGGCGACGATGGACGAGGCCGATGCCGCGCTGAAGACCAGTTTCGGGCGGGTGTTCGGGGAGACGACCCCGGCGCAACCGCCCGTCTGACCGTGAACGCCCCGCCGGCGCGGGCCGGCGGGGCGATCCGGTCACCCTGTTCCGCGATCAGTCGTCGCGGCGCGCCCCGGCCGACGCCCCGGCGTTCGCGCCGGCGCTGACGGAGGCGCCGTTGCGGTTCGCGGAGGCCGAGGCCGAGCCGTCAGCCGAGCCGTTGGCGTCGACGCGGCGGCGGCGGTTCTGCCGCGGCTGATCGGCGGGCTCGCGGTCCGCGCGCGCGGACCCGTCGGCCGAGCCCGAGGCGTCGCCGGAGATCGAGCCGCCGCCCGCCGAGGCCGCGCCGTTCAGCACGCCCGTCAGGGACCCGGAGGCCGAACCGGCGGCGCCCTGAAGCGCGCCCTGACCGGAGCCCCAGGCGTTCGCGGCGGCCGAGCCGGCCGTTCCGCGCGCCTCGTCCGCCGTGGCCGAGGCGCGATCGCGCGCGGCGGCGGCGCGGCGTTCGGCCCGCGCGCGCAGGCGGTCGGCTCGGCTGGTGGTCTCGCCCAGACGGTCGCGGACAACGGAGCCGTCCACCGAGCCGGAGAGGCCGCCCGTCAGACTGCCGCCGGCCCGGCCCCCGAGACCGCCGAGGCCCCCGACCTGGCCGCCGAGGCCGCCTCCCAATCCGCCGGAACCGCCCAGAATCTGGGCGTTCGCGGCGCCGGCCAGCGCCATGCTGAAGGCCGCCGTGGTCATGAGCATAAGGGTCTTGCGCATGTGAGCTTCTCCTGGAGTTGAGCGGGCGGGAAGCCGCCCTCGCAGGGTCCAACGACCGGCCTCCCGGGATTCATCCCGCCTCGACGCCGTCCGGAGAAAATCGGCGAGGAAATCAGCGCGAAAGCCGACCTCGGGCCCCGACGGCGGCCGGATCGACGCGCAGGTCGGCGGCGACGAGCCCGCGGCCATAGACGGGGTCCGGTCCGCGAGCGCCCATGTCCCGCGCCCCGGCGGCAAGAGCCTGCACGGCGTCGCCCCGTCCTTGCCGGCGCGCCAGAAGCCCGGCCACGAGCGGCGCGGCGAACGAGGCGCCGCGCACGGAGACATAGCCCTGACCCGGACCGGCGGCGGCCATGTCCGCGCCGGGGGCGGCGAAATCGACCTGCGGACCGCGGCCGGCTTCCGGAAGCACCCGGCCGCGCGCGTTGACGGCGGTCACCCCGACCACGTCGGGATAGCTGGCTGGATAGAGAGGAGGGGCGGCGGGGCCGTCATTGCCCACCGCCGCGACGACCAGCACACCGCGTCCGGATGCCCGGCGGACCGCGGCCTCGACGAGGGCGTTGCGGGGGCCGACCAGGCTGATATTGACCACCGGCACGCCGTTCCGGACCATCCAGGCCAGGGCCTCGGCGACCCCGGTCGAGGAACCGCCCGAAGGGGAACCGCCGTAGACGTCGGCCGCGAACAGGATGGCGCCGGGCGCCGCGCCGGAAAAGGCGCCGGACCGCCCGGCCAGCAACGAGGCCACCGCCGTGCCATGGGCGCCGGACCGATAGGCGCCGGCGAAACCCTGCTGGCGGACCGTGGCGCCGGCCAGGGCCGGATGGCTGGCGTCGACCCCCGTATCGATCAGCCCGATCCGCGCGCCGCCCGCCTGCGCCGGAGCGCGGGGCGCGGCGTTCGAGCCGGCGTCCAGCGCGTGAACGGCCCCCTCGGTCAGGGTCCCGGCCGGGGTGTGGACATGGTTGAATTCGTACGACCCTCCGGGATCGAGGTCGCGCAGGCGTTCGACGGCCCGACGCAGCGACAGGCCGCGCGGCGGGGCCAGCACGACGACGGCGAGGTCGAGGTCCTCGAGCCGTTCCTCGCGGATGACGGAGAATCCGGCGTCCAGCGCCATGCGCCGGCCGGCGGGGGAGGGATCGATCGCCACGATTTCCGCGCGCACGGCCGGCCAGCCCTCGGGATCGGCCTCCAGAGCGCCGTCCGAACGCCGGATCAGGTCGCGCAGCCGCGACGGCGCCTGCAGCGCCCGGTCGACGCGGCGCAGCACGTCGTCCTGGAGCGGGCCCGTCTCGACCGGCAAACGGTCCGGCAGGGTGCGCGGCAGGCTCGGCACGCCGCCGGGCAGGCCGAGCTGCGCCCACGCCGGGGCCGCAGCGGCCAGGACCAGTCCCGCAAGGCCGGTCGCCAGAAAAATTCGTATCGACACGGGCGGCTCCGTTCGGACATTTCATCAAAGGCCATTGGCCCGGGCCCGACAATGGATGAAACGTCGGGGGCGGGGCGTTTCATCCCCATGACCGGAGTGCGCGCTTGGATGGATTTCAGACGGAGCTGGTGGCGCTTCTGCCAAGGCTGCGTCGTTTCGCGCGCGCCATCTGCCGCTCCGACGCCGACGCCCAGGACCTGGTCCAGGCCACGGTGGAGCGGGCCCTGGCCAAACGCGGCGGCTACCGTGCCGGGACGCGGCTGGACAGCTGGGCCTTCACGATCATGAGACGGATCCACATCGATGAGGGACGGTCGAGGACGCGGTGGGGCCGCGTGGTCTCGCCCGAGGACGCCATGACGCCCCATGTGGCGGACGCGGGGCAGGCGGACGAGGGCCTGCGCGCCGACGCCCTGGCCGTGCGCGAGGCGATCCACCGACTGCCGGACGATCAGAGGCTGGCCGTGGCGCTGGTGCTGGTCGACGGCCTGTCCTACGCCGAGGCGGCCAACGTGCTGGGCGTGCCCGCCGGCACCCTGACCAGCCGCCTCGTGCGCGGCCGCCAGACCCTGATCCAGACCCTGACCGAACAGGGAGTGAGCGCATGACCAACGACTTGTACGATGACGAAATCCTGATGCGGCGGGTGGACGGCGAACTGGGCCCCGACGCCGGGGCGGCGATCGACGCGGCCGCCGCCGGCGATCCGGCGCTGGCGCGGCGGCTGGAGCGGCTGCGCTCCCTGAGGGCGTTGACGCGCGAGGCCTTCCCGGCGGCCCAGGACCCGCGCGACGCCGACCTGACGCGCCTGATCATGAGCGGCGGAACCCGGAACCGGCCCTGGACGGCCCGGTTGGCGGGCGGCCTGCGCGAGGCGTTCGCGCCGCGTCACGCACCCGTCTGGGCCGGGGCGGCGGCCGCCTGTTTCGTGCTGGGCCTGACCGTGGGCTGGCTGGGGCGGGACCGCACGCCCGAGGGTTTTGCGGTCGCGTCCGACGGCGTGCTCGCCGACGCTGCGCTGGTGCGCGTGCTGGATGGCGGCCTCGCGGCGGACGGGGCGGACGGCGAGGGGCGGGCCGTGGGCCTGACCTTCCGCGACGCCGACGGGCGCTGGTGCCGCACCTTCCGGGCGGGCGACGCCGGAGTGGCCGGCCTCGCCTGCCGCACCGACGGCGACTGGCGCATGCAGGCGCTGGCGCCGTTCCAGGCTTCGGGTTCCGAGGTCCGCACGGCGGGCGCCGACACGCCGGCGGCGGTGCTGGCCGCCGTCGACGCCCTGATCGCCGGCGAGACGCTGGACGCCGCGGCCGAGGCGCGGGCGCGGGACGCCGGCTGGCGCTGACGCCGGACGGGATGAAACAGGCGGGGCCGTTCGTTGGACAACGGGCGCTTTCACCCGATCCCGACGAGGTCCGCATGGACGAGGAAACCCTGCGCAGCCGCGTCGAATGCTGGCGCCGCCGCGCCGCCGACGCGCTGGACGCCCGCGAGCGCGAGGCCAGCGCCGAGCTGGCCCGCCACTATGAGGCCCTGCTGGCCTATCTGCTGGAGACCCGAACTCCCGCAGATGAGGGCCGGACGGGCTAGTCTTCAGCCAGCACGATCACCCGGTCCTCGGGCTCATACGACAGCCGTTCCGACTTCGATGGATTGACGACCACGCCGCCCATGTTGCGGCCGTCGTCGGCTTCGTCCGGGCGGCGGCGGCGATAGCCGATGGCGGTTTCACCCCTGCGGCCGGCGGCCTCGGCGATGGTGTAGAAGCTGACGGGCTGGTCCAGATCGACGTAGTCGCCGACGGGTCGCATGTAGATTTCCGACCCGTCCTCATCCAGCAGGTCGTCGAAGATGGCGGACAGGTATTCGTTCTCGGACGCCTGGGCCAGCATCAGGCTGACCAGCCGGTTGGAGACGACGAAGTCGTCGGCGCGGGTGACCTCGGCCAGCTCCCGGTTGCGGATGTCGATCATCTCCGAGACGACGCTGATGTGCTCGCCCAGCCGTTCCGACAGTTTGCGCAGGTGCAGCAGGGTGATCAGCGTCCGGGTGTCGGCCGACTGGGCCTCCATGTGGTCGGAATAGCCCAGCACCATGATGCTGTCGTAGGTCAGCGGCTCCAGCGCCTCCAGCGCGGCGGCGTGGCTGGTGTCGATGATGCGGACCTCGACCTTCATGTTTCTCGAACCGAGGGGCATGGCGCGCACCTCCTCGGCCAGACCGGGGACGTCGCCGGCGATGGTCAGGACCGAGCCCGCCTTGACGTAGCGCGACAGCTCGTGGGCGATCATCGGGCCGCGGCGGTTCCAGCCGATGATCAGCACCCGCTCGGCGACGCGCTTGACCGCCACAGGCTTGCGGATGACCGTCGGATCGACGGCGTCGTCGGCCATGGGTGTCAGGCGGATGGCGGCGTCGTCCTCGGCGATGATGATGGCGCGGCTGCCGGCGGTGATGACCTCGTCCATCGGCGGGTTCATCCGCACCCGGCCGTCGGGATAGCGCAGGCCGATCAGGGCCGAGTCCTCATAGCCCATGATGGCGTCGCCCCAGGTCACGCCGACCAGCTCCTCCAGTTCGGTGGTGTAGATTTCGCAGCCGTCGAAATCGAGCAGTTCGGAATAGACGGCGGACAGGCCGGCCTGCCGGCTGGACTGGACCACGATGCGCGAGATCAGGTCGTCGGCGAGGACCAGCTGGACCTCGTCGCCTCCGACGATGCGGGCCACCTCGGCGTTGCCGGCGCTGCGCAGTTCGGCGGCGATGCGGTAGCGTTCGATGCGGCGCTGGGGGTCGTTGGTCAGGGCCAGGACGGTCTTGATCACCTGGCTGTCGGGATCGGCCGCGCCCTCGGGCGAGACGACGATGATCGAGCGGCAGGTCTGGGCGTTGACCAGGCTGAGGTCGAACAGGTCCGTCGGGTCGCCGTTGCGGCAGATGATGCGGGTGTTGCCGAGGTTCGGGACCTTGTCGGCGATCTCGTCCTCCATCTCGACCTTGTCCTTGTCGGCCATGATAACGATGCGCGGATTCCGGCGGCTGGCGTTGGCGATGACCAGCTCCGACAGGATGTCGAAGATCGACGGCGACCAATTCAGGATGATGGTGTGATCGGTCTCCAGCACGCGCGAGCGGCCTTTGCGCAGCCCCTCCAGCGCCGAGTCCAGTCCGGCCGAGATGATCGAGATCAGGGCCGAAAAGACCAGAATGCCCATCAGGGTCACCACCAGGGTGACGAAGCGGAAGACCCAGCCGGAGTCCCCGCCCATGGTCCCGGCGTCCATGGTCCGCATCAGCGACTGCCAGGCCGCCTCGCCGAAGTCGAAACCGCCGTCAGGGCCGATACGGGTCAGGGCCAGTATGGTGGCCGCGAGCGCGATCGTGACGACCGACACCAGCGCCAGCCACCCCGCCAGCGCCACCGGCCCCGCCGCCATGCTCTTGTCGAAGGCGTAGCGGATCCGTTCGCCCAGGGTCACATCCCCGGCGTGGCCCTTGGTAGTCGAGACTTTCGCCGCGGCCGGTTTCGTCCCGGCGCGCGCGGCCTTGGCGCGGATAAGCGAGCCCATGGATGCTGGTCCCCCGCGCGCCGTGATCAGCGCGCCTGTGATTCCGCCGCCCCCCACGAACGGCGATCGCACCGGCGGCGGCAGCCGAGCTTCGGGACGAACGCCCCTTCCTACGCCGGAACGGCGGCCGCGGATAGTACAATCATGACGTGTATTGGCATGAAGGGAGGGCCATCTTAACCTCGCCGGTGCAGAATCGGGCACGTCGCCGTTCCGTGAGGATTATCGCTTGATGCCCGCCCAGCCGTCCCGCCCCGAACAGGACGCCGATGCGCTGGCCATCGGCACCTTCTTCGACGTGTCGCTGGACCTGCTGGTGATCCGCGAGCTGGACGGGCGGGTCGTCCGGGCCAGTCCATCGTGGGAGACCGTCCTCGGCTGGCGGCCCGACGAGATGGAGGGCCTGCCGCTGCTGCGCCTGCTTCATCCCGACGACGAGATCGCCACCCTTGAAAGCGTCATCGAGGTCGAGACCCGCGGCCCCCGCGACCCCATGGTGGATTTCAAGAACCGCTATCGCCACAAGGACGGCGGCTACCGCACGATCGAATGGCGCGCCCGGCGGGTCGGCGACCGCGTCTATGGTGTGGCCCGCGATGTCACCGACCGCGTCGCCGCCGAGCGCGAACTGCTGGACGCCAAGGCCGCGGCCGAGGTGGCCAACCAGGCCAAGACCGACTTCCTGGCCAATATGAGCCACGAGATCCGCACGCCCCTGAACGGCGTCATCGGCCTTATCGGGGCTCTGGGGCAGAGCGACCTGACCCCGGAACAGCGCGAACTGGTCGGGCTGATCGAACAGTCGGGCGTGACCCTGGAGCGGCTGGTGTCCGACATCCTCGACGTCGCCAAGATCGAGGCCGGCCATCTGGATTTCGCCATCGGCGACATGGATCTGGAGCGCGAGCTGGACGGCGTCATCGAGACCGCCCGGATCAAGGCCGAGGCCAAGGGGCTGGCGTTCCACGTCGAGCGCGGCCCGGGCGCACGCGGCGACTTCCTGGGCGACGCCACCCGCATCCGCCAAGTGCTGTCCAACCTGCTTTCGAACGCTGTGAAGTTCACGCCCGAGGGTCAGGTCTCGGTCTCCGTCGAGGTGGCCGACGACACTCCGGAGCCCGGTATCGCCCAGCTGCGCCTGACCGTGCGCGACACCGGCGTGGGTTTTGACGCCGCCGCGGGCGAGGCGCTGTTCCAGCGCTTCAGCCAGGCCGACAGCACCATCACCCGCCGCTTCGGCGGCACCGGCCTGGGCCTGTCCATCTGCCGCTCGCTGGTCGAGATCATGAGCGGCGAGATCACGGCCGAGTCCGCGCCCGGCGAGGGCAGCTGTTTCACCGTCAGCATCCCCCTGTCGCGCACCCGCTCGGTCGCCGCCCATGACGCGGCCAATGACGCCGCCCGCGCCCGCGCCGCCGATCTGGCCCCCGTCGGGATCGGCCCCGCGCCCTGGATCGGCGACGCCGCCCTGCGCGTGCTGCTGGCCGAGGATCACCCGGTCAACCAGCGCGTCGTCCAGGCCATACTGTCGGGAAGCGGCATGCAGGTGACCACCGTCGGCGACGGCGACCAGGCGGTCGCGGCCTTCACCGCCGACGCCTTCGACCTGATCCTGATGGACATGCAGATGCCGGTCATGGACGGCCTGACCGCGACACGCGCCATCCGCGAGCTGGAGCAGGCGCAGGGCCGGGCGCGCACCCCCCTGATCATGCTCAGCGCCAACGCCATGGCCAAACACGTCCAGGACGCCGCCGAGGCCGGCGCCGACGCCCATCTGGCCAAGCCGATCACGCCGGGGGCGCTGATGGAAGCGATCAAAGCGACCGTGCCGGAGCCGGTTCAGGCGATGGCGGCGGCGGGGTAGGGGCACCGTATCTCTGTTGGCGATCGCCGGCCAGCCAGACAGACTGTGCGCGACAACCTGTTGATCCGCCCGACCGTCCCGACCATCGCCATCTGCGCGCCATAGGCGGGCCCCTCGGCCTGGTTCCGATCGCCGCTGCGGATTTCAGCGAATGCTCATGGTTCGCTCATGCCGCTCACGCGGCGCTGCGTCAGTCTGCAGGCTGTGCTCGATCAAGGTGATCCCATGCCCAGCCACCCCGAACTGCGCGACTACGCCGGACGATACGACAGCGGCGAGCTGGGCGCCTGCGCCGAGGTCACGGCCGGCGACGGCGGCTTGGCCCTGCGTTTCGGACGCGGCTCGCTGAGCCGGCTGGAGCTGGCGGCGGCGGCGCCGGACGTGTTCCGGCTGGGGTCGATGGTGGCGCGGTTTCACCGCAACGGTGCGGGCGCGGTAACGGGTTTCAGCTACAGCGATCCGCTGCTGCCCGGCCTGAGATTCACCCGGCCGGGCGCGGACTGAGGCTCACGCGAACTCCACCAGCACGTCATCGGCGGCCACCGGGTCGCCGGCGGCGGCGCTGACGGCTTTCACCACGCCGTCGCGTTCGGCCTTGAGGATGTTCTGCATCTTCATGGCCTCGATGATGGCGACGGTCTCGCCGGCCTTGACCTCCTGGCCGACGGTCACGGGGATGGAGACGACCAGGCCGGGCATGGGGGAGGCGATCAGTTTCGAGGTGTCGGCGGCGACCTTTTCCGGCAGGCGGGCATAGAGCTCGGCCGTGTGCGGGGTCAGGACGCGGACGCGCGCCTTCGCGGCGCGGTGCCGGATGATGAAACCGTCGGCGACGCGGGAGACCTCGGCGGTGAAGGGCTCGCCGTCCAGTTCGGCGCGGAACTGGGCCAGGCCGGGCCGCCAGTCGATCTCCGTCAGGCGGGCCTGGCCGCCCCCGGTGAAGGCCAGCAGCAGCGCCTCGTCGGCGTCGTAGGACAGGTCGACGCCGTGGGGCGCCTTGTCGATCAGCACGACCCAGTCGGTGCGGTCGGACGGGTCGCCGGCCTGTTCGGCGGCGATTTCGTTCATGGCGACGGCGGCGGCGATCATGATCTGCGTCTGGCGCGCGTCGGGCTTCAGGCCATGGAAGCCGTCCGGGAATTCGTCCTTGATATAGCTGGTCGAGATATGGCCGCTGCGGAAGCGCGGCTGGTCCATGACGGCGGACAGGAAGGGGATGTTGTGGCCGACGCCCTGCAGATGGGTGTCCTCCAGCGCCCGGGCCATGCCGGTCAGGGCCTCGTCCCGCGTCGGGCCCCAGGCGCACAGCTTGGCGATCATGGGGTCGTAGAACATGCTGATCTCGTCGCCCTCGCGGACGCCGGAATCGTTGCGGACGACATAGCCGTCCTCGTGCTCGCCCTCCTCCGGCTGCTCATAGCGGACGAGGCGGCCGATCGACGGCAGAAAGCCCCGGTACGGATCCTCCGCATAGATCCGGCTCTCGATGGCCCAGCCGTTGATGGCCAGATCCTTCTGCCCGAACGCCAGCTTTTCCCCCCAGGCCGACCGGATCATCTGCTCGACCAGATCGACCCCCGTGATCAGCTCGGTTACCGGGTGTTCGACCTGAAGACGCGTGTTCATCTCAAGGAAAAAGAACGACTTATCCTGACCAGCAACGAACTCCACCGTACCGGCCGAGTCGTAGTTCACCGCCTTGGCCAGAGCCACCGCCTGGGCCCCCATGGCGGCGCGGGTCTCGGGGTCCAGCAGCGGCGACGGCGCCTCTTCGATGACCTTCTGATTGCGGCGCTGGATACTGCACTCGCGTTCAAAAAGATGGACCACGGCGCCGTGCTTGTCGCCCAGGACCTGGATCTCGATGTGGCGCGGATCGATGATGAATTTCTCGAGGAAGACCCGGTCGTCGCCGAAGGCGTTCAGCGCCTCGGCCTTCACGGCGGCGAAGCCCTCGGCCATGTCGTCGTCGCCGTGGGCGACGCGGATGCCCTTGCCGCCGCCGCCCGCGGAGGCCTTGATCATCACGGGATAGCCGATCTCACGGGCGATCTTCACGGCCTCCTCGGTGGTCTCGATCAGGCCCATGTGGCCGGGCACGGTGGAGACCCCGGCCTCGGCGGCGAATTTCTTGGAGGTGATCTTGTCGCCCATGGCCTCGATGGCGTGGGGATTGGGGCCGATGAAGGTGATGCCCTCGGCTTCCAGACGGCGCGCGAAGGACGCGTTCTCGCTCAGAAAGCCGAACCCGGGGTGGACCGCCTCGGCGCCGGTCTGGCGCACGGCGTCGACGATCCGGTCCTGCAGCAGATAGGACTGGGCGGCGGGGGCGGGGCCGATCAGCACGGTTTCGTCGGCCATCTCGACCGCCAGCGAACCGGCGTCGGCCTCGGAATAGACCTGCACCGTCCTGATGCCCATGCGGCGGCAGGTCTTGATGATGCGGACGGCGATTTCGCCGCGATTGGCGATCAGGATTTTGGAGAACATTGGGCTCTGAATCTGAGGCGAACGTGATCGCCGCGTGAAGCGGTTGCCCCGATTAGGCCGCGATCTGGCGGGAGTAAACCAAGGGGGCGTTCAACTGCGCGGCGTTCGGGGTTGGCAAAGCCAGTCCCGATGAGGTTAAACCCCGTTCCAGTTCCGTTCATCGGCGCCCGTTCATTGTCGACCACTCCCCCGTCCCGCTTATTTGGCCCGGAGCCTGACCTGATGTCCCGCATGCTTACCTTCGCCGCCGCTGCGGCCCTGACCGTGGCGATGACCGCCGGATCGGCCGCGGCGCAAGACTTCCGCGCCCTGGCCCGTCAGGACCTGCAACGGGCCCATGACGAACTGGCGGCCAACCATCCGGCTCCCGCGGTGTCGGGCGCCGCCAGCCAGACGTTCCGCGGCTGGCTGGACGCCGGCCTGCAGGACGCCCTGGGCCGGGCCGGCCAGGCCAACAGCGGCGACGCCCACGCCTATCTGATGCGCTACTACGCGGCGGGCTTCCGGGACTCCAACATCGCCATCACCCCGACCTTCGAAGGCATGGGCCCCTATTTCGGCACCAGCTGGCCCGGCTTCGCCACCGGCTGGCGCGGCGGCAAATACGTCGTCACCTATGTGAAGCCCGGCACCCGCGGCGCGCCTCGGGTCGGCGACACGGTCGTCGACTGCAATCTGACCCCCATCGAGGAGTTCGCCCGCAAGAAGCTGGACCTGTGGGAAGGCAACCTCGACACCGAGGCGGGTCGCGTGACCTCCGCCCCCTATCTGATGTGGAACCGCAACAATCCGTTCGCCGCCGGCGTGCCGTCGATCTGCAGCTTCCAGTCCGGCCGCGGCCGTCCGCGTGAAATCCAGATCCGCCCCATGCCGGTGGTCGCCGGCGATCTCGAGGCCGCCTACCGCGCCACCGTCTACATGCCGCCTGCGACCCCGCTGGGCGTCGAGACCGTCAACGGCCGGCCCTGGGTGCATGTCCATTCCTTCGCGGACAGCGCCGACTGGCGCTCGTTCAACGCCGCCGTCGAAGGCCAGGCGGCCGCGCTGCGCGGACCCCAGGGCTTCGTGCTGGACCTGCGCGCCGCCTCGGGCACCGGCCAGAATTCCTCGACCGCGCGCGGCTATGGCCTGGCCAACCGCATCTGGACGCCCGAGTTCACCGTCAGCCGCCAGCCCGCCGCCGGCGAACTGACCTACCGCGCCACCCAGGGCAACCGCGACTGGTACGCCGCCGCCCTCGGCCGCATGGAGGCCGACCCGCAGTTCGTGCAGGAAGCCGGCCCCGTGATCGAACAGACGCGCGAGATCGTGGCGGCCTTCGACGCCGCCATCGCCGCTGGCCAGCCGACCTTCACCCTGGCCGGCCGCGCCGCCGTGGCCGACACGGGCGCCGCCAACCCGGTGCAGGGCCCGGTGATCGTTCTGGTGGACGCCGGCTGCTCGGGGGGCTGCCTGGACACGCTGGACCTTTTGTCGAAGCTGCCGAACGTGCGCATCGCCGGTTCGACCACCGCCACCGACTCGATCTTCGTCGAGCCGACCGTGATGCGCCTGCCTTCGAACTATTCGGACCTCAGCTACGGTCACAAGGCCTGGACCTCGCGTCCCCGTCCCAACAACCAGCCCTTCACTCCCGCGCAAGGCCTGGTCTACACGGGCAACCCCGCTGACGAGACGGCTGTGCGGACCTGGGTCGGCAGCCTGTTCGGCGGCTGATCCGGTCTTCGGTGCAGAATTTAAAGAGGCCGGCCGGGGCGACCCGGCCGGCCTTTTTTGTTGGAGAGTAGATGGTCAGTCGCGCTTTCGGGCGCGGTCGGCGGCGTCCAGCATGCGGATGCCGGAGACTTCCGCGGCGTCCGCGGTCAAGTTCATGGCCGCTTCGGGCGGGTCCTTGATCTCCACGACTCCGTGCCTGGCCTTCGGGGTCAGCGGCTCGGTGATCAGATCGGAGCGAGGTTTGTCAGTCATGGGCAGAGAACGGTTGCCGACACAGGCCGTTCCGACGGCGAGTTGCGAACTGCCGCGGAGTCCCCAAGTGACCAGTATGCCCGACACCGACATCGCCCCGACCCTGCGTTCCCCCTCCGGCTACGACCTGACCCCGCCCTCCGACAGTCAGCGCGCGGCGCTGGAAGCCGATCTGTCCGCCGAGGAGAGGCGGGTGCTTCTGGCCCATGGCACCGAGGCGCCGTTCTGCGGGACCCTGCTGGGTGAGAAGCGGGCGGGCGTGTTCTGCTGCCGCGAATGCGGCCTGCCGCTGTTCCGCACCGGGACCAAGTTCGAGAGCGGAACCGGCTGGCCCAGCTTCACCGAGCCCGTGGATCCAACGCATGTGACCGCGATCAGCGACCATTCCTACGGCATGACCCGGACCGAGACCCGCTGCGCGCGCTGCGACAGCCACCAGGGCCATGTGTTTCCGGACGGTCCGGGACCGACGGGTCTGCGCTATTGCATCAACTCCGTGGCGCTGAGCTTCGTGCCGGAAGGAGCGCCTCTGCCGGACCCCCTCGGCCGGGGAGACGGCAACGCCTGACCATGGCGCGATCGCGCCTGTGGTCCCGTGCGGAGCTTCCTCCGGAAGCCGCGAACATTTTTCGGATCACGCTCCGGCCTTATTTGAAGCTAGGGTGTTGGTCGTACAGGAGTAGGGCGAATGCTGATCACCGCACTGTTGATGGCCGGAGCCCTGACGGCGGGCGATCCCGACGGCGTTGTGGCCACCGCTCCCGCCACCGCCGTCGATCTCGGGGTCACCGCCCCGCCGGTCGCGCCGTCGGTTGAAGGCGCAGCCCAGGCGGGCGTGCCCCACAACCTCACCACCGACGAACAGATCGACCGCTGGATCGCCGCCCGGACCGCGGACGAGCGGCCGTATGACCGGGCCCGGGGCGAACCGCTGGACGACGGGCTGCCGCACGGTGAGGTCAGCGTCAGCGTCGGCACGGGCGGCTATCGCGACTATGGAGCCGCGGTCTCCCTCCCCATCGGCGAGAACGGTCGGTTGAGTCTCAGCTACCGCCAGATCGAGAACGGCTACCCCTATGGCGGGTACGGCTACGGTTACGGGTCCGGCCATGGCTACGACCAAGGTTACGGCGGTGCGGCGCTCGACGACAGCGGCTACGTCTTCCCGGGATATCGCCCCGGGGCGGCGGCGCAGTTCGAGGCTCGCGTCATGCGGCCCGACGGTCCTCCGAACCGGTGGCCGCTGGTTCAGCAAAATCGCGCCGAGCCTTGACAAGACCGCCTGATCCGGACGGTCGGATTTCCATCCAGGCGAGAATGGACCTGATCTGGCGAAGTGGGCCCTTGGCGCCACGGCGAAGCTTAATTCGTTAACGCCGTCGCAATGCCCCCAGTTGTATGCCATGACACGCATCGGCGCCGTCAGGCGTCGTCCACCATAACCCGGCTACAGGAATCACGCCCATGAAGAAAACCATTGCCGCCGTTACGGCGGGCCTGCTGCTGATCGCCGGCCAGGCGACCGCGGCCAACACCACCGCCACCGCTCGCATTGGCGACCGCGTCGGCGCATCGACCGCTGAGTCCAGCGAGTTCGCCGGCGTGCCGGTGGCCGTGCTGCTGATCGGCGCCGCCGTCATCGTCGCGACCATCGTCGTCGCCACGGATGACGATTCCGAAAGCGACTGAGTCTGACGCCGGAATACAAAAGCCCCGCCGGCGACGCCGGCGGGGCTTTTTCTTTGAGTCGCGCCTCGTTCCGGGCCGGAACGCAAACGGGGCCTGACCGCGAAGTCAGGCCCCGTAAGGGTTTCAGAGTGGTGCCGCCGGGGGGAATCGAACCCACGACCTCAGCCTTACCAAGGATGCGCTCTACCACTGAGCTACGGCGGCCTGATCTGAGGAAGCGGCCCTATAGCCAACCGTGGACAATGGGGGAAGCCCCGATTTGGGATGCTTGCGGAAAAGTTCGGCGCGGGCTCTCCTCGACCCATGGATGAGTCGAAGATCACAGGGTCCCGCCCGCCGCTGCCGACGAGCCTGCCGGATCCGTTGGCCCCGGCGAAAACCCCCGCCATGGAACGCGCCCAGCGGCTGTCCACGGCGCTGCGCGACAATCTGCGACGCCGCAAGGCGGCGGGCAGGGCGGTCAAGCCGGCAACGCCGCGCAACTGAATGTCATCGCCGACTCCGCCGTCGGCCTTTCGCAACCGCAACCGTCCGGGCTAGATAGCCAACCCCCTTGCACCCCGCACGGGGTTGCAAGAGACGACATGGACAGCATCGCCATCACAGGGGGCGCCCGCCTGAACGGATCGATTCCGGTCAGCGGCGCCAAGAACTCCGCCCTCAAACTGATGGCCGCCTCGATCCTGACCGATCAGCCGCTGCTGCTGACCAACATGCCGCGTCTGGCGGACACGAAATTCCTCGGCCGGCTGCTGCGTGAACTCGGCGTCGAGGTGACGGAACGCGACGGCGCCGACGGGCAGGAGACGCTGTTCCACGCGCCGCGGATCGCCTCGACCTTCGCCCCCTATGATCTGGTCCGCCAGATGCGCGCCTCGTTCAATGTCCTTGGCCCGCTGCTGGCGCGCACGGGCGAGGCCAAGGTGTCGCTGCCCGGCGGCTGCACCATCGGCGCCCGCCCCGTCGATCTGCACCTGCAGGCCCTGACCGCCCTGGGCGCGGAGATCGAATTGGACGAGGGCTATGTCACGGCCCGTGCGCCCCACGGCCTGAAGGGCGCGGAGATCGAGTTTCCCTTCGTCTCCGTCGGCGCGACCGAACACGCCCTGCTGGCCGCGGTGCTGGCCGACGGGGTGACGGTGCTGAAGCACGCGGCGCGCGAGCCCGAGATCGGCGATCTGGCCCACTGCCTGACCGCCATGGGCGCGAAGATCAGCGGCATCGACACTGACGAACTGGTCATCACCGGAGTCCCGTCGCTGGGCGGCGCGACCTGGTCGGTGATTCCCGACCGGATCGAGATGGGCTCCTACGCCGTCGCCGCAGCCATGGCCGGCGGCGAGGTGCGGCTGACGAAGGCGCGTCCCGAACTGATGGCCGCGCTCAGCGAGAAGATGATCGAGTCCGGGGTCGAGGTGACGCCGACCGCCGACGGGGTGATCGTCAAGCGCGATCCGGCCGTGCGGCTGAAGGCGGTCGACGTGGCCACCGAGGTATACCCCGGGTTCGCCACCGACCTGCAAGCGCAGTTCATGGCCCTGATGACCACCGCCGAGGGCGACAGCGTCATCCATGAGAATATCTTCGAGAACCGTTTCATGCACGCGCCCGAACTGGCGCGTCTGGGGGCGGACATCCATGTCCATGCCGGCGAGGCCGTTGTGCGGGGCGTGCCCGTGCTGCACGGCGCGCCGGTCATGGCCACCGACCTCAGGGCCTCGGTCAGCCTGGTGATCGCGGGCATGGCGGCCGAGGGAGAGACCACGGTCGGCCGCGTCTATCATCTGGACCGCGGCTTCGAACGGCTGGAAGAGAAGCTGAGCGCTTGCGGAGCCGAAATCCGCCGCATCAAGAGCGACGGGCATGAGCACTGAGGCGCGGGAGAAAGAGTCCGACGCGGCGGCGGCGACGCCGGCCGAGCCCCTCCGCCTGCTGGCCGAGGACGCCGACGACCTGCACATCATCTCGGCGGCGCTGCAGGACGCCATCCTGCGCCCCGTCGACATCGTTTGGGAGCCGGCGGCGCGGCGGGTGACGCTGAAGCTGAGCCGCTTCTGCTGGGAATGCGGCGGGACACGGGTGATGGCGGCGATGCAGTTCGGCGACGTGATCGCGGTCAAGAGCCGCCGCCTCCCGCGCCTGCCGGAAAGTGCGCTGGAGCTGCTGGCCATGGATTTCGTGCCCGACGAGGCGCCGGGCGGGCGGGTGATCATGATGTTCGCGGGCGGCGGCGATCTGCGCATCGACGTCGAGTGCATGGACGCGGTGCTGACGGACCTGTCCGAGCGCTGGCCCGCCAGGGTCGCGCCGACGCATCTGTCGCGGGAGGCGGACCCCGCGTGAGCGAGCACCGGCTGACCTCGATCGATCTGGACGCCGCGACCCTGCCGTCCGCGACCGCCGAGATCGAGCACGAGCGGCGCGTCGCCATTTTCGATCTGATCGAGAAGAACAGTTTCGAGCCGGTCGGCGCGGCGGGCGGCCCCTATGCGCTGAGGTTGGCGTTGGTGGACGGGCGGCTGGCGTTCGAGATCACCGGGCCGGATTTCCACCGGGTCCACGGCCTGTCGCTGACACCGCTGAACAAGGTGGTGAAGGACTATATCGCCATTTGCGACAGCTATTACGAAGCCCTGCGCGGCACCTCGCCCTCCCAGATCGAGGCCGTCGACATGGGCCGCCGCGGCCTGCACAACGAAGGCGCCGATCTGCTGAAGACCCGGCTGGACGGCAAGATCGCCGTCGACCACGAGACCGCGCGGCGGCTGTTTACCCTGGTGACGGCGCTGTACCGGCGCGGTTGATCTCGACTATCCCGGCGTTTTCGGGCATTAGGCCCGCTCTTTTCGACGCGCGCTTTCGCCCGGCGCGCGTCCTGACTCGTATTCACAGGGCGCGAGAGGCCGCATGGCTAAGGAAGAACTGCTCGAGTTTCCCGGCGTCGTCAGCGAACTGCTGCCGAACGCGACGTTCCGCGTGCTGCTCGAGGGGAACGACCACGAGATCATCGCCCACACCGCCGGCAAGATGCGCAAGAACCGCATCCGCGTGCTGGCCGGCGACAAGGTTCTGGTCGAGATGACGCCCTATGACCTGACCAAGGGCCGCATCACCTACCGCTTCAAGTAAGGGCGCGCGCTTGTCGCGTCCTGAACTTGTGCTGGCCTCGGCCAGCCCGCGCCGCATCGAACTGCTGGCGCTGGTCGGGATCACGCCCGACCGCGTCGATCCCGCCGACATCGACGAGACCCCCCTCAAGGACGAGACGCCGGCACGGCTCGCCGCGCGGCTGGCCGTGTCGAAATCGCAGGTCGCGGCCGCCCGGTCGCCGGACGCGGTGGTTCTGGCCGCCGACACCGTCGTGGCGCTTGGCCGGCGCCTGCTGGAAAAGGCCGCCGACGAAGCCGAGGCGACCCGGTTTCTGAAACTGCTGTCCGGTCGCAACCATCGCGTGTTCACCGGTGTGGCCGTGACGGCCGCCGGGCGGACGAGGCAGCGGGTGGTCGACACGCGCGTCTCCTTCAAGGTTCTGTCCGACGCCGAGATCGCCGCCTATGTCGCCTCGGACGAATGGCGTGGCAAGGCGGGCGGCTACGGCATCCAGGGCCGGGCAGGGGCGTTCGTCACCCGTCTGGTCGGCAGCTATCCCGCCGTCATGGGCCTGCCGCTGTTCGAGACGGTCAATCTGCTGAACGGCGCGGGCTGGCGGGCGTGAGCGTCGAGGTCTTCCTCGATGATACGCCGGGCGAGCTGAGGGCCGTCATCCGGCGTGACGGCCATTTCGAACATCTGCTGATCGAGAGCGAACGCGACGACCCACAGACGCGGCTGGGCGCCCGCTCCGTGGCGCGCGTCCGGCGGGCGGCCCCCGGCCTGAAGGGCGCCTTTGTCGACCTCGGCGCCGGCGGCGAGGCCTTCATGTCCCTGCGCGGCGGCGGCGTGGCCGCCCCCGTGGGATCCAAGATCGAGGTCGAACTGGTCGCCGAGCACCGCGCCGGAAAGGCCCCCGCCGTGCGCTGGATCGGGCCGGCCGAGGGCGAGCCGCGCCTGCTCACACCCGCGCCGACGCTGACGGAGGCGCTGGCCCGGCTGGCGCCCGGGGTGACGCCGGTCACCGGCAAGGCGGCCATCGAGGCGGGCTGGCAGGCCGTAGAGGAATCTCAAACCCATCCCGCCATTCCCGGCGGCACGGTCGCGGTCGAGCGGACCCGGGCCATGGTCACGGTCGACATCGATCTGAACAGCCATGACATGGGCCGGGCGCGCGAACGGGACGCCGCGAATCGCCGGGGGCTGCTGGAGGCGGCCCGGGCGATCCGGCTGAGGCGCTGGGCAGGACTGGTGGCGATCGACCTGATCGGCGCGGGGCACGACGGCGCGGCCATCCTGAAGGTTGCGAAGGCGGCGTTCGGCGACGATCCCCGGATCGCCTATGGCCCGGTCAACCGTTTCGGCGTGCTGCAACTGGCCCTGCCGTGGGAGCGCACGCCTCTGGAAGAGGTCCTGTACCGTTACCCTTCCATTCGCGCCTTCGGGGCGGGTCAGGCCGCGCAGGAAGTGACGCGGCGGATCAAATTCGAACTATTATCTGACACCACCCGCGCGCGGATCACCGCGCGGTGCCCCGCCGAGGTGGCCAGGCTGGCCGCGCCGCTGGTGGCGCAACTGGGTCCGCGCGCCCATCTCAGGGCCGACGACAGCCTGCCGACCGGCGAGCATGTGATCGAGGCGGAGTGACCATGGCGACCTGTCCCATCTGCCGCCGCCATCCGGCCGACGAAAAATACAAACCGTTCTGCTCCAGGCGCTGCGCCGACGTCGATCTGCAGCGTTGGTTCACGGGCGGATACGTCCTGCCTGACAGCGGCGGAGACGTCCCGACGGACGATGGCGAAGAAGACTGATCTGACGGCTGGACACCCCCGGAGCGCTCGCCTATAGACGCCGCCTCGCGCCGCGAAGCGTGCGCCTGGGTAGCTCAGTTGGTAGAGCAGTGGATTGAAAATCCACGTGTCGGTGGTTCGAATCCGCCCCCAGGCACCATCGCTTCCGATCCCGGCGTGCGGCGAACGCCCGAACCGGGCCGGTCCACCATCATGAAAATGTCGCTTTCGGCCCCAATCTTCAGTGATCGGGGCCTTGGCTCCCCCGCGAGGGGAAAAGCACGTTCCCGCACTTGACGCTCTGGTATGCGTTCGCCAAAGGAGCTTGACCGCTTTCCTTGGCGGGCAGTCGGCGAAGAGGGAAAACGGTTTCCCTGTTCATCGGCGCCGCACCGGAAGCCATTTGGCAACCGGAAGCGTCAGCAGGCGTTCCAAAGACCGGGGTTCCTTAACCCTGCTCTACGGGCAAGAATTTCATCGAGGGCGGTCGTCGTCTGCGGCCGTTTCTTTTGGGTTCCACAAGTCAGACCAAAACAGCAGGAACTGGCGAACTATGTTCGATATCAAGAAAACCAACATCCTCCTGGCCATGGCCGGCGCCGCCGTCCTTATGGCTGGTACGCCGGTTCTCGCGCAGGATGCCCCCGCCGCCGCCCCGGCCGCCGCTGCAGCTGCTCCGGCCGCTGACGCCGCCGCTCCGGCCGCTACCCCCGCCGCTGACGCCGCCCCGGCCGCCGATGTCGCCGAACCCGCCGTCGTCGGCGGTGAATCGCACGGCAAGCTGACCCCGGCCCGCATGTTCATGGACGCGGACGTGGTCGTTAAGGTCGTCATGACCGGCCTGCTGCTCGCCTCGGTCTTCACCTGGGTGCTGCTGCTCATCAAGATCTTCGAGTTCGGCTCGCTGAACCGCAAGACGGACGTGTTCCTCGAGAACTTCCGCCAGGCGCGCACCATCGCCGACATGCGCCGCGTGGCCACGTCGGACGAGTTCGACGGCAACCCGCTGGCCGACATGGCCGCCGCGGCCACCGACGAAATCGAACTGTCCCGCCAGGCGGGCCTCTCGGTCACCGGCGATCACGCCGACTCGGCCCTGATGCGCGCCCAGCAGGCCGTCGGCGCCGTTCAGGCCGGCCTGGCCAAGCGCCTCTCGGGCGGCCAGCAGTTCCTCGCCTCGGTGGGTTCGACCGGTCCGTTCATCGGTCTGTTCGGCACCGTTTACGGGATCATGAACTCCTTCATCGGCATCGCGAACACCAACACGACCAACCTGGCCGTCGTCGCCCCCGGTATCGCCGAGGCGCTGCTCGCCACCGGTATCGGTCTGTTCGCCGCTATCCCGGCCGTTATCTTCTACAACTACTTCAACACCCGCATCTCGGCGTACGGCACCCGTTCGGACGGCTTCTCGGCCGAGCTGACCAACGCCATCTCGCGTAACCTCGACAAGGGAGCGTAAGCCCGATGGCCGCCAAACTTTCAGGCGGCGGTGGCGGCAAGTACAACGTCGAGCAGAACAGCGAGATCAACGTCACGCCGTTCGTGGACATCATGCTTGTTCTGCTCATCATCTTCATGGTCGCGGCGCCTCTGGCGACCCCGTCCGTGGAAGTGAAGTTGCCGCGAGCTGTCGCTCCTCCGCAGACGAACCCGCCCGTGCCGATCTATATTTCGATCACGCCGAACGGTCGGGCTTACCTGGGCGATTTCCCCGTCGAGCTGGACCAGATCGGTACGGAACTGACGGGCCAGATCGGCCGTCGTAACCCCGCGGACGAACGGATCTTCATCCGTGCGGACCGGACCACCCGTTACGGTGATTTCATGCAGGTCATGAACTCGCTGCAGGACAACGGCTTCTACAGCGTCGCCCTGGTGGGTGAAGACACGAAGGCGCCGGGCACATGACAGACGTTGAATACCACCGCTCCAGGTACGACGCGCCGAAGCCCAAAGGCTTGTTCGGCGTGCCCCCCGGGGTCCTGCTGATCAGCCTGCTGATCGTCTCGATCCTGTTCGCGGCCCTGGCCTTCTACTTCATCAACGCCCAGTTCAAACTGCGCGAAGTGAACTATTCGGATGACGCCGTCGACGTCGAGATCATCGAGCCGATCCCGCCGCCGCCGCCGCCTCCGCCGCCGCCTCCGCCGGACACGCCCCCGCCGCCCAAGCTGCAGGTGCGTCCCCCGGTCGTCGTTCCGAACGCTCCGCCGCCTCCGGTGACGCTGCCGATCGAACCGACGAAGAAGGAAGACCGGGTCGAATATACGGGTCCGCCCGTCATCGTCCCCGGACCTCCGCCGCCGCCGGCTCCGCCGGCTCCGCCGCGGCCGTCGACCATCACCAACCCCAGCTGGTCACGCCAGCCGGCTGGTGAGTTCCCGGAACGCGCCATGTCGCGCGGTATCGAGAACGGTACGGTCGTCATGAACTGCCTGGTGAACGCCAATGGCAGCCTGACGGACTGCAACGTGGTTTCGGAGACGCCTGCGGGCGCCGGGTTCGCACAAGCCGCGCAAGCGGGGGCCCGTCGGGCGAGGCTTTCGCCCCGCACCGTCGACGGCGCCGCCACCAATGCGCGGGTCGTGTTCACGACGCGGTTCCGCGCCGCCGAGGAATAGGAACCTTCCGGTTCCGACCAGAACGCCCCGGGGGTCTCCTCCGGGGCGTTTTTTTGACCCTCGCTATCACCTAAGCGTGTGTTTCTAACGAGAAACAATCTGATAGATTCGCGTTTGACGTGTCCATTCCGGCGCGTCTGAATGCGACATTGAGGAGAGAGACATGCGTAAGTTGGTCACCCGGGCGATGGCTGTGGTTGGTATCGTCGGCGCTTGCCTGGGAGCGCCTGTCGGCGTTGGAACCGCCGCCGCGCAACAGATGCCCTACATCTGTCCCGAGACCGGAGAACCGGCGGAAACCCTCGTCTGCTATTATGATCGGGATACCCATCGGCTGCTGTACTGCCGGATCGAGTGCTAGATCACGCTTCAGCCTGTCGGGCTTTGAAGGCGTAGCAGGGTGGCGAGGTTCGTCTCCGGCATCAGGCCCAGGAACACCCCGGGGAGCGCTCCGGGGTGTTTTTCTTTGTGCGGAGCTTTTCGGGGCCCCGGACATTATGAGGGCGCTGTTCAGGAGACGTCCTCATGAGATCACTTGCCGCCGCCGCCCTACTGGCCTGTTCCGCCGCCGCCCTCGGCGGGTGCGCCTACAATGAAACCCTTGGCCGCAACCAGCTGCTGATTGTCGACGACAGTTCCCTCGCGCAACAGTCCGATGCGGCGTGGGCGGAGGCTCTTCGCACCCAGCGGGTTTCCTCCGACGCCGCCGGCAACGCCCGCATCCGCCGGGTCGGCGACAAGATCGTCCAGGCCGCGGGCCTGACCGACCGCCGCTGGGAGTACGCCCTGTTTGTGAGCGACAGTCCCAACGCCTTCGTCCTGCCCTCCGGCAAGATCGGCGTGACCACGGGTCTGCTGGCCCTCGTCCGCAACGACGACCAGCTGGCGACGGTCCTCGGCCATGAGGTCGGCCATGTGGTCGCGCGCCATGCGGCGGAACGCTATTCGACCACCGCCTTGACGAACATCGGCCTCAGCGGGGTTCAGGGCGTCGCGGGCGACTATGGCCGCGCAGCGGGCGCGATCGGCGGCCTGGGCGCGCAACTGGGCTTCCTGTTGCCGTTCTCGCGCAGCCACGAGCTTGAGGCGGATCGGCTCGGCGTCGACTATCTGCAGCGTGCGGGCTATCGCCCCTCCGAGGCCGTGGCGCTGTGGCGGCTGATGGCGCAGCAGCGTCAGGGATCCAATCCGGAATTCGCCTCGACTCACCCGTCGGACTCGACACGGATCGCCGCGCTGGAACAGTACATCGCCAGCCGCGGCTGGAGCTGAAGCGTTCGGCTGCGAATAATCCCGCCCGGTCGCTTGATCGGGCGAGGCTGTCCCGGTAGATACCGCCCTCGCGCTGATTGCGCCGCCTTAGCTCAGTTGGTTAGAGCGCCGGTTTGTGGAACCGGAGGTCCTCAGTTCAAGCCTGAGAGGCGGTACCATCCTCACCGTGGCGGAGGGCGTTTCCGGCATGACCGATACGTCCCGTCCGCAGCCCGGAACAGGCTGGGATCCTTCACAGTATCAGCGGTTCGAGGCCGAGCGCGATCGCGCCGCCCAGGACCTTCTGGCGCGCCTGCCCGCTGACATGACGCCGCGCGAAATCTGGGACCTGGGCTGCGGCGCCGGCCAGCACGCGATCCAGCTGCACCGCCGTCATCCCGGGGCCGCCGTCCACGGTGTGGATTCCAGCCCGGCCATGCTGGAGCGGGCGAGGGCGGCGAGGCCGGATGTCGACTGGCGGCTGGGCGACCTGGCCGACTGGAGTCCCGAGGTCCCGGCGGACCTGATCTTCGCCAACGCCTCGCTGCAATGGGTCCCGGACCACGCCGTCCTGTTTCCCCGGCTGATCGAGGCGCTGGCGCACGGCGGCGTCGTCGCCGTGCAGATGCCGATGGCCCATGAGAGTCTTCAGCACACCCTGATGCGCGAGGTCGCGGGCAGGGGGCCCTGGGGGGACCGTCTGTCCGGCGTCCGGACCATCGCGCCGCTGTTGTCCGCCGAGGCCTATTACGACCTCCTGGCCCGCGACTGCGCCGGGATCGACATCTGGTCGACCCGCTACCTGCATGTCCTGGGCGGGCCGGACCCGGTGATGGAGTGGATGAAGGGCACGGCCCTGCGGCCTTACCTGTCTGCGCTTCAGGGCGACCCCGCTACAAGCGCGGCATTTCTTTCCGCCCTCGGCGCGCGCCTCGCCGAAGCTTTTCCAGCACGTCCGGACGGAGCGACGTTGCTGCCGTTTCCACGGCTGTTTCTGGTGGCGCGTCGTCGTTGACCGAGCGGCGCCGACGCAGGGCGGTGACCGGCCGGTCCAGCAGCGCCAGTACTTCGTGGGTGGCCTGATAGCCGGCCGCGACTCCCACGTCGAAACCCTTCCAGTCGCGGATATCCAGCCCGTCCGGCGTGGGCTGGATCAGGATGTCGGTGGCCGCGCGCGAGCTTTCGATATCGGCGTCCGTCGTCAGGGTCGCCGACCGCATCAGGATCGAGACGATGGGCGGGCCGCGCCGCCACGCCCCGGTGGCGATCAGCCGCCAGATCGACGGCGGATGCTCGATCAGGGCCGGGTCCACGCCGCGCGCCTCCGACATGTCGACGGCGATAATCGGCCCGCCGTGCATCTGGCGCATCACCTCGGTTGGCAGGTTCTTCAGCACGGCGCCGTCGACCAGCACCTGACCGTTCATGACCACCGGCGGCAGGAGGCCGGGGATGGAGATCGAGGCGCGGATGGCCTGTCTCATCAGTCCGCGCCGGTGCACCTCGATCCGGCCGCTGGTCAGGTTGGTGGATACGGCGAAGAACGGACGCTGCAGGTCCGCCAGATCCATCTCGCCATAGGCCTGGAGCAGCAGGCGTTCGACTTTCTTCGCCCGCGTCATGGCCAGCATGGGGAAGGCCAGGTCCGACAGGGGGTCGCTTTCGACGAACGACCTGTGGATGCGCTCCTCCAGTTCCTCCTGTGTCCAGCCGAGCGCGGGGCCCGCGGCGATCACCGCCCCCATCGACGATCCGCCGACGAAGTCGATGGGCACGCGCGCTTCCTTCAGGGCCCGCAGGGCGCCGATGTGGGCATAGGCCCGCGCGCCGCCGCCCGACATGACGACGCCGACGGCCGAGCCGGTGACCACCCGCGCCATCCGGTCCGCGTCCGACTGGTCGCCCTCGACACATTGGAACCAGCGGCCGGGCTGGATCGAATCCAGCCAGACGGCTGTGTTTGCGGGCCGCAGCATGCGCGGATCGCGCAGCAGGATCAGGTCGGTTCGTCTCTGGGCGTCCAGCACCCCGGCGTGGGGCAGGGGCCGGTTCGGCGGCGCGTTCAGGCCGTTGCCGACGACGAACACCCGGTCGACCTGGCGCGCGCACAGGGCGGCCCAGGCGGGCTCGTCCTGTTCCGCGACATAGAGGACGAAGTCGTGGGCGTCCTCGACCCGGCTGAACCATTCGGCGGCCGAGGCCAGGGCCGAATGGTCGATGACCTGACAGCTGAAGCCGTCCGCCTCGATCGCCGCCGCGATCCGCTCGACGAACGCGCGGATGGGACGCGGGCGGGCGGAGACGAAGCCGAAGACGCTGGGCTCGCCGCCGCCGGACCGGCGGTCGCGGGCGCGCTGGATCATCAGCCGCGACAGCTCGACCATCAGATCGGGCTCGGTGCGGGCGGCCTCGAAGAAGGCGTCGCGGGGCAGGGCCAGGATCTCGCAGTCGCGCAGGGCGACAACGTCGGCCGTATGGGCCGTGCCGGCCAGCATGGCCATTTCGCCGGCCGGTTCGCCAGGCCGGATGACGCCGACGAACTGGGGCGGGCGGTCCTCGTCCGGATCGCGGCGGAATACGCCCAGGCGGCCGCTGCGCAGCAGGTAGAGGGTGTCGGCTCCGTCGCCCTCCGCGAACAGGGTCTCGCCGCCCGTCAGGGCGAACCAGCTGGCGCGAGTTGTCTTGCCGCCTTCGAAGATGCGGTGCAGGGCGTCTTCAAGCCGGTCGGAGCGGGGAGCGGGCATGACGGCAGGCTAGTGGGAGTCGGTGAAGGTGATTAGCGATTAGTCCGAAAGTCGCGTCGCCCTTGCATCAAAGCCGCCCCCCGGCCACTGCCATCGTCCAGTGATCGTCCGGCCGTCGTCGCTGAGCTTGCCCTTGAAGTAGTTGCTCGAACCCTTGTCCCCGAACCAGGTCCAGATCGTGCCGTCGTCGTCCGTCTGGTGAGTATAGGTGAAGTTGCTGCCGTCATCGGCCATGAGATGCGAACGCAGGGACCGGGTATCCTTATCCCAGGTGATGTATTCGATACCGCTCAGGCGCCGACCTCTCGGGGTTTCGGTTTCGAATTCCTGGATGACATAGTGCCCGCCCAGCGCCCAACGGTATGTCGACGTGCCCGGGGCACCGCCTTCGTTCTTCCAGACACCGATCAGGTGTTCGAGTTGCTTCATGGCCGGATGGGGAGAGAGGGGCAGTTCTCCGGCGCGGTGGTTGTTGTTGTCCGCCATGTCGGCCTCCTTCCAGGGGACCGCCAGTTTGACGCCAGCGCCCGACCTCGTCTACCACGCCCCCATCTCTCTCAGCCGCTTCGCCAGATCCTCGGGCACATCGCCGGCGTCGAGGGTCGACAGGTCCATCGGCGCGTCCTTCGGCTCCAGATAGCGCCATCCCTGGAAGGGGCGGCGGGCCTGGGGCGCGGTGCGGATCACGTCCGGCGACAGCTTGATCAGGCAGTGTGACGTCCTGCCCTCGCCTTTGGTCGTGATGTCGAGGATCGGCATGCGGCAGGTGACCGAGCCCTTCATGACCCAGAACAGCGAACCGCCGTCCTCGAGCTCCGCGGCGCGTTTGGGCGTCATCCGGGTGTTGACCGTCAGCCATTGACCCTTGGCGGCGCGGCGTTCCAGCGTCTCCACCTTGGCGACGCCGACGCACAGTTTGATCATGTGGAGAGGCATGGCGGGGATTTAGCACTATCCGCGCGAGGCGGGAGACCTGCGGGCCCGATGCGGCTAGATTTATGGCCATGCGAGTGAACCGGCGAGTCGTGACGGCGGGATTGGCGGGACTGGCCAGTCTGGGCCTCGCGCCGCCGGTCCGCGCCAGGCTGAAAGAGACTTCGATGTACGGACTGATCGGCAAGATGACGGCCCTTCCCGGCCAGCGTGACGCCCTGACGGCGATCCTGCTGGAGAGCCTCGGGACCATGCCGGGCTGCCTCAGCTATATCGTCGCCCATGACCCGGCCGACGAGACCGCCATCTGGGTGACCGAGGTCTGGACCGACGAGGCGTCGCACCGGGCCTCGCTGCAGATTCCCGAGGTCAAGGAAGCGATCCGGCGGGGGATGCCGCTGATCGCGACGTTCGACGAAGTGAAGGTCACGGCGCCGGTGGGCGGGGCGGGGCTGGCGCAACAATAGCGCCGCGATGGGGCGTTCCTGAAGGTCGAATACCGTGACGCTCGTTCTCACAGCTGCGTCTCCATTCCATGTGGTGCAGGTCAGCGACCGGCTCGTTACGGCGGGAGGCCGCGATCATGACGCCGTCTCCAACAAGACCGTCATCTACCGTGCAAAGGATGCACTGGTGTCGATCGGCTATTCCGGCGTGGCCTATGTCGGGGATATGCCGATGGACGAGTGGATCGCCGGGACGCTGTGGGGCGGACTCCCCCCGCGCGGCGCGGACGGCGTCCGACCTGCAAAGAGCCTGGGTTTTGCGCCGGTCACTCGCGATATCGGCCAGGCTGTCGCCCACCTCAAACAGGCGATCGGGGGGCTGGGCTCCGCGGCGATTGAGGCGCACGGTCTGTATCTGACCATCGCCGGATGGCAGGAAAATCGTAACGGGATGCGGCCTGTCGTGATCGAGATCGAGCGACGGGCCGGCGTCACGACGATACGGCGTTCGCCTCGCCGGTTTCCCAAGGGACAGGAGTTCCGGGTCCACAGCATTGGCGCCAGGGTGTCGGCTGAGGCGGCCCAGGCGCATTTCGCGTCATTGCGCACTGCGCGCGGGCTGTGCTGCACCATCGAAGATGTCGAGATGCGCCTCGCCGCAATCATCCGGGAGACGTCGACGGGCAGTCCCGGCGTCGGCGCAAACCTGCTCAGCGTGAGGTTGCCCCGTCCCGACCTGGGTTGGTCGATGTGCCGTTTCCTGCCGGCCGAACTTCACGCCGTCCGGATAGAAGCGGCCCAAGGCTCCATGGTGACGGACGTGGCGCATTGCCCGTGGATCGTGGGGCCTTCCGTTCTCTATCCGCCCGGCGTCGAGGTCGGCGAAACGGTGCTGGGTCTCGGCGGCCTTCCCTTCGTGATCGTCGGCGCGGCGCCAAGGGCGGGGCTTCGCGGGTTGAGCAGCAGCATCAGGCGACCGCCGCCGGCCGGCCGGCCTCGGCGATGACTCCGGCCGGCGCAAGTCCGCCGCCCGGCGACGGGCGCGGAAACTATTTATCAGCCGCCGTCACCACCGCCAGCACGGTTCCGTCCGCGACCTGATCGCCGACCCCGACCCCGACCTCGCCGACCACGCCGTCGAAGGGGGCGACGAGGGCGTGCTCCATCTTCATGGCTTCGAGCACGACGACGGGCTGACCTTTGGTCACGGCGTCGCCGGCCTTGGCCGGCGTGGCCACGATCTTGCCCGGCATGGGCGCGCGGAGGGAGCCGTCGGAGGCGACGCCTGACCCGGATCCGGCGCCGTAGGTCACCGGGCCGAAAACATACGCCTGTCCCTCATGGAACAAGACCGGCTGATCCATGACCAGGTGCAGTTCGGTCAGCGCGTCCTCGTCCTCGCGGCCGACGGTGACAAAGACTCCGCTCGTTCCGCCCCCGATCCAACGGCCGTCGTCCGTGTCGAGCGTCCACCACTGGTTATGTTCCTGGGGCCGGGCGCTGAGCATGACCGGCAAGCCATTGATCTGCAGACGGCGTTCCAGCCAGCGCGGCCCGTTCAGGCGCAGACCGTAAAGGGCGTCCGAGGAGGAGCGCCAGATTTCCTGGCCGTCGCCATGCATCTTCGTCCGGTAATAGTCGTCGATGTCGGTCTGGGCGATGAACGCGGCCGCGACGACGACGCCCGGGACGCCCGCGGGGATAAGTTCATCCTCCTCTGCTGCGATAAATCCGGTATCGACGTCGCCGGCGACGAAGCGGGAATGTTCGAGGCAGCGTTTCAGGAAGCCGGCGTTGGCTTTAACAGGCCAGACCTCGACCTGCCCGCAGACGTCGGCCAGGCGCCGCGCGGCCTCCTCGCGGTTGTCGGCGTGGACGATCAGCTTGGCGATCATCGGGTCGTAGAACTGGCTGACCTCGCCGCCCTGCTCGACGCCGGTGTCGACGCGAACGTCGACCGACCGATGATTGCGATCCGGGCCAGGCAGGTCGAAATGCTCGAGCTTGCCGATGCTCGGCAGGAAGCCGTTGGCGGGATCCTCGGCATACAGCCGCGCCTCCATGGCCCAGCCGTTCAGCGGAATGTCTTCCTGCTTCAGCGGAATCGGCTCGCCGGCGGCGACGCGGAACTGCCATTCGACCAGATCGACGCCCGTGACGGCCTCGGTGACCGGATGCTCGACCTGCAGCCGGGTGTTCATCTCCATGAACCAGATACGGTCCGCCTTGAGCCCGTCCGAGGCGTCGGCGATGAATTCGATGGTGCCGGCCCCTTCGTAGTTCACGGCGCGGGCGGCGCGGACGGCCGCGTCGGTGACGGCCTTGCGGGTGGCGGCGTCCATGCCCGGGGCCGGGGCCTCCTCGATCACCTTCTGGTGGCGGCGCTGCAGGGAGCAGTCGCGTTCGTACAGGTGGACGGCGTTGCCGTGGCTGTCGCCAAAGACCTGAACCTCGATGTGGCGGGGGCGGGTGATGTAGCTCTCGATCAGGACGCGCGGATCGCCGAAGGACGACTGCCCCTCGCGCTGGGCCGAGGCGAGGCCGTCGGCGAAGTCCTCGGCCCGGTCGACGCGTTTCATGCCCTTGCCGCCGCCGCCGGCCACGGCCTTGATCAGAACCGGATAGCCGATGCGGGCCGCCTCGGCGGTCAGGGTCTCGAGCGACTGGTCCTCGCCCTGATAGCCGGGGGTCACGGGCACCCCGGCCTCGATCATCAATTTCTTGGCTGCGTCCTTCAGACCCATGGCGCGGATGGCGGCGGGCGGCGGGCCGATCCAGACCAGGCCGGCGGCGGTCACGGCCTCGGCGAAGTCCGCGTTCTCGGACAGGAAGCCGTAGCCGGGATGGATCGCCTCGGCGCCGGTCGCCTTCGCCGCCGCCAGCACCTTCGCCGCGTCCAGATAGCTCTCGCGCGCCGGAGCCGGGCCGATCAGCACCGCCTCGTCGGCCTCGCGCACATGCAGGGCCCCGGCGTCGGCCTCGGAATAGACGGCGATGGCGCGGATGCCCATGCGGCGGGCGGTGCGGAAGACGCGGCAGGCGATCTCGCCGCGATTGGCGACCAGGACGGATTTGAACATGTCGTCTCTCTAGCCGCAGACCGTCGCCGCCGCCATCAGTGTCCCGCCATCTCGTTGAAGCCCAGATAGAGCCACAGCAGCGCGAGCAGGGTGAAGGTCACCGTCGTCAGGGTGAACAGGACGAACATCCGCGCCAGGGTGCCGATGACGCTGCGCTGATAGGCGCCCTTCATGTGCAGGAACAGGTGCACGGGAGCCAGCCACAACAGCCACCAGGCCAGCGGCGTCAGGACGCCGAGCGCCATGATCACGATCAGGAGCAGCAGCTGGAACGACAGCGAGTGCATCGAGAAGATGACGTGGTCGAATACGTAGAAGCGGCGGTTGAAGGCGAACAGCAGGGTCAGCATCAGGGCCGACACCGGCAGGGCCAGGATGGCGACGCGGTGGGCCCAGATCTCCAGGATCAGGGCGAACCGTTCGGGGTCGTCCTGGATCGCGGCCTGCCGGGTCTCGATCCATTCCTTGAAGCCGCGGAGGTTTTCGGCGTCGGGCCCGTCCTTCATCTTCGGAGCCTCGGCGGCGTTTGTCCGGGCCTCCTCGGTGACGTTGGCGGCCAGGCTGCGGCTGAAGCCGACCCAGTCGCCGCGCGCGGCCGCGATCTGGGTCTGTTTTTCGGCCTCGCTCAGGTCGGGGTCGGCCATGACGTCGCGTTCGAATTCGGCCATGGCGGCGCTGCCCGGCGTGACGACGCGGCCGTTGTATTTGAACGTCCGTTCCGAGGCCGCCGGCGCGTGATCTCCGTCGGCCGCCTCATGCTTGTCGCCCCCGGCCTTCATGGCGGCGTGGCCGACGAAGAAGGCGATCAGCAGGATGACCAGGAACATGCGGAACGGCGCGACCTGGGAGGCGCGCTTGCCCTCCATATAGTCGCGGGTCAGCTTGCCGGGATTGCGGATCAGGTTAGGCAGGGTGCTGAACAGCCGGCCGTCCAGGTGCAGCAGGCTTTCCACCGCCTCGACGGTCAGCTTCCAGATGGACTTGTGGAAATCCTCGGCCAGCTGGCCGCATTGATGGCAGTGCGGCCCGGCCAGCGGGGTTTCGCAGTTGGCGCAGGGCGTGCCGACCGGAATATCCGCGTGCTGGCGCTTCCACTTCAGCCAGCCGCCGACCGAGGCCGCCGCGGCCGTTTCCAGTTCCCCCGACATCGATACCCCGTCTGATTCCTACTGAGCCCAGGCCGGTTTACGTTTTTCGAGGAAGGCGCGCACCCCCTCCTGACCTTCGGCCGACACGCGGGCGCGGGCGATGCGTCTGGCGGTGTCTTCCATCATGCCATGATCGATCTTCTGGCCCGCGACGTCATTCACCAGCCGTTTGGCGTCGCCCATGGCGCCGGGTGCATTGGCGCTGATGCTGTCGGTCAGCATGGAGATGAATTCGTCGACCGAGCCCTCGGGCAGGACCATGTCGATCAGCCCGGCGTGCGCCGCATAGTCGGCGTCGAAGATGTTGGCCGACAGGAACAGCTGCCGCGCCCGGCGGGCGCCGATAGCCTCGACGACATAGGGGGCGATGGTCGCCGGGATCAGGCCCAGCTTGACCTCGGAGAAGGCGAACCGGGTCGCCTCGACGGCCACGGCCATGTCGCAGGCGGCGACGATGCCGGCGCCGCCGCCCATGGCCGCGCCCTCCACGATGGCGCAGGTCAGGGCCGGTACGTCGTGCAGGGCCTTCAGCATCTTTGCCAGACCCATGGCGTCGTCGCGGTTGTCGCTCTCGGACCAGCCGGCCGCGTCGCGCATCCAGCCCAGGTCCGCGCCGGCGCTGAAGGTGCCGCCCGCGCCGCGAACGAAGACCAGACGCACATTGTCGGCCCCGTGCAGGGTCTCGAACGCCTCGTACAGGGCGGCGATGGTCGGGGCGTCGAAGGCGTTGCGCCTGTCGGGCCGGTTGATGGTGACGAAGACCACGCCGTCGGCGGTGGAATCGATCTGGACCAGATCGTCGTTTGCGTCCGGCGCCGGGTCGGCGAGCAGCGGATGGGCGATGGCGTTGATCTCCGCAGCCTCGGCGTCGGTGATGTCGAGGGCGTTGAGGTCGGCTTCGGTTGGCTTGTCGGTCATGATCGGTCCTTCGGGGATGATCGATTGTAGCGCATGGCTCGCGGAATGGCAGCGACGCTCGTCAATCCCGGCCTCGTTTCTTGACAGGGCAGGGAAGGGGGGAATTGATCGCCGCAGGTCAGGAGCCTGCGAGGAACCCGATGCCGCATGCGAGACGATCCCGAAAACCGGCCCGCCTGACGCCCCGGAAGGCGAAGCTGGCCGCCGAAATCAGACAGCAGCTCATGGACCAGGGCGGGGCCGCGCACCGCGACGTGGTCATCGGCCGCATCCTGCAGCGCAAGGGCCTGAGCGGTCTCGCCGCCGACCGCACGAGGCGCGCGCTGTTGTCCGCCTTCGAACTGCACGCCGACGCGGCCGAGGAGTGTGGCGCGCCCCATCTGTTCGAACTGCCGTTCGGCCCGGAGTCCTACCGCTGGGCGCTGGACGGGACGGTCAGGCCGCCGCTTACATCCTGAACACGCCGAACGTCGTCTCCGGGATCGGGGCGTTCAGCGAGGCGGAGATGGCAAGGCCCAGCACGTCGCGCGTCTGGACGGGGTCGATGATCCCGTCGTCCCATAGCCGGGCCGTGGCGTGGTACGGATTGCCCTCGTCCTCGTATTTCTGACGCACCGGGGCCTTGAAGGCCTCGGCCTGTTCCGGCGTCCAGCTGTCGGCGTCACGGTGGACGGTGGCCAGCACCGCGGCCGCCTGCTCGCCGCCCATGACGCTGATCCGGCTGTTGGGCCAGGTGAACAGGAAGCGCGGGCCGAAGGCGCGGCCGCACATGCCGTAGTTGCCGGCCCCGAAACTGCCGCCGATCAGGATCGTGAATTTGGGGACCTCGGCCGATGAGACCGCGGTGACCAGCTTGGCCCCGTTCTTCGCTATGCCCTCGGCCTCGTATTTGCCGCCGACCATGAAGCCCGAGATGTTCTGCAGGAAGACCAGCGGGATCTTCCGCTTGCAGGCCAGTTCGATGAAGTGGGCGCCCTTGAGCGCGCTTTCCGAGAACAGCACGCCGTTGTTGGCCAGAATGGCGACCGGATAGCCCCAGATGCGAGCGAAGCCGCAGACCAGGGTCGTGCCGTACAGCGCCTTGAACTCGTCGAACTCCGAGCCGTCGACGAGGCGGGCGATGACCTCGCGCACGTCATAGGGGGCGCGGACGTCGTCAGGGATCAGGCCGTACAGCTCTTCGGGGTCGAAGGCGGGGGCGCGGGGTTCACGGACGTCGAGATCGACCCGTTTCACCGTGTTCAGGCTGTCGACGATGGTGCGGACGATCTGCAGCGCGTGCTCGTCGTTCTCGGCGACGTAGTCGACGACGCCGGAGCGGCGACCGTGGGTCTCGGCCCCGCCCAGTTCCTCGGCCGAGATGACCTCGCCCGTAGCGGCCTTCACCAGCGGCGGACCGGCCAGGAAGATAGTGCCCTGATTGCGGACGATGACGCTCTCGTCCGACATGGCCGGGACATAGGCGCCGCCGGCCGTGCACGATCCCATGACGCAGGCGATCTGGGGGATGCCCTTCGCGCTCATTCGCGCCTGGTTGAAGAAGATGCGGCCGAAATGGTCGCGGTCGGGGAAGACCTCGGCCTGATGCGGCAGGTTGGCCCCGCCGGAATCGACCAGATAGACGCAGGGCAGGTTGTTCTGTTCGGCGATCTCCTGCGCCCGCAGGTGCTTTTTTACGGTCAGGGGGAAGTAGGCGCCGCCCTTCACCGTCGGATCGTTGGCGACGATCATGACCTCGCGGCCCGAGATCCGGCCGACGCCGCAGATCATGCCCGCGCCGGGGGCTCCGTCCGGATCCTTCGCGTCCCCGTACATGCCGTTGGCGGCCAGCTGGCCGATCTCGAGGAAGGGCGAGCCGGGGTCCAGCAGGCGGTCTACGCGGTCCCGCGGCAGCAACTTGCCGCGCGAGACGTGGCGGTCGCGCGACGCGTCGGAGCCGCCGCGCGCCGCCTTGGCCACCTTGGTGTGAAGTTCGTCGCGGAGCGCCCGGTTACGGGCGTCCAGAGCCTTGAAGGCGGGGCTTTGCGGATCGATCGCGGAAGTCAGCTTGGGCATGCCGCTGGTGTAGGGGGCTTGCCGCGTCGGGAAAAGCCCTAGCGCTTCTGGAACACGTAGCTGCAGCCGGCGGCGGGGGCGGCGTCCAATCCGCCGAAATAGACTCCGTCCATGAACAGCCGGTTGTCGCCCTCGACCCGCGCCTGTCCCTTCAGCATCAGACCGGCGGGCACGGTGTTGCCGCGGTCGACCACGAAGCCGATCCGCCCCGCGGCCGGATCGAACTCGACCGAGCCCCAATAGTCCTGACGCACCTCGAACGGCACGAAGGTGATGGCGAAATGCCCGTCGCTGTTGAACCGGAGCTCGCGCAGCGGATCCCGCGGGATCGGCCCGCCGCAGTCGACCGAGGCCTGCGACCAGAAGCCGGTCAGCACGGGGCCCTCGGCCGGGGCGATGCGGAAGCGGGTCCGAACAGTGCGGGCGCCCAGGGTTCCGGCGATTTCGACATCCCGTCCGGGCGTCGCGTCGCGACCGATGACGATCTTGCCGCGCGCGGCTGCGACGGTCACGGCGGGATCGGAGGAGGTCCAGCCGCTGAAGCATTTCAGCGGTACGCCGATCATGCCGTGCAGGCCCTCGTTGGCGTAAAGGGAGATTTCGCCGCCCGGCCGGGCCGGCGAGACGGCGGCGCCGATGCTCAGGCTGTCGTCGCTGCCATAGGCGTCACACGGCGGCTCCTCGTCCTGGACGGGGGCGGCGACCAGGGCGGCGGCGAACAGCAATTCCAGCATGGACGGGTCCTGAAGTTGGAGGGTCAGGTTCTCCGGCCACGGTCGATCCGTCAACGGGGTCAGGCGCGGGCACGCGGCCGCACCTGATGCCGGGCTTATGGCTCCATCGGCTTTCCTTGGTTGACCTTCAACCGCCGCCGTGGCCTGTCGCGCGTCCCATGATCGGCTTCAACACCCGGACCCGCGCGACCCTGACCGAGCTGCTGCACCTCGCGTGGCCGGTGGTGCTGGCGCGCATCGGCATCATGACCATGGGGCTGACCGACGTGATCGTGGTCGGAAACTGGTCCGGCATCGAGCTGGCCTACAGCTCGCTGGCCCTGGCCCCTACGGCCATCATCGTCACCACGGCCGTCGGTCTGATGATGGGGGTGCAGGTCATGACCGCCCGCCTGATCGGCGAGGGTCGGCGCGGCGAGGTCGGCGGCGTGCTGCGCCGCGGCGTAGTCTATTCGATGCAGATCGGCTTCGGCTCGATGATCGGCCTGATCCTGATCGGCCCGTGGGCGTTGAGGCATATGGGTCTGGCGCCGGGGCTGGGCGAAGGGGCCTCGCCGGTGCTGGTGGTCTTCGCCCTGTCCATGCCCGGCTATCTGGTCAGCGTGGCGGCGCAATTCTTCCTGGAGGCCCTGCACCGGCCGCGCGCGGGCATGTGGGCCATGTGGATCGCCAACGGCCTGAACCTGGCGCTGAACCTGTTGCTGGTGCCCGACATCCTGGGCATCGGGCTCGATGGCGCCGTGGCCTCGGCCTGGGCGACCTTCTTCGCCCGGACCTCGCTGGCCGTCTTCCTGCTGGTCTATATCGTCCGCCTGCCCGAGGCGCGGGCCCTGGGCGTGTTCCGGCGTCCCGAGCGCAACCCGACCGACGAGCGCGAGCAGCGCAAGGTCGGCTACGGCGCCGGCAGTTCGTACTTCATCGAGGTCGGCGCCTTCGCGGCCATGACCTTCATCGCCGGCCAGCTGGGCGCGATCGAGACCGCGGCCTGGGCCATTGTTCTGAACGTCTCGGCCATCGTCTTTATGGTCCCGATGGGGCTGTCGGCCGCCACGGCCGTGCTGGTCGGCCGGGCCTATGGAGCGCGGGACGGGCAGGGCGTGCTGCGTGCGGGTCTGGTCGGGATCGGGGTGGTGATCGCCCTGACGCTGGCGGTGGCGCTGTTCGTCTGGCCCGGTGCGCCGCTGATCGCCAGCGCCTACAACCGCGATCCTGACCTGCTGGCCGTGGTGATACCGGCGCTGGTGCTGACGACGCTGTTTTTCGTCGCCGACGGCATTCAGGTGGTCTCGGCCTCGGCCAACCGCGCGGCGGGCGACGTCTGGTGGCCGACCATCATGCATTTCGGGGCCTACAGCCTGATCATGATGCCGCTGGGCTGGTGGTGGGCGCACCGGATCGGCGTCGACGGTCTGGTCTGGGCCGTGATCGTCGCCAGTCTGGTGTCGTCGGCCCTGCTCACAGGGCGGTTCATCCGCGTGGCCAGAAGGCTTCCCGTCAACGCTGGGTGAAGCGCAGCGTATTGCCGTCCGGGTCGTTGACGTAGAACTCCCGCGTGCCCCAGCTCTGGTCCAGCGGGCCCTCGTGGACCGGCGAGTCCGGCGAGCCGGGCGTCTTCAGGCCCCGGGACAGGAAGGTCTCGAACAGGGCGTCGATGCCTTTCACCTCGACCACGACGGCCTGGCCGAAGACGCCGTCGCCGCTATGGCTGGACAGGTTCAGCACATGGCCGTCCCGCGTCAGCCATGCGAACCCCGGATCGGTCAGCTCGGACCATTCCCGCCGGACCTCGAAATCCAGCACGCCGGTGTAGAAGTCGACCGAGCGCCGGATGTCGCTGCATTTCATGGTCGGGATGATGGCCATGCCCCGAATTTACAGGAGCGGACCCTGATTGCACAGCCGAGGTGACGCCCGCGCCCGCGCCCTCTATATCCGTCGCCTCCCCCAAGACTTCGGATTCCCATGGCCCGCATCCTCATCACCTCGGCGCTGCCGTACATCAACGGCATCAAGCATCTGGGGAATCTGGCGGGCTCGATGCTGCCGGCGGATGTCTGGGCGCGCTTCAAGCGGGCTCAGGGCCATGAGGTCCTCTACATCTGCGCCACCGACGAACACGGCACGCCGGCCGAGCTGGCCGCCGCCGCCGCCGGTCAGGAGGTGCGGACCTATTGCGACGAACAGCATGAGGTCCAGAAGGCGGCCGGGCAGGCGTTCGGCCTGAGCTACGACTGGTTCGGCCGGTCCTCGAACGCGCCCAACCATCGCCTGACCCAGCATTTCGCCCATGTGCTGGAGCAGAACGGCCTGATCGAGGAACGCGTCGACCGGATGATCTATTCCGTCGACGACGCCCGCTTCCTGCCCGACCGCTATGTCGAGGGCACCTGTCCGCACTGCGCCCACGTCGGCGCGCGCGGGGACCAGTGCGACAACTGCGGGCGGTTGCTGGATCCGACCGACCTGATCGATCCGTATTCGGCGGTCTCCGGCTCGCGCAATCTCGAGGTGCGGGACACGCGGCACCTCTATCTGCTGCAGACGAAGCTGGCCGACCGCATCCGTTCATGGATCAATTCGAAGAGCGACTGGCAGACGCTGGCGAAGTCGATCGCCCTGAAACACCTCGACGAGGGCCTGATCGACCGGGGCATCACCCGCGATCTGAAATGGGGCGTGCCGGTTGTGGGGCCCGACGGCGAACCGCGGCCGGGCATGGAGGGCAAGGTCTTCTACGTCTGGTTCGACGCCCCGATCGAATACATCGGCGCGACCGAAGAATGGGCCGACGCCACCGGCCGCACCTGGCGCGACTGGTGGCGGACGGACGAGGGGGCGGACGACGTCCGCTACGTCCAGTTCATGGGCAAGGACAATGTCGCCTTCCACACCGTCAGCTTCCCGGCGACCATTCTCGGCTCGGGCGAGCCGTGGAAGACGGTCGACACTCTGAAGGCCTTCAACTGGCTGAACTGGTACGGCGGCAAATTCTCGACCAGCCAGAAGCGCGGCGTCTTCATGGACCAGGCGCTGGAACTGCTGCCCGCCGACTACTGGCGCTGGCACCTGACCGCCTATGGCCCCGAGCATTCGGACGCGGCCTTCACCTGGGAGCAGTTCCAGTCGACGACGAACAAGGACCTGGCCGACGTGCTGGGCAATTTCGTCAACCGCATCGTCAAATTCGCCGAGAGCAAGTTCGACGGCGTCGTGCCGGACGCGGGCGAACCCGGTCCGCTGGAAGCGAAGCTGGAGGCCGACCTGCGCGCCGGCATCGCCGAGGCCACGGCCCAGTTCGAGGCCATGGAGTTCCGCAAGGCCGCCGTGGCCCTGCGCGCCGTCTGGGTGCTGGGCAATGAGTATCTGCAGGAGGCGGCGCCCTGGACCGCCTTCAAGACCGACGTCGAACGGTCGGCGGTCGGGGTGCGCACGGGCCTGAACCTGGTCGCCCTGTTCGCCCGGCTGGCGGCGCCGGTGATGCCGGACTCGGCGGTGAAGATCGCCGCGGCGGTGGGGGCGACGGACCTCAGCTGGCCCGCGGCCGACGCGCCCCTGCTGGACGCACTGCCGCGCGGTCAGGCTGTGGCCGCGGCCGGGGTGCTGTTCACCAAGATCGAGGACGCCCAGGTGGCCGAGTGGTCTGAACGCTTCGGCGGCGCCGAGGCCCCGTGACGGACGCCCGGTCCGCCGCCTTCATCAGGCTGCTGGCCGAGGATCAGGCCGAGGACCGGGCGGTTCTGGCCGGAACGCCCGTCTATACGGCCCTGCGGAGCCGCGACCGGGGGCGCCGGGAGGCGGTGATGGCGCTGCTGGAGGACGGCTGGCCCGAGGCCGCCGACGATCTCTACGCCGCCGCCTGGATCCTGAACCACGGGGATGAGGCCGAAGAGGCCGCGCTGGCCAGCCGGCTGGCGGCGCGGGCGGCGGAGCTTGGTCATCCGAAGGCGCGCTGGCTGGCCGCTGCGGCGCTGGACCGGTCGCTGATGTACGCCGGCAAGCCGCAAAAATACGGGACAAACATTGTCCCCGACGGCGTCGCCTATCGGGTCTGGGACGTCGATCCTGCGACCACGGACGCCGAGCGTCTGACCAACGACGTGCCGCCCTTGGCCGAACTCGAGGCCCGGGCGGCGGCCATCACCGACGCCCAGCCCGATCTGGCCGGTGCGCCGGAGTGGTTGAAGCCGGCCCTCAGGCGTTGGGCGGCGTGGCGGGAGCGGGCGCGGGTGAAACCGTCGTAGCCGGCGGAGCCGAGGAGGCCGCCGGCGTTCCGGCCGCCGGCGCCTTTGGCCCGCTCATCCCGCGCTGGAACTCCTCGACCTCGTGAGGGGAAATTTCGAGGAAGGCGGGGGCGGCGGCGTTGAACTGTTCAGTGTTGCCGGTGCGCACGACGACCGACCTGTAGCCGTCCCAGATCATGTGCAGGGCGACGTAGAGCACGATCACCAGACCGACGTAGCCGATCCAGCGGAATTTATTCAGCATCTTGGCGATGAAGGTCGCCGCCACGCCCATCAGGGCGATCGACAGGATCAGGCCGAACACCATGATCATCGGGTGGTCATGCGCCGCGCCCGCGACGGCCAGGACGTTATCCAGCGACATGGTGACGTCGGCGATCATGATCTGCAGCAGCGCCGCGCCGAATGTCTTGCGCTTCAGGCCCAGGGCCTCGGGCGGCGGGCCGCCGCCGTGGTGGGCCGACAGGGCGGTCTCCAGCTCGGCCTCCGCCTCGGCCTGGTCGTGGGTGCGCTGCTCCTGCAGTTCGCGCCACATCTTCCAGCACACCCAGAGCAGCAGGACGCCGCCGGCGAGCAGCAGGCCGATTATGGCCAGCAACTGCACGGTGATCAGGGCGAAGCCGATCCGCAGGACGACAGCGGCGGCCAAGCCGATCAGGATGGCCTTCTTGCGCTGTTCCGGCGCGAGGGCGGCGGCCGCCAGACCGACGGCCACGGCGTTGTCGCCGGCCAGCACGAGGTCGATCATCAGCACCTGGCCCAGGGCGGAGGCCTGGCTGGCGAGTTCGGGAGACGAGAGAAATTCCATGCAGGCGCTCTAGGGCAGGATCAGTCGCGCATCAATGCGGGATCAGGCGGTCTGCTTCCGGGACGCCTCATACAGGGCTACCGCCGCCGCATTGGACACGTTCAGGCTTTCGAACCCGCCAGGCATGGGAATCCTGGCCAGTACGTCGCAATGTTCGGCCACCAGACGGCGGATGCCATCGCCTTCCGAGCCCATGACCAGCACCGTGGGCCGGCTGTCCAGCGCCTGGTCCAGCGTCAGCTCGGCCGAGCCGTCGAGGCCCACGGCGCGCCAGCCCAGATCGGCCAGTTTCTCGAGCGCGCGGCTCAGATTGGTCACGCGGGCGCAGGGCAGGCGTTCGGTCGCGCCCGCCGCCGCCTTGGCCAGGGCTCCGGCGAGGGCGGGGGAGTGGCGATCCTGAACCACGATGCCTTTCGCGCCGAAGGCCAGGGCCGAGCGGAAGATGGCGCCGACGTTCTGGGGGTCGGTCAGTTGGTCCAGCATGACGATGACGCCGCCTTCGCCCGCCAGGTCCTCCAGCGCCACGCCTTCCAGCGGCTGGACCTTGAAGGCCAGGCCCTGATGCACCGCGCCGGGCGGCAGCATGCGGTCGAGCGCCTGAGCCTCGATGATCTCGATCCTGTGGCCGTGGGCCAGCCTGTCCCGCTCCAGCTCGGCGGCGCGGTCGGCGGTCGCCAGCAGCCGGCCCATGCCCTTGCGGGCCGGGTTGGCGAGGGCGGCGAGGACCGGATGACGGCCCCAGACGAAATTGTCGGCGTCCGCCTTGGCGCGCGAGGGGCGCGGGGCGGAATCAGAGAAGCTCTTCGGCTTGGGATTGGGGTTCCAGCCGCCGCGGTCGGGACCGCCGGCGGATGGACCCTTGGCGCCCGCTCCGGGCCCGCCGGAACGGGGTGCGGACCGGTCGCCGAAGGCCGGTTTTTTGCCCGATTTCCGGTCGTTGCGTTCTGGATTTCTCGACACTATAAGACGCCCTCCGATTTGGAGCCCTGAGGGCTTTCGGGTCAGGCGCCCCTCCTAAACCAGGCGACGCGGGACACCGAGAGCTTTTGTTGTTTCGACGACCGAAAGGTCTGCGAGGCATCGGTCCGACGGTTCGAAAACGCGCTGGGGGAATGTCCCGAGCGGCAAAGGGGGGGGACTGTAAATCCCCTGCGTAAGCTTCGCAGGTTCGAGTCCTGCTTCCCCCACCACGCGGTTTCGAAACGAAGGTCCGGACCCCATATCGGGTCGGCGGCCAACGGCTTTCGGGCCCGAGGCCGTCTCCGTGCGGGTATAGTACAATGGTAGTACAGCAGCCTTCCAAGCTGAATATGTCGGTTCGATTCCGTCTACCCGCTCCAGAATTCTTAAGCTGACCCAATCGCCCCTTCCCGGGCCACAGGAGTTTTGGCCATGGCCAAGGAAAAGTTCGAACGCACCAAGCCGCACTGCAACATCGGCACGATCGGTCACGTTGACCATGGCAAGACGACGCTGACGGCGGCGATCACGATGACGCTGGCCAAGGCCGGCGGCGCCAAGGCGATGGCCTATGCGGACATCGACGCGGCCCCGGAAGAGAAGGCGCGCGGCATCACGATCAACACGGCGCACGTGGAATATGAGACGGCCAACCGTCACTACGCCCACGTCGACTGCCCGGGCCACGCCGACTATGTGAAGAACATGATCACGGGCGCCGCGCAGATGGACGGCGCCATCCTGGTGGTTTCGGCCGCTGACGGCCCGATGCCGCAGACGCGCGAGCACATCCTGCTGGCCCGTCAGGTCGGCGTGCCGGCGCTGGTGGTCTATCTGAACAAGGTCGACCTGGTGGACGACGCCGAGCTGCTGGAGCTGGTCGAGATGGAGGTGCGCGAGCTGCTTTCGTCGTACCAGTTCCCGGGCGACGACATTCCGATCACCGCCGGTTCGGCCAAGGCCGCCACCGACGGCGTGAACCCGGAAATCGGCGAGCAGTCGGTGCTGAAGCTGATGGAGACGGTGGACGCCTACATCCCGCAGCCGGAGCGTCCGGTGGACCTGCCGTTCCTGATGCCGGTGGAAGACGTCTTCTCGATCTCGGGCCGTGGTACGGTCGTGACCGGCCGCGTCGAGCGCGGCATCGTCAAGGTCGGCGAGGAAGTCGAG